>NZ_BMMV01000008.1:318124-352865 GCF_014646115.1 Streptomyces camponoticapitis | reverse complement strand
TCCTACGAAGCAGCTGTCACCCTCGCATCACTCCTGATGTGGGCGTGACATTTGACGACAGAACCTAGGACGCGTGGCCGCTCTGCCCGTTGTCCCCCGGGCGGCGGTGGCGTCCGTGCGCCGAGGACGGGGAGTCGTCCGTCGCGGCGGCCCCGCCCCGGTGTTTTCCGTGGCCGGTGTCGTCCCGGTCGCCGACCGCCTGGTGCGGACGGTTCTGGGCCGTGTCTGTTCGGCTTTCAGACATGTGGGAAGTCACCCCGTTGGATCGCTGATGTCGCTGATGTCGCCGCTTGCGTGGCACACGGGAGGCCGGCCGTCCCCGTACCGACCGACCGGACCCGCGGCAAAATACTAACCAGCTCTACCCGGCGGCCGTTCGCCCGGTGAGGGGTGCCTGCTGCAGGGGAACCGGCTTGCGGACCAGGCGAGTTGGACGGGACGCGGGCCCATTTTCGTCCGTGACTTCCACTTGTGCGGGTTCCGTGATCAATTCGGGTCCTCCGTCCCCCGTCGCGGGATGCCAGGTGTCCATCGGTATGTCCCGGGGGGCATCACGCGGCGTCTCCACCCGGGCCACGCCGCACGGCATGGTGCCCGTGACGTACGGCAGTTGGAGGACCCCTTCCGGCGACCACAGCCCCGTCCCCGCCAACCAGCCGTCCGGCGCCTCCTGTTGATGGAGCTGCCGGCTCGACGGCCGCCAGGTCCCGACCCAGGTGCCGCCCGGCCCGTCGATCCGCAGCGCGACCGCGCAGCTCTCCGGCATCAGAACCTGCCCCGGCTGTACGGCGAAAGGGGTGACCGCGCACTCGGCCGGCCGCAGACACTCGGGGAAGCGCACCGGCCGCGCGCTGCCCAGCACGCCCCAGCCCAGCCGGTCGTGGCCCGGCGCGTCCGAACGGATCAGCAGCAGACCGCTGTCGGCGTCCGCCAGCAGCAGCCGGTCGTTGCTCTCCTCGGTGATCTGGAGCAACGGGCTGACCTCGCCGCCCCGTTGCAGGTCGACGGCGACGGACTTGACCACGCCGTCCAGTTCGCGGTCGAGGGCCAGCAGCCGCCCCGTACGGTCGAGCCAGACGCCGCCCGTGCAGCGTCCACGTACGGTCGCGACCGGCTCCGGGCCGAACGCGCCGCCCGCCACCAGCCAGAGCGTGGTGCCGTGTTCGCCGGGGGCCAGGGCATAGGCGCTCGTACCGTCGGGCGACGGCGGCAGCAGGGTGAGACGCGGGCACTCGACCGCGCCCAGGGGCAGTTCACCCGTGCCCGGCCCCGTCGGATACAGCAGCGAGAACGCCTGCCGGTCCGCCACCCGACGGTGGATCAGCACCCGCCCGTCGATCAGCGGCAGCACCTTGGCGTCGGGCTCCTCGGGCTGGTCGAGCGGGAGCGGTACGGCGTACGGCTCCGGCCCGTTCAGCGTCCACCGCTCCGGGAACCAGGCCGCACCGGTGCCGTCCCCCTCCCCGTCCTCCCGTTCGGAAGGGTTCGCGCCCGCCTCCGCACCGAGGGTCAGCCGCGCCGCGTAGGAACCGTCCGCCGCGATCACGAATCCCGCGCACCGGGCGGCCCCGTCCGGTGCGGTGTTCTCCCCGCTCTCCGTGACACAGGCTGTCATCGCTCTGTCACCTCCGGCGACGACGCTAGGTTCGCACTCGCTGCCGTACAACACGGGCCAACTCGCTTCACACATAAGGGTGGCTGGTCAAGCGTTCGGCTGAGGGGGAGGGGGCGGTTGTGCTGAGCCGGAAGGGCATGCATAAGGTAAGGCATCCCTAAGTAAGAAACTTTGGAGCACAGATGTCCGTTCGACGCCGCGGCACAGCCGCACTCGTGGCCCTGGCCGCCGCCCTCTCACTCGCGGCCTGCGGTACCGGCGGAGGGGCGGACGAGTCCTCCCCGCCCGGCACCGACGCGGACAAGAAGGCTGTCGCCACGGGTGGCAAGGACTTCGCCGACGCGGCGAAGAAGACCGCGGGCTACGGCACCGACGCCAAGCCGGGCGAGTTCCCCCGTACCGTCACCCATGCCCTCGGCAAGACCGTCCTGAAGGCCCGACCGGAGCGCGTCATCGTGCTCGACGTGGGCGAGTTCGACAACGTTGTTTCCCTCGGCCTCGAACCCGTCGGCTACGCGCCCACGGAGGGCGCCGCCGCCATACCGTCCTACCTCAAGAAGGGCGCGGGCAGCCCGAAGAGCGTCGGCACCAGCAACGGCCTCAACCTGGAGGCGATCGCGGCCCTCAAGCCCGACCTGATCCTCGGCAGCCAGCTCCGCGCCGCCGACAAGTACGACGAGTTGGCGTCGATCGCCCCCACCGTGTTCTCCATCCGACCCGGCTTCCCCTGGAAGGAGAACCTCCGGCTCAACGCGGCGGCCCTCGACCGGAGCGCCGAGGCCGAGAAGGCACTCGACGCGTACGACGCGAAGGTCAAGGCACTGTCGGACGACATCGGCGCCGACAAGCCGACCATCTCGATGGTGCGCTACAGGCCGAACGAGACCCGGCTCTACGGCAAGGCGTCGTTCATCGGCATCATCCTTCAGGACATCGGTCTGCCGCGGCCCGCCAACCAGCAGATCAACGACCTCGCGATCGAGGTCAGCCCCGAGGAGATCGACCAGGCGGACGCGGACTGGATCTTCACCGGTGTGTACGGCGACCCCAAGTCCACCAAGCGGGACGCCGCGCGCGCGAACCCGCTCTGGAAGAACCTCAAGGCCGTCCGGTCGGGACAGGCCATCGACGTGTCCGACGAGACCTGGTACCTGGGCCTCGGCACCATCGCCGCCGGCCTGGTCCTGGACGATCTGCGAGGCTTCCTCGTCAAGTGACGTCCGGCCGGTCCGGGCGGACCGCCCTGTCCTCGACCGTCCCGTCCGGCGGTCGGGGACAGGTGTGGCCGGGAGAGAAGGCGGCCGTGGCCGGGGAAGCGGTCCCCGGCCATGGTCGCGGCACCATGGCAGGCAGGTAGCCTGGGCCCCGTGCCCCGCCTGTCCGAAGTCCTCGCCCAGCTCGATGCCCTCTGGCCGCCCGAGCGGGCCGAACAGTGGGACGCCGTCGGCACCGTCTGCGGCGATCCCGACGCCCCCGTGACCCGGGTCCTGATCGCGGTCGACCCCGTCCAGTCCGTCGTGGACGAGGCCCTGCGGCTCGGCGCCGACCTGATCCTCACCCACCACCCGCTCTATCTGCGGGGGACCACGACCGTGGCCGCCGGCACCTTCAAGGGCCGCGTCGTGCACACGCTCATCAAGAACGACATCGCGCTGCACGTCGCGCACACCAACGCCGACAGCGCCGATCCGGGAGTCTCCGACGCCCTCGCGGGCGCGCTCGGCCTGCGCGTGGTGGGCCCCCTCGTACCCGACCCGTCCGACCCCGACGGCCGCCGCGGGCTCGGCCGGATCTGCGTACTCGACCGCCCCGCGACCCTCCGCGACTTCGCCGCGCGCGCCGCGCACCGGCTGCCCGCCACCGCGCAGGGCATCCGCGTGGCCGGCGACCCCGACGCCCTCGTCGGCACCGTCGCCGTCAGCGGCGGATCCGGCGACAGCCTCTTCGACCAGGTACGGGCGGCCGGAGTGGACGCCTTCCTCACCGCCGACCTGCGCCACCACCCGGTCTCCGAGGCCACTCAGCACTCACCGCTGGGGCTGGTCGACGCCGCGCACTGGGCCACCGAGTGGCCCTGGTGCGAACTGGCGGCCACCCAGCTCGACGAGATCTCCGACCGCCACGACTGGGACCTGCGGGTCCATGTCTCGAAGACGGTCACCGACCCCTGGTCCTCCCACCATTCCTCAGGAGCCCCCAACTGAACGCCGAACCCGCCGACCAGATCCGACTCCTCGACGTCCAGGCCCTCGATCTGCGACTCCAGCAGCTCGCCCACCGGCGTGACTCGCTGCCCGAGCACGCCGAGATCGAGTCGCTGAACAAGGACCTCACCCAGCTGCGCGACCTGCTGGTCGCCTCGCAGACCGAGGAGAGCGACACCGCGCGCGAGCAGACGAAGGCGGAGCAGGACGTCGACCAGGTCCGCCAGCGCTCCGTACGCGACCAGCAGCGCCTCGACTCGGGCGCGGTCACCTCGCCCAAGGACCTCGAATCCCTCCAGCGCGAGATCGTCTCGCTCGCCAAGCGCCAGGGTGACCTGGAGGACGTCGTCCTCGAAGTCATGGAGCGCCGCGAGGCCGCGCAGGAGCGCGCGGCCGAGCTGACCGAGCGCGTCTCCTCCGTCCAGGCCAAGACGGACGACGCGGTCGCGCGGCGTGACGCCGCCGCCGAGAAGCTCGACGCCGAGGAGGCGACGGCTACCAAGGAGCGCGAGACCGTGTCGGCGACGATCCCCGCCGACCTGCTCAAGCTGTACGAGAAGCTGCGGGTGCAGCAGGGCGGTGTCGGCGCGGCCCGGCTCTACCAGCGCCGCTGCGAGGGCTGCCGGCTGGAGCTCAACATCACAGAGGTCAACGAGGTCAAGGCGGCGAGCCCCAGCACCGTCCTGCGGTGCGAGAACTGCCGCCGCATCCTTGTCCGTACCTCCGAATCGGGTCTGTAGATGCCGACATTCGTCGTCGAGGCGGACGGCGGGTCGCGGGGCAACCCCGGCCCGGCGGGTTACGGGGCCGTCGTACTCGACGCGGTGACCGGTGAGACGCTCGCCGAGGCCGCCGAGTACATCGGCGTCGCCACGAACAACGTCGCCGAGTACCGGGGCCTGATCGCCGGGCTGAAGGCCGCGAAAGCACTCGACCCGGCAGCCGACGTACGGGTCCGGATGGACTCCAAGCTCGTCGTGGAGCAGATGTCGGGCCGCTGGAAGATCAAGCACCCCGACATGAAGCCGCTGGCCGCCGAGGCGTCGCGGATCTACCCCACGGGGCAGGTCCGCTTCGAGTGGATCCCGCGCGAGAAGAACAAGCACGCCGACCGGCTCGCCAACGAGGCCATGGACGCGGGCAAGAAGGGCAAGCAGTGGGAGCCCTCGGCCTCCACGGCCGAGCTGGGCGCGGGAGCGAGGCGTACGGGCACCGCCTCCCGCAGGTCCGCGGCTCCCGCCCCCGAGGGACCGCCGGGGGACGCGGCGGCCGGCGCGGCGAAGGCGCGCGCGGCGCTGGCCGCCTCGTACGAACTCTCCGCCGCCGTCCCCGAGCAGACCGCCCCGCCCGTCGGCTGGGGCTCGGCCGACCTCGGCGCCCCCGCCACCTTCGTGCTGCTGCGGCACGGCGAGACGATGCTCACCCCCGAGAAGCGCTTCTCGGGCAGCGGCGGGAGTGACCCGGAGCTGTCGGCGGTGGGCCGCAGGCAGGCCGACGCCGTCGCGGCGGCGCTGGCCGCGCGCGGCACGATCCAGGCGATCGTCTCGTCGCCGCTGCTGCGCTGCCGCGAGACCGCGGGCGCCGTGGCCACCCGGCTCGGCCTGGAGGCCGGCGTCGAGGAAGGGCTGCGCGAGACGGACTTCGGCGCCTGGGAAGGGCTGACGTTCACCCAGGTCAGGGAGCGGTACGCGGACGACCTCAGCGCCTGGCTGGCCTCGCCCGACGTGGCGCCGACCGGGGGCGGCGAGAGCTTCAACTCGGTCGCGGCGCGGGTCGCGGCCACCCGTGACGCGCTGATCGAGCGGTACGCGGGACGTACCGTGCTGGTCGTCACCCATGTGACACCGGTGAAGACCCTGGTCAGACTGGCGCTGGGGGCACCGCCGGAGTCCCTGTTCCGGATGGAGCTGTCGGCCGCGTCGCTCTCGGCGGTCGCCTACTACGCGGACGGCAACGCGTCGGTACGTCTGCTGAACGACACGTCGCACCTGCGCTGAGCGCGGCGGGGGGAAGAGGGGGGCTCGGTGTGGGCTGGCAACTGACCGACGACGTCGAGGAGTTCCGTACGGCTGCGGACCCGTGCCTCGCGCTGGAGCCCGCCCGTTCGACGCTGCTGCTGACGATCAGCGAGTCCGTGCGTGCCCACGGGGCGGGGGCGGGGGCGTCGGCGCGATTCGGCCACTGGCGGGAGAGCGAGGACGCGCCGGTCTCCGCGGGCTTCGTCCAGACACCGCCGCTGCGCCCGCTGCTCGGTCCGATGCCGGACCGGGCGGCGCGCGAACTCGTACCCGTACTGCGCGCCCTCGACCCGTCGTTGAGTTCCGTACAGGGCGAGGAGGCGTGTGTACGGGCGTTCGCCGCCGAGTGGACGGGGTGCTCCGGCGGCTGGCATGTCTCGCACCGGGTAAGGCTGTTCCGTCTGGGCGAGCTGACCCCGCCGGACCCCGCCCCGGCCGGCCGGGCACGGCTCGCCACCGCCGAGGACCTGCCGCTCCTCGCCGAGTGGATGAGCGCCTTCGCCACCGACACCGGCCAGGCGGTCAGGGCGGACGAGGACTACACGCGGGCCACGGCGGAACGCATCGCCGTCGGCCGGCTGTGGCTGTGGGACGTCGCGGGCGCGCCGGTGGCCATGGCCTCGGTCACCCCGACCGTCGCGGGCCAGGCCCGGGTGTCGCCTGTCTACACGCCACTTCGGCTGCGTGGCCGTGGCTACGGGGGCGCGGTCACGGCGGCGGTCAGCCGGGCGGCGCGGGACGCGGGCGCCGAACAGGTGCTGCTCTACACGGACTTGGCCAACCCGACGAGCAACGCGCTCTACCAGCGGCTGGGCTACCGGCCGCTGACGGACAGTCAGGTTCTGACGTTCGACCGGGGCGTGCCTCAGAAGTAGCGTCGTAGGCCCGCGGGGCGGGGCTCATGGCGGTTGGCGCGTGCGATCGCGAGGCGGAGGATCGCCCTCGTACCGGGCGTACTCGGGCGCGTCGTGCCTCAGCGCAGGGCCGCCGCCTCGCGGGCCAGTTTCTCCACCCGCGACCAGTCCTTCTCCGCGATCGCCTCCGGCGGCAGCATCCAAGTGCCGCCCACACAGCCCACGTTGCCCAGTGCCAGATACGACCCCGCCGACGCCAGGGAGATCCCGCCCGTCGGACAGAACCGCGCCCGGGGCAGCGGTCCCGACAGGGACTTGAGGTACGCCGTGCCGCCCGCCGCCTCCGCCGGGAAGAACTTCATCTCGGTCACACCGAGTTCCAGCAGCGCCACGACCTCCGACGCCGTCGAGACCCCCGGCAGGAACGGCACCCCGGAAGCCAGCATCGCGTCGAGCAGTGTGCCGGTCCATCCGGGGCTGACCAGGAAGCGGGCCCCCGCCGCCACCGACTCCGTCACCGACCCCGGCGTAAGGACCGTCCCGGCCCCCACCACCGCCCCCGGCACCTCCGCCGCGATCGCCCGGATCGCGTCGAGCGCGACCGGCGTACGCAGGGTCACCTCGATCGCGGGCAGGCCGCCGGCCACGAGGGCGCGGGCCAGGGGCACGGCGTCGGCGACATCGTCCACGACGACGACAGGAACAACGGGGGCGAGGTCGAGCACGGATGTCATACGGTCATCCTGCCGCGCCGCCCACGCTCCCCGCAACGAGCGTTGCGCCCTGTGCAACGGGGGCGGTGGGGGGCCGACGGCGGCCCTCAGTGGATCTCCGTCACCACCACGTCCAGCGCCCACGGCCGCCCCGCCCCGCCGGGTTCGGCGACCTCCACCACGTACCCCAACTCGCGCAGCGTCTCCGCCAGTTGGCCGGGCCTCTTCGGCCGGGCACCGGCCGACAGCAGATCGCGGACGAGCCGCCCCTTCGTCGCCTTGTTGAAGTGGCTCACCACCGACCGCTTCTCCACACCGTCCACGAACTGCGCGTGCAGGACGCGCACCGTCGCCGTACGGGAGGCGACCTCACCCACCGGCTTCCAGGCCGATGTGTACGACGACGAGCGCAGGTCCAGTACGAGCCCGTCGCCCGCCACCTCGGGCAGCACCGGCGCCATCGCCTTGCGCCAGTGCGCGCTCAGCGCCCCGGTGCCCGGCAGCTTCACGCCCATCGAGCACCGGTACGACGGGATCCGGTCGCCGATCCGTACCGCACCCCACAGCCCGGAGAAGACCAGCAGCGACTTCCCGGCCCGCCGCCGGGCGGCGGTGTCCAGCGTGGACAGACCGAGCGCGTCGTACAGCACACCGGTGTAGATGTCCCCGGCCGGCCGCGTCCCCGCGGTCCGCAGCTCCACGTTCTTCGCGATCTCGCCGCGCAGCCCCTCGCTCAGGCCCAGGACCTCCGCGGCCTTCTCCTCGTCGGCGGCACACAGCTCGACCAGCTCGTCCAGTACGGCGGCGCGCGCCCCGGAAAGGGCGGGCAGTGACAGTGACTCCGGCTTCAGCGGAGCCCCGCGGCCGGAGGCGGCCTTGCCTTCCGACGGCGGCAACAGCACGAGCACGGTGGTTCTCCTCATGGACGTACGGAACGGGGGGTGCGGCCCCCGTTCCGCCAGGTTAAGCGGTGGAGCGCGCACGCACCCAGCCGCTTACCCGGTGCCCGCGCAGGGCCGTGTTCGCCCTCACACGCTGACGTCGCCGACGGCCTCGTCGGGTGCCTCGTCGCGCGCCTTCCCGAGCCGCGTGAGCCGGGCCACCAGCGCCGCCGGATCGTCCGCGTGGAAGCGGACCACCGTCGCCGTACCGCGTGCGCCCATGGGCCGTACGAACTCGACCGGCTCGGTCAGCTCCACCCGTACCGTCGTCTGGCCGCCCACGATCAGATCGAGTGTGCCGCCGGGCTCGTCGATCCGGATCAACGAGCCGTCCGGGTACCGGCGTTCGACGCGTGCCGAGCCGATCCGGTCTCCCGTGATCGTCATGTCGAACAGCGCGCCCCAGCGCACCCGGAGCGACCCGTCGGCGCCCACGACGTGCGGCCGGGTCACGCAGCTCGCGTGCAGCGCCAGCACCATCAGCACGCCGTACACGTCGAGCACCAGCAGGATCATGTGCACCAGCGGCCAGGGAATCAGTATCGCCAGTGCCACCGTCTCGACGACGGACACGAAGAGCAGGCCGTACATCATCGCCGTCTGCGGCCCGGTGTACGCGGCGGCGAGATCGCCCTCGCGTACGCCGTGCACACGCCGTCCCACCCACCGCACGAGGCTGGTCATGCCCCGCAGCTCGTTGACGATCAGCCGGCGCACGGTCGCGGGAACGGCCGCCTCCACGGCCCCGACGAAGGCGGCCCGCCGCTCCGCCCCGGCCAGGCGCGCCGCTTTGTAGTGCCGCCGTACGAGCACGGCCTCGGCCACCACCAGCGTGAGCACGACCACCTCGGCGGCCAGGATCACCGGCGTCGGAACGTCCACGCCCGCCAGCAGACACACGACCAGCGTGAACTCCGCCGGCACCACCACCCACAGGGCTCTGCTCATTCCGGTTTCTTCCCGTCCGTCTTCGTCGTCCGCCGCTTCCGCATCCGCCCGAGTGCCTCCATCACCAGCCGCCCCACCTCGGCCTGGGCCGGGGAGAAGTCGCGGAAAATCGCCGCCCCGACCCCCTCCGGCACCGGGGGCCCGTCCCCCTCCGGGATCGCGTCCAGCAACGCCTCCGGGACGACGGCCGTCAGCGCGTCGGCCAGCGGCCCGACTCGGGGATCGTCCGCCGCGGCTTCGGCGAGCTCGTCCAGCCGGGCGTAGAGCGAGAGGACGCCCGGGTCCTCCAGCAGGGGGTGCAGGGCCTCGTAGAACTCCTCGCCGCCGCCGGCGGTGTCCAGCAGGACGAGCAGCTCGCGGTCCTTGGCCGCCATCGCCGAATCCGTGTCCGGCGCGGCCCGCAGCAACCGCGCCAGCGTGGGCGACACCGGCCCCTCGGGCGGCAGCGGCTCCGTCATCAGCTCGGCGAGCCTGCGCCGCCTGCCGCGAATCTCCTCCTCCTGCCGCGCCAGATCGGCGTCCAGCTCGCCGAGCACCTCCGCCAGCTCGCGCCCGGCGTCGTCGGCGAGGACGTCCCGTACCTCGTCCAGGCTGAGCCCCAGCTCCGAGAGCCGCCGGATCCTGGCGAGGAGTACGGCGTCCCGCACGGAGTAGACGCGGTACCCGTTGGCACGCCTCTCGGGCTCGGGCAACAGCCCCATGTGGTGGTAGTGCCGCACCGCCCGCGAGGTGACCCCCACGAGTGCGGCGATCTCTCCGATTCGCATGGCTCCAGTAGAAACCCTGACGTTGCGGCAAGGTCAAGGACATGGCCGGCGGCCGCGGGCCCGCCAGGACGGGTACCATGGCGATCACGGCAGACGAGCCGGGCGGACGGCCGCGTGAGGATCTCCGGATCCTCCCGAGGAACGTCCGGACTCCACAGGGCAAGGTGGTGGGTAACGCCCACCCGGGGTGACCCGCGGGACAGTGCCACAGAAAACAGACCGCCGGGACTGTGCTCTTTTCGAAGAGGACGGTCCCCGGTAAGGGTGAAACGGTGGTGTAAGAGACCACCAGCGCCTGAGGTGACTCAGGCGGCTAGGTAAACCCCACTTGGAGCAAGGTCAAGAGGGACCGTCGCGAGACGGTCCTGCGCGGACGTTCGAGGGCTGCCCGCCCGAGTCCGCGGGTAGACCGCACGAGGCCGACGGCAACGTCGGTCCTAGATGGATGGCCGTCTCCCCGGCCGCCGCGAGGCGACCGGGCGACAGAATCCGGCGTAGAGCCCGACTCGTCTGCCGCTTGCCACCCGCTGGCCCCTCAGGTCCCCCCCGGCCGTGAAATGACATGACCGGCGGGCGGGCCAGGGGCGAGAATCCCGGCATGCCCGCACCCACAGGTTTCAGTTACGAGCGGCACGCCGACGGCAGTGTCGTCATCACGCATCAGGGGCGGATCGCGGGCACCCTGCGCGGCGGGCGCGCCGACAAGTTCCTCGCCCAGGTCGCGAGCGGGGACGCGCAGTTGGTCATGGCGCGGTGGACCGGGTCGTACAAATTCGGGAACGAGCGTACGGCCCGCGACCACCCCAGGAACCGGGGGCGCTGACGGTCGCCCCGGTCACAGCTCCTCGGCGCGCAGCGCCAGATCCTGGAGGATGTCGGCCGAGGAGACCTCGGGGCCGCCGGCGTCGTGCACCCGGGCCAGGGTCACGAAGGCGAGCGTGAACGCTCCCACGAGCTGCTCCACCGCGCCGCCGACCTCCCGGCCGAGCAGGGTGCTGAGTTCTTCGGGGGTCGCGTCGGCCGGCACCTCGACGCGCGGCATCGTCTCGTTGAGCAGTTCGGTCACGACGCCCATCTCGGCGTCCATGTCCTGCTCCTGACCGGTGTCCTCCTCAAGTCGACGCTGCCAGTCACCGGCCTGCGTCAGGATGGCGATCACGCGCTTCAGGACCTCGCTCTGCTCCATGCCGTGAGCATAGGCGGGCGGGATGGGGCGCGTGGGTAGCAGCGCGAGCCGGTGGAGTGAGTCGCACGCTCCCCGCCGGTGCGGGTCCCGGGCGTCCGGCCGGTCGCCTACGCGTCGCGGACCCCGGCCCCACGCCCGGGTCCGGCCCGCTGAGCGCGGCCCAACTCACCCGAATCGCGCGGCTGTTGCGCCACAGGCGCATTCACCCCCGGCCCGGCCTGGGACTGCCGCGATCGGCCCCGGCCGGGAAGATCCGCCGGACACGCATTAGAGCGACTCCGCCGGGATGGCCGTCCCCGCCCCGGACACCCGCACGCGCGCGTCGCCCGCGCGCAGTTCCACGGTCAGGACGCCGGGCCGGCCCATGTCCACGCCCTGGTGGAGGGTGAGCACCGACGTGTCGGGGACAAGGCCGAGTTCACGCGCGTACGCCCCGAACGCCGCCGCCGCGGCGCCCGTCGCCGGGTCCTCGACCACGCCGCCCACCGGGAACGGGTCGCGTACGTGGAAGACGTCCGCCGACTCGCGCCACACCAGTTGCACCGTGGTCAGGTCCAGCCGGTGCATCAGCGCTTCGAGGCGGGCGAAGTCGTAGGACAGGTCCGCCAGTCGGGCCCGGGTCGCCGCGCCGACGACGAGGTGGCGGGCCCCGCCGTACGCGATGCGCGGGGGCAGGTCCGGGTCGAGATCACCGGCCGGCCAGTCGAGGGCGGCCAGCGCCTCGGTGAGGTCGGCCTCCTCGACCTCCTCGACGTGCGGCTCGACGCTGGTGAGGGTCGCCCGCAGCGGACCGCCGTCCCGCGTGGCGGCGACCGTGACCGGTACGGTCCCGGCGCGTGTCTCGAAGACCAGGTCGCCCGCGCCGATCCGTTCGGCCAGCGCGATCGCGGTGGCGACGGTGGCGTGCCCGCAGAACGGGACCTCGGCCTTCGGGCTGAAGTATCTGATGGTGAACGCGCGCCCGGGCTCCCCGGCACCGTCCGGCGCGGGCGCCGTCAGGAACGCCGACTCGCTGTAACCGAGGTCGGCGGCGATCGCGAGCATCGCGTCGTCCGTGAGCCGGGACGCGTCGAGCACGACGCCGGCGGGGTTGCCGCCGGCGGGATCGGTCGAGAAGGCGGTGTAGCGCAGGACTTCGCCGGTCAGTGTCGGTTCGCTCATGCGCGTGCCAACGACGGGCGACGGGGAGGCATTCCCTCCGCGCCGCCCCGGCGCCGCCCTCGCGCCGCCCCTCAGCCCCGCCCGATGAACGGCATCGCCGTCGCCAGTACCGTCGCGAACTGGATGTTCGCCTCCAGGGGCAACTCCGCCATGTGCAGCACTGTCGTCGCCACGTCCGCCGCGTCCATCACCGGCTCCACGGCCAGTTCGCCGTTCGCCTGCGGGACGCCGAGCCCCATCCGCTGGGTCATGTCCGTGGCCGCGTTGCCGATGTCGATCTGGCCGCACGCTATGCGGTACGGACGGCCGTCCAGCGACAGCGACTTGGTGAGGCCCGTGAGCGCGTGCTTCGTCGCCGTGTAGGCCACCGACCGCGGCCGGGGCGTATGCGCCGAGATGGAGCCGTTGTTGATGATCCGGCCGCCCTGCGGGTCCTGGTCCTTCATCAGCCGGAACGCCGCCTGCGCGCACAGGAACGAGCCTGTCAGGTTGGTGTCGACGACCTTGCGCCACGCCGAGTAGGGCAGCTCCTCCAGCGGTACGCCGCCGGGGCCGAACGTGCCCGCGTTGTTGAAGAGGAAGTCGATCCGGCCGTACCGCTCGCGCACCGTCCCGAAGAGCGCGTCCACGTCCTCCGGGCGCGCGACGTCCGTCGGGACGCACACCGTACCGGCCGTCCCGGACGCCGATTCCGCCGCCATCGCGGCCGTCTCCTCAAGGCGTTCGGCCTTCCGCCCCGCGAGTACGACCGACCAGCCCGCGCCCGTCAGGGCGACGGAGACGCCCCGCCCGATGCCCGAACCCGCTCCCGTCACCACAGCGATCTTCCGCTCAGCATCCATGGGGCCGCAGCGTACGGGAGGAGGCGCGGCGGGCATACGGGACCGGCGAGCCGTGACCGGGCGCAATTGGCGGTGGCATATAACAGGCGCACGGGGAACTCATCAGGCGGACATCCCGATGTTGTGTACCCGACAACGATCGGACGTCACGCCCGGCTGCACTTCCTCTGACAACAGCCGTCAGGGGAGGGGCACATCACATGACACCCGCACGCACAGGTATGTCCAGCAGTGGGACCGCCGCGCACTCGCCCGAGATGAGGGCCGCCGCGGCCCACCTCGGCCGCCGCCGTTTCCTCACCGTCACGGGCGCGGCCGCCGCGCTCGCCTTCGCCGTCAACCTGCCCACGGCGGGCACGGCGAGCGCCGCCGAGCTGGACGCCTCGAAGATCAAGAGCGACCCCTTCACCCTGGGCGTCGGCTCGGGCGACCCGCAGCCCGCCTCCGTACTGCTCTGGACCCGTCTGGCGCCCAGCCCGTACCAGGCCGACAGCGGTCTGCCCCGGGCCAGGGTCTCCGTGCGCTGGGAGGTCTCCCACGACGAGCGGTTCACGCGTGTCGTCAGACGCGGAACCACCACGGCCCACCCGGAGTTCGACCACAGCGTCCACGTCGAGGTCCCCGGCCTGGACGCGGACCGCTTCTACTTCTACCGCTTCCGCGCGGGCAAGTGGATCAGCCCGGTCGGCCGCACCCGTACCGCCCCCGCGCGCTCCGCGAACATCGGTGAGCTCAAGCTCGCCGCCGTCTCCTGCCAGGCGTACCACGACGGTTACTTCACCGCGTACAAGCACCTGGCCGCCGAGGACCTCGACGTCGTCATCCACCTCGGCGACTACCTCTACGAGTACGCCGTCACGGCGGTCGGCGGCGCCCGCAACTACACCGACAGGCGGCTGCCCGCGCACTACAACCGCGAGACCATCACGCTGGAGGACTACCGGCTGCGCTACGGCCTCTACAAGTCCGACCCGGACCTGATGGCCGCGCACGGCGCGCACCCCTTCATCGTCACGTGGGACGACCACGAGACGGAGAACAACTACGCGGACGAGACGCCCGAGAACGATGTCCCGCCGGAGGAGTTCCTGCTGCGCAGGGCCGCCGCCTACCGCGCGTACTGGGAGAACCAGCCGCTGCGCGCCCCGCAGCAGCCCGACGGACCCGACATGCAGCTCTATCGCCGGCTGCACTTCGGGCGCCTCGCGCAGTTCGACATCCTCGACACCCGCCAGTACCGCTCCAACCAGGCGTACGGGGACGGCTGGCAGGTTCCGGGCCCGGAGTCCGAGGACCCGACGCGTACATTGACCGGCGAGACGCAGGAGCGGTGGCTGCTGAACGGCTGGAAGCAGTCCCGCGCCACCTGGAACCTGCTGCCGCAGCAGGTCACCTTCGCGCAGCGCCGTGACGTTCCTGGGGAGAACTTCAAGCTGTCGATGGACAGTTGGGACGGCTACCCGGCGTCCCGGCAGCGGATCCTGGACGGCGCCCAGGCGGCCGGTCTCGACAACCTGATGGTGCTGACCGGCGATGTGCACGTCGGCTACGGCTTCGACCTCAAGGCCGACTTCAACGACCCCGCCTCCCGCACCGTGGGCACCGAGGTCGTCGCCACCTCCATCGCCAGCGGCAAGGACGGCGCCGACAAGCCCGCCAGCTGGGAGAACCAGACCACCGCCAACCCGCACATGAAGTTCTACAACGGGCGGCGCGGTTATGTGACCGTCACGCTCGGCAAGCAGCAGGCGCGGGCCGACTTCAAGACGGTGTCCGCCGTCACGACGCCCGGCGCGCCCCTCTCGACGGCCGGCTCCTTCGTGACCGAGGCGGGCGACCCGGGCCTCAAGCCCGTCTGACGCTCCGCCTCATCAGGAAGGGGCGGGCCGGTGCCGTCGGCGAAGGCCGCCGACGGCACCGGTCCGCCTTCCGTCCGGCGTCCGGCCGCCCGGTCAGGAGTCGGCCCGACGGCGGAGCAGCAGGAGAGCGATGTCGTCCAGCCGGGGGGCGGACTCCTCGGCATGGCGCATGAGGGCGTCGGCGAGCTGGTCGAGGTCCCTGCTTTGATCCCGGCCGACGCGCCGCGCGAGGTCGTCGGTGATGTCGTCGATGTCCGTGCCGGGGATCTCCACGAGCCCGTCGGTGTAGAGGGCGAGTACCGAGCCGGGTGGAAACGGGAGTCCGGTGGTGGGGTATTCGCCGTCGGGTTCGATGCCCAGCAGCAGTCCGGGTGGCACGCGGAGAACTTCGGTGGCTCCGCCGGGATGGCGGAGCACGGCCGGCGGGTGCCCGGCGCTGGCGAGATGGACGCGGTTGTGGGCGAGGTCGAGGCGGGCGACCAGACAACTGGTGAACAGCCCGGCGTCGAGGTCCGCGAGGAGCACATTGGTACGCGCGAGGAGCTCCCCCGGAGGCGTATCGGCGTTCGCGTGGGCGTGGACGGCGGTGCGGACCTGCCCCATGAGGGCGGCGGCAGCGGTGTTGTGGCCCTGGACGTCGCCGATCGCGGCCGTGACCGTGGTCGTGCCGCAGACGAGGTCGTAGAAGTCGCCGCCGACGTCGGTGCCCCGGCCGGCCGGAAGATAGCGGGCGGCGACGTCCAGGCCGTCGACGCCCGGCAGCGCGCGGGGCAGCAGGGAGGTCTGCAGGGCGTGGGCGAGGGCGTGTTTGGTGTCGTAGAGACGGGCGCGGTCCAGGGCCTGCGCGATGAGCCCGGCCAGTGAGGTGAGGATGGCGCGTTCGGCCGGGGGAAACGAGCGGGGCTGGTCGTAGGAGAGAGTCAGGGACCCGATGGGGCGGCCGGAGGCGGTCAGCGGCAGAAAGGCCCAGGCGCTCCTGTTCCGGTAGCGGGGCGCATCGGGGTAGTCGCGCAGGAAGTCGTCGAAGGTCGGGAAGAAGCTGGGGGCGTCGGTCGCCAGGGCGCGCGTGGCCGGGCTGCGGAAGGTCAGGGGCGCACCGTCGATGCGGTCGACGAACTCGGTGCTGTAGCCGCGCTGACCGATGGCGTGCAGCCGGCCCTCCTCGACCAGCAGGAGGACCAGGCCCTGCGGGCCGAAGCCGGGCACGATCTGGTCGGCGGCGAGATCGACCACGTCCTGGACGCCCACGGCCTCGGCGAGTACGGCCGACATGTGCGTCAGGTGGTACAGCCCCATCGCACCGACCGGTTCGCCCTCCGACGGGGCCTCCTGGGAGGTGACGTGCTCCTGGCCGGTGGCGGGTGTGATGTGCACGCTGATACCGCTGCCGCCGGGGTACAGCTCGAAGAGAAGCGGTGTCTCGGGTGGGCGAACGGCGGTGAACGAGGTGGACCGGCGGGCGATCACCGCGTATCGGAAACGGTCTTCGAACACCGGACCGTTCAGCCAGTGCAGCACTTCCCAGGGGTAGTTGCCCAGGAGGGCGACCGGATCGACGCCCACGAGATCGGCCCCGGCGGGATTGATGAACGTCACCTTGCCGTCGAGGTCCAGCTCGCAGCAGCCGAGCGGAAGGCGCTCGGTGAAGCGGAGCGCGGCCGTGGCACGGGCGGGATCGGGCCGGCCCGACGCCACGGGCAGCGACCGCGGTTCCCGCGGGGGCAGCAGCGGACGGCCTCGGTCGTGGGCCCGCTCCAGCAACCCCGCGGCGTTCCGGCAGAAGGCGGAGAGCGCCTCGCTGTCGCGCGGACGGAGCCCCGGGGGGTGCCGGACGGGCCACACCAGTGCGATACCGCCCCACACCCGGGTTCCACTGGTCACCGGCAGCGCGGCGAGCATGAAGTCGTACGGCACCACGATGCCCAGCTGCGGGTAGCGGCCGGACATCTCCCCCTGGCTGCCCAGCCACACCGGGTGCCGTTGCCGGACGGCGTCCACGACGGGGCTCGACACGTCCAGAGGGGCACGGTGCCAGGGCGCGGCGACCCGCGGTGACACGCCGGAGACCAGCGTCAGCCACAACACCTGTTCACCGGGCGGCAGCAGATACAGCAGAGCGATCGACGCGTCGGTCTCGCGCATGACCACGGTCATCAGTCCGTCCAGGGCGCCGAACCCGGGGTCGGGACCGGAGTCGGGACCGGAGTCGGAGTCGGCGGGCCGCGGCACGGCGCTCAGCCGGCCCGGGGAGCGGGTGCGGTAGCGGGGCGAACGCGGCCGGCACGGCTGCGTGCCGCCTCTTCCCGGATCACGGCTTCCTCCTGCCGGTGACGGCGGGCACGCCACGCTGCCTGCCGGTGCGACGGCCGACGGAACCGGCGGCCAAGCGCCGGAGAGAGCGGAGCTCTCCACCAGTCGCGGCGAACAAGGTAACCCATAAGCGGACAATGGGCCCGGATCTCGGCGGCGGCGCCCTTTTGTGCCGTAGGCGGGAGTCTGTGCCGTACTCCGGGGCGGCGGTACTCCCGGGCGGCGGGCGCCTCGCCGCCCGGCCGGACCGCGCCTCCCGTCAGGCCGCCTCGTCCACCGGGTAGCGGACGCCGACCCGCTCACGTACCGCGTCGAGCGTCCGCATCACGGCCAGGCTGCCGTCCAGCGGCACCAGCGGCGACTCCGTCTCCCCGGCCCGCAGGCACCGCATCACCTCGGCCGCCTCGTGCTGCATCCCCGTCAACCCGCTCTCGACCGTGTGCTGTTCGGGCTCCCGCCCGTCCCGGTGCAGTACGAAGGCGTCCGGTGCGAAGAAGCCGCTCGGCAGTTCGATCCGGCCCGCCGTGCCGGTGACCGTCGCGGTCGACGGCGTCCCGGCGGTCACCGAGCAGCTGAGCAGAGCCGTCGCCCCGGACTCCCAGCCCAGCAGCATCCCCGTGTTGAGATCCACACCCTCGGGCGAGAGGAGCGCGTCGGCCTGTACGCGGTCGGGCTCGCCCAGAATCAGCTGCGCGAACGACACCGGGTAGACCCCGAGGTCCAGCAGCGCGCCGCCGCCGAGCGCGGGATCACGCAGCCGGTGCTCGGGACCGAAGGGACCCTGGAGCCCGAAGTCGGCCTGCACCGTGCGGACTTCACCGATTGCCCCGTCCGCGATCAGCTCCGTCATCCGGCGGATCACCGGGCTGCAGTACATCCACATGGCCTCCATCAGGAAGAGACCCCGCTCCTGTGCGAGCGCCACCAACTCGCCGGCCTCGCGGGAGTTGAGCGTGAACGCCTTCTCGCACAGCACCGGCTTCCCCGCTTCGAGGGCGAGCCCCGCCGCGGCGCGGTGCGCGGAGTGCGGCGTCGCGACGTACACCACGTCCACGTCCGGATCGGCGACGAGCCCGGCCCAGTCGCCGTACGCCCGTGGGATGTCGAACCGGTCGGCGAACGCCTTCGCCGACGCCTCGCTCCGCGAGGCAACAGCGACGACTTCGGCGCCCGCCATGCGCCGCACGTCCGCGGTGAACGTCGCGGCTATGCCGCCCGTGGCGAGGATGCCCCACCGCGTCGTGCCGTCGCCGGTCCCGGCCACGCCGTTTCTGTCTTGTTCCGCCGTCATATATGCCCCTTACATAAAAAGGTCTCGACCACTCGGCCAGAGCTGAGAGCATAGGGAGGGTTTCAACTACATGGAGATGTGAATGCCGGACGGCGGCCAGAGCACACGCGCACGCAAAGGGCACATACCCAGCTCTCCGGCCGCGACGGGGAGCGGCACCGGCGTCGACATCCCCGCCGCGCGACGCGCCGGAATCGTGGTCACTCTCGTCCTCGGCGGGCTCACCGCACTCCCGCCGCTGTCGATGGACATGTACCTCCCGGCGCTCCCCGCCGTCACCCGCGCCCTCGGCTCGTCGGCGGCCACCGCGCAGCTCACCCTCACCGCCTGTCTGACCGGTATGGCCCTCGGCCAGCTGGTCGTGGGACCGATGAGTGACAGGTGGGGACGCCGGAAGCCGCTGCTGCTCGGCATGGTCGTGTACGTCTTCGCCACCGCGATCTGCGCCCTGGCCCCCACCGTCGAACTGCTCATCGGCTTCCGGCTTCTCCAGGGGCTGGCGGGCGCGGCGGGCATCGTGATCGCCCGTGCCGTCGTACGTGATCTCTACGACGGTGTCGAGATGGCCCGGTTCTTCTCCACGCTGATGCTGATCTCCGGCGTCGCGCCGGTGATCGCCCCGGTGATCGGCGGCCAGGTGCTCCAGGTCACGGACTGGCGCGGCATCTTCGTCGTCCTGACGGTCGTCGGCATCGCGCTGACCCTCGTCGTCGTGAAGTGGCTGCACGAGACGCTGCCGAGCGAGAAGCGGCACAGCGGCGGCGTCGGCGAAGCGCTCAGCACGATGCGCGGGCTGCTCGCCGACCGCGTCTTCACCGGCTACATGCTGGCGGGCGGGCTCGCCTTCGCGGCCCTCTTCGCGTACATCGCCGCCTCGCCGTTCGTGGTCCAGGAGATCTACGGCGCCTCGCCGCAGACCTACAGCCTGCTCTTCGGCATCAACTCCATCGGTCTGATCACCGTCGGGCAGATCAACGGCCGGCTGCTCGTCGGCCGGGTCAGCATGGACAAGGTGCTGACCGTCGGCCTGGTCGTCATCACGCTCGCCGGGGCGGCGCTGCTGCTGATGACCAGCGGGGTGTTCGGCGAGCCCGGGCTCGTCGCGGTCGCGGCCGGGCTGTTCGTCCTGATGTCGGCCATGGGCCTCGCGATGCCCAACACGAACGCCCTGGCGCTGATGCGGACCCCGCACGCCGCCGGGTCGGCTTCGGCCCTCATCGGTACGGCATCGTTCCTGATCGGCGCCGTCGCGTCACCGCTCGTCGGGATCGCGGGCGAGGAGACGGCGGTGCCCATGGCCGTCGTGCAGGTGGTGTGCGGCGTCGGGTCGCTGGTCTGCTTCCTGGCGCTGTGCCGCCCGTGGCAGCCGCAGCACCGCGCCGCCCAGCCCGTCGGTCCCTGAGCCCTCTCCCGGGTCGGCGACCCGACGGGGGCCCGGTTCTCGGGGCTCAGCCCTCGTCGCGCCGCAGATAGGCGATCAGATGCGGGCGGTCGCCTCCGTCCGTCCAGCGGAACAGCCCCACCCCGTTCGCGTCCCCGCTCGGCAGCCGCACATTGAGCGGCAGCGGCTCGGGCTCACCGGTGGTGAGACTCACCTGTACGGGATCGCCGCCGCCGGACAGGGCGTCCGTCACGTTACGGGCGCTCGTCGCCCCGTACGCCACCCCCGTGTCCGTCACCGACGTCAGTGTCAGCGGCCTGGTGCCGTCCGACTCCTCGAAGCAGAACGCCTTCTTCTCGTCCAGGTCGAAGGCGAGCCTGCCCGCGATGAGGTAGCGGCCGTCGGGGGAGGAGACGAGCTGCGGCTCGGCGCCCGGATTGATCGCGGGCTTACGGCACCGCACCTGCGCCACCATCTTGCCGGTGTCCAGGGCGTGCACCACCCACATCTCGTGGGTGGCCGCGTCCTTCGCGCCCTTCTTCTTCTGCCACTTCGCCAGCACATGCTCGGCCGACATGGAGGCGGGCACTCCGGAGGTCGGCTCGGTGCCCTTCGGCGCGACCTTCCTGCTGAACCAGCCGCCCCGTACCCAGAACTCCTTCGCGCCGCTCACCAGCAGGCCGCTGGCGGTCACGCCGCGTACCTCGGTCAGCTTCTTGCAGTTCGGGCAGCCCTTCGGGAAGCCGAGCGAGCCCGGCGCGGTCCGGGACACCTCGCCGGTCGACGGGTCCACGACCGCGCTGACGGCCTTGCCGTCGCTGATCAGAATGCCGGGGCCGGTGCCGGTGACGGTCGGCGCGTCCGTCCAGGGCACCTCGACGCGCCGCTGCTCACCGGTGGTCGCGTCGTACACGTCGAGGGAGACGAGCGAGTCGGCCGACGCCAGGGCGTACTCGCCGAGGCGCCCGTACGACCAGGTCACGAAGTACTGCTTGTCGCCCTTGGTCACCGACAGCAGCCGGGGGTACCGGTCCACCGGCGCCAGGGGCCGCCACGCCTGGCCCGACCAGCCGGACTTCCCGGTCTCGGTGTACTGGGTGCGCAGCTGGTACCGGTTGTCGTCGACCCGCGCCAGATACGCGACGAGACCGGTGGCGGAGGCGACCGCGTACTGCGGCGACACGTCCTCGATCTCCCAGCCGCGCCGGGTGTTGTAGGCGTCGGGCACGTTCAGCTGAGTCTCGGGGCCGGAGCTCGCCACCGGTTTGCGGGGCTTGGCGTCGTCCTTGGTGCCGCCGCAGCTGGCGAGGACGAGCAGCATCACCAGGATCAGCACCCCGGCGATGAGCGTGATGCGCACGATCTTCTGCCGCTTGGTCATCAAGGACATCGGCGTCAGACCGCGAGCACGGTAAAACGACAACTTGGTCCCCCCGCGAGCACGGTGTGGCGATGGAGCGGCAACGGCCGTCAGCGTAGCAACTGGGTAGGCGCCCGCCGCAGTTCGGTGCTGTCCCGATTCCGTCCCCGTTCCGTGCCCGCCGAGTGTCGGACAGTCGGATTCCGGCCACACCCCGGGCGCCTACAATTTCGGCGGTGAACGCCTCCCTCCGCACCGCCGAAGTCCTCCGCGCCGCTCTCGCGGGACTGCTCGACGGGCTGCCGCCGAGCAAGGCCGCCCAGGCCGTCGAGCGGCTGATCGCCAACTACCGGGGAGTCACCCCGACCGGCACGCCGCTGCTGCGTGACCGCTCCGACGTCGCGGCCTACGCCGCGTACCGGATGCCGGCCACGTTCGAGGCCGTACGGTCCGCGCTCGACGCGCTCGCCGACGCCGCGCCCGGGTGGGCGCCGGGCAGCCATGTGGACGTGGGCGGGGGTACCGGGGCCGCGGTGTGGGCGGCCGAGGCGACCTGGCCGGACGGCGGGGGGGACGGCGGGCGCACCACGAGCGTGCTGGACTGGGCCGAACCGGCGCTCGCCCTCGGCCGCGAGCTGGCCGCCGAATCCGGCGCGCCCGCGCTGCGGGACGCCGAGTGGCGCCGTACGAGGATCGGCACCGGTCTGAAACTCCCCGAGTGCGACCTCGTCACCGTCTCGTACGTCCTGGGCGAGCTCACCGAGGCCGATCGCGGCGCCCTCGTCGCCGAGGCCGCGCGCGCCGGACAGGCCGTGGCGATCGTGGAGCCGGGGACGCCCGACGGCTACGCGCGCGTCATCGAGGCCCGCGACCTGCTGATCGGGGCGGGGCTGCGCGTCGCGGCGCCCTGCCCGCACAGCGGCGCCTGCCCCATCGAATCCGGCACGGACTGGTGCCACTTCGCCGCCCGCGTCAGCCGGTCGTCGCTGCACCGGCAGGTCAAGGGCGGCTCGCTGGCCTACGAGGACGAGAAGTTCAGCTATGTGGCGGCGGTGCGCTTCGACGCGGAGCCGGTACGGGCGCGGGTGATCCGTAAGCCGCAGACCCGCAAGGGGCAGATGCTGCTCGACCTCTGCACGGAGACGGAGGGGCTGCGGCGCGAGACGGTGAGCAAGCGGCACGGGCCGCTCTACCGGGCCGCGCGCGACGCGTCGTGGGGCGACGCCTGGCCGCCGCACGACGCGCCCACGAGCGCGCCGGAATCAGGCTGAGAGCAGCAACTCCCGCCGTACGTCCAGCTCTTGCTCCTGGCGCAGCTCCTGCGTGCAGCACTTCACACTGCCGCCGCCCTTGAGCAGCTCGCCCAGGTCCATGGCGATCGGCTCGTAGCCCCGGCGTCTGAGCGGTGCGAAGAGCCCGGCCGCCGCCTGCGGCAGCAGCACATGGCGGCCGTCGCTCACCGCGTTGAGCCCGAGGGCCCCCGCGTCCGTCTCCTCGGCGATCAGCGCGTCCGGGAAGAGCCGGGCGAGGACGGCCCGGCTGCCGCGCGAGAACGCGCCCGGGTAGTACATGACCTCGTCGGCCGCGTCGTCCAGGACACAGAGCGCCGTGTCCAGGTGGTAATAGCGCGGATCGACCAGATCGAGGCCGATCACCGGCCGGCCGAAGAACTCCTGTGCCTCGTCGTGCGAGAGCGGGCTGGACCGGAAACCGCGTCCGGCCAGGATGTACGAGCCGGTGACGGCGAAGTCGCCCTCGCCCTCGTTGATGTGCGCCGGCTCATGGATCTCGGTGAAGCCGCGCGCGCGGAACCAGGCCAGATGCGCCTCCGCCTCCCGCGTGCGCTCGGGGTGCGCGAACCGCGCGCCGAGCACGCGGCCGTCGATGACGGTGGCGCCGTTGGCCGCGAACACCATGTCGGGCAGGTCGGGTCGGGGTTCGAGCAGCGAGACGGTGTGACCGAGAGCGCGGTAGCGGTCGCGGAGCACCTCCCACTGCGCGAGGGCCAGCGGAAGGTCCACCGGTTTCGACGGATCCATCCACGGGTTGATCGAGTACGTCACTCTGAAATGCGCCGGTGGGCACATCAGATAGCGCCGGGGCGAGGCGTCACGAGGCAACTAGGGCTCCTCACGAACGATGGGATCGCACGGGGTGTGTGCGTCGACCCATGGTCCGCCCCGAAGGGCGTTCGCGCAGTGATCCGTTCGGGTGGTTCACGGAGCGGCACGGGAGGGGAGGCGGCACCCGGTCGGCCCCCAGGCGGCACCCGGACGGCGCGTCGGTAACGGGGTGCGGGACGGAGTGGGCGAGACGGTGCGTCTCGTTGTCCTGATAGGCTGGGGAAATGGCTGAAAGCAAGGCACCGGATTCCACCCGCCGCAGCGAGAAGTCACGCCGCGCGATCTACGCCGCCGCCCTGTCCCTGGTGGGGGAGGCCGGCTACGCGAAGACGACGATCGAGGGCATCGCGGCCCGCGCGGGCGTCGGCAAGCAGACGATCTACCGCTGGTGGCCCTCAAAGGCCGCCGTACTCCTCGAAGCCTTCCTCGACCTGAGCGAACAGGCCGCGGAGGCGGCCGGCGGCGCCGACGGCGCGTACGACATCCCGGACACGGGCGACCTCGCCGCGGATCTGAAGCTGGTGCTGCGCGCCACGGTCGACGAGCTGAACGATCCGACGTTCGAGGCGCCGACCCGCGCGCTCGCCGCCGAGGGCATCGTGGACGCGGCGATCGGCGCCCAGTACGCGGAGAAGCTCCTGGAGCCGCAGGCCGCCCTCTACGTACGCAGGCTGCGGGCCGCGCAGGAGGCGGGGACCGTACGCGACGACATCGACCCGCGCACCGCGATGGAGCTGCTGACCGGCCCGATCGTGCACCGCTGGCTGCTGCGGACGCTGCCGCTCACCCACGAGTACGCGGACTCGCTGGTCGACTACGCGCTGAACGGACTGGCACCGAGATCATCGGATCAGTAGCCCGACCGGCCCATCGGCTCCGTCGGCTTCCGCGGGCCCCGGCGGGGCGTCTCACGGCACTGAGTGCCGTACCGGAATCCCGGCCCGTACGGGACGAGTTCCCGGCCGGGCCGAATGTGTCGAACACCACCGGCACCCATCGCCCGCATAGGTGGCTGATTTCCCGAAATAGCCCGGGATGACGCCCGGTGAAGGGCATCCGCCTCCCCACCCCGGTTGAGGAGTGCGGCCCCCCGAAGCGCAGGATGGTGCGAACATGGAAGAGTCCGAGAGGGCCGATGCATGAGGTGAGGGGATAGATGGGCGACGATTTCGGCCGCTACCGCGGCACTGAGGGCAGGGTTTCCCAGTGGCTGCGCCGACTCGCCAGAAGGACCGACGACGGTCCGGCATCCCCCCAGGACCCCGACGCCCGCCTGGCACTGCTGCTCGCGGTGGCCGCCGCCGGTATGCCCGTCTCGCCCGCCGCGCACCCCATCGGCTACCGATGTTCGTGCGAACGCATCGGCTGCCCCACCCCCGCCAGACATCCCATCTCCTTCGCCTGGCAGACACAGTCCACGACCGACGAGGCCCAGATCGAACGCTGGGCCAGGAACCAGCCCGAGGCCAACTTCATCACCGCGACCGGTCTGGTCCACGACGTACTCGACGTCCCGCTGGAGGCGGGCAGCAGGGCGCTGGAGCGGCTGCTCGGCGCGGGCATCGACGTCGGTCCGGTGGCCGACTCCGGCGGCGACCGGATGCTCTTCTTCACCGCCACCCGCGGCACGCCCGAGGACGAGGACGAGTGGTGGCCCTGTGAACTGGACTGCCACCCCGAGACGATGGACGAGCATCCCGGCTTCCGCTGGCACTGCCGGGGCAGCTACGTCCTCGTACCGCCGGCGAGACTGCCCGGGGAGCTGTCGATGACCTGGCTGCGGGGACCGGAGCATCCGCTGCCGGACCCGCTGACGCTGCTGGAGTCGCTGACCGACGCGTGCGCGCGGTACGCGGGCGAGAATCACGAGCTGGACCCGCACCCGGTGGCCTGGCCACTCGGCCGCTGACCAACGGAGCCGGACCCCGTCACCGGACGGACGGTCCGCGCTCCTCGGGGCGCGCCCCTGCGAGGGGTGTCAGGAGCCTTCGGCCCCTATCACCCCTTGCAGCCTGCTCACCACGTTCACCTGGTCCGCGTCCGTCCCGGCCGGCTTCACCAGCGCCGCCTGGCTCGACACCCACTCCTTGGTGAGGGTGTCGTCCACCTCCCCGGTCATCAGCGCCTTCACATCGGCGCTCACGGTCGGGGTGAAGCCCACGGCGGCCGTCTGCCGGTCGAAGTACTTGATCGCGAAGAAGACGAGCGCGCCGCCGTCCTTCGTGGCGAGGGCGAGAGGCGCGAAGTCCCCGGTGTCCAGGCGCTGATCGCTGTACTGGATGGTGAGGCCGGGCAGCTTGGCGTTCTTCGCGCGGATGTCCCGCCACTCGTCGGTGTGCGGACCGGGCGCGAAGTGCTCCGGCTCGCCGTCCTTCAGGTACGAGATGTACTCGGCGCCCACGTCCCCGGGAGCGACCGCCGGTGTCTCGCTGTCGGCGGGCGCCGGTTCGGCGAAGCCGTCCTTGTCGGTCTTGAACTCGGGGAACTCGTCCGGCGTGAGGATCGCGAGATAGGCGACCTCCCACAGCTGGTCGGCGCCGTTGCGTACGAAGACCAGGACCCAGCGGTTGTCGCCGGGGCCGTCGTCCTTGTCCCGGTTGCTGTCGGTGTCGGCGACGAACCAGCGCGGCCAGCCGGCCTTCTTGGGGATGAGGTACTTGGCGTCGGTCAACTCCAGCGGCTGGTGCCGGTCGTTGCCCTCGGGATCGGTGATGCTTCTGGCCTTGAGCCCGGCCTGGTTGATCGCGCCGAGCGCACCGGTGACCCGGCCGGCGTCCAGCCCCGGGTCGTACGCCTTGTCGGCCTTGTTGTACGCCTCGGTGAAATCCGCGAGGGCCTGGGCCGCCTCGGACTTCTCCGCACCCGGCAGTACCGCCAGTTCACCGTGGACCGTCATACATCCACTCGCGACCAGCGACATCGCTATCGCCAGCCCCGCTGCCCGAATCGGCCTTCTCATCGGTCGCCTTCTGCTCCGTGACCCCCACTGACCGTCCGAACCCTACCGGTCCGCATCGGCACCACGAGCGGGGTCCCGGTGCGCGGATGCGGGAAGACCTCGACGGGCTGCCGGTAGACACGGCTGAGGAGTTGGCCGTCGAAGACATCGGCCGGCGGGCCGTCCGCCACGATGCGTCCCTCGTGCAGGACGGCCGCCCGGTCGGCGTGCGCGGCGGCCAGTCCGAGGTCGTGCAGCACGACGACGACGGCGTCACCGGCCGCCGCACGGGCCCGGCAGACGCGCAGCACCAACTCCTGGTGGCGCAGGTCGAGAGCGGCGGTCGGCTCGTCGAGCAGGAGCAGCGGGGCGCGTTGGGCGAGCACCCGGGCGAGCGCGACGCGGGCGCGTTCGCCGCCGGAGAGGGCGGAGAAGGGGCGCCGGGCGAACTCGCCGACCTCGGTGGCCTCCATCGCCTCGGCCACGGCCGCGTCGTCCTCGCCCTCCGACGCCGTGCCCGCCCAGGGGGCGCGGCCCATCCGGACGACCTCCGCCACCGGGAACGGGAAGGAGAGCGTGGCTGCCTGCGGCAACACGGCCCGGCGCAGGGCGAGTTCGGGCGCAGACCAGTTCCGGGCGGGGCGGCCGGCGATCCGTACCCCGCCGTCCGCGACGGCCGGATCGAGGTCCGCCGCGAGCGCGGCCAGGAGCGTCGACTTGCCCGCCCCGTTGGGTCCGACGAGCGCCAGCACCTCACCGGCGCGTACGACCAGGTCGACCCCGCCGTCCGCGCCACCGAGAACGTCCCGCCCCCCGAGCCGTACCCGCAGCCCCCGAGCCTCGGCCACCACGTTCCCGTGGGCGACGGGCGCGGGCAGCTCCCGGCCCCGTACGGCGAACAGATTCCGCACCACGCTGTGCGCCGCGGCCTTCACGACCGTGCCGGCCCTCATGCCCAACCCCCCTGCCTGCGCCGGGTCCTGCGCAGCAACCAACTGTGCTTTCCCGGGGGACAACCCCCGGACCCCCGGCCGGGGGTGGCGCCCTTCATGCCCAACCCCCCTGCCTGCGCCGGGTCCTGCGCAGCAACCAGAAGAAGAACGGACTGCCGAAGAGCGCCGTCAGGACACCCAGGGGCAGTTCGGCCGGGGCCGCCACCGTGCGGGCCGCAAGGTCGCCCGCCACCAGGACCAGCGCGCCTCCGAGCGCGCTGCCCGGCACCAGGAAGCGGTGGCCGGGGCCGTTCGCCATCCGCAGCAGATGCGGGACCAGCAGGCCGACGAAGGTGATGATTCCCGCCACCGCGACGGCGGCCGCCGTCAGCAGCGCGACGACCAGGACGAGGACGACCCGGAGCCGTTCGACATCCACGCCCAGATGCCTGGCCGGCCGCTCACCCAGCGCGAGGAGGTCCAACTTCCGTGCGTAGAAGGGCGCGACGGCCAGACCGAGGAGCGCGCACGGCAGTACGGCGAGCACCTTGGGCCAGGTCGCCTGGGCCAACGAACCGAGCTGCCAGAAGGTGATCTGGCTGATCTGCGCGTTGTCGGCGAAGAAGATGGACAGCCCGATGAGCGCGCCCGCGAAGGCGTTCACCGCGATGCCGGTGAGGATGAGCGTGACCACCTCCGTACGGCCGCCGGAGCGGGACATCGCGTACACGAGGAGCACCGTCAGAAGCCCGGAGACGAACGCGCAGGCGGTGACCGTCCAGTTGCCGAAGAAGCTCAGGCCGAGCGCGATCGACGCGACGGCGCCGACCGCCGCGCCCGACGAGATGCCGATGACACCGGGCTCGGCGAGCGGGTTGCCGAACACGCCCTGCATCAGGGCGCCCGCGCAGCCCAGCGAGGCGCCGACGAGCAGCGCGAGGACGACGCGCGGCAGCCGGACGTTCCACAGGACGCTCTCGGGGACCCGTTCGAGCGCGGCGCCGCCGAGCCCGATCCGGTGCCGGACGGAGGAGAGGACGTCGCCGAGCGGGATGTCGTACGCGCCGAGCCCGGCGGAGAGCAGACAGAGCACGAGCAGCGCACCGAGCAGCCCGGCAGTCAACAGCCAGGTGCTGCCGCGCCGTTGAGGCTGTCTCTTCGGCGTGGCCGTGGGCGGGGAGGTGTCCGGAGGCGCGGTGGTCGCGGTGGGTGCGGCCGTCATGTCACTCGCCGTCCGGGTAGAGCTGCTCGACCAGGGAGGCGAGCACCTGGTCCGTACGGGGCCCGTAGTTGAGCAGTACGCCGTCGTCGACGGAGAGGAAACGGCGGTCGAGACCGGCGGGTGTCTCGGCGACGCCCGGGATCTTCACCAGTCCGTCGGGACCGCCCACCGATTCAAGTCCCTTGGTCATCAGGAGGATCGCGTCGGGCGCGGCCTTCGCCAGTGCCTCGCTGGTGATCGCGGTGAAGTCCTTGTCGAGGCCGGACTCCTTGCCCGCGTCGACGGCGCCGGCCGCCTCCAGCAGTGAACTCGCCCCGGAATCACGGCCGCCCAGCAGATAGACGGACGCCGAGCCGCGCAGATAGAGGAAGGCGACGCGCGGCTTCGCGCCGTCGGCCGGTGCCGGGATCCGCTTCTGTACGGCGGCGATCCGCTCGGCCGTACGCGAGCTCAGCTCCTCGCCCGCCGCGTCCACGCCCAGCGCGTGCGCCACCGTCGTGATGCGTTTTCCGACATCGTCCAGGCTCTTCGCGGGCTCCACGACGAGCAGGGGGATTCCGGCGTCCCGTATCTGGTCGACGGCCTCCGCCGGTCCGGTGGTGGTCTCGGCGATGACGAGTGTCGGCCTGAGGGAGAGGACGCTCTCGGCCGAGACGTCGTGCGCGCGGGTCACCACGGGGAGTCTCTCGGCCTGTTCGAAGGTGGCGGTGATGTCACGGGCCACGACGTGCTCGCCGAGCCCGAGGGTGAAGACGATCTCGTTGAGCGAACCGGTGAGGGGGACGAGCCGGTCGGCGGAGGTGACGGTGACCTTCGTGCCGTCGGCGGAGTCCACGGTGACCGGCAGCCGGGGCTCGGGGACGGTGGCCGGCGGCTCGATCCGGTCTGCGGTGGCGGCGGCCCCCGCGCGATTCGCGGTCCCGCCGCCGCTGCCGCCGCTGCCGCTTCCGCCGCCGTCGTTGCCGGCGCAGCCGGTGGCGAGCAGGGCGAGGGTGAGCACCGAGATGACTGCGCCCGCCAGGCGTTGAGTGCGCACGGAGTGCACCGTCCCGTCGTTGTGTGGAGTCCCGTTGAGGCGCCCGGGACGGAAGGGTTCCGAACCGGGCTGGAGATAGCTTAGGTTAGCCTTACCTTGCTTACCAGACCCGGGGTCCTTCAACCGGGCTGGTTCGGCGTGCCCATGGCCGCCGCCGTCTCCTACGTAGGAGTGATCTCAGATGCTGTCGTCCAGACCGGCGCGCGCTCTCGCCGTCGCGCTGCTCGCCGCGCTCCTCGGGGCCCTGCTCCCGGCGGCCACGGCTCACGCGGCGACCCGCGCCGTGCAGGGCGGCAGGCTCGACTGGGGGATCAGGTCCTCGTTCCAGAGCTATGTCACCGGGCCCATCGCGGGCGGCAGTTGGAGCCTGACCGGGGGAGCGGCGACCGTGGGCGGCAGCCGGTTCAGATTCCACTCCGCCTCGGGGACGTACGACCCCGGCAGCGGCGCGCTGAGCGCCGGATTCAGCGGGGGCGTCCGGTTCGTCGGCCACACCGAGCCCGACGGATCGCACGAGCTGGACCTCACCATCAGCAGGCCCACGGTCCGGATCTCCGGCGGCCGGGGCATCCTGCACGCCGACATGACCAGCAAGGCCAAGGGGAGCGGCAAGATCACCACGTCGTCGCAGGTCCCGCTCGCCACACTCGATCTCGGCGGGATCGACATGAGGGGCGGCGCCGGCCCGGTCGCCCTCAGCAACGTCCCCTCCACGCTCACCGCACAGGGCGCCACCGCCTTCGCCGGCTACTACACGGCGGGCACGCCCCTCGATCCGGTCAGCCTCTCCGTGGACGTGGCCGCCGCGAAGGCACCGGCCGAGAAGCCCGCGCCGAAACCGGCCGGGACGGACAAGGACGCGGACGAGGGCACCGACAAGGCGGAGCGCGAGCGGGCGAAGGGCGCTCTGGAGGACGCGGCCGTCGACTGGGGCGTACGCCGTACCTTCCGTGAGTACGTCACCGGCTCCATCGCCAAGGGGCGCTGGACGCTCGGCGGCGGGGCGCAGGACGGTGGCGCGCTCTTCCGCTTCCCGAAGGGGAAGGGCGCGTACGACACGAAGAAGCAGACGTTCGTCGCCGACTTCGCGGGCAGCGTCCGCTTCACCGGAAACCGGCTGGACCTGACGCTGAGCGGCATCAGCGTCCAGGTGAAGGGCGGGAAGGGCACCCTGGCCGCCGATGTCGCGAGCGAGGGCGGGGCGCCGGCCAAGGCCGTCCCGCTGGTCACCTTCGCCGCCGCGGACCTCACCCCCAAGAACGGTCTCGCCGCACTCACCGAGGCCCCCGCCACGCTCACCGAGGCCGGTGCCGAGGCCTTCGGGTCCCTGTACAAGGCGGGCACCGCGATGGACCCCGTCTCACTCGCCTTCGCCGTGGACAGGAAGGCGAAGCTGCCCGCGCTGCCCGATCTGGGCAGCGACGCCGAGGCGTCCGCCGAGCCCGATTCCCTTACGGCGACAGGCGATTCCCCCAAGCCGGCGGAGGCGGACGATGCCGCGTCCGCCTCCGCCTCCTCTTCCTCCCGTGCCCTGACCTACGGGGGGATCGGCGTGGGCGTGCTGCTCGCCGCCGCGCTGGCGGTGTACGTCGGCGTACGGCGCCGCGGCACGACGGCGGCCGACGGCCCGGACACAGGCCCCGGCCCCGGCTCCGGCTCCGGTCACGGCTCCGGCGGAATCTGACCTCCTTTCCCCCGCCCCACCCCCCACTCCTTCAGCGCGTTCCCACTCATCGAGGAGACCCCCGAACATGCCAGCCAACCGTCGTCCCCTAGCCCTCGCCGCGGCAGTCGCCACCGTCGTGGCCATCGGCGCCACCGCCCTCGCCGTCCCGGCGTTCGCGTCGGGCAGCGCCCCGGCCGCACCCGCGGCGCCCGGCGCCCCCGCCGCGCCGCAGCTCGAACTGAAGGACGGCACCCTGGAGTGGGGCTTCAAGGAGTCCTTCCGCAAGTACCTGCTCTCGCCCGTCGCCAGTGGGAAGATCACGGCCGCCGACGGTGCCACCCAGGCCGCCGGCAACGGCGTGTTCACCTTCACCGACGGCACGGGCACCTACGACACCGGCACGCACGCCACCGCCACCGCCTTCGAAGGAAGCGTGCGTTTCGAGGGTCACCACGGCGTCCTCGACATCGAGTTGAGCGATGTGAAGGTCAACACCGGCCGCGAGGACGGGGAGATCACCGCCGACGTCACCAGCGTGACCGAGGGCGAGTCCGCGACACGTGACGACGTGCCGATCGCCGATCTGGATCTGACGGCGGTCCGGCCGGGCCAGGGCGAGAACGGCGCGATGGTCTTCAAGGACATCCCCGCCAAGCTGACGGCGGAGGGCTCCGAGGCGTTCGCGGGCTTCTACGCCGCCAGTGTCCAACTGGACCCGGCGACGCTCTCCGTGACGGCGGCCCAGCCCCCCACCGACGAACCCACCGACGAACCCACAGATGAGCCGACCGATGAGCCGACGGATGAGCCGACGGATGAGCCGACGGACAAGCCCACCGATGAGCCGACGGACCCGGCCGTCGTGGACGGCGCGATCGTCGACGGCAATCTCGACTGGGGCGTCAAGAAGAGCTTCCGTACATATGTGACGGGCCCCATCGCCAAGGGCAAGGTCGAACTCGCGGCCGGCGCCACCCAGCCGGGCGAGGCCTACCGCTTCCCGAAGGGCACCGGCTCCTTCGACGCCGACGCGCAGACGCTCTCGGCGAGATTCGAAGGATCCGTCCGCTTCCTGGGCCACGAGGAGGAGGGCGCGTACGTCCTCGACCTCAAGCTCAGCGGTCTGGAGGCCGAGGTCGAGGACGGCAAGGGCACGCTCGTCGCGGACGTCAGCACCAAGGACCGTCAGACGCACGAGGTCTCCACCTACGAGGACCTGACCATCGCCACACTCGCCCTGCCGGCCGGTGACCTGGCGGCCGAGGACGGTGTCGTCACCCTTGACGCCGTGCCCGCCTCGCTCACCGCGGACGGCACGAAGGCGTTCGGCGGCATGTACCAGGCGGGGGAGGCGCTCGACACCGTCACCGCGGCCGTCTCCCTCACGGACGACGCCCAGCTTCCGGGCGGCTCCGGCGGCACGGGCGGCACTGGTGGCAGCACGGGCGGTACGACGGACGGCGCCGGCACCACGGGCGGTACCGGCGGCACGGCGGGCGGTGGCACCGTCGGCGGCTCCGCGGGCGGCGTCAGGAATCTCGCGAGCACCGGCTCCGAGGTTCCGGCCGGCGCGCTGGCCGGCGCGGCGGGCGCGCTCGCGGTCGCGGGCGCCGCGGCCGTCTATGCCGCCCGGCGCCGTAACCCGGCCACCGGCGAGGTCTGACAGGCGAGTTGAGCCGTCGGTCACTTTCAAGGGCGGGGCCGTACCGGGCGGGTTGCGGTACGGCCCCGCCCCGTCCGGCACACCTCGCACCTGATGTTCGACGGCTGATGTTTCAATGCCTGCGTGACTGACATCGGCAGCGGCGGCATCGAAGTACTGAGCGTCTTCTGCGCGGGCGACGGGCGGCACGGCAACCGGCTCGGAGTCGTACGCCACGGCCGCGACTACCCCGACGAGGCGTCCCGCCAGGCGCTCGCCGCCGAACTCGGCTTCAGCGAGACCGTGTTCGTGGACGACCCGGAGCGCGGGTACGTGGACATCTACACCCCCGGCGTACGGCTGCCGTTCGCCGGACACCCCCTCGTGGGCGCCGCGTGGCTGCTCGACCTGGAACTGGTCAACCCGCCCGTCGGCGAGGTGTGGGTGCGCCAGGACGGTGAGTTCACCTGGATCACGGCACGCCCCGAATGGGCCCCGCCGCGCACCCTGTGCCGCTACGGGACGGCCGCCGAGGTCAACGCCCTTCCCGCGCCGCCGCCGGGCGAGGGCTGGCTCTACGCGTGGGCGTGGGAGGACGAGTCCGCCGGCCGGGTCAGGGCGCGTGCCTTCCCGCGCCGCGACGACGGCATCGTGGAGGACGAGGCGACGGGGGCGGCGGCCCTGCTGCTCACCGCCGAGCTGGGGCGGGCGCTGAACATCACGCAGGGCCGGGGGTCGCAGATCCTCACGGCCCCCGGCCCTGACGGCTCGATCGAGGTCGGTGGACGCGTCCGCCTGCTCCCGCCGCGCTGAACGCGGTCCCCGGCGTCATCCTCCTCAGGCGCTGAGGGGGAACTCGCCCTCCAGCTCGTGGAACACGTCCCCGTTGAATTCGAACGCCCGCTTGCACTCCTCGATGACGCGCTGCTTCTCCAGGTCGTCCAACGGGACCGCGTCCAGCAGGTCGCGGTAGACGCGCTTGAACGCGGCCGGATTGCCGATCTCGTCGAAGACGTAGAAGCGGACGCCGTCGCCCTTGCGTGCGAAGCCCCAGGTCTTCTCGGCCATGTCGCGTACGACCTGACCGCCGGAGAGGTCCCCGAGATAGCGGGTGTAGTGGTGGGCCACATAGCCGCCGGGCCAGATGCGGGCGCACTCGGTGATCCTGGCCGCGTACGCGGCGGTGGCGGGCAGCGGCTCCAGCCCCTCGCGCCAGCCGGCGCCGCGCAGATGCGTCAGGTCGCGCTCCAGGGCGTCGGTGCGCATCAGCTCGGGCCGGAGGAAGGGGCCGGCGACCGGATCCCCTTCGAGGGTCCCTGCGGCGTCCTCCAGCGCGCGGTACACGAACCAGAGCTGTTCGGTGTAGCGCGTGTACGCCTCCACCCCGAACCTCTGGCCCAGCAGGTCGCTCATGAAGGTCGAGGTGTTCACCTCGGTGTGCTTCTCGTGCGAGGCGACACGGATCATCGTCGAGAAGGGGGTGGGTGCGGTGGCGGTTGCGTCCAAGGCGGGCCTCCGGGGGCCGATGGGGACGGAAGTACCAGACCGAGATCCGGCGGGGCAGCATGGGCGCTTGCCTTCGCCGATCCTCCTACTTAGGCTTACCTAAGTCAACTGGTTCCCGACGTCCTGTCGGTAAAACTGATACCCGTTGATCACGCGGGGGACACCCGCCACCGGTGTGGCCCCCGCGAAGGGCTGAGCAGGTGAGGTCCGACCGGAGGTACGGCGT
>NZ_BMMV01000008.1:0-318066 GCF_014646115.1 Streptomyces camponoticapitis | reverse complement strand
CGCCGCACCTGGCCCCGCAGGGCTGAGAGGGGGTTCGGTCCCGCAGAACGCCAGGAGATCGGCCACGACTCCTACCGCAAGGAACGGGGGCCCCACCCGATCTCATCGCGGAGTTCGCGAACGGTCTTGAGAAGCCGGGTGGCCATGCCGCAATACGCGTGGAAGGTCGCGCAGTCGGTGCACTTCCCGGAATGGGCGAGATACGCGTCCCACGCCGTCTCTTCCTGGCTTTCGAGTGTCGGAGCGGCAGTCATGAGGTCATCCCCAGGGCGCGTTCGGCGTCCGCGGTGGTCGCGGCGATATTGGCACCGGTACCGCAGATCACGCCCGGCGTACGGCACAGGACGCACCGCATCTGATGGGTCTCCAGATCAAGGGCCGACCGAATCACGATTGCCCGTAGTGCTGCCTTTTCCTCGGGTCCTGGCGCGGGCGTGCTCATGCGTCCACCCTCACCAGGTCACGAGCTGCCTTCCACTCCTCCAGGAGCGCGTCACCGGCTCCACAGGACCGCCCGACCGCACGGCACCCGCAGACCTCAAGATGTGCCATGTACCGGCCGTGAGCTTCGTTCGCGGCGTGCTCTAGGAAGTCGCCCACGCTCATTCTGACCACGACCGTGATCCGAGCATCCAGCGCTCCTTGTGCCATGGCCTTGAGGCCCCGTCGCTGGAAGTTGTCCCGGAGATCCAGAGCCTTCTCGATCTCCGCTCTCGTGCGTTTGGTGAGCTCATGCCGCGCCCGTGCCGTCCGGCTGAAGTTCCTCACGTAGATGGCTCCTTGCTGAGCTGTCGGCCGTACCCCCGGACCGCCGTGAAGCGGTTGCGGGGTCTGGCTATCGACGCTAGGAGCGTGTGAGACCTGACGGGGGCACAGATTGTGCCCCCTCGTTCATGCGGCCAGGAGCCCCATCTTCACGGCAAGAGCGGACGCGCGACGCCTACGCTCAGGGCTCTTCGACTCGGCCTCTTCCAACACGATTCGCTTCGCGAAGCCGTTGTACTTGATCGTCTCGGGTGCTGCTTCGTGTGCCTTGTCGAGCGTGACCAGTGCTACGTCGGGCTGTCGGTCGAGGTGATACGCGCGCGCCTCTTCAATGCGGTGCCTCGCCCTGCGGGGGCGGGACGGGATGGTCGCGGCATCGGCTGCCGTCGCTTGCCGTACGGACTCGCCCCCCGCGTGAAGTTCTACAGCGACGGTCACCGCATGGGCGCCCATGATCGCTTGGGAGAAGGATGTGACAGGGTCGAAGTAGTTCACAGGCAAACGTGCGGCCATGTCTCGCGCCTGGTCCCAGTAACGCCATGCGACACCCGTCTCACCACGCCGCGCGGCCGTGTATCCGGCTTCGAAGGTGAGCGCACCGGCGATCGCCAAGACGGAGTCCTGTGCCTCAGGCAACAAGGGTTCCAGGTACCTCAGACTCTCAAGATTCACCGCGTCTGCCGCATCGAAGTGCGCGGGGCCGGAGTCCCGATGCGCCTGTGCAGCGAGCCACGCGGCTACCCCGATGGCACGGGGATCCTCCGATTCCTGGGCAGCGATCAGACTGCGTTCGGCGACCCTCCACAACAGGGGCGCGTCAGGCTGGTACGCCACGAAGAACTGAGCCAGCGAGTAGACCTCGGAGAGCACGGCCTGCGCTGAGCGCAGTTCTGACACATGCTCAGCCTGCCGGACACCCGAGTGCGCGTCTCGGATCAGATCCGGCAGCAAAGCGCCCACAACGTCCCTGTGGTTGGGGGCGGAGTGCCTTGCGGCCCATGCGCGGGCGAGGCGAGCGCGAAGGTGCGCGGTGTGCGGCGCCTCTCTCTGCGGAATGGCCAGGGGGTACGCGTCGATTGCGGCTTTGACGGCTGCCAGCCGTGGATGTCCTGGGCCGGCGAACAGATCGATGTGGACGCTCTGGTCTCCGGTGAGTTCGGATAGGTCCCGAACTCGCAAGATCTCAGCAATCCGGAGGATGACCTCAAGCTTGGGAGTCTTGAGCCGTCCGCTCTCCACCCCCTTGACCCATGATCCGGTGCGACCGAGCAACCCACCGAGCTGCTCACGGGTCACGCCCCGCCGCGTGCGCAGGATCTGAAGTCGCTGGCCGAAAAGCAAGAGATCGGCATACGGGTCAGGGGTCGCGTCTGGAGACATCACAGGCCTTGCCTCTCCTGGCTGCACAGGTCGTCACTGCTCAGAGTAGAGGGAAGTGATGCTCTCCGGGTCTCGGTGCCTTGTTGGATCCTGCGACCGCAGGCAAGAGGGACCCCGCCTGTGGGGCCCTTTGTATTGCGATCAGGCGACGTTGCCGTCCCACACTCTTCGTTGGTGAGCGTGGAAGACTTGAGACAGTTCAACCTGAAAGGGCATGCGAAATATGTGTCCGTCTATTTGGCTGCCTTGACAGTGACGCTCCGGGCGAACCAGTCGTTGCCCACACGGCCCTCCTTGATTTCCTGGGAACACTTCTCAAGTCGTTCGGAATGATTGGGGTTTGTAGAAAGTTCCGTCGCGGAGCATGGCGAAAAGAAGGACACCGGCCCGGCGTCGGGCGAGGCAGAGCAGGGCCTGGGCCCCTCGGCCGAGCTAGTCGGCGCTGGTGTGTCGAGACCTCGGTGCGCGTCTCGCACCTGCTGTGGATCTCTGTCACGAACTGACGTTGTTGCGGTCCCGCGTGGAAGGCCTTCGGGCCGTCCCAGTCGCCGACTTCAGTGGCGTCGGATCGGACGGGGGCAGTGCTGGGCCCGGACGTCAGACAGCCCCGCTTGTAGGCACGCGGGGCTTCTGTGTGGCTGCGCCGGGTGGAGCTTGAGGAACGAGCGGGACCTGTTCGTGTCGATGTCCGGGTACGCCGGGGCGATGATCTGACGTGTGGAGTGTCAAGCGCACTGGACAAAGGCGCTACCTTGGACGGCGCGGCGGACTGTGTCACCAGCCCGCCGCACGGTTCACGTGTCCTTAGGCACCAGTCACAGTCTGGTAGCCGACGAGGAGCATGAGCCCTGTCACGAGCAACACCGTGATCAGGCGAACGGTCTGGTTGGGACACGCAATGGCCTGCCGGACCGTTCGCCAGAATTCCTTGAACAACATCTCGGTTCTTCACCCCCTCTTGTCTCGGGCCCATGTCTACCGCACCATCCCGACACGGAAGTTGGTTGAACTTCCTGTGCGCCGTGCGGGGGACCGCTGAGCAACGGAGCTGTAGGAGACCACAGTTCGGGCGGAGCCCGCCGACTACCCCCGTCGTAGATCTGGGCTTCAAATCTGTGAAGCGTCACAGATCCGCTCACCTCTACCTAGGCTTTCCAAGTTCGGTGGGGGCTCCGACGTGCTGATCCGCCGGACCCGTGTTCAATGTGAGTTGTAGCCGGAGTGGCCGGATCCTGACTGGCCTCGGGCCGCCGAACTTGCCGCCCGCGTGCAGCTTTGTCATAGCGACCTCGAAGGGCAGGGAAGAGGGCCAGGCCGAGCGGGCCTGTGAGTGGGGATCAGCCGTGCCCCTCCCCTTCCTGACGGCCGGCGTTGCCCTTGGCGTGCCGTGTCGGCCTCGATCTCCATGCGCTTCGCGATAGGTCTGGGTACCGCGTGCGGAAGTTGTCGCCCTTGACGTACTCGGGGTACGGCGTTTCACTCGACGGATCACGGCCTCTCCTCCTTCAGGACGTTCGGGAGGTCGTTCGGCAGGTCCGTGTCGCTCTTGTCGAACTCATCGATGAGCAGTACCCGAGGCAGTTCGTAGGGCGAGTCCGCAGCGAACGGACAGCCGTGGATATCCCACCCTCTGTACTCGGCGGACACCCGGCGTGAAGGTGTCCGCCACTTCGCATCGACTAAGTCAACTAGTTCCCGACGTCCTGTCGGTAAAAGGAATACCTACTGACCACGGGGGGACACCCGCCACCGGTGTGGCCCCCGCGGAGGGCTGAGCAGGTCGGGAGTGAGCGGGGTCAGGGCAGGGTCAGGATGTCCGCGCCGGTGTCCGTCACCACGAGTGTGTGCTCGAACTGGGCCGTCCGCCTGCGGTCCTTCGTCACCACGGTCCAGCCGTCGTCCCACATCTCGTACTCGTGGGTGCCGAGCGTGAGCATCGGCTCGATGGTGAAGGTCATGCCCGGCCGCATGACGGTCGTGGCGTGCGGGCTGTCGTAGTGCGGGATGATCAGCCCGGAGTGGAACGACGAGTTGATGCCGTGCCCGGTGAAGTCGCGGACCACGCCGTAACCGAAGCGTTTGGCGTACGACTCGATGACGCGGCCGATGACATTGATCTGCCGGCCGGGCCTGACGGCCTTGATGGCCCGGTTCAGTGACTCACGGGTCCGCTCGACCAGCAGCGTCGACTCCTCGTCGACGTCGCCGCAGAAATAGGTGGCGTTGTTGTCGCCGTGCACGCCGTTGATGTAGGCGGTGACGTCGAGATTCACGATGTCGCCGTCGCGCAGCACGGTTGAGTCCGGGATTCCGTGGCAGATGACCTCATTGACCGAGGTGCAGAGCGACTTCGGGAACTCGCGGTAGCCGAGGGTGGAGGGATACGCCCCGTGGTCGACCATGAAATCGTGCGCGACCCGGTCGAGCTCGTCGGTGGTGACGCCGGGCGCGATGTGCTTCGCGGCCTCCTCCATCGCCTGGGCGGCGATCCGGCCGGCGATCCGCATCAGCTCGACGGTCTCGTCGCTCTGCACCTCCGGCCCGGTGTACGGGGCCGGCTGAGGCTTCCCGACGTACTCCGGGCGCCGGATCTTCGCGGGAACGGAACGGGCGGGAGAGAGCTCCCCGGGCACGAGCAGTGACTGGCCAGACATACAAGCGAGTCTAACCAGCGTTCAAAAGCTGTCGGTGGGGCAGCATGGCGTTCAGAGGAAGGAGCCGACGATGGCCCTGTTCAAGAAGCGCACGGTGGGCAAGCCGGGCGAGTGGTACTACTGCCTCGAACACAAGAAGGTCGAGGAGGGCCCGGACTGTCCGGCCAAGGACCGCTTCGGCCCGTACGCCTCCAGGCAGGAGGCGGAGCGCGCCATGGAGACGGCGGCCGAACGCAACGTCGACTGGGAGACCGACCCCCGCTGGCACGACAGGCAGGAGGGGCCGCCCCCGAACTGACCCCTCCGGCTCGTCCGGCGTCAGGTGACCACCCCTGGCGCCGGGACCTCGGCCGCGGCCCCGTCCGCCGCGGCCAGCTGCGCCTCCTGGCGGGCCTTGCGGCGCAGCGCGTCCTCGTCCGTCTCCGAGTCGTACGTCATCAGCTTCGGCAGCACCGCGGCCAGCAGTCCCACGGCCACCACGCACGCCACCCCGCCGCTCCAGATCGCCGGGCGGGTGCCCGTCCAGCCGGCCACCGTGCCCGCGCGGACCTGGCCGAGCTGCGGGCCCACGCTGTACGACAGCACCTCCAGGCCCGCCAGCCTGCCCCGCAGTTCCTCGGGGATCGTCTGGTTCCAGATCGTGGAACGGCCCAGTCCGCTGAGCATGTCGCCGGCACCCGCCAGGACCAGGCAGAACAGGACCAGCCAGATGTTCGGCATCAGGCCCGCGAAGGTCATCGCCAGGCCCCAGCCGCCCGCGCCCAGCACCACCATCAGGCCGTGCCGCCGGATCTTCGACGCCCAGCCGCTGGTCAGGCTGACCAGTACGGAGCCGAGCGGGATCGCCCCGTACATCAGCCCCAGCGCCCACTCCGCCTCCAGGTCCTCGGCAAGGAAGGGGAAGATCGCGAGCGGGAAGGCGAAGAGCATCGCGCTCAGGTCGACCGCGTACGTGCCCAGCAGCACCGGCTTGCTCCACGCGTAACGGGCGCCCTCGGCGATCCCGCGCAGCGACGGCTTCCCCGCCTCCTTGGAAGGCGGCGCGGGGCGCAGCCGCAGGCACATCAGTACGGAGGCGATGAAGCCGGTCACGGTCAGCGCGTACGCCGTCGCCGTCCCCGAGAGCGCGACCACGACACCGGCCACCGCGGGCCCCGCCACCGCCGCTGTCTGCCAGCGCAGCGCGTTGAGCGCGGCCGCCGCAGTCGTCTGGGCGTGCGGCACGATCCGGGCGATCAGCGAGTCCAGCGCGGGCCGCTGGATGCCCGAGAGCGCTGAGACGCCCGCGGCCACGACGTACAGCGGCCAGAGAGCCGGCCGGGGCAGCAGCGCGTTGATCAGCAGGACGACCGCGAGCAGCCCGAGGCACGCCTCGGAGAGCAGGATCAGCTTGCGGCGGTCGACCGCGTCGGCGAGCGCACCGCCGTACAGGCCGAAAACGATCAGCGGGACCAGCTCGACCGCGCCCATCGCACCCACGGCGAGAGGCGAGTTGGTCAGATCCTTGATCTGGAGCGGCAGCGCGATCATGGCCATGGAGCTGCCGAAATACGTCACCAGACCCTGGATCCACAGGAGTCGGAACTCGCGCAGCGTGCGCAGCGGGGTGAGGTCCGGCAGGATCGCGGTCAGCTTTCTGGTCACGAGAGGCCATGTTCCGTCGTGGCGGTCACGCCGGGCAACTCCTTTAGCCGCCCGCCGCCGTCCCGGACGCGCGCGACGACGGCGGCATCACCAGCGGGCGGGCGGCGGTGACGTCAGCTGGTCGACCAGCCGTGACAGCCGGTCGCGGAAGCGGCGCCTGCCGCGCGCCGCCGGCAGCCCGTTCTCGCCGGCCGCCGCGCTCACCAGGTGCTGCACCATGTCGAGGTCGATGCCCGACGCGCCCTCCCGGGAGTCCTCCGGCACCGGCGGCGCGATCGTGAGCGCGTCGTGCGCCAGCCCCACCACCTCGGAGTCCCCGCTTCCGAGCGACAGCACCGTGGCCCCCGCTCGCCGCGCGTCGTGCACCCGCTCCAACAGCCCGCCGTCCGGCCGCTCCGGCGCCACCAGCAGCAGCGTCTCGCCCCGTCCCGCCGCCTGGAGCCTGCCGAGCCCGACGGCCAGGTGCGGCGGTTCGCCGGGCCGTACCCGGTGCCGTACGAGCAGGGGGGTCAGCTCCGGGCGGCCGGACCACGCGGCCTCGTCCACCAGGTGCGCTGCCATGTGCCACGGCTCGTACACCCGCGTCCCCACCAGCAGCAGCCCGCCACCTTGCGGCACGACGGATGACCGCAGGGACGCGGCGAACCGCCGGGTCGCGGCCGGCCACTCCGTACCGGCCAGGACTTCACGGAGCAGGGCGACGCGTACGGCATCCATGGGCCGGGATCCTGCCGCAGCGCGGGACCCCGCGCCGGGGGTCCGCACGGCATCACCCGAACGAGCCATTCCGGCTGTGCGTGCGCCGGGCGGGAGTCCCGCAGGGACCGCGAGGGGGCGCGAGCGGCCCGCGAGGGTCGCGCCGAGCACCTCCCACACCGACAAGTACTGTCAAGGTCATGACTTCTACTGACAGTGGCAGCACGCCGAAGCCCCCCGCCAAGGACCCCTGGGAGCTTCCCGATGTCGCGGACCTGACCGTGGGTGTTCTCGGCGGCACCGGCGACCAGGGGCGCGGGCTCGCCTACCGGCTGGCACGGGCCGGGCAGAAAGTGATCATCGGCTCCCGCGCCGCCGAGCGGGCCGGGACGGCCGCCGCCGAACTCGGCCTCGGCGTCGAGGGCGCCGACAACGCCGAGTGCGCGCGCCGCAGCGACATCGTGATCGTCGCGGTGCCGTGGGAGGGCCACGCCAAGACGCTGGAATCGCTCAGGGACGAACTCGCGGGCAAGCTCGTCGTCGACTGCGTCAACCCGCTCGGCTTCGACAAGAAGGGCGCGTACGCGCTGAGGCCGGAGGAGGGCAGCGCCGCCGAACAGGCCGCCGCCCTGCTGCCCGAGTCACGCGTGACCGGCGCGTTCCACCATCTGTCCGCCGTGCTGCTCCTGGACCCCGCGGTCGGACAGATCGACACCGATGTGATGGTGCTCGGCGAGGTGCGGGCCGACACCGACATCGTGCAGGCGCTGGCGGCGCGTATCCCCGGTATGCGGGGGGTGTTCGCGGGGCGGCTGCGCAACGCGCACCAGGTGGAGTCGCTCGTGGCGAACCTGATCTCGGTCAACCGCCGTTACAAGGCGCACGCGGGTCTGCGCGTCACCGACCTCTGACGACGGGGACGGGACGGTGCGCCGGGACCTGACCGCCGTAACGCCGGGACCGGCCGCCGGACCGCCGTAACGCCGGGACCGGACCGCACGGGCCCGGCCCCTCCGCATCGGAGCGCGGACCGGGCATGGGGGACACTGGACGGGCGCCGTACGCACGCACCACGCCCTCGACAGGAGCCGACCCCATGCCCCGCCTCGCTCTCTACGCCCTCGTCTTCTGCCTCCTGGCCATCGCCGCGGCCGTGGTGTCCTTCCTGCGGGGGAACTGGCTCGGTGTCGTCTGGGTGCTGCTGGCCGGGCTGTCCTCGAACATGGCGTGGTACTACCTCCGCAAGGCGAGGACCGCGCCGCGCGCTAGCTGACGAACGACTGGCACAACTCATCACGAGTCGTCCAGAACCGGTAGAAACTCTGACCGCAGTAGGTTTCGAGATCGCTGATGCCGAGCCCGCTCAGGATCGCGTCGATCCCGTCGAAGAACGCGACGTTCACCTCCGGGATGAAGAGGATGCCGAAGACCGCGATCAGTCCGAACGGCGCGAACGGCTCCACCTGGGCGCGGACCTTGCGCGACAGCCACGGTTCGATCACGCCGTAACCGTCAAGTCCCGGCACCGGCAGGAAGTTGAGGATCGCCGCCGTCACCTGGAGCAGGGCGAGGAACGCGAGCGCGAAGCGGAAGAGGAGCGGCACACCGTCGAGCAGGCCCAGCCAGAAGGGCGCGGTGCAGACGACCGCGAACAGGAGGTTCGTCAGCGGGCCCGCCGCCGAGATCAGGCTGTGCCGCCAGCGGCCCCGGATCCGGCTCCGCTCGATGAAGACCGCGCCACCGGGCAGACCGATACCGCCCATGATGACGAAGACCACAGGGAGCACGATGCTGAGCAAGGCATGGGTGTACTTGAGGGGGTTGAGCGTCAGATAGCCCTTGGCGCCGATGGAGATGTCACCGCTGTGCAGGGCGGTGCGCGCGTGCGCGTACTCGTGCAGACAGAGCGAGACCACCCACGCGGATGTGACGAAGAGGAAGACGGCGATACGGGCGTCCGACGCGAAGTCGGTCCACACGGCCCACCCGGTGACGGCCATGACGGCGGCGATCCCGAGGAAGACGGGGCTGATCCGCCGGTCGCGACGGGAGGGTGCGGTGGTCATTCGCGGCTCCTGAAGGGCGCGGGCGGCGGGTGCGGGCGGGGGCGCTGGCGGGGCAGGGCGTGCCTGACCGTACAGGCGACACGCCGAGAACGTCTCGCGTGCGGGAGTCGGTTCCGGCGAGGGTGGGCGTTACGAGGGGGAGAGGCGGCACATGGCGAGCGAGAACGTGGGGAAGCGGTCGGCCGACCGGATGGTCGTACCGGACAATGGTGGGGTGCGTTACCGGCTTCTCGGCCCCACAAGGGCGCTGCGCGCCGACGGCACTCCGTACGCCGTCGGCGGACCAAGGCTGCGCGCGCTGCTGACAGTGCTGGCGCTGCGCCCCGGCCGGATCGTCCCGGCCGCCACGCTCGTCAGTGAGGTCTGGGACGGCGACGCGCCCGCGGACGCCGCCGGCGCGCTCCAGGCCCTGGTCAGCCGGCTCCGCCGGGTGCTCGGTGCCGGGACGGTCGTCTCCGACAGCGGCGGGTACCGGCTGTGCGCCGCCCCCGAGGACGTGGACCTGTACCTCTTCGAGCGGCTCACGGCCGAGGGCACCAGGGCCCTGGACGACGGAAGTCCCGAGCGGGCCGCCGAACTGCTGGACGAGGCCCTGGGGCTCTGGCACGGCCCGGCCCTGTCCGACCTGCCCGACCGCGGGGCCGAGTCGGCGCGCTGGGAGACCCGCCGGCTGGCCGCCCGCCGCGCACGGCTCACCGCCGCGCTCGCCCTCGGCCGGGCGGAGGAGGCGCTGCCGGAGCTGGCGGCGCTCTGCGACGACCACCCGATCGACGAACTGCTCCAGGCGCTGCGTATCCGCGCGCTGCGCGCGGTGGGGCGTACGGCCGAGGCCCTGTCGGCCTACGAGGACGTCCGCCGTGACCTCGCGACCCGCCTGGGCACCGACCCGGGCCACGAACTTCGCTCGCTGCACAAGGAGTTGCTGAGCCCGGACGACGACGGGAACGGCGACCACCCGCGCCGTACGCCCCGGACGGGGCCCGCGGCCGCGGTCGACGGGACCGCGCCCGGCGCTCACACACCGCACCAGCCGGACGCCGCGCTCCCTTCTTCGGCCGGCAACCTTCGCGTCCCCCTCACCAGCTTCGTCGGCCGGGACACCGACCTGGACGCCCTCCAGGGGGACCTCCGCGACGCCCGCCTCGTCACCCTGCTCGGGGCCGGCGGCGCCGGGAAGACGCGGCTCTCGCAGGAGGCCGCCGCCGCGGCCGACCCCGGGGACTGGCCCGACGGGGTGTGGCTCGCCGAGCTCGCGCCCGTGGACGACCCCGAGACCGTGCCCGAGGCCGTACTCCTCGCCCTCGGGGCGCGCGAGACCGTGTTGCGCGGCGCCGGGGCCGAGGGGCTGCGGGCCGTCGACCCCGGCGCCAACGACCCCCTCGTACGGCTCGTCGAGCACTGCTCCCGCCGGAACATGCTGATCCTGTTCGACAACTGCGAGCACGTCGTCGACGCCGCCGCCAGGCTCGCCGAGGAACTGCTCGCCCGCTGCCCCGGCGTGACCGTCCTCGCCACCAGCCGGGAACCGCTCGGTGTGCCCGGCGAGGTCGTACGCCCCGTCGGCCCGCTGCCCGGACCGATGGCGCTTCGCCTGCTCGCCGACCGCGGCGCCGCCGCCCGGCCCGGCTTCCGTACGGACGAGGACCCGGCCGCCGCCGACGAGATCTGCCGCCGGCTCGACGGGCTGCCGCTCGCGATCGAACTGGCCGCCGCCCGGCTGCGGATGCTCACCCCCCGGCAGATCGCCGACCGCCTCGACGACCGTTTCCGCCTGCTGACCGGCGGCAGCCGCACCGTACTGCCCAGGCAGCAGACGCTGCGCGCCGTCGTCGACTGGTCCTGGGACCTCCTCGACTCCGCGGAGCGGACCGCGCTGGGCGCCCTGTCCGTCTTCGCGGGCGGCTGCGACCTGGCCGCCGCCGAGGCCGTGTGCGGGCCCGACGCGCTGGAACTCCTCGGCTCGCTCGTCGACAAGTCCCTCGTGGTCGCCGCCCCCGCCCCGGACGGGGCGATGCGCTACCGGCTGCTGGAGACCGTCCTGGAGTACGCCGGTGAGCGGTTGGACGAGTCCCACGGCCGCGCCGCCGCCGAGCACCGCCATCTCGTGCACTTCCGGGAGCTGGCCCGGCACGCCGACCCGAAACTGCGCGGCCCGGAACAGCTCCTGTGGATCGAGCGGATCTCGGTCGAGTACGAGAACCTGCGCACGGCGCTGCGGCACGCCGTCGCGGCCGAGGACGAGCACGAGGCGCTCTGTCTGGTGCACTCCCTCGCCTGGTACTGGCACATCCGCGACATGCGCACCGACGCCCGGCACTGGTCGGGCGCCGCCGCCGCACTGGGCCCCGACCCCTTCGACCCGCCGGTCTCCCCGGCCCCGCCGATCTTTGAGCGGTGCACGGACGCGCCGCCGCCGATGGCGCCCGAGCAACTGATCGAGGCGCGGCGCGGGGCCCGGCTGATCAACCTGTCCAACATGAACCACGACCTCGACGTGTGGACCTCGCCCGAGGCCCTGGAGTGGCTGCGCCGCGTCAGCGAGGTGTACCGGCCCGGTCTGCCGCAGACCTGCCGTACGCCCGGCTCGCTCTGGTTCTTCTCGATCCTGCTGACGGGGCAGTCCGACCGGCTCCGTGAGGTGACCGACGCGACCGTCAAGGCGTGCCGGGACCTCGGCTACGAGTGGGAGCTTGCCTCCGCCCTCCAGGTGCGGGCCAACATCTTCGCCAACCGCACCGAGTGGGTCGGCGACGCGGGCCGGGACGCCGAGGAGAGCCTGGAGATCTTCACCAGGATCGGTGACGCCTGGGGCGCGGCGGAAGCCCTGTCGGCCCGTGCCGAGGCCTTCGAGCGCAACGGTGAGTTCGAGCGCTCCGCGGACGACTTCCGCGCCGCCATCGACAACGCCCGGCTGCTCGGCGCCGAGGCGCAGATCTCGCTCCTGCGCACCCGTCTGGCGGGTGTGATGATGGAGATGGGCGCAGGTGACGAGGCCGAGGCGATCCTGCGCGAGATCCTCGCCCAGACCGACCGGCGGGACTACGAGGCCGAGCCGGCCGCCCGGCTCTATCTGGCGATGTGGCTCGGCCGCACCGGACGCGCCACTGAGGGCCGCCGTGTACTCGACGTGCTTCGCGACGACTTCAGCCGCTCCAACCTCGCCCTCTTCGAGGGGTTCGTCTTCGGTCTGCTCTCCTGGCTGGAGAATCTCGACGGGCAGTACGCGGAAGCGCTCGACCGGTCACGGCAGGCCCTGGACCGTACGCGCGACCCGATGTCGCGGGTGGTCGCCCCGCAGATGCCGGCCGTTCATCTGCTGACGGCGGGCTGGGCACTGGCCGGACTCGGCGGCCCGCAGCGCGTACGGGACGGGGCGCGCCTCGTGGGCGCGTACGAGGCGCACCTGCCGCGGGGCCACTACACCAACGGGCAGGAGCGTGAGTGCCTTGCGGGTGCCGATGCCACGATCCGTGCCGGGGGGCTGGAGGGCGCCGACTACGAGAAGGCACTCGCCGAGGGTCGCGCGCTCACCCTCGACGAGGCCTTCGAAGTGGCCGGCGCCTGAGGCGCCTTCGGAGCCGCCCCCCTGAGGCACCCCCCGGTCGGCCTCCCTGTGAGAGGCCCGGCGTCAGGTCTTCTTGCGGAACTTGGCCACCGCGATCGGCGCCGTCACCACCGTGATCACCGCCGACCAGGCCAGCGTCATCCACAGGTCGTGCGCGACCGGCCCGCCGATGAACAACGCGCGCGCCGCGTCGGCCAGATTCGACAGCGGGTTGTAGTCCGTGAAGTTCTGCAGCCAGCTGGGCATCGTGGACGGCGGGGTGAAGATCGAGGACCCGAACTGGAGCGGCATCAGCACCAGGAAGCCGACCCCCTGCACGGCCTGCGCCGTCTTCACCGTGAGACCGATCAGGATGAAGATCCACATCAGGGACGCGCCGAACAGCAGCGAGAGCCCGATCGCGCCCAGCACCTGGAGCGGTGAGGTCTCGACCGACATACCGAGGATGAAGCCCACGATCAGCAGGATCGCGAAGGCGACCATCATCCGGCCGACCTCGACCACGATCTTCGCGATCAGGACCGACGACCGGGCGATGGGCATCGTCCGGAACCGGTCCATGACCCCCTTCTGGAAGTCCTCGTTTATGCCGCTGCCCACGGCCATCGAGACGTTGAGCCCCATCATCGCCATCAGACCGGGGACGAGATAGCTCACGTACTCGGACTGATTGCCCTTGCCCGCGACGGCCCCGCCGAAGACGAAGACGAAGAGCAGCGTGAAGACGATCGGCATCAGCAGGACGTCGAACATCGACTCCGGGTCCTGCTTGATCTGAAGGGCGTTACGGCGCGCGAGGGCGCCGATGTGCCGCAGATTGGCCCGCAGGCCGATCCGGCCCTCGTCGGTGACGGGCCGGACGGTCCGTTCGGTCCGGGTGGGCGGAGCGGGCTCCGTCACTTTCGTCGTTGTCGCCGTGCTCATGCCGCGGCCCCCTTCAGCTGCGCGTCGGTCGGTGTGCCGTCGGACTGCTCGCTCGCCTTCTCGCCCGTGATCGCCAGGAACACCTCGTCCAGGCTGGGCAGATGGGTGCCGATGTGCGCGATGTCGAAACCGCGCCCGCCCAGCAGCCCGATGACGGCGGTCAGTTGCACGTCGGCGAGGATCGGCACGAAGAGCATTCCGTCGTGGATCTGCGACCCCGCGATGCCGTCCAGGCCGGTCTCGCTCAACGCCCGCGCCATCTCCGGAAGTTGGCCGGGATCGCTCGGACGGATCTCCAGGGTCCGGCCGCCGACCTTCGCCTTCAGCTCGTCGACCTTGCCGCCCGCGACGACCCGGCCGCGGTCGATGACCGTCAGCTCGCTCGCGAGCTGCTCGGCCTCTTCCATGTACTGCGTGGTGAGCAGGACGGTCACGCCGTCGGCGACCATCCGCTTGACCTCCGCCCACACCTCGTTACGGGTGCGGGGGTCGAGACCCGTCGTCGGCTCGTCCAGATAGAGCACCGCGGGCTGCCCGATCATCGACGCCGCGAGGTCCAGGCGCCGGCGCATACCGCCGGAGTACTGGAGCACCGGCTTCTTCGCCGCCTCGGTGAGCGAGAACCGCTCCAGCAGCTCGTCGGCCCGCTTACGGGCGGCCGGCCTGGGCAGGTCGAGCAGCCGCCCGATCATGTACAGGTTCTCCCAGCCGGCGAGCTTCTCGTCGACCGACGCGTACTGCCCGGTGAGGCCGATGGTGCGGCGTAGCTGTCGCGGCTGCTTCACGACGTCGAAGCCGGCGACGACGGCGGTGCCCGCGTCGGGCAGGATCAGGGTGGACAGGCAGCGTACGAGGGTGGTCTTACCGGCGCCGTTGGGGCCGAGGACACCGAGGACCGTGCCCTCACGCACGTCCAGGTCCACGCCGTCCAGCGCCTTGGTCGCACCGTAGTGCTTGACCAGGCCCCGCACCGTGACGGCCGTGGTGCCGTCGGCAGGGATTGTGTCGATTCGCGTCATGCCGAGGATCCTGGCAGGCGCCACTGACAAGGCACCGACAGACGACCGACAGCCCGCCGACAGACGACCGACAGCCCGCCGACAGGCGGCCGTCGGTCACCAGGGCCCCCGGGAACGCCGACAGCCCGCCGATGGGGGATGTCGGCGGGCTGTCTTCTGGTGCGGCAGTGGCTGCGGGGGTGGGCCCGGGCCCTGTCCGGCGGACCTGCGGGCGGACGGCGCTACTTCGAAGACACGACCTAGTGGAAGGTGTGCTCCTCCTGCGGGAACGTTCCTCCCACGACCTCGTCCGCGAACGCCTTCGCGGCGTCGCCGAGCGTCTGCCGGAGGTTCGCGTACTGCTTGGTGAACCGCGGCACCTTGCCACCCGTGAGACCCACCATGTCGGTGTACACGAGCACCTGCGCGTCGGTGTCCGGACCGGCCCCGATGCCGATGGTCGGGATGTCCAGCGAGCGGGTGACCTCCGCGGCGACCTCGGCGGGCACCAGCTCCAGGACCACCGCGAACGCGCCGGCCGCCTGCGCCGACTTGGCGTCGTGCAGCAGCCGGTGAGCGGCCTCGTCGCCGCGGCCCTGCACCCGGTAGCCCAGGGTGTTCACCGACTGCGGCGTCAGGCCGAGGTGCGACATGACCGGGATACCGGCCTGGACGAGCAGCTCCGTCTGCGGCAGCGAGCGCGCCCCGCCCTCCAGCTTGACCGCGCCGACCCCGGCGTCCTTGACCAGCCGGGTGGCGCTGCGCAGGGCCTGGACGGGGCCTTCCTGGTACGAGCCGAAGGGAAGGTCGCCGACGACGAGGGCGCGCTTGGTGCCCCGTACGACGGCCGCGGAGAGCATCGTCATCTCGTCGAGCGTGACCGGTACCGTGGTCTCGTAGCCGAGATGGACATTGCCCATCGAGTCGCCGACGAGCATGACCGGGATGCCGGCCTCGTCGAAGACGGACGCGGTCATCGCGTCGTAGGCGGTGAGCATGGGCCACTTCTCGCCGCGTCGCTTGGCGGCGGCGATGTCGTGGACGGTGACGCGGCGGGTGCTGGTGCCGCCGTAGAGCGACTTGGTGTCGCCGGAGGGGTTCTGCGCAGCCTCGGACTTCATGGCGTACGGCTCCTTCGTCATCTCGAGGCGCCCTGACGGCGTCCCCGGACCGAGTCCATGGTGGCATCCGATGACCGTCGACGGGAAGTGGGGCTGCTCCGACCGGGCGGGTCGGTTGGGTAAAGAATTTACAATACGAGACGGTCTCGTATTGAAATGGGCATACGCTCGGGCCATGTCCACACCGTCACCCTCCTCCACCCCGCCGCCGTCCGTACCGGTATCCGGGCCGGCCGGCGCCCAGGGCGCGGCACCCCGGGTCCCCGAAGCCATTCACCGCCGCCGCTGGGCCATCCTCGGCGTGCTCATGTTCAGCCTGCTCATCGTGGTGCTGGACAACTCGATCCTGAACGTCGCGGTCAAGACGATCGCGAGCCCCGAGCCCGACGGACTCGGCGCCACCCAGAGCGAGCTCGAATGGGCGATCAACTCCTACACCCTCGTCTTCGCCGGCCTGCTCTTCACCTCCGGTCTCCTCGGCGACCGCGTCGGCCGCAAGAAGGTACTGCTCTTCGGCATCGCGGTCTTCGGTGTCGGCTCCGCCCTCGCCGCGATGTCCGGATCGCCCGGTGAACTCGTCGCGTACCGCGCTCTGATGGGCTTCGGCGCCGCCTTTGTGATGCCCGCCACCCTCGCCGTCCTGATGAACGTCTTCGAGCGTGACGAGCAGCCCAAGGCCATCGGCATATGGGCCGGCAGCGTCGGACTCGGCATAGCCATCGGGCCCATCACCGGCGGCGTGCTGCTCGAACACTTCTGGTGGGGCTCGATCTTCCTGATCAACGTGCCGGTCGTGATCGTCGCGCTGATCGCGATGGTGGTGCTGGTCCCGGACTCCAGGGACCCGAACCCCGGCCGGGTCGACCCCGTGGGCGTACTGCTCTCGATCGTCGGTCTCGTCCTGCTGGTGTACGGGATCATCCGCGCGGGCGAGCTCGCCGACTTCACCGACGCCACGGTGCTGGCCTCGGTCATCGGCGGTCTGGCCGTCCTGGCCGCGTTCGTCGTGCACCAGAAGCGCAGCGACCATCCCTCGATCGACATGTCCTACTTCAAGAAGCCCGCGTTCTCGGCGGCGGTCGCCGCGATCGCGCTGGTCTTCTTCGCCCTGATGGGCGTGACCTTCTTCTCGGCCTTCTACCTCCAGAGCGTGCGCGGCTACAGCGCGCTCGACTCGGGCCTGCTGATCCTGCCGCTCGCCGTGGCGCAGATGGTGTTCGCACCGCGTGCCCGGCTCGTCGTCGACCGGTTCGGCGCCCGCGCGGTCTGCACCGGCGGCATGCTGCTCGTCGCGGCCGGCCTGGCCGCGTTCTCCCTGTTCGACGCCACCACGCCCGTCTGGGTGCTGTGCGTCGTGTTCTTCGTCCAGGGCGCCGGAATGGCCCACATCATGCCGCCGGTGACCGTCGCCGTCATGCAGGCCCTGCCGCGCGAGAAGGCCGGCTCGGGATCCGCCATCAACAACACCTTCCGCCAGGTGGGCGGCGCGCTCGGTATCGCCGTACTCGGCTCGCTGCTCTCCACCACCTACCGCGGCGAGATCGAGGGACACCTCGGCGCCGTCCCGGCCGCCGCGCGCGACACGGCCGGGGAGTCGATCGAGGCGACCATGGCCGTCGCGGGGGGACTCGGCCCCGCCGGCGACGCGTTGGTCTCCTCCGCGAACGACGCCTTCCTGACCGCGATGCATGTCACGGCCCTCGGTTCGGCCGCTGTCGCGCTGGTCGGTACCGCCGTGGTGGCGCTCTTCATGCCGGGCCGTACGGCTCCGGAGGGGCCGACCCTGAAAGAGGCGTCCGACCCGCAGGCCGAGCCCGCACCCGCCCTGCGCGACTGAGCGGGCGGTCGACCACGCCCGCCGGCGTCGGCGACAATCGACCGGATCGGGCGCGGCGTACGGCGGGCGTGGTGAGCAGGGCGAAAGGTGAGGCAGTGCGAGGGCAGGAACAGGGCGAGGAACGGGAGCCCAGGCGGGGCCGGCCGCGCAGTGAGGCGGCCGAACGCGCGATCCTCCAGGCCGTGGTGCGGCTTCTTGAGGAGGGCGAGCCGCTGGCCGGGCTCTCCATCGAGCGCATCGCGCGGACGGCGGGCGTCGGCAAGGCGACGATCTACCGGCGCTGGCGCGACAAGGAGGAACTCTTCGTCGACGTCCTGCGTGACATGGAGCCGCCGGAACCCGCCCTGTCGGGCACCTCGGGCCTCGCCGACATCCTCATCTGTCTGGAGTCCCTGCGCCACCGCGGCCTCGCCCAGCGCAACTCGACCCTGCTGTACAGCGTTTTCGCGCAGATGAAGAGCCACCCGAAGCTGTGGGGGGCGTACCACGCCACCGCGATCGAACCGCGGCGGGCCGCGATGAGGGCGGCGGTCAGCCGCGCCGTCGCCGCGGGTGAACTCCGGGACGACATCGACGTGGAGCTGATGGACGAACTGTTCGCCGGCCCCATGCTCGTACGCACCATCCACCGCAAGGACGCGCCCCTGGACGACGACCTCTCCGAGCGGATCATCCGTGCGCTGCTCGAAGGTCTGCGCCCCAGGGAAACCCCCCGCGACACGGCCGGGGAAACGGCCGGGGGGACGGCGAACTGACCGCCCGCCGGGTGCCCGCGCCGTACGTGCCTGTTCCGTCAGAGCGACCGGTCGTCCGCCCGCGTCCGGAACCCGCCGCCCCTCGCCACTCGTCCTTGTGCCCGTACGGCCGTCGTGGGGGGACGGCAGGGAAAACGCCCGTCATCGCCTAGGGTCGATGGCGGGCGTGCACGGCAAGGCAGTGAGGCAGGCGGAATGACGCAGGAGTACACGGCTGAGTCCCGGGTGGACGGCCCGGAGGACAACGACCCTCCCACCGGCCGGTTCCGGGCTTTCGTCGACCGCTGGCGCGGCGACCCCGGGATCTGGCGGAGAGGTGTCGTCCTCGCGGTGCTCGCCGTCCTGACGGCGCTGCTGATGATCCTGCACGCCCAGATCCCCAACCGCATCGGCAACTTGGGCTCTCTCATGGAGACGTTCCTGCCGTGGCTGGGACTGCTCATCCCGGTGCTTCTCGTGGCCGCGCTGGTACGGCGCTCCGCCACCGCGCTGATCGCGCTCCTGTTGCCCGCCGTCGTCTGGGTCAACCTCTTCGGCGGGCTCCTCCTCGGCAAGTCGGGCGGCGGCGGCGATCTGACGGTCGCCACGCACAACGTCAACGCGGAGAACTCCGATCCGGAGGGAACCGCGCGCGGGATCGTCGAGTCGGGCGCCGACGTGGTCGCGCTGGAGGAGCTGAAGGCATCGGCGGTTCCCACGTACGAGAAGGAACTGGCCGGGACGTACAAGTACCACTCGGTGCAGGGCACGGTGGGGCTCTGGAGCAAGTACCCGATGAACGGCAGCCGCCCCGTCGACATCCGGATGGGCTGGACCCGCGCGATGCGCTCCACGGTGACGACACCGCAGGGCGAGGTCGCCGTGTACGTGGCGCACCTGCCGTCCGTACGCGTCAAGCTGCACGCCGGCTTCACCGCCAACCAGCGCGACAACAGCGCCGACGCGCTCGGTGAGGCGATCGCGGACGAGGAGATCCAGCGGGTGGTGCTGCTGGGCGACCTCAACGGCACGATGAACGACCGCTCCCTGAACGCCGTGACGTCGCAGATGCGTTCGACCCAGGGCGCCGCCGGTGACGGCTACGGTTTCAGCTGGCCCGCGGCGTTCCCGATGGCGCGGATCGACCAGATCATGGTCAAGGGCGTCGAGCCGATGTCGTCCTGGACGCTGCCCCGGACGGGCAGCGACCATCTGCCGATCGCCGCCCGTATCGAACTCTGAGTCCGGCGCGGTCTGTTCAGCGGGTCGGCGACTCCCGCCAGCGGTTCGTGATCGGCAGCCGCCGGTCCTTGCCGAAGCCCTTGGCGGAGATCTTCGTACCCGGCGGATACTGCCGCCGCTTGTACTCCGCCGTGTCCACCATGCGCAGGGTCTTCGCCACCAGCTCCGGGTCGAAGCCCGCCGCGACGATCGCGTCCTTGCCCTGGTCGCGGTCGACGTACATCGCCAGCAGCCGGTCCAGTACGTCGTAGTCCGGCAGCGAGTCCGTGTCGACCTGGCCGGGGCGCAGTTCGGCGCTCGGCGGCTTGGCGATCGAGTTCTCCGGGATGGGCGGGGTCTGGCCGCGCTCCACGGCGGCGCGGTTGCGCCAGCGGGCGAGCCGGAAGACCGTCGTCTTGTAGACGTCCTTGATCGGGCCGTACGCGCCGACGGAGTCGCCATACAGGGTCGAATACCCCACTGCCAGCTCGGACTTGTTCCCCGGCGCGAGGACAATCTGGCCCTCCTGGTTGGACAGTGCCATCAGCGTCGTGCCGCGCAGCCGCGACTGGAGGTTCTCCTCCGCGAGTCCCGTCAGGGAGAGCGAGTCCATGTACGCGTCGAACATCGGCTCGATGGGAACGGTGCGGAAGTTCAGCCCCGTACGGCTCGCCAGCTCGGCCGCGTCGCCGCGCGAGTGGTCCGAGGAGTACTTCGACGGCATCGAGACGCCGTAGACGTTCTCCGCGCCGAGCGCGTCGCAGGCGATCGCGGCGACGAGGGCGGAGTCGATGCCGCCGGAGAGACCGATCAGGACGGACCTGAAGCCGTTCTTGGCCGCGTACGCGCGCAGGCCCACCACCAGGGCGGAGTAGACCTCCTCGTCGTCGTCCAGCCGCTCCGCGTAGCCGCCAGCCAGCTCCGGCTCGTAGGCGGGGACGGGCTCCTCGGAGAGGACGACGTGGTCGACGCGCAGCCCGTCGTCCACGACGCCGCCCGGCCGCTCGGCGGCGGCCGCCGGCAGATCGAGGTCCAGGACCACACAGCCCTCGGCGAACTGCGGCGCGCGCGCCACGACTCCGCCGTCCCTGTCGACGACGATCGAGTCACCGTCGAAGACCAGCTCGTCCTGGCCGCCGATCATCGCCAGATACGCGGTGGTGCACCCGGCCTCCTGGGCGCGCTTGCGGACGAGTTCGAGGCGGGTGTCGTTCTTGGCCTGCTCGTACGGCGACGCGTTGATCGAGAGCAGCAGACCGGCCCCCACCGACCGGGCGGCCGGGACCCGGCCGCCGTCCTGCCAGAGGTCCTCGCAGATCGCGAGCGCCACGTCGATGCCGCGCACCCGTACGACGGGCATGGTGTCGCCGGGCACGAAGTAGCGGTACTCGTCGAAGACGCCGTAGTTCGGCAGATGGTGCTTGGCGAACGACAGCGCCACCCCGCCCCGGTGCAGCACCGCGGCGGCGTTCTGCGGGGAGCCGGCCGGACGGCCGATCCGCGGCCGGTCCCGCTCGGACCGGTCGAGATAGCCCAGCACGACGGGCAGCTCGCCGAAGCCCTCGGCGGCGAGCCGCGCGGCGAGCGCGCGCAGCGCGTCGCGGGACGCCTCGACGAAGGACGACCGCAGCGCCAGGTCCTCGACGGGATAGCCGGTCAGCACCATCTCGGGGAACGCGACGAGGTGCGCGCCCTGCTCGGCGGAGTGCCGGGTCCAGTGCACGACCGCCTCGGCGTTTGCGGCGAGATCGCCGACGGTCGAGTCGATCTGATTCAGAGCGAGACGTAGTTGAGGCACGCCTCCACTGTAATCGTCTTTCTGACGCGATGGGCTGGTGGGGCGGGTGCGGGGCGTGTGTGAGCCCTGCCACGGGGCAGCGGCCCGCACACCTTCCCCAGGCCCGTCCGGTGCGTGCGCGGCGCCTCAGCCGGTCGCGTAGATCCGTTCCACCCACGCGGCGATCTGCGCGTCGCTGAGGTGCTGCGCCAGGTCCGCCTCGCTGATCATGCCGACGAGGCGCTTGTTCTCGATCACCGGCAGCCGGCGGATCTGGTGCTCCTGCATCTCGTGGAGCACGTCGTCCACGTCCGCGCCCGCGTCGATCCAGCGCGGTGTGCCGTGGGCCATCTCGGCCGCGGTGGTCTGCGCCGGGTCGTGGCCCATCGCCACACAGCCGACGACGATGTCGCGGTCGGTCAGGATGCCCGTCAGCCGCTCGTCGACGTCGGCGATGGGCAGCGCGCCCACGTCCAGGTCCCGCATGAGCTGCGCGGCCCGGTCCAGGGTCTCGTGCGAGGGGATCCAGTCGGCGCCGGAATGCATGATGTCTTTGGCGGTGGTCATAGGGTTCGTCCCTCCTGAAAGCCGTCCGCCCCGAGCGCACCCATCGTCATGGGGCCGTACGGGTGTACGCGACCGCTGTCACCCGAACGGGTGAATCGCAGGTCCGGCGAGGGCCGCGCGTACCGCGGATACGGCGCCGCCCCCGCCCGCGGAGACGATCTCCACGGACGGGGGCGGCGGTGCGCCTCGTAGCTCGCGCGTCACGCTCCCGGTCAGGTGCGCGGCTTCGCGCCCCGGGCCTTCAAGAGGTCCGCCATCAGGTCCAGTTCGGACTGCTGCGCCGTCACCATGCCCTTGGCCAGGGCTTTCTCCGTGTCGACCGTGCACAGGTCGGCGCAGCCCCGGGCCATCATGACGCCGCCCTTGTGATGGTCGGTCATCAACTGGAGATACAGGATCTCCGCCTTCTCGCCCTTGGCGGTCCTGAGTGTCTCCAGCTCCGTCTTCGTCGCCATGCCCGGCATCAGCGAGCCGTCACGGACCTCGTGGCCGCCGTGGTCCATGCCCTCCATGCCGGCCATGTCGTCCATGCCCGCGTGCTCGCCGCCCCGCTCCATCCAGGCCATCGGCTTCTGGTCCGTGGAGACCTTCGGGAGGTCCCACATGTCGAGCCAGCCCAGCAGCATGCCGCGCTGGTTCGCCTGGGTGTTGGCGATGTCGTACGCGAGACGGCGCACCTCCTCGTCGTCCGTGCTGTCCCGCACGAGGAACGACATCTCCACCGCCTGCTGGTGGTGGACCGCCATGTCACGCGCGAACCCCGCGTCCGCCGAGTCCGCCGTCGGCGTGGCCGCCGCGCGGGGCGAGTCGTCGCTTCCCGCCGAGGCGACCGTGGCCGCCCCCGCGAACAGGAGCGCGAGAACGACCGCGGTGATGGCGGCCCAGCTCGTCCGGGTCACTGGGCGTCGATTCCGCCGGTGCACGCGGCGCCCGGCTCAGGCGTCTGCGGGCCCTGTACGTACTTCGCGAAGAACTGGTCGACGCGCGGGTCCTTCGCGCTGTCCACGGTGACCTGCTTGCCCCACGCGGTCAGCATGATGGCGCCGGCCTGCTCCTTGACGGGGCTCATCAGGGAGTACTGCGTCTTGCCCACGAGCTCGCCGAGCGCCTTCACGTCGGCCTCGGGCGCCTTGTCGTTGTAGGTCACCCAGACCGCGCCGTGCTCCAGCGAGTGCACCGCGTTGACGTCCGGCACGGGCTCCTTGTAGACGTCGCCCGCGCAGTTCAGCCAGGCCTGGTTGTGGTTGCCGCCGACGGGCGGCGTCTGCGGGTACTTGACCGCCTCGGCGACGTGGTCGCGGCCCAGCTTCTCGGCGTCCCAGGACTTCTCGCCCTTCACGGGCTCGGCCGCGGCCTGTTCCTGCTCCTTCTTCTCCTCGGACTCCTTGTTGAGCACGAACGCGCCGAAGCCGACGAGCGCCGCGACGACGACCGCGCTCGCGGTGATCGTGATGATGCGGTTACGGCGCTCACGCACGCGCTCGGCGCGGCGCATCTGCTCTATTCGGGCCTTGCGCTCGGTGCTCTGGGTCTTGGACTTGGAAGCCATGGTGTCTGTTCGTCCTTCTCGAAAACCTGCGGAACGGGGGTGGGGGATTCGGGTACCCGGTGGGGGCGCGGGCCCGGCTACGTCCGCAGTACCTGAAGGACGTGGAGGTCCGGCGCGCGGGGAGACGCTCCGGACCGGGCCACCTGGCCGGTGCTGGGCGGCAGTGCGAGATGCGCCGGGCTCACGTCGCCGGTGCCGAGCGGGTCGGCGGGGTGCGGCGCGGTGAGCACGGCCGGAGACAGGTGCGGGAGGAAACGGCAGCCGCTCGGGTCGTACGGGCAGGTGTACTCGGGGGCGGCGGCGGGCCGTGCGGCCGTGCCCTCCACATCCGTACGGAGGGTGATGCCGGTGCGCGGGGTCTGCGCGGGCGCTCCCGCCGCAGCTTTTGCCGCCGGCGACGAGGCGGCCGAGTGGTGCGTGTCGACCGGGGTCAGACAGAAGTAGAGCGCGGCGAGCAGCGTCGCCACGGCGCTGGGCAACGCCGTGGGACGCGCGTGACGTAGGCGCTGTCGTCCCCCCATGGGCGCAGATCGTAGTCCGTACAGGTGGCCGAGCAGGAGTACGCGGGCGGTACCGAGTCCGGAACGTGCCGTGGGGGTGGCACAACCCGGCCGTACGGGAGGGGTCCGCCGAGGCTCCGGCGCGGTACAAAGAGGTCATGGCAGACCCTCCGGAACCTCAGCCGAGCGAGCCCGACGTCGACGCCGTGACCCGGGCGGTCCTGATCGCCTCACGGCTGCTCGTCGCGGTGTCCGTCCGTTCCCTGACGGCTGTCGAGGACCGGGTCACCCTGCCCCAGTTCCGGCTGCTGAAGGTGCTCTCCGCGCACGGCGGCGCGAACCTGGTGTCGCTCGCCGAACGGCTCGGGGTGAATCCGTCCACCGCGATGCGGATGGTCGACCGGCTCATCGCGGCCGGGCTCGCCGAGCGCGGGGTCAATCCCGGCAACCGGCGGGAGACGGTGCTGCGGCTCACGGACGAGGGCCGCACGCTGGTCTCGGACGTCTCGGCGGCGCGCAGACGCGAGATCACGGCGATCGTCGAGCGGCTGGCGCCCGAGCAGCGTACGGCGCTCGTGGAGGCCCTCACGGCGTTCACCGAGGCGGGCGGGGAGCGGCCCATGCCGGGCGACGACGGGGAGCCCTATCCGCTGGGCTGGTCGGACACGGCGGCTCCGCTCCACTGAGGCCCCCCGGACGCGCGGAGCACAGGGCGCGTGTCTGACAATGCTTTAGTACGCCGGTGTGCAACCTTCCGGAAATCCTGTGGTGTCATGCTCGGGTGCCCCGGTGTACTCGGCAGCGTGGGAGCAGGCGGCCTGACCGGCAAGGATGGGTAGGACAGCAGATATGGACAAGCAGCAGGAATTCGTCCTCCGGACCCTCGAGGAACGCGACATCCGCTTCGTACGCCTGTGGTTCACCGATGTGCTCGGCTTCCTCAAGTCGGTCGCCGTCGCCCCCGCCGAGCTGGAACAGGCATTCGACGAAGGCATCGGCTTCGACGGCTCGGCCATCGAGGGATTCGCGCGGGTGTACGAGTCGGACATGATCGCCAAGCCCGATCCCGGTACCTTCCAGATCCTGCCGTGGCGCGCGGAGGCCCCAGGCACCGCACGGATGTTCTGCGACATCCTGATGCCCGACGGCTCGCCCTCGTTCGCGGACCCGCGCTATGTCCTGAAGAGGATGCTCGCCAAGACCTCGGACCTCGGCTTCACCTTCTACACCCACCCCGAGATCGAGTTCTTCCTCCTCAAGGACAAGCCGGTCGACGGCACCCGCCCGACCCCCGCCGACAGCTCCGGCTACTTCGACCACACCCCGCAGAACGTGGGCATGGACTTCCGCCGCCAGGCGATCACCATGCTCGAATCCATGGGCATCTCCGTGGAGTTCAGCCACCACGAGGGCGCTCCCGGCCAGCAGGAGATCGACCTGCGGTACGCCGACGCGCTCTCCACCGCCGACAACATCATGACCTTCCGCCTGGTCATGAAGCAGGTCGCGCTGGAGCAGGGAGTCCAGGCGTCCTTCATGCCGAAACCGTTCAGCGAGTACCCGGGCTCCGGCATGCACACCCACCTCTCCCTCTTCGAGGGGGACCGCAACGCGTTCTACGAGTCCGGCGCCGAGTACCAGCTCTCCAAGGTCGGCCGGTCCTTCATCGCCGGACTGCTCAAGCACGCCGCGGAGATCTCGGCCGTCACCAACCAGTGGGTCAACTCCTACAAGCGCATCTGGGGCGGTTCCACCCGCACGGCGGGCTCGGGCGGCGAGGCCCCCTCCTACATCTGCTGGGGCCACAACAACCGCTCCGCCCTGATCCGCGTCCCGATGTACAAGCCCGGCAAGACCGGCTCCGCGCGGGTGGAGGTCCGCTCCATCGACTCCGGCGCGAACCCCTACCTGACGTACGCGGTGCTCCTGGCCGCCGGCCTCAAGGGCATCGAGGAGGGCTACGAACTCCCCGCGGGCGCCGACGACGACGTATGGGCCCTGTCCGACGCGGAGCGCCGCGCGATGGGCATCGAGCCGCTGCCGCAGAACCTCGGCGAGGCGATCTCGCTGATGGAGCGGAGCGAACTGGTCGCGGAGACGCTGGGCGAGCACGTCTTCGACTTCTTCCTGCGCAACAAGAAGCGCGAGTGGGAGGAGTACCGCTCCGAGGTCACCGCCTTCGAGCTGAAGAACCTGCTGCCGGTGCTGTAGAGCTGTTCGTCCGTCAGCGGGCGACCGACATCGCGAACGGCACCGGGCCCCACGCGCGGACCAGGCTCCCCACCAGGAGCAGGAACGCCTCCGGCGCCCGTGCCGTTCGCAGGTCGCCGAGGTCGACGATCCACTCCCGGGGCCAGCCCAGGTCGGTCAGCAGGGCGCCGACCGTCCTCCTGGCGTCGGAGTCGTCGCCGGACAGGAACGCCGAGGGCGGGGTCGCCAGAGTGCGCGGGGCGGCCATCACCGACACGTGCGCCGTGTTGAGGGTCTTCACCACGCGTACGGCGGGAAGCGCCCGCTGGATCTCCTCGGCGAGACTCCCGCCCGGGTGGAGGACGGCCGACGCGAAGCCCTGGGCGTCCGTCTCGACCGCGTTGGCGACGTCGACGAGGACCTTGCCCGCCAGGTGGGGCGCCAGGCTGCTGAGGAGCTCCAGGCAGGCCCTGCCGGGCAGGGCGTTGACCACGAGGTCCGCCGCCCGTGCCGCGTCCGGCAGGCCGGTGACGTGGACGCCCGGCAGGGGCCGGTCCGCCTCGGTCCGCCGTGGGTCGCGGGAGCCCACGAGGACCTTGTGCCCGGCGTCGAGCCAGGGGCCCGCGAGGGCGCGTGCGACATTGCCGGAGCCGAGGACGGCGATGGTGGTCATGGGGGATCCGCTCCTTGATCGGTGGGTGATCGTGCCGCTCACGAGCGAAGTTAGGCGGCGCTACCGTGGGGCGGGAGTACGCACTTGAAGGTGCCCTGCGCACGCGGAGGAGAGCCATGACGACCCGTACCGCCGCCGAGCGGCGGGCCGACGCCCGGACCTCGCATCTGACCCGGGTCGCCGACTGCCCGACCAACCGGCTGCTGGAGCGCATCGGTGAGAAGTGGGTCTCGCTGGTCCTCAAGGAGCTGGCCGACGGGCCGCGCCGGTACGGCGACCTCGCCCGTACGATCGCGAGCGCCAGCCCGAAGATGCTGACGCAGACACTGCGCCGGCTCGAACGCGACGGACTGCTCTCCCGCACCGTCACCCCGGCCGTGCCGGTACGGGTGGAGTACGCGCTCACGCCCCTCGGGCAGAGCCTGATGCCGGTCCTGTACGCCCTGTCGGGCTGGGCCGAACGGAACATCGAACAGGTCGAGGCGGCGCGCCGGTCGTACGACGTGGCTCAGCGCAGCAGCAGTTGAAGACCGCCCAGCACCGTCGCGCCGATCACCAGCCGCTCGAAGACCCGCTGGTCGATACGGTCCACGCACAGCTTCCCGACGAGCGCGCCGGGCAGCACGAAGAGCACGAGCAGCGCGTCCAGCAGGAGTGAGTCGCGGTCGATCAGGCCGAGGCCCGCGCTGAAGGGCACCTTCGTGGTGTTGACGATCAGGAAGAACCACGCGGACGTACCCAGGAAACCGAGCTTCCGGAAGCCCGCCGACAGCAGGTACAGCGACATGACGGGACCGCCCGCGTTGGCGACCATCGTCGTGAACCCGCCGAGCACCCCGTAGAGACGCGCCTTGACGCGGCCCTTGAGCGACGTCGAATCCTGCGGGGTGTCCTCCTCCGGCGCGTAACGGCGCCGCCAGATGGTGACACCCGCCATCAGCAGGAGGATCGAGCCGATGGAGACGCGCACGGCTCCGTCGTCGGCCCACAGCATGAAGACGGTGCCGACGACCACACCGCCGGCGACGGCGGGGAAGAGCCGCCACAGGGTCGGCCAGTGCGCGTGGCGCCGGTAGGTGAGCACGGCGATGGTGTCGCCCACGATGAGGATCGGCAGGAGCACACCGGTCGACTCGCGGGCAGGCAGCACGGCGGCGAACACGGCCAGACTGACGGTGTTGGCGCCGCTGACCGCCGTCTTGGAGAAGCCCACGAGCGCGGCAGCGGCGGCGAGCGCGACGAATTCCCACATGCTGATCGTGTCCATGGCGATAACCCATGCTACGACCACGCGTCCAGCCCGCCCCGGGCGAGCCGGAGCCACACCGCCGACGCCGAGCGGGCACGACGTCCAGGTGCCGGACCGCGACCACCTCCGCGACCTCCGCGCCCGCCGCCGGAACCGTCAGGCGAATTGCCAGCGGGTCTGGCTGTAGGGGGACTTGGCGAAGCAGAAGGCCGTGCGGGGGGTGACTCCGAAGACCAGGGCCGGGCCGCCCGCGCCCACGAACGCGCCGTCCTTCACGTCGAAGTGCCAGACCGAGCCGTACTTCCGCTCGTACATCGCCGCCAGTTCGCGCAGCCGCGCGTCGTCGCTCTCCTGGACCGCCTCGCCCTCGATCACCAGGTCGTGGCCCTCGTTGAGCGTGTTCGTGCCGGTGGTGAGGACGACCTCGCGGTTGTCCTGGAGGTTCATGACCTTCCGCTCCCTCTCGCCCGAGCTGAAGTACAGCGCGTCCCGTGACCAGATCGTCAGCAGCGGGGTGACATGGGGGCGGCCGTCGGGGCGTACGGTCGAGAGCCAGAAGATCTCGGCCTCCGTCAGCCGGGGCACCGCGTCGGCCCAGTTCTCCGCGTCGGCCGTCGGGTGGCTGTAGCGGTCGTCCAGATGCGTGCTTGTCGGTTCCTTGTGCGCCATGGCGCGGTCCTTTCGAGAGAGGTCCTGTACGGCGGCGAGCGGGAGTACGCTCACGACCCTTCCGTAAGTGGTGACCGGCCGCGACACCAGGACTCATCGCTCGGCCCGGCACACCCGCCCCGGGCGGGTGACGGAGTACTAGGCTCGGGCCCGGACCTTGATCGGACAGACGAAAGGCCGGATGACGGTGCAGGGACGCAGGAGCAGTACGTTCACCCGCCTGCTCCGGCACGGCTTCACCGACCCGTCCGCCGCCGAGGGCCTGCTCGCCGCTCCGGAGATGGCCTCCGTACGCGGCGACTCCGTCCTCCTCGACGCGCTCGGCTCCACCGCCGATCCCGATCTGGCGCTGCGCGGCCTCGTCCGGCTGGTCGAGGCGCACCGGAGCGACGACCGGCATGTCCTGCTGGACACCCTGCTCGCCGCGAAGCCCCTGCGGGACAGGCTGCTGGGCGTGCTCGGGGCATCCGAGGCGCTCGGTGACCATCTGGCCAGGCACCCCGCCGACTGGCGGGTCCTCGTCACCTACGAGTCCACCGATCTGCACCCCGGCGTCGCCGAGTTCGAGGCCGGGCTCGCCGAGGCGCACGACGTGGACACGCTGCGCATCGCCTACCGCCGCTGTCTTCTCTCCCTCGCCGCCCGCGACGTCTGCGGCACGACCGACGTCGCGCAGACCGCCGCCGAACTCGCCGACCTCGCGACCGCCACGCTGCGGGCCGCGCTCGCCATCGCCCGCTCCGCCGCCCCCGAGGACGCGGCGCTGTGCCGGCTCGCGGTCGTGGCGCTCGGCAAGTGCGGCGGCCAGGAGCTGAACTACGTCTCCGACGTCGACGTCATCTTCGTCGGCGAGCCCGCCCACACCCTGGTGCAGGACCACAGGGCGGCCGAGAACGCCGGCGACACGTCGAAGACCGAGGCCAAGGCCCTCCAGGCGGCCACCCGGCTCGCCGCCCACATGATGCGGATCTGCTCCGAGACGACCGCCGAGGGCACCATCTGGCCCGTCGACGCGAACCTGCGCCCCGAGGGCCGCAACGGCCCGCTCGTCCGCACCCTCTCCAGCCATCTCGCCTACTACCAGCGCTGGGCCAAGACCTGGGAGTTCCAGGCCCTGCTCAAGGCCCGCGCCGTGGCCGGGGACCTCGGCCTCGGCAGGGACTACGTGGACGCCGTCTCGCCCATGGTCTGGCAGGCCGCCGACCGCGAGAACTTCGTGCCCGACGTCCAGAAGATGCGCCGCCGGGTCGTCGACAACATCCCCGTGGGCCAGGTCGACCGTGAGCTGAAACTCGGCCCCGGCGGGCTGCGGGACGTCGAATTCGCCGTACAGCTCCTTCAGTTGGTGCACGGCCGCAGCGACGCGTCGCTGCGCAGCGGGACCACTCTCGTCGCCCTGCGGGCCCTCGCCGCGGGCGGCTACGTCGGCCGGACCGACGCGGCGCAGCTCGACGAGGCGTACCGCTTCCTGCGTTCCATGGAGCACCACATCCAGCTGTTCCGGCTGCGCCGTACGCATCTGGTGCCCGACGACGAGGCCGATCTGCGCCGGCTCGGGCGCACCCTCGGGCTGCGGACAGAACCGGTCGGCGAGCTCAACAGGGCCTGGAAACGGCACGCTTCGATGGTGCGGCGGCTGCACGAGAAGCTCTTCTACCGGCCGCTGCTCGACGCCGTGGCCCAGCTCGCCCCGGGCGAGATCAGGCTCAGTACGAAGGCGGCCGGCCAGCGCCTGCAAGCGCTCGGCTACGCGGACCCGGTGTCCGCGCTGCGGCATCTGGAGGCGCTGTCGTCCGGCGTGAGCCGCAAGGCCGCCATCCAACGCACCCTGCTGCCGGTGCTGTTGGGCTGGTTCGCGGACTCCGCCGACCCGGACGCGGGACTGCTCGGCTTCCGCAAGGTGTCCGACGCGCTCGGCAAGACCCCCTGGTATCTGCGGCTCCTGCGGGACGAGGGAGCGGCCGCCGAGAATCTGGCCCGGGTGCTGTCCGCCGGACGGCTCGCCCCCGACCTGCTGCTGCGCGCGCCGGAGGCGGTCGCCATCCTCGGCGACCCCAACGGGCTGAGACCACGTGGCCGTGAACATCTGGAGCAGGAGGTGCTCGCCGCCGTCGGACGCGCCGAGACCGCCGAGATCGCCGTCACCGTCACCCGCGGGGTGCGGCGCCGCGAGCTGTTCCGCACCGCCGCCGCCGACATCATCGGCTCCTACGGCACCGAGGAGAGCCCCGCGGAGGAGGACCCCGGCGCACTCGTCGACCGGGTCGGCAACGCCGTCACCGACCTCAACTCCGCCACCCTGGCGGGCGCGTTGCGCGCCGCCGTGCGCCAGACGTGGGGCGACACCCTGCCCGCCAGGTTCGCGGTCATCGGCATGGGCCGCTTCGGCGGCCACGAGCAGGGATACGGCTCCGACGCGGACGTCCTGTTCGTGTACGAGCCACGCGAGGGCGTCGGCGACCAGGAGGCGTCACGTGCCGCGAGCACCGTCGTCTCCGAGATGCGCAGACTCCTCCAACTGCCCACGTCCGACCCGCCGTTGATGATCGACGCGGATCTGCGCCCGGAGGGCAAGACCGGCCCGCTGGTGCGCACCCTCGCCTCCTACGCCGCCTACTACCGCCGCTGGTCGCTGGGCTGGGAGAGCCAGGCGCTGCTGCGCGCCGAACCGATGGCGGGGGACGCGGAACTGGGCCGCGGCTTCATCGAGCTGATCGACCCGCTGCGCTATCCCGTCAACGGTCTGAGCGACGCAGCCGTACGCGAGATCCGCCGGCTCAAGGCCCGGATGGAGTCGGAGCGGCTGCCGCGCGGCGCCGACCCCAACCTGCACACCAAACTGGGCCGGGGCGGGCTGTCGGACGTCGAGTGGACGGTGCAGCTGATCCAGATGCAGCACGCCTGGGAGGTGCCGGGCCTGCGCACGACCCGTACGCGCGAGGCGCTGGCCGCCGCGTGCGCGGCGGGCCTGATCTCCGAGGAGCACGCCCATGTCCTCGACGAGGCATGGGTACTGGCGACCCGGGTGCGCAACGGCGTGATGCTCGTGCGCGGAAGGGCGGGCGACACCTTCCCGTCGGACGGCCGTGAACTGGCCGCCATGGGGCGGTACTTGGGCTACGGCCCCGGGACGATGGCGCCCGGCCCCACCCCGTACAACGGGCACACCGGCGACATGATCGACGATTATCTGCGGACCACCCGCCGGGCACGTGCGGTGATGGACGAGTTGTTCTACGGGGCGGTCTGAGTGGAAGGCTCGCTCCGCGGCGGAGGGCCGTGCGGGCTGGACGGCGCGCGTCGCGGGGACGGCGCGGTCCGGGCGGCCTGTCCGGTCCTGGCGACCTGGGCGGGCGGAGCGGGCTGTGCCGCGCGGGCCGCCTGCCCGGCGGGATCCGGGGCGGCCGCCGTCCCCGGAGTGCCGGGGTGCGCGCCTGGGCGCCGGAGCCACCGGCGTCGTCCGGGGCGCTCGTCGTCGTCCTCGATCAGCTGCGGCAGCTGGTGCGGGAGCGCCCGGTACCAGAGGTAGCTGACGCCGAAGCCGAACGCGAGGCAGATTATGCCGCCCACCGCGTCCAGCCAGAAGTGGTTCGCGGTGGCGACGATCACGATCAGCGTGGCCGTCGGGTAGAGCAGTCCGAGGATCTTCACCCATGGCGTCCTGGCCAGGGCGAAGATGGTCAGCCCGCACCAGAGCGACCAGCCGATGTGCATCGACGGCATCGCCGCGTACTGGTTGGAGACGGCCTTGAAGTTGCCCGAGGCCATCGAGCCCCAGGTCTCGTGGACCTGCACCGTGTCGATGAAGTTCTGCCCGTTCATCAACCGGGGCGGCGCGAGCGGATACAGATAGTAACCGACCAGTGCCGCACCTGTAGTCGCGAAGAGGATGAGTCTGCTGGCCGCGTAACGGCCCGGATGACTGCGGTAGAGCCAGACCAGCACGGCGATCGTGACGATGAAATGGAGCGTCGCGTAGTAGTAGTTCATCGCGACGACAAGCCATGTCACCGAGTTCACGGCATGGTTGACGCTCTCCTCGAACGCGAGACCCAGCGAACGCTCCACGTCCCAGATCCAGTCCGCGTTGTGCAGGGCCTGCGCCTTCTGCTCGGGCACGGCGTTACGGACCAGTGAGTACGTCCAGTAACTCACCGCGATCAGCAGGACTTCGAACCAGAGGCGAGGGTGCCGGGGCGACCTCATCCGGCTCAGCCGACCGGGGCGGGACACCGGGCCGGACGCGTCGGCCGTCGCACCCGCGGGGGGTGTCGGCGGGGCCGTCGTGCCTTCCGGAATCTTCACGGTCGTTTCACCCATGGAGAGAGAGTCTGCCAGATTTCCGCCCTCGACCGATCATCCCTCGGGTGGGTCCTGAACGCATGTGCTACGCCCTACGGACGAGTCCCCGACCCTTACCCCGCCCCGGTTTCCCTCAGGGATCGCCCCACGGGGCCGGGCGCCGGACCGGAGGCGGTTGAACCGCGTACGACCAGCTCAGGCATGAAGACGAACTCACTGTGCGGAGCCGGTGTACCACCGATCTCCTCCAGGAGTGTACGGACCGCGGCCTGGCCCATCGACGGCACCGGCTTGCGGATGGTGGTGAGCGGCGGATCCGTGAAAGCTATGAGCGGCGAATCGTCGAATCCGACGACGGACACCTCACGCGGCACATCCTTGCCGAGCTGTCTGGCGGCGCGGATCGCGCCCAGTGCCATCATGTCGCTGGCGCACACGACCGCCGTGCAGCCGCGCCCGATGAGCGCGGTCGTCGCCGCCTGGCCTCCCTCCAGTGTGTACAGGGAGTGCTCGATCAGCTCCTCCGTCTCCTCGGAGTCAAGCCCCAGCTGCTCCCGCACGGTCGCGCGGAAACCCTCGATCTTGCGCAGGACCGGTACGAAACGCTTGGGTCCGACGGCGAGACCGATCCGGCGGTGGCCCAGCGAGACGAGATGCGTCACCGCCAGCCGCATCGCCGCCCGGTCGTCCGGCGAGATGAACGGCGCGCGGACCTTGGGCGAGAAACCGTCGACGAGGACGAACGGCACGCCCTGGGCGCGCAGTTGCTCGTAGCGCTGCATGTCCGCCGAGGTGTCGGCGTGCAGGCCGGAGACGAAGATGATGCCGGAGACGCCCCGGTCGACCAGCATCTCCGTCAGCTCGTCCTCGGTGGAGCCGCCGGGGGTCTGGGTGGCGAGAACGGGCGTGTAGCCCTGGCGCGTCAGTGCCTGGCCGATGACCTGGGCGAGCGCGGGGAAGATCGGGTTCTCCAGCTCGGGCGTGATCAGTCCGACGAGGCCGGCGCTGCGCCGGCGCAGCCGTACGGGGCGCTCGTAGCCGAGGACGTCGAGTGCGGCGAGTACGGATTCGCGGGTGGCCGTGGCAACACCCGGCTTACCGTTCAGTACGCGGCTGACCGTCGCTTCGCTGACCCCCGCCTGGGCTGCGATGTCGGCTAGCCGTGCGGTCATGGGAGTGGACTGTACCGGGCGTCTGCCGGGATTGCCCACCATGAGCCCGAATCAGCCACGGGCACCGGCCCGGCGGCCGGGGCTGGAGCGCTTGCAGCCCCTTGCAGTGGCCTCGTCGGCAAGATCTTGCAACGCCTTGCGAGGTGGCTCCACCGGAGTGCGGAATGCGTACACCGGGCCGGTATCGGCCGACACGGACGGTACTTGTCAGCTTCCCGAGTCCCCGTCAAGAACCCTCGCGGCAACTGTGCGGACACGTGAATGTAACGATCAAGGATGCTTGCAGGAATCTTCCGCAAGCTCTTTCGGCCTTCTTTCATCCTTGTTACCTTCACGTCGACCCGGCGCCGCGACGGAGCGGTACGGCAGTTGAAGGAGTTTCGGATGCGACGTGGCATAACGGCCACCGCCCTGGTCGCGACCCTGGCGCTCGCGGCGACCGCCTGCGGCGGCGACGAGGAGTCCTCGGGCAAGTCGGGCTCGGGCGAGCTCGAGGGAACGGTCACCTGGTGGGACACCTCGACGGTGGGCAGTGAGGACAAGGTCTTCAAGAAGCTCGCCGAGGACTTCGAGGCCAAGCACAAGGGTGTCGACGTCAAGTACGTCAACGTGCCGTTCGGCGAGGCGCAGAACAAGTTCAAGAACGCCGCGCAGTCCGGCTCCGGCGCCCCCGACGTCATCCGCTCCGAGGTCGCCTGGACGCCCGAGTTCGCCGATCTCGGCTACCTGGCGCCGCTGGACGGCACGGCCGCGCTGAAGGACGAGAAGGACTTCGTACCGCAGGCCGCCGCCTCCACGAAGTACGACGACAAGACGTACGCCGTCCCGCAGGTCATCGACTCCCTCGGCATCTTCTACAACAAGAAGCTCTTCAAGGACGCCGGGGTCGAAGTCCCCACGACGATCGCCGAGTTGAAGACCGTCTCCAAGGCCGTCAAGGACAGGACCGGCAAGACCGGGATGTATCTGCGCGGCGACGACGCGTACTGGTTCCTGTCGTTCCTCTACGGCGAGGGCGGCGACCTGGTCGACGCCAAGGACAAGACCGTCACCGTCGACAGCCCGGCCGGCGTCAAGGCCATGGAGGTCGTGAAGGACCTCGTCGACTCCGGCGCCGCCAAGACCGACGCCACCGACGGCTGGGAGAACATGCAGGCCGCCTTCAAGGAAGGCGACGTGGCCATGATGATCAACGGCCCGTGGGCGATCGCCGACACCTACGCCGGACCGCAGTTCAAGGACAAGGCCAACCTGGGCGTCGCCCCCGTGCCCGCCGGCTCGGCGGGCCAGGGCGCCCCGCAGGGCGGCCACAACCTCGCCGTCTACGCGGGCTCCAAGAACCTCGACGCCTCCTACGCGTTCATCGAGTACATGTCCTCCGCCGAGTCCCAGGCGAGGATCACCACCGAGCTGAACCTGCTGCCGACCCGCACCTCCGTCTACTCGCGGCCCGAGGTCGCGAAGAACGAGATCGTCGGCTTTTTCAAGCCCGTCGTCGACAAGGCCATCGAGCGCCCCTGGATCCCGGAGACCGGCAGCCTGTTCGCCCCGCTGGTGACCGAGTACACGAAGGTCCTCACCGGCCAGACCACTCCCGAGAAGGGCGTCAGGACGACCGGCGACTCCTACCGCGAGCTGCTCAAGGGCTGGAAGTAAGACGTCGCCGAGAGGAAGGAAGGCAGGCCGGCTGATGGCTGTCCACACCGGCCAGTCGGTGGCGAAGGCCGCGGGCGACTTCGAAGTCGCCCGCGGCCGGAGCCGCGGCACTGGCAAACCCCCCGGCGGGCTGCGGCGTTCGCTCTCGACGCACTGGTACGCCTGGGCCATGGTCGCCCCCGTGGTGGCCGTGATCGGCGTGATCGTCGGATACCCGCTGGTCCGCGGCATCTATCTGTCGCTGACCGACGCGAACGAGCGCAACGTCGAGCGGAACATCGGCGTCAACCACCTGCCCGCGACCTACGAGTTCGTCGGTCTCGACAACTACGCCGATGCCCTGACGGGTGGTCAGTTCCTCTCCACCCTCGGCTGGACGCTGGTGTGGACCGTCTCCTGCGTCGGTCTCACCTTCGTCCTCGGCCTCACTCTGGCCAACATCCTCAACCGCCGGATCGCGGGCCGCTCCGCCTACCGGATGATGCTCATCCTGCCGTGGGCGGTCCCCGGCTTCGTCTCGGTCTTCGCCTGGCGCTTCCTCTACAACGAGGACCGCGGCTTCCTCAACAAGCTGCTCGCCGGCGGCGGCATCGACGCCGTGCCGTGGCTGAACGACCCGACGTGGGCGAAGTTCTCGGTCATCGCCGTGAACATCTGGCTCGGTGTGCCGTTCATGCTCGTGGCCCTGCTCGGCGGACTCCAGTCCATCCCGGGGGAGATGTACGAGGCGGCGGAGATGGACGGCGCCGGCCCCTGGCAGCGCTTCCGGCACATCACCATGCCCGGCCTGAGGTCCGTCAGCGCGACCGTGATCCTGCTCAGCACCATCTGGACGTTCAACATGTTCCCGGTGATCTTCCTGCTGACCAGGGGCGGGCCCGGCGAGGCCACCCAGATCCTGGTGACCCAGGCGTACAAGTTCTCCTTCGAGATCAGCCCACGCGACTTCGCCCAGTCCTCCACCTGGGGCGTACTGATCCTCGTACTCCTGATGATCTTCGCCGTGGTCTACCAACGAGTCCTCCGCAAGCAGGGAGATACCTGGTGACCGCCGTGACCGGTACGCGGACGAACGCGCCCACCGCCGCCCCGGGCCGCCCGGCGGCGAAGGTACGGCGCCGCGGGGACCGCTCCAGGGCCGCGTCCGTCGGCCTGCACGCCACTTTGATCGTGGCGTCCGTCATCGCCGTCTTCCCCGTGCTGTGGGTCCTGCTGACGTCGCTGAAACCCGCCGCGTACGCGACGACGACGGACTTCTTCAAAGAGACGACGTTCGAGAACTACACCAAGCTGCTGGACGACACGCCGTTCCTCACCTGGTTCGGCAACTCGCTGCTCATCGCCGGATTCACCACCGTGCTCGGTGTCTTCACCGCCGCCACCACCGGCTACGCCGTCAGCCGCTTCCGCTTCCCCGGCAAGCGGGGCCTCATGTGGACCCTGCTGGTCACGCAGATGTTCCCGATGGCGGTCCTCATCGTGCCGCTGTACAACATCATGTCGGACCTGGGACTGCTCAACCAGGCGGCCGGACTGGTGATCACGTACCTCACGATCGCCGTGCCGTTCTGCGCCTGGATGATGAAGGGTTTCTTCGACACCATCCCGCGCGAGATCGACGAGTCCGGCATGGTCGACGGGCTGACACCGTTCGGCACCTTCTGGCGGCTGATCCTGCCGCTCGCCAAGCCAGGTCTGGCGGTGACCGCGTTCTACTCCTTCGTCACCGCCTGGGGCGAGGTGGCCTATGCCTCCGCCTTCATGGTCGGCGACGAGAACCTCACCCTCGCGGGCGGACTGCAGAAGTTCGTCAACCAGTACGGCGCCCAGTGGGGGCCGATGACAGCGGCGTCCGTGCTCATCGCGATACCCGCGGCGATCGTCTTCCTGTTCGCGCAGCGCCATCTGGTGACCGGTGTCTCCGCCGGCGCCGTCAAGGGCTGACGGTGCGTCAGCCCGACCGTACATCCGCACCACAGCGTCAGTGACAGCGGCGCCGAGGCCGGCCACGACCCCGGCGCCGCTCCCACCCAGACCCCCCAGGGACGACATGACCCAGCACCTCGCTGCCCCTTCCACCGGCACGTCCGACGACGCCCCGGCCCACCGCTCCGGCTGGTGGCAGGACGCGGTGATCTACCAGGTCTATCCGCGCAGCTTCGCCGACTCCAACGGTGACGGCATGGGCGATCTCGAAGGCGTACGGAGCCGGCTGCCGTATCTGCGCGCGCTGGGTGTCGACGCCGTCTGGCTCAGCCCCTTCTACGCCTCGCCACAGGCCGACGCGGGCTACGACGTCGCCGACTACCGCGCCATCGACCCCATGTTCGGCTCCCTCCTCGACGCGGACGCGCTGATCCGCGACGCCCACGAGCTGGGCCTGCGCATCATCGTCGACGTGGTGCCCAACCACTCCTCCGACCAGTACGACTGGTTCCGCCGCGCCATCCAGGACGGCCCCGGGTCGGCGCTGCGCGAGCGCTACCACTTCCGCCCCGGCAAGGGCCCCACCGGCGAACTCCCGCCCAACGACTGGGAGTCCATCTTCGGCGGCCCCGCCTGGACCAGGACCACCGACCCCGACGGCACCCCCGGCGAGTGGTATCTGCATCTGTTCGCCCCCGAGCAGCCCGACTTCAACTGGGACCACCCGGCGGTCGCCGACGAGTTCCGCTCCATCCTGCGGTTCTGGCTCGACATGGGCGTCGACGGCTTCCGCGTCGATGTCGCCCACGGACTCGTCAAGGCCCCGGGGCTGCCCGACATCGGCAGCGACGGGCAGGTCAAGCTGCTCGGCAACGACGCCATGCCCTTCTTCGACCAGGACGGCGTGCACGAGATCTACCGCAGCTGGCGCACCATCCTCGACGAGTACCCCGGCGACCGGATCGCCGTCGCCGAGGCCTGGACACCCACCGTCGAGCGCACCGCGAACTACGTGCGCCACGACGAGATGCACCAGGCTTTCAACTTCCAGTATCTGAGCACCTTCTGGGACGCCGCCGCGCTCCGCGACGTCATCGACACCTCGCTCGCCGCGATGCGCCCCGTCGGCGCCCCCACCACCTGGGTGCTCTCCAACCACGACGTCACCCGGCACACCACCCGCTTCGCCCACCCCGTCTCCCTCGGCACCCAGCTCCGGGAGGCCGGCGACCGTGAACTCGGCCTGCGCCGGGCCCGCGCGGCGACGATGCTGATGCTCGCCCTCCCCGGCTCCGCCTACCTCTACCAGGGCGAGGAGCTGGGGCTGCCCGACGTCACCGACCTCCCCGACGAGGCCAGGCAGGACCCCTCGTACTTCCGCGCCGCCGGCCAGGACGGCTTCCGCGACGGCTGCCGGGTGCCGATCCCGTGGACCCGCGAGGGCAGCTCATACGGCTTCGGCGCAGGCGGCAGCTGGCTGCCCCAGCCGGCCGGCTGGGGCGCGCTGAGCGTCGAGGCGCAGACCGGGGTGGAGGGCTCCAGCCTGGAGCTCTACCGGGCGGCCGTCGCCGCACGGCGCGCGCACCCCGGGCTCGGCGCCGGAAGCTCGGTCGACTGGCAGGACTCGCCGGAAGGCGTGCTCGTCTTCGCCCGCCCCGGCTTCCTCTGCACGGTCAACACGACCGGTGCGCCGGTCCGTATCCCCGTGCGCGGGGACCTGCTGCTGGCCAGCGGTCCCGGCACTGTCACCTTCGACCGCACCCGTCCCGGCGCCGTCGAGGCCGAGGTGCCCGCCGACACCACGGTGTGGTGGACGGTGTGACGCTGCCCCTCCCCAAGTCGGGAGCCGGTACGCCACGGCTCTCCGACATCGCGGGACAGGCATCGGTCAGCGAGGCGACGGTCAGCCGGGTGCTCAACGGCAAGCCGGGCGTCGCCGACACCACACGCCAACGGGTGCTCGCCGCGCTCGACATCCTCGGGTACGAGCGTCCCGTACGGCTGCGGCAGCGCAGCGCCGGGCTGATCGGGCTGGTGACCCCGGAACTCATCAACCCGATCTTCCCGGCGTTCGCCCAGGCCGTCGAACAGGTCCTGGCCGGGCACGGCTACACACCGGTCCTCTGCACCCAACTGCCGGGCGGGGCGACGGAGGACGAACTGGTCGAGCAACTCGTGGAGCGCGACGTCGGCGGCATCGTCTTCCTGTCGGGGCTGCACGCGGACACCTCGGCGGACCCCTCGCGCTACGCCGAACTCATCGACCGCGGCGTGCCGTTCGTCATGATCAACGGCTGCAACGACCGGGTCAGCGCGCCGTTCGTGTCCCTGGACGACCGGGCGGCCATGCGCATGGCGGTGGGGCATCTGGCCGATCTGGGGCACCGGCGGATCGGCCTGGCGACGGGACCGCTGCGCTACGTGCCGTCCGCCCGCAAGCGTGAGGGCTTCGTCGACGCGCTCACCCGGACGCTCGGGCTTGCGCGCGAGGAGGCCGAGGAGTGGGTGTGCTGCACGCTGTTCGGCGTGGAGGGCGGCCAGGTCGCGGCCGGCGCCCTGCTCGACCGGGGCTGCACGGGCATCGTCTGCGCCAGCGACATGATGGCGCTGGGCGTGGTGCGGGCCGCCCGCGAACGCGGGCTGCGCGTCCCGTACGACGTGTCGGTGGTGGGTTTCGACGACTCGCAGCTGATCGCCTTCACCGACCCGCCCCTCACGACGGTCCGTCAGCCCGTGCAGGCGATGGCGGGTGCGGCGGTGAGCGCCCTGCTGGAGGAGATCGGCGGAAGTCCCGTGCAGCGTACGGAGTACGCGTTCCAGCCGGAGCTGGTCGTACGGGGGTCGACGGCGGGCGCCCGGACCGCCTGAGAGGTGCGGTGTGCCGTACGGGGGTCGGCACACCGCAACCTTTTGCGGAAGTTCTTGCTCTTCGACGGGCCGATATTTCCCCGGTGTTACCCGGCGTTGTCCAGAGGGTTGACCGGGCGGGGCGCGCCTCGTACGGTCTGCTCGCGGCAAGCTTTTGCTTTCTTGCAGCAAGAACATTCAGGAGCCTTGAGGGTGGGGCGCGTTGCCCTGCGAGGTCTCTGCCCGATCCCCGCACCTCCCCCCACGCAGGAGGAAACATGGCCCGCAGAGCTCCCGCCCTCGCGCTCGCCCTGGTGGCCGGCGCGGCGGCCCTCGTCGCACCCGGAAGCCCCGCCCAGGCGGCGCCTCCCGGCGAGAAGGACGTCACCGCCGTCCTGTTCGAGTGGCGGTTCGACTCGGTCGCCCGGGCCTGTACCGACAGCCTCGGCCCCGACGGATTCGGCTACGTCCAGGTCTCCCCGCCGCAGGAACACATCCAGGGCGGCCAGTGGTGGACCTCCTACCAGCCCGTCAGCTACAAGATCGCGGGCAGGCTCGGCGACCGCGCCGCCTTCCAGAACATGGTCAACACCTGCCACGCCGCAGGGGTGAAGGTCGTGGCCGACACCGTCATCAACCACATGTCGGCCGGCTCGGGCACCGGCACCGGAGGCTCCTCGTACGCCAAGTACGAGTACCCCGGCATCTATTCGGGCGCCGACATGGACGACTGCCGCTCGCAGATCAGCAACTACGGCGACCGGGGCAACGTCCAGAACTGCGAACTCGTCGGGCTGGCCGACCTCGACACCGGCGAGGACTACGTGCGCGGCCGGATCGCCGCCTACCTGAACGATCTGCGCTCGCTGGGTGTGGACGGCTTCCGGATCGACGCGGCCAAGCACATGCCGGCCGCCGACCTCGCCAACATCAAGTCACGGCTGGCCGATCCGAACGTGTACTGGAAGCAGGAGGCCATCCACGGCGGCGGCGAGGCCGTGTCGCCGGCCGAGTACCTGGGCACCGGAGACGTACAGGAATTCCGTTACGGGCGAAGCCTCAAGCAGGTCTTCCTCAACGAGAACCTGGCCCATCTGAAGAACTTCGGCGAGGGCTGGGGCTTCATGCAGAGCGGCAAGTCCGCCGTCTTCGTGGACAACCACGACACCGAGCGCGGCGGCGACACCCTGAACTACAAGAACGGCGCCGCCTACACGCTGGCCAACGTCTTCATGCTGGCCCACCCGTACGGTTCGCCCGACGTGCACTCCGGCTACGAGTTCACCGACCATGACGCCGGACCGCCCAACGGCGGTACCGTGAACGCCTGTTACGCCGACGGCTGGAAGTGCCAGCACGACTGGCGCGAGATATCCTCCATGGTCGGCTTCCGCAACACGGCGCGCGGCCAGGCGGTCACCGACTGGTGGGACAACGGCGGCGACCAGATCGCGTTCGGGCGCGGCTCCAAGGCGTACGTCGCCATCAACTACACCGGCTCCTCGCTCAGCCGCACCTTCCAGACGTCTCTCCCGGCCGGTGACTACTGCGACGTGCAGAGCGGCAACGGTGTCACCGTGAACGGCTCGGGCCAGTTCACGGCGACCCTCGGCGCCAACACCGCCGTCGCCCTGCACGCCGGGGCCCGCACCTGCGGCGGGGGCGGCAACCCGGGGCCCGGCACATCGGGAGTGACGTTCGGCGTCAACGCGACGACCCAGCTCGGCCAGAACATCTACGTCACCGGCGACCGGGCCGAACTCGGCAACTGGAACACCGGGACCGCGCTCAAGCTGGACCCGGCGGCCTACCCCGTCTGGAAGCTCACCGTGCCGCTGCCCGCCGGTACGGCCTTCGCCTACAAGTACCTCCGCAAGGACGCGGGCGGGAACGTGACCTGGGAGAGCGGAGCCAACCGTACGGCCACCGTGCCGTCCGCCACCTCCGGCGGGCTGACGCTGAACGACACCTGGCGCGACTGACCCATCCCTGAACCGCCCTGACCCACCGACCCGCTCCCCGCGCCACCCCCTCAGCCACCCCCCGCACCACCCGGCCGGCCCCGCGACGCGCACCCGACCCCACCGCACCACCCGCCGTCGCCGGGCCGGTCCTCCCGTACGTACCCCGAGGAGATCCCGCGTGATACGCCCGCCCCTGCCCGCGTTCCCGCGCAGAACGGCCGTCGCCGTCGTGGCCGCGGCCCTCTGCGCGGCCCTGGTGCCCGCGCTGCCGGCCGTCGCCGCCCGCGCCCCGGCGCCGCCGTCGGACGCCCGGCTCGCCGGTGAACCGGCCCGCCACGATCTGACGCGGGAGCAGTTCTACTTCGTGCTGCCCGACCGCTTCGCCAACGGCGACCGGTCCAACGACCGCGGCGGGCTGACCGGTTCACGTACACAGACCGGTCACGACCCCGCGGACAAGGGCTTCTACCAGGGCGGCGACCTCAAGGGGATCACCGACCGGCTCGACTACATCAAGGGCCTGGGCACCACCGCCATCTGGATGGCGCCGATCTTCAAGAACAAGCCGGTGCAGGGCACGGGCGACGACGTGTCGGCCGGCTACCACGGCTACTGGATCACCGACTTCACCCAGGTCGACCCGCACTTCGGTACCAACGCCGAGCTGGAGAGGCTGATCGACAAGGCCCACGACAAGGGCATGAAGGTCTTCTTCGACGTCATCACCAACCACACCGCCGACACCGTCGACTACGCGCAGAAGAAGTACGGCTACCGCCCCAAGGGTGCCTATCCCTACCTCGACAAGGACGGCCGCCCCTTCGACGACCGCGAGGGCGTCGGCCGGGTCGACGCGGACGCGTTCCCGTACACACCGGCGCCGAAGGCGGGCGAGAAGAAGGTCCCGTCCTGGCTCAACGACCCGACGATGTATCACAATCGCGGGGACTCGACCTTCGCCGGGGAGAGCTCGGAGTACGGCGACTTCTCCGGACTCGACGACCTGTGGACCGAACGGCCCGAGGTCGTCGACGGGATGGCGGAGATCTACCGGAAGTGGGTCCGCGACTTCGACATCGACGGCTTCCGCATCGACACCGTCAAACACGTCGACCTGGACTTCTGGACCGAGTGGGCCACCGCGCTCGACGCCTACGCCGCGGAACGGGGCCGCGACGACTTCTTCATGTTCGGCGAGGTCTTCTCCTCCGACACCGCCGTCACCTCGCCGTATGTGACGCGCGGGCGGCTCGACTCCACCCTGGACTTCCCCCTCCAGGACGCGGCGCGCGCCTACGCCTCGCAGGGCGCGTCCGCCGAGCGGCTCGTAGACGTCTTCCGCGAGGACTACCGCTACACCACCGACAAGGCGAACGCCTACGAGCAGGTGTCGTTCCTCGGCAACCACGACATGGGCCGCATCGGCGCCTTCCTCGAACAGGACAACCCCGCCGCCGGTGACGCCGAGCTGGTGAAGCGCGCCCGCCTCGCCAACGAGCTGATGTTCCTCTCGCGCGGCAACCCGGTGATCTACTACGGCGACGAACAGGGCTTCACCGGCCCCGGCGGCGACAAGGACGCCCGCCAGAGCCTCTTCGCCTCCACGACCCCCGACTATCTGGACGACGACCAGCTCGGCACCGACCGGACGCACGCCTCCGACGCGTACGACCCCACGCACCCGCTCTACCGGTCCATCGCCGAACTGTCCAAGCTCACCAAACGGCACCCGGCGCTGCGCGACGGCGTGCAGACCGAGCGGTACGCGGCGGACTCCGTGTACGCGTTCTCCCGCACCGACGGGGCGAAGCTGGACGAGTACGTGGTCGCCGTCAACAACGCCGCGACACCGAAGACGGTGAAGGTGCCGACCGGATCGGTTGGCACCGGCTTCCGTGTCCTGTACGGGGGTTCGGAGATCGGCGGCACCGTCCGCAGCGGCGCCGACGCGAAGATCGAGATCACCGTCCCGGCCCTGTCGTCGCTCGTCCTGCGGGCAGCCGAACCCCTCGCACCGCCCGCCGCCAAACCGTCGATCACCCTGACCGCACCGGCGGCCGGAGCCACCGGCACCGTGGAGATCGGCGCGGACGTCGACGGCGGCCGGCTCAACCGCGTCGTCTTCGCCGCCCAGGTGGGCAACGGCGAGTGGCGCACCCTCGGCAGCGCCGACCACGCCCCCTACCGAGTCACCCAGTACCTGGACACGAAGGTGGCGGCCGGAACACCCCTGCGCTACAAGGCCGTTGTGGTCGACAGCCGGGGCCGTACCGCATCGGACCTGGCGTCATCGACCGCGGGCCGGGCGCCCGCGCCCGAGCCGCCCACGGCCGTCGAGCGTGAGCACGCGATCGTGCACTACCGCCGCACCGACGGGAAGTACGACGGCTGGCAGCTCAAGTCCGCCGACACGACGGCCGAGTTCACCGGGCGCGACGCGTACGGCGCCTTCGCGTGGGTCGACGTCCCCGATGGCGCGTCGGCCGTCCCGTACACCCTCGTCAAGGACGGGACGGCGGACGGACCCGAGCGCACCGTCGACCTGGCGAAGACCGGCGAGGTCTGGGTCGAGCAGGGGCAGACCGGTCAGAGCGACAGCGCCCCCGACGGGGCCTACCCGCCGCAGGACAGGACGAAGGCCGTCCTGCACTACCAGCGCGCCGACGGCGAGTACGACGGCTGGGGCCTGCACACCTGGACCGGCGCCAAGGACCCGACCGACTGGGCGAAGCCGCTGCCGCCGGTGAAGGAGGACGCGTACGGGGTGACGTACGAGGTGCCGCTCGCCGAGGGCGCCACGTCGCTGAGCTACATCCTGCACAAGGGCGACGAGAAGGACCTGCCGTCGGACCAGTCCCTCGACCTGGCGACGTACGGCAACGAGGTCTGGATGCTCGGCGGCCGGCCGAAGTATCTGCTGCCGACCGCCGGCGCCGTACCCACCCCGGACCTCGGCAAGGCCGAGGCACAGTGGATCGACCGCGACACCGTCGTCTGGAAGGTGAAGGCGACCGAGGCCACCAGCCAGCAGCTCGTGTACGCGCCGGACGGCGGCATCACCGTCGAGAACGGCGCGCTGTCCGAGGAGGGGCAGTGGCTGCGGCTCGCCCCCGGGACCCTGACCGAAGCACAGAAGGCCACGTACCCGCATCTGAAGGACTTTCCGGCCTTCACCGTCGACCCGCGTGACCAGGACAGGGTGAAGGAGTCGCTGCGCGGCCAGATCATCGCCACCCAGCGGGCCGCCAACGGGGCGCTCCTGGACGCCACCGGAGTACAGATCCCCGGCGTGCTCGACGATCTGTACGCCACCGCAGCGACGCGCGCCTCGCTCGGGCCCGTCTTCAGGGACGGCCGCCCCACCCTGTCGGTGTGGGCGCCCACCGCCGGGCGGGTGGCGCTGGAACTCGACGGGAAGCGCGTGCCGATGCGGCGCGACGACCGCAGCGGTGTGTGGTCCGCTGAGGGCGCCCGTAGCTGGGCGGGCAAGCCGTACCGGTACGTGGTCGACGTCTGGGCGCCGAGCGTCGGCGAGATGGTGACCAACAAGGTCACCGACCCGTACTCGACCGCCCTGACCACCGACTCGGCGCGCAGCCTCGTTGTCGACCTCGGCGATCCGAAACTCGCGCCCAAGGGCTGGTCGGCCCTGAACAAACCGGCGGCCGTCCCGATGCGCGACGCGCAGATCCAGGAGCTGCACGTCCGCGACTTCTCGATCGCCGACCGCACCTCGGACCACCCCGGCCGCTATCTCGCCTTCACCGACACCGGGTCGAAGGGCATGAAGCACCTCGCCGAACTGGCCGGCGCGGGGACCGGTTACGTCCATCTGCTGCCCGCGTTCGACATCGGCACCATCCCGGAGAAGCCCTCCGACCAGCAGGAACCGGCCTGCGACCTGTCCGTGTACGCCCCCGACTCCGACGAGCAGCAGGCGTGCGTCACGAAGGCGGCGGCCAGGGACGGCTTCAACTGGGGCTACGACCCGCTGCACTACACGGTGCCCGAGGGTTCGTACGCCAGTGACCCCGAAGGCACCAGGCGCACGGTGGAGTTCCGGCGGATGGTGCAGGGCATCAACGGCACCGGTCTGCGGACGGTGATGGACGTCGTCTACAACCACACCGTGGCGAGCGGCCAGGACCCCAAGTCCGTACTCGACCGGATCGTGCCCGGCTACTACCAGCGGCTGCTCGACGACGGCACCGTGGCGACGTCCACCTGCTGCGCCAACACCGCGCCCGAGAACACCATGATGGGCAAGATGGTGGTGGACTCGATCGTCACCTGGGCCAAGGAGTACAAGGTCGACGGCTTCCGCTTCGATCTGATGGGGCATCACCCCAAGGCCAACATCCTCGCCGTGCGCAAGGCGCTGGACGCGCTGACCGTCGCCAAGGACGGGGTCGACGGGAAGTCGGTCATTCTCTACGGCGAGGGTTGGGACTTCGGCGAGATCGCCGGCGACGCGCGCTTCGTCCAGGCCACGCAGAAGAACATGGCCGGCACCGGGATCGCGACCTTCTCCGACCGGGCGCGCGACGCGGTACGCGGCGGCGGCCCCTTCGACGAGGACCCCGGGGTCCAGGGCTTCGCCTCCGGACTCTTCACCGACCCCAACTCCTCGGCGGCGAACGGCACTCCGGCCGAGCAGCGGGCCAGGCTGCTGCACTACCAGGACCTGATCAAGGTCGGACTCAGCGGCAATCTCGCCGACTACTCCTTCACCGACAGCGCGGGCCGCACCGTCAAGGGCTCCGAGGTCGACTACAACGGCGCGCCCGCCGGTTACGCCGCAGCGCCCGGTGAAGCGCTGGCCTACTCGGACGCGCACGACAACGAAAGCCTCTACGACGCCCTGGCCTTCAAGCTCCCGCGCACCACACCGGCCGCCGACCGGGCCAGGGCGCAGGTGCTCGCCATGGCGACGGCGGCGCTCACCCAAGGCCCCTCGCTCTCGCAGGCGGGGACGGACCTGCTGCGTTCCAAGTCGCTGGACCGCAATTCGTACGACAGCGGCGACTGGTTCAACGCGATCAACTGGGACTGCCGGGACGGCAACGGCTTCGCGCGCGGTCTGCCGCCCGCCGCCGACAACGAGGCCAAGTGGCCCTACGCCAAGCCCCTGTTGGGGACGCCCGGCATCGCTCCCGGCTGTGCGGAGATCTCCGGCGCCTCGGCCGCTTACCAGGACCTGCTGAGGATCCGCACCACGGAGGCGGCCTTCCGGCTCTCCTCCACCGGTGCGGTCCAGTCGGCGCTGTCCTTCCCGCTCTCCGGGCCAGATGAGACGCCGGGCGTCATCACGATGCGCCTCGGGGAGCTGGTGGTGGTCTTCAACGCCACCCCGGACACGACGAGGCAGCGGGTCGAACCCCTCGCCGGCCGGACGTACGGGCTGCATCCGGTGCAGGCGGGCGGCGCGGACGCCACGGTCAAGAAGGCGGCCTACGAGGCGGGTTCGGGCACCTTCGAGGTGCCGGGGCGGACGGTGGCGGTCTTCCGGGCCGGCTGAGACTCCCGCGCTGCCTCCGACCCGCCGTCGGCGGGTCGGAGGCCGCCGTTCCCGTCAACGGGTCTTCCATGCACGCGAGTTGCCCGAACTTGTTGCGGGCCCGGCGGGGCTTGAACCTCGCCGGACGGGTAATCCGGTAGGCATGACGTCCACCGACGTGAAACCAGAACCCGAACAGAGTCAGAGCAGGACGCGCGGGTCTCGTGGGTCGAGAATGCCCTGGTGGATCAAGCTGCCCGCCGGGCTCGTGGCGCTTGTCGTGCTGCTCGGGATCGGCAGCAGGCTCGATCTCGTTCCCGGATTCGACGACGTGTTCGGAGAGAAGACGGAGGACCGCACCGGGCCGACCCTTCTCAAGTCCATCCAGGACCTCAGCCGGTACCAGGCGGCGTCCGGAAACTTCCAGGTGGTCGTGGATCTGGAGAAGGACGCCAAGTTCCTCCCCGACACCATCAAGGGGAGCCGCACGCTCTACGTGGGCGCCGGGAGCGTGGGGTCGTACGTGGACCTCGGCGGGATCGGCGACGAGAACGTCAAGGTCAACAAGGAACGCACCACCGCGACACTGCGGCTGCCGCACGCCCAGCTCGGCAAGGCGACGCTGGACGCCGACCGGTCGTACGCCGTCTCGAAGCAGCGCGGGCTGCTCGACCGGCTCGGTGACTTCTTCTCCGACAATCCGGCCGACGAGCGCGCCGTCAACAAGCTCGCCGCCCAGCACATCCAGAACGCCGCGAAGGACAGCGGACTGACGGAGCGGGCCGAGAAGAACACCACCAGCATGCTGCAGGGTCTGCTCACGTCCCTCGGCTTCAAGGAAGTGACGGTGGTGTACGGGTCGGCGGGCTGACCCGCACTACGCGGTGCGCGCGGCGGGCAGCGGCGAAGCCGGAGCCGCTGCCCCTGTCCGAGCCGCCGGCAGCGTGGCCGCCAGCCCCGTCAGACGGGTCACCAGATCGCCGAACGGGCCGCCCGGCGGCTCGTCGGCGAGGACCGGCAGCAGAATGCGCGCCATCTCGTCGTCGTACGCGGCGCTCACCGCCGCCAGCGCGGCGAAGTCGTGCACGAGCTGCAACTCCAGCTCACCGCGCGGGATCCGGCGGCCGTCCAGCCACAGCAGCGCCGTCGACTCGGCGAGCGAGACCCAGGAGCGCACGACCAGTTCCAGCCGGGGCGGCGGGGACTGGATCGAGAGGTGGGAGAGGATCTGCTCGTACGCGGCCTGCCGTACCTCGTCGATCATGGCGTTGGCGGTGGACGAACCCACGGCGGGACCGCCGCGCATCAGCGCGAAGAAGCCGGGGCCGTGCTCGTCCACGAAGTCGAAGAAGCGCGTCATGACCCGTAGCAGGCGGGCGCCGAGCGGCCCTTCGCGCGGCTCGACGAAGCGCTCGGCCAGCTCGTCGGCGGCCCGCCGCAACGCGGCCTCGTACAGCGACTGCTTGCCCGGGAAGTAGTGGTAGACGAGCGGCCGGGAGATGCCGGCGGCCGCCGCGATCTCGTCGATGGAGACGTGATCGGGCGAGCGGTGGCTGAACAGTTCCAGCGCGACACCGATCAGTTGCTGGCGTCGCTCTTCGACGCCCATTCTGCGTCGGACCCCGGTCGTCATATGAACAGCCTAACCGTCGGTGGCCGAAGCCTGTCGGTTACGCTCGCCGACCATGAGCGCATCTGACCAGGAGAAGGTCACCGAAACGCCTGAATCGGAGGCGGAGTCCGGGGCCACGGGGGAGCCGGTTGGGGAGGGGGCGGGTGCGGCCGAAAGGGACTCGGAGGCCTCGGAGCACCCGGAGGCCGACGCCGATCCGGTCGCCGGACCGGGAGCCGACGACCCGGAGGAGGGCGACCACGACGACCGCCACGACGACCACGACGGTGCCGAGCACGACGGCGAGGACGACTACGACGACGACGGCGCTCTCAGCCCGCGCCAGGCCCGCCGCCTCCGTGTCGCCGTCGCCTCGGTCCTGCTGGTCGCCATGGCCGCGCTGTTGGCCGTACGGCTCGCCAACCGCAGCTCCGTCCTCGTCGTCGGCCTCTACGGGTTCGCCATGATCCTCTGCGGCGTCGTCATCGAACTCAGCAGGCACGGCCGCACCCGGCTGGCCACCTGGCTGCTGGGCGCCGGTCTCGTCGCGACGCTGGCCACCGACTGGCTGCTCCTGCCCTGAAGCACGGAACCGGTCCTCACCGCAGCGCGCCCACCCGCCTGCCGTCGGCCAGCAGCCCGTCCAGCTCCGCCCGGTCACCTGGCCTCGCCCGTACCGCCAGCACCCTGCCCCGCGCGTCGCCCGTGACACCACCCGTCGTACGGACGGACCGGAACTGCTCGCTGCCGGCGGCCAGTACGTACCACCGGCCGCCGCGCGACTTCCACAGCACGCCCGCGAGCACGGAGGGCTCGCGCGCGCCGCACGCCGACGAGCTCGAAGCCCGCGCCGCGACCGCCCCCGTCGGTGGCGTCCCGGCCTTCGCCGTCGGCGGCTGGAACTGCGCCAGGACTCTGTTCTCCGTGCCCCGCCATGTCTCCGCGCGCGTGCACACCCACTTCGCGCCGCCGTTGGACTCGGGCAGGTTCTGGCTCGCGTACTGCCAGGAGTTCACCGTCCGCACACCGTGCGAGCGCACGGCGGGGAGCAGGCACGCCGTGCGCGCCCAGGCCGCCCGCGCGACGCCCCCCGACACATCGGCGGGCGCCGACGGGGCGCCGGACGTCAGCCGGGCGGGCGTGAGTTCGCCGAGGTCGGACAGCACCCGTACGGCGCCCGGGTCCTTCTCGGTCACCTCCAGCACGTCCCACGCCCCGCACTCGCGCCTTTCGCCCGGTGTCGGGAGTGGAGCCGTCACCCCGTCCGCGCCGCGCCGCAGCGGTCGCGCGTCACCGTTCGGGTCGAGCAGATCGCGCACGGACGTCGTCTCCACCCAGGGCGCGGTCAGATAGCGCACGTTGCCGTCCGTGCGCGCGGCGACCAGGGCGTACGTGCTCGGAGCCGCGCCGGGGGCGGTGTCGGCCGCCGCCCCGTCCACCCGGGCGAAGTCCAGTGCCACGGGGCCGGCGCCGGTGCGGGGTTCCGCGTACCGGGCGATCCGCAGGCCGTCGTACAGCAGCACCACCCGCGCCCGGTCGACCTCGCCCGCGTACAGCAACTGCGCCGGTCCCATCGGCGGCCCCACGGGCGTGGCCGGTGTCGACGAGACACGCACCGACGTGCCCGGTCTGGCCCAGACCGCCAGCGCCCTGCGCAGCAGCGGCCGGTCGTCGGCGAGCGCGCCGCGCGTGGGCCACACCGAGAAGTCGGTCCGCGCGGAGGCCCGCCACGCGTCCCGCGGGACGCGCCGCACCTTCGCCGGGTCCAGGGCCGCCTCGGCGGCCGAGTTGCGGGTGTACGACGGGGCGGCCGCGCCGTCCGCGCCCCAGCCGTCGCCGGGCAGCCCGAGGAGCGCACCGCACACGGCCACGGCGGCGACACCCGCGACCGCCGCGCGCGCGTGCTGGCGCCGCCGCAGCAGATCGGTGGGGCGCGCCTGGAGCGAACAGGGGTCGTACTCGGGGGACTCCAGCAGCGCCACGCCCTCCGTACCGATGCCGTCCGCCTCAGCGAGCGCCGCGTGCGGGTCGTCCACCCCGGAGGCGGCGAGCAGCCGGCGCACGTCCGGGTCGGTCAGCCCTTCCAGCCCTCTCAGTACGAAGGCGGCCCTGGCGCCGCCGGAGAGGGCCGACAGGCGCCGGTCGAGGGCGAGTTCATCGGCGCCGCCCGAGCGCGGGAACAGCCGCAGCCCCCACACGTGCGGCAGCAACGGCGGCAGTTGGGCACGCCGGGGCCACGCCACCCGGCGCAGCGTCCGCCCCGCGTCGAGCGCCTGCCGCAGCACCCGGGAGCGTACGTAGGCGTACCCGTCGTCCGGGGTGGCGGCCGTGCGGTTGCGCGGCAGGGACCGCTGGACGACGGCGTGCGCGGTCAGCACCCGGCGGTTCCGGCCGAGGGCCGGAGGCAGCACGAGATAGGCGAGCCGCACCAGCCGCGGGTAGTGCTCGACGAGGGCCGCCTCGGCCTGTTCCACGTCGATGGGCGCGGGAGCGGGGCCGGGCGCGGTGGGGGCGGCGGTGGGGGCGGAGGCCGTGGCGGCGTCGGGTGGAGGCACATTCAGCAGAACGAGCGATTCGTCGGATGGTCACCCCGAACGCCCGCAACTCCCTTGCCGGGCGGGGTAATTCGGCGCGCTACTTGCCTCTCGCACTCCCGCCCGAGACCGCCCAGTCGCTGAACTCCACCGTGCCCCGCAGCCCGCTGCTGCCGTTCGTCGCGCTCATGAACAGGCCCACGTCCTGGGTCACGCCAGCGCCCGGCACCTCCACCGTGGCGACCGTGCGCCAGGTGGTCCCGGCATCCGTCGAGCACGCGCCCGTGAACCGGCCCCCCGACCGCGTCAGTCGCAGCAGCACCGGTGCGGTGACGCCGGTGACGCGCTGGTAGGTGTCCAGCGTGCCGTCGCCCGTCGTGTCGTACGAGAGCACGACTCCGTTCGACGGCGTCACCGCCAGATTGACGATGCCGGGGGAGCCGGCCGTCGCGAGACTGTTGCGGACGATGATGCCCGCGCGGGCCCACGGGCCCGTGTTCTCCTGCGAGTCCACCCGCAGTGTCACGCCCGCACCGTCCCCGAACGCGCCTCCTACGAAGGCCGTGCCGAACTGCGCCGTCGCCCGCCACAGGTCCTGGCCGCCTCCGTTGATCGCGAAGCGGTCGCCGAGCTGTCCGAAGACGGCCCCGTTGTTGGTGTACGTACGCCAGCCCGCGGCCGGCGGCCCGGCGACGTACACCGCGCCCCGCTGGACGGTCCGCACGCGCTCCTCGCCGCTCGGCCCGAACTCCAGCGCCAGTTCGTACGGAAGCGGGCGCAGGGGCACCGTGAGCGGTTCGTCCGGGGCCGTCACCGACCAGGAGACGGATCCGCCGCCGGCCGGGCCGACGGGGGAGAGCCGGGTCGGGCCGTCCGGGCGGGCGTCGGGGCCGGTCAGGGCGAAGTCGACGGGGCCCGTGCCGCGCAGGCCGCTGGCGTTCTTGAAGACCGCCGTTACCGTGCCCGTACTGCCCGGCGCGAAGGCGACCGGGTCGGCCGTGACGGTGACGGTGCCCTGGTACGGGGCGGTCGCCAGGGTCTCCCGTACGCGCAGCGCCGTCCGGTACGCGTCCCCCGTCGCCCGCACCGGATAGCTCCCGCGCTCCCGGGTCCACGCCTCCTCGTCCACATACCAGTCGAAGGTCTTCGGCTCCCGCCCGGCGGCCAGCGCGTCCGCCAGCTCGTCCAGATACGCCTGCCACTGCGGCAGATGGACATCGGCCAGCAGGCCCTGCCAGTCGCGGTTGGCGTAGTTGCTCAGGTGCCCGGCCGCCGACCGGTCCGCCCACGTGGTGATCAGCGTGCGCGCCGTCCACTCCAGCGTCACGGCCTCCGCCGGACCGGTCGCCAGCCGTTTGGCGTCCTCCAGCCAGGGCCCGAGCAGGAACGAACGGTGACACCCGGCCATCGTGTCGCTCAGCCGCATCAGCCTCAGCCACAGCGCGGCCAGCGCGCGGAAGGTCGCGGCGTCGCCTCCCTGGAAGGCGCCGCGCAACTGCGGCAGAAGCAGCCGGGAGCGGTTGGCGAGCGCCTGCCGGGCCAGCTCCGTCACGTCGTACCGATACGCGTCCGAGCCGCGCAGTTCCCGCCGTACGTCGAGCAGTGAGCCGAAGGCCTTGTCGAACTCGGCGGTGTCGAACGCCGTTCCCACGGAGGAGGTGAGGGAGGGACGGCGTGAGAAGAGCGAGTCGACGGGGCGGCCGTCGGTGGTCGTCAGCCGGTACGCGGTCGACGCGAGCACGCCGAGGGCGTCCCGCGCGGCGCTGTCCTCGCCGCCGTAGCGCAGATCGGCGTACGACCGGAACCAGCCCGCGCGGTCGACAGCCTCCTCCCGCCAGGCCAGTTCGCTGAACAGCTCGAACGCGGCCGGGTCGCGCTCGGCGGCCTCCGGCATGTACGCCGTCCCGACGAGCGCGCTGCCAGGCTTGTCGCGCCAGGCCGTGAACCGCTCGGTCCAGCGGTCGGAGTTGGCGCCCAGGGTGGTGCGCCCGCCGAAGTTCGGGATGGTCCCGAAGGCGTACGGCGCCCCGCCCCAGTCCCGCTCGCGGTCGGTCACCGAGTCCAGGTCGGACAGGCCGTCGACGATCAGCACGCGGTCGGTGTCGATGGCGTCGAGGAGTGCCGGCACCGGGTTGGTCTGCCAGCCGAGGATCACCCAGGTCGCGTCGGGGCGTGCCCGGTGGAGCGACGTCTCGACCGCGCGGGCCGCGTCCGGCACCGGTACGTCGCCGGCGTTGCCGCCCTCGTGCAGCAGATCCATCTTGAAGTGGTCCACCTCGCCGAAGAGATCGCTCTGGTGCCGGTAGAAGGCGGCGGCGACATCGGCGAAGACGGGCGTGCGCGGGTCGAGCCAGTCGGGGCGCGGCAGCCCGTTCCACATGCCCTGGGGCACCGTCCTGGCGCCCGGGTTGCGGGTGGCGAAGTCGTCGGGGACGGTGCCGAAGTAGCCGGGGAGCACGGGTGCCATACCCAGCTCGCGCATCCGGTCGGTGATCCGCCGGCCGAGCGCGGCGCGGCGCTCGATCAGCTCGGGTGAGAGCGGGCCGCCGTACTCGCTCATGTTCTGGAGCAGCCACCACGGCTGGTGGGAGGGCGCGGGGAGCCAGGTGCGGGCCTCGGTGTCGGAGTAGCCGAAACCGGTCAGCAGCCGGTGGTAGACGGCCTCCTGGCCGGTGGTGACGAGGACCTCGTTGCAGCCGTGCAGGGCCAGGACGTCCAGCAGGCGCTCCCAGCGCGGCCAGTCGGCGTACGGGGCGGTGTATCCGTCGTGGGTGTCGTTGAGGGCGAACCGGTGCCGTACGGTCGCCGAGCGCTCCAGCGGGCGGCGGGGCGCGGGAAGCCTGGCGGGCAGTTCGAGTTGGCTGCCTGACCAGCTGATGTGGGCGCCGCACACGTACTTCAGATACCAGTGCACCCCGGTCAGCAGGACGCCGGCGTCGGTGCCCGACACCTCGACGCGTCCGGCGGACCCGGCGACCCGGAACCGCTCGGCGCCACCCACCGGCCGGAAGCGGAACTGGTCCGCGTGGCGGGGGAGCAGGCGCTCCACGGCGGCGCGTGCCGCGGTGGTGGCGGCCGCGGCGGCAGCGGCCCTGGCGTCGGGCGCGGAGGGGCGGGCTTCGGCGGGGGAGTGCGCGGCCAGCGCCACGGCGACTCCGGCGGCCCCGGCGCCGGCCAGCACCGCACGCCTGGAGGGAGTGGCGGGAGGGGTGGGACTCGGCAGCTCGGTCATCAGCGGTCCTCTGTCCTCGGTTGCTGGAGTTACTGGTGAGAAGTCACGGGTGTGACAACAGGTCCATGCGGAGCGCACGTTAATGACGGGGAGGGGGGTGGGCAACGATGTGATGCGTCGTTCACTCGCGCGGGGGCTTGCAAAGAGGGCACGATGGCCGAATGCGTACCGAGCGACCCCGAGTGGCACTGGTGGTGCCGGCCCTGGCCCTGGCTCTGCTGAGCGGCTGCGGCGGCAATGACGACGAGGCCCCCCGGACGCCGAAGACGGCGACCGGGAGCCTCGAACAGCTGGCCGAGAAAGCCAAGTGTGATCCGAACGTGCAGACCGACGCCGATGAGTTGCGTCAGGCGAACTGCAAGACGGGTTACGGCAGATACATCCTCACCACGTTCGCGACCGACCGCGGTCTGCGCGAGTGGATCAACGAGGCCAACGACTACGGCGGTTCGTACCTCGTCGGCAGGAAGTGGGTCGCGAGCGGCGACGCGAAGGTGGTCGAGTCGCTGCGCGGCCGGCTGGGCGGGACGGTCGAGACGGCCCCTGAGCACCACGCGGGGGGCGGCGACGACGGTGGCGGCGAAAGCGGCGGCCACGGCGACGGCGAGGGCCACGAGGGAGAGGGCCACGACAGCGGGGGCCACTCGGGCCACCCCAGGAAGAGCTGACGACAGCGGGCGCCGGAGGGGCTGAGCACAGCCCCTCCGGCGCCTGAGAATTACGTCACACCGCTAGTCGCGGTCCGTTCAGTTGCATTCCTTGCCGGTGTTGATGCAGTCGACCATCTTGTTCATCACGTCCTCGTCGAAGACATTGATGAAGTCTCCGTGGTCGGTGACGGGCTTGTGCAACTGCTCCGGGAACGAGTCCACCGCGAATCCGGGACCCGGCGGGAGGTCGTACACGATCCGCTGCTTCAGCTGCGGAATCGCCTGGAATCCCTCCTGGCACTGACCGTTCTCGTCGGCGAACGCGACATGCGTACGGTGATTGGCGCTGTCGGTGTTCTGTCCGTCCCAGCAGCTCTGGAAGTCGAACGAACGCACGACCTGGCTGCCGGCGGGGCAGATCGGGTATTTGTCCTTCAGCTGACGGTCCTCGAATCCGGTGCAGCTCCACGAGGCATTGGCGTTGGCGTCGCCGTTGACGAACGCCTTCGCGTCACCGGTGATGATGCGGAGGAATCGGGGCATTGCCGTGACCTTGGACGTGGCGTTTCCGGCGAATTGCAGTGTGACCTCGGACGGGGTCTGGATCTCGCCGACGTTGCCGTCCTTGCCGCCGCCGTCCTCGTTGGCGTCGTCCTCGTTCTGACCGTTCTGGAGGCGGATCACCGGCCAGTAGTAGGTGGACTTGTCACCCTGCTCGTTGCAGGTCGTCTCACCGTTGGCGAGGTCGTCGTCGCTCGCGAAGGCGTTGTTGGCCTGGTTGCCCACGTAGTCGTGCTTGTGGTGGGCGCCGTTGCTCACACCGGGCGCGGCGATGACGTTGTCCGAGTTGAAGAGACCGTTCTCGTTCCGCCCGCAGTCGGTGGTGAAGGTGCCGGTCGAAGCCTGCTCCTGCTCCTGCGGCTGCTGCACGTTGGGCTCGACGGACTCGATGTCGACGAAGTCCGAGGCATCGGGACCGTTGCCGGGCGGTGGCGGCTGCTCGCCGCCGCCGGTGTCGCCGCCCTGGCCCGCGTTCTGACCCTGACCACCGTCCTGGCCGCCGTCCTGCCCGGCGTTCTGGCCACCGTTCTGACCCTGGCCGCCGTTCTGGCCGCCGCCCGGGTCACCCTCGTTCGGGGTGTCGTCGGGGCGCATGGTGCACGGCGCCAGCGACTGCAGGCCCTTCTGCCAGTGCCCGGCGCGCTTGAGCGCGGACTGGATGCGCTTGAGGCTGGCGAGCCGCTGCTGCTTCAGCGGCTTCAGAATCTTCTTCTCGGTAAGTCTCGGGTCCCTCTCCAACTTCGTTTTGTTGTCGGCGAACCGCTTGTACGCAACAGTTATCTGCGTGTCCATCCGGGCGAGTTCCCGGTCGACCTGGGCACGGGCACGCCTCGGCACCTTGGTGATCTCATTCGCGACTTCCGGACAGTCGATGGTGGACATCTGGCGCCCGGCATTCTGGATCTGCTGATCCTGACCGGAGCGGCCTTCTCCCGCGGATGCGTAGACATTTACCGCTACCAGCCCACCCCCGCCCAGAATCAAGGCAGCCGCGGCCGCGATGGCCCGGTTCGCCAGTGTCGAGCGTTTTCTTGACGTGCGTCCCATGGAACTCCTCAAGCTTCAGTGCCGGTTCTCAGGGGGGTCTCCGGCGGGGGGAGGAAGCGCTCCGTTCCATACGGACGTCATTCGCGGCCTGTTCAGCCGCACAAGGAATTCATAGAAATCTCCATCAACAAACCGGGCGGATGCCCTCAACACGCCCCGCCCGGCGTACCTCTTCAGCGAGCGCCGCCCGCCAGGGCCCGTCCGCCGGACAGGCCCTGGTCCGTCACTGCTGCCCCCGGTCCAGATAGGCGATCACCGCGAGCACCCGCCGGTTGTCGTCGTCCGACACCGGCAGCCCCAGCTTCCCGAAGATGTTCGAGGTGTGCTTGGACACCGCCCGCTCCGTGACGACGAGTTGGGAGGCGATCGCCGCGTTCGACCTGCCCTGCGCCATCAGCTCCATCACCTCGCGCTCACGCGGCGTCAGCTGGCCGATCGGCTTGTCCTGGGCCCTGCGGGAGAGGAGTTGCTGGATCACCTGGGGGTCCATCGCCGTACCGCCGGCCGCGACCCGCCGCACCGCGTCGATGAACTGGTCCGCGTCGAAGACCCGGTCCTTGAGCAGATACCCGATGCCGCCGTTGCCGTCGGCCAGCAACTCCCGCGCGTACAACTGCTCCACGTGCTGCGACAGGACCAGGACCGGCAGTCCGGGCCGGTCCCGGCGCGCCGCGAGGGCGCACTGGAGGCCCTCGTCGGTGTGGGACGGCGGAAGCCGGACGTCGACGACAGCGACGTCCGGCTCCAGCTCCGCGAATGCTTTGGTCAGTTCGGGTCCGGTCTCCACGGCGGCCAGGACCTCGAAGTCGTACGCCTCCAGCATCCGGACCAGACCGTCACGGAGCAGGAAGAGGTCTTCGGCTAGGACAACTCGCAAGGGATCTCCACGGTGACCATGGTGGGGCCGCCCTCAGGGCTGCTGACGGCCAGGATGCCGTCGAATGTACCGAGTCGGCGCTCCAGTCCGCTCAGCCCCGTACCGGAACCGATCTTCGCGCCGCCCTCGCCGTTGTCGCCGATCGCGACACGCAGCATGGAGTCCGAGTGGATCATGTCGATCCAGATCCGGTCCGCGTTCGAGTGCTTGATCGCGTTGGTGAGGATCTCACTCACCGCGAAGTACGCGGCCGACTCCACCGGCGCGTCGGCCCGGCCCCGCAGATCCACCTGTACGTCGGTCTCCACCGGCAGCCGCAGCGCCAGCGCCTTCACCGCGTCGCCCAGACCGCGCTCGGCGAGCACCGGCGGGTGGATGCCCCTGACCAGGTCGCGCAGCTCGGTCAGCGCCTCGGCGGAGGACTGACGGGCGTTGGCGATGAGCTCCTTGGCCTTGGCCGGGTTCTTCTCGATGAGCGCCTCGATCGTGCCCAGGTCCATGCCCATGGCGACCAGTCGGGCCTGTGCGCCGTCGTGCAGATCCCGCTCGATCCGGCGGAGTTCGGCGGCGGAGGAGTCCACGGCGTCGTGCCGCGTCTCGGTGAGATGGGCGACCCGCTGGGCCAGCTCCTGGTCCTGGTTGGGGGCGAGCAGCGACTTGGCGAGCAGGAAGTGGCCGCGCTGGATGTCGCCGCCGTAACGGAGACCGACCGCCGCGATCGCCGCGCCCAGTGCCGCCGCGAGCAGGCCCGTCAGCTGGCTGTCGACCGGGACGAAGCCGTACCAGAACGGGTTGTCCTCGAAGACCTTCCAGAGACCGGCCGCCAGCACCAGCCCGTCCAGCGGATAGATGAACAGGCCCACGGAGATCAGGGCGACCGTCGCCCCCACGGTCATGTCCACCAGCAGCCACGTCAGGTCCCGCCAGGTCGCCGGGTCCTTCAGCATCAGCGTGGTCCGCTCCACGTGGCCGGTGACGCCGGTGCGCAGATCGGCCGGCATCGGGCGGTACGGCACCGGGATCCTGACGTCCGACCAGGTGGCCGCGAGCAGCCGGCGGCGGTTGGCGTGCGCCCGCACCGCGGTCAGCACGTACGGGGTGGAGAAGAAGCCGATGCCGAGCAGGACGAAGGTGATCGAGAGCACCGAGAGGACGAACAGTGTGATGGAGCCGGCCAGGGCGGTCACCGCCAGTACCAGCCCCCGGCCCGTGGTCCTGCCCGCCTCGGCGAGCATCTTCTTCCCGTTCATGGTGAGTCCTCTCCTCGTCGCCCGTGCCCCGACGGCGACCGGCCCTTCGCCCTCTGACGGGCACGGCCATAAGTCTGCCGTGCGGCGCCGGTCGCACGTGAGCGGTTTCCGCCCCCAATCGGGGGTGTACCTAGCACCACTCGGGGACCCCCGCACTCCCCCCGTGAGCTGCCTCCGCGACGGGCCCGTCACCGAGCGTCGCCGGATCGGGGGGGCAGGCCGGGAGGTGAGGGAGTGGGCGGGTCGGCGCGCCGCGAGTCGGCCGGCCGACAGACGCCGGAGGGCTCAGCGGGCCAGCAGGTCCACCTCCACCTCCGGTGCGAGCCCGAGCCTCGGGCGGTCCGGACGCTGCGGGGCCTCGCCGCCGATCGACCGGAGCCACGCCCAGGTGTCGGCGACGGTCTCCTCCGCCGGCCGGCACCGGAGCCCCGTCGCGAGCGCCTTGGAGACGTCACCCCTGTGCATCATGTCGTGCACCTCACCGCGCGGCAGCCAGATCGGCAGCTGCGTCCAGGGCTCGACACCGGCGGCGAGGACCGTGTCCGGGTCCGTCCAGCGCAGCTCCGCGTCCGACCCGGTGACCTCGACGCACGCGTCCAGCAGCCCGCCCATCGTGACGTGACCCGGCGGACTCACCAGGTTGTAGGCGCCCCCGAGGCCGCGCGCCGCCGCGTCGAGGGTCCACTCGGCGAGGTCGCGTACGTCGATGTACTGCAACGGGTTGTCGCGCGGTCCGGGCGCGAGTACAGGGCCGCCGCGCGCGATCCGCCCCAGCCACCACGGCAGCCGCCCCACGTTCTCCCACGGACCGAGGATCAGGCCGGCGCGCACCAGGAGCGCGCGGTCGCCGAAGGCCGCCTCGGCGGCCAGTTCGCCGCCGCGCTTGTCCCGCGCGTAGTCACTCGCTTCCGCGTCGGCCGACGCGCCCTCCACCAGCGGACCGTCCTCGGGGAGCCCGGCGGGGGTCGGATACGCGTACACGGAACGGCTGGAGATGTACGCGTAGCGGCCCGCCCGGTCGGCCAGCAGCCGGGCCGCGTCGAGGACGACGGACGGCGCGCCCGACCAGGTGTCGACGACCACGTCCCATTCCGGGGCGGTGTCATCGGTGCCGCCGGTGCCGGGAGTGCCCGGAGCGCCGGCGGTGAGGGCCGCGAGGCCGTCCGGCGCGGTGCGGTCGCCGTGCAGGACGCGGACGCCCGCCGGCGCCTCGTGACGGCCCCGGTGGAACACGGTCACCTGCCACTCCCGCGCCAGCGCGGCCTCGGCCACGGCGCGGCCGACGAACTCGGTGCCACCCAGTATCAGAAGTCTCATCCCTCAACTCTGGCACGGGGCTGTCCGATTACCGGATCCGTTCTGCTGCGGGCATAGCAGGTCAGCGCCGTTCGCACCATCTGCCGCACACGCCACGGGAATGGCAGCATGAGCGCACCATGACAGATGCCCGGTCGCCGATGCGCGCCTTGCGGGCCGCGGTCCTCGCGGCGGTGTGCGTGACACTGGCTGCCATGGGGCATTCGTCCATGTCCGCGCATGAAATTCCGCTCGGTGCCCTTACGGCGGCATTCGCCGCGATCGCCGTTCTGTCGTGGCTCGCGGCCGGACGGCGCCGGGGCATCGGCTTCATCGGACCCGCCGTGCTCGGCGCGCAGGCCGCGCTGCACGTGACGTTCTCCGCCGTCGGGACGGACGGCGCGGTGCCGTCGCCGGACCACACCCACGCGACGGCGGGCATGGACATGGGCCAGGGCGCGGGCGTGGAGGGAGTCGGCGGCACGCCGACCGCCGTCCTGGCCGCCGCCGGGGACACCTCGCCGGGCATGCTCGCCGCGCACCTGCTCGCCGGCGCGGTCTGCGCGCTCTGGCTGGCCCGCGGTGAGGCCGCGTTCTTCCGGCTCGCCCGCACCGTCGCCGCCTTCGCGTTCACCCCGCTGGGGCTGCTGCTCGCCGCGCCCCGGCCGCTCGCCGTACCGCCGCGTGTACGGCACCGCTCCCGCGCGCCCCACCGGCCGCGCGGCGCCGTGCTGGCCCACGACGTGTCCCGGCGCGGCCCACCGGACCGCGGCGCGCATCCGATCCGTACGACGGCCTCCGGGGCCGCCGCCGCCCTGGTCTGACCTGGGCGGGGCCCGGGGGCCGATTCCCCGTGCCACGCCAACTCCTAGGACAGTCATGGCCATTGACGACCCCGTACAGGGCGCCGACACCGCGCGCACCGGTCCCACGACGAAGAAGAAGGCAAGCGCCGAGGCAGGCGCGAAGACCGCCAAGAAGGCGGACAGGAAGCCGGCCGCCGCCCCGACCACCACCTGGGGCGCGGTGCGCCCGCTCGTCCTGCGGCTCCATTTCTACGCGGGCCTGCTGATCGCCCCGCTCCTGCTGATCGCCGCCACCACGGGGCTGCTCTACTCCCTCTCGTACCAGGCCGAGAAGATCGTCTACCGCCAGGAGCTGAGCTCCCCGGACAGCGACCGTACGGCCATGCTCTCCCCGCAGGTGGACGCGGCACGCGCCGAGCACCCGGACGGCAAGGTCACCGCCGTCTGGCCCTCGTCCGACGACGAGGAGTCCACCCGGGTCCTGATGACGATGCCGGACAGCGAGGAGAGCAAGTCGCTTGCCGTGTTCGTCGATCCGCACACGGCCCAGATACGCGGTGAGCTGGACAGTTACGGCTCCTCCGGAGCCCTTCCGCTGCGCACCTGGCTCTCCGAACTCCACCGCCATCTGCACCTCGGCGAACCGGGCCGTATCTACAGCGAGGCCGCCGCCAGCTGGCTGTGGGTCGTCGCGCTCGGCGGGCTGCTGCTGTGGATCGGCCGCAGAAGGACCTCGAAGCGCGCCCTGCTCCGGCCCGAACGCGGGGCCACCGGCCGCCGCGGAACGCTCAGCCGGCACGGCTCGCTCGGCATGTGGGCGGCCACCGGGTTCCTGCTGCTCTCCGCGACGGGCCTGACCTGGTCGACGTACGCGGGCGCCAACATCGGCGCCGTACAGGACCAGTTGGGCGGCGCCACCCCCGTCGTCTCGGCCGAACTGAAGAGCGGCGCGGGCGCGGGGGCCGGCTCCGGTGCGCACGAGGGACACGAAGGACACGGGGGCGACAGCGGGCCCGGCGGTGACCACGAGGGCATGGACATCGGCATCGACAACGCCCTGACCGCCGCGCGCCAGGCCGGGCTCGACGGCCCGGTGAGCGTGAAGCCGCCGGCCGAGGGGACGGCGTACGTCGTCGCCCAGCGGGACAACCAGTTCCCGGTCCGGCTGGACTCGGTCTCGGTCGACCCCGGCACCGGACTGATCCTCGACGAACTGCGCTTCGCCGACTACCCGTTGCTCGCCCAGCTCACCCGGTTCGGTATCGACGCCCACATGGGCCTCACGTTCGGCCTCGTCAACCAGCTGCTCCTCGCCGCCCTCGCCCTCTCACTGATCCTGATCATCGTGTGGGGCTACCGCATGTGGTGGCAGCGCCGGCCCACCCAGGACCGGAAGCTGGGCGTGGGCAAGCCGATGCCGCGCGGGGCATGGCGGAAGGTGCCGCTGTCCGTGCTGCTGCCGCTGATCGCCGTGGCGGCGCTGGTCGGCTGGTTCGTACCGCTGCTCGGTATCACCCTGGTGGCGTTCCTGATCCTGGACGCCGTGCTGGGCGCGGTGGCTCGGGCCCGGGCGCGGGCTCGGGCCGGGGCGACCGCGTAAGGCGCACGTGCAGGGCCCCCGCCGGTACGCCCGGCGGGGGCCCACACGTATGACGGAACCGGCTACGGGACGTACTTGTAACCGACCCGCCGGATCGTCCGGATCGTCTGCCGGTGCTCGGCGCCGAGCTTGCGGCGCAGCCGGGCCACATGCACGTCCACGGTCCGGCCGTCGCCCACGTGCCCGTAACCCCAGACGGTGGTCACCAACTGGTCGCGGGTGTGTACGCGGTGCGGGTGCGCCACGAGATGGGCGAGCAGCTCGAACTCCAGATACGTCAGCTCCAGGAACCGCCCGTCGACCTCGGCGGTCCGCTCGTGCGAGTCGATCCGCACCGGCCCCGCCTCGGTGACCCCGCCGGGAGCGGGGGCGGGTGCGGGGGGATGCTGATCGACCGGTACGAGGACGAGATACCCGACCATCGGCGGCCTGCCCGGCAACGTCGGCAGAGTGTGCGCCGGGGCGGGCAGCCAGGTGGACCCGGGAGGCAGGAGATCCACGAGCGGCCCGGGCACGTCGGCCGCCGGTGGCGGCACGACCTCGTCACGGTCGACGGCTCGCAGTCGGGTCCGGCCGGAGGGATACGGGGTGGCGGCGGGGGAGAAAGGGCGGGAGTTCGCCATGAGGGGTCAGCTCTTTCGCGCGAAGGTTGTCGTCGAGTCGACAGGACGGGACGTACGTCATTCGCGACGGCCGAAGACCTGGGAGCAGGCTTTAGAGGGCCGACGCGTTCCTCGCGCGGCAACACACCCGGTCGAAGTCATGATGCTGCCGGGACGGCCAGAACGGCTCAAGGTCGATGAGACCTGATGCGTCGTGCTGAAGTCTGGCCATGCCCTCATTGAAGCAGACACGGGCCCGCAACAGGAGGTCCCTTTCAAGGCGCGATACGACGAGCCACCACCCCGCACCACAGGGACAGTCCCGCCAATCCCGTCCCCATGATCAACTGACCGGAGCCTCACCACGGCGGACTCCTTCTGACAGACGGGGGCCCTCCGGTCCGGCGGTGTCGGCTCGGCCCGGTCACAGGCCACCCGGTCCGGTGTCCCGCGCCCTCACGTCACCGCAGCAGCGTCCCGAAGCCCGCCGCGTGGATCCGGCGCACGATCTCCTCCGACGTCGTGCCCAACCGGTCCGCCGTCCGCGCCAGATGCCAGTCGTTGTCCGCCAGGCTGTTCAGCAGATGCCCCCGCCTGATCTGTGCCGGAGACAGCCGGAACGTCTTCAGGTACGCCGTACGCCCCTTGTGGTCCGTGATCAGCTCGCCGATGTGCTGCTCGTCGGAACCGACACGGAACGGCGGCAGGAAGCGGTGCAGGTCGAAGGAGCCCATGCGGTAGACGCGCTCGAACGAGTACGACGTGCCGAGCAGTCCACGCGCCATCACCGTGTCGTGCGACTCGCTCCACGCCCGCTCCTGCGCACGCGCCGCCGCCCGCAGATCGGCGAGCGTCGCGATGTACCGCCCGTCCCCGAGGCGCGCCTCGAAGTCCGGTACGGGGCCGCCGAAGTAGCCGTACTGGTAGATCAACTCCCCGTACATGTCCTGGAGCAGCGTCGGGTGCAGAGCCCGGTAGTCGTCCGGGTGCGGCACCACGAACGCGGCGGCGAGCGCGTCCGCGACGTACACCATCACCCCGCACTGCCCCGGATGGATCTCGAAGACCCGCAGCGCGTCGGCCAGCCCGTACACGTCGAGCCCCAGGTAGGCGGACTCGGAACGGGGCGAGAGGCCCTGGCGCACCGCCTCCTGCGACCACTGGTGCCAGGCGATCGTCGGCCCGCCGAAGTGCAGCGCCAGATACCCCTCCATGGCCAGATGCAGCGGCAGGAACCGGCAGCGCGCGACAGCGCCGGGCCGCCGGCCGCCCTTCCTCCTCGACGGGCGCCGCTTGACCATGCGGTGATGCTGGTCGACGGCCATCGCCGTGGGGTGTGCGGTGTTCAGCTGCGTTCCGTACGCGGCCGACTGCCCGCCGCCCGTCCCGTTCTCCGCCGGACCCGCGCCGGACCAGTCCGCGACGAGGCCGTGCGGGATGTACGACACATAGCTCGTGCCCGGCGAGACCAGCACCTCTCCGAACCGGTCGTACACCTCCCGGTGCAGCCGGAGCCCCTGCACCGGCTCCTCGCGCACCAGCGGTACCAGCCGCACGCCGCCCCACACCTGCGCCGGGCGCGTCGTCAGCCCGGTGAAGTCGAGCCCCGTCACGTCGCCCTTCCCCCCTCGTACTCGTGCAGAAAGCTCTCGATCCGCCGGTCCAGATACGCCTGGAGCTCGGCCAGCCCCGTACGCCCCTCCGCGAACTGCGCGATCTCCACCAGGGCCGGCAGATCCTCCGCGTCCCGGATCCCCGCCGTCGGCACACTCGCCGCCAGCCGGCGCACGTCGAAGCCGTCCGCGTCGTACACGGGATTGAGATGGACCACCGTCGTACGCCGCTCCCGGTCGAGCCGCGTACGCCACACCCGCAGCACCTCGCCCGCCAGCCCCGGAGGCGCGTTGTCCCAGCCGTCCGAGACGAGGACGAGCCGCTCGGGGGCGTACTCCAGCGCGTCGACGACCCGCATCCCCAGCGGTGTCGGACCGAAGGGGCGGACGAGAAGCGGGTCCGTGCGCCCCGAGGTCCACCACGCGCCGTACGACCCCGGCGCCGCGAGCGCCTCCAGCAGGAAGTGCCCGCCGAGGGCGACAGCGAGCGGACGCCGGCGCTTCTCGCCGGAGCCGGACGCGGAGTAACTGTCGTCCAGTACGGCGGCGACCCGCCCCCACGTCCCGGCGTACGGCCCCGCGACCCGGCGCGCCGACGTGCGCAGCGCGTGCGTCAGCTCCGCGCGCCGGCGCACCCGCTCCTCGATCGTCAGCGACAGGGTGTACAGCGCGAGCCTCGTCAGCGGCATGGCGGAGAGATCCGTCCGCTCGGGGGCGCCCTCGGCGTCCGCACCCGCCTCGCGCTGTGTGCGCAGCCGTTCGAGCCGGGTCATCCGGGGTGTGATCCGCTCCACGAACGCCGAGCGCTCGACGCCGTGCTTCGCCGCGAACCCCTCGGCGACGGTGAACGGCAGTTCGTAGATGGCGCCCTGCTCGTGGTGGGCCCGTCGGTACGCGTCGAGCAACCGGTGCTCGTAGCGCGGGCGCACGCCCGGCTTGAAGAGGAAGTCGCCCAGCTCGCCCGCCGCCGGGGCGGAACCGGTGGCCGTCCGCAGCGGCAGATGGAAGTGACGTGCCGCCGTCTTCAGCCCGGCGCGGTACTTCACCGCGTCGTGCCCCAAGTCCGGCCGGGCCGCCAGCCACTCGCGCAGGATCGCGCGGGTACGGCGGTTGCCGACCTTCGCGGCGCGCAGCGCGCGGAAGAGGCGGTAGACCCGCTGCGGCGGCAGCAGCGCCAGCCGGGCGGCGATCAGCCGGCCCTCCGTACGCTTCTGGTCCGCGCCCGCCTCGCCGGCGGTCCGCAGCAACTGCTCCACGACGCGCGCCGCGTTGTGGTCGTTGATGTCGAGCGCGAGCGAAGCGGCGTACACGTTGCGGTAGTTGACCCGTACGTACTCGTGGAGGAAGTCGAGCGAGAGCCGCTGCTGATACGCCTCGGAGCGGAATTCGCGCTGGCCCGTCGACGTGACGGCGGCGTTGACGAAGAGGAGCACGTCCTCGGCCGCGATCAGGTCGGAGCAGGTGTCGGTCCCCGACTCGGTCATGGTCTCTCCCCCGGTGCCCATGTCCTTCGGACATGCTGAAGCCGGCCGGGGCATGGGGGCACGAACAGCGAAATTATTGCTTCAGAGGCAAGTCCCGGAAGTCGCACCGGAGGCCCGCGGCCGGCCCTCGAAACGTAGCACCGGGGGTCCCGTACCGCGCCACCCAATTCCCGGCCCGCCCTGGGCGGCGCGGGGCGCGGGCGGCACACTGATCCATATGAGTCAGCTACGCATCGCACTTCTCGGCACCGGCCCCTGGGCCGAGCGCACGCACGCCCCCGCCATCGCGGCCCACCCGGATGTCGAGTTCAGCGGCGTCTGGGGGCGGCGGCCCGAGGCCGCCGCCGCCCTCGCCGCCGCTCACGACACCAAGGCGTACGCGGGCGGCGGTGACGGAGAGGGGGGTTCGGGCGCGGGCGGCCTGGACGGGCTCGACGCGCTGCTCGCCGCGAGCGACGCGGTCGCCTTCGCCCTGCCGCCGGACGTCCAGGCGCCGCTCGCGGCGCGGGCGGCGGCGGCAGGCTGCCACCTCCTCATGGACAAGCCGGTCGCGACGACCGTGCCCGGCGCACGCGCCGTGGCGGACGCCGCCGAACGCGCCGGAGTCGCCTCACTGGTCTTCTGCACGCTGCGCTTCGCCCCCGAGACCGCCCGGTGGGTCGAGGAACAGGCGGCGTTGGGCGGCTGGTTCACGGCACGCGCCCACTGGCTCGGCGCCCTGTACGCGGCGGGCACCGACAGCCCGTACGCGGACTCGCCCTGGCGCCGCGAGAAGGGCGGCCTGTGGGACGTCGGCCCCCACGCGCTCTCCGCGCTGCTGCCGGTACTGGGCGATGTGACGGCCGTGACGGCGGTACGGACCGAGCCCGACCTCACGCATCTGGTGCTCACGCACACGTCGGGCGTGAGCAGTTCGGCGGCGCTGAGCCTGAGCTCCCCCGTGAAGGGCGCGGGCACGGGGTTCGAGCTCAGGGGCGAGCACGGCACGGTCGAGCTTCCCCAGGACTGGGGTGACCCGGTGGACATCTTCGGCAACGCGATCAGCGCCCTGCTCACGGCGGCGCGCACGGGCGAACCGCACGCCTGCGACGTGCGGTTCGGCCTGCGGCTGACGGAGATCCTCGCGGACGCGGAGGAGCAGCTGACCGGGTCCTGACCGGTTGCGGGCCCTGGCCCGGCGCCGTCCGGGTCCTTGCCGGGGCGGGGGTCAGCCCACGCGCTCGATCCGCGCGTTGCGGATCAGGAACTTGCCCGGCTCACGGACCTGTTCGAACGCCGCGTCGTTGAGCAGCGCACAGCTGCCCGACGGTGCGGTGACCCGCACGGTGGTGGACTTGTTGTTGTCGAGGTTGGTCACCTTGAGCGTGGTGCCGACCGGGAACTCGTTGCTCGACGCCGCCGGGGCACCCGCCTCGCCGGACAGTGTGACGGTCGACCCGGCACAGACGACCTCACCGACCTGACCGGCACCCGCACCCGCACCGGCGCCCGCGTCCTCCCCGGCGCCGGTGTCCTCGCCCGCACCCGCACCCGCGCCCGCCTCCTCGCCCGCGCCCTCGTCACCGGCCGGCGGCGCCGCCTCCGCCGGAGGCGGCGCGCCCGTGTCGCTCGCGCCCACCTCGCACCCGGACGCCGCCTGCTTCCGCTTGATCTCCTCGATCACGTCCTGCCGGTTGGCGATCCGCGCGTCGGACAGGGCGTCCGGAGCGGCCCGCTGACCGTCGATGAAACGCTGGTTGTTGCCGAGGGCGGTGTTCAGCCCGTCGCACTCCACCGAGGCCTGGCTGGTGCCGGTCATCGCCACCGCCGTACCTCCCACCAGCGCGGCCGCGCCGACGAGCAGGGCGATCTTCTTCTTCGGGCTGAACGACTTCTTGCGCGACACGTGGGGCTCCTGTCCCCGGCCGCGGGGGCGGCCGGATGGGTTACGTGTGCCGTTACGTACGAACGGTGGGCCCGTACTGCTCAAGCGCCCCGGCATCAACTTCCGTAACCCCGGGCACAGTTCCGCTTCCGGCCGTCACTCGGTGACCGCTTCGCGCACGCCGAGCAGGATCACCGACGCCGTCCCGGCCGAGTTCGGGCCCAGGCAGGCGGATCGCGGACTTCGTCACCATGTGGGCGGACGGGCGGGTGCCGACCGTTCCCGGCCCGCGTCCACCCGCCCGCCCGCCTCGGGACTACATCAGCTCGCGGACCTCAACGGCCTGAAGAACGCACGCAGTTCGTCCGCCACCTGTTCCGGCTCCTCGTGCGACATGAAATGCCCGCCGCGTTCCGGCGTGCTCCAGTGCCGCAGGTCGGTGCAGAGCCGTTCGGTGAGGCTGCGGGGCAGCCCCTTGAACGCGAGCTCATTGCTCAGGGTGACAGCCGCCGGCACATTGATCGTCGGGACCGGCTTGTTGAGCGGGTAGTCGTAGTACTGCCGGAAGGACGTTCCGATACTCCCGGTCACCCAGTACAGGGTGGCGACCGTCAGGAGCGTGTCCTTGTCCCAGCGGCTCTCCAGATCGCCGTCGCAGTCGCTCCAGTCCCGGTACTTGTCGATGATCCAGGCCAGCAGCCCGGCGGGGGAGTCCGCCAGGGCCGCCGCGATCGTGTCCGGCCGGGTGCACATGATCTCGCTGTAGCCCTGGTCACCGACGTCGTAGGCCTTGAGATGGTCGATGTAGGCCTGTTCCTCGGGCGTCGCGGGCCGCTTCTCGAAGTCCGCCCCGACCATGGCGGAGGTGAGGTGGATCCCGGCGACATGCTCGGGGTACAGGGCGCCGATCCACTGGGTGACCCCGCCCCCGATGTCGCCGCCGAAGGCGCCATACCGCTCGTACCCGAGCGTCCCGGTCATCAGCTCATGCCACGACTCGGCGACGCGCCTGCGGGTGAACGGTCCGTCGGGCAGCGCCGAGTAGAGGAAACCGGGCAGCGACGGGACGATCACGTCGAACGCGTCGGCCGGGTCACCGCCGTACGCGGCCGGATCGGCCAGTCGGTCGGCCGCCTTCAGCATCTCCACGAAGCTGCTGGGCCAGCCGTGCGTCATGATCAGGGGCAACGGCGCGGGCGCGCCCTCGGCCCGCCTGCCCGGGACATGGACGAAGTGCACCGGTCGGCCGGCGACCTCGGCGATGCGGTGGTCATAGGTGTTGAGGGCGGTCTCGGCCTTCCGCCAGTCGAACCCGTCCGCCCAGTGGGTGACAAGCTCGCGCAGCTGGCCGGGGTCGGTTCCCGCCAGCCAGAAGGTGCTGTCGGACGCCGTGGTGAAGAGAGTGCGGTTCAGCCGGTCACGCAGGTCTTCGAGTACATCGTCGGATACGGAGATCCGGAACTGCTCGGTGGTCATGTCTTCCTTCGCTCAGAGAATCTGTCCGTTGTACGGACGGCTCCCGGCGCGTGGGTCAGACGGACGCGACGGCCAGGAGGGCCCGGAAAGTTCGGTTGCCGCACATCGGGCTCCACCTCCTCGCGATACGTGTTGTGCCGGACTGTACAGGAGCGCCCGGGGCATGTCCTCCGGGTATCGGGCCAGGAGCCCCCGATGCCCCTCAAACCCCGTCTGGCCAGGGGCGATTGTCAGTGGGAGGCGGTAGAATTGTAAGTGTTCGTGAGGGTTCCACCACCGTGCCGGGAGGTCGCCGATGGCCGTTGCCACTATCACGACGAAGCTCTTCGACATCACACCGCCAGCCGCCAAGTCCGTGCAGCGCAAGCCACTGCCCGCGGGACAGCCCCGTGAGTGGTACGAGACCCACAACCGCCGCCTCAAGGCCATGCGCCTCGCCATCGCCCTGCTCGACTCGGGCGTGTATCACCCGGCGAACGCGAACAACCGGAGGATCCGTTCGACGGCGGCTCTGATAGGCATCCATCCGCCGTCGGACACGACGTGCCGCATGGTGCGTGCCCTGATCCGCTACGGGCGCTGACGGGCCGGAAACACCGGGACCAGCGACGGAGGAACGAGTACAGCGACACAGCAGGCACCCGCCCCCGCCGGTCACCGGCGGGGGCGGGTGCCCTGCCGTCTGCCGTGTCCGGCATGCTGAGTCCGGTGACCTCTCCCGAAGCCGGGCATATACACGTACAGCAGCCGCCATCGCCACCGACGTCTTCGGAGCGGACGCCGCGACCGTCGACCCGCGCGCGGGCGGTCGAGGCCGCCCGTACGCCATAGGGGCAGGAGGCGGTCGCGATGCATGCCGTCCTCTTCGGCTTCCTGCCCATCTGGGTGATCACCGGCCTCGGCTGGGTGGCCGCGCGCCACGACATCCTCGGCGGCCAGGCCCAGCACGTCCTCGGGCGCTTCGCCTTCACCTTCGCCATGCCGGCCCTGCTGTTCCTGGCGATGGCCCGCGCCGACGTGACCGCCCTGCTGAACATCGGCGTCCTCGTCTTCGCCATCAGCCTGATCGTCGTCTTCGCGGCCGGACTTCTGCTCAGCCGCTGGGTGTTCCGGCGCCGCCAGGCCGAACAGGCCGTCGGCGCGATGGCCGCGGGCTACGTCAACTCCGCCAACCTCGGCATCCCCGTCGCCGTACACGTCCTGGGCGACACCTCCTTCGTCATCACCGTGGCCCTCTTCCAGATGCTCTTCATCGCGCCGGTGGTGCTGGTCCTCATCGATCTGGACGTACGGCGTGAGACACGCGGACGCGCGGCCCGGATGCTCCAACTCCCCTTCCGCAACCCGATCATCGCGGCCTCCCTCGCCGGAGTGGCCGTCTCGGCGCTCGGCGTGCGCCTGCCGGCCGAGGCGACCGCACCGCTCGAACTGCTCGGCGACGCCGCCGTCCCGGCCGCCCTCTTCGCGCTCGGCATGTCCCTCAACACCCGCGTACGGCCGGACTCCTCGGGCCGCGCCGAACGCGCTCTCCTGGTCGCCCTCAAGATCGCGGCCCAGCCGCTGCTCGCCTACGCGATCGGCCACTGGCTCTTCGGGCTGACCGGCCACACCCTGTTCGCGGTCGTGGTCTGCGCGGGCCTGCCGACGGCTCAGAACGCCTTCATCTTCGCCTCCGAATACCGTATGGACACCGACCTCGCCAGGGACACCGTCATCCTCTCCACGCTCTGCTCGATGGCCTCCCTCTCGCTGATCACCTGGCTTCTGGTCTGAGCAGTCGGCGCAGCCATCTCACCTCGCCGTCGTGCCACTCGTCGGTGGGCTCCAGACCCACGGCGCGCGCGACGGCCGCCGACGCCGCGTGGTCGGGGTGGACATGGGCCGCGATGTCCCGCACCGGGTGCTGTTCGAGCCGGCGGACCAGCCCGCGCGCCGCCTCGGTGGCGATGCCCCGCCCCTGCATGGACGTGCCCACGACCCAGGCGATGTCCGCGACGACCCACGGCTCGTCCCGGGGACCCGCCGGGCTGATCGTCGCCTGGACCGTCCCCGCCAACCGCCCCTGTCCATCGCCCTCTTCACCCTCCCTGAGCCGGATGACCCAGTTGCACCAGGAGACAGCGGGATCGGACGGCCCGGCGGCCATGCGCGCGTAGCGCGTGGCCAACTCCTCGGCTGTCGCCGGCTCGCCCCCGATGAACGTGTACAGCGCCGGGTCGGCCAGCACCACGGCCACCTCCCGCGCGTGCTCGACCCGCTGCGGCACCAGCAGCAGCCGCTCGGTCTCGATGACTTCGGCCTCGATACGCGTCACTGTTCCTCCCGGGGCGCCGGAGTCCGGTGCCGTACGAATACGAGCCGTTGCTCGCCCGGACCGGGCGGCCTGGTCCACGGGCCGGTCCTGACCGCGTGCAGCCGCCCGTGCTGGATCGCGAAGCGCGGCAGCGAGACCCCGAAGGCGCTCGCGACGGCCGTGAGCATCCGCCGCTCACCCACCCGCCTGTCCTCGCCCTCGTCCGCGCTCTCGTCCGCGCCCACGTGCTCTCCCTCCGTGCCCTCGGGGAAGAAGAGACGCGGATCGAGCGTCTCGGGAATCTCCCCTCTCCGTTCCGTCACGCCTCCGCGCGCGGTGAAGCCATAGCGCTCCCGGCCGTCCTCGGAGTACGAGAAGTGGAAGGTGTCGGGGACCGTCTTGGACCTCTCCCCCTGAATCTCGCACCACACCAGCACGGACCGGCCGCCGCCCCGCGAAGCCTTTTCTCCCATCGGACTGGCCCGCTTCGGCTGGAACGTCTCGGTGCCGTCCCTGAACGCGAAGCTCCAGCCGGGCCCGCTCTCGGCGCCGTCCTTCGCCCCGCACAGGCCCACACGCTCCGGTGCGTCCCGCGCGATGCCCCGCCAGGGGTGGGTCTCCGCCTGGTTGTGCGGAGGAAGCAGCACCTCGCCGCCCAGCCGCTCGCCCAACTCCCGCGGTGGGATGCCCTCGGCGAGCACGAAACGGTAGGAGTGCCGCTGCCGCGCGGGATCGGCCAGCCACGCGAGCCCGTCAGGCGCCTTCTCCTTGACGGGGCCCGAGGGCCCGGCCCGCCCCGGCCGTCCCGCGTCCCCTCCTGTGCTCCGTCCCGCGCCCCGTGGCGTCGACAAGATCCGTCGCCCGCGCTCCGGCGTGACGACGGGCCCGAGGATCGGATCGGCGAGCAGCCCTATCGGGGCGATGTGATCGTCCTCGTACGGCTCCCAGTCGGGCAGCGCCGCCTCCACCGTGCGCCAGGCGCCGCCGGTGTCGCCCCAGCGTGCCTGCTCGCGCGCCGCGACGACCGCCTCGCCGAACAGGCCCGGCGACTCGTACACGTAACCGCGCTCCCGGATCCGCTCCAGCAGCGCCGCGCCCCCTGCCCGGTCGCCCTCGTCGAGCGTTCTCAGGAACCAGTCCCCGTCCTTGCCGCCGCGGGCGTCCTCCAGCGCGGCGAGGGGCATGAACTCCTGCCCGACCAGCGGGTCTTCGAGCCGGCCTTCCGCCCGGTAGTACTCGTTGCGGCCGAGCATCGAGGTCAGTTGCACATACAGCTTCCGGGCGCGCGGTCTGGCGTGTCTCATCGCCTCGGCCAGCGTCTCCATCTGCCGGTCGACGTCCTCCCCGGACAGACAGGCCAGGCGCGCCCGCTCCAGGGACGCGTCGAGTGCGCGTGTCGTGTCATTGACGAATCCGGGGTCCGAGCCGTTGTCCCCGTGGAACTCCACATACTTCTCCCGCATGAACGCGCCGAACGACTCGTATCTGTTCGGATACTCGCCCGAGTAGCCCCGGTAGATGTAGAGCGCCCATTCCCCCTCGGCGTTCACATCACCGGGATCGAGCAGGACATCGGTCATGTCCGAGTCCACGGCGAGCTGAAGGGCCCTGCTCCACATCCCCGCCACCAGGACCGCCTCCGCCGAGGAGTGCGAGGTCAGTGATTTCTCGTACGCCTCCTGGAAGCCGAAGGGGTCCCCGTGCCAGTGGACCCCCTCGCTCGTCCCCAGCAGATAGACCCCGCTCCCTGCTCGCCGCCAGCCGTCGGACACCGCCAGGAAGGAGCGGTACGACGGCGGCAGCGTGGCACCGAGCCGCCGCTCCAGCGCGGTGATCCGCTCCTCGTCGGCGGGCGGGAATCCGAGCCCCGCCTCGACCATCTCCTCCAGACGGCCCTCCTCCCCGTCCTCCTCCGCTTCCTCCCTCGTCCTCGGCGCGGCTGCCCACTCCGCGTTCCACCGCTCCAGAAAAGGTCCCCACCCCAAGATCTCCATGTCACTCATAGTGACATCGACCACTGACAATCGATCGGCCGCGATGCGGACGCGGTCAGAGCCACCGAGCCGGGTCGGTACCCCAGAGCGACGGCGGGCGGGTCCAATCACCGGGTCCACCCTCGTAGTCGACCGGCGAAAGCACGTATCGGAGCGTGCCGTACGGCGAGGGGGTCTCGGCCATCCACGGCTCGGGGTCGTGGGCTTCGCCCGACCGGGCCACCGAGTCGTCGACCCCGGCCGGCTCCGGCCTGATGTCATGCATCAGCCATGAGGCCGTCCCGGCGAGCGAGAGCCTCAGCCGCCGGCCCACCCCGTCGTCCTGACGCTCGGTGAGTGCGCGCAGGACCGCCGCCGCGAGGAGATAACCGGTGCCGTGATCGAGCGCCTGCGCGGGCAGTGCGCCTGGCCGGCCGTCGGCACCCCGCTCGATCAGGGCGATCCCCTTCGCCGCCTGCACCAGCGAGTCGAACCCGCGCCGCTCCCGCCACGGCCCTGTCCATCCCCACGCGTCGAGCTGCGCGACGATCAGCCCGGGATACCGCGCCACCAGCGAATCGGGGTCGAGTCCGTACCGGTCCAGCGAGTCGGCGCGGTAGCCCATGACCACGACGTCGGCCGACGCCAGAAGTTCCTCGAAGACCGCCAGCCCGGCCGGGACACCGAGGTCCAGGCGGGTGGAGCGCTTGCCGAAGCCGGTGTCGGCGTGCGCCTTCGGATCCTCGGGCAGCCGCGGCGAGTCGACGCGCAGCACGTCGGCGCCCAGCAGGCCCAAGGTACGGGTGGCCACGGGTCCCGCGATGACCCGCGTCAGATCGAGGACCCGCACTCCGTGCGCCGGCAGGGGCGGAGCCTCTGTCGACAGGCGTCGACCGGAGGCGGTGGCCTCTCCACCGTCCGGCGAGAGCCGGCTCTCGATCAGCGGCCATCTCCGCGCATCCGGCTCCGCCACGGCCACCGCCAGCCCGCCCGCCGCGTACACCGTCTCCTGGATCGCCCTGGCGGGCCGCGCCCTCAGCTCCTCCGCCAGCCGCCCGGCCAGCGCACCGTTGTCGTCCCCGTCGGGGATCCCCAGCGCCGACAGCAACCGGGCCCGGTGGTGGGGGTAGTTGGCGTGCGTCCGGACCCAGCCGTCCGCCGCGCGCCAGAACGAGGAGAGAGGAGCGAACGGAGACCAGGTCCGCCCGTCGATCCGCAGATGCCGCTCGCTGACGAACGCCGCCCCGACGGCCGCCTCATGCACCCGGACCCCCGGCGTCTCCCGCCCGGACCGCCGCGCCACCAGCTCGGCGGCGGCCAGCGAGCACACCCCGACGCTCGCCCGAGCCAACTGCCGTACGGGCAGCCGTGCCGGCAGCACCCCGGGGGCGGGTACGTATGTGACGAGTCCGGCCGCCTCCCGCGCACCTCCGAGTGCGCGCCAGGCGTGCGCGGTCGCCGTGTCGATGTCCTGTGTCACGGGCGATGGTCCTCTCGGCGATCTCCGCCTGTCAGTATCACGCGGTGTCCGAGCGCGAGGGACGGCGGATCACCCTGATGCGCGGCGGGACGGAGCCCTCGTCACCCGGCCGCCCCTGGCGACCGGGGATCGCGAGCCGAGCATGGCCGAATTTGTCAGCGGCCCCGGGAGCGAGGACATGAGCGACGGGTCCGGCGTGCGTCCCGTCCTCGACCTCCGTTGAACGGGGCGCATGTTCCGTTCAGGCCGCCCGTGACCCTCCGTCGCGCGAAGATCCGATCAATCGCGGTGGCCGATTCCCGTTCCCGGCGCTGCTGTTGAGGGCTGTCGCTACCAGGGGAGCGGTCAAGGGGGACATTTTGTCATGGAGGAAAACTAATCTTCGGATACTTCAGCGCCGACCCTTGACCCCCCTAGACCTCCGATGTTCACTACGCCTGACGACGCCGCCGCCTCGTCGCAAATCACCGCTTCGCTCAGCCAGCGCCTTCGCGCGCCCCGAGAGAGGACCGGATAGTGCGCACTGTGTCCCGCGCCCTGATCGCGCTCGTTCTGGCGGCCATGTCGCTCGTCGCCGTACCGCAGGCCCCGCCTGCCGAGGCGGCGCCCGCCCCGGCCTCCGCGCCGTCCCCAACACGCGCCGCCGCCGCGCCCCTCACCAAGGTCCTGGTCTTCTCCAAGACCGCCGGATTCCGGCACTCGGCCATTCCGGCCGGTATCGCCGCCGTCCAACGGCTCGGCGCGGCCAACGGGTTCACCGTCACCGCCACGGAGGACGCCGGCGCGTTCACCGCCGCCAACCTGGCGCAGTACCAGGCGGTGGTCTGGCTCTCCACCACCGGCGACGTGCTGAACTCCGCGCAGCAGACCGCCTTCGAGTCGTACGTCGCGAACGGCGGCGGTTACGTCGGCGTGCACGCCGCGGCCGACACCGAGTACGACTGGCCCTGGTACGGCGGCCTCGTCGGCGCGTACTTCGCCTCCCACCCGGCCACCCAGCAGGCCACCGTCAAGGTCGAGGACCGCGCGTCCGTCTCCACCTCGCATCTGCCGCAGCGCTGGACCCGTACCGACGAGTGGTACAACTACCGCGCCAATCCCCGCTCGGCGGTGAAGGTGCTCGCCAGCCTGGACGAGACGTCGTACTCCGGCGGCACGATGGGCGATCATCCGATCACCTGGTGCCAGGACTACCGGGGCGGACGCTCCTGGTACACCGGCCTCGGCCACACCGAGGAGTCGTACGCGGACCCCGCCTTCACCACCATGCTCCTCGGCGGCATCCAGACCGCCTCGCGCGCCAAGGCCGCCGACTGCCGCCCGGAGACCGGCTACACGCCGCTGTTCGACGGCAGCCAGGCCAGTCTCGACAAGTGGCGGCAGGCGGGCGCGGGCAGCTTCAGCCTCGCCGACGGCACACTCTCCTCGGTCGGTGGCATGGGCCTGCTCTGGTATCCGGTGACGCCCTTCGCCAACTACTCGCTCAAGGCCGACTGGATGATGCCGGGCGACGACAACGGTGGCGTCTTCATCGGCTTCCCCGACCCGCAGGGCGACCCCTGGAAGCCGGTCGACCTCGGCCACGAGATCCAGATCGACGCGTCCGACGGCGACCCGACCCGTACCACCGGGAGCGTCTACAGCTTCCAGGCGCCCGACACGGCGGCGCGGGCGGCGGCGCTCAACCCGCCCGGGACCTGGAACAGTTACGAGATCGCGGTGCACGACCGGCACGTCGAGATCTGGCTCAACGGCGTCAAGATCAATGACTACACCAGCAACCGTGACATCGCCCTCGGCCACATAGGCCTCCAGAACGACGGCGCGGGCCTGGACATCAGCTATCGCAATGTCCGCATCAAGCAGGACGGGGCGCAGGCCACCGATCTCGCGCGGGGCAAGCCCGTCACGGTCACCAGCGTCGAGCCCGGCAGCACGCACGTGGGTGCCAACGCGGTGGACGGCGACTCCGCCACCCGCTGGGGCAGCGCGTACTCCGACCCGCAGTCGATCACCGTCGACCTCGGCGGCGTCCGTACGCTCCAGCGGGTCCGGCTGAACTGGGAGACCGCCCACGCCACGGCGTACACGGTCCAGACGTCGACGGACAACGCCACCTGGCGCACGGTCAGTACGGTCACGGCGGGCAACGGTGGTCTCGACGAGCTCGCCGTGAGCGGCACCGGGCGGTACGTACGGGTCCTGGGCACCACGCGCGCGACGCAGTACGGCTACTCCCTCTGGGACCTGGCCGTGTACGGCACCAGTCAGTAACCAGTCACCACTCGATCGACCCGCCCGGACGACCTGGGGCACGACAGCACGTCTGTCGCGCCCCGGGCCGCCGGGCGCCCCCACCCCACGATCGGCCCCTGGAGGTTCCGTGTTGTCGCGCGCTGTCGCCTGTCTGACCGCCCTGTTAACCCTGACCGCACTGCTGCTCGCGCCCGGCGCCATGGCCGCCGACCCGGAGGCCGCTCAGAGACCCCCGGTCCAGAAGGCGGCGTCGAAAGCCGCCGAACCCCCGCCCACCAGCGGCTTCGAGAAGGTCAAGCTCGACGGCGGTCTCGGCATGGGCGAGCCGATCGAGCTCGCCGTACTGCCGAACGGCAAGGTCCTCTACATCAACCGCGGCACCAGCGCCGCCGGCGGTCAGGTCCGCCTCTACGACCCGGCCACCAAGTCCACGACGGTCGCGCTGACCATCCCCCTGGACGCGCGCTTCGAGGACGGGCTGATCGGCATCACCCTGCACCCGAAGTTCGCCACCACCGGCTGGGTGATGCTTTTCTACTCGCCCAAGAGCACCCCGCTGGTCAACCGGATCTCCCGGTTCACCTTCAACCAGAGCACCAACACCATCGCCCCGTCCAGCGAAGACATGATCATCGAGTGGCCGACCGAGCGTGAGATGTGCTGCCACTCGGCCGGCTCCATGTCGTGGGACACGGCGGGCAACCTCTACTTCGCGGTGGGCGACAACACCAACTCCGGCGGCGACGCCCAGGGCATGGCCCCGATCGACGAACGCCCCTCCCGGCACGCCCAGTTCGACGCCCAGCGCACCTCGGGCAACGCGAACGACCTGCGCGGCAAGATCAACCGTATCCACCCGGAGGACAACGGGACGTACACCGTCCCCGACGGCAACCTCTTCGCCAAGGGCACCGCGGGCACCCGCTCCGAGGTCTATGTGATGGGCGTCCGCAACCCGTACCGCGTCTGGGTCGACGAGAAGGCGAACAACACCCTGTACTGGGGCGAGGTCGGCCCCGACGCCGGAGCGACCATCCCCGCGCGCGGCCCGGCGGCGTACGACGAGTTCAACCGGGCCACCGGCCCCGGCAACTACGGCTGGCCGTACTGCGGCGGCCCCAACGTGGCCTACAACGACTGGGACTTCGCGGCCAACCAGCCCCGCGGCTGGTTCCCCTGCGGCGGCAGCACCGGCCCGGTCAACAACTCCCCGCGCAACACCGGCATCCAGCAACTGCCCCCCACCAAGACGTCGTTGGTGTGGGAGCAGCACGGCGGCAGCAAGGAGTGGCCGCAGCTCGACAACCCCGGCGGATGCGGTTCGCCCAACCACACCGAGGTCTACCACTACGACGCGAATCTCAACTCCGACGTCAAGTGGCCGCAGTACTACGACAACAAACTGCTGATCTCCGAGTACTGCCGTAACTGGATCAAGGAAGTGCAGTTCAACAACGGCAACGCGTCCACCGGTACGCCGACGGCGATCGAGCCGGTCCTGGACGGGATGAAGCTCGTCCACCCGATCGACATGGAGTTCGGGCCCGACGGCTCGTTGTATCTCCTCGAATACGGCAGCGGCTACTTCTCGGGCGCCGAGGACGCGGGCCTCTACAAGATCAATTACGTACAGGGCGGCCGTTCACCCCTCGCCAAGGCCTCGGTGAACAGGGACAACGGACTCGCGCCGCTGGCCGTGACCTTCTCCAGCGCGGGCAGCAGCGACCCGGATAACAATCCGCTCAGCTACGCGTGGGACTTCACCGACAACGGAAGCACCGACTCCACGGCCGCCAACCCGTCCTTCACCTATCCGTCGAACGGCAGTTTCCAGGCGAGACTCACGGTCAGCGACGGCACCGGCCGCACCGGCACCGCGACGATCCCGGTCGTCGTCGGCAACAACCGCCCCACGCTGACGATCTCGCAGCCACCGGCGGGCGGCGCGTTCGAGTGGAACGAGAACGTCACCGTCACCGCGTCCGCGACCGATCCGCAGGACGGTCCGATCGACTGCTCGAAGGTGATCGTACGGATCGCCCTGGGCCACCAGGAGCACGCGCACGAGGTCGCCGAAGGCACCGGATGCTCCACGACCTTCAACACCGGACCGATCCACTCCGGCCTCGACGCCACGCAGTTCTACGTGGTGCGGGCCAGCTACACGGACAAGGGCGCCGCCGGCACCGTACCGCTGACCGGGGAGAAGGAGCTCAGCCTCTGGCCCAAGAAGTGGCAGGCGGAGCACTTCGCGCAACTCTCCGGCCCTCAGGTCATCACCGCCGCCGGGGCCGAGGGCGGCAAACGCCTGGGCGACGTGCAGAACAACGAGTGGGTCAAGTACCACCCGGTGAGCCTCAAGGGCGTCACCGGCATCAGGGCCCGGGTCTCCTCCGACAAGGCGGGGAACGTGGCGACCTTCCGCTACGACTCCGTCACCGGACCGGTGGTCGGGCGGGTGACCGTGCCCAACACCGGCGGCTGGGAGACGTACACCGAGGTCAACGTGCCCGTCACGAACGCCGTGGAGCAGCCGCGAGATCTCTTCGTGGTCTTCACCGGAGGCTCCGGAGCCATTCTCGACCTCGACAGCTACACCTTCACCGGGCCCGGCATCAGCCGTCCCGGCTCCATGACCGCCCGTGGGAGTGATGCACAGTGACCACCGCGAGATCCGACCGACCGGCGAGACCGGCCGCGAGTACGAGGCGCACGGGAACACACGGGAGAACACGCGCCGCACGCCTGCTGGGCGCGCTCCTCGTCCTCGTCTGCATGGTGAGCGGCCTCTCCGCCGGCTCACCGGCCGTGGCCTCACCCACCGACGCCGCCTTCAACTCCTCCACCGGCGCTCTGAACGTGGACTACGCGAACTACATGTCCAAGCACGACATCGTCTACAACCGGCCGACCACCGAGCCCAAGCACGGCCTCACCGTCGGCAACGGCCGTACGGGCGCGATGGCCTGGCAGAACAACGGCTTCAACATGCAGGTGTCCGGTGTGGACACCTCGCAGCAGACCGCCTTCGGCGCCGGGCTGCTCAACCTGTCCACCACCCCGGCGATGGACAGCGGCTACTCCACCTTCCAGCAGCGCCTCTCCCTCTATGACGGCACCCTCACCACCAAGTACGACAACAACCGCACCGTCACGGTGATGGGCAAGCCCAACTCCGAGGTCATGGGCATCCATGTGGAGGACACCCGCTCCGGGGTCTCCGCGATCAACCTGGATCTGAGCCTGTGGGACGTCGCGGGGCTCGGCAACAGCGGTGACGTGCCGAACATCGAGACGTGGCGGACGGTGTCCACGTACGCGGACTCCACCGGCGCCGGCCTCAGCCGCGGCCAGGCGGACCCGCAGAACTTCGGCTACACCCTCGGCGCGACCGTGGAGGGCGCCGCGTACACCGCGCGCGTCGTCGACGGCCGCAAGGTACGGCTCTCGATCACACCGGACTCCAGCTACACCATCTGGTTCACCGCGAGCACCCGTCTCAACGCGCCGAGCCACAACTCGGTCGCCGAGGCCAAGCGCGCGCTCGCGGAGGTCAAGGCCGCCGGATACACCAGCACCAACAACGCCTATCTCAACTGGTGGCACGCGTTCTGGCAGAAGTCGTTCGTCCAGTACTCCAACGGGTCGCGCGAAGCGGACTACATGGAGAACGTCTACTACCTCTCCACCTACATGATCGCGGCGGCCGGATACGGAAACTATCCCGCCCACTTCATCAACGGCGTCTTCCGGGCCACCGGGGACGCCACCAAATGGAGCAACGCGTACTGGTACTGGAATCAACGGGACATCTACAACTCGTTCCTGGCCTCCAACCACACCGATCTCATGGCCGGGTTCAACAAGCTCTACAGCCGCAATTTCGACGCGCTGAAGGCATACACCAGAACCCGGTACAACGTGGACGGCATCTGGGTGCCGGAGACGATGGGCTGGGACGGCAACGCGCGCGGCACGGTCAACAGCGACTTCACCAACAACATCTGGTCGACCGGCACCGAGGCCGCGTACAACATGTACCTCCAGTACACGTACACGAACGACACCAACTACCTGCGAAACACGGCCTATCCGTTCATGCGCGAGGTCGCCAAGTTCTACCAGGCGAAGCTGTCGTTCAACAGCTCGACCGGCAAGTACTACGTGGCCAGCTCCCACTCGCACGAGACGTACTGGAACGTGCCGAACGCGATCACGGACCTGGCCGCCGTACGCACCCTGTTCCCGCTCGCCATCAAGGCGAGCAACCAGCTGGGCCTGGACGCCTCGCTGCGTCCGCAGTGGCAGAACATCCTGGACAACCTGATCGCGTATCCCTCCGACACGGCGGCGAACACCTATCTGCCGCACACGCCCCCGATCGCGCAGACGCGTAACAACGAGAATGTCGCGGCCGAACTGATCTGGCCCTACGACCTCACCGGAATCGGTTATCCCGACCAGCAGAAGGCGATCAACACCTGGAACGTCAGGCCGTTCCCGTACGGGAACGTATGGGCCAACGACGCGATCCAGGCCGCCCGGCTGGGACTCGGGAATCAGACGCTCCAGGGTCTGAAGACCATGCTGCAGAAGTACCAGAACTATCCGAACGGCATGACCAGCAACACCAACGGCGTCTTCGAGTATCTCGGCGTACATCTGGCCGCGACGAACGAGTCGCTGCTCCAGTCGTACAACGACAAGATCCGCGTCTTTCCCGCCGTCCCCACCGATTCCACCTTCGTCGGGAAATTCAGTCTGCTGGCCAAGGGCGGATTCATGGTCAGTTCGGAGAGGGAGGCCGGCGAGATCAAGTACGTCGGGCTGAAGAGCCAGTTCGGGAACGCGGCCCGCGTCGTCAATCCGTGGGGCACCCAGGAGGTCAGGGTCCGCAGGACCTCCGACAACGCCATCGTGACCACATCCAGCAGCGCCGAGATCACCTTCAACACCGGGGCGAACCAGGTGTACGTCGTCGAGCGGACCGCCAAGCCGCTCAGCTCGTACAGCCAGACAACGCTCACCGGCACCGCGAACCAGGGCATGAAGTCCCTGGCCGGCACCAGCTCCACGCTGGGGTCGAACGCGACGGCCGACCCGATGGTGAACAACACCGCGCTGACGTACGACAACAACTGGCATCTCACGAACAGCCGCGGTTACGGCGACTTCAACGACGACACCCACCACAGCACCACGGTGGACGCGGTCGCGTCGTACACGTTCAACGGCACCGGGATCCAGTATCTGTCCGAACGCAACGGCGACATGGGGACGGTCGACGTCTACCTCGACAACGTCTTCCAGGCGACGGTGAATCTGAGAGCCGACGGCGCGAGACAGGTCCAGCAGGTCGTGTGGCAGAAACAGGGGCTGACCCGAGGCTCGCACACGATCAGGATCGTGAACCGCAGTACATCGGTGGGGATGGTGGACGCGCTGCGAATCACCCCCTGACCGGCGACCCGGGCCAACCGGCCCGGCCATGACCGTGGCCCCGCGCGGAGGACGCCGTGCGGGGCCACACCATGAGGGGGGAGCCTCAGGTCGGCGGGTCAGCCGTTGACGGGCTTCACCAGGCGGACGGCGCCGGAGGGGCCACCACCGGCGGACGGTCGTCGCACGTGATCGTGTTAGGCAGCAGCCACGGCGCGAGCCACGACTCCGTACCCCGTCCTCCGTCGTTGCCGCCGAGGTCGCCGAGCGTGAACTCCGAGCCGGCGGGGGTGAAGTTGAAGGAGCCGCAGTTGTTGACACCGACGGCGCCCACGTTGCGCGCGTCCACGTTCTCGAAGGACGCGGACCCCTTCACACGGGCGCTGACCGCCGACGTACCCGTCCCGTCGATCCTGACGTCCTTGAAGCGGACACCGTCGATCGCGTACAGGTCCTTCACCGCGTAGTCGCTGACCAGCATGATCGCGTTGTACGTGCTGTCGAGATAGTGGTCGCCGGTGACCCGGACGTCCGCGTCGATGTCCTTGTCGAGCGCGTAGAGCCAGATGGCTCCCAGCCCGATGTTCCAGTTCAGCTCGTACGTCCCGGCGCGCACCGTGGTGTTGTCGGTGAAGCGCAGCGCCCCGGTGAACGGTTCGGCGCCGAAGCGGGACCCCGCGTGCAGCGCGCTGCCCTCCCGGACGGGGTCGGCGACAAGATTGGCCGAGACCGTGTTGTCCGTGCCGCCGTAGACCGCGATGCCGTTGGCCAGGACCGGTGACTGCACGGTGTTGCGGGTGAACGTGTTCCGCGCGTTGGCGGTCTTCTCCGACCACATCGCGAGGCCGTCGTCGCCCGTGTTGCGGACGAAGTTGTCGGACACGACCGAATTCGTCACGCCCGTATGGAAGTTGAGGGCGTCGGCGATCTGGTCGACGACGATGTTGCCGGAGACACGGACGTTCGACATCGGTCCGTCGAACCAGAGACCGACCTTGGTGTGCCGGATGTGCAGCCCTTTGACGGTCGAGTCGCTCATCGCGCCGCCGACGCCGTTCACCTGGTCGGTGTCGATCCGCTCCCGTACGTCGCCCTCGATGGCGAAGCCCGACAGATGGACGTTCCGGCTCCCTCCGTCGGCCGCGTCCTTGCCGTAGAAGCCGACGCCCGTGTGGACCGAGCCGTCGGGCGCGGGGCTGTCGAGGGTGACCTGGCGGCCCTTGACGACCGTGTGCCAGTTGCCGGCGCCCTCGATCGTGACGTCGTCCACGATGATGTGACGGTTCACCTGGTAGGTGCCCGGCGGGAGGTACACGGTGAGGTTCCTGCGCTTCGCGAAGGTGATCGCCCTGTCGAACGCGTCCGCCGAATCCCGTCTGCCGAGGGGATCGGCGCCGAACAGCAGCACGTTCGCGGCGGTGAGCCGGACATGCGGTGCGCCGACGAGCTCCGAGTCCAGGAGGTCCACCACCGTCCAGTCGGCCTTGCTGCCCGCCGGGACCGTCAGCCGTACCTTGTCACCGGCCCGGTACGTCCTGCCGAGCTTCAGGCGCTGCTCGTCGTAGAAGTGGCTCGGGCGGAACGGCTTGGTGATGACCGGTGCGGGAGTCGTCGCGGCCGGCACGCACGCGCACTCGGTGATCCACCAGTCGGGGTGCAGCAGGTCGGCGCCGGGGTCGTTGGAGAAGGGGTACTGGTTGTAGAGCCACGCGTACTGGGAGGTGAGCGTCATGGTCTTACGGCCCTTGCCGTTGACCGTGACATCGAGGGGTGCGGTGATGCCGCCGCCCCCGGGCGCGTCCGGGATGCTGTAGCGCACGGTGATCGCGTTGGCGGCGCTGGGGAGGATGAACTCGACGTACTGCTTGGGCGCCAGCTTCACCGCCGTACGGCCGGAGGCCTCGGAGGGCAGCGTGTACGCGGTCCGGTCCGGGCCGATGACCGCGCCGCTCGTCGCGGCGTTCTCCGCCTCCTGCTCGGCGAAGCCGACGCGGGCGCCCCGGCCGGCGATGAGCGCGGGGTCCAGGGCGGCGCGGGTGACGACGGGGCCGGCGGGGCCGGTGGGTCTTTCGAGGGGTGCGGCGGCGAGGACGGTGCCGCCGCCGCTCAGCAGGCTGAGACTCAGACCCAGCCCGACGGCGGCGGCGGTCAGTGAGGTCCACGACATCTAGGGCTCGATTCTCTTGGAGAGGACGAACGCGGGTGGGGCTGACGCTCGGTGGAGCGGACGCCGTGGGGGTGAGGTGGACATTAGGACCGTCGCGCCGTGCTTCACAAGATGTCTGCGAGCAGTTTTCGTATCCCTGCGCCTCAACTGCGGTGACCAGTCAACTTCTTGCGCTACGGTTCACGGTCCCTTACGGATCGGGTCACCTCTGAGGAACCCCCCCCGGACACCTTTCGCGCGCCCGGCATAGTGAGGCGCCCTCGCGCGCGTCAGCACGGGTAGGCAGGGCCGACCGGCCCGCCGGGAGAAGAAGGTGACGATGGATGCCACAGGCCAGGAGAGTTTCCTGGAATTCGTGACCAACAGGTCCACCGCGCTGCTGAGAACCGCCGTGCTGCTCAGCGGGGGCGACCGCCACGCGGGAGAGGACCTGTTGCAGAACGCGCTCATCAAGGCCGCCGGCCGCTGGCACCGGATCGACGAACCCGAGGCGTACGTACGGCAGATCCTCTACCGCCAGCAGGTCAGCCGGTGGCGGCTCAAGGGCCGGCGCAAGGAGCTGACCGTCGCCGATCCGCCCGACCCGGGCGTCGACGCCCGGACCGCCTCCGGCGCGGACGGGACCGGCGCCGCGGAGCTGCGGCTCGTGATGCGCGACGCGCTGTCGCGGCTCACCGCGCGGCAGCGCGCCGTACTCGTCCTGCGCTACTTCGAGGACCTGCCCGAGGCCGACGTCGCCCGCCTGCTCGGCTGCTCCGTCGGCACGGTCCGCTCCACCACCCACCGCTCCCTCGCCCGGCTGCGGGTCCTCGCGCCCGAACTCAGCCTGCTCGACCCGTCCGACGACGAGAAGCCGGAACAGCAGCCGCCGTCCCGGGACTTCGCCCCCGTGGAGGTACGACCGTGAACGTCGAGGAATTGGTGCGCGCCTCCCTGCGCGAGCAGGCCGCCGGCACCGCGACCGCCCCCGCCGACCTGGCCGGCCGGGTCCTCACCGCACGCCGCCGCCGCAGAGCACGCCACCTCGCCGGGGCCGCGGTCACGACCGTCCTGGTCGTCACCGCCGCGCTGGCGGGGCCGGGCGTGCTCAACTCGGGCGAGGCGTCCACCCAGTTGGCGAGCGAGGCATCCCGCGGCAAGACCCTCACACATGTGGACCAGTCGCCGCCACGCGACCTGATCGCGGTCGGGGACCAGGCGCTCGCCGCGTACTTCACCTCCCGTCAGGTCAAGCAGCCCAACCGCGACCAGATCATGACCCGGACCTACTCCGTGCTGGACCAGAAGACCGGCAGGTACGAGGTGGACGCGCGCTGGGCCTATCTGACGGTCGCGCCCGGTATGCGCACGGCGGCGGTCCTGGAACGCCAACTGCCCGTCACGCGCATAGGAGTTCTCGACCTCCTCACCAAGAAGGTGACGCGCTGGATTCCGATGAAGGGCCTCGACGGGGGTGTCGGCGCGGTCCAGTTCTCGCCGGACGGCAAGAAACTCATCGCCACGACGTACGACAAGGATCCTTTCCGTACCTACTGGTCGAAGAGGATCCCGGTGAACAACACCGAGGAGCCGCAACCCGTGGCCTGCCGCACCGGCTTCGCGATCGTCGACGTCGAGACGGGCGAGTCGGACTGGCACGCGCTGCCAGCTTTCACGGATCCGGAGTACGGCAGGTCGTTCGGCTCCGGCGAGTGGCTGCGGTTCAACAACGACGGCACGCTGGTGTACGAATTCATCAACATGGCGCCCGGCCGGATCTTCCGCGATCTGCGCGGCAAGGAGGTGCCCGCCCCGCCGAAGGAGAAGCACGTCAACCTCGTCATGGCCCCGGCCGGCCTCTCCCCGAACGGCGAACTCGTCGCGGGGCCCTTCGCGGGCGGAGCGCGTACGACGGCGACCGAGGTCCTCGACCCGGCGACCGGCAAGCGCGCGGCCAAGCTCAAGGGCCAGGAACTCCTCGTCTGGGCGGACGACAAGCGTCTGATCGCCTGGGACATCGCGCCCGGTGGGAAAGAGTTCGACAACCGTCTGGTGCTGATCACGATCGGCAGCGACAAGGTGGTCTCGCTGAGCGGAGCCCGTACGCCCCAGGACAACTCACCGGGCCGCTGGGAACCGATCTTCGCCAGACGCTGACGGCAGTTCCCCGGCCCCGGCCCCGGGGACGGCCCCAGGGCCGTCACCCGCTCTCGTCCGCCGCCGACGCCACCGCACCAGGGCGGGCAGCCACGGCGCCGCGCCGACGAGGAGCAGGAGCACCAGAAGGGGGAGACGCCACCAGGGCGAGAGGTGCGCGGGCGGCGGGTCCCCCGGCTCGGCGACCCACGGCCGCGCCGTCTTCGACCACGCGAGGAACGCGTCGCCGATCGGGATCAGACCGAAGGCGTACCGCTTGGTCCACGGGGTGCTGACCGGCACGCCGAGCAACTCCCCGTAGCCGGCCATCCCTTCGGCGAGCGGGGCGTCGCCCTGGACCTGCGCGGCGCCGATGGTGACGACCGTCGCGGACAGGCTCACACCGAGGGGGAGCGGCCCGGAATCGACATCGGCCGGGCCGTCCATGCCCTCCGGGTACTCGCGCGTCGTCGGCCCGAGACCGAGCGGTGAGACGACGTACCGGTCACGGAAGAGCAGGTACTGCTCGCGGGCGAAAACCGGGTCGATGTCGACCAGGAACCGCTGGATGATGCTCTGTGAGGTGCCCCTGGCCACCTCGAGAGGGTCACCGGTGTCGGGGGAGACGCGGTGCGGCAGCAGTCTCGTACGGGGGTCGAGACGCTGCCGCACTCCGTCGAGCCACCGTTCCACGGTGCCGGTGAAGCGGGCGGGCAGCAGCGTGTCGTGCAGCCGCAGCGAGGCCATGGCTACGGTCGAGTCGACGGGCCACGCCTGCCCCGGATACGCCGCCAGATACGGCGACTCGGAGCCGTCGAACGCCGCCCCGAGAGCGGCGGAATCCTCCGCGAACCGCCTCACCTGCGCGGCGTCGCGCTCGCCTGCCGGCCGCAGCATGAGCGTGCCGCCACGAAGCCAGTTGGTCCAGCCGCGGTAGAAGACCCCGTACGACGGGCTGAGTTCGGCACTGAACGCGGCACGCCCGGCCTCCGACTCCAGCCGCTCCAGCGCCCACCGCGCTTCCCGCGACGCCTCCTCCCGCGCCTCGCCCGCGGGCTCCCGCATCCCCAACTCGACCCAGCTCAGGCCGTACAGGGCGTGCAGGAAGAAGTACCCCTCGGGGAACTGCTGTTGGGCGTCGTCAGCGGCACCGTCGTCCAAGGCCGAACGTATGAAGGCCAGTTGACCACGGACCCCGGCGGGCTCTCCGTCGATCCCTCCGGTGGCGGGCACCACCAGCCGCACCGCCCCGATCAACGCGCAGAGACTGACGAGCACGGCGACGACGAGACGGGCCCGTCGCAGCACGTGGCGCGTGGTGGTGGACGCTTGATCCGGCATCCGCCGATCGTAGGCGCTCGGCGCGCCCGCGAGCCGGGGGGAGCCCGAGGGTACGGCGACGCGTGCTGTTCACCTCGAAGCTGCGCGCCGTTCCCGGTCGTGCAGGTTCGGCGCGCTGGGCTGGGGGCGATGAGAAGTTCAGTGATGGGTTGGGCGGGACGTCTGGTCCTCGTCGGGCTCGGAGCGGTGATGGCAGGGTGTCAGATGGGATCGGGTACGGGACCGGGAGCGGCTTCCGGGGCGGACGGGGCGGACGGGGCGCGGGCGGCGGGGAAGTGCGGGGCCGTCGATGTGTTCGTCTCCGGGGAGAGTGGCTACGACACCTTCCGGATCCCGGCCGTGGTGGCGGTGAAGGAGCCGGGCTCCGGGCGTGACGTGCTGGTCGCGTTCGCCGAGGGACGGCGGCTGGGCAAGGCGGACCACGGGGATGTGGACGTGGTGCTGCGGCGTTCGTACGACGGTGGGTGCACCTGGTCCGAGGTACGGGCGGTCGCCGAATCGGGGCAGGACACCCTGGGCAACCCCGTGCCCGTGGCCGTCGGCGACAGCGGCCGGCTGGTGCTGCTGACCACCCGCAACGGCGGCGACGCGACGGAGAGCGCGATCATGACCGGGCAGGCCGCCCCGGAGGACGGCCGCCGGGTCTACGTCCAGGCGAGCACGGACGCGGGCGCCGGCTGGTCCGCGCCGCGTGAGATCACCGAGCAGGTCAAACGCCCCGACTGGCGCTGGTACGCCACCGGCCCCGGCCACGGCGTCGAGCTGACCGCGGGCCCCGACGCGGGCCGTCTCGTCGTCGGCGCCAACCACTCCGTCACCCCTCCGGACGGCAGTACGGACACGGGCGCCGAGCCCAGCCACTACGCCGGGCACTCCCTGCTCAGCGACGACGGCGGGGAGAGCTGGCGGATCGGTTACGTCGACCCGGCGGACGAGGGCACCCTCCATGTGAACGAGACCGCCGTCGCCCAACTCCCCGACGGTACGGTCTACTTCAACGCCCGCGACCAGAAGGGCAGCGCCCCCGGCAACCGGGTCCACGCCTGGAGCCAGGACGGCGGCGCCACCCTCGACGGCCCCTTCGAGCCGGCCACCGGCATCACCGCGCCGCCCGTGCAGGGCAGCCTCCTCCAGGTCACCGGGGGCAGAGAAGCGGACGACGCCCCGCTGCTGATGGCGTCGCCGGCCGACCCCCGGGACCGGGCGTGGATGACCGTACGCGCGAGCCTGGACGGCGGCGCGACCTGGTCCGCCGGATACCGGCTCTCCGACGCCAAGGCCGCCTACTCCGACCTCGTACAGCTGGACGACGAGCACGTCGGGGTCCTGTACGAGACGGGGAAGGCCACCGCGTACGAGGCCATCCGCTTCGCCCCGCTGCCCCTCACCTCACTGAAGCCGGAGCAGCCGAGTACCTGACCGCCCATCAGGTGCGGCGGCGGACGTCGTCGAGATAACGCAGCACCGCGGCCACCCGCCGGTCCATCTGGTCGGTGGGCGACAGATCGAGCTTGGCGAAGATGCTGCGGATGTGTTTGTGGACGGCGCCGTCCGTGACGAAGAGCCGTTCGGCGATGGCCGAATTGCCCAACCCCTCGGCCATCAGGGCGAGTACGTCGCGTTCACGCGGACTGAGGCGTTCCAGACGCGTGTCGTCGCGGCTGCGTGTGAAGAGCTGCGCGACGACATCGGGGTCGATCGCGGTCCCGCCGTCCGCCACCCGCCGCAGCGCGTCCAGGAACTCCTCGACGCGGCCGACCCGTTCCTTCAGCAGATACCCGAGCCCCGTGACACCGCCGACGAGCAGATCCGTGGCGAAGCTCTGCTCGACGTACGCGGACAGGACCAGCACCGCCAGATCCGGACGGCGGCGCCGGGCCTCGACCGCGGCGACGATCCCCTCGTCGGTGTGGGTCGGCGGCATCCGTACGTCGAGGATCGCGACATCCGGCTTGTGCTCGTCGATGGCGTCGAGGATCCCGTCGGCGGTACCGGCCGTGGCCACCACGTCGAGACCTTCCGCGCGCAGCAGCAGCGCGAGCCCCTCGCGCAGCAGCGGGTCGTCCTCGGCTATCACGATCCGCATGGGAGTTCCACCTCGATGGTTGTGGGGCCGCCGGGAGGGCTGGCCACGGTGAGAGTGCCGTCGAGCGCCGCGATACGGCGGCGGATGCCGATGATCCCGGATCCGCCGTCCTCGTCCGCACCGCCCCGGCCGTTGTCACTGATGCTCAGGCGCAGCCTGCCGCCACCGCCGCGCACCGTGACGCCGGCCTGCTCGGCGCCGCTGTGTTTGGCGATGTTGGTCAGCGCCTCGGCCACCACGAAGTAGGCGGTCGCCTCGACGGACGCCGCGCGCCGCTCGGGTGCCTCGACATCGATCCGGCACGGCACCGGACAGGACGCGGCGAGCCCGGCGAGCGCGCCTTCGAGCCCGCGGTCGGTCAGCACGGGCGGCAGGATGCCCCGGGCGACCGAGCGCAGCTCGGCCAGTGCCTGCTCGGCGGAGGTCTGGGCGCGTTCGAGGAGTTCCTCGGCCCCGGCAGGATCGCGGGCGACCATGCGCCGCGCGGCCCCGAGCAGGACGGTGACGGTGACGAGCCGGTTCTGGGTGCCGTCGTGCAACGAGCGTTCGATGCGCCGCAGTTCGGTGGCGTGGGCGTCCAGGGCGGCGGCCCGGGTGGCGGTGAGTTCCGCGATCCGCAGCGACAGGTCCGCGTCGGGACCGACCGACAGCAGCCGCCTGCCCGGCTTCGCCTGGAGCCTGGCCATCCCCGGCGTGAGCCCCACGATGATGGCGATCCACCCCAGTCCGAGCAGGGCGACGGCGAGCACGTCGGACCAGCCGCGCGCGACTCCCAGCCCGATGGAGGCGCTGGTGGCGTCGTCCGGGAGCAGCTGCCAGTAGAGGGGGAAGGCGCTGTCGCGGATCGCGCAGAGCGGCAGCAGTACGCCGATCAGGCCCAGGAACAGCCCCACCGTCGCGTGGCGGACCAGCCAGCTCAGCTCGCGGCGGGTGGTGGGATCCGTGAGGGCGGGGCGGAGTCGGGTCGGAGCAGGGCCGGGACCGACCAGTTCGGGGCCCCAACGGTTCAGCCTGCCGCGTTCACGGTCGGCGACGGAGTGCAGGAGGCGCAGCCCGACGGGCGCCAGGAGGAGTCCGACGCCGACGAGGGCGGTCACGGCGGAGACGGCCAGCCACGCGAGGGTGAAGAGCGCGAGCAGGGCCGTGCCGAACCCGCCCGCGAGCCGTTCGAGCGCGACGAGCGCGGTGCCGCCGGCCCGGACGACGAGGTCCCGGACGCCGGGCCGGGGGTTCGGACTCCGGGAGCCGTGACCTACGGATTCCGGCTCGCCGGACTCGGCGGCCCCGTCGAGTGTGCTGCGTTGGGTCGACATGCACCTCTCCTTCGGCAGCGACCTTATGTGGCCCGCCAGTTGGTCGCCAGCCGGACCGGCGATGAGTACAGCAGGCTGTACCGACGACTGGGGAGCAGGCGGGCTCGGCCGCGAGGGGTGCCAGTTCATAGCGTCGGTGACGACAGCGAGACACCACCGAGCGGAAGAGGAAGCACCTCATGACCTACACCGACCCCTACCGTCTGACCGGCTCCGAGGGAGACCACGACGCGTCGCGGAGCGAGGTCACCCGGGCCACGGTGGTACGTGCCCTGCTCTGGCTGGTGCTGGTCATCAGCGCGGCCGGCAACATGGTCGCCTCGTACAGCGGCTCCGGTGCGCCGGCGCACCTCATGTGCGGCGCGGTCACCGCGCTCTGCGTGACCGCGCTCGTCGCCCAGCGCCTGCGGGGCCGGCGATGAGGGCGCCCGTCGGGCGGGCCGAGAAGCGCGCGGGCCGCATGGGCATCGGCCCCGAGCAGGGGCAGGCGCGGGGTTACGCGGCGGGCCAGGGTTACGGCCAAGGCCACGCACCCGCGATCGCGTTGGAGAACCTCGGCAAGACGTACCCCGGGGGAGTCACCGCCCTGCACGATGTGTCACTGACCGTGGAACGCGGCACGTTCCTCGCCGTGATGGGCCCGTCGGGGTCCGGCAAGAGCACCCTGATGCACTGCGCCGCCGGGCTCGACGCGCCGACCGGCGGAAGCGTCCGGATCGACGGCCAGGAGATCGGCGGGCTCAACGAGAACCGCCGCACCGAACTGCGCCGCGAACGCATCGGGTTCGTCTTCCAGTCCTACAACCTCGTCCCGTCGCTCAGCGTCGCGGACAACATCACCCTGCCGCTGCGCCTGGCGGGTCGGGCCCCGGACCGGGAGTGGCTGCACACCCTGACGGAGCGGGTGGGGCTGTCCGACCGGCTGAACCACCGGCCGGCCGAGCTCTCCGGCGGTCAGCAGCAACGCGCCGCGATCGTACGGGCGTTGGTCGCCAAACCGGCCGTCGTGTTCGCCGACGAACCGACCGGCGCGCTGGATCTGCGCAGCGCCCACGGCGTGCTGAACCTGCTGCGTGAGCTCGTCGACGAGCTCGGCCAGACCGTGGTGATGGTCACCCACGACCCGGCCGCCGCCGCGCAGGCGCACGAGGCACTGGTGATGGCGGACGGCCGTGTCGTGGACACCCTGCCGATGCCGACCGCACCACAACTGGCCGCCAGGCTCGTCGCGTTGGGAGAGCACTGATCATGTTGCGTCTCGCGGTACAGATGGCCCGGCACCGGATCAGCGCCCTGCCGGCCGTGGTGTGCGCGGTGCTCGGCGGTGCGGCCCTGATCACCGGCACGGGCGTCCTGACGGAGTCGGGACTCCGTTCCCAGCTGCCGCCCGGCCGGCTCGGCGGCGCCGACATCCTGGTGTCGGCCGACCAGACCTTCCGGGGCGGCCCGGACCTGCCGCTCGCCCTGCCGGAACGCGGCACCGTACCCGCCGAGCTGGTCGAAAAGCTGGCCCGACTGCCGGGTGTCACCGCCGCGGTGGGGGACATCGGCTTCCCCGTCGGGCTGCTCGACGCCCGTGGGCGGGCCGTGCCCGTCGGGGACCCCAGGACGGCCGGGCACAACTGGTCCTCCTTCGAGCTGCTGGACGGCGCGGACACCGGCGGCCCGGAGATGGACGGCAAGAAGCCGTCCGGTTCCGGTGAGATCGCCGTGGACAGCGACATCGCCGCCGCCTCGGGCGTGAAGCCGGGCGGTGAGGTCCGCGTGGTCGCGGCCGGCCGCGCCGCCGCCGACTACCGCGTCTCCGCGGTGATCGACGCGCCCGGCGCCGGTGTCCTCTTCGCCGACCCGACCGCCGCCCGACTGGCGGGCAGCGAAGGCGGATCCACTTCCGGGCCGAGGTCCGGGACGGTCGACATGATCGGTCTGCGTACGGAGCCGGGCACGACCGACAAGGTCGCGGCCGCCGTACGGGCCGAGCTCCGCGCTGCCGAACCCCGCGCCGGGAAGGACGCCGACGGCTCGGAGGAACTGCCCGCCCCCCAACTGGTGGTGGCCACCGGCACCGACCGCGGTGACCTCGCCGCCCCCGACGCGGTGGCCGCCCGGTCCCTCCTGATCCTGCTCTCGTCGTCGCTCGCGGGCATCATCCTGCTGATCACCGGTTTCGTCACGGCGGGCGCGCTGGGCGTCGCCATTGCCGGGCAGCGACGCGAACTGGCCCTGATGCGCGCCGTCGGCGCCACCCCGAAGCAGATCCGCCGGCTCGCCGCCGACCAGGCCACTGTCATCGCGGCCCTGGCGCTCGTACCGGGCATACCCTTCGGCTACCTGCTGGCCGGCCAGTTCCGGCGTCTGCTCGTCGACCGCGGCGTACTCCCCGAAGCACTCCCGCTGACGTACAGCCCACTTCCCGCCCTCGCCACGATTCTCCTGCTGGCGCTGGCAGTTCAGGTCTCCGCCCGGGGCGCCGCCCGGCGCACCTCCCGTATGCCCGCCACCGAGGCCGTCGCCGAGTCGCGCAGCGAACCGCGCAACCCCTCACGCCTGCGGACCGGCGCCGGCCTGCTGCTCATCGTCGCCGCGACCACCCTCTCCGTGGTGCCGCTGCTGTCACGGACCGCACTCGGCGCGACCGCGACCTCCATCGGCGGCATCATCGCGGCGATCGGGCTCGCCATGGCCGGCCCCGCCCTGGTCCGGGGTGTCAGCGGCACGCTGGCCCGGCGGCTGCCCGCCGGTGCCTCGCCCGCCACCTGGCTGGCGATGTCCAACGTCCGCGGCTACGCCATCCGTATCGCCGGAGTCGTCAGCACCCTCGCCATGGCGGTCGTCTTCACCCTGACGTACACCCTCGCCCAGACCACGGTGCTGACCGCCACCACGAACGACGTCCGCGCGGGCACCCTCGCCCAGGAACGCCTGAGCGCGCCGGGCCTCGGCGGAATCCCCGAGGGGACGCTCGCCGCCGTACGGGGCACCTCCGGCGTACGGGACGCGGCACCCGTCACCACCACCACCGTCCTCTGGCCGTACGAGCAACTGGGCGACCCCGTGGTCGAGTCGGGGTCCGCCATGGTCCTCGACCCCAGCGCGCCGGACGTGCTCGACCTCGACGTACGCTCCGGCAGCCTGGCCCGCCTCACCGGCGACACGGTCGCGGTGGGCAGCGACGTGGCCACGTCGCGCGACGCGAACGTCGGGCAGCGGATCAGCCTGATCCTGGGCGACGGCACGCGTGTCACCCCCCGGGTGGCCGCCGTCTACAGCCGTAGCCTCGGCTTCGGCCCGGTCGTCGTCTCCCGCGATCTCGCGATCGACCACACCACCACCCGTCTCGACCAGACCATCCTCATCCGCACCGACGACTCGGCGACGGCACGCGACAACCTCGCCGCCCTGGCCGCCTCCCGCCCCGGTCTCTCCCTCGAACCCGCCGACACCACCGGCGCCAGGCTGAGCGACGCGCCGCCCGAGGTCTGGGTGAACCTCGCCACCATCGCCGTACTCCTCGGCTACCTGCTCCTCTCCATCGCCAACAAGCTCACCGCCACCACGGCCCAACGCCGCACCGAGATCGCCACATTGCGGCTCAACGGCACCACCCCACGTCAGATCCGCGCCATGATGCGCCGTGAAGCCGCGCTGATCGCCGCCGCCGCACTCGTGGCCGGTCTCGCCGTCTCCGCGATCCCGCTCGCACTCCTGGGCATCGGCTTCCTCGACCACCCCTGGCCGGCGGGCCCGGTCTGGCTGCTCCCGGCCATCGCGCTCACCGTCGTGAGCATCGCTTTCCTCACGATCGAACTTCCCACCCGCCGGGCCCTGCGCACCTCACCCGCCGCCGCGCTGGCCAGCCATGAGTAGCTGGGGGCCGTCGTCGTCCGAAGTGGCAACGGCCAGGGAGGCCACCGGCCCCCTCACGTGTCCATGCCGGCGTCGGCGACGTCATGACCGATTGCCGCCGGCGGCCAGGACCGCCGTGAGGCCTCCTTGGAGATCCCTGACGAAATACCCGGGTACCTCCAGCGACGGGAAATGGCCCCCGGTCTCGGGCGACCTCCATCGGACGATCTGTCGGTACCGCTCCTGTGCCCAGGGGCGCGGACACTTCTCGATGTCGCGGGGATAGACACTGATCGCCGACGGGACGTCGACCCGGAGTTCGGGGTCGAGCGAGTTGTGGCTCTCGTAGTAGATGCGGGCTGACGATGCTCCGGTCCGCGTCAGCCAATACAGGGTGACGTCGTCGAGAACGCGGTCTCTGGAAATCGTCTCGAACGGACTGTCCTCGGTATCCGTCCACTCGGCGAACTTGTCAAGGATCCAGGCGAGAAGCCCGACCGGTGAGTCGACGAGCGAGTACCCGATGGTCTGCGGTCGGGTCGCCTGCTGCTTCGCGTACGCCGCGCGGTGGCGCCAGAAATCGCGGGTTTCCTCGGTCCATTCGCGCTCGGCCGCCGTCAGCCCGTCCGTTGTCAGCCCGGGCGGTGCCTGCGCGAGCGTGGTGTGGATGCCGAGGACGTGCGCCGGGAACCGGCCGGCGAGGACCGTGGTGATCACACCGCCCCAGTCGCCGCCGTGGGCAAGGAACTTGCCGTAGCCGAGCCTTCCCATCAGTTCCACCCAGGCTTCCGCGATCTTCTCGGTTCCCCACCCGGTGGTGGCCGGTTTGTCGCTGTAACCGAAACCTGGCAGCGAGGGGACCACGACGTGGAACGCCGGCGTGTCCGCGTCTTTCGGATCCGCCAGCTCGTCCACCACATCGATGAACTCGGCGACGCTGCCCGGCCAGCCGTGCGTCAAGAGCAGAGGAGTGGCGTTCGCGCGTGCGGACCGGCGGTGCAGGAAGTGGATTCCCAGACCGTCGATGGTCGTACGGAACTGGCCGATCCGGTTGAGGCGCGCCTCGAACGACCGCCAGTCGTACCCAGTGCGCCAGTAGTCCACGACATCCACGAGGTCGGCGAGAGGAACTCCCTGTTGCCATCGGCGAGGGCCGGGCGCGGCGCCCTGGACCGTCTCGGCTTCCGGCAGCCGCGCCGCGGCCAGACGCGCGCGCAGATCGTCGAGGTCGGCGTCGGTCGCGTGGGCTTCGAATGCCCGCACGTCGCTGGTCGGACGGTTCATGAGATGCCCCCGCCGGGGTGGGCGGACGTGGTGACAACGCCACGATCAACTCCGGCCGCGGAGCCGGTGACGCACCAGTGCGTGGACATGAGGCCTCCTGGTCATCGGGCGAACCGGCTTGCGACACGTCGGAACCGGCTAAGGCGGTTCTAACAGATCTCGACGTCGGCGAGCAACCGGCTAAGGTGGTTCCATGAGCGCTCAGTTCCCTGACTTCCGTCTCGGCAAGGTGCTTGCGACCAGCTTCACGGGGACTCTGTCGGAGCGTCGCGGCAACGCTGTGGAACGTATTCCCACGCCGAACCGGCTCGTCGACTGGCTGGCCGTGAGTGGCCTCGCCGTGGAGTCCTGCACCACCGCCCAGCTCGAACGCGCCCGGGAGCTGAGGGAGGCGATTCACGCCGCCGCGACGGCGGCCGCGCGCCGAGACCCCCTCCCCGTGTCGGCCGTCGAGCTCATCAATGAACGCAGCGCTCAGGGTCGGGCCGCGGCTGTCCTGACGCCCGAGGGCGCTCGTCGATGGCGGCTTGGCTCGACTTCCTCCGTGGAGGATGCCCTGGGCGTTGTCGCCGCCGACGCGATCAGCGTCATCGCGGGCGAACGAGACGGGAAATTGGCCCTGTGCTCATCGCCGACCTGCCAAGCGGCCTTCTTCGACACCAGCCAGAGCCGCACCCGTAAATGGTGCGACATGAACACGTGCGGAAATCGTCAGAAGAAGGCGCGCTTCAATGCCTCCAAGCGCGAGAACCCCGGATCGGCGAAGTAGCCGTCGCCCTCCGTGCGTTCAGGTGGGCCCATGGCGGGGGGGTGAACGGGTCAGGAGAGTTTGAGCAGCAGGCCGGCGAGTTCCTCCGGCATGGTGATCATGCAGTCGTGGCCGGTCGGCAATTCCCATATCTGTGCGGGAGTGCCGTTGGGCTGTATCGCGGGAACGGGGCGACGGGTAATGCCTTCCGGCTGGACGGTGCAGTGGATGTGCGTGCGTGGGATTGTGTTCGCCGCCGGGTTGTCGAGCCGGACCCGTTCCTGGAGGCAGCGCACCGGCTGATCCGACAGCATCGTGCGCAGCCAGGCGATGTCCGCCGGGTCGGTGACCCCGAACAGGCCGAAAGGCGGCGGCATCTCGGGGAGTGGCGGGACCCGCCAGGGGCTGTCGGAATTCACGGTCCGGTCGATCAGGGCCCGGGTGGCGGGTTGCGTGTCGGCCGCGCTCTCGCCGTCCCGCGGGACCATCGCGTCGAGGTAGACCAGATGCGCGATCCGGTCCGGGAGTTGGTTGGCCGCGGACGAGATGACCAGTCCGGCGTAGCTGTGGCCGACGAGTATCACGTCGGTGAGGTCTTCTTCGGTGATCAGTCCGACGATGTCGTCGACGTGGGTGTGGAGTCCCACCTCGGGACCGAGCAGGTGCACCTTGTCGCCGTAGCCGGTCAGGGACGGGTTGAGCACCCGGTGTCCGGCCGACGTCAGAGACGGGACGACGCGCTCCCAGGACTGGCCGCTGTGCCAGGCGCCGTGTACCAGCAGGTATGTGGACATGGTTCTCGCTCCGTTCGGATATGGAGTCGTTGGTTGCCGGCGTCGTGTTCTGGCATTATTAAGAAACGGGACGCCGTCCCGGTTGAAGATACGGGACAGTGTCCCGTTTGGTAAACCCGGGAGCGGGGAGATGGGAGCGCGGTGAACGAGGGCGGTCAGGACTCGGGACGGACAGCCCGGTCGGTCAAACGGGCGGACGCCCGGCGCAACGAGAAGACCCTGCTCGCCGCGGCAGCCGAGGTCTTCGTCACGTCAGGCGTGGAAGCACCGATACGCGACATCGCGACCAAGGCCGGCGTCGGGACAGCCACCATCTACCGCCACTTCCCGAGCCGGGCGGACCTCATCGTCGCCGTCTACCGCCACCAGGTCGAGGCCCTCGCGGAGGCAGGTCCCGACCTCCTCGCGACCAGCGCGACCCCCCACGCCGCGCTGGGGCGGTGGATGGACCTCTTCGTCGACTTCCTGGTCACCAAACTGGGACTCGCCGCGGTGTTGCAGTCCGACGACCCCTGCTTCGACCCCCTGCACTCCTACTTCCTCGACCGGCTCCTGCCCGTATGCACCCAACTGCTCGACACCGCGGCCGGTGCGGGGGAGATTCGCCCCGGCCAGGACGCCTACGAGCTCATGCGCGGCGTCGCCAGCCTTTGCGCGGGCGCGGGCGACAACCCCCGCTACGACTCGCGCCGCCTGGTCGCACTCCTCATCGCGGGACTGCGCGGATGACGGCACGGGGGCCGCGGGGCCCGATCCTGGCGCCTCCCCACACCCCCGTGTCCGGCCACGAGCCGTTCTCAGGTCTGGAGGCAACGCTGTTGGACTTCTGGCGGTTCGCCATGTCCGACCTTCGGACCAATACCGTGCGCGGATACCTCGCGGAATTCCTTGTCGCGCGGGCGATGGGAGCACTGGCGACCCGGGTGGAGTGGGATTCCTACGACGTGCTGAGCCCGGAGAACATCAGGATCGAGGTGAAGGCGGGCGGGTACGTCCAGGCGTGGACGCAGACACGGCCGAGCGGGAATCCGTCCTGGGACATCCCACAGACCATTCCCTTCGATCCCGAGACCGGAAAGTACCTCCCCGAGGCACAGCGCGGCTTCCAGGCCGACGTCTACGTGTTCGCGGTCCACGAAGCCCGTACACACGCCGATTACGAAGCACTCAACCTGGCTCAGTGGACGTTCCACGTCTTGGACCGAGCTCAGATCGAGGCCATGCCCCGGGGAGTTCGGAACCAGGCACTGGCTACGTTTCAGCGTGTTCGCGAGGCTGCCCGCGGGGTTGCCTACGAGGCATTGCCCGCGGAAGTGCGAAAGTCCGCAGAGAGCTGAGACGGCTGGCTCGGCGGAAGCGGAAGGACTCCAGGTCAGCAAGCCTCAGGTCACTGACCTTGGGCTTCCTCAGATCCGACTCAGCCTCGGTTCGTGAGGCCATGAGGAACACCGCGTGAGTCAAGAAGTGCGGACAACCTGGCGGCTTGGCGCTCGGCCGTTCCTGGCGGATTCCGACGATGCCGAAGGGCGTCGTAAGACAAGAGGAACAACCAAAGGAGTGCCAGCAGCCTGCGGCATTCCGGCAGTCGCGCGCGTTCCGCGTCGCTCAGGTCGAACAGATCGAGGAACGCCTCCACATCGAGAGGCGGGCCGACCCAACTGGCCACGTGTTCCGTGATCTCAGCCAGCTCGAAGGGCGGTCGCTGAGTCCAGAGTCCTCAAAGTCGGCGACCCGCACACGAGAGCCGTCCCGCAGCGGCTCGCCCGGCAGGAGCGACATCACCACCGCCTACTCCGCCGCGATGTCGGCGCTTTGAGGGGCGGGAGCCAAGCCCGGACTGCGGGAGGCCCTTGAGGTGGCCGACCGACAGCTGGCGAGTCGGATCCCGGAGCACCAGTGGGAGGGCCCGAACCGCGCCTGGTACGAAGACCCGTTCCGCCATCCGTCGCTACGGCTGCCTGAGTACGTCCGGCGACAGAACGCGATTCTTGACGGCGCCGATCTCCCCGGCTGCCCCGCCTGCGGGGACGAGAGACCGCCGGTGTCGAACTCGACCGGGCACGGCTCGGTGGAGCTGTGCCGTGGGTGTGCGTGGGTGCTGGCGCCATGTCCGTGTGGGCAGTGGCACCGGTTCGTCCCAGAGACCCCGTTCAACTGGGAGGGAATCTGGCGGCGGGCGCACATGAGCGATGACGGCATGCCGAATCCACATTCGCCTGCGGGCTAGCCGGTTGGATTCGGCACTGGGGGCTTGAGTGTGGTTGATCGGCGGTGACGCGCGCTCTCCAGGTCGTTGCCCGCCGCGCAGGTGATCGTTGCCCGGAGCTCCTCGTAGCGAAGAGATATCGCGGATGGTGCTGGTAGGCCGCAGGCTGGTCACCACACGTCGATGGACCAGACGTCGCCCCTCTGATGTCCGTTTGGATCAGGGTCGCCTGACCCGTACGGGTCAGGGGCAGCGACGACGTGGATGCGGGCGGCGGACGCGGATACGCGGTAGTAGTCCATGTCACTCGACGTGTTGTGCTTGTCGAGTTCGATGGTGTGGCCCAGGACCAGGATGGCGGTCTGCAGTTCCTTGAAGGGGACTCTGGGTGCGAATTCCCCGTATTCCCGCGAGAGCGGGGACGGCACGGTGCTCGGGGACTGGTCGTACAGCAGTCGTTGGATCTTCACGCCGAAGCCGAAGCACGACATCTGCCCTTGCCTCCCTGGCTGGTCCGGCGAGAAGTTGATTTCCACGAGTCCGTAGTCCCGCCGCAGTAGGCCATCACCGGGAACATCGAGGCATGTCGCCTCCAGGGCGGCTTCCCAGGCTTCCGGGTCGGCACCGAGGCCGACTCCCAGGACCTCACCGCAAACGGCGACGTGAGCGTAGAAGTCCAAAGCGGACACCCGCCAACTCCCTCAACTATCCGGACAGGGCACCACTTGCTGATCTCCGCACAGGACAGGCGGACCAGCGCCCAGCATTCGGTGATCGTACAGAGCAGCCAGTCAGGGCAGTCGCCGGGTGGCTTTGCTGAAGGCGACCGCCGATCGGCCGGCGCACTACGCCGGCACGGCAGGCGCGGCGGGTCGTCGATCGTCCAGCCGTAGGGATCTCCAACTTCTCAACGCTCCGCGACCGCATAGGCATCAACTTCACCCAACTGCGACAGGCCTGGTTCCTGGACGAAGCGCGGGAGACCGCCGCCCCAGTCAGCTAGTGGCGAACTGACCGGGATCGTTAAGGCCTGAGCTTGTTCAGCTGAGGATCGAAGCAGACCAGGCCCATGGACCGCGCAAGGTCGGCCGCGAAGCCGGACGCCTCCTCCGCCATGCTCCAGCGCATCGGAAAGTAGATCAGTGAGCCACGGGCCTCGCCGATCAATGGACCAGTTGACACGGCGAGGTGTCGTCGTCGTCTTCGGTGAGGTCGCACCAGCGCTCAAGGAGTCCAGCAACGTATTCCCTGATGCGCTCGGTCGGAGGCTCGTCAGTCCGTCTCTATGAGGCGGTCGTATTGAAGACTCGTCCAGCGGTCTTGTCGTCCGCTGGACGTGGGCCTTCCCATACGGCCAAGTCGTAACTCATCCCGGCGAGGCTTTCACAGAGCACTGACACCACCTGAGCCGGGCGAACCCGCTTGCCTCCACGGGTGTTGCCCATCCACCGCCAGCGTGTTCCGGATCCGGTGGCTTTCAGATTCTGCGAACCCGCTGGTTTCTACCTTCCCCTGGAAGTACGCCACGGCCGGATACGCCACACGCCGTCAGCTACGGGCGCGCGGTCTGCGCCCGGCGCGCAGCCGGTCGCCGCACACCGGAGTAGCGGTCGCCCACCTGTACCGCATCGACCACGCCAAGCCCGTCCGGCCGATGACGCCGGGCCTGGCCGCTAGGCTCGCCAAGGCGGTACTGGCGCGCCGTACCTGTCCCAACTGCCGTACCGACGCCGTGTACTGCATCCCACCGTCGCCAGGCATGTGCGTGCCCTGCGCCTACCCGCCAGAAGAACTGGGGGGCTAGAGGCCGTCCAGCACACGGGCGAACAGCGACGTCGTGCGGAATTTGACCTGGTGCCACCGAGTGCAGAACCGCCGGGGCAGCCACCACCCGCGTGGTGCTACCGGCCGCATGCACCACGGGCAGACCAGCGCCCCCCTGCCCAACCTCAACTTCCCGCCCATGCCGCGACCTTAGCGGCACACCACATGAAGGGTTTCGCCAAGCGCGGGGCCCGGACGGCGGGCCTACCAAAGCGCCGTCCGGACGGTCGGGTACGACTCCGCACGAGTATGCCTAGGCCGACCAAGGCGATGATCGAAGCTGCGTCCATCCGGTGAGAGTGGGCGGGTTTTTGACATAAACCTAGGCAAATTCCTCTCCTTGTCTCGACATCAGCCTGGCCGAGGAGGCGCGCCAACTGCAAAACGACGAGGGCCGCCGGCCGTGCTCCTCGGTGACTGAGGAACACGGCCGACGGCCCACAGACGGCCCAGGCGAGCGGAAACCCGCTCTGACCTGCGGCCCTCCTAGATGTCGAAGTACAGCTCGAACTCGTGCGGGTGCGGGCGGAGTTGGATCGGGGCGATTTCGTTCGTGCGCTTGTAGTCGATCCACGTCTCGATCAGGTCCGACGTGAACACGCCGCCCGCCTGGAGGTACTCGTTGTCCGCCTCCAGGGCGTCGAGGACCGCCGGGAGGGAGGTGGGGACCTGGGCCACGTCCGCGTGCTCCTCCGGAGCCAGTTCGTAGAGGTCCTTGTCGATCGGCTCCGCCGGCTCGATCTTGTTCTTGATGCCGTCGAGGCCCGCGAGGAGCAGGGCCGAGAAGGCCAGGTACGGGTTGGACGACGGGTCCGGGGCGCGGAATTCGACGCGCTTGGCCTTCGGGTTGGAGCCCGTGATCGGGATGCGCATCGCGGCCGAGCGGTTGCGCTGCGAGTAGACCAGGTTGACCGGGGCCTCGAAGCCTGGGACCAGGCGGTGGTACGAGTTCACCGTCGGGTTCGTGAACGCCAGCAGCGACGGGGCGTGCCGGAGGATACCGCCGATGTAGTAACGGGCGGTGTCCGACAGGCCCGCGTAACCCTGCTCGTCGTAGAAGAGCGGGTCGCCGCCGGCCCACAGGGACTGGTGGACGTGCATGCCGGAGCCGTTGTCGCCGAAGATCGGCTTGGGCATGAAGGTCGCGGTCTTGTTGTTGCGCCAGGCGACGTTCTTCACGATGTACTTGAAGAGCATCAGGTCGTCGGCCGCGGCCAGCAGCGTGTTGAACTTGTAATTGATCTCGGCCTGACCGGCGGTGCCGACCTCGTGGTGCTGGCGCTCGACCTCGATGCCGACGCCGTCCAGTGCCAGGGAGATCTCCGCGCGCAGGTCGGCGAAGTGGTCGACCGGCGGGGTCGGGAAGTAGCCGCCCTTGTAACGGACCTTGTATCCGCGGTTGTCCTCGGTCGAGCCCGTGTTCCAGGCGCCGGCCTCGGAGTCCACGTGGTAGAAGCTCTCGTTCGACGTCGTGTTGAAGCGCACGCTGTCGAAGACGTAGAACTCGGCCTCGGGGCCGAAGTACGCGGTGTCCGCGATGCCGGTGGAGGCGAGGTACGTCTCGGCCTTCTTGGCGATGTTGCGCGGGTCGCGGCTGTACTGCTCACCGGTGATCGGGTCGTGGATGAAGAAGTTGATGTTCACCGTCTTGTCGCGACGGAAGGGATCCACGCGAGCGGTCGACAGGTCCGCGCGAAGCGCCATGTCCGACTCGTGGATCGCCTGGAAACCGCGGATCGACGAGCCGTCGAAGGCCAGCTCGTCATCCGGGTCGAACGCCTTCGCCGGGATCGTGAAGTGCTGCATCACGCCAGGCAGGTCGCAGAACCGGACGTCTACGAACTTCACGTCCTCGTCCGCGATGAACTTCCTGGCGTCGTCGGCGTTCTGGAACATCCAGCTCCTCCTCCTCCCGTCCCCGGGGAGGGGCGGGGGTTTATCGCTACTGGTCGTGCGGCCAGTGCGGTGGCACACGCAGGACCCGACCATAGGTATGCGGGATTTCTCAAGCATGACCCATTTGTTTCGCCGAAGTTAACCGGCCCGGGTGTGCCGCGTTCCACAGACGGGCCACGGCGGCCTGAAACCGCCATACGGTCTGCGCCACGCGACGGGGCGATTCGCCCCCGCACCTCTTGTCTCCCCTGTACCCCGTGTCCCCGTCCCGTACCCCCGGGGCCCGGTGTGCGGACGGTCGCGCAGTACCGTGGTCGGGTGGACAACAGGCAAGCAATCGGATCGTGGCTCTCCGGGCCGCGCGCGACGGCCGAGGAGATGGGCACGGACTTCGGGTACCGGGGCGAGCGCCTCGGTCTGCCGAAGGAGGGCCCCGGTTCCGCCGCCCCCGTCGGGCGGCGTTTCGGCGCGCTCTTCCTCGACTGGGCGCTGTGCATGCTGATCGCGTACGGGCTCTTCGCCCGCGACGCCCAGACCGCCTCCAACTACGCGCTCGGCGTTCTCCTCGTCCTGAACATCGTCACCGTCGGGACCGTCGGCTGCACCCCCGGGAAGCGACTCTTCGGGCTCCGGGTCATCTCCGAGGGCCGCGGGCGGCTCGGCTTCGGGTGGGCCCTGGTCCGCAGCGCGCTTCTCTGCCTCGCCCTGCCCGCCCTCATCTGGGACCGCGACGGGCGCGGCCTGCACGACCGGCTCGGCCGCGCCGTCCAGGTCAGGATCTGACGCGCAGGATCTGACGCGCCGGATCCGGCGCAGGAGTCACGGCGGGAGTCGTGGAGACACCGGAGTCATAGGAGAGGGCGGCGAAGGAACTCACGTTCCTTCGCCGCCCTCCATGTGTCCGAAGACCGGAGATCTCCGGTCAGCGCATCTTTCCGCCCCGCGGCATCCTCATGCCCTTCGGCATCGGGCCCTTCGGGAGCGGCATGTTGCTCATCAGGTCGCCCATCGCCCGCAGTCGGTCGTTGGCCGCCGTCACCTGCGGGCCGGAGAGCACCCGAGGCAGCTTGAGCATCGTCGTGCGGACCTTCTTCAGCGGCACCTGGCCCTCGCCGTCGCCGACGATGATGTCGTGCACCGGCACATCGATGACGATGCGTGCCATCTTCTTCTTCTCGGCCGCCAGCAGGCTCTTCAACCGGTTCGGGTTGCCCTCGGCCACCAGGACGATGCCGGCCTTGCCGACCGCGCGGTGGATCACGTCCTGGCTGCGGTTCATCGCGACAGCGGGGGTGGTGGACCAGCCGCGGCCCACGTTCTCCAGCACGGCCGCCGCCGCTCCCGGCTGGCCCTCCATCTGCCCGAAGGCAGCACGCTCGGCGCGGCGTCCGAAGACGATCGCCATCGCGAGGAAGGCCAGAATGAAGCCCAGGATGCCCAGGTAAATGGGGTGACCGACCAGAAAGCCGATCGCGAGGAGGACGCCGAAGGTGACGATGCCCACGCCCGCGACGACGAGGCCGACCTTCTTGTCGACCCGTCGGGTCATCTTGTAGGTAAGGGCGATCTGCTTCAGTCGCCCAGTTTCCGCCGCAGTGTCTGCGTTTTCCTTCCTCGCCATGAACCGAAGTTTACGTGGCTCGGGAAGTGCGGCCCGACACGGCCTCCAGTACGTGCTGCGCCTCGACCCGGTCCTTGGCCCTGCGGCGGTCTTCGAGGACGGCCGTCCAGGCATTCCTGCGGGCTGTGCGCTGGCCGCCGCTCATGAGGAGCGACTCCACGGCGCGCAGGGCGTTGGAGACGGAGGGCAGGGCGTTGGGGCGGCTGGCTGCCGCCATCACCTCGGTGACGGGTCGTACCGGCGCGGCCTGCATGGTGGCTGTTCCCCCTTGGAACGAGTGCGAGTGCGAGTGCGGGTGGCGATGCGGGGTGCGGGTTCGGCCCCGGGGGCGGGGTACGGAGTGCGAACCGGAATGGCGCGGTGCGTAATAAAGAGGATTACCTCTTGGTGTTACCAGTGCGTGACCAAGCGGTCAAACGGCCGTGAATGTCCGAAGCCGTACCTCCGAACGGCGCCGCGGCCCGTATCCGACCCCTTACCTGCGGGGAGAGTACGGGCCGCGGCGGTGCGGCCGTTACTGTTAAGTAGCCGCTTGTGCTCGGATTCACACAGCGGGCGCGCGCAAGCGCTCGGCGGAAGGCGCCGGATTCACACCGCCTGGCGGACAGAGTCCGCGCCGCGGCGCTCCGTCGCCTGCTGGAAGAGCCGTCCGGCGCGGTAGGAGGACCGGACCAGCGGTCCCGACATCACACCGGAGTAGCCGATCGCGTCGGCCTCGTCCTTCAGCTCCACGAACTCGTGCGGCTTCACCCAGCGTTCGACGGGGTGGTGACGCGCGGAGGGCCGCAGATACTGGGTGATCGTGATCAGCTCGCAGCCCGCGTCGTGCAGGTCGCGCAGCGCGTCGCTGACCTCTTCGCGGGTCTCGCCCATGCCGAGGATCAGATTGGACTTGGTGATCAGACCGGCCTCGCGGGCCCGGGTGATGACGTCGAGGGAGCGCTCGTAGCGGAATCCGGGACGGATCCGCTTGAAGATCCGCGGGACCGTCTCGACGTTGTGCGCGAGCACCTCGGGGCGCGAGGAGAAGACCTCGGCCAGCTGCTCGGGCTCGGCGTTGAAGTCGGGGATGAGGAGTTCGACCTTCGTACGGCCGGCCGGGCGCTCCGCGGTCTGCCCGTGGATCTGGCGCACGGTCTCCGCGTACAGCCACGCGCCGCCGTCCTCCAGGTCGTCGCGTGCGACGCCGGTGATCGTGGCGTAGTTCAGGTCCATCGTGACGACGGACTCGCCGACCCGGCGGGGCTCGTCGCGGTCCAGCGCCTGGGGCTTGCCGGTGTCGATCTGGCAGAAGTCACAGCGCCGCGTGCACTGGTCGCCGCCGATGAGGAAGGTCGCCTCGCGGTCCTCCCAGCACTCGTAGATGTTGGGACAACCGGCCTCCTGGCACACGGTGTGCAGGCCCTCGCTCTTCACGAGCTGCTGCATCTTGGTGTACTCGGGCCCCATCTTCGCCCGGGTCTTGATCCACTCGGGCTTGCGCTCGATGGGGGTCTGGCTGTTCCGGACCTCCAGGCGCAGCATCTTGCGTCCGTCGGGTGCGACAGCGGACACGTCCGGCACCTCTCTCTGCTGGCGCGGCATTCGAATCTTCGGCGAACACCAGAGTACGCCCGTTGATTGCTTGGTACTGCGGGGCCATGGCGTCGCATGGCGTTGGCTGGCGTCGTACGGCGTTGACTGGCGTAGGGGCAACCCGGGGTCGGCGAGGGGCATTCCCCCAGGGAGGTGCCGGGCGGTGGCGGTCCCGGCGGTGGCGGGTCAGGCGCGTGCCGGCTGCCCGACCGGGTCGGCGGCCGTCGTGGACTTGGCCTCGGCCGGGGACTTGGCGCCGGTCCTGAGAGCCGCCTCCGCCTCGATGTCGCGCGGCTTCGGCTCCGCCTGCTCCAGCACGTTCCGCAGGTGGTGTTCGACCACGGGAAGCACCTCGGCGACGGTGAGGTCGTGGCCCAGTTCGTACGAGAGCGAGGTCACGCCCGCGTCCCGGATGCCGCACGGCACGATCTTGTCGAACCAGGTGTTGTCCGGGTTCACGTTCATCGAGAAGCCGTGCATCGTGACGCCCTTCGCGACCCGGATGCCGATCTGGGCGAGCTTGCGGTCCTCGCGGCGCTGGCCCGCGTTGGAGGGGGCGTACTCCGGCCCGTTCAGCCGGGGGTCGAACTCCCCGTCGGTCATCCGGGGATCGAAGTCCAGCGACAGACCGCCCAGGGCCCGGCGCTCCTCCACCGGATCGCCGAGCACCCATACGCCGCTGCGGCCCTCGACGCGCGTCGTCCGCACGCCGAAGTCGGTCGCCGTACGGATCAGCGCCTCCTCCAGGCGGCGTACGTGCGCCACCACGTCCACGGGGCGCGGCAGCTTCAGGATCGGATAGCCGACGAGCTGCCCGGGGCCGTGCCAGGTGATCTTGCCGCCGCGGTCTACGTCCACGACAGGAGTGCCGTCCAGCGGGCGTTCACTGTCCTCGGTACGCCGCCCCGCCGTGTAGACGGGCGGATGTTCGAGCAGCAGACAGGTGTCGGGGATCTCGTCCGCGTAGCGCGCCGCGTGGACCTCGCGCTGCTTCTCCCACGCCTCCAGGTACTCGACGGCGTCGCCGCCGAAGCCCAGATGGACGAACCGCAGCTCACTCACGGCATTGCCTCCTTCGTCTGCGCCCGGTATCCGGGGGGTGTGATCCGGGGGTGTCCCCGCGACAACCGGGCACGTGCACATATCGCGCCTCAGCCACTGTACGGCCGCGTTCCGCGGAGTGGTCCGGCAGGCCCGCGGGGGCCAGGAGGCCGTACAGGACCGGTGGGTGCGGTACGTCAGCTAAGCCCGCAATCCTCACACGATCGGATGAATGTGGGACGAAGGTGACGGTGCGGGCAGCTCCGACCGCTAAATTCGCGCCGTTCCATGAGGGCTGCTCCCGGGGCCCGGAAGGCAGGAGACCGTACAGCTGATGTCGGAACGACCTCCGCAGCGCATCCCCAACCGCCAGCTCGCCGCGCTCATCGCAGAAGCCGGTTTCTCCAACGCGGGTCTCGCCCGCCGGGTGGACCAGCTCGGGCTGGAACACGGCCTCGATCTGCGGTACGACAAGACATCCGTGACGCGGTGGCTGCGCGGCCAGCAGCCACGCGGCACCACGCCCGCACTGATCGCCGAGGTCTTCACGCGCCGCCTCGGCCGGCGCCTCTCCGCGCAGGACCTGGGGCTGGACGCCTGCGCGCCCGTGTACGCGGGGCTCGAGTTCGCGGCGACGCCCGAGGAGGCCGTCGACATCGTCAGCGGACTCTGGCGCAAGGACTCGGGCAGCCACGCGGAGCTGCGGAAGATCGCGTTCACCGCGGCGGGGCTCGTCGTCCCGAGCCGCGACTGGCTGATCGGCCGCGCGGACGAGCGGGTCGGACACGACGGGTCGGGCGCGCCGGAGGCCGCCGGACCGGGTCAGGTGCCCGGCCACCAACTGGCGGCGGCCGGGGGCGCGGGCGCGCCCTCGTACGGGACGTCGCCCTCCTACGGAGGCGGCGGCGGGGGCACGGGCCGCCCGGGGGACGGCAAGGGCACCCGAGTGCCCCTCCAGGGCCGCTCCACCGTGCCGCGTCAGGCCGCCCCCGGAGTCCTGCCGGCCCGGCAGACGGACCGCGTCGCCGGGCAGCGGGTGGGCAGCGGCGACGTCGCCGCCCTCCGGTCCGTCGGCGAGCTGTTCCGCACCCTGGACCAGGCGTACGGCGGCGGCCACGCCCGCCAGGCCCTCGTCCGGTATCTGGAGCACGAGTGCGAGCCGATGCTGCGCGGCGTGTACGGCGAGTCCACCGGGCGACGGCTGTTCGCCGCCGCGGCCGACCTGACCAGGCTGGCCGGCTGGACCTCGTACGACATCGCCGCGCACGGACTCGCCCAGCGCTACTTCGTACAGGCGCTGCGGCTGTCCCAGGCGGCGGGCGACCGGGCGTACGGCTCGTTCGTCCTGATCACCATGAGCCGCCAGGCCGTCTACCTCGGACACGGCCGGGAGGCGGTCCAGCTCGCCCGCGTCGCCCAGCAGGGCGTCGGTTCGTCCGCGCCGCCCGTGGTGCAGGCGCTGCTGCACTCCGTGGAGGCGCGCGGGCACGCCGTGCTCACCGAGGCGCGGGCCTGCACCGCCTCGCTCGCGCGGGCCGAGCGCGCCCTGGAGTCGGCGCGGCCCGGCGACGAGGTGCCGCACTGGGCGAGCACCTTCGACGAAGGGCAGCTCGCCGACGAGTTCGGGCACTGCTACCGGGATCTCCAGCAGTACCGCGCCTCCGTCCAGCACGCCGAGCGCTCACTCCAGCTACGGTCGCCCGCGTTCGCGCGCAGCCGGCTCTTCTGCCGGGTGGTGCTGGCCTGCGGCCGCCTCGGGCTCGGCGAGCTGGACCAGGCGTGCGCCCTGGGAGCGGAGGCGGCGCAGCAGGCGACGGAGATCCGGTCCGCGCGCGCGGTGGACTACGTACGGGACTTCGAACGGCGGCTGGAGCCGTACCGGGAAGCGGCCGCGGTACGCAACTACCGTGACCGGATCGCGGCGTTCGGCTGAGCGGGGCGCCGTTCCCGGAGCCGTGGCCGCGCCGGGCCGTGGCGCCGGATTCCGGCTACGCCGCCGTGGGGAGCTGGACGGGCCCGTCGCCGGGCCGGACGCCCAGGTCGTCCAGGATCGCGTACGCGGCCCTGCGGCCCGACGAGAGCGCGCCCTGGACGGTGCTGGTGTCACGGTGGTCCCCGCACACGTACAGCCCCGACAGCAGCCGCACCTGACGGCGGAGATCATGCGGCGCCGGCATGGCGGGGACCGCCTCCGGGTCGTGCTGGACGGCCAGCAGCTCCCAGTCGGCGGTGGACGTGCCGTACAGCGTCGCGAGATGCGCGCGGACAGTGGCGTCGAGCTCCGCCCCGGGAGGCGGCGTACGGAGCCCGAGCACCGTGGAGGAGATCAGCGACCGGCCGGCCGGCGCGCGCGACGGGTCGACCGCGCTCATGACCGTCGTGTGGGCGACGGGGCCGCCACGCCGGTCGCCGTCCAGGAGCAGTGCCGGTTCCGTCATCGGCGGCGTGGGGGCCGTGTGGTGAAGGACCGTCACGGGGTGGAAGTCCGGTACACGCAGCCCCGGCAGCAGCTCGGCGGCGGCGCGGGCGCCCGTCGCGACGAGCAGGGAGCGGCAGGAGATCTCGCCGTGCTCCTTCGTACCGACGGAGCTGATCGACGCGTCCGTCACGCACACACCCGTCCGCACCGTGCCGGGCGGCAGCGTGGCCGCCAGCAGCTCCGGCAGGGCGGAGGAGCCGCCCTCGGGGACGCACAGCCGGCCCCGGGAGAAGCTCCGCAGGGCCAGGTCGGCGCAGCGGCTGGAGGTGGTGAGGTCCGGGTCGCAGAGCAGCGCGGACAGCAGGGGGCGTACGAAGCCGTCGACCGTCCGCGCGGGCAGTCCGCGCGCGGACAGCGCGGCCAGGGCGGGGCGTTCGGGGCGGGCCAGCAGACGGTTCACCGGCGTCGTCGCGAGGCGGCCGAAGGCCGCGTGGAGGCGGGCCTGGTCGAGAGCGTTGCCCAGCGGGGGGCGGGAGTTGAGCCGGGTGGCCCTGACACCGCCCGGGACGCGGGTCCGTGCGGCCTTGGCGCGTGGGGCGCTTGCCAGGGCGCGTGCGGCGGTGAGTGCGCCCCGCGCGCTCCCCGTGCTGACGGTGACGCCCGCGCGGTGGTGCCGTCCCTCGCTGTGGACGACCACGCCCGGCGAGAAGACCCGTAGCGGGGTGTTCGTCAGCGCGGGTGTGCGGAGCAGTTCCGGATACGAGGTGTTCAGCAACTGGCCGATGCGGTCGAGCCGGAAGCCGTCGAGGTGGTCGGTGGCCATCCTGCCGCCGATGTAAGGGGCGGCCTCCAGGACGGTGACTGTTACGCCGGCGCGGGTGAGCTGATGAGCTGCGGACAGTCCTGCGATTCCGGCGCCAATGATGACGACGTCCGCGTGATGTTCAGTGGTGAGCACGTGCCCCTCCCCGAGGTCGGCGCGGCTGTTCGGTCCGGGGGCTGGTGCCCCGCCCCACTCAGGGAATACCCGAGTGCGGGTCGAGACTAGGAAGGGAACCGGCCGTTCGCAGTCGCGCAGTGGCGGGGGCATCGGTGCGTGCGGGGCGCACACGGGGGTCGCCTCCGGCGCGGTTGGGGGTCTTGGTTGCTGTCTCGTTGCCGGGGGCGGGGTTCGGGGCCTCCGGAGGGGTATGTCCGGACGGCGTGATTTACGGCGCGTGCACCGTTCGTTGGACCCGACGGGGCGTTCTTGTTCACGCGCCACAAATCAGCCTGAGTGTCCGAACACACCCCTCCTGCGACCCCGCCCCCCTCACGCCGGTGGGGGATCCGTACAACCCCGTACCGGTCCGCGGGATGGAAGGGGGACGCGCAGGGGTCGTGTCCGGACACTTGGGCTGATTTGTGTCGCGTGGGAATGCTGGTTCCCCCGGATCCAACGAGCCCTGCACGCGACGTAAATCACGCCGTCCGGGCATGACCCCGGAGCGGCACCCGGACACCGGCCCGCACCACCAACCGCGCCGGAGGCGACCCCGCGCTACACGCGTACCGCCGCCGCGATCGATTCGTCGATCTTTGGGAACGCGAACGTGAATCCCGACTCCAGCAGCCGCCCCGGCAGGACCCGTTGGCTGCCCAGCACGTCCTCCGCGAACCCGCCCAGCGCCGTCCGCAGCGCCACCGCCGGGACCGCGAAGACCGTCGGGCGCCGCAGCACGCGGCCCATCGCCGCCGTGACCTCGCGGTTCGTCACCGGTTCCGGGGCCGTGAGGTTCACCGGGCCCGACAGGGACTCCGTGTCGATCAGATGCCGCAGCGCCGCCACATGGTCGTGCAGGGAGATGAAGCTCCAGTACTGCCGCCCGTCACCCAGCCGGCCGCCCAGCCCCGCCCGGAAGATGGGGAACAGCCGCCCCCACGCGCCCCCTTCGCGGGACACGACGAGCCCCGTGCGGCCGAACACCGTCCGTACGCCCGCCTCCGACGCCGGGGCCGCCGCCCCCTCCCACTCGACGCATACGGAGGGCAGGAAGCCCTCGCCGGGCGGCGCCGACTCGTCCACCGGGCGGTCGCCCGTGTCGCCGTAGTAGCCGATGGCGGAACCGCACAGCAGGACCTTGGGCGCGGTGCCGAGGGACGCCACCGCCTCGGCGATCGCCGCCGTACCGAGGACCCGGCTGTCCCTGATCTTCTGCTTGTACGCCTCGGTCCACCGGTGGTCTCCGACCCCCGCGCCCGCGAGATGGACGACGGCCTCGCAGCCGTACAGCCCGCTCACGTCCACGTACTGGCGCGCGGGGTCCCACTCGACCTCGTCGCCCGCGCGGGACGGATGCCGGACCAGACGGACCACCTCGTGCCCGTCGGATCGCAGGGAGCGCGTGAGCGCAGTGCCGATGAGCCCGGTGGAGCCGGTGATCGCGATCCTCATGAAAACCATCCTGCCGGTACGGGCCCACATGGGACAGTTGCCGGTATGCCGGAACCACTCATACGTGCCGCTCTGCCGTCGGACGACGACGCCCTGAGCCGCCTCGACCACGACACGTGGTCGTCTCTGCACGCGGTGACGCCCAGGCAGGAGCCGCCGTTCGAGCCGTTCTTCGACGCGCGTCACCGGCCCCGGGACTATCTGATGGCGGAGATCGACGGCCGGACCGCCGGCTACCTCCGGCTGGTGCCGCCCACCCCGCTCGCCTGCAACGCGCACGTCCGGCAGATCCAGGGGCTCGCCGTGTACGAGTGGGCGCGCGGCCAAGGGGTGGCGCGGCGGCTGCTGCGCGCGGCGATGGAGAGGGCGCGCGGCGAGGGCGCGGTGCGGATGACGCTGCGGGTGCTCGGGCACAACAAGCCGGCGCGTGCGCTCTACGAGTCGGAGGGCTTCGTGGTGGAGGGCGTGCTGCCGGGGGAGTTCTTCCTGGACAGGCGGTACGTCGACGATGTGCTCATGGGCCGTTCGCTGGACGTCTGACGCGGGGGCGTCAGTCGACACCGAACCGCTCCCAGAGGCGGGGAAGCCGGTCGGCGAGCGCCTGTGAGTCCTCGAAGTCGATCGGTGTGCCGTCGGGCTCCGGGGCCTGTCGGCCGATGCCCAGTTCGGGCGCGACGGCGCCGGTGAGCTGCTCGTACGCCTCGTCGGCCGCGTAGCCCAGTTCCTCGCCGTCGCCGTCGATCTCCTCGTCGAACTCGCCGAGCAGGTCCGCGAGGCTGTCCGGATCATGCACCCCGCCCTCGAAGACCTCCCGGCCCTGGCCGATGAGCCAGCAGCGGAAGTAGTCGAAGGCGTCGTCGCTCGCCCCGCCGAGCAGAATCGCGGCGGCGGCCCACAGGTCCCACCGGTACGCGCGGTTGTAGCGCGTCTCGAAGTGCCGTGCGAAGTCCAGGACCGAGTCGGGGTCGAGCTGAAGCAGCCGCTCCACGAGGAGATCGGCGTGCTCGTCGGGGTCTCCGCCGGCGGCATCGCGCGTGGCGTCGATGATCTCCCAGAACTCCGTCTCGTCGGTCACGGATACAGCATCGTGCTTGGCGGAGGGCGGCGCACGCGGAGCGCGGAAAGCGGGCGAGATCCGCGCCGGGCGGCCGAACGGAGTCGGCCCGCGGAAGCCGGACAGAAGATGTCTCCTTTCCGTGGAACGGTCACAGGGAGAGACGACGGAGAGGGAGACCGCCTGATGACCGACAACTGCGACAAGCCACTGACAGGCAAGATCGCGCTGGTGGCCGGAGCAACCCGGGGCGCGGGCCGCGCGATCGCCGTGGAGCTCGGCGCCGCCGGGGCGACCGTGTATGTGACGGGGCGCACCACGCGCGAGCGGGTCAGCGAGGTGGGGCGGCCGACGGAGACCATCGAGGAGACCGCCGAACTGGTCACCCGCGCGGGCGGCGAGGGCATCGCCGTACCGACCGACCATCTGGAGGCGGAGCGGGTGCGGGCCCTGGTGGAGCGAATCGACCGGGAACAGGGCCGGCTGGATGTGCTGGTCAACGACGTGTGGGGCGGGAACAGGCTCCTCGACTTCCACACCCCCGTGTGGGAGCTCGACCTGGAGCGCGGGCTGCGGATGCTCGACCTCGGGGTGAAGACCCATCTGATCACCAGCGCGCTCGCGCTCCCGCTGCTCGTACGGCGGCCGGGCGGCCTGGTCGTCGAGGTCACCGACGGCACAGCCGAGTCGAACCGGAAGCCGCGCGAGAACTTCTACTACGACCTCGCCAAGAACGCCCCGATCCGGATGGCCTATCTGCTGGCCGAGGAGCTGAAGCAGGTGGGCGGTACGGCGGTCGCCGTCACGCCCGGGTTCCTGCGCTCCGAGGAGATGCTGGACGGCTTCGGCATCACCGAGAAGAACTGGCGGGACGGAATCAAGATCGAGCGGCACTTCGCGCTCTCGGAGACGCCGGTGTATCTGGGGCGGGGAGTCGCGGCGCTGGTCGCCGACCCGGAGCGGGAGCGCTGGGCCGGGCAGGCGCTCTCCAGCGGGCTTCTGGCGAAGGAGTACGGCGTCACGGACGTGGACGGCAGCCGGCCGGACGTGTGGGCCTACATGGCGGCGGAGGCGGCGGCTCCCGGCACGGAGATCCCGATGGACGGCTACCGGTAGAGGCGCGCGGTCCGATCGGCCAGGTCGGCGAAGCGGGCACGCAGCTCCGCCGGCTCCAGCACCTCCAACTCCGGCCCGAAGCCGAAGAGCTGGGCGAACGCCACGTCGGCCGACTCGACCGGCAGCGTGAGCGTCGTCCAGCCGTTCTCGTCCGGGGGGCCGGCCGCGTCGGCGGCCTCCTGGGCCGAGGCGCGGTCGGTCATGTACGGCAGCCGGCGCAGGCCGTCGGGGGAGAGCCGGAGGACCACCTCCGTACGGAGGATCGAGCGGGCGAACTGCGCGGCCCGCTCGTCCCAGAAGGCGGGCAGGTCGAAGGACTCGTCCCGCTCGAAGCGTTCGTCCGAGAGCGTGACGTCCGTGAAGCGGTCGATCCGGTAGACCCGCAAGGACGTGTCGACGCGGGCGCAGAGGTACCAGACGCCCGCCTTGAGCACGAGTCCGTACGGTGCCAACTCCCGCTCCACCTCGGCGTCCTGGCGCCGGTAGCGGGCGACGACGGTGCGGTCGTCCCAGACGGCCTCGGCGACGGCGGGCAGCCACCGAGGCGTCCGGGGCTCCTTGTACCAGCCGGGCGCGTCGAGGTGGAAACGCTGCGCCGCCGAGTCCGACGCCCCCCGCAGGGAGGGGAGCAGCGCCGCCGACACCTTCAGGCGGGCGGCGGACGCGGCGTCCTCCAGGCCCATCTCACGGAGCGCGTTCGGCAGCCCCGAGAGGAACAGGGCCTCCGCCTCGCCCCGTGCCAGGCCCGTGAGGCGCGTACGGTAGCCGCCCACGAGCCGGTAGCCGCCCGAACGCCCCCGGTCCGCGTAGACCGGCACTCCGGCCTCGGAAAGGGCCAGGGCGTCGCGTGTGACGGTCCGCTCGGACACCTCCAGCTCGCGTGCCAGCTCGGCCCCGGTCATGGATGGCCGCGCCTGGAGGAGCAGCACCATCTTGATCAGCCGGGCAGCGCGCATGGACCCATTGTCCACGCACGCCGCCCGGGACCGGACAGCCCCTGGGGGCTGTCCTGTGGATCTTGCCGGGCTCGCGGGGTCCGGCACGCGCGCTCGCCGCGTTGTCGTCGGTCGGCATGGCTCCGCCATGCCTCCCTCCTCCGCCTTGCGATCGCACGCACCAACGAGACATCAGCCGCTGCCGCGGCGGGCGCTCCCTGATCCGGCCTGATCCACACGACAGCCCCTAGGCGAGGGGCTCCTGGAGCTCCGTCACCCATTTGTCCTTGTCCGCCGGGCATTCGAGGTTGATCTCGCGCGCGTAGCCCGCCGAGCGGTGGCCGCCCGTGTCCATCCAGCGGGCCAGGATCTGGGCCGTCGGCATGATCGTGTCCATCGAACCCCGGTGCACGATCGTCGCGGCCCGCTCGATGGGAGGCAGGTCCACGATCTCGAAGTCATGGCCTGGCGCCGGGTCGGCGGCGACCACCACTCCCGCGTGGACGACGACAGCGCCGTTCCCCTCGGGGGCGTCCTCGTAGCGGGCGACACCGGGCCCGGTGGGAGCCACGCCGGCCGCCTCCAGGCGCCGGAACAGCTCCTCGTACAGAGGCACGATCACCGGGCCGATGTCCTGGGGTTCGTAGGTGGCGGCCACGGCGGACAGTTCGGCCACCCGTACCGACGGAATGCTCTTGACGACGACGTCTTCGGTGGGCATACGCCCCTCACTCTCGATCGACCGGAGCCTCGCCTCGACCTGGACCAGCGTGGCCGCCGCCGCGGCCATCGCGGCCTCCAGCTCGGCCCGCCGCAGCGTCAGCATCCCGCGCAGCTCGTCGGAGTTCACCCGGTCCTCCAGGATCTCCCGCACCTGCTGGAGCGTGAAGCCGAGATCCTTCAGGGCGATGATCCGGTTGAGCTGGGCGAGCTGGGCCGCCGTGTAGTGGCGGTAGCCGCTGTACGGGTCGGTCCGGGCAGGACGCAGCAGCCCGATCGCGTCGTAGTGACGCAGCATGCGGGCCGACACGCGGCCGTATCTGGCGAAGTCTCCGATGGTGAACATGACGTCCCCTACTGCACTGCTTCACACGGTGTCAGGGTCAAGCATGTCGTGGACGTGACCTCATGAGGAAGCGGCCCCGGCCGGCCCGTGGGGCCCACCGAAGCCGCTTTCTCACAGAGGACGTGTCTCATCGATCAGTTCAGAGGCCGTAGCGCTCCCGCGCCTCCTTGACCGCCGACGCGGGCACCTCTCCGCGCCGCGCGAGCTGCGCCAGCGCCGCGACCGTGATCGATTCGGCGTCGACACCGAAGTGCCTGCGGGCCGCCTCACGGGTGTCGGAGAGGCCGAAGCCGTCCGTACCGAGCGAGGAGTAGTCCTGCTCGACCCACTGGCTGATCTGGTCCGGCACCTGGCGCATCCAGTCGCTGACGGCCAGCACCGGGCCCGGCGCCCCGTCCAGGGCGCGCGTCACGTACGGCGTGCGCTGCTCGCCGCGCAGCAGCGCCTCGTCGCACTCCAGCGCGTCCCGGCGCAGCTCGCCCCAGGACGTCGCCGACCAGACGTCGGCCGTGACCCCCCACTCGTCCGCGAGCATCCGCTGGGCCTCAAGAGCCCAGTGGATGGCCGTGCCGGAGGAGAGGAGCTGGAGGCGCGGCGAGTCCGCCTTGGCGGGCACGCCCTCCTTGAAGCGGTACAGGCCCTTGAGGATGCCCTCCTCCACGCCCTCGGGCATGGCGGGCTGCGGCATCGGCTCGTTGTAGACGGTCAGGTAGTAGAAGACGTCCTCGGGGGCCGGGCCGTACATCCGCCGCAGACCGTCCTTGACGATGACCGCGATCTCGTACGCGAACGCCGGGTCGTAGTTGAGCGAGGCCGGGTTCGTCGCCGCGAGCAGGTGCGAGTGGCCGTCCGCGTGCTGGAGGCCCTCGCCCGTCAGGGTTGTACGGCCGGCGGTCGCGCCGACGACGAAGCCCTTGCCGAGCTGGTCGGCGAGCTGCCACATCTGGTCGCCCGTGCGCTGCCAGCCGAACATCGAGTAGAAGATGTAGAACGGGATCATCGTCTCGCCGTGCGTCGCGTACGACGTGGCGGCGGCGATGAAGTCGGCCATCGAACCGGCCTCGGTGATCCCCTCGTTGAGGATCTGGCCGTCCTTGGCCTCCTTGTAGTACATGATCTGGTCGCGGTCGACCGGGTCGTACGTCTGGCCCAGCGGCGAGTAGATGCCCGCCGACGGGAACAGCGCCTCCATACCGAAGGTGCGCGCCTCGTCCGGGACGATCGGGACCCAGCGCCTGCCGGTCTCCTTGTCCCGCATCAGGTCCTTCACCAGCCGGACGAACGCCATGGTCGTGGCGACCGACTGCTTGCCGGAGCCCTTGTAGACGGTCTGGAACGCCTTCTCGGACGGCTCGGGCAGGGCGACGGCGTGCACTCGGCGGGCCGGGGCGGGCCCGCCGAGCTCGGCACGCCGCTCCTGCAGATACCGGACCTCGGGGGAGTCGGCGCCGGGGTGGCCGTACGGCACCAGGTCTTCGTTCAGCTTCGAGTCGGGGATGGGAAGTTCCAGCAGGTCCCGCATGGTGCGGAACTGCTCGCCGGAGAGCTTCTTCATCTGGTGGTTGGCGTTGCGCGACTCGAAGCCGGTGCCGAGCGTGTAGCCCTTCACCGTCTGCGCGAGGACCACGGTCGGCGCGCCCTTGTGGGCGAGCGCCGCGCGGTAGGCCGCGTACACCTTGCGGGCCTCGTGGCCGCCGCGCGAGGAGTGGAAGCACTCGTCGATCTTCGCGTCGGTCAGCAGCTTCGCCATCTCGACGAGCGCGGGCTCGGCGCCGAAGAAGTGCTCACGGATGTACGCCACGTCGCGGGTCGCGTACGTCTGGAACTGCGCGTCCGGTACGGCGCGCAGCCTCCGTACGAGGGCGCCCGTGGTGTCGAGCGCGAACAGCTCGTCCCAGGCGGAGCCCCACAGCGACTTGACGACGTTCCAGCCCGCGCCGCGGAACTGGGACTCCAGCTCCTGCACGATCTTGAAGTTCGCGCGGACGGGGCCGTCGAGGCGCTGGAGGTTGCAGTTGATGACGAAGGTGAGGTTGTCGAGCCCTTCACGGGCCGCCAGCGCGAGTGCCGCCGTCGACTCGGGCTCGTCCATCTCGCCGTCGCCGAGGAACGCCCACACGTGGGAGGCGGAGGTGTCCTTGATCCCGCGGTTCGTCAGGTAGCGGTTGAAGCGCGCCTGGTAGATCGCGGAGAGCGGGCCGAGGCCCATCGAGACGGTGGGGAACTCCCACAGCCAGGGCAGCCGCCGGGGGTGCGGGTAGGAGGGGAGGCCCTTGCCGCCCGCCTCCTGGCGGAAGTTGTCGAGGTGCTCCTCGGTGAGGCGGCCGTCGAGGAACGCGCGGGCGTAGATGCCGGGGGAGGCATGGCCCTGGATGTAGAGCTGGTCGCCGGAGCCGTCCCCCTCCTTGCCGCGGAAGAAGTGGTTGAAGCCCGTCTCGTAGAGCCAGGCGGCGGAGGCGAAGGTGGCTATGTGCCCGCCGACACCGAGGCGCGAGCCGCGGGTGACCATGGCGGCCGCGTTCCAGCGGTTCCAGCCGGCGATCCGGGACTCCATCGCCTCGTCGCCGTCGAAGGCGGGCTCGGCGGCGGTCGGGATGGTGTTGAGGTAGTCCGTCTCCAGCAGAGCGGGCACCGGGACCCCGGCGCTTTCGGCGTGCTGGAGCGTGCGCCGCATCAGGTACGCCGCACGGTGCGGGCCCGCATGCTCGGTGACGGCGTCGAGAGAGGCCGCCCATTCGGCGGTTTCCTCGGCGTCGCGGTCCGGGAGCTGGTCGAGCTCGCTCGGAAGCTTGCCTACGGGGTCGGGCATGGTCGCCGCCTTCCGGACAGGAGAAGGGTCGAGAGGAGCCGTGTCTGGCAGGACAGGGCGATGGGCTGGGTGCAGCCCGATGTCGACTGTAAATCGCTGATCGATGATCGATCAAAGACTTGACAGCAAAATTTCACGTTCTGAAGAAATTGGCATTCAGTGCCCCAAGGTGGGGCACGCGGTGACGCCGTAAAGCGGTACGAACCGGGCGCCGGTTCAGGCGCGCGGCGCGCATCCGAGCACGTGGTCCTTCACCAGTGCACCGATGAGGGGATCGCGCCGGTGGAAGGCCTCGACCAGCTCCTGGTGCTCCTCGGCGTACGACTGCTGGACGGTGCCGAGCCACCGGATCGACAGCGCCGTGAAGACCTCGATCCCGAGCCCCTCCCAGGTGTGCAGCAGCACGCTGTTCCCCGCGGCACGCACCAGTTCCCGGTGGAAGTCGACGGTGTGGCGCACCTGCGCTGTCCCGTCGGCCCGCCGGTCGGCCTCGTACAGCGCCGTCACATGCGGCTCCAGGGCGGTGGTGTCCTCCGCCAGCCGCTCGGCGGCCAGCTCGGCCGCGATCTGCTCCAGACCGGCCCGTACCGGGTAGCTCTCCTCAAGATCGGCGGCGGTCAGATTCCGTACCCGCACACCCTTGTTCGGCGCCGACTCGATCAGCCGCAACGACTCCAGCTCGCGCAGCGCCTCGCGTACGGGCGTCTGGCTGACGGCCAGCTCGGTCGCGATCCGCCGCTCCACGATCCGCTCACCCGGCTTCCAGCGTCCGCTGACGATGCCTTCCACGATGTGCTCGCGGATCTGCTCGCGCAGCGACTGGACGACGGGCGGGATCATGTCGGTGCTCCTTCGGGTGACCGAGCCCGAGGTTACCCCTCCTGGGGCGCACGTTGATCGGTCACGGGGTGTGGGGCCGACGACGGCGCCCCCGGCCGGATCTCTCCGGGCGGGGGCGCCGTCGTGATGTGTGCCGGGTGACTAGAGGCCGAGCTCGACCTCGAACTCGCCCGCCTCCAGGATCGCCTTGACCGCCACCAGGTAGCGGGCGGCGTCCGCACCGTCCACCAGACGGTGATCGTAGGAGAGCACGACGTGGACCATGTCGCGCACCGCGATGGTCTCGCCGAGGTCCGGGTGGTTGATGACCACGGGACGGCGGACCGTCGCACCGATGCCCAGGATGGCGACCTGGTTCGGGGGCACGATGATCGTGTCGAACAGGGCGCCGCGCGAACCGGTGTTGCTGATGGTGAAGGTCGCCCCGGACAGCTCGTCCGGCGTGATCTTGCTGCCGCGGACCTTGCCCGCCAGCTCGGCGGTCTTCTTGGCGATGCCGGCGAGGTTCAGGTCGCCCGCGCCCTTGATGACCGGCGTCATCAGACCCTTCTCGGAGTCCACGGCGATGCCGATGTTCTCCGAGTCGAAGTACGTGATGGTGCCTTCGTCCTCGTTGATACGGGCGTTGACGACCGGGTACGCCTTCAGCGCCTGGGCCGCGGCCTTGACGAAGAACGGCATCGGGGAGAGCTTGACGCCCTCACGGGCGGCGAAGGACTCCTTGGCCTGCGCGCGCAGCTTCATCAGCTTGGTGATGTCGACCTCGACGACCGACGTCAGCTGAGCCTGGCCGTGCAGCGCCTTCATCATGTTCTCGCCGATGACCTTGCGCATGCGCGGCATCTTGACCGTCTGGCCACGCAGCGGGGAGACCTCCAGCTTGGGGGCCTTCGACGCGGCGGGGGCAGGGGCGGCCGTGGGCGCCGGAGCCTGGGCGGCGGCCTTGGCGGCCTCCGCGGCGGCGACGACGTCCTGCTTGCGGATACGGCCACCGACGCCGGTGCCCTTGACCGAGGCCAGGTCGACCCCGTTCTCGGCGGCGAGCTTGCGCACGAGCGGCGTCACGTACGCGCCGTCGTCGCCGGGAGCGGCGGCGGGGGCGGAAGGAGCGGTCGTGGCGGCAGGTGCCGCGGGCGCCGACGGGGCGGGAGCGGCGGCAGGCGCGGGTGCCGCGACCGGAGCGGCGGGGGCCGGCGCGGGCGCCGGGGCCTCCTGCTTCGGCGCGGGGGCGGGCGCGGGGGCCTCCTGCTTCGGCGCGGGGGCGGGAGCAGCGGGTGCGGGAGCCGGCGCCGGAGCGGCGGCAGGAGCCTCCTGCTTCGGCGCGGGAGCGGCCGCCGGAACGGCACCCTCGGCGCCGATCACGGCCAGCTTCGCGCCGACCTCGGCGGTCTCGTCCTCGCCGACCACGATCTCCAGCAGCACACCGGCGACCGGGGCGGGAATCTCGGTGTCGACCTTGTCCGTGGAGACCTCGAGAAGGGGCTCGTCGGCCTCGACCGCGTCGCCGACCTCCTTGAGCCAGCGGGTGACGGTGCCCTCGGTGACGCTCTCACCGAGCGCCGGGAGCGTGACGTCCGTGCCCTCGGCCGAGCCGCCGGCCGGAGCCTCGGCTGCCGGCTCGGGCGCCGGAGCCTCGGGCTCGGGGGCCGCCGCCGGGGCCTCCTGGGCGGGCGCCGGCGCGGGCTCGGCCGGAGCCTCGGCCTGCTGCGGCGCCTCGGGGGCGGCCTCGCCGCCGGAACCGTCGTCGATCACGGCCAGCTCGGCGCCGACCTCGACCGTCTCGTCCTCGGCGACCTTGATGGACGCCAGGACCCCGGCGGCGGGCGCCGGGATCTCGGTGTCGACCTTGTCCGTGGAGACCTCGAGCAACGGCTCGTCGGCCTCCACGCGCTCGCCCTCGGCCTTCAGCCAGCGGGTGACAGTGCCCTCGGTGACGCTCTCGCCGAGCGCCGGCAGGGTTACGGAAACCGCCATGGTCTCAGTTGCTCCTAACGGTGGGATCTCCCCAGCCGGCGCGGAGCGCCGTGCGAGGGGAAGTGCGGAAGTGGTCGTCGCGCCCGGACTGAGGCATCAACCGAGGCATCAGTCGTGGGAGTGGAGCGGCTTGCCGGCCAGGGCCAGGTGGGCCTCGCCGAGGGCTTCGTTCTGCGTCGGGTGCGCGTGGATGAGCTGCGCGACCTCGGCCGGCAGCGCCTCCCAGTTGTAGATCAGCTGCGCTTCGCCGACCTGCTCGCCCATCCGGTCACCGACCATGTGGACGCCGACCACGGCGCCGTCCTTGACCTGGACGAGCTTGATCTCGCCCGCGGTCTTCAGGATCTTGCTCTTGCCGTTGCCCGCCAGGTTGTACTTCAGGGCGACGACCTTGTCCGCACCGTAGATCTCCTTGGCCTTGGCCTCGGTGATACCGACGGAGGCGACCTCGGGGTGGCAGTACGTCACCCGGGGCACGCCGTCGTAGTCGACGGGGACGGTCTTCAGCCCGGCCAGCCGCTCCGCCACGAGGATGCCCTCGGCGAAGCCGACGTGCGCGAGCTGGAGCGTCGGGACGAGGTCACCGACGGCCGAGATCGTCTCCACGTTCGTCCGCATGTACTCGTCCACGAGCACGAAGCCGCGGTCCATCGCGACGCCCTGCTCCTCGTAGCCGAGGCCCTGCGACACGGGGCCGCGGCCGATCGCGACCAGCAGCACCTCCGCCTCGAAGGTCTTGCCGTCGGCCAGCGTGACGCGCACACCGTCCTGCGTGTACTCGGCCTTGTCGAAGAAGGTGCCGAGGTTGAACTTGATGCCGCGCTTGCGGAACGCGCGCTCCAGGAGCTTGGAGCTGTTCTCGTCCTCGACCGGTACGAGGTGCTTGAGGCCCTCGATGACGGTGACGTCCGTGCCGAAGGACTTCCACGCCGAGGCGAACTCGACGCCGATGACGCCGCCGCCCAGCACGATCGCCGTCTTCGGGACGCGGTCCAGCTTCAGCGCGTGGTCCGAGGAGATGATCCGCTCGCCGTCGATCTCCAGGCCGGGCAGCGACCTCGGTACGGAGCCGGTGGCGAGGAGGACATGACGGCCCTCGACGCGGCGGCCCTCGACGTCGACGGAGGTGGGGGAGGAGAGCCGTCCCTCGCCCTCGATGTAGGTCACCTTGCGGGAGGCGACCAGGCCCTGAAGGCCCTTGTAGAGGCCGGAGACGACCTCGTCCTTGTACTTGTGCACCCCGGCGATGTCGATGCCCTCGAAGGTGGCCTTGACACCGAACTGCTCGGACTCGCGCGCCTGGTCGGCGATCTCGCCCGCGTGCAGCAGGGCCTTCGTGGGGATGCAGCCGTTGTGCAGGCAGGTGCCGCCCAGCTTGTTCTTCTCGATCAGGGCGACGTCCAGGCCCAGCTGCGCTCCGCGCAGCGCCGCGGCGTAACCGCCGCTACCGCCGCCGAGGATCACTAGGTCGAAAACGGTGCTGGCGTCGTTCGCCACGTCACGTCCTCCATGCATGTGCGCCGGGCGCGGTCGATGACCGGGCGGCGGCTGGTGTTCGGCCGCTGTTTCGTCGGCCCTGTGGTGGGGGCCCTGTCCTGCCGAGAACCCATCTTCGCACTTGTCGGAGGGCGACGGGACGCGGGGCCGGGGTCTGAGACGGCCGGCCGGCCGTCATCAGGGGTTACTGACTCGTACGGGTGCTCGTGCGGATGCCCGTACAAACGCCGCACGCGTGTCGTAGTCGCGCGAAGCGCGCGCTCCGTACGTATGCCGCCGCGCATCCGGCCGGCGAACGCCCTCCTCAGGAGGCCCTCGCGGACGACCGGCGTGACCACTTTTTCGCTGGGGGCGGAACGGCCCGCCCCGCTGTCCCAGTACTCGGCTGGAACCAGCGGGGCGGGTCACGCATTCCCTGTCGGCCGGGGCCGACGGCGGGTCAGCGGCGGTCCGTCGTCAGCCCAGCTCGCCCGCGGCGGTGCGCTCGGCGAGCTTGACGAGCGTGCGGATCGAGGAGCCCGTGCCGCCCTTCGGCGTGTAGCCGTACGGGGCGCCTTCGTGGAAGGCCGGGCCGGCGATGTCGATGTGGGCCCAGGTGATGCCCTCGCCCACGAACTCCTTGAGGAACAGCCCGGCAACCAGGCCGCCGCCCATGCGCTCACCCATGTTGGCGATGTCGGCGGTGGGGGAGTCCATGCCCTTGCGCAGCTCGGTCGGCAGCGGCATCGGCCAGGACGCCTCGCCGACCTCCTCGGCGATCTCGTGCACGGAGGTACGGAACGCCTCGTCGTTCGACATGATGCCGAAGGTCCGGGTGCCCAGCGCCACGACCATGGCCCCTGTGAGCGTGGCCACGTCGATGATCGCGTCGGGCTTCTCCTCCGAGGCGCGGGTGATCGCGTCGGCGAGGACGAGCCGGCCCTCGGCGTCCGTGTTCAGGACCTCGACGGTCTTGCCGCTGTACATGCGCAGGACGTCGCCGGGGCGCGTCGCGGTGCCCGACGGCATGTTCTCCGCGAGCGCGAGCCAGCCGGTCACGTTGACCTGGAGGCCGAGGCGGGCCGCGGACAGGACGGTGGCGAAGACGGCCGCGGCGCCGCTCATGTCGCACTTCATCGTCTCGTTGTGGCCCGGCGGCTTGAGCGAGATGCCGCCCGAGTCGTAGGTGATGCCCTTGCCGACAAGGGCGATGGTCTTCTTCGCCTTGGCGTGCGTGTACTCCAGGCGTACGAGGCGCGGGCCGTGCTCCGAGCCCTGGCCGACGCCGAGGAGGCCGCCGTAGCCGCCCTTGACGAGCGCCTTCTCGTCGGTGACCTGGACCTTGACGCCGTGCTCCTTGCCGGCCGCGGTGGCGATCGCGGCGAAGGTCTCCGGATACAGGTCGTTCGGCGGGGTGTTGACCAGGTCGCGGGCGCGGTTGATCTCCTCGGTCAGGGAGATCGCGCGCTCGACGGCCGCCTTGTGCGCCTTGTCGCGGGGCTTGCCGCCGAGCAGCGTGACCTCGCCGAGGGGCTGCTTCACACCGCCGTCGCCCTTGTCCGCGCCGGACTTGGCGGTCTTCTCGGTGCCGCGGTACGTCGTGAAGGCGTACGCGCCGAGCAGCGCGCCCTCCGCGACGGCCGCGAGGTCCTCGGCGGCCTCCACCGGCAGCGCGAACGCGGCCTTCTTGGCGCCGGAGAGAGTACGGGCGGCGACACCGGCGGCCCGGCGGAGGGTCTCGGCGCCGTACGCCTCGTCCTTCTCCGGGGCCGTGCCGAGGCCGACCGCGATGACGATCGGGACCTTGAGGCCGGACGGCGCCGGGAGCTTGGTCGCCTCGCCCTCGGCACCCGTCGCGCCGAGGGACTCCAGGACGGAGGCGAGCTTGCCGTCGTACGCCTTGTCCACGGCCTCGGCGCCCGGCGCGACGGCCGGTCCCTTGGCTCCCTTGGCGACGCCGACGACGATCGCGTCGGCGCGCAATGTCGCCGCGCCGGCTGTGCTGAGAGTGAGAGCAGTCACGGTGGTGAAATCTCGCTTCCATAGAAGTTCATTCGGCGGAAGCCGGTCATTCGCAGGGCCGGCCGTGCCCACCGCATCGTAATTCGGCCCGCGGAGCACCTGGAACGAGCCTACGCGCGGTGTTCACCTCCAGTCGCGGCGGTTATCGGGCGCGACCGGCGGAGACGGAGCTGACACACCGTCAGGAACCTTGTGACGGGCGCCTGTCGAAGGGTGGTCACCCCAGAGTCAGGACGATCAAAGTCGCGGTCGCCGCCGTCTCGGCGAGGCCGCCGAAGACATCACCCGTGACGCCGCCGAAGCGGCGCACGCAGTGAGCGAGCAGCGACTGGGCGGCGCCGAGACCGGCCGCGAGGGCCAGCGTGTGGTGCAGAGCGCCGTACGCCCCGAACAGGCCGCCGCACGCCGCCGCGGCGACCGCCGTCACCACAAGCGCCGCCAGTACGGCCGCCCGCGCGGGCACGGAACCCGCGACGCTGGCGCCCAGTCCGTCGGGCCGCGCCGGCGGTACGCCCGTGCGCGCGGCCAGCGTGAGGGCGAGCCGCGCGGTGACGCCCGCGAGGGCGGCGGCGACGGCGCCGTACGCCCAGCCCTCGTCGTACAGCTCCGTCAGCGCGGCCACCTGCGCCAGCAGGACGAGCAGCAGGGTGATCACGCCGAACGGCCCGATGTCCGACTGCTTCATGATCCGCAGCGCGTCCCCGGCCGGTTTCGCGCTGCCGAGCCCGTCGGCGGTGTCGGCGAGACCGTCGAGATGCAGGCCCCGGGTGAGCGCGGCGGGGACGGCGGTGGTGGCCACGGAGGCGAGCAGCGGTCCGGCGCCGGCCAGGAGCAGCGCGCCCCCCACGGCGGCGGCGCAGAGGCCCACGACGAGACCGGCCAGCGGCGCCGCCAGCATCCCGGCACGGGCGGCGTCGCGGTCCCAGCGGGTGACCCGGACCGGGAGCGCGGTGAGCGTGCCGAAGGCGAACCGTATGCCGTCGGCGGGCGCGTGCGTCGAACGTGGGGCGCTCATCGCGCGAAGGGTAGCGGGAGCGGGTGCGGGGACGGGCGTGGGGAGTCGGGCGGGCGTTCAGACGGTAAGTTGCCCATAGGTGTACGAAAAGGTCAAAGCGGAGGCAGGCGGCATGGGTTCCTGGTTCCATCAGAACTTCGTCGAGCCGGGCAAGATCCCCATGCTGCTCGTGCTGGCCTCCTTCGTGCTGACCTTCGCGATCACACGGATGATCACCCGGCTGATCCGGGCGGGGAAGGGGCCGTTCCGGAACATCGGGGGGTCCGGCGGGACGCACATCCACCATGTGGTGCCCGGCGTGGTCCTCATGGTGGTCGGCGGCTTCGGCGCGGTCGGCAGCTCCAGATCCGGAGTCGGGGCGGCCGTGTGCGCCGTGATCTTCGGCATCGGCGCCGGTCTGGTCCTCGACGAGTTCGCGCTGATCCTGCATCTGGACGACGTGTACTGGTCCGAGCAGGGCCGGCAGAGCGTGGAGGTCGTCGTCCTCGCCGCCGCGCTGGCCCTTCTCGTCCTGAGCGGCTTCTCACCCCTCGGCGTCGACTCGCTGTCGGAGGAGGAACGCCAGGACCGGACGTCGCTGCTGCTGACTCTCAGCTCCAGCTTCGTCTTCGTACTGATCACGCTGTCCAAGGGGAAGCTGTGGATGGCGCTCGTGGGCACTCTGGTGCCCCCGGTGGCGATTGTCGGCGCGCTGAGACTGGCCCGGCCCTGCTCGGTCTGGGCCCGCCGTTTCTACCGGCGCCGCCACCGGGCACGCGCCCGGATGACGCTGCGCGAGTACCGCCGCGTCCGCCGCTGGTCGGCGCCGCGCCGCCGCGTCCAGGACTGGATCGGCGGCGCCCCCGACGACGAGCTCGCACAGCGGGCGGGGGCGCCCGACCCGCCGCGCTGAACCCCTCGCGGCGGGTGAGCCCTCGGGCGACGGCCCCGCTACGTCACGTCCTCGATGCCCGCGCTCTCGGCCGTCGGCTCTGCCGCCGGCTCGGGCTCCGGCCGCTCCGGCAGTTCCGCCGCGAGCGCCGCCGCGGCCTGCACCATCGGCAGCGCCAGCAGCGCGCCCGTCCCCTCGCCCACGACCACCCCGTGGTCGAGCAGCGGATTGATCGCCATCCGGTCCAGCGCCTTCGCCTGCGCCGGCTCCCCGCTCACCTGGCCCGCGAGCCACCAGTCCGGCGCCCGGAACGCCGCCCGCTGGCCGACCAGCGCGCACGCCGCCGAGACGACGCCGTCGAGAATCACCGGCATCCGCCGCACCGCGCTCTGCAGCAGGAACCCGGTCGTCGCCGCCAGATCCGCACCGCCCACCGTCGCCAGGAGCTCCAGCTGGTCCCCGAGGACCGGCCGGGCCCTGCGCAGGGAGTCCCTGATCGCCGCGCACTTGCGCATCCACGCCAGGTCGTCGATCCCCGCACCGCCGCGCCCCGTGACCACGGACGCGTCCGTGCCGCACAGCGCCGCGATCAGGGCGGCGGCCGGAGTCGTACCGCCGACGCTCAGATCGCCGAGGACGACCAGGTCCGTGCCTGAGTCGGCCTCCTCGTCGGCGATCGCCATGCCGAGCCGTACGGCCTGCTCGGCCTCCTCGATCGTCAGCGCGTCCTCGACGTCGATACGCCCGCTGCCGCGCCGGACGCGGTGGCGTACGACCTCCGTGGGAAGCAGCTCCGGATCGCAGTCGAGACCGGCGTCCACGATCCGTACCGGCACCCCCGCGCGGCGCGCCAGCACGGCGACGGGGCTCTCGCCCTCCAGCACCGCGCGCACCAGCAGATGCGCGCTGCCCGCGGGGCGCGCCGAGACATTCAGCGCGGCGACACCGTGGTCGCCGGCGAAGAGCACCACGCGCGGCCGCTCAATGGCGGTGACGGGCACGGCGGCCTGGGCGGCCGACAGCCACTCGGCCAGCTCGTCGAGCCGGCCCAGCGCACCGGGCGGGACGGTCAGCCGCTCGCGGCGTTCCTCGGCGTCACGCCGCAGACCGCCGTCGGGGCGCTCGATCAGATCGGAGAAGTCGTCGAGATTCAGCGAGCTCATTCGCCGAACAGTACCGGCAGCCCGTGGCCTCCCGGCAAAGTCCCGCCTGCCTCACGAGCCCCGGCACGCACACGCCCCGCGTCGTCATCGGTCGCCCGGGCGCGTGCGGTCAAGTGCGTGCGGTGGCAGGGCGATACTCCGCCGTGCGCTCGCGCGCGACAAGCCGGCGTGAGGGCGCCGCGGTCGCCCCGCCCGCCGTCAGGCGCGGAGGGTCAGGGCCTGCCCGGCCACCACCAGCAGGACGTGTTCGCACTCGGCCGCCACCGCCGCGTTCAGCCGGCCCAGCTCGTCCCGGAAGCGTCTGCCCGACGCCGTCGCCGGTACGACTCCGGAGCCGACCTCGTTGGTCACCAGCACCACCGTGCGCCGCGTCGCGCGCACCGCGCCCACCAGTTCGTCCGTCCGCTCGCGCAGCGCCCCCTCGCCGCCGCCCGCCCACGCCGCGTCGTCCCAGGCGCCCACCCGGTCCATGGCGTCCGTCAGCCACAGCGACAGGCAGTCGATCAGCATCGGCGGGCCCTCGTCGGTGAGCAGCGGCACGAGGTCGCAGGTCTCGGCGGTCCGCCAGGAGCCCGGCCGGCGGTCGCGGTGCGCCGTGACCCTGGCACCCCACTCCGGGTCGCCCTCACGGGTCCCGCCCGTCGCGACGTACAGCACGCCGGGGAAGGCGGCCAGCCGCCGCTCGGCCTCCACGGACTTGCCGGAGCGCGCGCCGCCCGTGACCATGGTGCGGCGCGGCAGATCGGGTCCGTCGTGGTACTCGCCGACCGTCAGCGTCGTCCCGTCCGGCACCGCCCGCGCGCCCGCCGCCGCCAGCCTGCGGTCCAACTCGGCGCCGGGCGGCACGTCGTGGCCGATGTGGACGGCGATGACGTCGGTGCCCGGGCCCACCGATCCGGCGGCGCGCAGCCGGGCCAGGGCGTCGGGGCGGCCGATCACATCGGCGAGCAGCATGTCGTACGGGGCGGGCCCGGCGTCCCGCGCGGAGCGGCCTCCGCCGCGGCCGGTCCCCTCCCCGTCCCCGTTGCCGCCCGGGAGCCCGGCCGGCGCGCCGCCCGGCGGCAGATACAGCAGCCGCTCGCCGTCGGGGGCCGTCACCTCGTACCCCGTACCGGGCGAGTCCATCGGCACCGCCCGCACCCGGTGCCCGCTGATCAGCGTCAACACCCGTCCGTCGGCGACCCGTCCGGCCGTCGGCAGCCCCGCGGGCAGTTCGACGGCCGGCCCCTCGTGCGGGTGCGTGAGCAGCACCTGCCGCACACCGGCCAGTGAGTGCCCGGCCCGCGCGGCGGCGAGCGCGGCGCCCGGGGTGAGGTCGAGCAGCACCGCCCCGTCCACGAGCAGCGCGGTCGCCGCACGCGCGAGGGGGCCGCGGGCGGTCGCGCAGGACGCGCAGGGGCAGTGGGCGCGGGGCAGTCCGTCGGGAGCTCCGGTGCCGAGCAGAGTCAGTTCCACGCGGATGATCCTCCCGTGTCACCGCGCTGGGTGCGCGCCCGGCTACGCTGCGGACAGCAGACAGATCATTTTGGCGGGCCCCGGGAGGCGGACATGGCGTGGACGTGGCGGTTCGAGAAGGCCGACGGGACGGAGGTCCAGCCGGCCGTGGAACCGGAGGAGTTCACCACGCAGGGCGACGCCGAGTCCTGGATCGGTGAGGCCTGGAAGGAGCTGCTGGAGGGCGGCGCCGACCAGGTGACGCTGTTCGACGACGGCAGCAAGATCTACGGGCCGATGAGCCTTCAGGCCGATCCGGAGAGCGCGCCCGACGAGACCTGACGGCGGGTACGTCCTCGCGCGCCCGGCCACCCGCCCGGCGCCCGGGGACGTACCGGTCTCCCTCAGCCTCCTTGAGAGGGCGCCGGGTTCCGCGGGCGAGGCCAGGAACGGCGGGCCGTCAGCCCCGTACACCGCACAGATGCAGCAGCGCCGCGACCCTCCGGTACGGCTCCGTACGTCCGGCCCGGTCCTCCGCGGCCAGCAGCAGCTCCAGTTCGGCCGCCGGAGGGAGCTCCACGTCGTTGGATATGTTGTCGGAGAAGACACGCACCCCGTACCAGGTGTGCAGCGGCGCCGCGATTCCCGCGAGCGTCGCCGTCAGCGCCGACAGCCGGTCCGCGCGGACCCGCAGGCCCAGCCTGTTCGTGTACGTGGGGGACTCGAAGGCGTCCAGAGCCCCTGCCCAGTCCCCGGCGATCCCCGGCCGCAGGGCGAGCGCGTCCGCGTTCCGTACGAGGAGCGAGAGCAGCCCGCCCGGCGCCAGCATCCTGGCAAGCCCTGCGAGCATGGCGTCCGGCTCCTCGACGTACATCAGCACGCCGTGACAGAGCACCACGTCGAAACTGCCCGGCAGGAAGTGCACCCCGGTCTGGAGCCCGTCGCCCTCGACGAGCCTGACCCGCTCACGGATCCCGGCGGGCTCGGCTTCGAGCGACTTGCGCGCCGAGGCCATCATCTCGGGATCGGACTCCAGCCCGGTCACGGTGTGCCCGGCGCGTGCCAGCCGGAGCGCCTGGGTGCCCTGGCCCATGCCGACGTCCAGGACCCGCAGCCGCTGCCCGACCGGGTAGCGGGAGGTCAGCTGTTCGTCGAGCTGCCGTGAGACCAGCTCCTGGCGGACGATGTTCCGCAGCCCGCCGAGGCCCGCCAGCCAGTCGGCCGAGCCCCCCGTGAAGCCGGATGCCCCAGTGCTCAGGGCCGGTCCCCGCGCTTGACCTGCGGCTTGGGCAGACGCAGCCGGCGCATCTGGAGCGTGCGCATCAGGGCGTAGGCGATGGCGCCGCGCCTGGACTCGTTCGGGAATCGCTCCGCGAGCTGCTTCTTCAGCCGGATCCAGATGCCGATGGAGTCGACGACGATCAGCACGATGATGCCCAGCCAGAGCAGCAGCGCGATGTTCTGCAGCTGACCGACGCGGACCATGCTCAGTACGAGGATGATCACCGCGAGCGGCAGGAAGAACTCGGCCATGCAGAAACGCGCGTCCACGTAGTCGCGGACGAAGCGGCGCACCGGGCCCTTGTCGCGGGCCGGCAGGAAGCGCTCGTCACCGCTGGCCAGCGCCTCGCGCTGCTTCGCCAGATCGATACGGCGCGCCTCACGCTGCTTCTTCATCGCCGACTTGCGGTCCGTCGGCGTCGTCGAGGCGCGACGGCGCTGCGTCTGGGCCTCACTGCGCTTCGGTGTCGGGCGGCCCTTCGGGGCCTGCGGGTCTCTGGTCTGCGTGGAGAGGTCCGCCGTCACCTTGCCGGTGGGCGCCTTCTCGTCCTTGGAGCGGCTACGGAACACAAAGCCCAAGGGTACGGGGTGATGCGCGGGCGACCCACCCCCGAGGGGAACGATCCGGCAACGGCGGACGTCTGTACTGGTGCAGAGGGGACTTAGCGCCCACTGCCCCCGAAGGTCACCTACTCCCTGCGCCGGAGCGATACGGGGGCCAGTCGTCCTTGGGGATGAGCCCATCCGTGCCCGAACAGTGCGGTAATAGAGGCAGGGCCCGTACTGTGGGTTCTGTTGGAGTGCTGGATCCGGAGTCCGTCAGAAGGGGGCGCGCGAAGCCCATGAGCGGTGTGATGAAACGTATGGGGATGATCTTCCGCGCGAAGGCCAACAAGGCCCTGGACAGGGCTGAGGATCCGCGCGAGACACTTGACTACTCGTACCAGAAGCAGCTTGAGCTGCTTCAGAAGGTACGGCGCGGTGTCGCCGATGTGGCCACGTCGCGCAAGCGGCTGGAACTGCAGCTGAACCAGCTCCAGGGCCAGTCCACCAAGCTGGAGGACCAGGGCCGCAAGGCGCTGGCGCTCGGCCGTGAGGACCTGGCGCGTGAGGCGCTGTCCCGTCGTGCCGCCCTCCAGCAGCAGGTCAGCGATCTGGAGACGCAGCACACCACGCTGCAGGGCGAGGAGGAGAAGCTCACCCTCGCGGCCCAGCGTCTTCAGGCCAAGGTCGACGCCTTCCGTACGAAGAAGGAGACCATCAAGGCCACGTACACGGCCGCGCAGGCGCAGACCCGGATCGGGGAGGCCTTCTCGGGCATCTCCGAGGAGATGGGCGACGTCGGCATGGCCATCCAGCGTGCCGAGGACAAGACCGCGCAGCTCCAGGCGCGGGCCGGTGCGATCGACGAGCTGCTGGCGTCGGGCGCCCTGGACGACCACTCGGGGCTGGCGAAGGACGACATCGCCGCCGAGCTGGACCGGATCTCCGGTGGTACGGATGTAGAGCTGGAGCTCCAGCGGATGAAGGCCGAGCTGGCCGGCGGTCCGTCGGCGCAGCAGCAGGCCATCGAGGGCGGCAAGGGCGACCAGCAGGACAGCGCCCAGCCCTCGCAGAGTCCGAACAAATTCGACAAGAGCTAAGGGCGAGTCATGATCGTACGGATCATGGGGGAGGGCCAGGTGGAGCTCGCGGACAGCCACCTGGCCGAACTGGACAAGCTCGACGACGATCTTCTCGCCGAGATCAACGCGGACGACGGTGACGGCTTCCGCCGGACCTTCCACGCGCTTCTCGACAAGGTGCGCGAGCTGGGCGATCCCGTGCCCGACGACTCCCTGGAGCCGTCGGGGCTGATTCTGCCCGCCCCCGGCGCCACGATCGAAGAAGTACGCGCACTGCTCAGCGACGACGGTCTGATCCCTTCTCCCTGATCCTTCCGCCGCCCCGCACACCACGCTCCAGCACTCCCGATGCCCCGTGCCCGACCGCACGGGGCATCGTGCTGTGACCGGGCCCCGCGCCACGCGGGAACGGGCGCCGGGGAGGAGTGCCGGCGAACGGATATCACCTGTTCGGCCGTACACGTCGTACCGTTCCGGTTGTGACCTCACTCGGAACCGGCTTCGACCGCGTAAGGAGCTGGCTGCGGGCCCACCCCCTCGCGTTCGACGCCGGGCTGGCCGCGGCCGTGCTGGTGTGCATGATCGCGGGCGCGTTCGCCGACCCGCGCTCCCGGCACGACGCGCTCCCCGCGTTCGGCCAGGAGGCCCCCGGGCTGCGAAGTGTGGTCCTGATGACCCTGGGGGCGGGCGCGCTCGTCTTCCGGCGTCGCAACCCCCTGCCCGTGCTCGTCTTCACCGGGGCGGTGAGCGTCGCCGAGCTGCTGGCCAACGACGCGGTCTCACCGGCCGCGATGAGCGCCGTCGTCGCCCTCTACACCGTCGCCTCGCGCACCGACCGCCACACCACCTGGCGCGTCGGCCTCGCCACCATGGCCACGCTGACGGTCGCCGCGATGATCTCCGGGCCCACCCCCTGGTACACGCAGGAGAACCTCGGCATCTTCGCCTGGACCGGGATGGCCGGCGCCGCCGGTGATGCCGTACGGAGCCGTCGCGCCTTCGTCGACGCCATACGGGAGCGCGCGGAGCGGGCGGAACGCACCCGTGAGGAGGAGGCGCGCCGCCGCGTCGCAGAGGAGCGGCTGCGGATCGCCCGCGATCTGCACGATGTCGTCGCCCACCACATCGCGCTGGTCAACGTCCAGGCGGGCGTCGCGTCGCACGTGATGGACAGACGCCCCGACCAGGCCAAGGAAGCGCTCGCGCACGTACGTGAGGCCAGCCGCTCCGCGCTCAACGAACTGCGCGCCACGGTGGGCCTGCTCCGCCAGTCCGGCGACCCCACCGCCCCCACCGAACCGGCCCCCGGCCTCGCGCTGCTCGACGAACTCGTCGGCACCTTCCGGCACGCGGGCCTGCCCGTCCAAGTGGCCCGCGGCGACGCGGGCGCGCGCCTGCCCGCGGCCGTCGACCTCGCGGCGTACCGCATCATCCAGGAGGCGCTGACCAATGTCCGCAAGCACGCGGGCCCCGGCGCGAAGGCCGAGGTGAGTGTCGTACGGGTCGGCCCGACCGTCGAGGTCACCGTCCTCGACGACGGCGCCGGCACCGGCGAGCCCGCCGACGGCAGCGGCCACGGCCTCCTGGGGATGCGCGAACGCGTCACCGCGCTGGGCGGCACCCTGACCGCGGCCCCCCGCCACGGAGGCGGCTTCCGTACGCAGGCGATACTGCCGGTCAAGGCCCGCACGGGGGAGGACACATGACGATCAGGGTGCTGCTCGCCGACGACCAGACCTTGCTGCGCAGCGCGTTCCGGGTGCTGGTGGACTCGGAGCCGGACATGACGGTCGTGGGAGAGGCGGCCGACGGGGCCGAGGCCGTGGCGCTGGCCCGTTCCGAGAAGGCCGACGTCGTCCTGATGGACATCCGGATGCCCGGTACGGACGGTCTCGCGGCCACCCGCATGATCAGCGCCGATCCGGAGCTGGCCGGGGTCAGGGTGGTCATGCTGACGACCTTCGAGGTCGACGAGTACGTGGTGCAGTCGCTGCGGGCCGGTGCCGCAGGCTTCCTCGGCAAGGGGGCCGAGCCCGAGGAGCTCCTCAACGCCATCCGTATCGCCGCGGCCGGTGAGGCGCTGCTGTCGCCCGTCGCGACGAAGGGCCTGATCGCCACCTTCCTGGCCCAGGGCGGCAGCGCGGGAGAGGGGCCCGACGCGGCGGCGTACTCCAAGCGGCTCGCCGCCCTGACGGTGCGCGAGCGCGAAGTCCTCGTCCTCGTCGCCGGCGGGCACTCGAACGACGAGATCGCCGAGCGCCTGGTCGTCAGTCCGCTCACCGTCAAGACCCATGTCAACAGGGCCATGGCGAAATTGGGGGCACGCGATCGCGCTCAATTGGTGGTAATCGCCTACGAATCGGGTCTGGTACGTCCAAGGGTGGAGTAGGTCCGGGGGGTCACTACTCCAGGCGCGGTATGCCACGCGTAAGGAAATGGACCTGGGGTTCGACGGAACAGCCCTCTCGGATGGCAGATCGTATAGACGGGCCCCTGCGCCCTTCTGCACGCGTACACCACAGAAGAGAGACCCCATGTCCTGGCTGTCCAGATTCAGCCTCGCGCAACGGGCCCTCATAGGGCTGATATCGATCATCGCGCTCGTCTTCGGGGCGATCGCGATCCCCCAGCTCAAGCAGCAGCTGCTGCCTTCCATCGAGCTCCCGATGGTCTCGGTTCTCGCCCCCTACCAGGGCGCTTCTCCCGACGTGGTCGAGAAGCAGGTCGTCGAGCCGATCGAGGCCTCACTCGAATCCGTCGACGGCATCACCGGCGTCACCTCCACGGCGAGCGAGGGCAGCGCCGTGATCATGGCCAGCTTCGACTTCGGCGGTGACGGTTCGCAGCAGTTGGTCGCCGACATCCAGCAGGCCGTGAACCGCGCGGGGCCCCAGCTTCCCGAGGACGTCGACCCGCAGGTCATCGCCGGCTCGACGGACGACATCCCCACCGTCGTCCTCGCCGCCACCTCGGACGAGGACCAGCAGGCGCTCGCCGACCGGCTGGAGCGCACGGTCGTCCCGGCACTCGAAGACATCGACGGTGTCGGCCAGGTCTCCATCGACGGTGTCAGGGACCTCCAGGTCTCCGTCACCCCCGACGAGAAGAAGCTCGCGGCCGCGGGCCTGAACACCATGTCCCTCTCGGAGGCGCTGAAGGCGGGCGGCGCGACCGTCCCGGCCGGCTCGTTCTCCGAGGACGGCAAGAGCCGCACCGTCCAGGTCGGCGGCGGCTTCACCTCCCTGAAGCAGATCGAGGACCTGCGGGTCGGCGGCCCGGGGCCCGGCGTTCCCGAGGGCGGGCAGGCGGCCGAGCCCGTGCGCCTCGGTGACATCGCCACCGTCGAGCAGGAGCCGTCCGAGGCGGCGTCCCTGACCCGTACGAACGGTCAGCCCAGCCTCGCCGTGATGGCCACCATGGACAACGACGGCAGCGCCGTCACCATCTCGGACGCCGTCAAGGACAAGCTGCCAGACCTGCGCAAGGACCTCGGCGCGGGCGCCGACCTGACCGTGGTCAGCGACCAGGGCCCGGCCGTCTCCAAGTCGATCTCCGGCCTGACGACCGAGGGTGCGCTCGGTCTCGTCTTCGCCATTCTCGTGATCCTGGTCTTCCTCGCCTCGATCCGCTCGACCCTGGTCACGGCGGTCTCCATCCCGCTCTCGGTCGTCCTCGCGCTGATCGTGCTGTGGACCCGCGACCTGTCGCTCAACATGCTCACCCTCGGCGCGCTCACGATCGCGATCGGACGCGTCGTCGACGACTCGATCGTGGTGCTGGAGAACATCAAGCGGCACCTGGGCTACGGCGAGGAGCGCGAGTTCGCGATCACCTCGGCGGTCAAGGAGGTCGCGGGCGCGGTCACCGCATCCACGCTCACCACGGTCGCGGTGTTCCTGCCGATCGGCCTCGTGGGCGGCATGGTGGGCGAGCTGTTCGGCTCGTTCTCGCTGACGATCACGGCGGCCCTGCTGGCGTCGCTGCTCGTCTCGCTCACCGTCGTACCGGTGCTCTCGTACTGGTTCCTGCGCGCCCCGAAGGCCGTACGCGGGATGGACCCCGCCGAGGCCCGCCGGATCGCGGAGGAGAAGGAGTCCAACAGCCGTATGCAGCGGGTGTACGTCAAGGTGCTGGGCTTCGCCACCCGGCGCCGGATCACGAGCGTCGTCCTGGCGTTCGTCGTCCTGCTCGTCACCCTGGGCATGGCCCCGCTGCTCAAGACCAACTTCTTCGACCAGGGCGAGCAGGAAGTGCTCACCGTCAAGCAGGAGTTGGCCCCGGGCACCAGCCTGGAGGCGGCCGACGCGGCGGCGAAGAAGGTCGAGAAGACCCTCGACGGCATCGACGACATCAAGGAGTACCAGGTCACCGTCGGCTCGTCCGGCTTCATGGCGGCGTTCGGCGGCGGTACGGGTGCCAACCAGGCGTCCTACCAGGTCACCCTGAAGGACTCGGGGACGTACGAGAAGACCAGCGACGCCATCGACGATGCCCTGGGCAAGCTCGACGGCATCGGTGACACGAACATCACGGCCGGCGACGGCTTCGGATCCCAGGACCTCAGCGTCGTCGTCAAGGCGCCCGACGCGAAGACCCTGGCGACGGCCGCCGAGCAGGTACGCAAGGAGGTCGCCGGCATCGACGACGTCACCGACGTCCAGAGCGACCTGGCGCAGAGCATCCCGCGTATCTCGGTCAAGGCCAAGCCCGCGGCCGCCGAGGCCGGGTTCACCGACGCCTCGCTCGGCATGGCCGTCGGCCAGGCCGTGCGCGGTACGCCGTCCGGCAAGGCGATCCTCGGTGACACCGAGCGCGACGTGTACGTCACGTCCGCCGAGCCGGCCAAGACGCTCGCCGAACTGAAGGCGCTGCCGCTCGGCGGTGTGAAGCTCGGTCAGATCGCCGACGTCAAGCTGGCGCCCGGTCCGCTGTCGAAGACCCGGATCGACGGGGCCACCGCCGCGACGATCACCGCCAAGCCCGAGGGCGACAACACCGGCGCGATCGGTACCACCCTCCAGTCGAAGATCGACGCGCTCGACCTGCCGGAGGGGGCGACCGCCTCCATCGGCGGCGTGTCCGAGGACCAGGACGAGGCGTTCCTCCAGCTGGGGCTCGCCATGCTGGCGGCCGTCGCGATCGTGTTCATGCTGCTGGTGGGCACGTTCAAGTCGCTGATCCAGCCGATGATCCTGCTGGTCTCCATCCCGTTCGCGGCGACCGGCGCGATCGGTCTGCTGCTCCTCACCGGTACGCCGCTGGGTGTGCCGGCGATGATCGGCATGCTGATGCTGATCGGCATCGTGGTGACCAACGCGATCGTGCTCATCGACCTGATCAACCAGTACAGGTCGCAGGGGCTCGGTGTGGTCGAGGCCGTCGTCGAGGGCGGCAGGCACCGGCTGCGGCCCATCCTGATGACCGCTCTGGCCACGATCTTCGCGCTGCTTCCGATGGCGATGGGGATCACCGGCGAGGGTGGCTTCATCGGCCAGCCGCTGGCCGTGGTGGTGATCGGCGGTCTGCTGTCCTCGACGCTGCTGACGCTGCTGCTGGTGCCGACGCTCTACACGATGGTCGAACTCCGCAAGGAGCGCCGCGCAGGAAAGAAGGCGGCGAAGCGCGCCCGGAAGTCGGACGGTGGGAACACCGAAGGCGGCGGGAGCGCCGGAGGCGGCGTACCGCCGCACTCCGACGCGCCGCCGGCCCAGCCGGTCAACGTCTGACCGGGGTCCGGGGCAGTAACCGGGTAAGGGGCGCCCGCCAATGGCGGGCGCCCCTTACCGCTGTCCGGGTACGTGTACGGACTCGCCGCGCACGGGCGCCGCGTACGGATACGCCGTCCACGGCGCCGTGCCGCTACGGCAGCGCCAGCATCCGCTCCAGCGCCAGCTGGGCGAAGTCCGCCGTCCGACTGTCGACCTGGATCCGGTTGATCTCCTTGCCCTCGGCGAGCGATTCGAGCGCCCACACCAGATGCGGCAGGTCGATGCGGTTCATGGTCGAGCAGAAGCACACCGTCTTGTCGAGGAAGACGATCTCCTTGTCGTCGGCGGCGTACCGGTTCGCCAGCCGCCGCACCAGATTCAGCTCGGTGCCGATCGCCCACTTCGAGCCGGCCGGCGCCTCGTCCAGCGTCTTGATGATGTACTCCGTCGAGCCGACGTAGTCGGCGGCGGAGACCACCTCGTGCTTGCACTCCGGGTGGACCAGCACGTTCACCCCGGGGACCCGCTCGCGGACGTCGTTCACCGAGTCCAGCGAGAAACGGCCGTGCACGGAGCAGTGGCCGCGCCACAGGATCATCTTCGCGTTCCGCAGTTCCTCGGTGGTCAGGCCGCCGCCCGGCTTGTGCGGGTTGTAGAGGACGCAGTCCTCCAGCGACATCCCCAGGTCCCGTACGGCGGTGTTGCGGCCGAGGTGCTGGTCGGGGAGGAAGAGGACCTTCTCGCCCTGCTCGAAGGCCCAGTTGAGGGCGCGTTCGGCGTTGGACGAGGTGCAGATGGTGCCGCCGTGCTCGCCGGTGAAGGCCTTGATGTCGGCGGAGGAGTTCATGTACGAGACGGGCACGACCCGCTCGGCTATACCGGCGTCGGTCAGCACGTCCCAGCACTCGGCGACCTGCTCGGCCGTCGCCATGTCCGCCATGGAGCAGCCGGCCGCCAGATCGGGCAGGACGACCTTCTGGCCGTCGCCCGTCAGGATGTCCGCCGACTCGGCCATGAAGTGGACGCCGCAGAAGACGATGTACTCGGCCTCGGGGCGCGCGGCGGCGTCCTTGGCCAGCTTGAACGAGTCCCCGGTCACGTCGGCGAACTGGATGACCTCGTCGCGCTGGTAGTGGTGGCCGAGGATGAAGACCTTCTCGCCGAGCTTCTCCTTCGCCGCGCGGGCGCGTTCGACCAGATCCGGGTCGGACGGCGACGGCAGGTCGCCGGGGCACTCCACGCCGCGCTCGCTCCGGGTGTCGGCCTCGCGGCCGAGCAGGAGCAGTGCGAGGGGTGTCGGCTGGACATCGAGATCCTGACGAGCTTGGGCCGTGGTCACGTCACGCACCCTTTCTTCTCTGCGGAGGAGCCTTTTCGTCTAATTGACGTTATCTATCATAACCCCTTCACGTCACTTTGACGATGTGGATTGCGTCGATGTGACGCATTCCCGGGAACACGGCACATGCCGCCGCGGAGCCGGGTGTGCGAGCATGAAGGTGAACGCAGAAGCTCGACAGTAGGACGGCAGACGAGGCGAGCGGCGGGGCCCGGAATGAATCCGTGGCCGTACCGGTTGTAGCTGTCGGCAATGAGTCCGTACTTCCCCTGCCTCGGCGGGGAGGCCCCACCCCGGGAGAGAAGCAGATGTCCGTATCGGACGAGACCACCACCGTGAGCGACGGCATCCTCCTGTCCGATGCCGCCGCGGGCAAGGTCAAGGCCCTGCTCGACCAGGAAGGCAGGGACGACCTCGCGCTGCGCGTCGCGGTCCAGCCCGGCGGCTGTTCCGGTCTCCGTTACCAGCTCTTCTTCGACGAGCGCTCGCTCGACGGCGATGTCGTCAAGGACTTCGGCGGCGTCAAGGTCGTCACCGACCGGATGAGCGCCCCGTATCTGGGTGGCGCCTCCATCGACTTCGTCGACACCATCGAGAAGCAGGGCTTCACGATCGACAACCCCAACGCCTCCGGCTCCTGCGCCTGCGGCGACTCCTTCAGCTGATCGCCGATCGCTGATCGCAGTCTGAAAGGCGGCGGCCCCCCATCCGGGGCCGCCGCCTTCCGCGTGTGTGTGGCGCCGTGCGAGAGCGCCCCGCTCCTTCCGCCCCCGCTACTTCCGCAGGGGCACGGCGTCGCCCGTGATCGCGTTCAGGACCTCACGGTCGCCGAGCGGCCGGTCCAGTGTCACCTTCTCGGTGAAGCGCTTGGCCACCGCGATGCACATGAGTCCCGGCGGCGCGGTGTCCACGATGTCCACCTCGACCGTGGATGCGGTCTCGTTCGCCCGCAGGGTGTACTTGCCGCACATGCCGCCCACGAAGCGCACGCTCAAGGTGCTGCCCTCGGCGCTGTAGCCCTCGATCGGCGACGCTTCCTCCGGTTCCCGATCCTCCGGGGGTTCCGCGGGGGCTTCCTCGGCAGGGGGCGCCGTGCCGTCACCGCTCGCACCGCCGTTGAAGTCATGCGTCAGATACTCGGGAAGTACCGCCGTTCGGGTGACCGTCGACATCGGCCCGCCCCCGGTGCCCGCCATCTCGAACCACCACGAGGGTACGAGCGCGGGCCGCCCGTCCAACTCCTTTGCCGACAGACCGAAGACGGGCTTTTCGAGCAGCACCCGCACGGGCTCCGCCGGCTTTCCGCCCTTGCCCTTCGGTTCGCACGGGGTGGCGGGCTCCCGCCCGTCCTTGTGCGGCACCGCCGACGCGCAGCCGCCGATCCCGCCCGTGCCCGGCGCCCCGCCCGACTCGTTCAGCAGCTTCACGGCCTCGGCCGCACCCACCACCGGATACTCGTCACCCTTCTCGGGCGGCTGCAACTTCCCGTTGCCGGCGACGACTTGGCCGTCCGTGCCGACCTGGATGGCGGTCGACCAGCCGTACGTCGGCAGCCCGCCGATCACCGGGGCGGCGTTCACCACCCGTACGGCGCCCATCAGCTGACTCGCGTCGAGTGCCGCGTCCTGCAGTCCGAGCGCCTTCAGTACGGGCGCGGCGGCCTTCTTCGCGGCCTCCTCGCTCACCGGGCCGGTCCCGCTGCGCGGGCGGACGGGATTGTCGCCGACCGCGTCGCCGCCGCTCGGGCACTCCTTGCCCTTGAGGCAGTTGTCGCCGCTCGGCGCGCGGACGAAGCGGCCGAACGACCAGTCGCCCGGCGCCCGCTTGTCCACGCTGAGCAGCGGGTCCGAAATCTCCCTCTGAGTGCCGACACCCCAGGACGAATGGGAGAGTTTGGGCACCCCGGCCACACCCAGGGCCTTGGCGAGACGTGCCACATCGGCCGCCGCAACGGATCCCTTCGAGTGGTGTACGGCGGCCGAGCCGGGTCCCTCGGGCAGCTCGCCGGTCGTGCGGTACTCGACCCCGTACGGGCTGTGCTCGCCGGGCGCGACACCGGGACCCGGCACCGTGCCGCGGAGCGCCAGCGGCGGCCGGTCCGGGTCGCCGCCGCGTGCGGCGCTCCTGTCCTCACCGCCGCCGTCCGACGAGGTCGTGGCGTAGTAGGCGCCCCCGCCGCCGGCGAGCAGGACGGCCGCCGCCACCGACGCGATCACGAGCGGGGAACGCCGCAACCCCCGGCGGGCGCCCTCGCGTTCGCCGCCGCTGTCCTGAGGTCGTTCGGTACTGGTCACCGTCTGCTCCTTCGGGCCGGATGGCCCCGCCGTGGCAGGGACACCGGTGGGACGGGCGCCAGGAGCACTCGGTTCCCCGGACCGTCAGTCGCCGTACTCGGACATGCCGTCGATCAGCCGGGCGGAGTCCGGCGGGACCGTGACGCCATGGATCAGCGACGGAGGGACGGGGTCGGGAGCGTCGGCGGCGGGCCGCACCCAGTCCGGCGCCATCCGCGCGCAGTCGCCGCGCAGTTCGGCCAGGCTGGTGTCGGACTCACGGACGTCACGCTCACGGGGGACGGTGTCATTCCTCATGTACGCACCGTAAGCACGGAGCGCTCGGGAGGAAAGCCGTACTATCGGGTAGTTTGCCGTTTCGAGGCTCCGGGGCCGACCCGATAGCGTTGAGGTGTTCACCCTCTCTCCCGTCGCCCACCGCCACCCTCGCCGGAGCGCTGGCGCGCACACCTTCGTCTTCCCCAGGAGCAGTCAGCCGTGAGAATCGCAGTCACCGGCTCCATCGCCACCGACCACCTCATGACCTTCCCCGGTCGCTTCGCCGACCAGTTGGTCGGAGACCAGCTCCACACGGTCTCGCTTTCCTTCCTCGTCGACAACCTCGACGTGCGCAGGGGCGGTGTCGGCGCCAACATCTGCTTCGGCATGGGTCAGCTCGGCACCGCGCCGATCCTGGTCGGTGCCGTCGGCCCCGACTTCGACGAGTACCGCGCCTGGCTCGACCGCCACGGTGTCGACACCGCGTCCGTCCGGGTCTCCGAGGTGCTGCACACCGCGCGCTTCGTCTGTACGACGGACGCGGATCACAACCAGATCGGCTCCTTCTACACCGGCGCCATGAGCGAGGCCCGGCAGATCGAGCTGAAGTCGGTCGCCGACCGCGTCGGCGGTCTCGACCTGGTCCTGATCGGCGCCGACGACCCGGAGGCGATGCTCCGCCACACGGAGGAGTGCCGCACCAGGTCCATCCCGTTCGCCGCCGACTTCTCGCAGCAGATCGCGCGGATGGACGGCGAGGAGATCCGGCTGCTGCTCGACGGCGCGACGTACCTCTTCTCCAACGAGTACGAGAAGGGGCTCATCGAGTCCAAGACCGGCTGGACCGACGCCGAGATCCTTGGCAAGGTCGGCCACCGCGTCACCACCCTCGGCTCGCGCGGCGTCCGGATCGAGCGCGTCGGCGACGACCCGATCGAGGTCGGCTGCGCGGAGGAGACGGCCAAGGTCGACCCGACCGGCGTCGGTGACGCCTTCCGGGCCGGCTTCCTCTCCGGTCTGTCGTGGGGCGTGGGCCTGGAGCGCGCGGCGCAGGTCGGCTGCATGGTCGCGACCCTGGTCATTGAGACGCTCGGCACCCAGGAGTACACCCTGCGGCGGAACAACTTCATGGACCGCTTCACCAAGGCGTACGGCGACGAGGCGGCGGCCGAGGTCCGTACGCATCTGAAGTAGGACCCGCCCCGGGGGCGCGCGCCATTCACCGGACTCCCGGTGTGCGGCCCGCGCCCCCGGCACGCGCATCGTCACTCCGAGTGCTCCATGTCCCTTCGGACGCGCCTTGGCCCGTGCCGACGGCAGGTGTCACTCTTTCAGCACGTCCGGCACGCCCGAAAACAGATGACCCCCGAATCGCAGCACGTCCCGCAGGACGTCGCGGTCGGGGGTTTTCCCATGCCCGGGGGCGTGACGGACACCCGCGATACGGCCGCAACGTCCTCGCCCCCCACAGAGCCGAAGAGGTCCCGGAGTATGGCCCTGCGTACACGTCCCCCCATCAACATCGGCCTGGTCTTCGACTGGCACGCCCGGAAGAGAACCCGGACGGTGGTCCATCTCGACCGGCCGTTCGACATCGCGCCGGACGCCGGCACCACCTACGGCGCCGCATCGCTCGCCGAACAGGTCGTGGAGGTGTCGAACTGGCTCTACGCGGCGGGACTTCGCCACGGTGACCGGCTCGCCGTCGTCAAGGACAACCACTTCGACATGGTCCTGATCGCTGCCGGGGCGGCGCGGATCGGCGCGCTCCCGGTGATGATGGCGCCTGTCCAGGATCTCGACGCCGTCCGGACCATGATCGCCAGAGCCGATCCCACGGTGCTGGTCGCGGGCGCGGGTGTGCTGGAGCGGGCGGCCGCGGCCGGGGTGGCGCCCGCCGGTCCGGGCGTACGGCTGGTGGTGATCGGCGAGCCCCGGGAAGGGCCCCCGCCCGGTGCGGTGACGCTGGACGACCTGCGCGGGGCGGCCGACGCGCCCGTCCGGGTACGCGGCGACCACGAGCCGATGATCGTCACGCACACGTCGGGGACCACCGGCGTACCGAAGCTGGTCATGCACTCGCCGTACACCGCGCTCGGGGCGCTGCCCTACCGGCTGGAGTCCTCGCGGATCCCGCTGCTCACCTCGGGCCGCGGCGACGTGGTGGCCAGCGCCATCTCGTTCTGTCACATGAGGGGCCTGTCCTGGACGAGGTCCCAGTTCGCGCTGGCGCCCCGGGCCATGGTGGTGATCTCCGACCCGGGCCTGGAATCGACCGCCAGGGTGCTGGCGAAGCACCGGCCCACCTCGCTCGAAGCGCTGCCCAACGTCTTTCAGCGGTGGGAGGAGCTGGCGGACGGACAGCCCGAACTCTTCTTCCAGGTACGCCGGTTCATCAGCACCTTCGACGCCGTGCATCCGCGGACGGTGCGCACGTTCCTCGGCCTCTCACGTGCCCGCTTCCCGGTGTGGGCCTGGGGGCTCGGCCAGTCCGAGATCGCCGGCATCTCGGCGAACCTCTTCACCCGCGGAACCGTGCGCGGGGCGCGTACCACCCGCGACGACGTCACCAACGTGGGCTGGCCCACCCTGGTCCGGGTCAAGGTCGTCGACCCGGACACCGGCCGCAGGCTGCCGAGGGGCGAGCCGGGCCTTCTGATGGTCAACACCCGGACCCGCTGCCTGGACTACCTCGGCGAGAGCGACCGGCACCGGATGAAGACCGAGGGCGACTGGTGGAACACCGGGGACCTCGGCGAACGGACCGCCTTCGGCCGGGTCCGGCTCGTCGACCGCGAGGTCGACATGATCCCCGGCATGAGCTGCATCGAGGCGGAGAGCACCCTGCTCGACCGGCTGGAGCGGGCCCAGGAGGTGGTCGTGCTCGGCGTGCCCGACGGGCTGCCCGTGCCCGTCCTGTGCATGCGCGACGACCGGCTGGACCCCGGGGAGTGGAAGCGGGCGACGGAGGGGCTGCCCGACTTCGGCGAACCGCGGCTCGTCCCCTGGGAGGACGTGCCGCGCACGGCCACCTGGAAGGTCCGCCGGGTCCAGCTGCGCGAACAGCTGCTGGGCGAGAAGAGCGGCCGGGGGACCGGCAGATGGACGTGACCGGCACCGGAACAGGACGACACGCACCGACCCCCTTACGAGACGAGGAGACCGACAGTGTGGCCATCCCCTTTGTTCGGCGATGAGGGACGGATCCGGCTGGAGGAGGCGCGCGGCCTCCCCGACTGGTACTACGTGGGGCTCGTGCTCGTCGTCGGGGCCTTCTGGCTCGCGGCGTACGTGTTCGCGATCCACCGGGCCCGGATCGACCGCCGGGTGGGCATCCCGGCGGTGGCGGTCGCCTTCAACATCGCCTGGGAGTTCAACGACACCTTCATCGTCCCGCACGCCGGCTGGCAGCGGCCGTTCAACTTCGCCTGGTTCCTGCTCGACATCTACATCGTCGCGCAGGTGCTGAAGTTCGGCCTGAAGGACTACCCGTCCTTCACCGCCAAGGAGTTCAGACGCTTCTTCGGCGGTGCCTTCCTCTTCGCGGTGCTCTTCATCCCCGCCGCGGAACTGGAGATCAACGACTTCTACGGCGCGTACGCGGGCCTCGGCGTCAACTGTGTGATGAGCATGGCCTTCATCTCCATGCTGCGGCGCCGCCGATCGTCGGCCGGCCAGTCGATGTACATCGCGGGCTGCAAGGGCATCGGCTCGGCGCTCGGCGTACTCATGTCCGTCTCGCTCTACCCGCAGAGCATGATGATCCCGGTGCTCGGCGCGACGGTGATCGTCCTGGACGTCGCCTACGCGCGGATGCTCTACCGCCAGATCAAACGGGAAGGCCACTCGCCCGCCGCGCTCAAGAGGCCCGCCATAATTCCGGCGGAGACGCCGGCCGAGGTCTGACATCACGACCGGCGGATCAACACGCCTACGCGACATGGGGGAGGTTCTCGGGATCGACGACACCGTAGATCCCGCTCACCCGGTCGCCCGCCGGCGTCAGTTCGAGCACGACGACGGTGTGCAGCCGGTCACCGGCGAACAGCAGCACCGCCGGTTCCCGGTGCGCATTCACATAGCGGACCGTCAGACCGGCGGGCAGTCTCGGGGCCTTGGCCCGTACAAGACGTACGACCCGGTCCCGGCCCGCCACGACGCGCCGCGCGACGTGCAGCGTGCCGGCGCCGTCCGTCCACATAGCCACGTCCGGGGCGAGGACCTCCATCAGTGCGGCGAGGTCCCCGCCGAGCGCCGCCGACATGAAGCGTTCGGTGACGGCCCGGCGCAGCTCGGGTCCCGGCGCCCCCCGGGGCCTGCGTGAGCGCACATGGGTCCGGGCCCGGCGGGCGGTCTGGCGGACGGCGGCCGGGCTGCGTCCGAGCAGGGTGGCGATCTCGTCGTGGTCGTAACCGAACACCTCGCGCAGCACGAACACGGCACGCTCCAGCGGCGTCAGCGTCTCCAGCACCACCGTGAGCGCCAGGGACACCGACTCCTCACGGAGCGCGCCGTCCTCGGCGCCCGCCGTGCTGAGGAGCGGCCGGGGCAGCCAGGGGCCCAGGTCGCTCACCTGGTCGCGGCGTGCGTGCCGCAGCCGCGCGAGCGCCTGGTTCACCGCGATACGGACCAGATAGGCGCGGGCGTTGGCGATGTGGGAGCGCCGGGCCGAGGCCCAGGAGAGCCAGGTCTCCTGGAGGACGTCCTCGGTGTCGGTGACGGTGCCGAGCAGATTGTGGACCAGCGAGAAGAGGAGCTCGCGATGGGCGGCGTACACCTCGGTCGCGGCGTCGAGCGCGGTGGGGCCGCAAGAGAGTTCGAGACCGGGGCGCTCTTCTGGAACGGGGCACTGTTCCGGATCGGTGGTGACCGGGCGACCGATCGTGGGGGAGTCCGGGCGGGCGTCCTGCACAGGCGGTGCCTCCTGTCCGGGCGGGAGTGATGTGACGCCGGACACATTATGACCCGTCACGTCACAAGCGCGGGCTGTCGCTTCTCGTATACCTGGCGCATGCCGACATCCATCGATATTACGAGGAATGAGAAGCGACAATGCTGGAAACCCTTGCGGGGCTCGCCCTGCGCAGGCGCAGGGCGGTGGTCGTCGTCGCCCTGCTGCTCGCCGTGCTGGGAGGCGCGGCGGGCTCGACACTGTTCACCAAACTCACCGCCGGAGGGTTCGACGACCCGCAGTCGGAATCCGGACGTGCGGCCTCCACGCTCACGTCGGACTTCGGCCACGCGCAGTCGAATCTGACGCTGCTCGTCACCGCGCCGGGCGGCGTGGACAAACCGGCGGCCACCGCCGCAGGCGTCTCGCTCGGCAAGAAACTGGCCGCCGAACCGCGGATCGCCGACGTCATCAGCTACTGGGGCGGCGCCCGCGCTCCCCAACTGCGCGGTGCGGGCGGCGACAAGGCCCTGATCCTGGCCACCATCACCGGCGACGAGACCGAGGTGGAGAAGCGGGTCAAGGAGCTGCTGCCCCGCTACCAGGGCACGCACGACGGTCTCGGTGTCAAGGTCGGCGGCTACGCCCCGCTCCAGCACGAGATCATCGACCAGGGCCAGAAGGACGCCACCAAGGGGGAGATGATCGCCTTCCCGGTGACGCTCGTCCTGCTGGTGTTCGTCTTCGGCAGCCTCGTCGCCGCCGCGCTTCCGCTGCTGATCGCGCTCGTCACCGTGCTGCTCTGCATGGGCTTCATGTGGGTGCTGGCCAGTCTGACCACGCTGTCGTCGCTGTCCGTCAGCGTCATCACCCTGCTGGGCCTCGGCCTGGCCATCGACTACAGCCTGCTGATCGTCAACCGCTACCGCGAGCAGCTGCGCGCGGGGCACGACGAACGTGAAGCCGTCCACGGCACCCTGCTCTCCGCCGGCCGTACGGTCGTCTTCTCCGCGATCACGGTGGCCGTGGCCCTCGCGGGCCTGGCCTGGTTCCCGCTGCCCGCCGTGCGATCCATGGCGTACGCGGGAGTGGCGACGGCCCTGCTGGCCGCCCTCGCCTCGGTCACCCTGCTGCCGGCGGTGCTGGTGGCACTCGGCCCCCGGATCGAGAAGGGGCGGGTGTTCCGGCGCCGCGAGCGGCCGGCGACGGCGGAGCTGGAGAACGGCTTCTGGCACCGGCTCGCGACCTTCGTGATGCGCAGGCCGCTGCCCATCGCGACCCTCGTGACGGCCTTCCTGCTGCTGCTCGGCGCACCGTTCCTGGGCATCAAGCTGGGAATGCCGGACGAGCGCACGCTGCCCGAGTCGTGCATGTCCCGGCAGGTGGTCACGGAGATCCGCGCCGACTTCGACACCAGCGAGCAGAGCGCGCTCCAGGTCGTCGTCCCCGACGCCCCGGCGAGCGGTGAGATCGCCTCGTACGCCACCGCGCTCTCCCGTCTGGACGACGTGGCGCGCGTGGACACCTCCACCGGCAGCTACGTGAACGGGGCCCAGGCCGGGCCGGCCGCCGAGGCGCACCAGCGGTTCGGCGGCGACGGCTCGGTCTTCCTCTCGGTCACGCCCACGTCGGCGGACGCGGATCTGACGGCGGGGCTGGTGCGGGAGATCCGCGACGCGCCCGCGCCGTCCGGGACCCTCGTCGGTGGCACGGCCGCCGTCAACGAGGACGCGACCAGCTCGATCATCCACTGGCTGCCGTACGCACTGGTGTCGGTGGTGCTGGCGATGCTGGTGCTGCTGTTCCTGGTGACCGGCAGCGTGTTGGTGCCCTTCATCGCCGTACTGCTCAGCGGGCTCAGCCTCACCGCGACCTTCGGCGCACTGGTCTGGATCTTCCAGGACGGTCATCTCTCGGGCCTGCTCGGGGGATTCACCGTCACGGGGGACATCGCGGCGACTGTGCCGGTGATGCTCTTCGCGCTGTCGTTCGGTCTGGCGATGGACTACCAGATCTTCCTGCTCGCCCGGATCCGCGAGGAGTACGAGATCACGGGCGACGGGAACGCGGCGGTCGCCCGGGGCCTGGAGCGCATCGGACGGATCGTCACCGCCGCGGCGGTTCTGATCTCGGTGGTGTTCCTGGCCTTCGCCGTCTCCGACATCACCCTGTCCAAGGCGTACGGCATCGGACTGCCGCTCGCCGTCCTGATGGACGCGACCCTGATCCGCGGGCTGCTGCTGCCCGCCCTGATGCGGCTCGGCGGGCGCGCCACCTGGTGGGCACCCGCTCCGCTGCGGCGCCTGCACGCCAGGTTCGGCCTGAAGGAATCGGACGGCGGACCCCACACCGTCCACGCGATGGCCGAGCCGGCACCGGCGGCACACCGGTAGTGCCATGAGTTGTCCGTAGCAACCCGAACCGACCGGTCGCCCGAAGGGGCCGGCCCCGGCGCCCCGTGCGCCGGAGCCGGCCCCTTCGGCGTGCCGGAGACCAGCAACGGAAGAGGTAGGGCAGTGACACTGGTGAACGGAAAACAACGACGGCTGCGCCGGCTCGTCGGCGAGGACGGCAGAACGCTGCTCGTCGCACTCGACCACTCGGTGACCACGGGTGTCGCCGGGGGGCTCGCCAACATGGGCGCCGTCATGCGCTCGGTGATCAGCGGCGGCGCCGACGGCATCGTCGCGCACCGGGGATCGGCCGCCAGGGAGATGCCCGTACAACGGGACACGGCGATGATCGTGCACCTGTCGGGCAACACCGCTCTCAGCGCCCAGCCCGAACTCAAGGCCACCGTCTGCGAACCGGAGACCGCCGCCGCGCTGGGCGCCGACGCGGTGTCCGCGCACATCACCCTCGGCTGCGGCCACCGGGAGGACCGCGACGCGCTCGTGGGGCTCGGCGCCATCGCCCGCTCCTGCGACCGGCTCGGCATGCCGCTGCTGGTGATGACGTACATCAGGACCGAGGCGGCGGACATCGGTCCCCAGGTGCTGCACGCCTCACGGATAGCGGCCGAGCTGGGCGCCGACATCGTCAAGGCGGCGCACCCCGGCGAGCAGTACCTCACCGATCTGGCCAGCCAGGTGCCGGTGCCCGTCGTGATCGCCGGCGGGGCCGCGGACGGGACCTGGGAGGACTTCCTCAGCTCCGCCAAGAACGCCATCGGCGCGGGCATCGGCGGTCTCTGCGTCGGCCGGTGGGTGTTCGGCAGCCCCGACCCGGCGGCGGCCACCGCCGAACTGCGCGGCATCGTGCACGGCTCCGGCTGAGCCCGGCCGCACACGCCCACCTCTCGTGAATCCCTCACCACCTCTCGGAACACCTCTCAGAAACGGATGGCACGTGGACACGGAACAGGAACTCTGGGCTGACGTCACCGGACTCGGCCCCGACGGGACGGCGGCGGCCCTCGCCCACGCGCGGTCCTCCGCCGCCACGACGGTCCTGCTGCGCCCCGACCAACTGGAGGGCTGGGAGCCGCTGGAGCGGATCACCCTGGCCGCCCTGGTGGACACCGGGAGTGCCGCGGCCGCCCTCGCCGACCGGCGGGTGAGCGTCCTGCTGGTGCGGGGGCCGGCCGAGCTCGACGCCGTACGGGCCCTGGCCGGGGGCCGCCCCGTCGGCGTCCGCTGCGAGATCGTGGACGGCGACACCATGAACGCCGCGGCCGGCCTCTGCGGCAGGGTCGACGTGCTGGTGGCCGCCTTCGTCGACGAGACCAACATCCCGCTGGAACTGCTTCTCGCCCGCGCGCAGGACGGCACGACCCGGGTGCTCAAGGAGCTGCTCAGCTCCGCCGAGACGGCCAGTGTCGCCGGTGTGCTGGAGAGCGGACCCGCCGGTCTGGTGGTCCGCGGCGACCAGCTCGCCGACATCGACCGGGTGGGCGAGGCGCTGCGGCTGCGCCGGCAGTCCCGCGAGGACCTCGTGCCGCTGGAGGTCTTCCGCGCGGTACCGATCGGCATGGGCTACCGGGGCTGCGTCGACACGGCCACGCTGTTCGCCGAGGACGAGGGCATGATCGTCGGCTCGACGTCGTCCGGCGGCATCCTGGTCTGCGCGGAGGTGCACCACCTGCCGTACATGAATCTCCGCCCGTTCCGGGTGAACGCGGGCGCCGTGCACAGCTACGTCTTCGGCTCGGAGACCACCGCCTACATCACCGACCTCGCCGCCGGGGAGCGCACGCACGCCGTCTCGGCGGACGGCACGTTCCGCGAGGTGGTGGTCGGCCGGGTCAAGGTCGAGCTGCGTCCGCTGCGGCTGGTCGAGGCCGTCCACGGGGACGTCAAGGTCAACGTCCTCCTCCAGGACGACTGGCACGTGCGCGTGATGAGCGCCGACGGCAAGCCGCTCAACCTCACGGAGGTGGTGCCCGGCACCAAGCTCCTGGGCCATGTCACCGAACCGGGCAGGCACGTCGGAATCAAGGTCGCCGAGCGGATCAGCGAATTCTGACCGCCGCCGGCGCCTCGAAGGACCACCGCGACACGGGGAGACCGAGGTGACGGAGAACGGAGCGCCGGCAGCCCGCACCGAGATCTGTGTGGTCGGCGCGGGACCGCGGGGGATCAGCGTGACCGAGCGCCTCCTCGCCAACGCCCGACAGCGCGACCCGTCGGCCGGACGGCTCGTCGTCCATCTCGTCGACACCATGCTCGGGGCGGGCGGACGGGTGTGGAGCGTCGATCAGCCGGACGTGCTGCTGATGAACACGATCGCCTCGCAGATCACGATGTTCACCAACGACAGCGTCACCTGCCGGCCGTACGAACTGCGCGAGACGCGGGGCACCGCCTACCGCACAGGAGCACCCCGCAGGGAGCGGGTGACCCCGGCCCGGGGCGGTCAGCGGCCCGGCCCCCTCGCTATCTCGGTCAGTTCGCCTATGTCGAACTCGGCGCGGCCGGGAGTTCCGTAGCGGGTGAGCTTTCCTCTGCGTACCCACTGTCTGATCGTCGCCTCCGGAACGCCCACGGCGAGTGCGGCCACCTTCGTCGGTACGCGTCGGTGGCGCGGTGGTCTGGTCATGCGGTGCCGGCCTCACCCTTCTGTTCGATACGGCTCTGGAGAAGGAACCATTCATGGGTCTTCCAGGAATGTCCCGCCGTGCAGCTGATACCGCCCGAAGCGGAAATTCGCCGGCCCGGTTCGGCGGCGCTCAGGATTTCCGAGCAGCCGGGCTCCACACAGAGTCCGAGTGTGACGAGCCGGGTGTCCGGCGCGGGATCCAGGGTCCGGCGCGCCTGGGCCACGAGATTGTCCGTCTCGTCGGCGAAGAGCGCGGCTGCCAAGTGGCCCGCGAGCCAGGTCAGATGGTGGATGAGAAAGTCGGTCAGACACCGTACGGAAGGTCCCGGAGCCGACACTCCTCTCTCCTCGGTCACGGCGCTCGCCCATGAGGTGAGCACACCGGAGATATTGGTGCGGGTCTCGATGGCCGAATCGTTGAGAGGAGCCACGTCCCGGGTTCCCGCCACCCGTTGCCGGGCGGGGTTCCTGGGGGCGCCGAAGACATGGTCCACGCACTCGTCGTACAGCGCGGGAAGCGCGGTGAGATTCTGCTCCGTCTGTCGGAGACAGGAGCCGCACAGGCGGAGTCCGGGCACGGGCTCCCTTTCTGAGGGATGTTCTCGATGGCAGAGCGCTCCGGGCATTCTTCTCCCCCTGGTCATGAACGGAATTCGCCGAAGTCGGCCTGGTCTCGCGGGCTTCGGCATTTTCACCGGTTTTACGGCTACCGGTGAAGGGCGAAGAACGTCGGTACGGCTATGCCGACGAATCCGAGGTTGTACGCGATGAGCCCGAGCTTCCTGGCCCGCAGCCACCGGCGCCTGACCGGTCCCTGATAGAGCTGCGCCGCGTGCAGGACGGTGGCCGGAAATGCCGCGAGGAGCAGCCACGACGGCCAGCCGTCGGTGAACGCAAGCGCGGTGAGAAGCCCCGCCGATATCAGGAAGAAAACGGTCATGGCGGCGCTCTGCAGGGCCCTTCCCGTGGTCACGGCCAGGGTCCGGCGGCCCGCCATCCGGTCGCCCGCGACGTCGTTGACGTTGGAGTAGCTGCTGACCATGACCAGCCAGATGCCGAGCAGGAGGGCCTGGGCGACGGCCGGCCAGGTCCACTCACGGTTCACCGCGAGAAAGGGTGCGAGCAGCCCCGCGGCGGTGGCGAGACAGAGCAGCGTCTCACCGCCGCCCCGCCGGTAACTCACCTTCAGGCCCACCGAGTACTGCACGCTGAAGACGAATCCCAGCAGGTAGAGCACATAGGAGCTGAGTGGGGAGTCCCAGCCGAGAACCCAGAACGCGGCCGTCCCTGCCAGGAGGGCCACGACGCCCGATCCGGCGGCGAAGACAAGAGCCTGCCTCTCGGTGACGGTGCCCGTCAGCAGAGGCTTCGCGCGAATGTCGCGCAGCTTTTCGTCCGACCGGTAGTTCATCAGGTCGCTGCCGTCGCGGAATCCCGCTATGTCGTCACTGGCACAGGCGCACGCGACGATGGCGACCGAGCCGAGCAGGAAGAGGAACATGGCGGCCGTGGCGCCCGGTCGGGCCAGTGCCTCCGGGCTGAGCAGCAGCCACGCGAGAAAAAGGCCGAAGTAATGCTGGAATACGCGGATTTTCGAAAGTCTGAGTAATCCGCGAAAGACGGTTCTGCTGGATACTCCTGAGGCTGCCTCAGATATTTGGGCAGGCTTGGTTTCCATGCTGGACCCCCGGTTTCGAACTGACCCGTAGATTCAACTCGGGACAATAAGAAAACGATCGTCCCACGGTCATATTGGGCCTGTCAACGGGACCCCGGGCAGGGGGAGTTGTGACCTGGTGGCGGGTGAGCGCGGGCGTACGCCCGGCGGCGGTGAATTACCGGCCCGCAATTGAACCGACTTCTCATGGAGAGAGAGTTTCGTGGAATTCGAAGTTACTGTCGAGCCGGGTGCCCCCATGACGGGCCCCGCACGGAAGAGAGTCGTCCTCGCCGAACCGCGCGGTTTCTGCGCGGGCGTGGTGCGCGCCATCGCGATGGTGGAGCGGGCGCTCGAGGTGTACGGCGCCCCGGTCTACGTCCGCAAGCAGATCGTCCACAACCACCATGTCATCGCGACGCTGGAACGCAAGGGCGCCCGCTTCGTGGAGTCGGAGGAGGAGGTACCGGAAGGGGCCGTCTGTCTCTTCTCCGCACACGGGGTGTCACCCCAGGTACGGGAGGGTTCGGCCGCGCGTGGACTGGAGGTCATCGACGCCACCTGCCCGCTCGTCTCCCGGGTCCACCAGCACGCGCGCCGTGTGACCAGGGACGGCCGGGTGCTCCTGCTGATCGGACACGAGGAGCACGAGGAGACCGAGGGAACCCGCGGTGAGGCGCCCGAGGTGACGATCGTCGTCGAGTCCGCCGACGACGTGGACCGCCTGGAGCTGGACCCCGCCACCCCCGTCGCGTATCTGACCCAGACCACCCTTTCCATGGACGAGACGGCCGGCATCGTCGAGCGGCTCAGGAGCCGGTTCACCGACATCGTCTCGCCCGCCCACGACACCATCTGCTACGCCAGCCAGAACCGGCAGAACGGCGTCAAATCACTGCTCGACCGGTGCGACCTGGTGCTGGTCGTCGGTTCCCGCAACTCCAGCAACTCCCTGCGGATGGTCGACGTGGCCCGCGACGGCGGCGTCGCGGCCCATCTGACCCCCGACGTCTCGCACCTCGACGAGAGGTGGCTGCGCGGCGTCACGTCGATCGGCGTCAGCTCCGGCGCGAGCGTGCCCGAGATCCTCGTCGGGCAACTCGTCGACAGGCTGGCCGAACTCGGCTTCAGGGATGTCGAGATCGACGTGACCTCCGTCGAGGACGTCACGTTCTCCATGCCCACGCAACTCGCGACCGCCGACGCCGCGACCGCAGACGCCGCCACGGCCGGCGGCCCCTGACGGAGACATGGACCCAAGGGCGGCAGGAAGCACCGCCCCGTGTTCGTCCGCGACAGCTTCTAGACCAGGAGAGACGTGTGACCACCGAAGTGACCGCCAGGCCCGACGACCGCGTGCTGACGACGGACTCCGCCCGCCGCACCACACAGCACCTGCTGAAGCGGGTGGAACACCACCTGCGTGACTTCCTCACCGCCGAGAACGAACTCTGGACCACCGTCGACCCACGCGCGACGGTCCCCGTCACGGCCGTGGCCGGCCTGATCGACTCCGGCGGCAAGCGCCTGCGGCCCGCCTTCTGCGTCATGGGATATCTGGCGGCGGGCGGCGACGCCGACGCCCCCGGCGTCGTACCGGCCGCCGCCGCCCTGGAGATGCTGCACGCCTGCGCCCTCATCCACGACGACGTCATGGACGCCTCCGGACAGCGGCGCGGCGCGCCCACCGTCCATGTCACACACTCGGCGAGGCACCGGGACAGTGCCTGGCGGGGCGAGGGGCGCCGGTTCGGCGAGAGCGTGGCGATCCTCGCCGGCGATCTCGCGCTCGTCTACTCCGACCAGTTGATGGCCGAAGCGCCTTCCGCGGTCGTCCCCGTCTGGAGCGAACTGCGCGCGGAGCTGATCATCGGGCAGTACATGGACGTCGCGGCGGCGGCCGAGTTCGCCGTCGACCCCGAGCTCTCCCGCTGGATCGCCCTCGCCAAGTCCGGCCGCTACACCATCCACCGACCCCTGGTCGTCGGCGCCACCCTCGCCGGATCCACCGCGCTCGGCACGGCCTTCGAGGAGTACGGGGCCACCGTCGGCGAGGCGTTCCAGCTCCGCGACGACCTGCTGGGCGCGTTCGGCAACTCCGCCGATACCGGCAAGCCCGCCGGACTCGACTTCACCCAGCACAAGATGACGCTGCTCCTCGGCTGGGCTATGCGGCGCGACGAGCGGGTCCACGACCTCGTCACGACGCCCGGTCACGACCCCGACGAACTGCGCGACCTGCTCCTCGGCACAGGAGTGCCCGACGACGTCGAGAGGCATATCGCCGGACTGGTCGAACGCGGCCGTGCGGCGCTCGACGACGCACCCATGGACCAGGTGTGGCGCGACGAACTCGGCGCCATGGCCCTTCGCGTCGCCTACCGGAAGGCCTGAGCACCGTGGGACAACTCGACAACCTCACAGGACCCGCCGCCCTGAAGAAGCTCGACCACGGCGAACTGCTCGACCTGGTCAGGGAGACCAGGGAGTTCCTGATCCACCAGGTCTCCCGCACCGGCGGCCATCTGGGACCCAACCTGGGCGTCGTCGAACTGACCATCGCCCTGCACCGGGTCTTCACCTCACCGCGCGACAGCATCCTCTGGGACACCGGCCACCAGACGTACGTCCACAAGATGCTCACCGGCCGGGCCGACCGGTTCGACGCGCTGCGCAAACGCGGCGGCCTCTCCGGCTACCCCTCCCGCGCCGAGTCCGAGCACGACCTCATCGAGAACTCGCACGCCTCGACCGCGCTGTCCTACGCGGACGGCCTGGCCAAGGCGTACGCCCTCCAGGGGGCCACGGACCGCGCCGTGGTCGCCGTGATCGGCGACGGCGCCCTCACCGGCGGCATGACCTGGGAGGCGCTCAACAACATCGCGGCGGGGCAGGACCGGCCCATGGTCATCGTCGTCAACGACAACGGCCGCTCCTACGCCCCCACCGTCGGCGGCTTCGCGGAACACCTCGCCGCGCTCCGCACCTCCCACCGCTACGAGTCCCTGCTGGAGTGGGGCAAGAAGGTGCTGGCGCCCGCGCCGGTGGTCTACGACGCCCTGCACGGGCTCAAGAAGGGGATGAAGGACGTCTTCACCCCACAGGGGATGTACGAGGGTCTCGGCCTGAAGTACATCGGTCCCGTCGACGGACACGACATCAAGGCGGTCGAGTTCGCGCTGCGCCGGGCCCACCAGTTCCGCGCGCCCGTGATCGTCCACTGCGTCACCCGCAAGGGGCAGGGCTACCCGCACGCCGAGAACGACGAGGCCGACCGCTTCCACGCGGTACGGGTGATGGACCCGGAGACCGGGAGAGCGGCGCCCGCCCCGGGCACCTCCTGGACCTCGGTCTTCGCGAGGGAACTCATAGCGGTGGGGGAGGAGCGCGACGACGTGGTCGCGATCACGGCCGCCATGCCCGGCCCCACCGGACTCAGCTCCTTCGCCGAACGCTTTCCCGAGCGGTCCTTCGACGTGGGGATCGCCGAACAGCACGCCGTGACCTCGGCGGCCGGCCTGGCGACGGCCGGTCTGCGCCCGGTCGTCGCCGTCTACTCCACCTTCCTCAACCGCGCCTTCGACCAGGTCCTGATGGATGTGGCGATGCACCGCTGCCCCGTCGTGTTCGTACTGGACCGGGCCGGGGTGACCGGCGACGACGGCGCTTCCCACAACGGCATGTGGGACGTACCGCTCCTCACCCTGGTCCCGGGCCTGCGCATGGCCGCACCGCGCGACGCGGCCACACTCCGCGCCGCCCTACGCGAGGCGGTGGAGGTGACCGACGGACCCACCGTCATCCGCTTCCCGAAGGGACAGGTCGGCCCCGACATCCACGCCCTCGCGGTGAGCGGCGGGCTCGACATCCTCCGGCAGGGCGCACCCGGCGGGCCACTGCTGATCGCCACCGGTTCGATGGCGGGCCTCGGCCTCGCCGTCGCCGACCGGCTCAGCGAACTGGGCACCGAGACGACCGTCGTCGACCCCGTCTGGATCGCCCCCCTGAATCCGGCGCTCACGGCGCTGGCCGCCCGGCACTCCCTGGTCGCCACCGTCGAGGACAACCTCCGCACAGGGGGGCTCGGCTCGGTCCTCACCCAGGCTCTCCAGGACAGCGGGGCGGCCACCGCGGTCTGCTCCTTCGGCATCCCCCGCCGGTTCCTCGAACACGGCAGCCGCGGCGAGGTACTGGCCGACTGCGGTCTCACCGAGGAGCACATCGTGCGGACCCTCACCGAGCGGCTGACGGAGCGGACGATCGGACACCAGGCCGGGCCCGGCCGCGGACACGAACACACCGAAGCCTTGGACAAGGAGCAGTCATGACGGTGAACCTCGGCGTGCCCGAACTGCCGCCCCGGACCCTCGCCCCCCGGCGCACCACCCGTCAGCTGACCGTCGGCACGGTCGGCGTCGGCAGCGAGTCACCCGTCTCCGTGCAGTCCATGACCACCACCCTCACCGCCGACATCAACGCGACGCTCCAGCAGATCGCCGAGCTCACCGCGAGCGGCTGCGACATCGTCCGCGTCGCCTGCCCGAGCCAGGACGACGCCGACGCGCTGCCCGACATCGCCAGAAAGTCGCAGATCCCGGTGATCGCGGACATCCACTTCCAGCCGAGATACGTCTTCGCCGCGATCGAGGCGGGATGCGCCGCCGTACGCGTCAACCCCGGCAACATCCGTAAGTTCGACGACCAGGTCAAGGAGATCGCGCACGCCGCGCGCGACCGCTCGACCCCGATCAGGATCGGCGTGAACGCCGGCTCGCTGGACCCCCGGCTGCTGGCCAGACACGGCAGCGCCACGCCGGAGGCGCTCGTGGAGTCCGCGCTCTGGGAGGCGTCCCTCTTCGCCGAGCACGACTTCCACGACATCAAGATCTCGGTCAAGCACCACGACCCGGTGGTGATGGTGCGGGCGTACGAGCTCCTCGCCGAGAGCTGCGACTACCCGCTGCATCTCGGCGTCACCGAGGCGGGCCCGGCCTTCCAGGGCACCATCAAGTCGGCCGTCGCCTTCGGCGCGCTGCTGCGGCAGGGCATCGGCGACACCGTCCGGGTCTCGCTGTCGGCCCCGCCGGTCGAGGAGGTGAAGGTCGCCACCCAGATCCTCCAGTCGTTCAACCTGCGGCCCCGGAAGCTGGAGATCGTCTCCTGCCCGTCCTGCGGCCGGGCCCAGGTGGACGTCTACAAGCTGGCCGAGCAGGTGACCGCGGGGCTGGAGGGGATGGAGATCCCGCTGCGGGTGGCCGTCATGGGCTGTGTGGTCAACGGGCCCGGCGAGGCCCGGGAGGCCGACCTCGGAGTCGCGTCGGGCAACGGCAAGGGCCAGATCTTCGTCAAGGGCGAGGTCATCAAGACGGTGCCCGAGTCGAAGATCGTCGAGACGCTCATCGAGGAGGCGATGAAGATCGCGGAGGAGACCGCGCACAAGCCGGGGACGGGCCGGCCGTCCGGCCCTCCTGTCGTCACGGTCTCCTGACGCTCGCGCACGCGCGCGTGCGCACGCAGAGATACGGAGAAAGGGATCCGGGCCGGGCACGGGCGGGGGTCAGACGAGGCGCCGCACCAGGAACGAGGTGCCGTCCCGGCCGCCGTACTCGTGCCCGCGCATCTCGCACCACGCCGGGATGTCCAGGCGGGCGGCCTCGTCGTCGGACAGCACGGTCACCGTGCCCCCCACCGGCACGTCCCCGATGACCTTCGCCAACTCGATCACCGGGATCGGGCACAGCTTGCCGAGCGCGTCCACGACCAGCGAGGGAGCGCCGTCGGCGCCGGCGGACTCCGTACGTACGACAGGCGCGCCCAGCGTTTCCCGTACGCGCGCCACCACCCCCGGCAGCACCTCCAGGAAGCGGTCCACCTCCGCCCCGGCCGTACCGGAGGGCAGCGACACCCTGACGTTGCCCTCGGAGAGCACCCCCATCGCCCGCAGCACATGGCTCGGCGTCAGCGTGCTGCTCGTGCAGGAGGAGCCCGACGACACGGAGAAGTCCGCCCGGTCCAGCTCGTGCAGCAGAGTCTCTCCGTCGACATAGAGACAGGAGAAGGTCACGAGATGGGGGAGCCGGCGCACCGGGTCGCCCACCACCTCCACATCGGGGACCAGCTCCGGCACCCGCGCCCGGATCCGGTCCACCAGTACGCGAAGCCTGGCCGCCTCGTCCGCCGCCTCCGCACGTACCGCCCGCAGTGACGCGGCGGCGGCGACGATCGCCGGCAGATTCCCGAAACCGGGCACACGCCCCGACTCCCGTTCGTCCACCGGCCCTTGGGGAGCGAACCGGACCCCCTTGCGCACGGCGAGCAGCCCCACCCCGGCGGGCCCGCCCCACTTGTGCGCGCTCGCGGTCAGCAGCGACCACCCCCCGTCCACCGGTCCCCACCCCAGCGACTGCGCCGCGTCCACCAGCAACGGCACCCCGGCCGCCCGGCACACCTCGGCGACGGCCGCGACCGGCTGCACCGTGCCGACCTCGTGGTTGGCCGACTGGAGGCAGGCGAGCGCCGTGTCCGCGCGCAGGGCCGCCGCGTACGTGTCCGGGGAGACCGCGCCCGTACGGTCCACCGCGACCTCCGTCACCGCCGCGCCGTCCCGGTCGGTGACCCGCGTGTGGCCGGCATGGAGCACCGACGAGTGCTCGACCGCCGAGACCACCACATGGCTCCCGACACGCCGACGGCCCGCGAGCGCTCCCGCCATTCCCGCGTGCACCGCGTACGTCCCCGAAGGAGTGAAGACGAGTTCGTCGGGGCGGCAGCCCACGGCCTCCGCCGCGGTCTCGCGCGCGGCGTCCAGCAGCAGCCTGGCCCGCCGCCCCTCCCGGTACAGCCGCGCGGGGTCGGCCCAGCCCTCGTCCAGGGCGGCACGCAGGGCCTCGTGTGCGACGGGATGCAGGGGCGCGGAGGACGCGGAATCGAAGTAGGCCACGCCGCAACGCTAAGCCTTGCCCGCCGGACAACACGGCCCGCAGGTATGCGGGACGAGGTCTGGAGAAGCGTCAGAAGTGCCCCGGAGCCAGGCATTCCACCCCTTCGGGGCCCCGGACGGCGCGTTGGGCACCCTCCATGCGCGACCCCAAATTGCGTCCAGTAGGGTTTGGTCCGCATAAACATCCAAACCCCTGCCCGCGTCAGGGCCGGCGACGACCGTGACGGCCGCAGCCGGCCGTGCGGGCGAGACTCTCGGGAAGGCGCTACGTGAGTCCCAACGGCTCCGACCGCTCGTCGCGGCGCCCGATGCGGCGGAAGCTGCCGCAGGTGCTGACTGCGGGCCTGATCCTCGCGACCGCCACCGGTTGCACATACAGGGATTTCCCCCGCCTTGGAATGCCCACACCGGTGACCGAGGAGGCCCCCAGAATCCTCTCCCTCTGGCAGGGCTCGTGGGCGGCAGCGCTCATCACGGGCATCCTGGTGTGGGGGCTGATCGTGTGGAGCGTCATCTTCCACCGGCGCAGCCGCACCAAGGTGGAGGTACCCCCACAGACCCGTTACAACATGCCCATCGAGGCCCTGTACACGGTCGTTCCGCTCATCATCGTGTCGGTGCTCTTCTACTTCACCGCACGTGACGAGTCGAAGCTGATCTCCCTGGAGGACAAGCCCGCCCACACGATCAATGTGGTCGGCTACCAGTGGAGCTGGGGCTTCAACTACGTCGAGAACGTGGACGGCAGCTCCACCACCGGCGCGAAGGTTCCCTCGGAACTCGCCGACATCCCCCAGAAGTTCCAGGACGACTTCCCCGCCGGCGCCGAAGGCGTCTACGACGCCGGAATCCCGGGCACGAAGAATCCCCAGAACGGCAACCCGGGTCCGACCCTGTGGCTGCCGAAGGGGGAGAAGGTCCGGTTCGTCCTTACGTCACGTGACGTCATCCACTCCTTCTGGGTCGTGCCGTTCCTGATGAAGCAGGACGTCATCCCGGGTCACACCAACGCCTTCGAGGTGACTCCCAACCGGGAGGGCACGTTCATGGGCAAGTGCGCCGAACTGTGCGGCGTGGACCACTCCCGGATGCTCTTCAACGTCAAGGTCGTCTCCCCGGAGCGCTACCAGCAGCACCTGAAGGAGCTGGCCGAGAAGGGGCAGGACGGCTACATCCCGTCGGGCATCGAGCTGACGGACCCGGCCAGGAATGCGGAGAAGAAACAACTGTGAGCATCCTCAACGAACCCAAGGGTGCCGCCGTAGCAGCTGACGACTCGTACGAGGACGAGCTGCCGGTGCGGCGCAAGCAGCCCGGCGCTGTCGTCGTCAAATGGCTGACCACCACCGATCACAAGACGATCGGCACGCTCTACCTGGTCACGTCGTTCGTCTTCTTCTGCATCGGTGGTGTGCTCGCGCTCTTCATGCGCGCCGAGCTCGCCCGTCCCGGCACGCAGATCATGTCGAACGAGCAGTTCAACCAGGCGTTCACGATGCACGGCACGATCATGCTGCTGATGTTCGCGACGCCGCTGTTCGCCGGTTTCGCGAACTGGATCATGCCGCTCCAGATCGGCGCGCCCGACGTGGCGTTCCCGCGGCTGAACATGTTCGCCTACTGGCTCTACCTGTTCGGCTCGATCATCGCGGTGGCCGGTTTCGTCACCCCGCAGGGCGCGGCCGACTTCGGCTGGTTCGCGTACTCCCCGCTCTCGGACGCGGTCCGTTCACCGGGTGTCGGCGCCGACCTGTGGATCATGGGTCTGGCCCTCTCCGGCTTCGGTACGATCCTCGGCTCGGTCAACTTCATCACCACGATCATCTGCATGCGCGCACCCGGCATGACGATGTTCCGCATGCCGATCTTCTGCTGGAACGTGCTGCTGACCGGTGTGCTGGTCCTGCTCGCTTTCCCGGTGCTGGCCGCCGCGCTCCTCGCCCTGGAGGCCGACCGGAAATTCGGTGCGCACATCTTCGACGCCGCGAACGGCGGCGCGTTGCTCTGGCAGCACCTCTTCTGGTTCTTCGGGCATCCAGAGGTGTACATCATCGCCTTGCCCTTCTTCGGGATCGTCTCCGAGATCATTCCGGTCTTCAGCCGGAAGCCGATGTTCGGTTACATCGGTCTGGTCGGCGCGACGATCGCCATCGCCGGCCTTTCGGTGACGGTGTGGGCGCACCACATGTATGTGACGGGCGGCGTCCTCCTGCCGTTCTTCTCCTTCATGACATTCCTGATCGCGGTGCCGACAGGGGTGAAGTTCTTCAACTGGATCGGCACGATGTGGAAAGGCTCGCTGTCCTTCGAGACACCGATGCTCTGGACCATCGGCTTCCTTGTCACCTTCACCTTCGGTGGTCTGACGGGGGTCATCCTGGCCTCGCCGCCGATGGACTTCCATGTCTCCGACTCGTACTTCGTCGTCGCGCACTTCCATTACGTCGTCTTCGGCACGGTGGTCTTCGCGATGTTCGCCGGCTTCCATTTCTGGTGGCCGAAGATGACGGGCAAGATGCTGGACGAACGGCTCGGGAAGATCACGTTCTGGACGCTGTTCATCGGATTCCACGGCACGTTCCTGGTCCAGCACTGGCTGGGCGCGGAAGGCATGCCGCGGCGTTACGCGGACTATCTCGCCGCCGACGGCTTCACCGCCCTGAACACCATCTCCACGATCAGCTCGTTCCTGCTCGGCATGTCGGTCCTGCCGTTCGTCTACAACGTCTGGAAGACCGCCAAGTACGGGAAGAAGGTCGAGGTGGACGACCCGTGGGGCTACGGCCGTTCACTCGAATGGGCGACTTCCTGCCCGCCGCCGCGGCACAACTTCATCACGCTGCCGCGGATCCGCTCCGAATCCCCGGCGTTCGACCTGCACCACCCGGAGATCGCGGCGCTCGAACACCTTGAGAACGACGGACAGAAGGACGCCGCTCTGCTCGGTGGCAAGGAGGTCGGCAAGTGAAGGTCCAAGGCTGGATGTTCCTCTGGCTGAGCCTCTTCATCCTCGTCGTCGCCGTCGTCTACGGCGCGTGGTCGAAGGAGCCCGTCGGTACCACCGCGCTCTTCCTGGCGTTCGGCCTGAGCCTGATGATCGGCTTCTACCTGGCCTTCACGGCCCGGCGGGTCGACGCGATGGCGCAGGACAACAAGCAGGCCGACGTCGCGGACGAGGCCGGCGAAGTGGGGTTCTTCTCCCCGCACAGCTGGCAGCCGCTCTCGCTGGCCGTCGGCGGAGCGCTCGCGTTCCTCTCGATCGCCATCGGCTGGTGGCTGCTGTTCTTCTCCTTCCCGCTGCTCCTGGTCGGCCTGTGGGGCTGGGTCTTCGAGTACTACACCGGAGAGAACCAGAACCAGTAGGCACGGCGGCGGACAGCCGCACCTGAGACAAGGGGCCCGGTCCTCCTCACCCCTGAGGAGGATCCGGGCCCCTCGTTTGCAGTCACACAGCGCGCCGTAACCGGACATTCTTCATAACGTGTGCATATGAACCACACGCCGCGCTTTCGCACCGTTCTCGGCTGCACTCTGCTGGTCCTGTCCCTCGGGGCGGCAGCGACCGGCTGTGGCGGCCCGGACGGACACCCGCTGTCCGGCAAGCCCTACGACGCAGCCGACCAGGTCTCCCTGAACGCACCCAAGGGCGACGCAAAGGCGAACCCCGACAAGCCGCTGGAAGTCGTCGCCAAGGGCGGTGACGCACGCATCACCGACGTGACCGTCACGGACGCCTCCGGCCACCACCTGGCGGGCGAACTGGCCGCCGACGGGGCCCGCTGGCACTCCACGGCGCCGCTGGCCGCCGGTGCCCGCTACACCGTCAAGGTCTCCACGGAGGACGACGACGGCGCCCCGGGCAGCCGCACGCTCGACTTCGAGACGTCCCCGGTGAAGCGGAACCTGGCCGTGAAGTTGGGCCCCAAGGCCGGCAAGTACGGCGTCGGCCAGCCCATCACCGCCGAGCTCAGCGCACCGGTGAAGGAGAAGGAGGCCAGGGCCGTCGTCGAGCGGGGCCTCAAGGTCCGCTCCAGCCCCGCCGTGGAGGGCACCTGGCACTGGGTCGACGACAAGACCCTGCACTTCCGGCCCAGGGAGTACTGGCCCGCCAACGCGTCCATCAACGTCAGCAGCACGCTCGACGGCATCAAGGTCGGCAACAAGCTGTACGGCGGCCCGGTGAAGGCCCTCAAGATCACCACCGGCGACCGGCTCGAAGCCGTCGCCGACGCCGGTACGCACCACATGACGGTGATGCGCAACGGCGAGGAGATCAAGACGATGCCGGTGACCACCGGCAAGCCCGGCTTCTCGACCCGTAACGGCATCAAGGTCGTACTGGAGAAGCAGGCGTTCGTCCGGATGCGCGGCACCAGTGTCGGCATCGCGGCCGGCAGCAGCGAGTCGTACGACCTGCCGGTCCACTTCGCGACGCGGGTCACGTGGAGCGGTGAGTACGTCCACGCCGCCCCGTGGTCCGTCGGCTCACAGGGGTCGGCGAACGTCAGTCACGGCTGTGTCGGTATGTCCACCGACAACGCCGAGTGGTTCTTCGACACCGTCCGCGAAGGCGACATCGTCAAGGTCGTCAACAGCGAGGGCGAGGACATGGACCCGTTCGGCAACGGTTTCGGCGACTGGAACCTGGACTGGAACGAGTGGCGCCAGGGCAGCGCGCTGCTGGGCGGGACCAAGGACGGCAGCGGCCCGGTGGAAGCCGCCCGGCTGCGTCCGCACTTCTGACGCGGGCCGGGTGACCGGTCCCCGGTGGAGCCCTCAGGCCTCCACGGCGAGCCTGGTGCGCAGCAGCGCGGCCAGTGCCTCCGGGAAGCCCACCGGCTCCACCGGCAGCGTCACAGCGGCCTCCGCGCGGCTCCAGGTGGCCAGCCAGGCGTCCTGCGGGCGGCCCATCAGCAGGAGCACGGGCGGAGAGTTGAAGATCTCGTCCTTGATCTGCCGGCACAGGCCCATACCGCCGATGGGCGTGGCCTCACCGTCGAAGACACAGGCGTCGACGCCGCCCTTGTCGAGCACCTTGAGCACGGCGTGCATCGTCGCGCACTCCACGTACTCGACCGGCGGCAGGTCGGCGGCCGGCCGGCGTCCCGCGGCCGTCCGCACCTGCTCGCGGGTGTTCGCGTTGTCGCTGTAGACCAGGACCGTGGCGGTCGGCTGCATTGTTCCTCCGTGACATCCGTCGTGACATCCGCACATCCGCGTCTGCGAGGGCTTCAGGGCTTCAGCGCCGAGACCCGCTGCGCGGATGCTACTCCGTCGCACACCATGTCAGCACGGGTCCGGCCCCTCCCGCGATGGGCCGTTCGGTCCCGGCCCGGCTCCCGTCCGGAGCCGCTGACACTCCGAAGGGCACCCCCGGGAGTGAGGGCGGGATAAGCGACCGACATAATGTCGGTCGTGGCGACAGCAACGACAGTAGAAACCGGGCACGCGCACCCGACGGTCAATCGGCCGAACCTCACCAGTGTCGGAACAATCATCTGGTTGAGCTCCGAGCTGATGTTCTTCGCGGCCCTCTTCGCGATGTACTTCACCCTGCGGTCGGTGACAGGGGAGGCGTTCTGGTCGGAGAAGGCCGGTTCGCTGAACATTCCGTTCTCCGCGGTCAACACCACGATCCTGGTGCTTTCCTCGCTCACCTGTCAGCTCGGCGTCTTCGCCGCCGAGCGCGGCGACGTGAAGAAGCTCCGCTCGTGGTTCGTGATCACGTTCGTGATGGGTGCGGTCTTCATCGGTGGTCAGATCTTCGAGTACACGGAGCTCGTGAAGCACGAGGGCCTCTCGCTCTCGTCCGACGCCTACGGCTCCGCGTTCTATCTGACCACCGGCTTCCACGGTCTGCACGTGACAGGCGGTCTCATCGCCTTCCTGCTGGTTCTCGGCAGAACGTACGCGGCCAAGAGGTTCACCCACGAGCAGGCAACCGCCGCCATCGTCGTGTCCTATTACTGGCACTTCGTCGATGTCGTCTGGATCGGCCTCTTCGCCACGATCTATCTGATCAAGTAGCGGGCCACAGCGCCCGAAGCGCTTGCACACAGTCCAGTCCAGAAGCACCGACGCAGAAGATCCTGACACCGGGGTAATCCGTGAAAAAGCTCTCCGCACGACGACGCCATCCGATGGCGGCGGTCGTCGTCCTACTCCTCGCGCTGGCGGCCACCGGGGGGCTGTACGCCGCGTTCGCGCCCGCGGGCAAGGCACAGGCAGACGACACCGCCCAGTCCCTCGCCATCGACGAGGGCAAGAAGCTGTACGCCGTTGGCTGCGCGAGCTGCCACGGCGTCGGCGGTCAGGGTACGTCCGACGGTCCATCGCTGACCGGCGTCGGCGCCGCGGCCGTGGACTTCCAGGTCGGCACCGGCCGGATGCCGGCGCAGCAGCCCGGCCCGCAGGTACCCAAGAAGAAGGTCATCTACGATCAGAAGGAGATCGACCAACTCGCGGCGTACGTCGCCTCGCTCGGCCCCGGTCCCTCGGTCCCGTCCGCCGAGCAGTCCAACCCGGAAGGGGCGGACGCGGCCAGGGGCGGCGAGCTGTTCCGCTCCAACTGCGCGCAGTGCCACAACTTCGGCGGTGAGGGCGGCGCGCTGACGAACGGCAAGTACGCCCCGAGGCTCGAAGGCGTGACCCCGAAGCACATGTACGAGGCCATGCTGACCGGTCCTCAGAACATGCCCTCGTTCCCCGACTCGACGATGCCCGAGCAGCAGAAGCAGGACATCATCAAGTACATCGAGTCCGTGAACAGCGACGAGGCGGCGAACCCCGGCGGGTTCAAGCTCGGTGGCATCGGGCCCGTCAGCGAGGGGCTCTTCTCCTGGGCCATCGGTCTGAGCGCACTGATCGCACTTGCCGTCTGGGTCGCGGCGCACACCGCTAAGGCCAGGAAGTCATGAGTGACAACGGGATTTCACACGAGAACCTGCCGAGCAGCGAGCAGGAATCCGCGCACGGCGAGGTCGAGCGGGCACACGACCCGTTCGTCGACCCCGGGATGCCGGCCCACCGGCCGCGTATCCAGGACATCGACGAGCGGGCGGCCAAGCGCTCCGAGCGCACGGTGGCGGGACTCTTCACCCTGTCGATGCTGGCCACGATCGGCTTCATCGCCTGCTTCGTCGCCTTCCCCGTCGACAAGATCGTGTACGTGTGGCCCTTCGGCCATGTGAGCGCGCTCAACTTCTCGCTGGGACTGACGCTCGGAGTCGCCCTGTTCGCCGTCGGCGCGGGAGCGGTCCACTGGGCCCGCACGCTGATGAGCGACGTGGAGATCATCCAGGAGCGGCACCCGATCGAGGCCACCCCCGAGGTCGCCGCGCAGGCGAAGCGGGACTTCCTCCAGGGTGCGGCGGAGTCCGGCTTCGGTCGCCGCAAGCTGATCCGCAACACGATGTTCGGCGCGCTGGCCCTGGTGCCGCTCTCCGGCGTCGTCCTGCTGCGTGACCTCGGTCCGCTGCCCGAGGACAAGCTGCGCAAGACGTTCTGGAAGAAGGGCCTGATGCTCATCAACCAGAACACGAACGAGCCGCTGCGTCCCGAGGACGTCACGGTGGGGTCGCTGACCTTCGCCCAGCCGGAGGGGCTGGACGAGCACAATGAGAACTTCAACAATGAGATCGCCAAGGCGGCTCTCATGATCGTTCGCATTCAGCCGGCCGACATCAAGGACAAGCGCGAACTCGAGTGGTCGCACGAGGGCATCGTGGCCTACTCGAAGATCTGCACCCATGTCGGCTGCCCCATCAGCCTGTACGAGCAGCAGACGCATCACGTGCTCTGCCCGTGCCACCAGTCCACCTTCGACCTCTCCGACGGCGCCCGCGTCATCTTCGGCCCGGCCGGCCACGCCCTTCCGCAGCTGCGGATCGGTGTGAACGGTGAGGGTTACCTCGAAGCGCTCGGCGATTTCGACGAGCCCGTCGGTCCTTCCTTCTGGGAGCGCGGATGAGTACAGCGTCTGACGAAAAGAGCCGCCAGGCTCCCGCGGGAGAGCGGGTCGCCGACTGGGCGGACGGTCGTCTCGGGATCTACGGTGCCGCCAAGGGCATGGTGCGGAAGGTCTTTCCGGACCACTGGTCCTTCATGCTGGGCGAGATCGCCCTGTGGAGCTTCGTCGTCATCATCCTCACGGGTGTGTATCTGACGCTGTTCTTCCACCCGAGCATGAACGAAGTGGTGTACGACGGCAGTTACGTGCCGATGCAGGGTGTCCGGATGACCGAGGCGTATGCCTCGACCCTGGACATCAGCTTCGACGTACGCGGCGGTCTGCTGATCCGCCAGATCCACCACTGGGCCGCGCTGATCTTCGTGGCGGCCATGCTGGTGCACATGATGCGCGTCTTCTTCACGGGCGCGTTCCGCAAGCCGCGCGAGATCAACTGGGTGTTCGGCTTCCTGCTGTTCGTGCTGGCCTTGTTCACCGGACTCACCGGTTACTCACTGCCCGACGACCTGCTGTCGGGAACCGGTGTCCGCTTCGCACAGGGCGCCATCCTGTCCACGCCGATCGTCGGCACGTACATCTCGATGTTCCTGTTCGGCGGCGAGTTCCCCGGTCACGACATCGTGGCGCGGTTCTACTCGATCCACATCCTGCTGCTGCCGGGCATCATGCTCGGCCTCGTGGTGGCGCACCTGATCCTGGTCTTCTACCACAAGCACACGCAGTTCGCGGGTCCCGGCAAGACCAACAACAACGTCATCGGCGCGCCGTTCATGCCGATCTACATGGCGAAGGCCGGCGGCTTCTTCTTCCTGATCTTCGGCGTCATCGCGATCATCTCCGCGATCGCCACGATCAACCCGGTGTGGGCGATCGGCCCCTACCGTCCGGACCAGGTCTCCACCGGAGCCCAGCCGGACTGGTATCTGGGCTTCTCCGAGGGCCTGATCCGAGTGATGCCCGGCTGGGAGATCAACGTCTGGGGCCATACGTTCGTCCTGGGCGTCTTCATCCCGCTGATGATCTTCCCGATGGTCCTCGTGGTCCTCGCGGTCTATCCCTTCATCGAGTCCTGGGTCACCGGCGACAAGCGCGAGCACCACATCCTGGACCGGCCGCGCAACGCGCCGACCCGGACCGGTATCGGTGTGGCATGGCTGACCTGGTACTTCGTCATGCTGGTCGGTGGCGGAAACGACATCTGGGCGACCCATTTCCATCTGTCGATCAATACGATCACCTGGTTCGTCAGGATCGCGTTCTTCGTCGCGCCCGTCGTCGCGTTCGTCGTCACCAAGCGGATCTGTCTGGGACTTCAGCGCCGCGACGCCGAGAAGGTGCTGCACGGACGCGAGTCCGGCATCATCAAGCGGCTGCCGCACGGTGAGTTCATCGAGGTCCACGAGCCGCTCGACCAGAGCGCGCTGCACACGCTCACCGCGCACGAGCAGTACAAGCCGGCCGAGATCGGCCCGACGGTCGACGAGAACGGTGTCGAGCGCAAGGCCTCTCCGACGGAGAAGCTGCGGGTGAAGCTGAGCAAGGGCTACTACGGCGAGGGGAACCAGATCCCCAAGCCGACGGCCGAGGAGTACAACGAGATCACGAGCGGCCACGGCCACCACTGATCCTTCTCACGCGTCGGGCCCCGGCCCGGTCCCTCTCCAGGGACCGGGCCGGGGCCTTCGTACGCCCGGTGCGGGTACCTCCCACGGATGGCTCCGGCAGCCGGTTCGTCCGCCCTTCGGGCGGCGGGTCCGGGATCCGGGCCGACGCCGCTAGGCTGACGCCCGGCAGAACGGGCCACATGGCCGTGCGCCCGTCCACAGACCCCAGGAGCGAGCATGAGCAGCGCTGTCACACCGGCCGGAGGCGACACCATGGCGGCGCGTTCCTGGCCGGGTGTACTGAACCCGCTGCTGCGCGGTGAGGACCTCGGCGCCGAGGACACCGCCTGGGCCATGCACCGCATCATGAGCGGCGAGGCCACCGACGCGCAGATCGCGGGCTTCGCCGTCGCGCTGCGCGCCAAGGGCGAGACCGTCGACGAGGTCACGGCGCTCGTCAACGCCATGTACGAGCACGCCCACACCATCGAGGTACCCGGTGACACGGTCGACGTCGTCGGCACCGGAGGGGACCTGGCCAAGACCGTCAACATCTCCACGATGGCGGCGATCGTGGTGGCCGGATCGGGAGGCAAGGTCGTCAAGCACGGCAGCCGGGCCGCCTCGTCCGCGAGCGGCGCCTCCGACGTGCTGGAGAAGCTCGGCGTCAATCTGGAGCTGACGCCGCAGCGGGTCGTGGAGGTCGCGGAGGAGGCCGGGATCACCTTCTGTTTCGCGGCCAAGTTCCACCCGGCGCTGCGGTACGCGGCAAAGGCCCGCAAGGAACTGGGCGCGCAGACCACGTTCAACATCCTGGGCCCGCTCACCAACCCGGCGCGGGTCCGCTCCCAGGCGGTCGGCGTCGCGGACATCCGGATGGCGCCGATCGTGGCCGGGGTGCTCGCGGCCCGGGGCAACTCCTCGCTCGTCTTCCGCGGCGACGACGGTCTGGACGAGCTGACCACGACCGCCACCTCACACGTATGGGTGGTTCGGGACGGGCGCGTCACCGAGCAGGCCTTCGACCCCAGGGACATCGGTCTGGAGATGGTCCCGGTCGAGGCCCTGCGTGGTGCGGACGCCTCGTACAACGCGGACGTGGCGCGCCGGCTGCTGGACGGCGAGACCGGCCCCGTACGGGACGCGGTCCTGCTGAACGCGGCGGCGGCGCTGGTGGCACTCGAACCGGCCGACACCACGCTGAACGACCAGCTCGCGGAGAAGATCAAGCGGGCGGCCCGCGCGGTGGACTCGGGCGCGGCGAAGCAGGCGCTGGACCGCTGGGTGGCGGCGAGCAACGCGTAACCGGAGCCGTACGACGGCTTCTGACGGCCCGGAGGTGTCCCGTATGACGGACGCCGTCTGGGCCGTCTCGCAGTGGTGGGGTAATCTCACCCCAGGTCATGAGTGACAGCGACTACGGCCCCGGCCCGCTGTCCGGCAACCCTCCGTCCGTGGCGGGGTGCCCCGGGTGAAGACCAGGCCGTGGGCAGCGAGGCCCGCGGCAAGCGCGGACCCCGCCATCCCTGGGGTCCTGGTCCTCAAGGGAGCAGTCTCGTGAGCAATCGAATGCAGTAGGTCGTTTCTGCGGAGTCCCGCCTGGCCACGACGCCTGGCGCGGCACCTCGCGACGTGGCCGGAGTCGTGCGGGTACGACCGTACGAGCCTGATCCCCCCGCCTTGCGACGCACCGGACCGGACGCCGCGGACCCCGCCCCTCGGGCGGACGGGCCGCTCCGCAGACACGACCCAGGGCTTTCGGCCCTCTCCCGCGCGTGTCGCGCCGGAGTGGGAGCCGGCCCTCTTCAGTGAGCCCCACCCCAGGCGACTTCCCGCGCCGTCACGGCATCCGCCGTCATGACGACGTGCCCGTCTGCCGGGTCCTGATGCCGTTTCCGCCTTGTCCCGCCGGGAGATACCGCCATGTCCGCACAGACCGACACGCCGCACCGCGCCACCACCGACCAGCCGCTGCCCGTCCTCGGACGTGACGTCACCGTCCCCCTCGTCACCGGCGGTGAGGTCACCTACGCCGCGCTCGACTACGCGGCCAGCACCCCCGCCCTCCAGCGTGTCTGGGACGACATCGCCGCCTACGCCCCGTACTACGGCAGCGTCCACCGCGGTGCCGGATACCTCTCGCAGCTCTCCACCGACCTCTTCGAGAACAGCCGCCGCACCGTCGCCGGCTTCCTCGGCTGTCGCGAGGACGACCAGGTCGTCTTCACCCGGTCCACCACCGACTCGCTGAACCTGCTGGCCGCCGTGCTGCCCGCCGGCTGCGAGGTGTTCGTCTTCGAGACGGAGCACCACGCGTCACTGCTGCCCTGGCGCGACGCGCCCGTCAGCTTTCTGAACGCGCCGCGCACCCCCGAGGAGGCCGTCGCCACGCTGGAGCGGGCACTGGCCGGGCGCGACCCGAAGGGCCCCGCGCTGGTCTGCGTCACCGGCGCCTCCAACGTCACCGGCGAGCTGTGGCCCGTACGGGAACTGGCCGCCGTCGCGCACGCCCACGGCGCCCGCGTGGTCCTCGACGCCGCGCAGCTCGCCCCCCACCACCCCGTGGACATCACGGAGCTGGACGTGGACTGGGTCGCCTTCTCCGGTCACAAGCTGTACGCGCCGTTCGGCTCCGGGGTGCTCGCGGGCCGCGCCGACTGGCTCCGGGAGTCAGAGCCCTATCTCGCCGGCGGTGGCGCCAGCCGCAAGGTCGCGCGCCGGGCCGACGGCGGTGTGGACGTCGAGTGGCACACCACCGAGGCCCGCCACGAGGCCGGCTCGCCGAACGTCATCGGCGTGTACGCGATCGCCTCGGCCTGCAAGGCGCTCACCGAGGCCGGGTTCGACCGGCTCGTCGAGCGCGAGCAGGAGCTGGTGGCCCGGGTGCGCGAGGAACTCGCCGAGGTCCCCGAGGTCCGGGTGCTCTCGCTCTTCGGTGACGACGCGCCGCGCGTCGGCGTCATCTCCTTCGTCGTGGAGGGGTGGAACAGCTCCCACTTCGCCGCCGCGCTCTCGGCGGAGTACGGCATCGGCGTACGCGACGGGCTCTTCTGCGCCCACCCGCTCGTCCGGACCCTGCTGGGCGGCGACGCCGGGGACCCGGGGGAGTGCGGCGCGCCGGACGCCGGTCCCGGGGAGAGGTCGCTCAACGCGATCCGGGTCAGCTTCGGGGCCGGTACACCGGACGAGCACGTGGCACGGTTCACCGGCGCCGTCAGGGAACTCGTCCAGCACGGCGCGCGCTGGAACTACCGCACCGAGGACGGCCGTTGCGTCCCCGACCGCGGCTGAACCACCCCGCTCGGATCAGGCGTCGAGGCCGATCGCGAAGGCCGCTTCCAGGTCGTGCTGGGAGTACGTACGGAACGCCACGTGCGTGTCCGTGGCCTCGACGCCCGGGATCTTGCTGATGCTGCCGGGGATGACGTCGGCGAGGTCGTCGTGGTTGGCGACCCGCACCATGGCGATCAGGTCGTAGGTGCCGGTGACGGAGAAGACCTCGCTGACGCTCTCCAGCGCCGCGATCGACTCGGCGATCTCGGGGATCCGGTCGACGCTGGTCTTGATGAGCACGATCGCGGTGATCACGGTTGACGTTCTCCCTCGGGGGCCGCTGAACGGGACTTCACTCTAGCCGTACGCCGGAAGAGCCCCCAGGCGGCGACGAAGCCCAGGGCGAAGCCCACCAGATGCGCCAGATACGCGACGCCGGGGCCCGGCTCGGCGTTGTGGGCCGCCAGCCACTGGAGCACGAACCAGAAGATCAGGACGATCCAGGCGGGGAAGCGCAGCGGCAGGAAGAAAAGGAACGGGAAGAGGCTGGTGACGCGCGCGCGGGGAAAGAGACAGAGGAAGGCTCCCAGCACGCCGGAGATCGCGCCCGACGCCCCCACCAGGGTCTGGTCGGAGTCCGCGTTCACCGCCGCGTAGGCGAGAAGGGCGAGATAGCCGCAGACGAGATAGAAGAGGGTGAACCGCACCCGCCCCATCCGTTCCTCGGCCATCGCCCCGAAGACATAGAGGAAGAGCAGGTTCCCGAGCAGATGGAGCCAGCTGCCATGGACGAAGAGCGCGGTGAAAGGGGTGAGGAGCGCGTGGGAATCACCGCTGGTCAGCTGGTCGGGGATCACCCCCCAGCGCTCGAAGTACGCGCTCTGCGCCGCGAGCAGCGTGTCACCCGTCCCGTACGCGGGGTTGAACCCCGACAGCGGGCCGGTCAGGAAGGCCAGGGCGCACAGGCCGATCAGACCGTAGGTCATCACCGGTGCCGCGCCCGCCGCCCGCCAATTGATCATTCACGGATCATCCCGTACGCGGACAGACAGGTACGGACCGCCTCGCCGCGACATGGGACACGCGGGAGGCCGTAGGGTTACGGGCGCGTACTTCCGCGGAACGGTGCCGTACCGGAGAGCGGTGCGGCAGGCTCGACCTCACGACATCAGGGCTCGACGAGATGAGGACGGCACGATGACGACGGTTCCCTTGCCGACCGAAGCCACCCGGTGGCGCTGCACCCTGTGCGGCAACCTCACCAGGTTCGACGTGACGCGCTCGTCCAAGGTGGTGGAGTACGTCCATCTGGACCTGGCCGGGACGTCGAAGGTCGAGGAGCGCGACGTGGTCAGTGAGACCATCGAGTCCGTCCGCTGCCGCTGGTGCAACGCGGTGGATCAGATCGAACTGGTTGACAGGCCGGGCGCCGGTTCCTGAGGGAGCCGCCCGAAAGGGTAGTGGGGTGACGGATCGTGGAGCAGCCCGCGAATGGCGCTGAGCCGGCCGGTGCGGCCGGCGGCGACGCCGAGGCGCTCGACAGGCCGCTGCCCGAGGGAGTACGGCGCCGGGTCGTGGCGCTGGTCTCGGACGCCTTCGGCGGTCTGACCGTCACCGAACTGCCCCCGCAGCTACGACAGTACGCGCGTTTCACACCGACCAGGCGGGCCCGGTACGCCGGCAACGCGATGGCGGCCGCCCTGGAGAGCGACCCGGTGTTCCGGCAGCGGATCGGTGAGCGGTTCGGCCAGGCGGACCCGGAGCTGGCCGCCGCGGTGGAATCCGGGTCGCCGCCCCCGGCCGCCGACCCCGTCGACGTGGCGGCCGCCGCCTATGTCCTGCGGCCCGTCGGCTGGGTGAAGCTGGTGGCCGCCGCCGGCGAGGAGGTCCAGCGCGCCGACGCCGAGCGCGTCGACGAGGAGAACCGCCGCGAGCTGGAGCGGCTGCGCGAGGAGCTCGCCCAGGCCCGCGCGGCGACGAGGAGTGAGACGGAGCGGCTGCGTACGGAGCTGGACAGCGCCCGCAAGGAGGCCGAGTCCACGCACCGCAAGCTGCGCAGCGCCCTGAGCGACGTGAAGCGCGGCGAGGCCGCCCTGCGCCGTACGGCCGCCGAGATCGAGGCCGCCCGCGCGGAGGCCGCGGTCCAGGTGTCCGCGGCGGAGAGCGAGACACGGCGCCTCAAGGCGCGGCTCGCGGAGGCGGAGTCGGCGGTGGAGGCCGGCCGCCGGGCCGCCCGTGAGGGGCGTTCCGTGGAGGACATGCGGTTGCGGCTGCTGCTGGACACCGTCCTGGAGTCGGCGCAGGGCCTGCGGCGGGAGCTGGCGCTGCCCCCGGCCGCCTCGCACCCCGCCGATCTGGTCGACGCCGTGGCGCCCGGCCGGATGTCTCCCAAGGACGTCGCGGCCCGCGCGCTCTCCGACATGGACCCGGCGCTGCTGGACCAGTTGCTCGCGCTGCCGCAGGCGCATCTGGTCGTGGACGGCTACAACGTCACCAAGACCGGCTATCCGACGATGCCGTTGGAGAAGCAGCGGCTGCGGCTGCTGGGCGGGCTCGCGATGCTCGCGGCCCAGTCCGGCGCCGAGATGACATGCGTCTTCGACGGGGCCGAACTGGCCGCTCCCGTACTGCTCGCGCCGCCGCGCGGGGTACGGGTGCTCTTCTCGAAACCGGGTGTGACGGCGGACGAGTTGATCCGCCAGCTCGTACGGGCGGAGCCGCCGGGCCGTCCGGTGGTGGTGGTCTCCACCGACCGGGAGGTCGCCGACGGAGTGGCGCGGGCCGGCGCGCGGCCCGTCGCGTCCGCCTTGCTGCTGAAGCGGCTTTCGCGCGTCTAGTAACTCCTGTGGCCAATGCGGCATTTGGTCACCCCATGTCACACCACAGCGTCAATTGCTCATCACTGTCGGTGCGATGTATGTGAAGAAACCACTCCGAGGCCAAATTTTTTCTCTTCAGGATTTGAACTGATCACGAGAAGGTCACTAGGGTCAGGCCTCGAACCTTCGCGCGGTTGATCACCCATCCGGGGTGGCGGCGAAGGAACCGCCGAATTCGTGCGGTTCAGTCCGGTTGTACCGGATTCCCGGCCCCGCCGGGAACGCTGAACTCACGGAGCCGGGGACCCGCTCCCCACGCACCCGGTAGGCGGCTCGAGGAAGAAGGAGCTCGCCTTCGTGGCGTCCCACCGTCGTCCCAAGCAGCCGAGCCGCGCCCGCGTGACTGTGCTCTCCGCGACCGCAGCCGCAGCTGTCGCTCTGACGTCCCAGGCCGCGCAGGCCGACCCGAAGCCGACCGTCGAAGACGTCAAGGAAAAGGTCGACAAGCTCTACCACGAGGCCGAGGCCTCGACGGAGAAGCACAGCGGCGCCGAAGAGAAGGAAAAGAAGCTCGAGAAGCAGGTCGAGGCGATCCAGGACAAGGTCGCGCGCGGCCAGGACGAGCTCAACGAGCTGCGTACCGGCCTCGGTTCGATGGCCAGCGCCCAGTACCGCTCCGGCGGTATCGACCCGGCCCTCCAGCTCTTCCTCTCCTCCGACCCGGACGACTATCTGGACAAGGCCTCCGTGCTCGACCAGATGGGCACCAAGCAGGTCGGCGCGCTGGAGAAGATCCAGGCCAAGCAGCGGACCCTCGCGCAGCAGCGCAAGGAGGCGTCCCTCAAGCTGAAGGATCTCGAGGCGACCCGGGTCGAGCTGGCGAAGAAGAAGAAGGACGTCCAGACCAAGCTCAACGCCGCGAACAAGCTCCTCAACACGCTGACCGCGCAGGAGCGGGCGAAGCTCGAGGCCGACGACGTGAAGCGCGCGGCCCGTGGCAACGAGCGCGTCAACCTCGGCAACGAGTCGGCCTCTTCGGGTCGCGCCGCCGCCGCGCTGGCCGCCGCCGACACCCAGGTGGGCAAGCCGTACATCTCCGGTGCCGAGGGGCCCAACTCCTACGACTGCTCCGGTCTGACCCAGTGGGCCTACGCCCAGGCGGGTGTGGCCCTCACCAGGACCACGTACACCCAGGTCAACGACGGCGTCAGGATAGGCCGGGGCGAACTCGCCCCCGGCGATCTGGTCTTCTTCAGCGGTCTGAGCCATGTCGGGCTGTACGCGGGCAACGGCCAGGTGCTGCACGCCCCCAAGCCGGGCACCGTGGTGCGGTACGAGGCCATGGAGTGGGCCGGCAGCTTCCAGTTCGGCGTCCGCGTCTGACGCACCGCTCGGCGCGGGTGCTCCGTACGGACACCCGCGCACATCCACGGACACGACCGCGACCGCCCGTACGGGCGAATTCCGGTTACTCCCGCTGACGCGCGCCCCGCCGGTGACCTGTGATCTCCGGCGGGGCATCACTGTCTGTGCCCGGCGCGGTCTTTGGTCACTCCGTGTCCGCACGGTTACTGTCTGCTGCGCCGCGGCTCCCGGTCATGGTTCCGCCCGTCGGGCGGCAGGGGGCTGCGTAATGCGTCCAGCGGAAGGAAGTGCGGCTTCCTGTGGTGTCCCATCGTCGTTCCTCACACCCCGGCCACAGCCGGGGCACCCGGGTCACGGTCCTGTCCGCCGCGGCTGTCACGGCCGCGGCCGCCCTCGGGACGGCGCCGGCGGGCGCGGACCCGAGGGAGGCGACCGAGGCGACCCGGTCGACCGTCGACAGGCTGTACGAGGAGGCCGAGAAGGCCACCGAGCGGTACAACAAGGCGGGCGAGCGGGCCGGTGTGCTGCGCAAGCGGGTGGACCGGGTGCGGGACAGCGCGGCCCGGGGCCAGGAGCGCGTCAACCGGATGCGTGGCGCACTCGGTTCGATCGCGAGCGCCCAGTACCGCTCCGGCGGGCTCGACCCGGCGCTCGCGCTGCTGCTCTCCTCCGACCCGGACAGCTACCTCGGCAGGGCCGAGGCCCTCGACCGGCTGAGCGACCGCCAGGCGGTGGCCCTGCGTGAACTCGGGCTGGCCCAGCGCAAGCTCGACCTGCAGCGTGACGAGGCGACCAAGGACCTCGCCGAGCTGGAGCGCAGCAGGGCGGCCGTCGCCCGCCACAAGCGCACCGTCGAGACCAAGCTCGCGGAGGCGCGGCGGCTGCTGAACGCGCTGCCCGACGCCGCGAGGGACACCGACCGGGCCTCGCGCTCCGGGCGTGACGCCGGCCTGTCGTTCGGGGAGGCGCCCGCGTCCGCGCGGGCCGCGGCGGCCGCCCGCGCCGCCCGAGGCGTCGTCGGCCTGCCGTACGTGTGGGGCGCCAACGGCCCCTCGGGGTTCGACTGTTCGGGCCTGACCCAGTGGGCGTACGCGCAGGCCGGGGTCTCGCTGCCGCGTACGTCACAGGCGCAGCGGTACGCGGGGCAGCAGGTGCCGCTCTCCCGGGCGAGGCCGGGCGACCTGGTCGCCTACCGCGACGACGCCAGCCACATCGGGATGTACATGGGCAACGGCCAGGTGGTGCACGCGCCTTACCCCGGCGCCTCGGTCCGCTACGACCCGGTCGGCATGATGCCGGTCTCCTCGGTCACCCGGATCTGAGCGCGGTCCGGCCCTGCCGGAGCACCCGTCACCGACGCATCGTCGGGATTCGTCCTCGCGGCGCCCCGTACGATCGGCAGGGTGGCAGGTCAGGGACGTACGACTCGAAGACGTGCGGCGGGTCGCGGGCGTACGCCCGCCCGTGGCACGGTGCGCCGCCGTGCGGCGGCCTCGCTGCTGGGGTGTCTGCTCGTCGCCTCCGGCTGTTCCGCGCCCACCGCGACCGACGCCGCCACCGGCGCGATCGAGCACACCCTCGACCAGCGGGCCGACGCCCTCCTCGACCGTGACGAGAGCGGCTATCTGGCCGCCGTCGACCCCGCCGCCGACGCGCTGCTCGCCGCCGAGCGGCGGACCTACCGCAACCTCGTCGACGTGCCCGTGCGGTCGTGGGAGTACGAGGTGCGGGACGTCGAGCGCTCCGGGATGCACGCGACGGCGCGGGTCGAGCTGCGTTACCGGATGGAGGACTACGACAGCGCGCCCGTCACCTCGGCCCGCACCATGGAGCTGACCGAACGGGACGGGCGCTGGTACGTGACGGCCGACCGGCCCGGCGAGGGCGGGGTGCAGCAGCTCTGGCAGCAGGGCGCCGTCGACGTCGTGCACGGCAGGCGCAGCCTGATCCTCGGCGTCGGCCAGGACAACGACCGGCTGCGTGAGATCGCGGCGGCCGCCGACCGGGCGGTGCCCGCCGTGGACGAGGCCTGGCCGGGCGAGTGGTCGGGGCGCGTCGTGGTGCTGGTGCCGGAGTCGGTGGAGTCGATGGCGGGTCTGCTGGGCGCCACCACGACGAGCTACCGGGGCATCGCCGCCGTCACGACCGGTGAGACCCGGCAGCAGGAGGGCTCCTCGCCGGCGGACCGGGTGATCGTCAACCCAGACGCGTACAGCATCCTGGGCGACTTCGGGCGCCGGGTGGTCCTCACCCACGAGACCACCCATGTGGCGACGCGGGCGGACACCTCGAAGGCCACGCCGATGTGGCTGTCGGAAGGTTTCTCCGACTGGGTCGCCTACCGGGACACCAGCCCGGTCGACGGCCAGGCCGCCCCGGAGCTCGAACGGTCCCTGCGCGGCGGGAACCTGCCCGCCGCTCTTCCGGAGGACGGTGACTTCGCCTTCGACGCGAAGGCGGACGAGCTGGCCCGGGCGTACGAGGGCGGGCGGCTGGCGTGCGAGCTGATCGCCGAGCGCTGGGGCGAGTCGAAGCTGACGGACTTCTACCGGGCGGTGGGGGAGCACGAGAAGCGCGAGGGCGCCGTCGAGGACGCGATGAACGAGGTGTTGTCGGTGACGCCCGACGAATTCGGCGGGCTGTGGCGGGACTACATGCGCGAGCGGCTGCGCTGAGACGCGGGCCCCGGCCCGCCTGCCGCCGTACGGGCCCTGGGCGGGCGTCTCAGGAGCCGAGCAGCCGGTAGGTGGACTCCTTGCTCCCCTCCTCGCCGCCGGGCGCGCCCGCCACCCTCTGGCCTTCGCGTGGGCGTGCGCCGGGCACCGTCCCGCGCCACAGCCGGGCGCACGCCGTCAGCGTCGCGGCGACCAGCAGCCCGTTGCGTACGACGAGCAGGGTCACGCCCAGCCAGTCGCTCGCCGTCACGTTGGAGAAGAACAGCGGGAATTCGAGCATCGTGACCGCCGAGGCCGCCACCACGAGCACCGCGGGCCGCGTCATCGTGCTCGACCTCGGGAGCAGACAGACGGCCGCCAGGCCCACCAGCCAGATCATGTACTGCGGGCTGATCACCCGGCTGGTCACGGTGAAGAGCAGGACCGCGACGAACGCCGCGTCGCACAGGGTGCTCGCGGTGAACGTGGCCGCTTTCACCCGCCAGACGAGCAGCCAGCCGAAGGCCGCCACGCTGAGGACCAGGGCCAGCGCGCTGACGAGCGGGACGTACGGCCCCCGGAACTCCACCGAACCGTAGGAGAACATCACCGCCCCGTCCCAGCCGAGATGCCGGGCCACATGGAAGACCAGCGCGCCCAGCGACTCGATCTCGGTGCCCCGGTCGCGCTGCGCGGTGAGGAAGTCCAGCGCGCCGGGCAGCACCGCGGACACCACCGCCAGCAGGGCGAGCGCCGTCGCGACGGCGGCGGACCAGGACAGCCGGGTGGCCCGGCCCCGCGGCGTACCGATCAGCAGCAGCACCGGCCACACCTTCAGCAGCGCCCCGAACCCCGCGAGCGCGCCGAGGAGTTGGGGCCTGCGGAGTCCCACGAGGAGGGCGCCGACGGCGACGGCGGTGACCATCACGTCGTAACGGGCGTACACCGTGGGACCGAGCAGTGCCACGCCCGCCACCCAGACCCAGGCGCCGCGGAGCGAGCGTCCCGGTCGCCGGCCCGCGTGGAGCAGCAGCACGAGGACCAGCGCGTCGCAGAGCAGACAGAGGGTGAAGAACGCCGTGGCGTAGCCGAGGAAGGGCAGCAGGGCGGGGGAGAGGATCGCGAACGCGGCGCCCGGCGGGTACTGCCAGGTGACGTCGGACTGCGGAAAGGTGCCGGCGCGCAGGACGTCGTACCAGCCCTCGTAGGTGACGGAGACGTCCGGAGTGACGTCGACGCCCGGTGTGACGAGGATCCTGAGGACGCAGAGCATCAGTACGGTCCTGGTGAGAAGCCAGACCGTGACCGGCCAGGCCGCGCGGCTCCCGGTGCCGCCCGCGGCCCTCGCGACCCTCGCTCCCGCTCCGGAGCGGGAGCCTGTCGTGTCCTCGACCGTCATGAACACCTGCCCGTTTTGACGTATATGTCTTACCTGTTGGCGGGAGCCATCATGCGGGGGAACGGGCGCGGGAACGGTGAGGCGGGGCCGTTCGGTACTGTCGGCGGCGATGCACAAGACCTTGATCGTGACCAACGACTTCCCGCCCCGGCCCGGCGGCATCCAGGCGTTCCTGCACAACATGGCGCTGCGGCTGGACCCCGACCGGCTCGTCGTCTACGCCTCCACCTGGAAGCGCGGCGCCGAAGGCACGGAGGCGACGGCGGCCTTCGACGCCGAGCAGCCCTTCACGGTCGTGCGCGACCGTACGACGATGCTGCTGCCGACCCCGGGGGTGACCGGGCGGGCGGTGGGACTGCTGCGTGAACACGGCTGCGAGTCCGTCTGGTTCGGGGCCGCTGCCCCGCTCGGTCTGATGGGCCCCGCGCTGCGCCGGGCCGGTGCCCGGCGGATCGTCGCCACCTCGCACGGCCACGAGGCGGGATGGGCGCAACTGCCCGGGGCCCGCCGACTGCTGCGCCGTATCGGCGAGGGCACGGACACGATCACCTATCTCGGCGAGTACACACGCTCGCGCATCGCCGCCGCGCTCACAGCGGACGCGGCCGGGCGCATGGTCCAACTGCCGCCCGGCGTCGACGAGAAGACGTTCCACCCGGAGTCGGGCGGCGACGCGGTGCGCGAGCGGCTGGGACTGGCGGAGCGGCCGGTCGTGGTCTGCGTCTCACGGCTGGTGCCGCGCAAGGGCCAGGACACCCTGATCCTCGCCATGCCGGCGATCCTGGCGCGGGTCCCGGACGCCGTCCTGCTGATCGTCGGCGGCGGACCGTACGACAAGGAGCTGCGGAAGCTGGCGGCGGAGACCGGCGTCGCCGACTCCGTACGCTTCACCGGCGCCGTGCCCTGGTCCGAACTGCCCGCACATTACGGCGCGGGCGACGTCTTCGCGATGCCCTGCCGCACCCGCCGCGGCGGCCTCGACGTGGAGGGCCTCGGCATCGTCTACCTGGAGGCGTCCGCGACGGGCCTCCCGGTGGTGGCGGGCGACTCCGGGGGCGCGCCGGACGCGGTACTGGACGGCGAGACGGGCTGGGTGGTGCACGGGGGGCCGCCCGCGCTCGCGGCGCGGGAATCGGCGGACCGCATCGCGACGCTCCTGCTCGACCCCGGCCTGCGCCGGCGGATGGGCACCCGCGGCCGCGAATGGGTCGAGGAGCGCTGGCGCTGGGACCTCCTGGCGGACCGCCTCCGGGAGCTGCTGTAGAAGCTCCCGGCCCGGCGGGGGCCGGGGCCTCTGTCAGCTCCGGTACAGCGACTCGATCTCGTCCGCGAAGTGCTTCGCCACCACGCCGCGCTTGAGTTTCAGCGACGGCGTGATGTGGCCCGCGTCCTCCGTGAACTGCGCGTCCAGGACCCGGAACCTCCGTACCGACTCCGCCTTCGAGACCGCCGCGTTGCCGTCGTCCACCGCCTGCTGGACGGCCGCCAGCAGATCCGGGTCGTCGTGCAGCGACGCCGCCGTCGAGCCCGCCGGCTTGCCGTGCTCCCTGGCCCAGCGCTCCAGGAACTCGCCGTCGATCGTCACCAGCGCGCCCACGAACGGACGGCCGTCGCCGACCACCATGCACTCGGCGATCAGCGCGTGCGCGCGGATGCGGTCCTCGATCACGGCGGGGGCGACGTTCTTGCCGCCCGCCGTCACCAGGATCTCCTTCTTGCGGCCGGTGATCGCGAGATACCCGTCCTCGTCGAGGGTGCCGATGTCGCCGGTGTGGAACCAGCCGTCGGCCAGCGCCTCCGCCGTCGCCGCCTCGTTGTTCCAGTAGCCCGTGAACACGTGCTCGCCGTGCAGCAGCACCTCGCCGTCGTCGGCGATACGGATCACCGAACCCGGCAGCGGCTGCCCCACCGTGCCGATCTTCTGCCGGTCCCACGGGTTGAACGCCGTGGCCGCGCACGTCTCCGTCAGGCCGTACCCCTCCAGCACCGTGAAGCCGATGCCGCGGAAGAAGTGACCGAGCCGCATCCCCAGCGGGGCGCCGCCGGAGATGGCGTACTCACCCCGGCCGCCGAGAACCGCGCGCAGCTTGCCGTACACGAGCGCGTCGAAGACCTTGTGCTTGATCCGGAGCCCGAGGGACGGTCCCCCCGCGCTGCCCATCGCGCGGCTGTAGGCGATCGCCGTCGTCGCCGCGCGGTCGAAGATCTTGCCCTTGCCGTCCGCCCGGGCCTTGGCGCGCGCCGAGTTGTAGACCTTCTCGAAGACGCGCGGCACCCCGAGGATCAGCGTCGGCCGGAACGTGGCCAGTTCCTCCGTCAGATTCTTGATGTCCGGTACGCAGCCGAGCTTGATCGGCGCCATCACGGCGGCCACCTCGACCAGCCGGCCGAAGACATGCGCGGCGGGCAGGAACAGCAGGACGGAACACTCGCCCGTACGGAACAGCGGTTTCATGCGCTCCACCACGTTGCCGCACTCCGCGAAGAACGCGCGGTGCGTCAGCACGCAGCCCTTGGGGCGGCCGGTGGTCCCCGAGGTGTACACGATCGTCGCCGGATCGTCCGCCTTCGCCGTCGCGCTGCGCTGATCGACGACCGCTTCCGTGATCTCCGCGCCGGCGGCGGTCAGCTCGGCCACACAGTCCTTGTCGATCTGCCAGACGTGCCGCAGCTCCGTCAGCCCGTCCGAAACCGACCGCACGGCCGCCGCGTTCGCGTCGGACTCCACGATGACGGCGGCGGCGCCGGAGTCGCCGAGGACCCACTGCACCTGCTCGGCGGAGCTTGTCTCGTAAACCGGCACGGTGACGGCGCCCGCGCTCCAGATCGCGAAGTCGAACAGCACCCACTCGTACCGGGTCCGGGACATCAGGCCGATCCGCTCACCGGGGAGGATGCCGGACGCGATCAGCCCCTTGGCCACCGCCCGCACCTCGGCGAGGAACTGGGTGGCCGTGACGTCCGTCCAGACGCCGCCGACCTTGCGGCCAAGGACGGCGACATCCGGATGCTGAGCGGCGTTGCGGCTGATGAGATCCGTCAGATTGCCGTCCGAGGGAACCTCGTACAGGGCCGGAAGGCTGAACTCGCGCAAGACTGCTGCTCCTCGTCGGGCGCCGGTGGCACGGCACTGGGCCGAACCGGCTGCGGTCCACATCGGGCAGGTGCTCTCGGGGGTGAGCACGACGGGACCGCCCGGACGTTACCCACCGGTACACGGTTCCGGATAGAGGGCGCCGGCCAGATGTTCCCTGCGTCACACGTTTTTTGACGGTCCTTCGCGCAGAGTAGTCCACAGCTGTGCGGACATGCGAGTAATCGCAGGTCCGGACCCCTCTACTCAGTCGGAAGGCGGCGATCTAGGGTGAGCGGCATGCGTGGTGGCGGGAACATCGGCGGGGACAGCGGCGGCAGCGGCAGCGGCGGGGCGAACGGCGGCGACGCCGGGACCGCGGGTGACGGCCGCCGCACCCGTACCCGCGTCCATGTCGTCAGCGACGTGCACGGCAACGCCCGCGACCTCGCCACGGCGGGCGACGGCGCCGACGCCCTGATCTGTCTCGGCGACCTCGTCCTCTTCCTCGACTACGCCGACCACTCGCGCGGCATCTTCCCCGACCTCTTCGGCAAGGAGAACGCCGACCGCATCGTGGAGCTGCGCACCGCCCGCCGCTTCGACGAGGCCCGTGACCTGGGCCGCGGACTCTGGGCCGGGCTGGAGGCCGACCGCGAGACGGCCATCGAAGCGGCGGTGCGCCGCCAGTACGCCGAAATGTTCGCCGTCTTCCCCACCCCGACGTACGCCACCTACGGCAACGTCGACATCCCCGCCCTCTGGCCCGAGTACGCCCGACCGGGCACGACCGTCCTCGACGGCGAGCGCGTCGAGATCGCCGGACGCGTCTTCGGCTTCGTCGGCGGCGGCCTGCGCACCCCGATGCGCACCCCCTACGAGATCTCCGACGAGGAGTACGCCGCCAAGGTCGAACAGCTCGGCGACGTCGACGTGCTCTGCTCCCACATCCCGCCCGAGGTACCGGAGTTGACGTACGACACCGTCGCCCGCCGCTTCGAGCGCGGCAGCCGCGCGCTGCTCGACGCCCTGCGCCGGACGAAACCGAGGTACGCGCTCTTCGGCCATGTCCACCAGCCGCTCGCCGCCCGGATGCGCGTCGGCTCGACGGAGTGTGTGAACGTCGGACACTTCGCGTCCACCGGACGGCCCTGGGCCATGGAATGGTGACCGGCGCACACGCGATAACCTGCACGCTGCACGGGCGGTACCGGTAAGCGTGACCGTCGCCCCGCACCACCGGGGAGACACCATCTGGAGGAGCACGTCGATGGCGGAACACACCAAGTCGAGCATCACGATCGAGGCGGCACCCGCCGACGTGATGGGCGTGATCGCCGACTTCGCCCGCTATCCCGAGTGGACCGGCGAGGTGAAGGAGGCCGAGGTGCTCTCCACCGACGCCGGGGGCCGCGCCGAACAGGTACGACTGGTGCTCGACGCCGGCGCGATCAAGGACGACCACACCCTCGCGTACACCTGGACCGGCGGTGACGAGGTCAGCTGGACGCTGGTCAAGTCCCAGATGCTGCGCTCGCTCGACGGCTCGTACCAGCTGGTGCCGACGGACGGCGGCGCGCGCACCGAGGTCACCTACCGGCTGACCGTCGACGTCAAGATCCCGATGCTCGGGATGATCAAGCGCAAGGCCGAGAAGGTCATCATCGACCGCGCCCTGGCCGGTCTGAAGAAGCGGGTCGAGAGCGCCCCCGGAAGCGCCGGGTCCGCCGGAGCGTTCGAGAAGCCCGGCGCCTGATGGCGGCGAGTACGGCCGATTCCGCACCTGAGGCATGTACGACGAGGGCGATGCGAACGGTCCTGGTCACCGGCCCCGGCGGCGCGGGCCGTACCACCGTCGCGGCGGCGACCGCCGTGGCCGCCGCCCGGCGCGGCGACCGTACGCTGCTGCTCTGCGCCGACCCGGCGGGCCCCGGCGCCGTCCTCGGCGGGGCGGCCGGTCTCGGAGCCGAACCGGCGGAGGTGACCCCCGGCCTCTGGGCCGCGCGCGTCGACCCCGCCGACTACTTCCGCACGGAGTTCCTCGCCCTCCAGGACCGCGCCGCCACCGTGCTCGACATGCTCGGCGCCCGGCGCCTCGACGGCGAAGAGCTGACCGAGCTGCCGGGCAGCGAACAGTTCGCCCTGCTCCAGGCGCTGCGCCGGGCCTCGGCCGGTGACTGGGACGTACTCGTCGTGGACCTGCCGCCGCTGCGCGACGCCCTCTGCGTACTCGCGCTGCCCGAGCGGCTCCGCCGGCTGATCGGCCGTCTCCTGCCGGTGGAGCGGCAGGCCGCGCGTGCGCTGCGGCCGATCATGGCGCAGCTCGCCGGGGTGCCGATGCCCGCGGAGTGGCTGTACGGCGCCGCCGCCCGCAGGGACGAGGAACTGGCCGCAGTCCAGACGCTGATCGAGGCCGGCACCACGACGGTGCGGCTCGTCGCCGAGCCGGGCCCGGCCGCCGGGGACGCCCTGCGCGTGGCCCGTGACGGGCTCAGCCTGTACGGGCTGCGCGTCGACGCCCTCGTACCGAACAAGGTGCTGCCGACGGACTCGTCCGACGCCTGGCTCGCGACGCTCGCCGCCCAGCAGCAGAAGTGCCTGGACGAGTGGGGCAAGGAGTACGGCTCCATGTGGCCGCTGCGTCCGGTGGGCCATCTCGGCCGGGATCCGCGCGGAGCCGCCGACCTCGCGGAGATCGCGGACCTCGCGGACCTCGGCGATCTCGCGGATCGCGGGGGCCCTGGTCCGGACCAGGACGCGGGCCGGGGACCGGGCCCCGCCGCGTACGGCGATCCCTGGTGGGTCGAGGACCGGCGGGAGGAGGACGGCCTGCTGGTGTGGTGCCTGCCCCTGCCCGGCGCCGTGAAGTCGGACGTCGGCCTGATCCGGCGCGGCGACGAACTCCTGCTGACCGTGGGGCCGTTCCACCGCATGGTGCCCCTCGAAGCCGCCCTGCGGCGCTGCACCGTCTCGGGGGCCGCGCTCACGGACGGTGTCCTGAAGGTCCGGTTCACGCCGGACCCGGGGCTCTGGCCGCGCACTCCCTGAATGTCCCCCCGGGGTTCAGGTACCGTCGAAGGTACACAGCCTCCGCTCCGCCCCGGACGAGGCGCCTTGTCCCGATGCGGGAGTAACCCATGAGTGATGCCATCGAGCGTCCCGCCGCCGACCCGGACGCCTGGGCCACGGCCTGCGCCGAGGACCTCGCCGCCGAGAAGGCCCGTCGTCGCGCCGTGCACGGTACGCCGCCCGGCTCGGCCTCCGAGGAGCTGCGCAAGTTCGTGGACGCGGTCGCCGACAAGGTGTCCTCGTTCCAGAGCCCGCTGCTCGGCATGGCCGCACAGGGCGCCGTCCAGCAGTTCATCAATCAGGCCAAGTCCGCCGTCGAGCCGGTCATCGACCGCAATCCAGACCTTTTCGACCATCTCGCGGCGGCTGGAAACGAACTGCTCGCGGCCTACCGCTCCGCGGTCGAGGGCGACGAGCGCCGCTGGACGCAGGGACCGTCGGAGGCGCCCGACATCAGTCTGAACAAGTCGGACGAAAAGGCCAACGACCCCTCGGACCCCCGTGATGAGGGGCCCACTCCCGGTACCCACATCGACCTGGACTGACCAGCCGGGCGCCCGCCCTCGGGTACGGTTGGGCCCAGCGGGGCTCGACCGAAAACTGAGGGACACATGGGACTCACCATCGGCGTCGACATCGGCGGCACGAAGATCGCGGCGGGCGTGGTCGACGAAGAGGGCGCGATTCTCGATACGCATCAGGTGCCCACCCCGCCGACCGCTGAAGGCATCGTCGACGCGATCTGCGCGGCGGTGTCCGGGGCCGGCAAGGGACACGACATCGAGGCCGTCGGCATCGGGGCCGCCGGCTACGTGGACGACAAGCGCGCCACCGTCCTCTTCGCGCCGAACATCGACTGGCGTCACGAACCGCTCAAGGACAAGGTCGAGCAGCGGGTCGGTATGCAGGTCGTGGTGGAGAACGACGCGAACGCGGCGGCCTGGGGCGAGTACAAGTTCGGGGCCGGACAGGGCCACGACGACGTCATCTGCATCACGCTCGGCACCGGGCTCGGCGGCGGCATCATCATCGGCAACAAGCTGCGCCGGGGGCGCTTCGGTGTGGCGGCGGAATTCGGCCATATCCGAGTCGTTCCCGACGGGTTGCTCTGCGGCTGTGGCAGCCAGGGCTGCTGGGAGCAGTACGCCTCCGGGCGCGCCCTGGTCAGATACGCGAAGCAGCGCGCCAACGCCACCCCCGAGAACGCGGAGATCCTGCTGCGTCTCGGCGACGGCACACCCGACGGCATCGAGGGCAAGCACATCAGCACCGCCGCCCGCGAGGGCGACCCGGTGGCCGTCGACTCCTTCCGGGAGCTGGCCCGTTGGGCCGGCGCGGGCCTGGCCGACCTGGCCTCGCTCTTCGACCCGTCGGCGTTCATCGTCGGCGGTGGCGTGTCGGACGAGGGCGAACTGGTCCTCGACCCGATCCGCAAGTCCTTCCGCCGCTGGCTGATCGGTGGTGAATGGCGTCCGCACGCGCAGGTGCTCGCCGCCCAACTGGGCGGCAAGGCCGGGCTGGTGGGCGCCGCGGACCTGGCCCGCCAGGGCTGAGCCGTACCGGCCCCGTCCGGAATCGCGGACGGGCTCGGCAATCCGGATGATCACGCCCGCCGTGCCCCTCAGGGGTGCGGCGGGCGTTGGCCTATCGTGGTCCGGTGACAACTCCGGTGAGTGGACAGGGTGGACCCGTCCCCATGATTTCGCTGCCCGACTCCCGTACCGAGCCCGACGGTTCGGCGGTGATCCGCGTGCTCAGCTACAACGTCCGTTCCATGCGCGACGATTGCGACGCGCTGGCCCGGGTGATCAGCGCGTGCGAGCCCGACCTGGTCTTCGTCCAGGAGGCGCCGCGCTTCTTCCGCTGGCGCAAGCGTGCCGCGTGGCTGGCCGCCCGGACCGATCTCGTCGTCCTCAGTGGCGGCGGCACCGCCGCGGGCCCGCTGCTGCTCTGCTCGCTGCGCGCGACCGTGGAGCGTACGGAGGACGTACTGCTGCCGCTGACGCCCGGGCTGCACCGGCGCGGCTTCGCCACCGCCGTCGTACGGATCGGCGGAGCCCGTATCGGGCTGCTCAGCTGCCATCTGAGCCTTCAGACCGACGAGCGCCTCACCCAGGCCGGGATGCTGCTCGACCGTGTCAGGGCGATGAAGGTGCCGCACGCGGTGGTGGCCGGTGACCTCAACGACCGGCCCCAGGGGCGTTCCTTCCGGCGGATCGCCAAGGAGCTTCAGGACTGCTGGGCGGTCAAGCCCTGGGGGAGCGAGTACACCTCGACGCCCGGCGATCCGCATCAGCGCATCGACGCGATCTTCGCGACCGAAGGTGTCGAAGTACTGGGCTGCGGAGTGCCGTTGGGGCTGCCGGGCATCGAGGAGAGCGACCTGCGGGCGGCCACGGATCACCTTCCGGTGCTGGCCGCCCTGCGCGTGCCCGCGTCCTGAACGCACGTCCCGGGCAGGGGGACTGAGCTCGGGTCAGGTCCGACAGGGCGTCAAGACGGCGCGCTGCACGCTCTGTCGGGCCCGGGCCGTCGGACCCGCTGGCCGGAGCACCCCTGTTCGGACCACCCGCTGTTCGGACAACGCGCTGTTCAGACGACCGCGCCGCGCCCCGGGTCGTCGTCCTCCTCGTCGTCGTGCTGCATCCGCGCCACCAGCGTGACGAAACCGCCCAGGAAGCCGCCGATACAGACCGTCGTCAGCCACCAGGTCATCTCCCACTGCAACAGCACGGCGAGGAGCATGAGCACCGGGCCGCCGATCACCGCGAGCCAGGCGAACTTCGCCGTGACATCGGCCTCCGGCAGCGGCGGCGGCTCCGGCGGTACGAAATGGCCCTCGTCGCTGTCGTCGAGGTCCTCTTCCCTGGGCTCGGCCACCGAGTAGTCGCGCGGCCCCCCGCCGGCCACGCCCGGCGCGAAGACGACCGAGCTGCCGAGCGATGACTTGTCCGGCTTGTCGAACTTGCTCGGTTTGACGGGATCGCCCGTCTCGGTGCCCGGCTGACGCTCCGGCGTGGGCGCCACGACGGATTCGGCGTCGGCGCCCGGGGTGGTGCCCGACGCGGTGCCCGGCCCCGCCTCCGGCCCGGCCTCCGACCGGTTCACCGGCCCGAGGTCCGCCTTCGTGGTCCCGGACCCCTTGTCCTTGGGCGGAGCCGGCTCGGAGCTGTTCCGGTCGCTCTCCAGGAGTGCCAGGTCCTCGACCGACTTGAAGGGCTTGGCACCCGGCGGATCGGCCGGCTCCTCGCCGTAACCCGCGACGATCGCCGCCCATGCGGCGTCCTCGTCGATCGGCTGCGGCTCGCGGTCCGCGTCATGCTCAGCCACCGGTTGTGCTCCCCTTCTTCCCGACGATCGGAGCGAGTCGGCCGATGAACGCGTGACTCTCCTCGAAAATCCGCTCCGCATCGTGGTCCAACGTCGCCACGTGGTAGCTCTGTTCCAGAATGACTTCACGGATGTCTGTCGAGGAGACCCGGCCGAGGATCCTGGCCGAGTCGGCCGGGGGCACGACATGGTCCCGCGGACTGCGCATCAGCAGCAGCGGCTGGGTGACCTGGGGCAGCTCCCGGTCCACCAGCCGGAAGAAATCGCGCACCGAGTGCGCGGCGTGCAGCGGCACCCGGTCGTAACCGATCTCCTCGCTGCCCGGCATCGCGATGTCGTTGCGCAGCCCCTTCGTCGTCCGGACGAAATGACGCGCGACGGGGAGGGCGTACGCCGAAAGGCCGTGCACCTTGTTCCCCGGGTTGACGACCGCGACGCCGGTGACGGCGTGCCCGTGCTTGGCCGCGAGGCGCAGCGCCAGCGTCCCGCCCATGGAGAGACCGAAGACGAAGACCCGCTCGCACCGCTCGACGATCTCCCGCAGCGCGCGGTCCACCTCCGCGTACCAGTCCTGCCAGCCGGTGATCTGCATGTCCTCCCAGCGTGTGCCGTGCCCGGGGAGCAGCGGCAGGGACACGGTGAGATCCCGGGCGGCCAGATACTCGGCCCAGGGGCGCAGCGACTGCGGGGAACCGGTGAATCCGTGGCAGAGGAGCACGCCGACATCCCCGCCCTCGTGGCGGTACGGCTCGGCTCCAGGAAGGACCGGCACAGGGTCTCCTGTTCGTCAGTCTCGAAGTGGTACTTCACCGTACGCGACCGGACCGACACCGACCAGAGCCGTCGGCGGCCCATGACGGAACCCGCGCGTCCCCCGCGGGTTAAGGTCGGTCGACAGCACACAGGAGGCACCCGAGTTGATCTACCGCGCGATGAAGTTCTCCATCGGAGGGCCGCTCAAGCTTGCGTTCAGACCTTGGGTGGAGGGCATCGAGCACATCCCCGAGGACGGGCCGGCGATCCTCGCCAGCAACCATCTCTCCTTCTCGGACTCGTTCTTCCTCCCCGCGGTCCTGAGCCGGAAGGTCACCTTCATCGCCAAGGCGGAGTACTTCACCTCGCCGGGTGTGAAGGGCCGGCTCACGGCCGCGTTCTTCAAAGGTGTCGGCCAGCTCCCGGTGGACCGCTCCGGGGCGCGCGGCGCGGGCGAGGCGGCCGTCAAGAGCGGCATAGCGGTACTCCGGAGCGGCGAGCTCTTCGGTATCTACCCCGAGGGCACCCGGTCGCCCGACGGGCGCCTCTACCGCGGCAAGCCGGGCGGTCTGGCACGCGTGGCGCTCGCCTCCGGCGCGCCCGTGATCCCGGTCGCCATGATCGACACGGAGAAGATCCAGCCGCCGGGCACGGTGATGCCGAAGCTGATGCGCCCGGGGATCAGGATCGGGCGACCGCTGGACTTCAGCCGGTACCAGGGCATGGAGAGCGACCGCTTCATCCTGCGTTCGCTGACCGACGAGGTCATGTACGAGATCATGAAGCTCTCCGGTCAGGAGTACGTCGACATCTACGCGACGGCCGCCAAGCGCAGGATCGCGGAAGAGGCCAAGGGCGCGAAGGCGTCGAAGCCGCTCAGACCGGAGAAGACGGAGCAGCCCGGGAAGACGGGGCAGCCGGGGTAGGCGGGACGGACAGGGCAGCCGGGCCGACCGGGGGGTTGGGGGAACACGTGGCCGGACGCGAACGGGTCGTACGGATGTCGGTCGAGCAGCCGCTGTGGCGTGCGCTCACCGCGTACCGCCTGCTGACCATGGTCTACGCGACCCTGATCGCCGCCTTCGCGCGGGACACCTTCGAACGCCCCTGGCTCGCCGCCGGATACCTCGCCGTCCTCGTCGTCTGGACGGTCGCCACGCTGCCCAAGGTGGCCAACGCCGTCAGCTGCACCAAGCGCTTCCTCGGCGTCGATCTCACCATCGCCCTCGCCGGCGTTCTGCTCACACCGGTCGCCGACGTGCAGTCCCGGTACACCGACGGACCGACCCTGCCGAGCATATGGACCGCCGGCGCCGTCCTCGCCTTCGCCGTCAAGGGCGGCTGGCGCTGGGCGGCCTTCGCCTCCTCCCTGGTCGCCGCCGCCAACCTGGCCGGGCGCGGCAACCCCAGCCGGGACACCCTGCACAACGTCCTGCTCGTCTGGGTGGCGTCCATCGCGATCGGCTACATCGTGGAGGTCGCCCGCGCCTCCGAACGTACCCTGGCGCGCGCCCTGGAGATCGAGGCGGCGACCCGGGAGCGTGAGCGGCTGGCGCGCGACATCCACGACAGCGTGCTCCAGGTCCTGGCCATGGTGCAGCGGCGCGGTACGGCGCTGGGGGGCGAGGCCGCGGAACTGGGCCGGATGGCCGGGGAACAGGAGGTCGCCCTGCGGACGCTGGTCTCCAGCGGCCTCGTGCCCACCACACGCGCCTCCGAGGACGCCTCGCTGGGCGCGGTGGTGCGCACGGTCGACGACCCGGAGTACGCGGACGGGCCGGGGGACGACGGTGGCCCCGACGGGTCCGAGCTGTGGGATCTGCGCACGCTGCTGGCGCCGTTCTCGGGCTCCGCGGTGACACTCGCCGAGCCGGGCGCTCCGGTCCTGCTCCGGCCCGCGGCCGCCAGGGAACTGGCCGCGGCCGTCAACGCCGCCCTGGACAATGTCCGTCGGCACGCCGGAGACGGCGCGCGGTCGTGGATCCTGGTCGAGGATTCGCCGGACGAGGTGATCGTGACAGTCAGGGACGACGGCCCCGGCATTCCGGAGGGCCGTCTCGCCCAGGCCGAGGGGGAGGGGCGTCTGGGTGTCGCCCTCTCGATCCGGGGGCGGCTGCGGGAGTTGGGCGGTACGGCCGAGCTGATCTCGGTCCCCGGCCAGGGCACGGAAGTCGAGTTGAAGGTTCCACGGGGGAAGGCGGAGCGATGAGCGAGCAGACGGAGAAGAACGAGCGGGGCGGGGGCGCGGCCGGCGCCGGGGAGGTTCCGACGCGCGTGATGGTCGTCGACGACCACCCCATGTGGCGCGACGCCGTCGCCCGCGACCTGACCGAGGCCGGCTTCGACGTCGTGGCGACGGCAGGCGACGGCCCCCAGGCGGTGCGCCGCGCGACGGCCACCACCCCCGACGTGATCGTCCTCGACCTCAATCTGCCCGGCATGCCCGGCGTCCAGGTCTGCAAGGAACTGGTGGGCTCCCGGCCCGGTCCGCGGGTCCTGGTCCTCTCGGCGAGCGGTGAGCACGCCGACGTACTCGAAGCGGTGAAGTCCGGCGCCACCGGCTATCTGCTGAAGTCGGCCAGTACGGCCGAGCTGACCGACGCGGTACGCCGTACCGCCGCGGGCGACCCGGTCTTCACCCCCGGGCTCGCCGGACTGGTCCTCGGCGAGTACCGCAGGCTCGCCTCGGAGCCCGCCCCCGCCGCGTCGGACGAGCCCAAGGCGCCCCGACTGACCGACCGCGAGACCGAGGTGCTGCGTCTGGTCGCCAAGGGGCTCTCGTACAAGCAGATCGCCGAGCGCCTGGTCATCTCGCACCGCACGGTGCAGAACCACGTACAGAACACCCTCGGCAAGCTCCAGTTGCACAACCGTGTGGAGCTGGTGCGGTACGCGATCGAGCGCGGCCTCGACGACGTGTGAGCGCCCCCGTTCCACCCTGCGTGCCCCAGTTGATCGGCAACCGCCTCCCACCGCCCTCTGGTGTTACGGAAATGAGCCTGCGCACCATGCCGGGGTGACCTGTGTCACTCAGGTGTGGCTCAGGTGCGTCACCGACGGCGAAGGGAAGTGTTTCCATGCGGGTCGGAGTATTGACCGGGGGCGGCGACTGCCCAGGGCTCAATGCGGTCATTCGAGGAATCGTACGCAAAGGCGTCCAGGAGTACGGGTACGAGTTCACCGGCTTCCGGGACGGCTGGCGCGGACCGCTGGAAGGCGACACCGTACGGCTCGACATCCCCACGGTGCGGGGCATCCTGCCCCGCGGTGGCACCATCCTCGGATCCTCACGCACCAATCCCCTCAAGACGGCCGACGGCATCCGCCGGATCAAGGAGAACCTCGCGGGCGGCGGGGTCGACGCGCTCATCGTGATCGGCGGCGAGGACACCCTGGGCGTGGCGGCCCAGCTCTCCGACGTGCACGACGTGCCCTGTGTCGGCGTGCCCAAGACCATCGACAACGACCTGTCGGCGACCGACTACACCTTCGGCTTCGACACGGCGGTCGGCATCGCGACCGAGGCCATCGACCGCCTCCACACCACCGCCGAGTCGCACATGCGCGTCCTCGTCTGCGAGGTGATGGGGCGGCACGCGGGCTGGATCGCCCTGCACTCGGGTCTCGCGGGCGGCGCGAACGTCATCCTCATCCCGGAACAGCGCTTCGACGTCGACCAGGTCTGCGCCTGGGTGACCTCCCGTTTCAAGGCCTCCTACGCGCCGATAGTCGTCATCGCGGAGGGCGCGATGCCCAAGGACGGCGATGTGATCCTCAAGGACGGGACGCTGGACTCCTTCGGTCATGTGCGGCTGTCGGGCGTCGGCGAGTGGCTCGCCAAGGAGATCGAGAAGCGCACCGGCAAGGAGGCGCGGACCACCGTCCTCGGCCATGTGCAGCGCGGTGGTACGCCGAGCGCCTTCGACCGCTGGCTGGCCACGCGCTTCGGGCTGCACGCGATCGACGCCGTACGGGACGGCGATTTCGGCAAGATGGTCGCCCTGCGCGGCACGGACATCGTGCGGGTCCCGATCGCGGAGGCCATCGCGGAGCTCAAGACCGTCCAGCCGGAGCTCTACAAGGAAGTCGGCGTCTTCTTCGGCTGACCGGTCACCGGCCCCGGCCGTACGTACGCGCGGTGGCGTACGGACGGCCGGCCCTGCGCCGGTCGGTCGGTCAGCGCAGGCGCTCCGCCCCACTGCCGCGCATCGCGCCGGCGACGAGATCACCGACGATCTCCGGCCCGCGCAGCGTCAGTACGGACTCCGGGTGGAACTGGACCCCGGCGAAGCCCGGCCCGCGCAGCGCGTGCACCTCTCCCGCACCGTCCCGGCTCACCTCGATGCCGCGCGCCGCCAGCGCGGCCGCACCCGCGTCGTCGCAGCGGGCGGTGAAGCTGTTGTAGAAGCCGACGGTCTCCGTGCGGCCGAAGAGCTCGATCGTGGTCTGCGCGCCCTGGTACGGCAGCCGTTTGCGCGCCGTCCCGAGCCCCAGCTCCGCCGCGATCAGCTCGTTGCCGAGGCAGACTCCCAGCAGCCCGTGCCGGTGTTCACGCAGCAACGCGGCGGTCAGCGCGCGCAGCGTGCGCATCCGCGGATCGGCCGCGTCGGACGGGTCTCCCGGCCCCGGGCCGAGCACCACGGGCCCCCGGTGCGCGAGCGCCGCCTCCGTACTGAAGCCCGGTTCGTCGTACCGCCGTACGGTCACCTCCAGACCGGCCGATCGCAGCAGGTGCGCGAGCATCGACGTGAAGGTGTCCTCGCTGTCGACGACCAGCGCGTGCCCCGTCAGCGACGCCGACCGCTCCTGCATCCTCAGCCAGAACGGCGCCAGCCGCACGCGCCGCGAGTCCAGCGCCGCCCGCACACGCGGGTCGTCCGCGAGCGCCTTCCGTACGGAGGAGCCGCCCGGCCGCCCGGCGTGCACGCCCAGCGCCGTCAGCACCCCCGCCGCCTTGGCGTGCGTCTCGGCGACCTCGCTCGCCGGGTCGGAGTGGCGTACGAGCGTGGCTCCGACCGGCACGCGCAGTCCGCCGTCGGCGTCGATGTCGGCCGTCCGGATCAGGATCGGGGAGTCGAGGGTCTGCGCCCCGCCCGGGTCCCTTCCCACGAGGGCCAGTGCTCCCGCGTAGTAGCCGCGCCCCTTGCCGTCCGGCCCCGGCGGTTCGTGCCGCGCGATGACGCGGCACGCGTTCTGCACGGGCGACCCGGTGACGGTCGCGGCGAACATCGTCTCCCGCAGGACGTCACGCACGTCGAGCGAGGTCCGCCCGCGCAACTCGTACTCCGTGTGCGCGAGATGAGCCATCTCCTTGAGCCGGGGACCGATCACCACCCCGCCCATGTCGCCGACGGTGCACATCATCTTGAGTTCCTCGTCCACGACCATCGACAGCTCGTCGGTCTCCTTGCGGTCACCGAGGAAGTCGAGCAGCCCCTCGGCGGTCGGCCCCTCGGGCGGATAGCGGAAGGTCCCGCTGATGGGATTCATCACGACGGTGCCGCCGCTCATCCGCACATGCACCTCGGGGCTCGCCCCGACCAGGGTCCGACCGCCCTCGTTCCCGGTGTGCACCACATAGGTCCAGTACGCGCCCCGCTCACCGGCCAGCAGCCGCCGGAAGAGCGCGAGCGCGTCGGCGCGCCCGAAACCGGGGATCCGGCCCTCGAAGGTCCGCCGGATGACGAAGTTGGCGCCCTCGCCGCGCCCGATCTCGTCCTCGACGACACGCCGGACGATTTCCGCGTATCGCTCGTCGTCGACGTCGAAGGCGCCGTCCTCGACCTGGACGCGGTGCGCGGGAAGACGCGCGAGTACCTCGGCGAGCGGCAGCTCGTACGACTCGTCGGCGACCAGCACCGCCAGCGGGGTGCCGTCGTCGTGCGCCTCGAAGCCGCGCTCCCGGATCTGCCGGAACGGCACCAGGGCGAGCGAGGGGCGCTCGTCGTCGGCCGGGATGTCGGCCAGCCGCGCCGCCTCGCGCACGTCGCCGACGAGCAGCTCGACGGTGTCGTGGTCGCGCCCCGGCGCGCGGCGGCGCAGCAGGGCGAAGGGCGGGCAGTCGTCGTCGAGGAGTCTCGCCAGGAGTGCGCGGGTGTCGGTGCGGATGGTGTCCGTGCGAGTGGTGTCCATACGGGGTGGGTTCCTTCCGGAGGAGAGGAACGGCCCCGATTCCCGGTCCGTGCCGGCCGACGGGCCGGGAAACACGGAAGGCCGCCCCTCGGGCGGCCTTGCGATTCGGTGTCGAGCGCGTGAATCAGCGGACCGCCGGATGTGCGGTCCACCACCAAGCCTGGTTCAGCTGCGTCAACATGCCGCGGAGCATAACCGACATCCCCCGCCCGTGAAACGACCGCGCGCGGACGTCTCAACCACTGAGAGAGGGCATGGACGGCTCCCGTGACCCCGTAATGTTGTCCGCGTGACCGTGAACGCTGACACCCGAGCACCCGCCGAGCAGGCGACCTGGCGAGACCTCCCCGCGGCGCAGCAGCCCGAGTATCCCGATGCCGAGGCCCTGCGCGCCGCCGTCGCGGAGCTCGAAAGCTATCCGCCGCTCGTCTTCGCGGGCGAGTGCGACCAGCTGCGCGCCAGGATGGGAGCCGTCGCCAAGGGCGAGGCATTCCTGCTCCAGGGCGGCGACTGCGCCGAGGCCTTCGACGGCGTGTCCGCCGAGCAGATCCGCAGCAAGCTCAAGACCCTGCTCCAGATGGGCGCCGTCCTCACCTACGCGGCGTCCGTGCCGGTGGTGAAGGTGGGCCGGATCGCGGGCCAGTACTCGAAGCCGCGTTCCAAGCCCACCGAGACGCGTGACGGCGTGACGCTGCCGACCTACCGCGGCGACTCCGTCAACGGCTTCGCCTTCACCGAGGCGGCCAGGGTCCCGGACCCCGAGCGTCTGAAGCGGATGTACCACGCGTCCGCCGCGACGCTCAACCTGGTGCGTGCCTTCACCACCGGTGGCTACGCGGACCTGCGCCAGGTGCACGCCTGGAACCAGGACTTCGTGAAGTCGTCACCGTCCGGCCAGCGTTACGAGCGGCTCGCCCGCGAGATCGACAACGCGCTGAACTTCATGAAGGCGGCGGGCACCGACCCGGCGGAGTTCCGTACGGTCGAGTTCTTCTCCTCGCACGAGGCGCTGCTCCTCGACTACGAGTCGGCGCTGACCCGCGTCGACTCGCGCACCGGCAAGCTCTACGACGTCTCGGGCCACATGGTCTGGATCGGCGAGCGCACCCGTCAACTGGACGGCGCGCACATCGAGTTCGCCTCGCGGATCGCCAACCCGATCGGCATCAAGCTCGGCCCCACGACGACCGTGGACGACGCGCTCAGCTACATCGACCGGCTCGACCCCGAGCGGGAGCCCGGCCGGCTGACCTTCGTCGTCCGGATGGGCGCCGACAAGGTCAGGGACAAGCTCCCCGAGCTGGTCGAGAAGGTCACCGCCTCCGGTGCGACCGTGGCGTGGGTGACCGACCCGATGCACGGCAACACCTTCGAGGCGGCGTCCGGCCACAAGACCCGCCGGTTCGACGACGTGCTCGACGAGGTCAAGGGCTTCTTCGAGGTCCACAAGGCCCTCGGGACGCACCCGGGCGGCATCCACGTCGAGCTCACCGGCGAGGACGTCACCGAGTGTGTGGGCGGCGGCGACGAGATCTTCGTCGACGACCTGCACCAGCGGTACGAGACGGCCTGCGACCCCCGGCTCAACCGGAGCCAGTCGCTCGATCTGGCCTTCCTGGTCGCGGAGATGTACCGGGCGCAGTAGGGCGTCACGGGGCCGCGGCAGGCACGCGGACAGATACAGAAGTGGGGCGCGGATCGCGATGTGATCCGCGCCCCACCCACGTACGGGGGCCTGTCGCGTGCGCCGGGCGGCGGGTAAGGTTAGGTTTGCCTCACCGTTCAGTACGGGGACGGCGCCAGCCAACGATCCCGCCGGGAGGTGAACCGCGTGTACATCTGCTCATGCTTCGGCATCACCGAGCAGCAGGTGCGTGAACACGCGGAGGCGGGTGCGTGCACCCCCCGCCAGATCGCCTCGGCCTCGAAGGCCGGCACGGACTGCGGGTCGTGCGTACGCAGCATCCAGTCGCTCCTCGGGCGCGGCGGCTGTCCGCGCCGCGAGCTGCTGGGGGCGGCGACGGAGCCCGCGATCGCGGAGACGGCGATTTCGCGGCCGACGACCCCTCAGCCGGTGCTCGCACAGCCGGTGCTCGCACAGTCCGGTGCCGTACCGACCGCGGCCACCTCGGCGGGCCTGGAAGCCGCCTGACGCACGGTCGCGCCGTCGGTCGCCCGTCAGCTGTCCGGCTGCTCGATCAGCTGGGCGATGTACAGCGGCTCACCGAGCTTCTCGATCAGATCCAGCTGGGTGTCGAGATAGTCGATGTGGTGCTCCTCGTCCTTGAGGATCGACTCGAAGATCTTCGCGGAAGTGATGTCGGACTTCGCGCGCATGACCTCGACCCCGCGCCGCAGCCGGTCGATCGCCTCGATCTCGATCTGCCGGTCGGCGTTGAACATCTCGGTGACGGTCTGGCCGACACGTACATGGAAAAGTCGCTGATAATTCGGCAGGCCGTCCAGGAAGAGAATCCGGTCGGTCAGAACCTCCGCGTGCCTCATTTCGTCGAACGACTCGGCCCGGGTGTACTTCGCGAGCTTCGTCCAGCCGAAGTTCTCCTGCATTTTCGCGTGCAGGAAGTACTGGTTGATCGCGGTCAATTCGGCGGTCAGCTGCTCATTCAGGAACTCGATGACCTCGGGGTCGCCCTGCATCGCAGAGGCTCCTTCCGCGCGGGGACTGGCAGTTCGCGCATCCTCGCACCAGGCTTGAAAAGCGTCCAGTAAGTCCATCCTTAGTAGTAGTTGCCCGAATCGGGCCGTACCTGGTCATGACCACCCTTCGCGGTCTGTCACCATGGATGGCATGGGTCAGCCGGAAAGCCGGGATGAGCGGGAGTCGGCGCAGTCCGGGCTTCCGCCGGGGCAGCGGCTCCAGCGCGGCTGGCCGGTCACCCATTACGGACCCGTGCCCAAGTTCAAACCGGACCGCTGGGAGTTCCGGGTCTTCGGCGCCACGGCCGACGGTGGCAAGAGCTGCTGGAATCACGAGGAGTTTTCGGCCCTGCCGTTCTCGACGGTCGTCGCCGATCTGCATTGCGTGACGAAATTCAGCATGCTCGGGGCCGAATGGGGCGGTGTACTCGCCCGTACGATCCTGGAACTGGCTCCGCCGGCGACCACCGTGACCCATGTCATGGTCTGGGCCGAGTACGGCTACAGCGCCAATATCAGGCTCGCCGACTTCGCATCGGAACGGTCCGTCTTCGCCACCCACAAAGGCGGCGAACTCCTCACCGCCGAGCACGGATTTCCGCTGCGCCTCGTCGTCCCGCATCTCTACGCGTGGAAGGGCCCGAAATGGGTCCGGGGCGTGGAGTACATGACCGCCGACCGCCGAGGCTTCTGGGAGGAGCGCGGCTATCACAACATCGGCGACCCCTGGGGCGAGGAGCGCTACTCCTACCAGGAAGGCCCCGGGGACGGTCCAGAGCTCTAGCCTTGGGCCTGCCCGTCCTCGCGCAGCTTCTTGAGAAGAGCCACGTCAGCCGCGTGGCCCTCCTTGCCGCCGGGGGTCTCGATCACCAGCGGCACGCCCTCGGTCGCCGGATGCGAGAACAGCTCGCGGAACGGCCCCTCGCCGATATGCCCCCCGCCGACGTTCACATGCCGGTCCTTGCGTGCGCCGCAGACGTCCTTGGAGTCGTTGGCGTGGATCAGCCGCAGCCTCCCGGGACCCACGGTCTCCACGAGCTCGTCCAGCGTCCGGTGGGTCCCGCCGGGCGCGGCCAGATCGTGGCCCGCCGCGAAGATGTGGCAGGTGTCGAGGCAGACACCGAGCCTGGGGTGCGAGTCCAGCGCGGCGAAGTACGGACCGAAGTCCTCGGCCAGCGAACAGAGCGAGGAGCCCTGCCCCGCGGTCGACTCCAGCAGCAGATACGGGTCGTCGTCGTGCGTCAGCTCGTCGAGGAGCGGCAGCAGCCGCTCCCGTACCTGTGCCAGCGCCACCTCGCGCGTCCGCCCGCCGGTCGCCGAACCGGTGTGCACCACGACGCCCGGCGCACCGATCTCCCGCCCTCGGCGAAGGCTGTGCCGCAGCGAATCCACGGACCTCTCGGCCGTCTCCGGTGTGTGGGAGCCGAAGTTGATCAGGTAGGGCGCGTGGATGTACGCGGAGAGCCCCTCGGCCGCGCACTCCGCGCGGAACCGCTCGTCCTGCGCCGGATTCCCGGCCGGTGTCGCCCAGCCCCTGGGGTTGGCGACGAAGACCTGGACGGTCTCGGCGCCGATGTCACGCGCCCAGGCCAGCCCGACACGGGCGAGGCCGCCCGCCACCGGAACATGGCCGCCTACGGGATTGCGCGGCCGGTCGGGGAGCGTCAAGCCTCAGATTCCCTTGGTCGTGAGGGTGATGGTGCTGCCCTCGGGGGCTTCCTCGCCGCCCTCGACGGACTGCTTCGAGACGGTGTCGTCCAGGAACGGGAAGCTCCGGTCGACCTTCACCTCGAAGCCCGCCTCGGACAGCTCGGTCCTGGCGGCGTCAATCGACCTGCCCGTGACATCCGGGACGGCGATCATCCGCGGGCCCTTGGAGATGGTCAGCGTGACGCTGTCGCCCCGGGCGAGCCTGGTGCCCTCCTTCGCGGACTGCTTGGCCACCGACCCCTCGTCCTCGGGGGAGTTGACGCGCTCGGCCGCGATCTTCACATCGAGTCCGGCGTCTTCCAGGGAGGCGGTCGCCTCCTCCTCCGGCTGACCCGTCACGTCGGGCATGTGGACCGGGCTGCCCTTGCTGACGACCAGCGCCACCCCCGCGTCGGGCCGCAGCTCCGTCCCCGCCTTCGGCTGGGTGCGGATGATGTCGCCCTGGCCGGTCTCCTGGTCGAAGGAGCGGGTGATGACGCCGGGCGCCAGCCCGGCCTCCTTCAGCGCGTCCTTGGCGTCGGCCAGCGACTTGCCCGCCAGATCCGGGACCCGCACGATCTCCGGGCCGCGGGAGATCACGAGGGTCACCGACCCGTTGCCCCTTATCCGAGAACGGGGCTCGGGGTCGGTGCGCATCACCGTGCCGCGCTCGAACGTCCCGCTGAAGTCCTTCTCGACCTTCGCGTCCAGCCCCGCGTCGCCGAGGCGCTTCTTCGCGACCTGCTCGGTCTGGCCGAGGACGGAGGGGACGCGGGTGAACTGCCCGGAGTTGATGTACCAGACACCGACGCCCACACCGAGCACCAGCAGCGCGCCCACCACGATCGCGACGATGCCCCTGCGGGGCCCTGAGGCGCTGCGTCCGGCCCGGCGGCGCACCGGTGGACGCTGCGGAGGGGCAGGCGGTCCGGGGGGCGGCATCGTGAGCCGGCTGGTGCGGCGGACCTGGTCGTCCCCCAGGGAGGCGGCCGGGTCGGGCGCACCGGATCCGTCGGGCGCGACCTGGGAGCGGACAAGGCGCGGAATCACGCTCGTACGGTCGTCGGAGCCGTCGCCGGGCCCATCAGCCGTACGGGTGGCCGGGGCACCGGCGGAGGGGGCGTACGAGGCCAGGGAGGCGTCCTGCGCGCGGCCGGCCCCGCCGTCGATGCTGTCGTGGCTGTCCTGGGACGGCTCCGAGGCGCCGCCCGCGCTCGCGCCGCCCGCGCTGTCCTTGGTCCCGGCCGGGGCCGAGGTGGTCTTCTCCGTGGCCGTCGTGGCCTGCGGCGGCATCGCGTCCAGCTGCGCGTCGTCGAGCGCCGCGCGTGTCCGCCGGGTCATCGCGAGGAGCGCCACCGCGTCCTCGGGGCGGGCCTCAGGATCGCGGGCGGTGGCCGCCGCGACCAGCTCGTCCAGCCCGATCGCCATTCCGGGCACCGCGGCGGACGGCGCGGGCACGTCCTCGTTCAGATGGAGGTAGAGCACCTGCGCGGGGGTGTCCCCGCCGTGGGGCTTGGCGCCGGTCAGCATCTCGTGCAGGACGACACCGCACGCGTACACGTCGACCCGGGTGTCGGAGGTGCCGTACTCGATCTGCTCCGGGGCGAGATAGGAGACCGTGCCGAGGATCGTGCCCGTGGTGTCGGTGACCGAGCCGATGGCCCGTACGAGACCGAAGTCGGCGACCTTCACCCGGCCGTCGTCCCCTATCAGGACGTTCTCCGGCTTGATGTCCCGGTGGATGAAGCCGGCCCGGTGCGCGGCGCCCAGCGCGGCCAGCATCGGCTCCAGGATGTCGAGGGCGGCACGCGGCTGGAGGGCGCCGCGCTCGCGCAGGACGTCCCGCAGCGTGCAGCCCTCCACGTACTCCATCGCCAGATACACGTACGCACCCTCGGCGCCCTGGTCGAAGACCCCCACCACGTTGGGGTGCGCCAGCCGCGCCACGGACTTGGCCTCGCGGATGAAGCGCTCCACGAAGACCGAGTCGGTCGCCAGCGCCGGGTGCATCACCTTCAGGGCCAGGACCCGGTCGAGCCGGGTGTCGACAGCGCGGTAGACCGTGGCCATGCCGCCGACGGCGATGCGCCCGTCGACGCGGTAACGGCCGTCGAGCACCTGCCCGACAAGAGGGTCCCTGAGCGTCGTATCCACCCGGCCGAGTCTACGAGCCGCCACCGGCACTCCCGCAGCCCCGGGTGAGGCGGGACGCCTCAATGGAGCCGTCTTGTGACAGCACCCACACCACATCGCGGCAATCGGCCGGGGGACTTCCGGCCGCCCTCCCCCGGTGCGCCTTGGGCCCCCGTCAGAGTTCCGTCAGAACGCCGGCCGCTCCGGGTCCAGCATCGCCAGCCCCTCCTTGGGAGACGAGGCGTCGGCGAAGTGCCGGCGCGGGATGCGGCCCGCGCGGTGCGCCAGCCGGCCCGCCTCGACCGCGTGCCGCATCGCCTCGGCCATCAGGACGGGCTCCTGGGCGCGTGTGACCGCCGACGCCAGCATGACGGCGGCGCAGCCGAGCTCCATGGCGAGGGCCGCGTCCGACGCGGTGCCGGCCCCCGCGTCCAGGATGACGGGCACGCGCGCGTGCCCGGTGATCAACTGGAAGTTGTGCGGATTACGGATGCCCAGACCCGATCCGATCGGCGAGCCGAGCGGCATGATCGCCGCGCAGCCCACGTCCTCCAGCTTCCTCGCGAGCACCGGATCGTCGTTCGTGTACGGCAGCACGGTGAAGCCGTCGTCCACCAACGTCTCTGCGGCGTCGAGCAGTTCGATCGGGTCGGGCAGCAGCGTCCGTTCGTCGGCCACCACCTCCAGTTTGATCCAGTCGGTGCCCAGCGCCTCACGCGCCAGCCGGGCGGTGAGGACGGCCTCGCCCGCGGTGAAGCAGCCCGCCGTGTTCGGGAGCACCCGGATGCCGAGACGGTCGAGCACGGACAGGACGGAGCCCTGCACGGTGGGGTCGAGCCGGCGCATGGCGACGGTGGTGAGTTCGGTGCCGGAAGCGGTGAGCGACCTCTCCAGTACGTCGAGGCTGGGCGCGCCGCCCGTCCCCATGATGAGCCGGGAGTTGAGGGCGGTGCCGCCGATGACGAGCCTGTCGTCGGACATCCGGTTCAGCCTCCCTGGACCGCGGTGAGGACTTCGACGCGGTCTCCGTCGGACAGGGTGGTGGCCGACCAGCGCCCGCGCGGGACGACGGTCTCGTTGAGCGCGGCGGCGACGCCCGACGGGGCGGGGGTGAGGGTCGCGACGAGGACATCGAGGGTGACGGGGCCGGCGAGGACGCGGGCCTCCCCGTTCACCGAGACGGTCACGGAGGAGTTCACGGCCCGATCGGGCCGAGCGGCCCGGTCCACGGAGGGATCGACGGACGGATCCACGGACCGGTTCACGGACGGATTCACGGTGTCTGTCATGCGTGCTGCTCCTGACCTGCGGAGACGGCGGGGGAGAAGCCCGGCGACGGGCTGGGTGCGACGGTGGGCGAGAAGCGGTCCGGTGTGAAGGGCCGTGCGTCGTCGGGGAGTTCGCCCGTCGTGAGCACGGTGGCCATCACCTGGCCCGTGACGGGCGTCAGGAGCACCCCGTTGCGGTGGTGCCCGGTGGCCAGATGCAGGCCCGGCAGAGCGGTCGGCCCGAGCAGCGGGGCGTTGTCCGGCGACGTCGGCCGCAGCCCCGCTCGGGTCTCGGTGAGCGGCAGTTCGGTGATGCCGGGGAGCAGTTCATGGGCGTCGCGCAGGAGTTCGTACACCCCGCCCGCCGTCACCGTCGTGTCCCAGCCGAGCTCCTCGCTCGTGGCGCCCACGACCAGCTCGCCGTTCTCGCGCGGCACCAGATAGATGTGGCTGCCGCGGACCTCGGCCCGCAGTGTCCGGGACAGGAACGGCGCGTACGGGCGCGGCACCGTCAGCCGCAGGACCTGGCCCTTGACCGGCCGTACCGGCGGCAGGACGTCGTCCGGCACCCCGGCGAGCCGCCCGCTGAGGCTGCCGCCGGCGATGACGACCTGTTCGGCGTCGAGTTCGGTGCCGCCGCCGACGGTGACCCCGGCGGCCCGGTCCCGGACCACCCGCAGCCTCTCGGCCCACCCCCGGTGGAAGTCCACCCCGGCCCGTTCGCAGGCCGTCACGAGGGCGGCCGCGAGCCTGCGCGGGTCGATCTGATGGTCGCCGTCGGCCCGCAGCCCGCCGCGTACACCCGGAGCGAGCATCGGCTCCAGCCGCCGGCACTCACGGCCGGTGAGCCATTCGGACTCCAGCCCCGACCTCCTTTGGAGGGCGTGCAGTTCACGCAGCCGCGCCCGGTCGTCGGAGTCGAGAGCGACCGAGAGCGTGCCGCAGGCGCGGTAGCCGGTGTCCTGGCCGGTGGCGGCCTCCAGCTCGGCGACGAAGCCGGGATAGAGCCGCGCCGAGGCGATGTTCAGTCCCAGCAGGGTCTGTTCGCCGTGGTCGAGTTCGCTGACGGGGGCGAGCATCCCGGCGGCGACCCGCGCGGCCCCGCCGCCCGGCTCGGGATCGACGACGGTGACGCGGAGCCCGCGCTGCGCCGTGCGCCAGGCGGTGACGAGGCCGATGACGCCGCCCCCGACCACCAGGACGTCGGTGTGCCGCCGGCCCGGGCCGGCGGACGGGTCCGGAGACCTGCCCGGAGACGTCTCCGGACCGGATTCCCCCAACGGAACGTGAGATGAGCGCATGGGCGTCCAGCTCCTCCCTTCGCCGGCATGACCCGGATCAGGTTCGTACGGTCGGAGGCCGCGTCAGCCTCCCTCTCAGCCCGGTGCGTACGGGCTCCCGCGAGGTGTGAAGTCTCTTGTTCGCTACTGCCGATAAGTGCTTCCGGGTCAGGGTAACCCCCGGTCCCCTTGCCCTGTAAGGGAGTCGCCGGGGGAGTCGTCGTCCCGGCCGGGTCCTTAAGGTGATCGGGTGAACGAGCAGCGGAAGCAGGCGGACGGGCGGCGCACCGTCGTCGTCGGCGCGGGCATGGCGGGCGTGCAGACCGCCGTCGCACTGCGCGAACTGGGATACGGCGGCCCCGTCACCCTCATCGGAGCCGAGCCCCACCGGCCCTACGACCGGCCCCCACTCTCCAAGGCCGTCCTCCTTGGGACGGCGGAGAGTTCGGCCTTCGACGTGGACTTCGACGCACTCTCCGTGGAACTGCGGCTGGGGCTCGAAGTGACCGGCGTACGCCCCGACGACCACGAGGTGGACACGGCGGCGGGACCGGTCCCGTACGACGTACTCGTCATCGCCACCGGCGCCGAACCGGTCACACTCCCCGGTACGGAGGACGTGCCCGGTGTCCATCTGCTGCGCACCCTCGACGACGCCGCGCGGCTGCGCCCCGTCCTGGACCGCCGGAACCACGTTGTCGTGGTCGGCGCGGGCTGGATCGGCGCCGAGTTCACCACCGCCGCCAGGGAGGCCGACTGCGCCGTGACCGTCGTCGAGGCCGCGGACCGTCCGCTCGTCGGCGCCCTGCCGGCCGAGGTCGCCACTCCGATGGGGGACTGGTACGCCGAGAGCGGCGCGGAACTCCTCACCCACGCGCGCGTGGCGGGCGTGGGGCCCGGCACGGTGGTCCTCGCCGACGGCCGCGAGCTGGCCGCGGACGCCGTCGTCGTCGGCATCGGCGCCCGGCCCGCGACGGCCTGGCTTGCGGGCTCCGGCATCGCGACCGGCCCCGAGGGAGCCGTCACCGCCGACGACAGGCTGCGCACCTCACGGGCCGATGTGTACGCGGTCGGGGACTGCGCCTCGTTCCCGTCGGCCCGCTACGGCGAGCGGCTGCTGGTGCACCACTGGGACAACGCGCTCCAGGGGCCGCGTACGGTCGCCGCCGACATCGTGGGGGAGGCGCACGAGCCGTACGACCCGGTGCCGTACTTCTGGTCCGAGCAGTTCGGCCGCTTCGTGCAGTACGCGGGCCACCACGCCCGGGCCGACACGCTGCTGTGGCGCGGCGACCCGGCGACCGCCGCCTGGTCGGTCCTGTGGCTGCGTGACGAGGCGCTGGTGGCGCTGATGACCGTCGGCCGGCCGCGTGATCTGGCGCAGGGCCGCAAGCTCGTCGCGGCGGGCGCGCGGATCGACACCGAGCGGGCCGCCGACCCCGCCGTACCGCTGAAATCGACGGTTCTCTGACCTCCGCCGATCCCGCTCCCGCGCTGTCATCCCCAGGCTGACGCGGGGGTTCGGTGACCCGTTCGGTGCCCGGCTCGGCTTCCGACTGTCAGTCCGGGATGGCAGGCTTGTCCTGTGACTGAGATTGACGCAAAGATCGATGCTCTCGTCCCTGCATGGCTTCACCTGCCTGATATCGCCGAGATGCTGGATATCGAGGTGACGCGTGTGCGTCAGCTGGTGAAGGAAGGCACGCTGATCGCCGTGCGCCGCGGGGAGAACCGCGCGCTTCAGGTGCCGGCCGCCTTCATCGACGGCAACAAGGTCGTCAAGGGGCTCGCCGGGACCTTGACGCTCCTGAGGGACGACAGCTTCACCGACGAAGAGATGCTCGAGTGGCTCTTCACTCCCGACCCGTCCCTGCCGGGCACGCCCGCGCAGGCCCTCAGCGAGAATCGCGGTACGGAGGTGAAGCGCCGCGCTCAGGCGCTCGCCGTCTGACGACACCACCACCGGCCGTACGCGGGACGGGGCGCTCCGCCCCGCGTACGGCCGTCCCGGAGAACCGATCCGACAGACACCGATCCGACGGGGGAGACCCGCATGCCCGCAGCGCCCAGCGCACTCGATCTGCTGTCCGACGCCCGGCTCTATCTGTGCACCGACGCGCGGAAGCGCCAGGGGGATCTCCCCGAGTTCCTGGACGCCGTCCTCTCCTCCGGTGTGGACATCGTGCAGCTGCGTGACAAGGGCATGGAGGCGGCGGAGGAGCTGGACCACCTCCAGGTCTTCGCCGACGCCTGCCGGCGCCACGGCAAGCTCCTCGCCGTGAACGACCGGGCGGACGTGGCGCACGCCATCGGCTCCGACGTGCTGCATCTGGGCCAGGGCGACCTGCCCGTGTCCGCCGCCCGCGCCATCCTCGGTACGGAGCTGCTGATCGGCCGCTCCACGCACTCCGAGGCCGAGGCGATGGCGGCGGCCGGTGAGCCCGGGGTGGACTACTTCTGCACCGGTCCCTGCTGGCCCACCCCCACCAAGCCCGGCCGGCACGCGCCCGGGCTCGACCTCGTGCGGTACGCGGCGTCGCTGTCCACCCGGCGTCCGTGGTTCGCGATCGGCGGGATCGACGCGGGCAATCTCGACGAGGTACTGGACGCCGGGGCCCGCCGGGTCGTGGTCGTCAGGGCCCTGACGGAGGCGGACGATCCGGCCATGGCGGCGGCCGGTCTCGCCAAGCGCGTGCGCGACCGGGTCGCCTGACACCGGCGCCCGACCCCCGGCGCCGGGCGCGCGCACCCGTCCGTCCCCGATCTTCGGTGGCCTTACCGTCCGAGGGATGGACAGGGATGGTGTGAAGTGGACAAATCGCCCTGCTCTGGTTGGGTGATCGCCGCAGCCTCGATAGCCTTCGGGTATGGCCCTTGGCACAGCTTCGACCAGGACGGATCACGCCCGTACGGTGCGTGACCTGCTTGCGACCGGCAAACTGTCGTACTCGTTCGAATTCTGGGCGCCCAAGACGGAGAAAGGCGAGCGCAATCTCTGGAACGCGCTGCGCCGGGTCGAGGCGGTCGGCCCGAGCTTCGTCTCCGTGACCTACGGCGCGGGCGGTTCCACGCGGGCCGGGACGGTCAAGGCGACCCAGCGCATCGCCTCCGACACCACGCTCATCCCGGTCGCCCACCTCACCGCCGTGAACCACTCGGTCGCGGAGCTGCGCAACATGATCGGCCAGTACGCGGACGCCGGGATCAGGAACATCCTGGCCGTGCGCGGAGACCCGCCCGGCGACCCCATGGGCGAGTGGGTCAAGCACCCCGAGGGCGTGCGGTACGCGGCCGATCTCGTCCGCCTGATCAAGGAGTCCGGCGACTTCTGCGTCGGCGTCGCGGCCTTCCCCGAGATGCACCCGCGCTCGTCCGACTGGGAGAGCGACATCCGGCACTTCGTGGCCAAGTGCCGTGCCGGCGCCGACTACGCGATCACCCAGATGTTCTTCGACCCGGAGGACTATCTGCGGCTGCGGGACAAGGTCGCGGCCACGGGCTGCGACACGCCGATCATCCCGGAGATCATGCCGGTCACCAACGTCCGGCAGATCGAGCGCTTCTCGCAGCTCAGCAACGCCTCGCTGCCCCAGGCGCTGAAAGAGCGGATCCTCTCCGTCAAGGACGATCCCGCCGCTGTACGCTCCATCGGTATCGAGTACGCGACGGAGTTCTGCGCGACGCTGCGCGCGGAGGGTGTTCCCGGACTCCACTTCATTACACTCAACAACTCCACGGCGACGCTCGAAATCTACGAGAATCTCGGACTGCACGAGCAGTCGTGACCGGTCGTACCCGCCCCGCTCCGGGGCGGTGACCGCAGGAGAGGGGCGGGCATGGGCTGGACGGTCCTCTACATCGCGTTCGGCATCGTCGCGCTGTGGCTGCTGGGCGAAGTACTGCTCCAGTACAAGGCGCGGCTCCGTTGGCGGCTTCTCGCCTTCACCGGTTTCGTCGGCGTGGTGCTGGGTGTCCTGCTCGCCTCCGTCCCGGTCATCGCGGTCGGCGCGATCGCGTTCGCGGTCGGCCAGACCTATGTGACGCTCTCGTTCCGCCGCGGCTTCTCCACCGGCTGGGCGATCGGCGGCAGCCCCGGCGCCAGCCGGCGCCGCAGGGCCGGCGGCGGTGAGGCCGAGGTCCGCGAACCGAGCCTGGAAGTCTCGGACTTGGAGTACCAACCTGTCGCCGCGAACCTCGCGGAGGCCGCCGGTCCCGTCCCCGACGAGCCCCCGTACGCCGCCTCCGTCTACGAGCCGGAGCCCATGCCGGACGAGACCGGGCAGTACGGCGTGTACAGCGACGCCGCCTACCAGGCGACCCAGTACGGCGACTACGACCCGTACCACGGTTACGACGCGCCGGCGGGCCAGGACGCCTACGCCGGTCACGACGCGTACGCCGGCCAAGGCCAGGGCCCCCAGGACGGATACGGCACCTCCGACGTCTACGCGGCCCCTGACCCGTACGCGAGCCAGGGCCAGGACGTGTACGGCGGCCAGGACGCGTACGGCGCCCAACAGGACCCGTACGCGGCGCAGAACGGCCAGGGCGGGCAGTACGACTACGGCACGGGGCAGCAGCAGTACGCCGCCTACACCGACCCGTACAGCGGCGCGACCACCGGCGGCGAGTCCTACGGCTCGTACGACGGCTACGGCGGCCAGCAGCAGTACGCCGACCCCTACGGCGACCAGAACGGCCAGAGCGCCCAGCCCGAGTACGGCGCGGAGACGCCGCCCGGCGGGGTCTGGGTCCCGCAGCAGCGCGAGGGTGAGAACGTCCCCCCGATGCCGCAGCAGGAACCCCAGCAGTACGGCTACGACCCCAACTACGACGAGCAGCGCTACCGTTACTGACCTCCCCTGACGGGCGCTCAACTCCCGCCCGCTTCGGCTGAGTTCACGCGGCGGCGGAGCGGGTCAGCGCGAGCCGCGGAAGTCCGCGCCCTCGACGATCAGCCCGGCGACCAGCGCCCCCGACATCCCGGCGTGTGCCAGCCCGCCGCCCGGGTGCGCCTCGCCGCCGACGAGATACAGCCCCGGCAGCCGCGTGGTGTTCGCCGGATGCAGCAGCCGGCCTTCGGCTCCGGCCAGCGACGGCGCGGGCACCGAACCGCCGCGCGCCCCGGTCCGGTCAGCCGTGTCCGCCGGAGTACGGACCTCCCGCCAGCGCAGCCGCTCCCGCAGCTGAGGCACGGCGGCGCCCGCCACCTCCACGAGGACATCGGCGTACCGCTCACGCAGCCCCGGGTCCCTCCAGTCCACCGGACCCTGCGGTGCGACGGTCGCCGTGACGGTGACCGCCTCGTGCCCGTCGTCCGGACGCGCCGTCGGATCGTCGGGCCGCAGCACCGTGACCGTGGGACGCTCCGCCGTCCGCCCGGAGAAGACGGCGGCGGCCTCGCCGACGCCGGCGGGGGAGTGGACCACCGTACGGTGTGCCGTGCCCCGAGGCCTGCCTCCCCGCAGGGCCAGCAGCACCGTGAACCTGCCGGGGACCGACGGTGTTCCGCCCCCGCCACCGCCCTGCGGCCGTACGTCTGCGTCCCGCCACAACTCCTGGCCCGTCAGGGCGGCGGGAGCCGTGCCCGCCACCACATGGTCCGCCTCGACGACCGGGGAGGGGCCTGCCGACGCTCCCGGCGCCAGCTCGACACCGGCCGCGCGGCCGTCCTTCTCGACGATCCCGGTCACCTCGGCGTGGAAGACGAACTCCACCCTGCGCTCCAGGCACCGCTCGTACACCGCGTGCGCCAGCGCCCGCATCCCGCCCTGTACGTACCAGCTGCCGAAGGTCTGCTCCATGTACGGCAGCAGGGCCGCGCCCGCCGGGGCGTGCCTCGGATCCAGCCCGTACGACAGGGCGTACCCCTCCAGCAGCGCGGCGAGCCGCGGATCCGCCAGTTCCCACGCCCCCACCTCGGCGACGGTGCCCGCCAGCCGGGGCGCGCGCAGCAGCCTCCGCTGCCGGACGGCGGGATACGGATCGCGCCCCAGCGCCTGCCGGTCCGCGCGCAACGGCTCCTCCAGCAGAGGCCGCCGCGACCGGTCCCAGGCGTCCCGCGCCCGGCCGAGGAAGTCGCCCCAGCGCGCGCCCGCGCCCGCGCCGAGCGCGGCGTCCAGGGCCGCGACGACCCCGGCGCGCGACGCGTTCGGCAGCGACACATCGGTGCCGTCCGGGAAGACATGACGGCTCGCCGGGTCGACCTGGGTCATCCGCACGCACTCTTCGAGCGGCTTCCTGCCGGTCTTGACGAACAGATCCCGGTAGACGGCCGGCAGATGCAGCAGACCGGGCCCCGTGTCGTACGCGAACCCGTCCCGCTCGAACCGGCCGAGGGCCCCGCCGTACGTCGCGGAGCGCTCGTACACCGTCACCCGGTGCCCCGCCACCGCCAGCCGGGCAGCCGCCCCCATCGCGCCCATCCCGGCGCCGATCACCGCAATCCGTGCCATGGAAGTGGACCTTAGCGGCCCGTTTTTCCCCGGTCGCGCGCGGGAGGCTCGGCGGGCGGCGCCTGCCTCGGCGGAGCGGTGCTCGCAAGCGCCGGGACAGCGACCGCGGCGGTCAGAGTGGCGGCCACGTCGTGGCGATGCGCCGCTCCGCGCGTCTCTCCGCCCTGCGCCGCCAGTACCGCCGGATCTTCGAGGCCACGAAGAAGGTGGTCACGATGCCGATCAGCAGGAGGCCGCCCGCGACGATCGCCGCGGGGAGCGGGTGGAAGATCGCGAAGGTGATGATCCCGGCGACACCCAGGTCCTCCGCGGTGCTCACCGCGATGTTGCTGAAGGGCTCGGGCGAGGTGTTGACCGCCATCCTCGTACCGGCCTTCACCAGATGGCTCACCAGAGCGGTCGATCCGCCGGCCGCGCCCGCCGTGATCTCCGGGAGGGAGCCGCTCTGCCCGGCGAGCAGCGCCGCGACCACCGCGCCCGTGACCGGTCTGATCACGGTGTGCACGGAGTCCCAGACCGTGTCGACGTACGGGATCTTGTCCGCCACCGCCTCGCAGAGGAAGAGCGCGCCGACGACGATCAGGACGTCGGTGCGCTGGAGCGACTCGGGGACCTCGTCGGTCATCCCGGTCGCACCGAAGATGCCCAACAGGAGAACCACCGCATAGGCGTTGATCCCGCTGGCCCAGCCACTGGTGAAGACAAGGGGGAGTACGGACACGGAGGCGATCGTAGCCAGAGACTTGGCCGGACGGGTGAGCTCCGGAACGGGGGCGTGAGTATCCGTACCTAGTACATGAGATGAGTAGAGACGCGGATAGGCCCTCATCTGCGAAGACGGAAGAGTGAGGGGCACGGGAGGGGCGCGACGCCGAAACCGCCGGCACGGGGCGGCGGAGCGGCGTGGCACCCCGACCGCCACGGGGTGGGCGGTGCGTCGCTCCGGTCGGGTCGAGTGAGGACGCCCGGTCGGAGCGGCGCACTTTCCGTTGCCCGGCGCCGCGTCAGCTTCCGCCCACCCGGCCGTGCAGCAGCAGCGAGAGCGCCGAGTGCACGTCGTCGATCGACCGCTCGGGCTGGAACGCCTGCCAGTCCAGGGCCGCCACCAGCACCATCCCCACCAGCGCCGCGGCGGTCAGCGGAATGTCGATCTCACGGCTGAGCTCACCGCCCTCGATCCCCTCCTGGAGCACCTTCTCCACGACGGCGACGGCCCGCTGACGCACCACCAGTAACGTCGACTGCCACGCGCGGTTGGTGCGCCAGAGCTCGGCCACGTACAGCTGGGTGAAGGCCGGGTAGCGGTCGATGAAGGCGAGCCCCGCGCGGACCATGGCGTCCAGCGCCTCGACGCTGGTCCCGCCGCGCTTCGCCGTCTCGTCGGCCGCGGTCTGGAGGGAGGCCGTGAGCAGGCCCACGCCGTGCCGCAGGAGCTCCTCGAACAGCTCGTTCTTGTTCTTGAAGTTGTAGTAGACCGTGCCCTTGGCGACTCCGGCGCGCTCGGCGATCTCGTCCACGGTCGTCGCCGAGAAGCCCTGTTCGGCGATGAGCGTCACCGCGGCCTCGTAGAGCTTCTGACGGGTGGCCTGCCGGCGGGTGCTGCTCCTGTCCATGCGGCCGATTCTCACAGGTGCCGGGGGACGCGTCCGACTCACAGGCTCAATTCGGGATGGAGCCGGTCCACGGTCCACACCTGCCCGCGGCGCGCGGAGACGGCGGTCAGCGCCAGCGCGCCTGCGGTGAACGCCGCGAGTACGGCGCAGCCCCGCCACACCGGTCCGAGACCGCCGCCCGTGATGAGGACGCGCAGCGACTCCACCACGTAACTCATCGGCAGGAAGGGGTGGATGGCGTTGAAGAAGCCCGGACTGGTCTGTACGGGGTACGTGCCGCCCGCCGAGGTCAGCTGGAGCATCAGCACGGCGAGTACGAGGATCCGGCCCGCCGCACCGAAGCGGGCGTTCAGCCACTGCACGATCGCGGCGAAGCAGCAGGTGACCAGCGCCAGGAAGCCGACCGTACCGACCGGGCGGGTCATCTGGAGCCCGAGTCCCCAGTGCAGTACGGACATGAGCGCGCCCACCTGGAGCAGGCCGATGCCCACCACCAGCAGCCAGCCCGCGACGGCGATCCGCCGGGCGGAGGCACCGGCGGCGAGGGCACGCCGGTTGAGCGGCCGGATGAGCATGTACGCCACCATCGCGCCGACCCAGAGGGAGAGCGGGATGAAGTAAGGGGCGAAACCGGTGCCGTAGTTGGGGGCTTCGTGCGTGGACCGGGAGGCGAGGTGGACGGGGTCGGCCATCACCTCCGTACGGAGGTCGCGGTCGCTCTTGCCGTAGTCCGGGATCTTGCCCACGCCGTCGTGGAGTCCTACGGCGAGATCGGAGGAGCCGCCGACGAGCTTGAAGAGACCGCCGTCCAGGCCGGCCGCCCCGGACCGCAGCTTTCCGACGCCGGTGTCCAGGTCGGCGGAGCCCTTCTTGGCGCTGGAGAGACCGGTGTGCAGTGCGTCGGCGCCCTTGGCGACCTTCCTGGCGCCGGAGTTGAGCTGGTTGATCTTGGCGACGGCCGTCCTGAGGTCCTCGTCCAGATGAGGGGCGCGTTCGGCGAGGGCGTGCGCCTGCTTCTGGAGCTTCGCCAGCCGGCCGTCGAGCTTCGTCAGATCACCGCTGTTGTCCTTGACCAGGGTGTTGACGCGGTCGGCGACCCGGGCGGCGTCGGCAGCCGCGGTCATGGCGCGCTTCAGGGCGGGACAGGCGGTGGGGTCGGGGACGCCGTCGGGGGCGCCGGCTTCCTGGGCCGTTGCCGCCTTCTCGCAGCGTGTCCGGTGGATGCCGGCGAGATCGGCGGACGCCTCGTGGGCGGCGGTCGCCGCCAAGGGCGCGCCCTTCACGAGGCCGTCGAGGCTGCCGCGCATCGCCCCGGAGGAGTCGGCGACCAGACGGGCGGTGTCGGCGATGGTGCCGCCGTTGTCCCTCAGATACGGACTCAAGCCCCCTGCCGCCCCGTTGACCTTGTCGGCGAGCGCCCGCGTGCCGGCGGAGACCTTCCGTGAGCCCTTCTCCAGATCCCCCGCGCCCTTGTCGAGCTTCTTCACGCCACCCGCCAGTTCGCCGCTGCCCGCCTTCGCGTCCTTCAGGCCGTCCGCGAGGTCCTTGGATCCCTTCTTGGCCGTGCCGACACCGCCCTTGAGCTTGTCGGCGCCCTCGGCGGCCTTCTCCGTCGCGTCGTGGATGCCGGAGAAGGAGATGAAGATCCGGTCGAGGAAGGAGCGCGAGGCCTTGGTCGACGCCGCCGTCCGTATCTCGCTGAAGACGGTCCGGGAGATCTGGCCGACGATGTAGTTGTTGGCGTCGTTCGTACGGACCTGGAGTGCGGACGTCCGCGGCGCGTCGCCCGAACCGGACGCGATCCGCCGGCTGAAGTCCGCGGGCATGGTCAGCGACAGGTAGTACGAGCCGTCCGCCACGCCCGCGCGGGCCTCGGCGCCGCTCACCTCGTGCCAGTCGAAGACCTCGCTCTTCCGCAGGCCCCGGGTGATGTCGTCGCCGGCGGCGATCTTCTCGCCGGACACGGTGGCGCCGCTGTCGTCGTTGACCAGCGCGACGGGTACGCGGTCGAGCCGGCCGTACGGGTCCCAGAAGGACCACAGGTAGAGCGCGCCGTACAGCAGCGGCAGAAGTGTGATCGCGACCAGCGCGGCGCGCGGGAGGCGCCCCCTGCCGAACCGCTTGAGTTCAAGCGCGGCCAGTCCCGGCGAGCGCATCGGCCGTCCCCTCCTCTGTCGTGTCCCGGGTCGTTCCCTCGGTCGTGTCTCCGGCCGTGTCCTCGGTACGGAGGCGTGTGCCGGCCGTCCGGAGGGTGGCGATGCCGGCGGGTGCCTGGGCGCAGACGGCGACAACGGTCGTTCCACCGGCGGCGACGGATCTCAACAGGTCCCAGGCGACGGTGCGTTCGGCGTCGGAGAGGCCCAGGCCGAGGTCGTCGACGGCGATCAGACGTGGCCGGCCGAGGAGCGCCAGGGCCACAAAGAGGCGCAGCGCCTCCAGCCGTTCCAGATCGCGTACGGCGGTGCGTTCGCCCTTGGGCAGGTCCGCGAGGTCGAGTCCCACGGCCGCCTTCGCGTCGGCGGTCACGGTCCGTACCTCGTCGGCCCGTTCGGCGCGCGACCGCAGCAGCGCGCGGAGCGAGCCTCCCAGGGAGGCGTCGAACCGGCGGCGGAGCAGGGCCCGTTCACGCAGATGCTCGGCGACGGTCAGGGCCGGATCGAGTTCGCTCACGCCGGGGACAGGGCCCAGCGCGCTGATCCGGCGCACGGCCGCCATCGCGCGCGGCACCCGCAGACCGTCGATCTCCGCCCAACCGGCCGTGGGACGCATCCGCCCGGTGAGCGCCAGCAGGAGGCAGGTACGGCCCGTGCCGGACGCGCCCTCGATCGCGAGGATCCCGCCGGGGGGCACGTCGAGGCCGACATCGCGGAAGACCCAGCCCCGCGGTCCCTTCAGCCCGAACCCCTCGGCGACGACCGCGGCTCCCATACGCCCTCCCCGGATTTTTGCACTGACCAGTCAGTGCAAAAACTACCCCGCGCCTTCGTGCGAAGCAAAAGCGCAGGTCAGGGCCGATTGTCAGTGGCGTACTCCACGATGGACACATACGGCCACAGAGCCGTCACAGAGACGACCAGGAGGTTCGTCATGGCCAGTTCCTACGCCGCAGCCGCACACCGGCGAAGCACAGGCGGCCCTGCCCCCTCACTGACCGGCGCCGCGACCGATGTCCACCCCGTCCTGAGGCGCGCCACCGCGCCGCCCGCCGCCCTCGACCTGCTCGCCCAGGCCCGCTCGGGACTGGACGAGGCCGCCACACTCGAAGCGCCCAACGAGCGCTACGCCACGGCACATCTGGCCGCCCTGCGCACCGCGGCGGCGGTCCTCGCCGCCCGTGGCCGCCCCGAGCCCACGAGCCCGCGCCGCAGGCGCATACGGAGCGCCTGGGAAGTCCTGCCCGAGATCGCCCCCGAGCTCACCGAGTGGAGCGCCCTGTTCGCCTCGGGAGCCGGCCGCAGGGCGCGGGCGGAGGCGGGCATCCAGGGCGCGGCGAGCAGCCGCGACGCGGACGATCTGCTGCGCGACGTGGCGATGTTCCTGCGCCTCGTGGAGCGGCTGCTCGTGCTCGAACCGGTGCTGCCCCGGCCGAGGGCCGAACAGCCGGAGAAAGGCGGCGCCGTTGGGTGACGGGGACGGCCGACGGAGGCAATAGGCTGTGCGGTGCCTGCACCGATCACGCCCCGCGACCTGGGGCGGCACCGCGCCGAGGAGTCAACTGCCGTGTCGGACCCTTCCCCTGCCTTCGGTGGAGAGACGCCGTCGCGCCCCCGTAGCTCCCTGCGCACCGCCGTGGTCTGGGAGGTGCTCAAGGTCGCCCTCGAAAGCCGCGCCGCCGCGGTGGGTACGGCCGGCCTGGACGTCCTCGACACCGGGGGCGGCACGGGCAACTTCGCCGTGCCCGTGGCCCGCCTCGGGCACCGGGTGACCGTCGTCGACCCCAGCCCCAACGCACTGTTCGCGCTGGAGCGCCGGGCGGCCGAGGCCGGTGTCGCCGACCGTGTCACCGGCGTGCAGGGCGACATCCACGGCCTGTTCGAGGTGGTGGGGCGCGGCGGCTACGACGCGGTGCTCTGCCACGGTGTCCTGGAGTACGTCGACGACCCCGCCGAGGGCGTCCGGAACGCGGTCGAGGCGCTGCGCCCCTCGGGTGCGCTCAGCCTGCTCGCGGCGGGCCTCGGCGGTGCCGTCCTCGCCAGGGCGCTCGCCGGGCACTTCACCGAGGCCCGGCAGGCGCTCACGGACCCCGCCGGCCGCTGGGGCGAAGGGGACCCGGTGCCCAGGCGGTTCACCGTCGAGATGCTCACGGAGCTGGTCGACAAGGCCGGTGTCGATGTGGGCGCGGTACACGGCGTGCGGGTCTTCTCCGACCTGGTTCCCGGTGTTCTGGTGGACACTCAGCCGGGCGCTCTGGAAGCCCTCCTGAAGCTGGAGGCGGCCGCCGCCGAACTGTCGTCCTTCCACTCCGTCGCGAGCCAGTTGCACGTCCTGGGGGAGAAGCGGGCCTGACGGCGGACGTCCCGGAGCGCTGATCGCGGGGCTGATCAGCAACGCAGCTCTGGATGGAGTGCGCCACAGGCCCCCCGGCAAAGCCTCCGGCGCCGTATGATCGGGGTACGCCTTCCGGCATGACGGGTCGACGGTTGGGGAATCAACGCCTCAGCGGCCGAGTCGGCATGGCGGCCCGGATTGGCGAAATGGCGTAGAGGGCGGGTTTCACGGGGGCGATTCCCTGCCTATCCTGAAGGGGCCGCATACCGGTCGCCCCCCGCGACCGACGACTAGGAGGACTCCGTGCCGCTCTCGGAGCACGAGCAGCGAATGCTCGAGCAAATGGAGCGAGCGCTGTACGCCGAAGATCCCAAGTTCGCGACAGCGCTTGAGGGAAGCGGGCTGCGTAGGTACACCCGGCGACGGGTCTACCAGGCGGTCGTCGGCTTTCTGGTGGGTATCGCGCTCCTCATGACCGGTATGGTCGCCAAGCAGATCTGGATCGGCGTGGTGGGATTCCTCGTCATGCTGGGCTGCGCGGTCCTCGCGGTCACCGGCTGGCGCAAGGCCCCGAAACCGGGTGAGCAGCAGCCGTCCGGGGAAGCCACGGCCGACCGACGACAACCTCGGCAGCGCCGCTCGTTCATGAACCGGATCGAGCAGCGATGGCAGCGCCGCCGTGACGAGCAGGGTCAGTAGGACGGCGCAGAGGTACCCGAGCCAAGCTTGTAGTAGTGGTGCGGCTGCCGGGAGACACGGCAGATACGGGTGAGGGGCGGACGCGAGAACGCGTCCGCCCCTCACCCATTTCCGTCCACGGCCCCATCTCCGCCCACGGCGCCGTACCCCCGCCCGGTATCCCGCCCCCCGGCGTCCCTGGCGCGCCTCCCGTCCTGTCCCGCCTCACCACCGGGCTCCCGGAGCCTGCCCCGGGAGCCCTCAGCCTCTTGCCCCGGACCCCGGACCCCGGACACACCGCGGGGGCGGGGTACGAGGCCCGGAAGCCGCCTCGTACCCCGCCCCCGCGGACGGTCCTGTCCCGCCCGCTCAGCCCCGCTGCCGGGACGGCCTGCTGAACAGCGCCGCCGCCCTGCGGGCCAGCTCCAGGCGGTGCACTCCCCAGCGGTCCGTGACGGCCGCCCAGCGCTCGGACAGCGCCCACATCACCCGAATGGACGAGCGAGGCAGGAGAAGCGCGCGCTGCCTGGTCCAGCCGCTCACCCCTTCGCCCAGGCCCGCGCGCACCCGCTGGACCTCGTCGGCGAGGCCCGTGACGGGCCGTGGCTCCGGCGCGTACAGCACCTGCTCCACCGCACGTGCCACCCGGAACACGGCGTTGGCGGCCTCACCCTCCAGCCTCCCCAGCCGCACGATCCGGGCCGCCGTCCTGCGCGGGGTCTGCGCATCGTCGGGACGGATGCCGTGGTCCCAGGCCGTGTCGATGATCTCCCGCCAGACGCCCAGCACCCGCGCCGTGGCATCGGCGGGCGTACGGCCCCCGGAACCGAGACGCCGGGCCCGGGCCCGGACCCGCCACAGCAGTGGCAGGAGTGGCAGCAGCAGCGCGGCCAGGACGCCCAGCGTGATGCCGACGATCGTCCCCGCGGACGTACCCGAGTCGCTCGGCGGCAGCGCACCCGCCTGCGCCGTCGAGCCGCAGTCGCCGATCCTGGCCGCCTGGGGCGGGCAGCTGTCCGAGGCGGACGGCTGCGAACTCGGCGCGGACGAAGCGCTGGCCTCGGGCTGGGACGCATCGCTCGGGTCGCCCGAAGGCGCCTCCGGGATGGTGTAGTCCGGTGCGCTGCCCCGGCTCGGCGTCGGCTCGAAGCGGGTCCAGCCGACCCCCTCGAAGTACAGCTCGGGCCAGGCGTGCGCGTCCCGGAGCCCGACGGACATCGTGCCGTCCGACTGCGGGGTGCCCGGGGTGAAGCCCACCGCCACCCGGGCCGGGATGCCCAGCGTGCGGGCCATGGCCGCCATCGAGAACGAGAAGTGGACGCAGAAGCCCTGCTTCTCCCTGAGGAAGCGGGTGATGGCCGAGGCGCCCGTGCCGGACGCGACCTGCGTGTCGTACGTGAAGCCGCCGTCCACGGCGAACCAGTCCTGGAGTCGGACAGCTCTCTCGTAGTCGTTCGCCGCGCCCTCGGTCACCTCGCGCGCGGTGGCCTCGACCTCCTCCGGAAGGACGTCGGGCACCTTCGTGTACTCACGCACCAGCGAGGCCGGCGGCCGGGGCGCCGCCGCGAGCTGCTCACGGGTCGGTTCCACCAGCAAGCTGCTCACCTGGTACTGCGCGCCCCGCGTCGTCTCGCCCCGGTCGCCGACCAGCGTCCGGCCGCTCGGTTCGAAGCGCCAGCGCCCCTCGATCTCCACCTGCGAGGCCGGATAGGGCATCGGCAGATAGTTCTGCCGGTACCAACCGGCGGCGGAGATGCTCGTCTTGATCTCGGTGGTCCTGACGTCACCGTTCAGACCGGGCGGATTGGGCAGCCTGTTCGGCACGTCCTCGACACTGCGCTGGGAGAACCGCCAGGACGTACCGTCGAAGTCGTCCAGCGCCATGATCCGCAGATACAGATTCTGGGTGCTCTCCGCGTTCGTCCGGTACCGCAACGCCTCCCGGTCCTCTGGCTGGTTGAGGTTGTCCTGGAGCGAGACGAGCGGGTTGACGGCGGAGATCGTGCCACCGCCCAGACCCGAACCCGTCCCGGCCCCGGTGCCGTTGAGCAGTCCGCCGTTCAACGACGGCAGCGCGGCGGGCACGACGAGCGCGATTCCGAGGGCCATCACACCGATACGGTGACCCGCGCGGATCGGCGCGGCGGCCCCGCCCCCGGTGTCCATCCCGGCGGCGGTACGGCCCGGGGCGCGCGGAGCGCCGCCGAAGACCCGCCCCCACTGGGAGAGCCGGTCCCGGCCCTCGGCCAGCAGCAACAGCAGATAGCCGCCGGCCGCGAGCAGGAACCAGAGCCAGGAGGCCGCGCCGCCGTTGAGACCGGCGGCGACCGAGTACAGCGCGAGCAGCGGCAGTCCCGCCGGGGCCGCGCTGCGGAACGTCACGGCGAGCGCGTCCACGGCGAGTCCGATGACCAGCACACCGCCGACCAGCATCAGCTTGATGCCGTCGGTCGCCGGGGCGGGGATCGCGTACCGCCCGACGTCCTCGCCGCCCGCGTTCAGCAGTTCGCCGAAGCGCTGGAAAACCTCGGGGCCGGGCAGCAGACCGAGCACCGCGTGCTCCGAGGCGAACACCACCGTGAGCATCAGCAGCCCGACGACCGCCTGGAGCGCCACGATCAGCGTCCTGGCCAGCGGCACCCGACGGCCGAGCGCGCCCGCCCCGACCAGCACCGCCACCATGAACGCCGCCTGGAGGAGCCAGGTGGCGGGATCGACCAGGGGCAGCAGCGCGCCCGCCGACATCAGCGTGGCGGCGAACGCGCACAGCGCCAGCCTCCCGCGACCGCTCATGACCATCCTCCGGAGAAACCTGCCGAGCCCTGGGTCGCACCCGACTCGGTGCGCTGTTGTGCCGCGAGCTGCCACAGGTCCGGGAGCGCGGACCCGGCGGGCACCGCGAGGGCCGTCCAGCCGGACTCCCGCAGCTGCCTCAGCCGGTCCTGCACCCGCGCGGGCGGTTCACCGCCGTCCTGGAGCCAGCCGGAGCTGTCCAGGACGAAGGCCACCGCGGCGCCGCTGCGGTGCCGCATTCGGCCGGCCACGGCCGTCTGCTCCTCGTCGAGATCACCGAGGAAGGCGATGAGCAGCCCCTCGGTGCCGCTGCGCAGCACGTCGTACGCGCGCGACAGCCCCGCTCCGTCGGAGTGGTCGACGACCGCGAGCGTGTCCATCATCAGTCCGGCCGCGTCCGCGGACTCCTGCGTCGAACCGGCGAATCCGTCCGCGCCCTCGCCGGGCACCGAACTCCCCGTGTCCGTCAACAGCCTTACGGCGAAGCCCCGTTCCAGCATGTGCACCAGCGCGGACGCCGCGCCCGACACCGCCCACTCGAAGGCGGAGTCGGGGCCCGCGCCCTGGTAGGCGAGCCGCCGGGTGTCGAGCAGCACCGTGCATCTGGCCCGCTGCGGCTGCTCCTCACGCCGCACCATCAGCTCGCCGTAGCGCGCCGTGGAACGCCAGTGCACCCGGCGCAGGTCGTCACCGTGCCGGTACCCGCGCGGAATGACGTCGTCCTCGCCGGCCAGCGAGAGCGAGCGCTGCCGCCCGTCGCCGTACCCCGCGGTCGCTCCCGCCAGCCGGACCGGTGGCAGCGGCTCCGTGCGCGGGATGACCGTCAGGATGTCCTGTGCGCTGAAGGAACGCGTCAGCTCGCACATCCCGAACGGGTCGCTCAGCCTGAGCTGGAGCGGCCCGAGCGGATAGCGCCCGCGCAGGTCCGAGCGCACCCGGTAGGAGACCTCGCGGCGCCCGCCCGCCTCCACCCGGTCCAGGACGAACCGCGGGCGCGGGCCCAGCACGTACGGCACATGGTCCTGGAGCATCAGCAGACCGGTGGGCAGCCGCGACACGTTGTCCATCCGCAGATGGACACGGGCCTCGGACCCCGAGGGCACCCGCGACGGCGAGAGCCGCCTGCTGCCGGCGACCCGGTAGCGCGTGCGGTACAGCACGCCCACACAGACCAGCGGCAGCACCGCGAGCAGCATCCCCACCCGGAGCAGATCCGCCTGGCCGAGGACATAGGCACAGACGGCCGCCGCTATGCCCGCGGCGAAGAACGACCGGCCACGGGTGGTGAGACCGCCCAGCGCCGCCCGCAGCCCGCCCTTGTCCCCGGCCTCCGAGGGGGCGGCGCCGGGCTCCATCACAGCCGCCGGACGCCCGGCTGCTGCCGGTCGTAGAGCGGCGCGGCGGCCACGGGAGCCTGCCGGCCTCCGTCGGCCGTCGGCACCGGGACGCGCTGGAGGATCTCCTGCACCACCTGCTCGGCGGTCCGGCGGTTGAGCTGTGCCTGCGCCGTCGGCAGCAGCCGGTGCGCGAGCACCGAGACCGCCAGCGCCTGCACGTCGTCCGGCAGCGCGTACTCCCGGCCGCTCAGGGCCGCGGACGCCTTCGCCGCGCGCAGCAGATGCAGCGTCGCGCGAGGCGACGCGCCCAGTCTGAGATCCGGGTGGTTACGCGTGGAACCGACCAGCTCCACCGCGTACCGCCGCACGGAGTCGGCCACATGGACCTTCCGTACGGCGTCGATCAGCTTCACGATGTCGTGCGCGTGGGCCACCGGCTGGAGGTCGTCCAGCGGCGAGACCCCGCCGTGCACGTCCAGCATCTCCAACTCGGCCTCCGCACTCGGATAGCCGATGGAGACCCTGGCCATGAAACGGTCGCGCTGCGCCTCGGGCAGCGGATAGGTGCCCTCCATCTCGACCGGGTTCTGCGTCGCCACCACCATGAAGGGGCTGGGCAGTTCGTACGTCTGCCCGTCGACGGTGACCTGGCGCTCCTCCATCGACTCCAGCAGCGCAGACTGTGTCTTCGGCGAAGCGCGGTTGATCTCGTCGCCGATCACGATCTGCGCGAAGATCGCCCCGGGCTTGAACTCGAAGTCGCGCCGCTGCTGGTCATAGATGGAGACCCCGGTGATGTCCGAGGGCAGCAGGTCAGGCGTGAACTGGATACGCCGCACCGAGCAGTCGATGGAGCGTGCGAGCGTCTTGGCCAGCATCGTCTTGCCGACGCCGGGGACATCCTCGATGAGGAGATGTCCCTCGGCGAGCAGCACTGTCAGCGAAAGCCGTACGACCTCAGGCTTGCCCTCGATCACACCCTCCACCGATGCGCGCACACGCTCCGCTGTGGTGGTCAGATCTGTGAGGCTCGCTCGATCGTCATAGGTCGTCACCCGGCCCTCCTCGGCCCGTTCATACGGGCCGAGGCTCTTCTCACGGCCCGGCCCACCCCGACATACGGACGCCGCGCCCGGATGGTTCCGGAGCGCCGCCGTCACTCACGCATTCTTGTAGCCGTTACCGCTTCGTGTCACTCGCCTGTGGATAAGTGGGTGTGAATTGCCGGAGTTGCCGTGCTTCAGGGCCGGGCGACGCGATCAGCTCGCCGGGTCGACCTCCCGCAGAAGGCCCGTCGACACGTCGAACACGAAGCCCCGCACGTCGTCGGTGTGCAGAAGGAACGGAGACGTCCGCACCCGCTGCATCGACTGACGTACATCCTGGTCCACGTCCCGGAAGGACTCAACGGCCCAGGACGGACGCTGCCCGACCTCCATTTCCAGTTCGTGCCTGAAGTCCTCGGTGAGGGCTTCCAGGCCGCAGCCGGTGTGATGGATGAGTACGACGCTGCGGGTCTGGAGGGCCCGCTGGCTGATGGTGAGGGAGCGGATGACGTCGTCGGTGACGACGCCGCCCGCGTTGCGGATCGTATGACAGTCGCCGAGCTCCAGGCCCAGCGCGTCGTGCAGGTCGAGACGGGCGTCCATGCAGGCGACCACGGCGACGCGGAGCACGGGGCGGGCGTCCATCCCGGGGTCGGCGAAGTCCTTGGCGTAGAGGCGGTTGGCGTCCACGAGTCGATCGGTGACCGTGCCGTCGGTACGGGCCGCGCCGGTGGATGCCTGGGCGGACTCGGCGGGGAGGTTCGCTGAAGTCGACATACTTGTAGACGGTAATACTCACCCGCGCCGGGAGCCCGCTGTACGACGGGACAAACATCGTCAACGAGCCCCGGTGTGAGGTAAGCCACACAGATGGTGTCCGACCCGCGCACGATTCACCGGACGATCCGTGCCGCCGCTCCGCCCGCACCCGGCCGGGCGACGCGCTGGCCGGTTGATTGACCGGGAGGACCTGTGGACTAAAGTGACGCGAAGTTCACGGACATCCCCAACACTTACCGGAACACTCCCGGAATTCCCCCGCGTGTGCGGCGTACGTGCGGCTCGGCCTCCTCACGCTCGGCGGTACGTACAACCACGCCGGACCTGAGAGGGCGCATGAGCGACCGCAGCCAGCGAACCCGCGAGGCCCGGGTATGACCGCGACCCGGCACGTTCCGGTGATGCTCGACCGGTGCCTCCATCTGCTCGCCCCCGCCCTCGCCGAACCGGGCGCCGTCGTCGTCGACTGCACTCTCGGTCTCGGCGGCCACAGCGAGGCGCTGCTCAGCACCTTTCCCGCCGCGCGGCTGGTCGCGCTCGACCGCGACAAGGAGGCGCTGCGCCTCTCCGGCGAGCGCCTCGCCCCGTACGGCGACCGCGCCACCCTCGTCCACGCCGTCTACGACGAACTCCCCGACGTCCTCGACCGGCTGGGCATCCCGCGCGTCCAGGGCGTGCTCTTCGACCTCGGCGTCTCGTCCATGCAACTCGACGAGGCGGAGCGGGGATTCGCGTACGCCCAGGACGCCCCGCTCGACATGCGCATGGACCAGTCGGCCGGGATGAGCGCCGCCGAGGTCCTCAACACCTACGCGCCGGGCGAACTGGTACGGATCCTGCGGGCGTACGGCGAGGAGAAACAGGCCAAGCGCATCGTGTCGGCGATCGTCAGGGAACGCGCCGTCGAGCCCTTCACCAACAGCGCCCGCCTGGTCGAACTCATCCGTGACGCGCTCCCGCAGGCCGCCAAGCGCACCGGTGGCAACCCCGCCAAGCGCACGTTCCAGGCCCTGCGTATCGAGGTCAACGGCGAGCTGTCCTCCGTGGAAGCGGCCATCCCCGCCGCCGTGGGAGCCCTCGCCGTCGGCGGCCGTATCGCCGTACTCGCCTACCACTCCCTCGAAGACCGCCTGGTCAAGCAGGTCTTCGCGGCCGGCGCCGCCAACACGGCGCCGCCCGGCCTGCCCGTCGTACCCGAGCAGTACCAGCCGAGGCTCAGACTCCTGACGCGCGGCGCCGAACTGCCCACCGAGACCGAGATCGCCGAGAACCGGCGGGCCGCCCCCGCCCGGCTGCGCGGCGCGGAGCGGATCCGGGAGGCCGTGCGGTGAGGGGACCGGCCGGACAGCTGAGGGGGCGCGCCGCGCGGCTCGCCCGGCTGATGCCGACGACCGGGGCGAGCACCGCCGCGCGTACGCCCTTCGTCCTGCTGGTCGTTCTCCTCCTCGGCGGCGGGCTGATCACCCTGCTCCTGCTGAACTCCTCGCTCAACGCCGGGTCGTTCAAACTCAGCGAACTCAAGAAGCAGACCACCGACCTGACCGACGAGCAGCAGGCGCTCCAGCGGGATGTGGACAACCTCTCGGCGCCCGACGCCCTCCAGCACCGCGCCCGGCAGCTCGGCATGGTGCCCGGCGGCAGCCCCGCCTTCCTGAACCCGGACGGCAAGGTCAGCGGCGTCCCCTCCGAGGCCGACGCGCTCCCGTACGCCGGGCCTTCCGCCCTGGAGGCCTTCCCGCCCGTCGCGCCGAGCCTGCCGGCCTCGCTCGCGCCGTCCGTGTCCCCGTCGGCGTCACCCACGGACGCGGCGGTCTCCCCGTCCTCCTCGGAAGGACTCACGTCCGCGGACCCGTCGACCACGCCGAGCGCCCCGCCCGTCCCGTCCGCCCTTTCCTCCTCGGCCGACGCTCTCTCCACCGCGCCCCTCCCCGGACCGACGTCCGGCACGCCCACCACCCCGACGACCTCCGGCAGGTGACCCAGTGCCCCCCGAGCAACCACCGCGCCGCCGGGTCCCCGGCCCCGCGCGCTCCGGGAGCGGCGCCCGCCCCCGGCCCGAATCGCGCTCCCCGCGGCGTCCCTCGCCACGGCCCACCGGGCGCCCGCGGCGCCCCGACCCGGACCGCCCGCGCTCCCAGGCCGCGGCCCGCGGTTCGCAACGCATCCGGCTGAGCAGCCACCGCCCCCGGCTGCGCATGGTCAGCCTCGGACTGACCCTCGTCATGCTGGTCTTCGTCGTCCGGCTGCTCCAGGTCCAGGCCGTTGACGCCAGCGCCTACACCGCCAAGGCCGAGAAGAACCGCTTCACGAGCGTCACGCTGGCCGCCGAACGCGGTGAGATCACCGACCGTGCCGGCGTCGCCCTCGCCACCAGCGTCGACGCGCACGACATCACGGCCGACCCCAAGATGTTCACCCCCGAGGACAGCAACGTCGCCGACGCCCCCGAGCAGGCCGCCGCGCTCCTCGCCCCGATCCTCGACAAGGAGGCCGAGACGCTCGCCAGGCAGCTCTCCGCCCCCAAGTCCCGCTTCACGGTGCTCGCCCACCGCCAGACACCCCAGGTCTGGAACCAGATCAGCGATCTCAAGACCGTCCTCGCCGAGAAGGCCGAGAAGGCGCGCTCCGCCAAGGGCGCCAAGGCACCGGCCAGCGTCCTCGCCGGAGTCTTCCAGGAGCCCAGCAGCAAGCGCGTGTACCCCAACGGGGACCTCGCGGCCGGGATACTGGGATACGTCAACGCGGCCGGTCACGGAGGCGGCGGCGTGGAGTCCATGCTCGACGGGAAGCTGTCCGGCCAGGACGGCGAGATCACCTACGCGCACTCCGGCGGCCGCCGCGTCCCGACGGCGGACTCCGAGGAGACCCCGGCCGTCCCCGGTACGGACATCGAGCTCACCATCGACCGGGACATCCAGTGGGCCGCCCAGCGGGCGATCGCCGACCAGGTCCAGAAGTCGCAGGCGGACCGCGGTTACGTGATAGTGCAGAACACCCGGACGGGCGAGGTGCTCGCCATGGCCAACGCCCCCGGCTTCGACCCCAACGACCTCTCGCAGACCGACGGCGCCCGCATGGGCAACGCCGCGCTCCAGGACGCCTTCGAACCGGGCTCCACCAGCAAGGTCATGTCCATGGCCGCCGTGCTGGAGGAGAAGGCCGCCATCCCCGGCACCCATGTCACCGTGCCCAACCGGCTGCACCGCGGCGACCGTCTCTTCAAGGACGACATCGACCACCCCACGTGGTATCTCACCCTCAACGGCGTCCTCGCCAAGTCCAGCAACATCGGCACCATCCTGGCCACCGGACAGCTGGGCAGGACACAGCCCGAGGCCAACCGGGTCCTCCACTCCTATCTGCGTAAATTCGGCATCGGCAGCCCCTCGGGCCTCGGCTATCCCGGCGAGACCCAGGGCATCCTGGCCGATCCGAAGGACTGGTCGACCTCGCAGCAGTACACGATCCCCTTCGGCCAGGGACTGTCGGTCAACGCCATGCAGGCGGCCTCGGTCTACTCGACCATCGCCAACGGAGGCGTACGGATCGAGCCCACCCTGGTCCGGGGCACCCAGGGCCCCGACGGCCTCTTCACCCCCGCCGCCGCCCCCAAGAAGACCCGCGTCGTCAGCGAGAAGACAGCGAAGACGCTGGCCACCATGCTGGAGTCCGTGGTCTTCGACGAGGCGGGCACCGGCACCAAGGCCCGTATCCCCGGCTACCGCGTCGCCGGCAAGACGGGAACGGCCAACCGCGTCGACCCCGTGACCGGCCGCTACAAGGGCTACACCGCGTCGTTCGCGGGCTTCGCGCCCGCCGACGACCCGCAGATCACCGTCTACTGCGCCATCCAGAACCCGACCGAGGGCAGCTACTTCGGCGGCCAGATCTGCGGCCCCATCTACAAGGAGGTCATGGAGTTCGCTCTCAAGAGCCTCCAGGTCCCACCGACCGGTAGGAAATCAGATCCGCTGCCGGTCGAGTTCACGCCCGGCGAGTGACCCAGGGAACACCGCAGTGACAACGATCACCCCCGACTCGGGGAACCAAGACGACCCGTCCGTCACCCCACCGGACGGCTCCGGCACCCGGCCGCCCTCACTTGGCCCGGCCCCCGGTGAGCCCGGTACGCTCACCGCCGTGTCCCACGCAGATAACCACCGAACCGCCACAAAGGACGCGCCCGTGAATCACCCCGGAGCGCCCCGCCCGGACCATGTCCGGCCGACGTCACTCGTGGACCTGGCCGCCCGGCTGGGTGCCGAGCCCCCGGCGGACGGGGCGGCGACAGGCATCACCCACGACTCACGAGCGGTACGCGACGGGGACGTGTACGCCGCCCTGCCCGGCGCCCGCTTCCACGGCGCCGACTTCTCGGCCCAGGCGGCGGACCTCGGCGCGGCGGCGATCCTGACCGACCCGGCGGGCGCCGAACGCGCCGCCGCGACCGGGCTGCCGGTGCTGGTGACCCCCGACCCCCGGGGCAGCATGGGCGAACTCGCCGCCGAGATCTACGGCCACCCGGGCGCCGGCCTCCTCCAGATCGGCATCACCGGCACGTCCGGCAAGACCACCACGGCCTACCTGGTCGAGGGCGGGCTGCGCGGCGCCGGACACCACACCGGGCTGATCGGCACCGTCGAGATGCGGATCGGTGACGAGCGCATCAAGTCCGAGCGCACCACCCCCGAGGCCACCGATCTCCAGGCGCTCCTCGCCGTCATGCGCGAGCGCGGTGTCGACTCCGTTGCCATGGAGGTTTCCAGCCACGCGCTGGTGCTCGGCCGGGTCGACGGCTGCGTCTTCGACATCGCCGTCTTCAACAACCTCAGCCCGGAGCACATGGAGTTCCACTCCGGCATGGAGGACTACTTCCAGGCGAAGGCGCGGCTGTTCACGCCCGAGCGCAGCCGGGTCGGTGTCGTCAACTACGACGACGAGTACGGGCGCCGCCTGGTCGACGAGGCGGGCGTGCCCATCACGACCTTCTCCGCCGAGGGCCACCCCGACGCCGACTGGCGTGCCGAGGAGGTCGAGGTCGGCTCGCGCGGCAGCACGTTCACCGTCGTCAGCCCCAAGGGCGAGCGGATCCGCGCCGAGGCGCCGCTGCCCGGCCCCTTCAACGTGGCCAACACACTGGCCGCCGTCGTCACCCTCGCCGTGGCCGGAATCGACCCCCAGGTCGCCGCGGACGGCATCGCGAACGTGCCCGGCGTTCCCGGCCGGCTGGAGCGGGTCGACGCGGGCCAGCCGTATCTCGCCGTCGTCGACTACGCGCACAAGACGGACGCGGTCGAATCGGTCCTGCGCTCGCTGCGCAAGGTCACCCGGGGCAAGGTGCACGTCGTTCTCGGCTGCGGCGGCGACCGCGACCGGTCCAAGCGACCCTCGATGGGCGCGGCGGCCGCCAGGCTCGCCGACACCGCCGTACTGACCTCGGACAACCCCCGCTCCGAGGACCCGCTCGCGATCCTCGCCGCGATGCTCGCGGGCGCCGCCGAGGTGCCCATCCACGAGCGCGGCGACGTCCTGGTCGACGCCGACCGCGCGGCGGCCATCGCGTCCGTGGTGTCACGCGCGGGCGAGGGCGACACCGTCCTGATCGCCGGCAAGGGCCACGAACAGGGCCAGGACATCGCCGGGGTCGTCCGCGCCTTCGACGACCGCGAGGTGCTGCGCGAGGCCATCGAGCGCTCCTGCCGCGGCAGGAGCGAGAGCGGCCACCAGGGATGAGTTCCCCGCCGGTCACCCGGAGACCCCCACCGGGCCGCGCGCCCCGCCCCGGGGCGTGTCCGGCGGATCCTCGTGGGCCCGGAACGCCCGGCACGGCACCTCGCTTCGTCGCCGGACTCGTCCACGTACGTCCAGTTCGAGCACGATCCTCCGCCTCGCGACGCACCGCACCATGTGACATCAGCCGCTTCGCGGCGGGCCCGGGCTGATCCACGATGATCCGCCGGACAGGCCCTCGTCCCCATCCATCACCCGCCCTCCAATTGCCGGACGGTCCCCGTGATCACCCTCTCCCTCGCCGAGATCGCCACCATCGTCGGCGGGCAGCCGCACGACATACCGGATCCGGACGTCCGCGTCACCGGGCCCGTCGTCATCGACTCCCGCCAGGTGGCGGACGGCAGTCTCTTCGCCGCCTTCGCCGGTGAGAACGTCGACGGCCACGACTACGCCCGCAAGGCCGTCGACGCGGGCGCCGCCGCCGTCCTGGCCCTCCGCCCCGTCGGTGTCCCCGCCATCGTCGTCGAGGACGTCGTCCAGGCCCTCGGCGCCCTCTCCCGCGCCGTCGTGAAGCGCACCGGCGCCACGACCGTCGCCCTCACCGGATCGTCGGGCAAGACCAGCACCAAGGACCTCATCGCCCAGCTCCTGCGGCGGGCCGCCCCCACCGTCTGGCCCGACGGCAATCTCAACAACGAGATCGGACTCCCGCTCACCGCCCTGCGCGTCGCCGAGGACACCCGGTTCCTCGTCCTGGAGATGGGCGCGCGCTACATCGGTGACATCCGCTACCTCACCGGCCTCGTCCCACCGAGGATCGGCCTCGTGCTGAACGTCGGCACCGCCCACATCGGCGAGTTCGGCGGCCGCGAGCAGATCGCCGAGGCCAAGGGCGAGATGGTCGAGTCCCTGCCGTCCGCCGACGAGGGCGGCGTGGCCGTCCTGAACGCCGACGACCCCCTCGTACGCGCCATGGCCACCCGCACCAAGGCGCGCGTGCTGCTGTTCGGAGAGTCCGACGAAGCAGACGTACGGGCAGAGAACGTGCACGTCGACCCCCTTGGCAGGCCCTCCTTCCTCCTTCGAACACCCACCGGGTGCAGCGAGCTGACGCTACGGCTGTACGGTGAGCATCACGTGTCGAACGCGCTCGCCGCGACCGCCGTCGCCCATGAGTTGGGCATGTCCGTCGACGAGATCGCCCTGGCGCTCTCCGAGGCGGAAACCCTCTCCCGTTGGCGTATGGAGGTCACCGAGCGCGCGGACGGCGTGACGATCGTCAACGACGCCTACAACGCGAACCCCGACTCCATGAGAGCAGCGCTCCGCGCGCTGGTCGCCATGGGCGGTGCCGCCAGGGAAACCGGCGGACGCACGTGGGCGGTGCTCGGCCCGATGGCCGAACTCGGTGACGAGGCGCTCGCCGAGCACGACGCGGTCGGACGGCTCGCCGTCCGGCTCAACGTCAGCAAGCTCGTCGCAGTCGGGGGCAGGGAAGCGTCCTGGCTGCAACTGGGCGCCTACAACGAGGGTTCGTGGGGTGAGGAGTCGGTGCACGTGTCCGACGCGCAGGCGGCGGTCGATCTGTTGCGCAGTGAACTGCGTTCGGGAGACGTCGTGCTGGTGAAGGCTTCCAGGTCGGCCGGACTGGAGCGGGTCGCCCAGGCACTGCTCGAGAACGCAGTCGAGGGTGAGGTCTCCGGCCGATGAGGCAGATCCTCTTCGCGGGAGCCATCGGGCTCTTCCTGACCCTGATCGGCACGCCGCTGCTGATCAAGCTGCTGGCCCGCAAGGGCTACGGCCAGTTCATCCGGGACGACGGCCCTCGCAGCCACGGCAGCAAGAAGGGCACGCCCACCATGGGCGGCATCGCCTTCATCCTCGCGACCCTGATCGCCTACGCCCTGGCGAAGGTGATCACCGGTGAGGACCCGACGTTCTCCGGTGTGCTCGTCCTGTTCCTGATGGCGGGAATGGGCCTGGTCGGCTTCCTCGACGACTACATCAAGATCGTCAAGCAGCGTTCGCTGGGTCTGCGGGCCAAGGCGAAGATGGCCGGACAGCTGACCGTGGGCATCGCCTTCGCGGTGCTCTCGCTCCAGTTCGCCGACATCCGCGGCAACACCCCGGCCTCCACGAAGCTGTCGTTCGTGACGGACTTCGGCTGGTCCATCGGACCCGTGCTGTTCGTGGTCTGGGCGCTCTTCATGATTCTCGCGATGTCCAACGGCGTGAACCTGACGGACGGTCTGGACGGTCTGGCCACCGGCGCGTCGGTGATGGTCTTCGGTGCCTACACCTTCATCGGCCTCTGGCAGTTCCAGGAGTCCTGCGCCAACGCGCTGACCCTGACCAATCCCGACGCCTGTTTCGAGGTACGCGATCCGCTCGACCTCGCCGTCGTCGCCTCGGCCCTCATGGGCTCCTGCTTCGGCTTCCTGTGGTGGAACACCTCACCCGCCAAGATCTTCATGGGCGACACCGGCTCGCTCGCCCTGGGCGGCGCCCTCGCGGGCCTCGCCATCTGCTCCCGTACCGAACTCCTGATCGCCCTGCTCGGCGGCCTCTTCGCCCTCATCACCATGTCCGTCGTGATCCAGGTCGGTTCGTTCCGGCTGACCGGCAAGCGCGTCTTCAGGATGGCCCCCCTCCAGCACCACTTCGAACTCAAGGGGTGGTCCGAAGTCCTTGTCGTGGTCCGCTTCTGGATCATCCAGGGCATGTGCGTGATCGTCGGACTCGGACTCTTCTACGCGGGCTGGGCGGCCGACAAGTGAGCGACCGTCAGCCGGCCGGAGACTCGGTCGGAACGTCGCCCGGAGACCCGGCCCGAGACGCGGCCGGCCTCCGGGCCCGTTGGCACGGCAAGCGGGTCACCGTCGCCGGCCTCGGAGTCTCCGGGGTTCCCGCGGCCCGCACGCTGAAGGACCTGGGCGCGGTCGTCACGGTCGTCAACGACGGCGACGACGAGCGCGCCCGTAGCCAGGCCGCCGAACTGGCCGAGGCCGGCATCACCGTACGGCTCGGCGACGGCGCCACCCTCCCCGAGGGAACCGAACTCGTCGTCACCGCGCCCGGCTGGAAGCCCGACAAGCCCCTCTTCCTGGCCGCCGCCGAGGCCGGCGTACCCGTCTGGGGAGACGTCGAGCTGGCCTGGCAGCTCAGGGGCCCCGACGCCGCCCCCTGGCTGGCCGTCACCGGCACCAACGGCAAGACCACCACCGTCCGGATGCTCGCCGCGATCCTCCGGGCGGCGGGCCTGCGCACCGAGGCCGTCGGCAACATCGGCGTCTCGCTGCTCGACGCGGTCCTGCCCGACGAGAACGGCCGGGAGAAGTACGACGTCCTCGCCGTCGAACTCTCCAGCTACCAGCTGCACTGGGCGCCGAGCCTGCGCGCCCACTCCGCCGCCGTCCTCAACATCGCGCCCGACCACCTCGACTGGCACGGCTCCATGGAGGCGTACACCGCCGACAAGGGCCGTGTCTACGAGGGCAACACCGTCGCCTGCGTCTACAACGCCGCCGACAAGGTGACCGAGGACCTGGTCCGCGAGGCCGACGTCGAGGAGGGCTGCCGCGCGATCGGCTTCACCCTCGGCACCCCCGGTCCCTCCCAACTCGGCGTCGTGGAAGGCATCCTGGTCGACCGCGCCTTCGTGGAGAACCGGAGCGCACAGGCCCAGGAGCTCGCCGAGATCGGGGACATCGACCCGCCCGCCCCGCACAACATCGCCAACGCCCTCGCGGCGGCGGCCCTCGCCCGCGCGTACGGCGTCGCGCCCGCCGCCGTACGCGACGGACTGCGCGCCTTCCGCCCTGACCCGCACCGTATCGAGCATGTCGCGGACGTCGCGGGCGTGAGCTACGTCGACGACTCCAAGGCCACCAACACCCATGCCGCGGAGGCCTCGCTGGCGGCCTACGACCCGATCGTCTGGATCGCCGGCGGACTCGCCAAGGGCGCGTCCTTCGACGAGCTGGTCGGGAAGTCGGCGAAGCGGCTGCGCGGCGTGGTGCTCATCGGCCGCGACCGTGCGCTGATCGGCGAAGCCCTCGCGCGACACGCCCCCGAAGTCCCGGTCGTGGACCTCGAACAGACGGACACTGGGGCGATGTCGGCCGCGGTCCGTGCGGCGGCGCGCCTCGCGAAGACCGGGGACACCGTCCTGATGGCCCCGGCCTGTGCCTCGATGGACATGTTCGTCAACTACAACAAGCGGGGCGAGGCGTTCGCGGACGCGGTCCGCGCACTCGCCGCCGAGCACGCCTGACCGACCGGCCGACAGCCCGGCGAGCGCGAGCCGCGAGGGCCCCACCGGCCGGTCCGGTCGTGCCGCGCACGACTGGAGGGGACAGCGAAGATGCCGGCCGACGACACCGCGGGGCGACACCCGCGTTCCGCGCGTCCTTCGGTAGGCGGACGGTTCCCCGCCGCCGTACCACCCTTCGCCCTGCCCTCCCTCGGCTCGCCGCCCCTCGCCCTGCCGGGAGCGACCGGCGGCGCCGTCACGGGGCCCGTGGGCCCGCCGGCACCGCCCGGCCTCGCCCTGCGCGGCCGGGCCCCCGGAGCGGCCGTACGGCGCGCCCCGGCCGTCCGTGGCGGGTCCGCCGGCCCCGGCAGCCGGGGGCCCCGCCCGCCGAGCGGCAACAGGGTGCGGCGGATGTACGAGCAGGCCCGCCGCACCTGGGACCGGCCGCTCACCGCGTACTACCTGATCTTCGGCGCCAGCATGCTGCTCACCGTGCTCGGTCTGGTGATGGTCTACAGCGCCTCGATGATCAAGGCGCTGGAGCTCTCGCTGCCCGGCTCGTATTTCTTCCGCAAACAGTTCCTGGCGGCCGTCATCGGCGCGGGGCTGATGATGCTCGCCTCCCGGATGCCCGGCAAACTGCACCGCGCCCTCTCCTACCCGCTGCTCGTGGGCGCCGTCTTCCTGATGGTCCTCGTGCAGGTCCCGGGGATAGGGCACTCGGTCAACGGCAACCAGAACTGGATCTATCTCGGCGGCCCGTTCCAGCTCCAGCCCAGTGAGTTCGGCAAGCTGGCGCTGATCCTGTGGGGCGCCGATCTGCTCGCCCGCAAACAGGACAAGCGGCTGCTGACCCAGTGGAAGCATCTGCTGGTGCCGCTCGTCCCGGTCGCCTTCATGCTGCTCGGTCTGATCATGCTCGGCGGCGACATGGGCACCGCGATCATCCTCACCGCGATCCTCTTCGGACTGCTGTGGCTGGCGGGGGCGCCCACCCGGCTCTTCGGCGGCGTCCTCGCCGTCGCCTGCACCCTCGGTCTCATCCTCATCAAGACCAGCCCCAACCGGATGTCCCGGCTCGCCTGCATCGGTGCCACGGACCCCGGTCCGGGCGACCAGTGCTGGCAGGCCGTGCACGGCATCTACGCGCTGGCCTCCGGTGGATGGTTCGGTTCCGGCCTCGGCGCGAGTGTGGAAAAATGGGGTCAACTCCCGGAACCTCACACCGACTTCATCTTCGCCATCACCGGGGAGGAACTGGGCCTGGCGGGGACGCTGTCGGTACTCGCCCTCTTCGCGGCTCTAGGCTATGCGGGTATCCGCGTGGCCGGACGCACGGAGGACCCCTTCGTGAGGTACGCGGCGGGAGGTGTGACCACGTGGATCACGGCGCAGGCCGTGGTCAACGTCGGCGCGGTGCTCGGTCTGCTGCCGATCGCCGGAGTCCCGCTCCCGCTGTTCTCCTACGGAGGCTCAGCCCTGCTGCCGACCATGTTCGCTGTCGGGCTGCTGATCGCGTTCGCGCGAGAGGATCCCGCCGCGAAAGCGGCCCTGGCCATGCGAAGGCCCGGCGTGAGATGGAAGACGATGAGACGGCGCGTCAAGAAGCGTCCGTCCGGAGAGCGGTGAATTTCGGTGCATGTCGTACTCGCCGGTGGGGGGACCGCCGGCCACATCGAGCCCGCGCTCGCCCTCGCGGACGCCCTGCGGAGGCAGGACCCCACCGTGGGGATCACGGCCCTCGGTACGGAGCGCGGACTCGAAACCAGGCTGGTACCCGAGCGGGGGTACGAACTGGCCCTCATCCCCGCCGTCCCGCTGCCGCGCAAACCCACCCCTGAACTGATCACCGTCCCCGGCCGGCTCCGCGGCACCATCAAGGCCGCGGAGCAGATCCTGGAGCGTACGAAGGCGGACTGCGTCGTCGGCTTCGGCGGCTACGTCGCGCTGCCCGGCTATCTCGCCGCCAAGCGCCTCGGGGTGCCGATCGTCGTGCACGAGGCCAACGCCCGCCCCGGCCTCGCCAACAAGATCGGTTCGCGGTACGCGGCGGCCGTCGCCGTCTCCACCCCGGACAGCAAGCTGCGCGGCGCCCGCTACATCGGCATCCCGCTGCGCCGTACGATCGCCACCCTCGACCGGGCGCGGGTGCGTCCCGAGGCGCGCGCCGCCTTCGGGCTCGACCCCAACCTGCCCACGCTGCTGGTCTCCGGAGGCTCGCAGGGCGCCCGCAGGCTCAACGAGGTGGTCCAGCAGGCGGCGCCGTTCCTCCAGCGCTCCGGGATCCAGATCCTGCACGCTGTCGGACCCAAGAACGAAATGCCGCGCGTCGACAACATGCCGGGAATGCCGCCCTATGTCCCGGTACCGTATGTGGACCGGATGGATCTCGCTTACGCTGCGGCGGACATGATGCTCTGCCGCGCCGGCGCGATGACCGTCGCCGAACTCTCCGCCGTCGGGCTCCCGGCCGCCTACGTACCGCTGCCGGTCGGCAACGGTGAACAGCGGCTCAACGCCCAGCCGGTGGTGAAGTCGGGCGGCGGACTGCTGGTCGACGACGCCGAACTGACGCCCGAATGGGTCCAGGCGCATGTGCTGCCGGTGCTCTCCGATCCGCACCGGCTGTACGAGATGTCCCGCGCGGCCGCCGAGTTCGGCCGCAGGGACGCGGACGAGCTGCTCGTCGGCATGGTGTACGAGGCGGTCGCAGCGCGCCGCCAGGCATAGGAAGGCAGGGCCAGTGGCCGGACCGACGACCGCCGAGCGTGAAGCGGAACGCACCGAGTCGGAATCCGGCCGCCCCCGTTCGGGGCGGCGTCCGGGCCGTCGATTCCGGCTTCCCGGCCGCCGTTTTCTGCTTCTTCTTACTTCCTTGATCGTGCTCACCGGTGGCGGAATCTGGCTGCTTTACGGTTCCGCCTGGTTGCGGGTCGAGGAGGTGAGGACTTCGGGGCTCCAGGTGCTGAAGCCCGCCGAGGTGGAAGGTGTGGCGGCAGTTCCGTTCGGCACCCCCCTGATTTCCGCCGACACCGAAGCGATTGAGCGTCGACTTCGGCAGAAGCTGCCGCGTATCGACTCGGTGGATGTCGAACGGTCATGGCCGAACGGCATCGGTCTGAAAGTGACGGAGCGAAAGCCCGTGCTGCTTATCGAAAAGGGCGCAAAGTTCATCGAAGTGGACGCGAAGGGTGTTCGTTTCGCCACCGTCGAGAAGGCCCCGAAGGGCGTACCTCTGCTGGAATTGACGGTGGATCAGTCCCCGAGTGTGCGACGCTTCACAGCCACTCGTCTGATGTCCGAAGCGGTACGTGTCTGGGACGAACTCCCCGGCAAAGTCGCCGACGCCACCAGCGTGGTGAAGGTGCGTTCGTACGACTCGATCGCGCTGGAGTTGACCGGCGGGCGCACCGTGATGTGGGGGAGCGGCGAGGACGGCGGCGCGAAGGCGCGGGCTCTCACCGCTCTCATGAAAGCAGTTCCCGACGCGGCGCACTTCGATGTGAGTGCGCCCACCGCCCCTTCCGTATCAGGGAGTTGACGCGTATATGTGCTGACCAGCACCCTGGTTGGTCAGCCCTGTGCGTGATCACATAGGGTGAAAAGAAAAACGGGAGGTTCGGCGTGTTCGTTGAACGTGCGCCACGTGTCGACTTAGTGTCCTGTTCGGAAGAGTCCAAGAAGCAGACACACTGGTAACCCTAAACTTCAAGGTTAGGGTTCGGGTCGGCGTCCGGACCGTCCCATCGGCATCAGTCCCCGCCTCGCGACATCAGCGAAGCGGCGACACGTAACTCGAGGCGAGAGGCCTTCGACGTGGCAGCACCGCAGAACTACCTCGCAGTCATCAAGGTCATCGGTGTCGGCGGCGGTGGTGTCAATGCCATCAACCGAATGATCGAGGTCGGCCTCAAGGGCGTCGAGTTCATCGCGATCAACACCGACGCACAAGCCCTGTTGATGAGCGACGCCGACGTCAAGCTCGACGTCGGCCGTGAACTCACCCGCGGCCTCGGTGCCGGGGCGAACCCGGCAGTCGGCCGCAAGGCGGCAGAGGACCACCGCGAGGAGATCGAGGAGGTCCTCAAGGGGGCCGACATGGTCTTCGTCACCGCCGGCGAAGGCGGTGGAACCGGTACCGGAGGCGCTCCCGTCGTCGCCAACATCGCCCGCTCGCTCGGCGCCCTCACGATCGGCGTCGTCACCCGGCCCTTCACCTTCGAGGGCCGTCGGCGCGCGAACCAGGCGGAGGACGGCATCGCCGAACTCCGCGAAGAGGTCGACACCCTCATCGTCATCCCCAACGACCGCCTGCTGTCCATCTCGGACCGTCAGGTCAGCGTCCTGGACGCGTTCAAGTCCGCGGACCAGGTGCTGCTCTCGGGTGTCCAGGGCATCACCGACCTCATCACCACGCCGGGTCTGATCAACCTCGACTTCGCCGACGTCAAGTCCGTGATGTCCGAGGCCGGATCGGCCCTCATGGGCATCGGCTCCGCCCGCGGCGACGACCGCGCGGTGGCCGCCGCGGAGATGGCGATCTCCTCGCCGCTCCTCGAAGCCTCCATCGACGGCGCACGCGGTGTGCTGCTCTCCATCTCCGGCGGTTCCGACCTCGGTCTCTTCGAGATCAACGAGGCGGCGCAACTGGTCAGTGAGGCCGCGCACCCCGAGGCCAACATCATCTTCGGCGCCGTCATCGACGACGCCCTCGGCGACGAGGTACGGGTCACCGTGATCGCGGCCGGCTTCGACGGCGGCCAGCCGCCGACCCGACGCGAGACCGGACTCACCTCGGCCAAGCGGGACGACCAGCCGTCCTACCGTGCCTCCGCCCCGGAGCCCGAGTCGGCCCGTCCTTCCAGCGGGCTCGGCACGGTCCCCTCCCGCGAGGAGGCGCCCGCCCCCGAGCCGGCCCCGGTGGCCAACGAGAAGCCCCTGCCCCCGGTCTCGCCGCCGCACGTTCCGCCGGCCCGTCCGTACCAGGACACCCAGGCCGAAGAGCTGGATGTTCCGGACTTCTTGAAGTGATAGTCCAGCACAACGCGTTGAGCTCGGCCGGCGGCGCCCATTTCGCTTTCACCGACAGGTGGGGCGGGGTGAGCGCCGCTCCGTACGAGCAGCTCAACCTCGGCGGCGCGGTCGGCGACGACCCCGCCGCCGTCCGCGCCAACCGCACCGCCGCCGCCGAGTCCCTCGGGCTCGACGCGGCGCGGGTCGTGTGGATGAACCAGGTGCACGGCCGCGATGTCGCCGTCGTCGAAGGACCCTGGGAGCCGGACGGGTCGGGCGGAATCCCGGCGGTCGACGCCGTGGTCACCACGAGCCGGGGTCTCGCACTCGCCGTGCTCACCGCCGACTGCGTCCCGGTCCTGCTGGCCGATCCGGTGGCGGGAGTCGCCGCCGCCGCGCACGCCGGGCGCCCCGGAATGGTCGCGGGCGTCGTCCCGGCAGCCGTCGGGGCGATGGTCGAGCGGGGCGCCGACCCCTCCCGTATCACCGCTAGGACCGGCCCCGCCGTCTGCGGGCGCTGCTACGAGGTGCCCGAAGCCATGCGGGCCGAAGTCGCCGAAGCCGTACCGGAGTCCTGGGCCGAGACCAGCTGGGGCACCCCCGCGGTCGACGTCATCGCCGGGGTGCACGCGCAACTCGCCGAACTCGGGGTCGAGGACCGGCACCGCTCGGAGACCTGCACCCTCGAATCGGCCGACCATTTCTCGTACCGCCGCGACCGCACCACCGGACGGCTCGCCGGATATGTCTGGCTGGGGGCGTCATGACCGATCGCGCGACCGAACTCGCGGAGAATCTTCACACGGTGGAGAACCGTATCTCCTCCGCGTGCGCCGCGGCCGGGCGGAGTAGGGACGAAGTGACCCTGATCGTCGTGACCAAGACATACCCCGCGAGCGACGTCCGGCTGCTGCACGGTCTGGGCGTACGGCATGTCGCCGAGAACCGGGACCAGGACGCGGCACCCAAGGCCGCCGCGTGCGCGGATCTGTCACTGACTTGGCACTTCGTGGGTCAGTTGCAGACCAACAAAGTCCGTTCCGTGGTCGGTTACGCCGACATCGTGCAGTCGGTCGACCGGCTCAAGCTCGTCTCGGCGCTGTCCGCGGCCGCGGTGCGCGCGGACCGTGAGACCGGCGCGCTGATCCAGGTCGCGCTCGACGCCGACTCGGGCGCGCGAGGCGAGCGGGGAGGCGTCGCGCCGGACGGAATCGGGGAGTTGGCGGCGGCCGTCGCCGAGGCTCCCGGGCTGCGGCTGGACGGTCTCATGACGGTCGCACCACTCGCCGGGCCGTACGCCGGTCGCCAACGGGCGGCGTTCGAGCGGCTGCTGGAATTGTCATCCCTGCTGCGCGCGGACCATCCTGCTGCGAACATGGTGTCAGCAGGGATGAGTGCGGACCTCGAAGCAGCCGTTTCGGCCGGAGCGACACATGTGCGCGTCGGTACGGCGGTACTCGGAGTCCGCCCCCGGCTCGGGTAACGTCGCGAAGCAAGTCGGACCACAGCAGAAAATATGGTCATTTCCGCCGAAAGGTGGATAGACCGCGTGGATCGAGGGCACTTGGTGACGAGGCCGATCCACCACAGAGCGGAGGACTCAGAGCATGGCCGGCGCGATGCGCAAGATGGCGGTCTACCTCGGCCTCGTGGAGGACGATGGGTACGACGGCCGGGGTTTCGACCCCGATGACGACTTCGAACCCGAGCCCGAACCCGAGCGTGAACACCGGCGCCACCAGCCGGTGCACCAGGTCGAACGGGACGAACCAGTACGAGTGGTGCAGCCGCCTCCGCAGCGTGAACGGGAGCGTCAGCCAGTGCCGGTAGCGGCAGAAAGCGGACGTCCTGCCCGAATCGCCCCCGTGGCATCCATCACACCTGAACGCCCCAGCCTGGAGAAGAACGCACCAGTGATCATGCCCAAGGTCGTCTCCGAACGAGAGCCCTACCGCATCACCACATTGCACCCGCGGACCTACAACGAGGCCCGTACCATCGGGGAACACTTCCGCGAGGGGACCCCGGTGATCATGAATCTGACCGAGATGGACGACACCGATGCGAAGAGACTTGTCGACTTTGCCGCGGGACTTGTCTTCGGTCTCCATGGCAGCATTGAGCGAGTGACGCAGAAGGTGTTCCTGTTGTCGCCTGCTAACGTCGATGTCACGGCGGAGGACAAGGCCCGTATCGCAGAGGGCGGGTTCTTCAACCAGAGCTGAGATTCGACACCGGGAACGACCCGGCCGAGAGGCCGGACCAGAGAGCCAGGGGAGAGGGAAGCGCGGGATGAGCGTTGCGCTACAGGTGGTCTACATCGCGCTGGTGTGCTTCCTCATCGTGCTGATCTTCCGGCTGGTCATGGATTACGTCTTCCAATTCGCCCGCTCATGGCAGCCCGGCAAGGCGATGGTGGTCGTTCTGGAGGCCACCTACACTGTCACCGATCCACCGCTCAAGCTTCTGCGGCGGTTCATCCCGCCGTTGCGTCTCGGGGGCGTGGCACTCGACCTGTCCTTCTTCGTTCTGATGATCATCGTGTACATCCTGATCTCGGTCGTCAGTGGCCTTGCGAGGGGCATGTGAACGATACGGTCCTGCCGACTGCCGACGACTACGTAGAGGTGAAGAAGAGATGCCGTTGACCCCCGAGGACGTGCGGAACAAGCAGTTCACGACCGTCCGCCTCCGAGAAGGCTACGACGAGGACGAGGTCGATGCCTTCCTAGACGAGGTCGAGGCCGAACTGACGCGCCTGCTTCGTGAGAACGAGGATCTGCGCGCCAAGCTTGCCGCCGCGACGCGTGCCGCCGCGCAGAACCAGCAGCAGCAACAGCAGCAGGGGATGCGCAAGCCGCCGGAGCAGCAGGAGCGGCCCGGTGCGCCCGTCCCCGCCGCCATATCTGGACCGCCGGTACAGCAGCAGCAGCCCCCGCAGATGGGCCAGCCCCAACTGCCCGGTGGGCCCCCGCAGCTTCCCGCGGGTCCCGGCGGACACGGCCCCGGCCCGGGTGGACACCCCGGTCACGGTCCCGGCCCGCAGGGTCAGCACGGTCCCGGTCCCATGCAGGGCGGCCCCATGCAGGGGCAGATGCAGGGTGGTCCGATGCAGGGCCAGATGCAAGGGCAGATGCAGGGCGGTCCCATGGGTGGACCGATGGGCGGACCCATGGGTCACGGCCCGGGGCCCGGTCAGGGCGGTCCTGGCGGCGACAGCGCCGCGCGTGTGCTCTCGCTGGCGCAGCAGACGGCCGACCAGGCGATCGCGGAGGCCCGTTCCGAGGCCAACAAGATCGTCGGTGAGGCGCGCAGCCGCGCCGAGGGTCTGGAGCGGGACGCCCGTGCGAAGGCGGACGCCCTGGAGCGGGACGCGCAGGAGAAGCACCGCGTGGCGATGGGCTCCCTGGAGTCCGCGCGCGCGACGCTGGAGCGCAAGGTCGAGGACCTGCGTGGCTTCGAGCGCGAGTACCGGACCCGGCTGAAGTCCTACCTGGAGAGCCAGCTGCGTCAGTTGGAGACCCAGGCCGACGACTCGCTGGCCCCGCCGCGTACGCCGGCCGCGGCCTCGCTGCCGCCGTCGCCGTCCATGGCACCGGCCGGCGCGGGCGCGATGGGTCACACCATGGGTGGCAACCCGTCCATGGGCGGTGGGCACGGTCCCTCCTCGGGTCCGTCGTACGGGAACCAGCAGCAGATGTCCCCGGCGATGACCCAGCCGATGGCACCGGTACGGCCGCAGGCGCCGCAGCCCATGCAGCCGATGCAGCAGGCGCCGTCGCCGATGCGTGGGTTCCTGATCGACGAGGACGACAACTGACGGGCGTTGCGCGCGGTCGTCGCGCACAGCCGTCGGCAGGCTGAAGGGCCGGGCCCGGGGTATCACACCCCGGGCCCGGCCCTTTTCGCCTGCACGAAAGCCAGTCCGCTGCGCGGGCTTTCCCCCAACCCCGCCCTTCCCGAACCCGGGGACGGTGCCCCCGGGCCCCCTGGGCCCTGGCGGGGCGGGGTTGTTCGCCGCTGTGCGGTGGGGTGTTGGGCCTGGTGGCCCCGGGGTCCCGCGGCCCCGGACGCCCGGTCCTGTTTGGTTGACGCTGTGCCGTCCGGGCGGGGGCCGGGGGCCCCGCCCCCGGGTTCGGGAAGGGGCGGGGTTGGGGAAACGACCCCGGGGTCAGGCCTTGCGGAGGTGGAACGTGAGGGACAGGCCCTCGTCCGTGAACGGCGGGCCGAAGCTCTTGTCCGGGGGGGCCGGGGTGAAGTCCAGGGCCAGGACCTCGTCCGAGATCAGGGACGCGTGCGTCGACAGCGCCGTACGGGTCTCCTCCGTCGTCGAGGACCAGCGGACGGCGATACGGTCCGCGACGTCCAGGCCGCTGTTCTTACGGGCCTCCTGGATCAGCCGGATCGCGTCGCGGGCCAGCCCCGCCAGGCGGAGTTCCGGAGTGATCTCCAGGTCCAGCGCCACCGTCGCGCCCGAGTCGGACGCCACCGACCAGCCCTCGCGGGGCGTCTCCGTGATGATCACCTCGTCCGGTGCCAGCGAGACCGGTTCGCCGTCGACCGTGACCGACGCCGTCCCGTCGCGCAGCGCCGCGGACAGCGCCGCCGCGTCCGCGTCGGCCACCGCCTTCGCCACCGCCTGCACGCCCTTGCCGAACCGCTTGCCCAGCGCCCGGAAGTTCGCCTTCGCCGTCGTGTCGACCAGCGAGCCGCCGACCTCGGAAAGCGCCGCCAGCGACGAGACGTTCAGCTCGTCGGTGATCTGCGCCCGCAGCTCGGGCGACAGCGTCTCGAAGCCCGCCGCCGCCACCAGCGCGCGGGACAGCGGCTGGCGCGTCTTCACGCCCGACTCCGCCCGCGTGGCCCGGCCCAGCTCCACCAGCCGCCGTACCAGCGCCATCTGGCGGGACAGCGCGGGGTCGACCGCCGACAGGTCCGCCTCCGGCCAGGACGACAGGTGCACCGACTCCGGTGCCTCGGGTGTGACCGGGACGACCAGGTCCTGCCAGACCCGCTCGGTGATGAACGGGGTGAGCGGCGCCATCAGCCGGGTCACCGTCTCCACGACCTCGTGCAGCGTGCGCAGAGCCGACTTGTCGCCCTGCCAGAAGCGGCGGCGTGAGCGGCGTACGTACCAGTTGGACAGGTCGTCCACGAACGCCGACAGCAGCTTGCCGACCCGCTGGGTGTCGTACGCGTCCATCGCCTTGGTGCTCTGGTCCACCAGCGCGTGCAGTTCGCTCAGCAGCCAGCGGTCCAGCACGGGCCGCTCGGCCGGCGCCGGGTCGGCCGCGGAAGGCGCCCAGCCGGACGTGCGGGCGTACAGCGCCTGGAAGGCGACCGTGTTCCAGTACGTCAGCAGCGTCTTGCGGACGACCTCCTGGATCGTCGAGTCACCGACCCGCCGCGCCGCCCACGGCGAACCGCCCGCCGCCATGAACCACCGCACGGCGTCCGCGCCGTGCTTGTCCATGAGCGGGATCGGCTCCAGGGTGTTGCCCAGGTGCTTGGACATCTTCCGGCCGTCCTCGGCGAGGATGTGCCCGAGGCAGACCACGTTCTCGTAACTCGACTTGTCGAAGACGAGCGTGCCCACGGCCATCAGCGTGTAGAACCAGCCGCGCGTCTGGTCGATGGCCTCCGAGATGAACTGCGCCGGGTAGCGCTTCTCGAAGAGGTCCTTGTTCCGGTGCGGATACCCCCACTGCGCGAACGGCATCGAACCGGAGTCGTACCAGGCGTCGATGACCTCGGGAACGCGCGTCGCGGTCTCGCCGCAGGTCGGGCAGGGGAAGGTCACCGCGTCGATGAACGGGCGGTGCGGGTCGAGCGACGACTGGTCCTCGCCGGTCAGTTCGGTCAGCTCCGCCCGCGAGCCCACGCAGGTGAGGTGCCCCTCCTCGCAGTGCCAGACGGGCAGCGGTGTGCCCCAGTACCGGTTGCGGGACAGGGACCAGTCGACGTTGTTGTTCAGCCAGTCGCCGTAGCGGCCGTGCTTGACCGAGTCGGGGAACCAGTTGGTCTTCTCGTTCTCCTCAAGGAGGCGGTCCTTGACGGCGGTTGTACGGATGTACCAGGACGGCTGCGCGTAGTAGAGGAGCGCCGTGTGGCAGCGCCAGCAGTGCGGGTAGCTGTGCTCGTACGGCACATGCCGGAACAGCAGTCCGCGCGCGTCCAGGTCGGCGGTGAGCGCTTCGTCCGCCTTCTTGAAGAAGACGCCGCCGACCAGCGGTACGTCCGGCTCGAACGTGCCGTCGGTACGGACCGGGTTCACCACCGGCAGGCCGTACGCCTTGCAGACCACCAGGTCGTCCGCGCCGAACGCGGGGGACTGGTGGACCAGACCCGTACCGTCCTCCGTCGTCACGTACTCCGCGTTGACGACGTAGTGCGCCTCGGTGCCCTCGGGGAAGTCGACGAGCGAGAACGGACGCTCGTACGTCCACCGCTCCATCTCACGGCCGGTGAACCGCTCACCGGTCAGCTCCCAGCCCTCCTCGCCGAGCGCCTTCTCCACCAGCGGCTCGGCGACGACGAGCTTCTCGGTCCCGTTCGTCGCGACGACGTACGTGACATCGGGGTGCGCGGCGACCGCGGTGTTGGACACCAGCGTCCAGGGCGTGGTCGTCCAGACGAGCAGCGCCGCCTCGCCCGCGAGCGGGCCCGACGTCAGCGGGAAGCGGACGAAGACGGACGGGTCGACGATCGTCTCGTAGCCCTGGGCGAGCTCGTGGTCCGACAGGCTCGTCTGGTCGCGCGGGCACCAGGGGGCGACGCGGTGGTCCTGGACGAGCAGGCCCTTGTCGAAGATCTCCTTCAGCGACCACCAGACGGACTCGATGTACTCCGGGTTCATCGTCTGGTACGCGTCGTCCAGGTCGACCCAGTAACCCATGCGGGTCGTCAGCTCGGCGAAGGCGTCCGTGTGCCGGGTCACCGACTCGCGGCACTTGTCGTTGAACGCGGCGATGCCGTACTTCTCGATGTCCTGCTTGCCGGTGAAGCCCAGCTCCTTCTCGACGGCGATCTCCACGGGCAGGCCGTGACAGTCCCAGCCGGCCTTGCGCGCGACGTGGTAGCCGCGCATCGTACGGAAGCGCGGGAAGACGTCCTTGAAGACGCGGGCCTCGATGTGGTGCGCGCCGGGCATGCCGTTCGCCGTGGGCGGGCCCTCGTAGAACACCCACTCGGGGCGGCCCTCGGACTGCGCCAGGCTCTTGTCGAAGACCTTGTTCTCGCGCCAGAAGGCGAGCACGGCGTGCTCAAGCGCGGGCAGGTCGACCTGGGCGGGCACCTGGCTGTACTGCGGTGGCGTCATGGACGAAACTCCTCCAACGGAACTGCGGCATCTCCGTCGGAGGGACGAGAGCCAGGGGCTCCCGCGGTACCACCCTCCTTGGCCCCGGGCGTAACCGCCCTCGGCCCCCTCATTGGGGTCGCGCTGCCGGGTCTACGGCCCCGCGTACGGCCAGGGCTTTCTTCCGGCGGCTCCGGGGTGATGCTTCACTCCGCGCTCTGCCCCCGGGCTCGCACCGTCCCCGGGTCGCTCATGGCCGCTCTCGGAGCTACTCGTCCCCATCCACGCCTCTCGCTCGGCCCAGTGTACGGGGCGGCGCGAGGCGTGGCAGACCCTTTTCCGGGGGCCGCGCGGGGCTGCCGACGGCGGCCCCCGGGCGGGAGCGCGGCCCGCGCGGCGTACGGCTCCGCGCCTGACCCGAATGGTCCGGCGGGGCCCGTGGACTTCTCCGAGCGGCCCGTGCGGCGGATTACCCGGCGGGGAGCTGGGCACAACGGATGGAGGCTCGCCTTGTCACCGGCGGAGGCGGGTCTCACCGGCGGCGTGCCCCGTTGCCGCGTGGCTGGTGTCGATTTATCGTCCCAGCACGACTCGCGTGCAAGATCACAAAATGTGAAGGGGCCGCGGCCATGGTGGCGAAAGAGACCGCCGCGAAGAAGAAAGCGGCCAAAAAAGCGGCCAAGAAATCGGCTGTGAAGAAGTCGGCGGCCAAGAAGACGGCCGCCAGGAAGACGTCGGCGACGAAGGCACCGGAGCGAGAGACACCGGCGACGCACGCACCGGACGCGGAGGAGACCGCCGCGTCCGAGCCGGAGCACCAGGCACCTGCGAAGAAGACCGTGGCCAGGAAGACGACGCCTCCCAAGAAGGTTGTCGCCAAGAAGGCCGCGAAAGAGGCCGCGTCCGCGGCCGAGGGGGCGGCCGAGGCCGCGGAACAGACGGGAGCCAAGACGGTGGCAGCGAAGAAGACAGCGGGCAAGGGACCGACGGCGGCCCCGGGCGGCACGGCGACCGCGGCGCCCCCGGTGCGCGGCACCACAGCGGCCGGGGAGCTCCCCGTACGGCCGGGCGAGGATCCGTGGACCGAGGCGGAGGTCGCCGAGGCGCGGGCGGGTCTGGAGAGCGAGGCGGCCCGGCTGAACGCCGAGATCTCCTCCTCCGAGCAGGCACTCGCCGGTCTGATGCGGGACTCCGGAGACGGCGCGGGGGACGACGACGCCGACACCGGCACCAAGAACATCACCCGCGAGCACGAGATGTCGCTCGCCGCGAACGCGCGCGAGATGGTGGAGCAGACGGAGCGGGCGCTGCTGCGCCTCGACGCCGGTACGTACGGCCTCTGCGAGGTCTGCGGCAAGCCGATCGGCAAGGCCAGGATGCAGGCGTTCCCGCGGGCCACGCTGTGTGTCGAGGACAAGCAGAAGCAGGAACGGCGCGGCTGAGACCATACGTGGGTGCCGTACCCTCGACCCTAATCGGGATCTAACTTGAGGGACTCACGTGGCAGAGGCGGAGCGCGTCATCGGTACGCCGGATGTTGACGACGAGGGCGCGGCTCCCGCCGAGCCGGTCAGGGGACAGCGCAAGATCGTCGCGCTGTTCTCCGTGGCACTGGTCGCCTATCTGCTCGACCTCGGCAGCAAGATGCTCGTGGTGGCGAAGCTGGAGCATCACGATCCGATCAATGTCGTCGGTGATCTGCTGAAGTTCGAGGCGGTGCGCAACGCGGGCGCCGCCTTCGGTATCGGCGAGGCGTACACCGTCTTCTTCACCTTCGTCGCGGCGACCGTGATCGTGGTGATCGCGCGGCTGGCCCGCAAGCTCTACAGCGGACCGTGGGCCGTGGCGCTCGGTCTGCTGCTCGGCGGGGCGCTCGGCAATCTCACCGACCGGATCTTCCGTGAGCCCGGGGTGTTCAAGGGCGCCGTCGTGGACTTCATCGCGCCGGCGAACTTCGCCGTGTTCAATCTCGCCGACTCCGCGATCGTCTGCGGCGGCTTCCTGATCGTGATCCTGTCCTTCCGCGGGCTCGACCCCGACGGGACCGTCCACCGCGACTGAGCCCGGGACAGGAACCGGGGACCGGGCCGGCGACACCGCGACCGACTCCGCGACCGACACCGCGACCGGCGCCGCGTCCGGGGGCCGGGGAGGCCGTCCGTGGGCGGCCGGGCCGTGCGGGCAAGGCATACTCGACGGGTGAGTACCGTTCCCGATATCCGCACCCTGCCCGTTCCCGACGGCCTCGAGGGCGAGCGCGTCGATGCCGCCATCGCCCGCATGTTCGGTTTTTCCCGTACGAAGGCGGCCGAGCTGGCCGCCGCCGGCAAGGTGCAGGTCGACGGCGCTGTGGTCGCGAAGTCCGAACGGGTCCGTGGCGGCGCCTGGCTTGAGGTGGAGATGCCCGCGCCCGCCGCCCCGGTGCGGGTGGTGGCCGAGCCGGTCGAGGGCATGGAGATCGTGTACGACGACGACGACATCGTCGTGGTCGTCAAGCCGGTCGGCGTGGCCGCGCACCCGAGCCCCGGCTGGACGGGTACGACCGTCATTGGCGGGCTCGCCGCCGCCGGCTACCGCGTCTCGACGTCCGGCGCCGCCGAGCGGCAGGGCGTCGTGCACCGGCTGGACGTCGGCACCTCCGGGCTGATGGCCGTGGCCAAGTCGGAGCGCGCCTACACCTCGCTCAAGGCGCAGTTCAAGGAGCGGATCGTCGACAAGCGCTACCACGCGCTGGTGCAGGGACATCCGGACCCCATGAGCGGCACCATCGACGCCCCGATCGGGCGGCACCCGAACCACGACTACAAGTTCGCCGTGACCGCCGAGGGCAAACTGTCGGTCACGCACTACGACCTGATCGAGGCATTCCGGTCCGCGTCGCTGCTGGACATCAAGCTGGAGACGGGCCGCACCCACCAGATCCGGGTGCACATGGCGGCCCACCGCCACCCGTGCGTGGGCGACCTGACGTACGGCGCCGATCCGACGCTGGCCAAGCGGCTGGGACTGACCCGGCAGTGGCTGCACGCGATGAAGCTGGGCTTCGAGCACCCGTCGGACGGCCGGTGGGTGGAGTTCGAGAGCACGTACCCGGACGATCTGCAGAACGCGCTGGACAAGGTCCGCGCCGAGAGCAACGTATGACCCCGGGGGAGACCGCGGCCGCGCCCGGAGCCGGTGCTGGCCTCGACGGTCTGGCGTACGAGATCCGGTCGGCGGCGGGCGCGGCCGACCGTGAGGCGTGTCTCGTGGTCCGCAGGCGGGTGTTCGTCGTGGAGCAACAGGTGCCCGAGGAACTGGAGTTCGACTCCCACGACTCCCTGGACGCCGCCGCCGAGCATGTGCTCGCGGTGCGGGACGACGGCCGGCCGCTCGGTACGGCGAGGCTGCTGTACGGGCCGGAGGCGGCGGACCGGACCGACGGTGATCCGGCGGTCGGCTCGCTCGGCCGGCTCGCGGTGGTGAAGGAGGCGCGCGGCCTCAGGGTCGGTGCCGCACTGGTGAGGGCCGTGGAGGACATGGCGCGGGAGCGCGGGCTGCTCGTGGTGGACCTGCACGCGCAGACGCGGGCGCTGGGGTTCTACGAGCGGCTGGGCTACGAGGCGTACGGCCCGGAGTACGAGTCCGTGGGGATCCCGCACCGGGGGATGCGGCGCGCGGTGTAGCCGGGGTCCGTGGGCGGTGAGGTGATCGTGGGTGATCTCCGGGGTTCAATCGTTAGGAAACTTTCCCAACACTCTTGACGGTGATTGGAAACAACCTTAACTTTCACTCACTTGCTGTCATGCCTCTGACAGTTGATCTCCCGTCACGGACCCCACCCGAAGGGAGCACCACCCCATGCCCCAGCAGATCGCCCCCGGCGCGAACCGCGCGTCCCGTACCCGAGGACGGCGCGGCCGAAAGGCACTCCTCGCCGTCTCCGCGCTCGGCATCGTCACCGCCATGCTGTCGCCCATGAGGGCGGGCGCCGCCACACCGACCACCGGCACCGCCCCGGCGTCCGCCGCCGGCGTCGCCTCACCCATCAGCGACAACGGCCAGCTCAGGGTCTGCGGCACCCGCCTCTGCAACAGCCAGGGCCAGGCTGTCCAGTTGCGCGGCATGAGCACGCACGGCACCCAGTGGTACTCCCAGTGCGTCACCAACGGCTCGCTCGACGTCCTCGCCAACGAGTGGCGGGGCGATGTGCTGCGCGTCTCCACATACGTACAGGAGGGCGGGTACGAGACCGACCCGGCGCGCTTCACCTCCCTCGCCCAGAAGTTCGTGGACGGCGCCAACCAGCGCGGGATGTACGCGGTCATCGACTGGCACATGCTCAGCCCCGGTGACCCCAACTTCAACCTGGAGCGGGCGAAGACCTTCTTCACGGCCATGGCGAAGAAGTACAAGGACAGCCCCGGCGTCCTCTACGAGATCGCCAACGAGCCGTCCGACGTGAGCTGGGGGACCGTCAAGTCGTACGCGGAGAAGATCATTCCGGTCATCCGGGCACAGGACCCCGACGCCGTCGTGCTCGTCGGCACGCGTGCCTGGTCCTCGTTCGGGGTCTCCGACGGCGCCAATGAGCAGGAGGTCGTGAACAACCCCGTCAACGCCTCCAACATCATGTACACGTTCCACTTCTACGCCGCGTCGCACCGCGACGAGTACCTGGCGGCGCTCGACCGGGCCTCGAACCGACTGCCCGTCTTCGTCACCGAGTTCGGCACCCAGAACTACGCGGGCGAGGGCGCCAACGACTTCGGTATGTCGCAGCGCTTCCTCGACCTGATGAAGCGGAAGAACATCTCCTGGACCAACTGGAACTACTCCGACGACCACCGCTCCGGAGCCGTCTTCAAGACAGGCTCCTGCAACGCCGGCAACTTCTCGGGCACCGGCGTGCTCAAGGAGGCCGGGGTCTGGATCCGCGACCGGATCCGCGAGTAGCGGTAACGGCGCGTCCGTTACGGCGATGACGGCGCCCGGGCGGTGACGGCGCCCACCGCCGAAACGTCTCCTCGCGGTCCGGAAGCGGGCCGCGAGGAGCAGCGCCTCGCCGGGTTCGGTGCACCCGCGTGACAGGGTTGAGAGGCCTTGATCGTCAGGGCTCACGACACCGGAGGGCGCACCGTGGCCCAGTTGGCGCTGCTGCTCGTGCTGTTGCTGGGCGCCGTGGTGACGGTGCCACTCGGGGAACGGCTCAACCTGCCGTCGCCCGTGCTGATGACCATCCTCGGGGTCGTCCTGGCGCTGCTCCCCTTCGTACCGAACATCGACGTGCCGCCGGACCTCATCCTCCCGCTGCTGCTTCCGCCCCTGCTCTACGCGGCCGTACAGCGCACCTCCTGGCGGCAGTTCACCGCCAACGTGCGGCCGATCCTGCTGCTCGCCGTGGCGCTGGTCCTCGTCACCATGGCGACGGTGGCGAGCGTGGCCAGCTCCGTCGTCCCCGGGCTGCCGATCGCCGCCGCGTTCGTCCTCGGCGCGCTCGTCGCACCGCCCGACCCGGTCGCCGCTACCGCCGTCGCCGGCTCCCTCGGACTGCCCCGGCGGCTCGTCTCGATCCTGGAGGGCGAGGGGCTGTTCAACGACGTCACCGCGATCGTGCTCTACCACGTGGCCGTCGGCGCGGTGGTCGGCGGCAGCTTCTCGTGGCCGGAGGCGGCCGGGACGCTGGTGCTCTCCGCGGTGGTGGCGGTGGTCGTGGGGCTGGCGCTCGGCTGGCTCTCCAACAAGCTCATGTCGCTGCTCGGCGACGCGCCGCTCCAGGTCGGTCTGACGCTCCTGGTGCCGTTCGTCAGCTATGTGATCGCCGAAGAGCTGCACGGCTCCGGTGTCCTCGCCGTCCTGACCACCGCGCTCTTCCTCGCCGAGCACTCCGCCGACGCGGACGACGTGATGGGACGGATCGCCGGGAACACCTTCTGGGAGATCATCGACATCCTCGTCACCGGCATCGCCTTCGGCCTCGTGGGGCTCGAACTGCACAACGCCTTCGGCACGGCCGACGGCCGCACGGGCGAGGTGCTCGGCTGGTCGGCCGCCGTCGTCGGGGTCGTCGTCCTCGTACGGCTGGCGTGGCTGCTCCCCGCGGTATGGGTCACCAAACGGCTGCACAAACTCCGGGACTACAACGAGGAGATCCCGGTCAGCTGGCGGGAGACCGTCGTCATGTGGTGGGCCGGGATGCGCGGGGTGGCCTCGGTCGCGCTGGCGCTGGCCATCCCGCTGGAAACCGACGACGGGTCACCCTTCCCCGGCCGCGACACGATCATCTTCATCGCCTTCGCCGTCATCATGACGACGCTGGTCTTCCAGGGGCTGACCCTGCCGTGGCTGGTGAAAGTCCTCGGCGTACGGGCCGACACCGAGGCCGAACGGGGCTTCGAGCACACGCTGGCCATCCGCGCCGCCAAGGCCGCGAAGCGCCGCCTCAAGGAGATCGAGGAGGTCGAGGACCTGCCCGAGGAGCTGAGTGAGCGGCTGGCGCGCGGGGCGTACGACATCGGGGCGCGGATCAGCCCGGACGTGGTCGACGACGAGCGGCGCGACTGGTTCGCCAAGCGCAGCCAGCGGGCCAGGACGATGCAGCGCATCCAGCGCGAGATGATGTCCGCGGCCCGGCACGAGGTCCTGGCGGCGCGCAGCGAACCCAACGCGAACCCGGAAGTGGTCGACCGGGTGCTCAGATATCTGGACGTACGCAGCATGCGCTGAGGCCCTGCGCCTGCGCCTGCGCCCGCGCCTGCGTCGGCTCCTGGGCGGGGCCCCGTCAGCCCCGGCCGGCGCGCGGGTCGCCGTCGGCGTTCTCCGTCAGCGCCGGGTCGGGGTGGTGGTGCGCTCCGGCATCGCCCGTGGCGTCGTTCCTCCCCGGGGCCGGCAGCACCACCGCCTGCGCGGTCGCGATCCGCGGCAGCGCGTACGGATGCTCGGCCGCCAGCCAGGCGATCAGCTGCTCCCGTACGGTGCAGCGCGCCGTCCAGACGTCGTCCGCGTCCTTCGCGGTGACGACGGCCCGCACCTCGATGGTGCTCGGGGTGGTGTCGGTGACGGCCAGACTCCAGTCCCGGCCGTCCCAGGCCGCGCAGTCCTGAAGTATCTCGTGGAGCTTCTCGCGCATCAGCTTCACCGGCGCCGAGTGGTCGAGCTGGAGGAAGACCGTGCCGGTCATCTGGACCCCGCCGCGCGACCAGTTCTCGAACGGCCTGCTCGTGAAGTACGACACCGGCATCGTGATCCGGCGCTCGTCCCACGTGCGTACCGCGAGGAAGGTGAGCGTGACCTCCTCGACCACACCCCATTCGCCGTCCACCACGACCGTGTCGCCGATCCGCACCATGTCGCCGAAGGCGATCTGGAAGCCGGCGAAGAGATTGCCGAGCGTGGACTGCGCCGCGACACCCGCGACGATGCCGATGATGCCGGCGGAGGCGAGCATCGACGTACCGATGCTCCGCATGCTCGGGAAGGTGAGCAGGATCGCGGCGACCGCCACCACGACGACCACCGCCGTCACGATCCGCATGATGAGCGTGACCTGGGTACGGACCCGGCGGACCTTCGCCAGGTCGCGGGCGGAGGTCGCGTAACGGGCGTACGTCGACTCCACGACGGCCGACACGATCCGCACGACCAGCCAGGCCCCGGCACCGATCAGGACCAGTGTCAGCACCCGGCCGATGCCGGTCTCGTGGTTCTCGACGACAGGCCAGCGCGTCTCGCGGTAGGTGACGCACAGCAGGGCGGTGAGGACGACGACCTGGAGCGGCAGCCGGCAGCGCCGGAGCAGCCCCCACAGCGGGGTCTCCGGGTGCCGGGCGTCCGCGCGGCGCAGCATCAGGTCGACGATCCAGCCGAGCAGCAGCGTCAGGAGGACGGCGCCACCCAGCACGGTCAACGGTCGCAGTACGTTCTCCATGGCTCCGGATTCGGACGGGGGTGCCCACCTGGCAGGATGGGCGGATGGACGTCGTTCTCTTTCATTCGGCCCACGGCCTGCGCCCGGCGGTGCACGCGGGAGCCGAGCGGCTGCGCGCTGCCGGACACCACGTGCACGTGCCCGACCTCTTCGAGGGCCAAACCGTCGAGACGGTCGAGGAGGGCAGGGCGCTCAGGGACAAGATCGGTTCCGACGAACTGCTGAGGCGCGCCGTCCTCGCCGTGGCGCCCTATTCGGAGCGCGGTCTGCTGTACGCGGGCTTCTCCCTCGGCGGGTCCGTCGCGCAGACGCTCGCGCTGGGGGACTCGAAGGCCCGCGGGCTGCTGCTGATGCACGGTACGTCGGACATCGCCGCGACCGCGTCGGTGGACGACCTGCCCGTACAGCTGCATGTCGCCGACCCGGACGTGTCCGAGCCGCACGACTGGCTGAACACCTGGTATCTGCGCATGCGGGAGATCGGCGCCGACGTGGAGATCTACCGGTACCGGGGCGTCGGGCACCTCTACACCGACCCGGACCTGCCGGACTACGACGAGTCGGCGGCCGAGCAGACCTGGCGCACGGGGCTGGCCTTCATCGAGTCGCTGGGCGACCAGGCGTAGACCGTTTCCCAGCGGCCGGGGGTATGTCCCCCGGCCGCCGGGCGCGGCGTCGCGCCCGGTCATGCCCGACGGCGTACGGACCACGGAGGAGTGGCCCGTACGCCGTCACCCGTTGGCCTCGTCCCGGTGACTCCGTACCGTCACGCGGCCAGGGCCTTGGCGATCGCCGCCGTGTACTCCGGAGCCGTGAGCGGGGCGTTCTCGCTGCCCTCCGCGGTGACTGCCCTGCCGTCCATGCGGAGCGTCGGGGTGCCCTCGACGCTGCTGCTGTCGAACGTCGCGGACATCTTCATCGCCCAGGCGTCGAACGTGCCGCTCTCGACGTCGTTCTTGAACGCCGCGTTGCCCTTGAGCCCGTCCACCGAGTCGGCGATCTTCAGCAGGACGCTGTCGTCGGCGAACTTGTCGTCGCTCTCGCTGGGGTGGTTCTGCGTCGAGTAGAGCGCGGTCTTGTACGCCGAGAACGCCTCGGGGCTCACGTCGAGCGCGGCGCCCAGCGCGGACAGCGCGTTCTTCGAGCCCTCGCCGTTGTCCGAGTTGTCGATGAACGTGGCGCCGACGTACTTGACCTTGTACTTGCCCGCGTCCACGTCCTTCTGGATCGTGGCGCCGACATGCTGCTCGAACGTCGCGCAGATCGGGCAGCGGGAGTCCTCGTACAGCTCCAGGGTCTTCTTCGCCTCGGGCTTGCCGATGACGACGGTCGTGCCGTTCGTGCCGGAGGTGTGCTTCGGCGCGGTGACCTTGGTCGCGTCCTTGGCCGCCTCCCAGTGCGAGGGCTTGTTGGCCTGGACGACGCCGAAGCCGACGCCCCCGGCGATCGCCAGGATGGCGACGGTGGATCCGGCGACGACGAGCTGGCGGCGGGTGCGGTCCTTCTTCGCCTGCCGCTCGCGCTGCTCGCGCAGCCTCTCGCGGGCGGCGGCCTTGTTGGCGTTGCTGTTGCGTGCGCTCATGACTGGTCTGCTCCGTGTGGGTCGGACGAGACGCGCGGGCGCGGAGGATCGCGCGCCGGTACGCGGGGGACGGACGGTGGCCGAAGACGGCTGCCGCCGTGGTGCTCAGGCCGGGAGAAGGGCCGAGCGAGGTGGTCCCCGTCGTCCGACGGAGTGCGCGCACAGGCGCGTACGGGAGGTGTGCGGGGCCGTGGCGGGGCGGGGGAAGCGCCGTACCGTACGGCGGACCGTGCCGGCCACCGCGACGGCGACCAGCAGCGGCCGGAAGGCGAAACCGGCGAGGGCCCGCACCAGGCCGGCCATGGCTGCCTCGCCCCGCCGCAGCCAGAGCGCGGCGAGCAGACCGATCGCGACATGAGTGGCGAGGAGCAGCCACGGGAGCGCGGGATCGGGGGAGCCCAGCAGGGTGGCCGCCGCGCTCTCGGGCGAGGCCGCCGCCGAGACGCCGGGCAGCGGGGAGCCGAAGCTGCCGCCGCACAGGACGTCGAAGCCGACGGAGCGCAGCGGTCCGGCGACGGGGCCGCCGGCGGCCCCGTAACAGACGTTCTGGCCGGTGGTGAAGATGGTGTCCGCGGCCAGTTCGAGCGGGACGAGCAGGGCCGCTATACGCCAGAAGCCCCGCTCGCGCCCCGCGAGGGCGTAGGAGACCGGGAACACGACGGCGCACAGGACGGCGACGACGGACAGGGGCAGCGGGGCCCGCGACAGCAGGACATGGGAGCCGGCGGACAGCGTCACGGCCAGTGCCGTGAACAATGCCGCCCGCAGCGCCCTGAGCCGTGCCGCCGATATGTCCATCGTCGCCGAGTGTGCCACGAGAACCTGTAAGGGGTCCCTAAGGTCGCCGTCGCCCCGGTCGGATCCGGCCGGTCGGACCGGGGCGGCGCGGGGTCAGCCGCCGGCGAGCTGTCCGTTGCGGAAGAGGTCCACGAAGATCTGGTGGTCCGCGCGGGCCCGCGCCCCGTAGCTGTGGGCGAACTCCACCAGCAGCTCGGGGAAGCCCTCCTCGTCCGCCGCGATCGCCGCGTCGATGGCCCGCTCCGTGTTGAACGGCACCAGCGAGTGCCCGCTCTCGTCGTCCGCCGCTCCGTGCATCGTCGCCGTCGCGCGGCCGAGGTCGGCGACGACGGCGGCGATCTCGGCCGGGTCGTCGAGATCCGACCAGTCGAGGTCGACCGCGTACGGGGAGACCTCGGCGACCAGCTGGCCCGCGCCGTCCAGCTCGGTCCAGCCGAGCCACGGGTCGGCGTGCGCCTGGAGCGCGCGCTGCGAGATCACCGTGCGGTGGCCCTCGTGCTGGAAGTAGCCGCGCACCCGCTCGTCGGTGATGTGCCGGGAGACGGCAGGGGTCTGCGCCTGCTTGAGGTAGATCACGACGTCGTTCTCCAGGGCGTCGCTGTTGCCCTCCAGCAGGATGTTGTACGAGGGCAGGCCGGCCGAGCCGATGCCGACGCCTCGCCGTCCCACGACGTCCTTCACCCGGTACGAGTCGGGGCGGGTCAGGCTGGACTCCGGCAGGGTCTCCAGATAGCCGTCGAAGGCCGCCAGGACCTTGTAGCGGGTGGCGGCGTCCAGCTCGATGGAGCCGCCGCCCGGGGCGAAGCGGCGCTCGAACTCACGGATCTCGGTCATCGAGTCGAGCAGGCCGAAGCGGGTCAGCGAGCGGGCGTCGCGGAGCGCGTCGAGCAGCGGGCCGGTCGCCGTGTCCAGGGTGAAGGGCGGCACCTCGTCGTTCTTGGCGCCCGTCGCCAGCGCGTGGATCCGCTCGCGGTAGGCGGCGGCGTAGATCCGGACCAGTTCGCTGATCTGGTCGTCGCTGAGGGCCTTCGTGTAGCCGATCAGCGCGAGCGACGCGGCCAGGCGCTTCAGGTCCCAGGTGAACGGTCCTACATAGGCCTCGTCGAAGTCGTTGACGTTGAAGATCAGCCGGCCGTTCGCGTCCATGTACGTGCCGAAGTTCTCGGCGTGCAGATCGCCGTGGATCCAGACCCGGCCGGTGCGCTCGTCCACGTACGGCCCGCCGTGCTGCTCCCGTTCCAGGTCGTTGTAGAACAGGCTCGCGGTGCCTCGGTAGAAGGCGAAGGCGGAGGCGGCCATCTTCCGGAATTTGACCTGGAAGGCCGCCGGGTCAGCGGCCAGCAGGGCACCGAAGGCGGTGCCGAACACGGTGAGGATCTCCTCCCCTCGCTGCTGGTCAGCTGCTTCGACCGGGCGCGGGACCGACATCGGTGGTGCCTCCTGGAACATGACGAACTGGGCGGACGAACTGACACGCCACCCGCCTCGGGCGACGGCGCCGTCAGTACTGGCAACGCACGAACGTACCGGTGCGTGCCCGTCCGGCGCCGGTCGACCCGAAGGTTCGTGACGCCCGGTTCGGACTCGTCGGGACATCGCCCCGACGCGCTCGGATTGTCAGTGGGCGGTCGTACACTTCGAGGCTGTTCCCCCGTGGCCGAGCCGAGGCGGGCCCTCGCTCGGCAGCCCCGCTCGTCCGCTCGTTTCGCTGGAGGCCTCAGCCGTGACCAAGCCGCCGTTCACGCACTTGCATGTCCACACCCAGTACTCGCTGCTGGACGGTGCGGCGCGGTTGGGGGACATGTTCAAGGCGTGCAATGAGATGGGGATGTCCCATATCGCGATGACGGACCATGGGAATCTGCATGGTGCGTACGACTTCTTCCATCAGGCGAAGAAGGCGGACGTGACGCCGATCATCGGCATCGAGGCGTATGTGGCGCCGGAGTCCCGGCGCAACAAGCGGAAGGTGCAGTGGGGGCAGCCGCATCAGAAGCGGGACGACGTCTCCGGTTCGGGTGGTTATACGCACAAGACGATCTGGGCGGCCAACAAGACGGGTCTGCACAATCTGTTCCGGCTGTCGTCCGACGCGTACGCGGAGGGCTGGCTGACGAAGTGGCCGCGGATGGACCGGGAGACGATCGCGAAGTGGTCCGAGGGCCTGATCGCGTCCACGGGGTGCCCGTCGGGTGAGTTGCAGACGCGCTTGAGGCTGGGGCAGTTCGACGAGGCGATGCAGGCGGCCTCGGACTACCAGGACATCTTCGGCAAGGACCGGTATTTCCTGGAGCTGATGGACCACGGCATCGAGATCGAGCGCCGCGTGCGGGACGGGTTGCTGGAGGTGGGGAAGAAGCTCGGGATTCCGCCGCTGGTGACGAACGACTCGCATTACACGTACGCGAACGAGGCGACGGCGCACGACGCGCTGCTGTGCATTCAGACGGGTAAGAATCTGTCGGATCCGGACCGGTTCCGGTTCGACGGGACGGGTTATTACCTGAAGTCGACGGACGAGATGTACGCGGTCGACTCGTCGGACGCGTGGCAGGAGGGGTGCGCCAACACCCTTCTGGTGGCGCAGCAGATCGACACGGAGGGCTGGTTCCAGGAGCGGAACCTGATGCCGAAGTTCGACATCCCCGACGGCTTCACCGAGATCACCTGGTTCCGCGAGGAGACCATGCGGGGAATGGCCAGGCGTTTCCCGAACGGCATCCCGGAGGACCGCCAGAAGCAGGTCGAGTACGAGATGGGCATCATCATCGAGATGGGGTTCCCCGGGTACTTCCTGGTCGTCGCGGACTTCATCATGTGGGCCAAGAACAACGGCATCGCCGTGGGCCCCGGCCGAGGCTCCGCGGCCGGCTCGATCGTCTCGTACGCGATGGGCATCACCGACCTCGACCCGATCGAACACGGCCTGATTTTCGAGCGGTTCCTCAACCCCGAGCGCATCTCGATGCCGGATGTCGACATCGACTTCGACGAGCGCAGGCGCGGTGAGGTCATCAGGTATGTGACGGAGAAATACGGCGCCGACAAGGTCGCCATGATCGGCACCTACGGAAAGATCAAGGCGAAGAACGCCATCAAGGACTCGGCGCGCGTGCTGGGTTATCCCTACGCGATGGGCGACCGGCTCACCAAGGCCATGCCCGCGGACGTCCTCGGCAAGGGCATCGACCTCAACGGCATCACCGACCCCAAGCACCCGCGCTACAGCGAGGCGGGCGAGATCCGGGGGATGTACGAGAACGAGCCGGACGTCAAGAAGGTCATCGACACCGCGAAGGGTGTCGAGGGCCTGGTGCGGCAGATGGGCGTGCACGCGGCCGGCGTCATCATGTCCAGCGAGACGATCACGGACCATGTGCCGGTCTGGGTCAGGCACACAGACGGCGTCACCATCACGCAGTGGGACTACCCGCAGTGTGAGTCGCTCGGCCTGCTGAAGATGGACTTCCTGGGTCTGCGGAATCTGACCATCATGGACGACGCCGTCAAGATGGTGAAGGCCAACAAGGACATCGATCTCGACCTGCTGTCCCTGCCGCTGGACGACCCCAAGACGTACGAACTGCTCTGCCGCGGTGACACGCTCGGCGTCTTCCAGTTCGACGGCGGTCCGATGCGCTCGCTGCTGCGGCTGATGAAGCCCGACAACTTCGAGGACATTTCCGCCGTGTCGGCGCTGTACCGGCCGGGCCCGATGGGCATGAACTCGCACACGAACTACGCGCTGCGCAAGAACGGGCAGCAGGAGATCACCCCGATCCACCCGGAGTTGGAGGAGCCTCTCAAGGAGGTTCTCGGCCTCACCTACGGCCTGATCGTGTATCAGGAGCAGGTGCAGAAGGCCGCGCAGATCATCGCGGGCTACTCGCTCGGCGAGGCGGACATCCTCCGCCGCGTGATGGGCAAGAAGAAGGCCGACGAACTGGCGAAGAACTTCGTCCTGTTCCAGGCCGGTGCCAAGAAGAACAACTTCTCGGACGAGGCCATCAAGGCGCTCTGGGACGTGCTGGTCCCGTTCGCGGGATACGCGTTCAACAAGGCGCACTCGTCCGCGTACGGCCTCGTCACCTACTGGACCGCCTATCTGAAGGCGAATTACCCCGCCGAATACATGGCGGCCCTGCTGACCTCGGTGAAGGACGACAAGGACAAGTCGGCGATCTATCTCAACGAGTGCCGGCGAATGGGCATCAAGGTGCTGCCGCCGAATGTGAACGAGTCGGTGGCGAACTTCGCCGCGCAGGGCGACGACGTGATCCTCTTCGGGCTGACGGCCGTCCGGAATGTCGGCACGAACGTCGTCGAATCGATCATCCGGTCGCGCAAGGCGAAGGGGAAGTACGCCACCTTCCCCGACTTCCTCGACAAGGTCGAGGCGGTCGTCTGCAACAAGCGCACCGTCGAATCGCTCATCAAGGCGGGCGCCTTCGACGAGATGGGCCACACCCGCAAGGGGCTCGTCGCGCACCACGAGCCGATGATCGACAACGTCGTACAGGTCAAGCGTAAGGAGGCGGAGGGGCAGTTCGACCTCTTCGGCGGGATGGGCGACAGCGACGACGCGTCCTCCGAGCCCGGCTTCGGGCTCGACGTGGAATTCTCCGACGTGGAGTGGGACAAGTCGTATCTGCTCGCGCAGGAACGCGAAATGCTGGGTCTGTACGTCTCCGACCACCCGCTCTTCGGTATCGAGCACGTGTTGTCCGACAAGTCCGACGCGGCGATCTCGCAGCTCACCGGCGGTGAGCACGCGGACGGCGCGGTGGTCACGATCGGCGGCATCATCTCCGGCCTCCAGCGGAAGATGACCAAGCAGGGCAACGCCTGGGCGATCGCCACCGTGGAGGATCTGGCGGGCTCGATCGAGTGCATGTTCTTCCCCGCGACGTACCAGCTGGTCTCCACCCAACTGGTCGAGGACACCGTCGTCTTCGTCAAGGGCCGTCTCGACAAGCGTGAGGACATCCCGCGTCTTGTCGCGATGGAGCTCCAGGTCCCCGACCTGTCGTCCAGCGGGACGAACGCGCCGGTCACGATCACCATCCCCACGGTGAAGCTCACGCCGCCCATGGTCAGCAGGCTGGGTGAGATCCTCAGCCACCACCGGGGCAACTCCGAGGTGCGGATCAAGCTCCAGGGCGCACGGAAGACGACGGTGCTGCGGCTCGACCGGCACCGGGTGCAGCCCGACCCGGCGCTCTTCGGCGACTTGAAGGTGCTGCTCGGGCCGTCCTGTCTGGCGGGGTAGCGGTACCCGGCGGGGCGGCGGAAGCGGAACGCGTACGCACGGAGGGGCACGCCCGGGAGACCGGGCGTGCCCCTCTTCGGTCATGTGCGGCCGACCGCGTGAGTCGGCGCGTCAGTTGTGGCCGAAGCGCTTCTGGCGGCCCTTGTGGGCCACGTCGGACGGGTTGACCTGCGACTGTATCTGCTCGGCCTTGGCCTCCGTCGAGGAGGACGAGGGCTGCTCGGCGCCACGCTCGGTGGACGAGCGGTCCTGGTGCTTGCCGCGGTCACGGTTCTTGTTCTTGGCCATGGTGCTGCCTCCTGAAGGATGTTGGGGCCAGGGCCGCGACCAGATTCACATATGCCGTGACTCACCGCATTTTGGATCATAGCTGTGCGTAACGGACCACGGTTCGACCGTCCCTGGGGGTAGCCGGGAGGGACACGCCACGCCGATGATCCAGTTCCGGCCGTTAAGCCAGTTGCGGTCGGGCAGACTCGAAGCAAACCCGTAGCAACTTCCGATCCCGACGTTCCCGAAAGAGGGTGGAACACGTGGACCGCTGCGTCGTCCTGGTGGACGCCGGTTACCTGCTGGGCGCCGCCGCGAGCCTCCTCGCCGGAGAACCGGCCCGCTCACGCATCACCGTCGACCACGCCGCCCTCATCCAGGGGCTGCGCGAGCGTGCCGAGGCCGATACGGAGCAGCCGCTGCTCCGTATCTACTGGTTCGACGGCGCCCCCGACCGCGTACCGCAGCCCGAACACCGCCGGCTGCGCGTCATGTCACGTGTCACCGTCCGGCTCGGTGCGCTGACCCGTAGCGACGGGAGATGGGCGCAGAAGGGCGTCGACGCGGCCATGCATGCCGAGCTCACGGAGTTGGCCAGAAATCGCGCCTGCTCGGACGTGGTGCTGGTGACCGGTGACGGCGATCTGCTGCCCGGCCTGATGTCCGCGAAGGAACACGGCGTCGCCGTGCACCTGTGGGCGGTCCAGGCGGCGGACGGCGACTACAACCAGTCCGAGGACCTGGTGGCCGAGGCCGACGAACGCCGGGTCCTCGACCGGGCCTGGATCACCAAGGCCGTACGGGCCAAGGACTTCGGCGGTGTCTGCGCGCCCCCGCCCGCGCCGCGCCCCGAGATCGCCGCCATCCTCTCCGCGCCGCTGCCCGAGTCGGCGCTCGCCGCGTCCGCCGAGCGGGCGGCCGAGGCACAGGCCGCGTCCGCCCGCAACGGGACGGCGCCGGCGACGACGGAGCACGGCCCGGACGCCGGGCCGGGGCACGAGCACGACGCCGGGACCGGGCAGTCGGCGCCCGCCGGCGGCAAGGGCGTCCCCACCCCGAAGGACCTGGCCGCCCTGCGCGCCCCGGGACCCCACGCCGCGCCCGCGCCCCCGCCGGGGAACGCCACGCTGCGCTGGTCGTCCGACCGGGGCTGGGTCGAGCGCACGGGCGGCGGAGGGCAGCTCGGTGAGTCGCCCGAGACCGCGTCGCTGCCGACGCTCGCGCAGCTCACCAGCGCCGAGCAGCGCTGGGCCGACCGCGAGGAGGACATCACGACGGTCGGCGGTGACCCTTTCGAGGTGGGACAGGTGTTCGCCCGACGCTGGATGGAGCGGCTGCCGGACGCGGCCCATGTGCAGAAGCTGTCCACGATGTACCCGCGGATCCCGCACCGTATCGACGGCGAGGTGCTGCGGTACGCGGCCCGCTTCGGGCTCCTCGCGCACAAGGACGACCAGATCGACGAGCACGACCGGTACGCGATCAGGGCGGGGTTCTGGCGTGAGATCGATGTGCGGGCGGCGGCGGAGCGTCCGTCCGTGAAGGGTGACGGGGCGGCGGAGTAGTGCCCGCCCTCGGCCGCCGGACCCGGCCGGTGGCCCGAACCGCGCCCGAGAGCGGGAGGCGGGCGGGCGCCCCCGGGCGGATTCCGGGCAGTCGGACCCCGTAGGCTCGTCTCTTGTGAGTACGGTGTGCGCGGTGCGGGAGCTGGTCAAGACGTACCCCGCCGCGCGCGGCAGACGGGGGACCCCGGCGACACCCGAGGTGCGCGCGAACGACGGGATCTCCCTCGATGTGCGGCAGGGCGAGATCTTCGGACTGCTCGGTCCCAACGGTGCGGGCAAGTCCACCCTCGTACGTCAGCTCACCGGGCTCATGCGGCCGGACTCGGGCAGCGTCGACGTCCTCGGCCACGATCTGGTCGGCCATCCCGAGCGTGCGTCGCGCCTCATCGGCTATCTCGGCCAGGAGTCCACGGCGCTCGACGAGTTGACGGTCGGGCTCGCGGCCGAGACCACGGGCCGGCTGCGGGGGCTCGGTCTGCGCGAGGCGCGGGCGGAGCGGGACGCGGTGCTCGCGGAACTCGGCCTGACCGAACTCGCCGGGCGCCCGTTGAAGAAGCTCTCCGGCGGGCAGCGGCGGATGGCCTGCTTCGCGGCGACGCTGGTGGGGGACCGGCCGGTGCTCGTCCTGGACGAACCCACGACCGGTATGGACCCGGTCGCCAGACGCGCCGTCTGGGCGGCGGTCGACCGCCGCCGGGCCGAACGCGGCGCGACGGTGCTGCTGGTCACCCACAACGTCATCGAGGCGGAGACGGTCCTGGACCGGGTCGCCGTGCTGGACCGGGGCAAGGTCATCGCCTGCGACACCCCGTCCGGTCTGAAGGAACAGGTCGCGGGCGACGTACGCCTCGAACTCGTCTGGCGCGAGCGTGCCCCGCTCGACGTCCCCGAGGTCGCCGCGCTGCGCGGCTCCGCGCAGGAGTCGGGCCGCCGCTGGGTGCTGCGGCTCGCCCCCGACGAGGCCCGCGCCGCGGTGGCGGCGGTGACGGGCGGCGCGGCGTTCGCGGCCCTGGACGACTTCACACTGGCGACGCCCAGCCTGGAGGACGTCTATCTGGCCCTCGGCGGCCAGGCCCAGGGGCTGGTGAAGGCGTGAGCGCGAAGAACTCAAGATGTACGGCTCCGACGCCTGCCCGGACACCCACCGGGGGCCGCGCCGCGGTTTCCGCGCGCGCCGCGTTCCTGGGCGGGGCGGGCGGTCGCTTCCGGCCGGTATCTGCCGTGACCGCCGGGGGTGACGAGGCCGGGAGCGGGCGCACAGGCCCGGTACCCACGGTGATCACCCGGATGGTCGCGGGCCGTGACAGCGCTCCCGCGCGGGCCGCCTTCGCGGCCCCCGGGGCCGGCGCCGCCGTCCGCGCGCGCGTCGCCCTTCCGTCCGCCGGAGACGGGTCCGTCCTCTCCGCGCCCGCCGGACACGCGCCCGCCGTGACCGGCGCGGGCGGCCATGGAGTTCCGCCTTCCGCCTCCGGCGGTCAGGACGATGTCGCAGGGAGGCGCGCCGGGTCTCCGGGTGCCGGAGTCGGGCGCGGCCGACCGGCGCCAACCCCGGTCGCACACGGTGGCGCGCCGCCCGTGCTCGGCCGGAACTCGACCGCCCCTACGGGGCGTTCGGCGCGTTCCGGGCGTATGGCACGCTGGTCGCGGTCGGCCACGTGCGTCACACGGCGTGCCCGCATCCGTCCGTCCGGAGCGAACAGGAGCTGCGTCAGGTGAGCATCGTGCCCGCGGAGGCCGTCGGCGGGAAGAGCCGGACAGTTCCGGACCCCCGTGCCGCGACCGACCGAGCCGACCGGGTGCCGGCGGCGCTGGCGCCGCGGGCGCGGCTGCTGCCCTCGCTCGCCGCCGTGTACCGGGCGCAGCTGTCGCGGGCCCGGGTCGCCCGGATCCCACTGCTCTTCGTGGCGACCTTCCAGTCCGTCGGGATCATGATCCTGATGCGCGGTGTCGTCGACGGCGCCGCCGAGTCGCGGGCCGTGGTCGCCGGGTCGAGCGTGCTCGTCGTGGCGTTCGTCGCGCTCAATCTGCTCGCCCAGTACTTCGGTCAGCTCCGGGCCACCGGCGGTCTCGACCACTACGCGACGCTGCCCGTGCCGCCCGCCGCCGTGGTGCTGGGCGCGGCCGGGGCGTACGCCTCGTTCACCGTGCCGGGCACCGCCGTGACCGCGGTGACCGGCAGTCTGCTCTTCGATCTGCCGCTCACCCATCTCTGGGTGCTGGTCGCCGTCATCCCGCTCTCCGGCGCCGCGCTGGCGGGCCTCGGGGCGGCGCTCGGGCTGCTCGCGCCCCGTCAGGAACTGGCCACGCTGCTCGGGCAGCTCGGTATGTCCGCCGCGCTGCTGCTGGGTGTGCTGCCCGCCGACCGGCTGCCGGGGCCGATCACCTACGCCCGGGATCTGCTGCCGTCCACGTACGGCGTCGAGGCCCTGGCCCGTACCTTCGACCGGCATCCCGACTGGCCCACCGTCGCGCTCGACCTCGCGGTGTGCGCGGCCGTCGGCGTCGTCTCGCTGGCCGTGGCGACGTGGGCGTACAGGCGTGCGGCAGTCCGATGAGGCACCGCCGGGCCATGCCTGGCACGATGGCGGGGTGACAGCTCCTCTGACGCCGCCCCACCAGCCCTCGAACGACGACCCCTGGCAGAAGGCCCAGGGTCCGGGAGCCACGGCCGCCCATCCGTCCGCCGACGCGGCGGACGAGACCGACAGGAGGACCGAGCTGAAGCAGGCCGCCGTCGTGACGCTCCTCGTGGCTGTCTCCGGTGCCCTGCTCGGACTGCTCTGGCTCTGGCTGTCGCCCCGGGTGCCGCTGATCGCCGGTGAGTCGGCCGTGTTCCTGAAGGACACGGAGGGCGAGGAGGCGATCGGCGCGGACGGCACGTTCGTGCTGCTGGCCCTGGGATTCGGCGCCGTCAGCGCGGCCCTCGTCTTCCTGTTCCGCCGGCGCGGCGGTGTCCCGCTGGTCGTGGGCCTGGCGCTGGGCGCGCTGCTCGCGTCGGGGCTGGCCTGGCTGGTCGGCTGGAGCCTGGGCCCGGACGACGTGGTCACGCAGGCGCGCGCGGCGGGAGAGGGCGCGACGTTCGACGCGCCGCTGGAGCTGAACGCCCGGGGCGCGCTGCTGGCGTGGCCGGCGGCGGCGATGGTCGTGCATCTGGCGCTGACGGCGCTGTTCGGTCCGCGCGACCCGGAGCCGGAGTGGGTGCCCTTCGGGGCGCCGTATCTGCCGGCCGACCGGGAGGACGGGCCGGAGACCGGTCGCTGACGGGCCCCGTCAGGCCTTGGCGATCGGGGCCAGCGTCGCGGCTGTCAGGGAGGTCAGGTCCGACGGGGACAGCTCCACCTCCAGCCCGCGGCGGCCCGCCGAGACGCAGACCGTCGCGTGGGCCCCTGCCGAGGAGTCGAGGACCGTACGGAGCCGCTTGCGCTGGCCCAGCGGAGAGATGCCGCCGCGTACGTAGCCCGTGGTGCGCTCCGCCGCCGCCGGGTCCGCCATCGTCGCCCGCTTGCCGCCCACCGCGGCTGCCAGCGCCTTGAGGTCCAGCGAGCCGGAGACCGGGACGACCGCCACGGTCAGTTCCCCGTCGACGTCGGCGACCAGTGTCTTGAACACCCGGTCCGCCGAGACCCCCAGAGCCGCCGCGGCCTCCTCGCCGTACGAGGGGGCCGCCGGGTCGTGCTCGTACGCGTGCAGGGTGAACTCGGCCTTCGCCGCCCTCAGCGCGACCGTCGCCGGGGTGGCACCCGCGGCTTTCCTCGCTTGCTTCTTCGCCAAGAGACCTGTTCCTCGCGTCGGTTGAGAGCCGGAAGGTGCTGGGACGAGCCGGCGGAGGTCAGTTCGGGCTCGTCGGAGCCCGGGTGAGGTCCACGGCCGGCAGCGACGGAAGATGCCGGATCACCGCCGTCTCGGCGCGCAGCAGCTTCAACTCCTCGCGCAGCCGCGTCACCGTGTCCGGGGCCTGGAGCAGCCGCTGTTTCGCCGGGATGTCCAGGACGGCCGCCGCGGCCACCAGATACGAGACGACGGACGGCTCGTCGGGCAGGTCGTCGCCGGTCGACAGCGACCTCTCACGTGCTCCCGCCAGCCGTTTCTGGTAGCTGCGGAACGCCCGCAGGACGCCTTCGGCGAGTGCTCCCGCACCCTCGCCCGAGTCCTCCTCGACCGCCTCGACCTCGGCGGTCAGATAGGGCCCGCTCGTGTCGACGGAGAGCAGCCGGACCCGGCTGGTGCCGGTGCCGAGCACCTCGAAGCTGCCGTCCTGGCGTTCGCGGATGGTGGTCGCGTCGGCGACGCAGCCCACCTGGTGGAAGGCCTTGAGCGGCTCGGTGCCGAAGCCCGCCGAGGGCCCGCGTGCGGGCAGGGACGTGAGGTCGGGCATGCCCGAGGCGGTCGGCGCGACCTCGTGCCCGTCGCGGATGGCGACCACGACGAAGCGTCGCGGTTCGGACTCGTCTGTCTTGAGCAGGTCGCGCATCATGGCGCGATACCGCTCCTCGAAGATGTTCAGGGGCATGACGAGGCCCGGGAACAGCACCGCGTTCAGCGGAAAGAGAGGGAGATGTGCGGTGGTCACAACGGTCAAGCGTAATGGCCGCGCGGACGCCCTCGGTCTGTCCGGTTCCACAACGGCATCCCGGAGGCCACCTGGAGACGCACACCGTCGCGTGTCTCCAGGAACTGACCCAGCGGATCGTCGGTCAGCGACGTCCAGGGAAAGGACGTCGCGTACGGGCCGATCAGCCGGAACTGTTCCAGAGCCTCGTCCCAGCGGTGCCGTCTGACCAGCACGTACGCCAGCAGATTCCGTACCTCCGCCGGCCAGGGGTCGCCCACCACGTACACGGACGAGAGCAGGATCGCCTCGTCGCAGGCCGCGTCGATCCGGTCCGTCGTCACGGAGGTGAGATCGTCACTCAGCAGCCGGCTGAAGGCGGCCCGCATCGGAAGTGCCTTCACGAGCGACCCGGGCAGCGCGTCCGCGGCGGCCTGTTCGGCGAAGTCGAAGCACTCCTGGTGCGAGCCGTGCCACTGGCCCGAGAGGTACTGGAGGGCCGCCACATGGCATCCGTAGTGGTGCGAGGAGCGGCGCACCGCCTCGCCCCACAGCGACTCGAAGTCCCGGTGGCCCGCGCGCGTGCCCCGCGCGTGGTCCAGGGCGATCCGCCACGGCACGGGGTCTCGCGGGTCGCCCTCGGCCGCCGCGCCGATCAGCGGGCCCGTCTCACGCAGCAGTTCGGCGCGGGCCGGGGACTCCCAGGCCTTGCGTACGCCGAGTTCGGCCCTGACGACGAGCGCGTCCGGGTCGGCGGGCGAGGCGGCGAGCCAGCGGGCCAGCCATTCATCGCGGTTGTGGGCGAAGGCGGCGAGCCGCATCACATAGCGGTCGCGGTCCTCCCACTCGGCGGATTCGCGCGTGGTCGCCAGCAGCTTCGCCGCGTGCTCGTACTCGCCGAGTGCGGCGGAGACGAGTGCCGGGGCGAGCCGGTCGTCGGGGGCGTCGAGCAGTACCGCATCGTCCGGCGGAAGCCCCTCGGCGAGCCGCGGAGTGTGCCGGACCATGCGCGCGGTGCTGATCAGGGCGCGAATCAATGACATGGTGCGGACCATTGAAAACCGCAGGTCGCAGGGGCGCCAGAGGGCATATGTGAAGCTTTGGTGGGGGGCGAAAGGTTGTCTCGGGGCGGGTCAAGGGAGGGCAAAGAAAGCCCTCGGACGCTGGGTCAGCCGCGACGCAGGAGACGTGTGGCACCTGCTGCGACTGTTGTGGCGAGGATCCAGCCGAGCAGAATCATCACCGCCGAAAGCCACTGCCAGCCGCCCTCCGGCCGCCAGTGCCCGTCCTGGCCCAGATCGATCACCGGCACCAGCAGATCCAGCACGTACAGCGCCGGATTCCACGCCGGATGCTCCTCGGACTTGATCGGGTCCAGGGGGTTCCGCGCGAAGACGGCCGTGCCCGCCGCCCACAGCATGGCCATCCACAGCGCGGCCCGGCCCGGCCGGTAGCCGTACGCCACCGTCCAGTCCTGGATGACGCCCCACACCTTGCCCGCCAGCGGCAGCGTCTCGCGCCGTCTGCGCTGCTTGGCCAGCAGCACCTCACGGGCGTCGGCGTCCTCGCCGCTGTTGCGCATCACCTGCGCGAGGCGTTCGTACGGCTCCGGCGAGTACTCCGGTGTCGCCGAGTCCAGCCACTCCAGCCGCCGGTTGAGCGGGAAATGGCCGGACGGCACCACGTTCTCGTAGACGAAACCGCCCATCGCCAGACCGCCGGGGCCAGGCCAGCTCGTGGAGAGATCCATCAGCGTGATGATCTTTGCGCCGTTCAGCACGACCCGGCCCTCCAGCGGGCGCTCGCACTGGAAGCGCAGCTCCGTCGCGGTGATCCGGCGCAGCGACAGCTCCTCCCCGGACGACATCAGGAAACGGGCCTGGTGGAGGTCGATCGTGTCGCCGAACCTGCCGTCGTCCAGCCGGACCCCGCCGTAGCACTCGAAGCGCCGGATCTCGGTGCCCGGCGGCAGTGACGCGGGGCTGACCGCGTTGCCCGTGTAGACCGTGCCGTAGGGAGGTGTGGAGTTGGCGTTGCCCGTCGCGATGCTCACGACGGCCCCCGTCATGTAGAGCGAGCGCTCCACGGTCAGCTGCGGCGCGTTGAGCGCGCGGCGCTCTCCCGCGGCCCGCAGCCGGCTGCCGCGCAGCATCAGCGAGCCCCCGACCTTCGAGCCGCGCAGACTGAACTCCCCGTGCGTCTCGATCTGTTCGGCCTGGAGGTCCTGGCCGACCGACATCCCGTCCGCCGCTATCGACCGGTTGCTGCTGTCGGGGCGGACGGCTATCTGGCTGATCAGCAGGTCCGTGCCGATCTGCGCGTCGGTGAGCCGGATACCGCGCGCGACCTGGCAGCGCGGCAGATGCAGATCGCCCTCCGTGCGCAGCCGGGCCGCCTCCAGGCGCGGGATCACACAGCCCACCAGCCGCAACGTGGTGAAGTGGCACTCCGGCAGCACCAGTTCCCGCTCGAAGCGGCAGTAGGTCAGCTCCACGTACGGCTCGACATTGCCGCCCGCGAGATCCAGCGACCCGCTGATGTACGCCCCGCGCAGCTTGAGGGCGGCTACCCGCCCCGGGCGCGCCGACGGGCCGCTGAGCAGCAGCAGTGCGACCACCCGGGCGCGCACGCTGCGGTGTTCGCCCCAGGGGCCGGCCGCGGCCGGATCGTTGAGCAGTGGACTCGGCACACTCAGGTCGTAGGTGCTGCCGTTCCGGAACGCCTGCCACATGCCGAGTTCTGTGGCCGAGAGCCAGTCCGGAGCTTCGTCGTCCTGCGGCTCGGACACTGCCGCGCCTCGCTTCCCCGTTTGCCGTGCTGCGTGCCGCGCGCCGTACCTCGATGGATGCCGTACCGCGTGCCTGTCGTCGTGCGGTCGTTCGTCGTGTCCTGGGTCTTGGGTCTTGGTGTCGTCGTGGGCTGGTCGTGCCCGTCGTCCTGCCCCGCGGTCGTGTGACTCCCGGGCAGCCGTCGCCGGGCGGGGCTGCTGTTGTGTGGTCGTACGGACGTTCTTCCCTCTGAGTGACCGATCGAACGCCAATCGTCAACATTAGTAGCCGTGAGTGACATTCAGAGCTCATATCAGCCAGTGATACGGGCGGCCGTCGGCCGGATCGGGTCTGCGAGAATTGACCGCGTGATCTCACGAATCGATCTGCGCGGCGACGCCCTCCCCGAGGGCGCCGCACTGCGCGACCTGCTGCCCCGTGCCGACTTCGACGTGGAAGCCGCCCTCTCGAAGGTGCGCCCCATCTGCGAGGACGTGCGCCATCGCGGCACCGCGGCGCTGATCGACTACGCTTCGATGTTCGACGGCGTGAAGCTGGACCGGGTACGGGTGCCCGCCGAAGCCCTCACCCGGGCGCTGGAGGTGCTGGATCCCGCCGTACGGGCCGCGCTCGAAGAGTCCATCAGAAGGGCCCGAATCGTCCACCGCGCCCAGCGCCGCGCGGAGCACACCACCCAGGTCGTGCCCGGCGGCAAGGTGAGCGAGAAGTGGGTGCCGGTCAGCCGCGTCGGGCTGTACGCGCCCGGCGGCCGCGCCGTCTACCCCTCGTCCGTGATCATGAACGTGGTCCCGGCGCAGGAAGCGGGCGTCGCCTCCATCGCCCTCGCCTCACCTCCGCAGCGGGAGTTCGACGGCCTGCCGCACCCGACGATCCTCGCGGCCTGCGCCCTGCTGGGCATCGACGACGTGTACGCGGTCGGCGGCGCCCAGGCCGTCGCGATGTTCGCGTACGGCACCACCGGGCCCGACGGCTGCCCGCCCGCCGACATGGTCACGGGACCCGGCAACATCTGGGTCACCGCCGCCAAGCGCTACTTCGCGGGCCGTATCGGCATCGACACCGAGGCCGGCCCGACCGAGATCGCGATCCTCGCCGACGCGACGGCCGACCCTGTGCACGTCGCCTCCGACCTGATCAGCCAGGCCGAGCACGATCCGCTCGCCGCCGCCGTCCTCGTCACTGACTCCGTGGAGCTGGCCGACGCGGTCGAGAGGGAACTCGCGCCGCAGACCGCCGCCACCAAGCACGTCGAGGAGCGCATCGCGCCCGCCCTGGCGGGCAAGCAGTCGGCGATCGTGCTGGTCGACGGCGTCGAGGAGGGCCTGCGGGTCGTCGACGCGTACGGCGCCGAGCACCTGGAGGTGCAGACCGCCGACGCCGCCGGCATCGCCGCCCGGGTCCGCAACGCGGGCGCGATCTTCGTGGGGCCCTACGCCCCGGTCTCGCTCGGCGACTACTGCGCCGGCTCCAACCACGTCCTGCCGACCGGCGGTTGCGCCTGCCACTCCTCCGGCCTCTCCGTCCAGTCCTTCCTGCGCGGCATCCACATCGTGGACTACACGCGAGACGCGCTCGCCGACGTCGCCCACCACGTCGTGACGCTCGCCGAGGCCGAGGACCTGCCCGCGCACGGCGCCGCCGTCAAGGCGCGTTTCGGCTGGAAACTGCCCTCGCGGCGGCCCACCGGGGAGGTGCCCGTCGCGTGACGCACATCGACGACCTTCCCGTACGCGACGAGCTGCGCGGCAAGTCCCCCTACGGTGCGCCCCAGTTGGACGTCCCCGTCCACCTCAACACCAACGAGAACCCGTACCCGCTGCCCGAACCGCTCGTCGAGCGGATCACCGAGCGGGTCCGGGAGGCCGCCCGCGGCCTCAACCGCTACCCCGACCGGGACGCGGTCGAACTCCGCACCGAGCTGGCCGCCTATCTCCGCCGCACCGCCGGAGACCTCCCGCTGACCGTCGCCAACGTCTGGGCGGCCAACGGCTCCAACGAGGTCATCCAGCAGCTGCTCCAGACCTTCGGCGGCCCCGGCCGCACCGCGATCGGCTTCGAGCCGTCGTACTCGATGCACAACCTCATCGCGCGCGGCACCAGCACCGGCTGGATCTCCGGCCCGCGCAACGAGGACTTCACCATCGACGCCGACGCCGCCGCGCGGGCGATCACCGAGCGCCGCCCCGACGTCGTCTTCATCACCACGCCCAACAACCCCACCGGCACCGCCGTCGACGCCGCGACCGTCGTACGCCTGTACGACGCGGCGCAGGCGGCCAGGCCCTCGCTGGTCGTCGTGGACGAGGCGTACGTCGAATTCAGCCACCACCCCTCGCTCCTGCCGCTGCTCGCGGGCCGGCCGAACCTCGTCGTCTCCCGCACGATGTCCAAGGCCTTCGGCGCCGCCGGACTGCGCCTCGGCTATCTCGCGGCCGATCCCGCCGTGGTCGACGCGGTGCAGCTGGTGCGCCTGCCGTACCACCTGTCGGCCGTCACGCAGGCCACCGCGCTCGCCGCACTGGAGCACACCGATACGCTGCTCGGATATGTCGAACGGCTCAAGACCGAGCGGGACCGGCTGGTCACCGAGCTGCGGGCGATGGGCTTCGAGGTCACCGAGTCGGACGCCAACTTCGTCCAGTTCGGTGTCTTCGAGGACGCCCACCGGGCCTGGCGGACGATCCTCGACCAGGGAGTGCTGGTACGCGACAACGGCGTCCCCGGCCGGCTGCGGGTCACGGCGGGCACGCCGTCCGAGAACGACGCGTTCCTCGACGCGGTCCGTAAATTGACGAAGGAGCAGAGCGCATGAGCCGTATCGGCCGCGTGGAACGAACGACCAAGGAGACCTCGGTCGTTGTCGAGCTCGACCTCGACGGCACGGGCAAGGTCGAGGTGTCGACGGGCGTCGGCTTCTACGACCACATGCTCGACCAGCTCGGCAGGCACGGACTCTTCGACCTGACGGTCAAGACCGAGGGCGATCTGCACATCGACTCGCACCACACCATCGAGGACACCGCCCTCGCGCTCGGCGCCGCCTTCAAGCAGGCGCTCGGCGACAAGGTCGGCATCTACCGCTTCGGCAACTGCACCGTCCCGCTGGACGAATCGCTCGCCCAGGTCACCGTGGACCTCTCCGGCCGCCCTTACCTGGTGCACACCGAACCGGAGTCCATGGCGCCGATGATCGGCAGCTACGACACGACGATGACCCGGCACATCCTGGAGTCGTTCGTGGCCCAGGCCCAGATCGCGCTGCACGTGCACGTCCCGTACGGGCGCAACGCGCACCACATCGTCGAGTGCCAGTTCAAGGCCCTCGCCCGCGCGCTGCGGTACGCGAGCGAACGCGATCCGCGCGCCGTCGGCATCCTCCCGTCCACGAAGGGCGCCCTCTAACCCCATGACCGGTCTCAACACCATCCTCATCGTCCTCGGCCTGTTCCTGGCCGGCGGCGTGTACTCCTTCGCCAAACAGAAACAGCCCACGGGCGTCATCGTCCTGCTCGGCATCTGCTCCGCGCTCTGTCTCCTCGCCGGCATCCTCCGCATCCAGGGACTCTGGGAATGACCAAGAACGTCGTCATCCTCGACTACGGCTTCGGCAACGTCCGTTCGGCCGAGCGCGCCGTGGCGCGCGCCGGGGCGGACGTCGAGATCACCCGTGACTTCGACAAGGCCATGAACGCCGACGGACTGATCGTGCCCGGCGTCGGCGCCTTCTCCGCCTGTATGGAAGGGCTCCGCGCGGCGCGCGGCGACTGGGTCGTCGGCCGCCGGCTCGCGGGCGGCCGCCCCGTACTGGGCATCTGCGTCGGCATGCAGATCCTCTTCGAGCGCGGCATCGAGCACGGAGTGGAGACCGAAGGGCTCGACGAGTGGCCGGGCACCGTCGGCCCGCTCACCGCCCCTACCGTCCCCCACATGGGCTGGAACACCGTCGAGGCGCCGGCTGACAGCGAGCTCTTCGCCGGGCTCGACGCCGACGAGCGCTACTACTTCGTGCACTCGTACGCCGTCCACGACTGGACCCTCGAAGTCTCGAACCCCAAGATCCGCGCTCCGAAGGTCACCTGGTCCCGGCACGGCGAGCCGTTCGTGGCCGCCGTGGAGAACGGTGCACTGTGGGCCACGCAGTTCCACCCCGAGAAGTCCGGCGACGCCGGAGCCCAGCTGCTGTCCAACTGGATCGGAACCTTCTGATGTCCGGCACACCCCCCTCCCCCTCCGTACCGAGGCTCGAACTCCTCCCCGCCGTCGACGTGCGCGACGGCCAGGCCGTGCGGCTCGTGCACGGCGAGTCGGGTTCCGAGACCGGTTACGGCTCACCGCTGGAAGCCGCACTCGCCTGGCAGCGCGCGGGCGCCGAGTGGCTGCATCTCGTGGACCTCGACGCGGCGTTCGGCACCGGCGACAACAGGGACCTGGTCGCCGGGATCACCGACGCCATGGACATCAAGGTCGAACTGTCCGGCGGTATCCGCGACGACGCCTCACTCACCGCGGCGCTCGCCACCGGCTGCACGCGCGTCAACCTCGGTACGGCGGCCCTGGAGACGCCCGAGTGGGCGGCCAAGGCCATCGCCGAGTACGGCGACAGGATCGCGATCGGCCTCGACGTACGCGGCACGACACTGCGCGGGCGCGGCTGGACCAGCGAAGGCGGCGACCTCTGGGAGACGCTGGCGCGCCTCGACGCGGAGGGCTGTGCCCGCTACGTCGTCACCGACATCGCCAAGGACGGCACCCTCCAGGGGCCCAACCTGGAGTTGCTGAAGAGCGTGTGCGCGGCCACCGACCGGCCGGTCGTCGCCTCCGGCGGCGTCTCCTCGCTCGCCGACCTGCGCGCGATCGCCTCGCTGGTGCCCGTGGGCGTCGAGGGCGCGATCATCGGCAAGGCCCTGTACGCGAAGGCGTTCACACTGGAAGAGGCGCTCGCGGAGGTGGCCCGATGAGCGAGACCCCGGCTACCCCGCACACGAGCGCGAACGCCTCCGGCGGCGTACGCCGTATCGCCTCGGACGGCCTCTGGGAGGACACCTACGGCTACTCCCGCGCCGTCGAACTGCCCGGCGGTCTCGTCCTCGTCTCCGGCTGCACCTCGGTCGTCGACGGGCGGATCGCCGAGGGCGGCCCCTACGAACAGGCCGTCACCGCCTTCGGCGTCGCCGTCAAGGCGCTGGGCGACCTCGGCCTCGGCGCCGAACACGTCGTCCGCACCCGGATGTACCTCACGCACGCGGGGGACGCCGACGACGTCGGCCGTGCCCACAAGGAGGCGTTCGGCGCCGTACGGCCCGCCGCCTCGATGATCGTCGTCGCCGGTCTCATCGACCCCAGCCTGGTCGTCGAGGTCGAGGTCGAGGCCTTCCGCGCACCCTCCGGAGGCCCGGCATGAGCCTCGCCGTCCGAGTCATCCCCTGCCTGGACGTGGACAACGGCCGGGTCGTCAAGGGCGTCAACTTCCAGAATCTGCGCGACGCGGGCGACCCCGTCGAGATGGCGAGGCTGTACGACGCCGAGGGCGCCGACGAGCTCACCTTCCTCGACATCACCGCCTCGTCGGGGGACCGCGAGACGACGTACGACGTGGTGCGCCGCACCGCCGAGCAGGTCTTCATCCCGCTCACGGTCGGCGGCGGCGTCCGTACCACCGAGGACGTCGACAAGCTGCTGCGGGCGGGCGCGGACAAGGTCGGCGTCAACACGGCCGCCATCGCGCGCCCCGACCTCCTCCGGGAGATCGCCGAGCGCTTCGGCCGCCAGGTGCTCGTCCTGTCGGTCGACGCGCGGCGTACGCCGGAGGGCTCTTTCGAGGTCACCACGCACGGCGGGCGCCGGGGCACCGGCATCGACGCCGTGGAGTGGGCGCACCGCGCCGCCGAACTGGGCGCCGGGGAGATCCTGCTCAACTCGATGGACGCGGACGGCACGAAGGACGGCTACGACACGGAGATGATCGCGGCCGTACGCGGGCATGTGACGGTCCCGGTCATCGCCTCGGGCGGCGCGGGCAAGCTGGCGCACTTCCCGCCGGCCGTCGACGCCGGCGCGGACGCCGTACTGGCCGCCTCCGTCTTCCACTTCGGCGATCTGCGGATCTCCCAGGTCAAGAAGGAACTGCGGGACACGGGCCACGCGGTGCGCTGAGCCACTCGGCGGCCACGTCACTGCCCCGGAACGATCCATTCCGGGGCAGTTCGCGGTCAAGACCGGCGAACTCGCCGATGCGTGAGGGGGGTTGGCGGCGGGAGGGTGGTTCCCGTCAGCCAGTACGGCGGTCGCCATCCGGCGGGTCCCCGGCCCAGGACGACGGGTCCGGTCCTCGTACGACGGTGCCGCCCCCACCGAGAGGACCCCCCTCGTGCAGCAACACTCCACCGGCGACAGCCCGGCGGGCCGCAGCCGCGCTTCCCTCTCCACCTCTTCCCGCCCCGCCCGTTCGCGGTCGCGTACCTGGAGCGTCGCCCTGACCGCCGGCGCCGCGACCGCCGCCCTGTTCGGCGGGCTCGTCCCCGGCGCACAGGCGGCCCCCGGCGCCCCCGAGGCCGCCGCCGCCAACCCGTACGAGCGCGGCCCCGACCCGACCACGTCCAGCATCGAGGCGGCTCGCGGCTCGTACGCCGTCTCGCAGACCAGCGTCTCCTCGCTCGGTGTCACCGGCTTCGGCGGCGGCACCATCTACTACCCGACGTCCACGGCGGACGGCACCTTCGGCGCGGTGGCCGTCGCCCCCGGCTTCACCGCGACGCAGTCCAGCATGGCGTGGCTCGGTCCCAGACTCGCCTCGCAGGGCTTCGTCGTCTTCACCATCGACACCAACACCACCCTGGACCAGCCCGACAGCCGGGGCCGTCAACTCCTCGCCGCTCTCGACTACCTGACGCAGCGCAGCACGGTCCGCACCCGCATCGACGCGGCACGGCTCGGTGTCATGGGCCATTCCATGGGCGGCGGCGGCACGCTGGAGGCCGCCAAGAGCCGTACCTCGCTGAAGGCGGCGATCCCGCTGACCGGCTGGAACACCGACAAGTCCTGGCCCGAGCTGCGGACGCCCACCCTGGTCGTCGGCGCCGACGGCGATACGGTCGCCCCCGTCGCCACGCACTCGGAGCCGTTCTACGAGTCGCTGCCCGGCTCGCTCGACAAGGCGTATCTGGAGCTCAACGGCGCCTCGCACTTCACGCCCAACACGTCCAACACGACGATCGCGAAATACAGCATCTCGTGGCTGAAGCGGTTCATCGACGACGACACCCGCTTCGAGCAGTTCCTGTGCCCGCTGCCCCGGCCGAGTCTCACCATCGAGGAGTACCGGGGGAGTTGCCCGCTGGGCTGACCCCGCTCCGCGGAGACCGCGCCCGCAGGTGATCCCGGCCCCCGTACTGTGCGCGCGCACAGTACGGGGGCCCGCCCGCTGGGTCGCCGCCCACGCCCGGCCGTCCGGGGCAAGGCCCCTGGACGTGAGCCTTCCGGGCTTGTTTACGCGGCAGTAACGTGCCGGACGTGAACCCATCGACGACCGTTCGCAGTCCGCTCCGGCTGTACGGCCGCAGCGGTGAACTCGCCATCCTGGAAACGCTGCTGACCCGGCTGAGGGCCGGCCTCGGGGGCACCCTCGTCCTGACCGGGGCGCCGGGGCTCGGCCGGACCGCGCTCCTGCGCCACGCCCTCAACGCCTACGCCCACGACACCCACCCCCTCGACATCCACGCCGCCGACATCCACGCCGCCGACACCCGCGCCCCCGGCACCCGCGCCCCCGGCACCGGCCGCGGCACTCCGGTCCTGCTGCACGCGACCGCCGCCCCCGCCGAACGCCTGCTGCCCTACAGCGGGTTGCACACCCTCCTCTGCTCGGCGCCCGGACCGCTGCCGCCGCCCGCCGTCGGCGTCGCACGCCCCGACACCGCCCCCACCGCCCTGCTCGACCTCCTGACCACCCTCGGCGCGCTCCGCCCCCTGCTCGTCTGCGTCGACGACGCGCATGCCTGGGACGCGGGGTCGAGAGCGGCGCTCGTCTTCGCGATCCGCCGGCTGAGCCCCGCACGCGGGGTCGCCGTGCTGCTCACCGCCGCCGAACAGCACGCCGGGGAGCGGGACTTCACCGCTCTGCCCGCCCTCCGTCTCGGACCGCTCGACCGCTCAGCGTCCCGGGCGCTGCTCGACCGGCTGACCGGTGGCCGGGCCGATCCCGGCGTACGGGAGGAACTGCTGCGCGAGGCCGCGGGCAACCCCCGGCTGCTCACCGCGCTCGCCGCCCGCCTCACCGAGGACCAACTGGCCGGACGGGGCGGGCTGCCGCAGCCCCTGAGCGGCGGCGAGAGCGTGCTCGACGCCTACGCGGCGCATGTCGACGGGCTGCCCGACGACACCCGGCTCCTCCTGCTGCTGGCGGCGGCCGCGGAGGAGCACGAACCCGAGGGAACAGGAGCGGACGCGGGGCTCCTGCTGCGCGCCGGACGGCTCGCCGGGGTCGACCCGGGGCGGCTGAGCCTCGCCGAGACGCTGGGCGCCGTACGGCTCGACGGCGATCGCGTCCACTTCGCCCAGCCGCTGCTGCGCCGGGCTCTGCTGCGCCGCGCCCCGCTCTCCCGTCGCCGCGCCGTGCACCGGCTCCTGGCCGCGGTGCTCGACGGACCGCACCGGACGCTGCCACGGCTCGTCCAGCGTGCCTGCGCGGCCACCGGGCACGACCCGGCGCTCGCCGAGGCCCTGGCCCGCGCGGCGGGACCGCCCCGCCCGCACGCCGACCGCGCCGCCGCCCTCACCCGGGCCGCGACGCTGTCGACCGACGAGGCCCTGCGCGGCGAGCGGTTCGCCGCCGCCGCCGAACACGCCTGGCTGGCCGGTGACCCGGGACGCGCCCGCGCGCTGCTGACCCGGGTGCGCACCGAGCCCGCGCCCGGCCGCGCCCACTACGTGCGCGGGCTGATCGCCCTGCGCGACGGACCCGCCGCCGACGCGGGAGAGGTCCTGCTCACCGCCGCCGAACTGCTCGCGCCGCAGGACGAGGCGCGCGCCGTCGGCGCCCTGCTCGGCGCGGCGGAGGCCGCCTGGGTCGCCGGCGACGTGCCCGGTTATCTGCGGGCCATGAGCCGGATCGGGGGCCCCGGCACCACGCGCCGGGCGCTCGATCCGGCGCTCGACCACTTCCGCGCGGGCATGTGCGCCGTACTCGACGGCCGTACGGACGAGGGGCGGGCCCTGCTGCGCGGCTGCGTCGAACTGGGTGACGCCACCGCCGACAGCACCGGCGATCCCGCCGCTCTGCTGCGGCCGGGCATCGCCGCCCTGGTCCTCGGCGAGGTCGACGCCGCGTGCCGCGCGGGCGCGCGGGCGCTGGCCGCCGTACGCGCCCACGGCCCCGAGGCGCTGCTGCCGCAGGCCCTGGAGCACCTCGCGTACGGCGAACTGCGGGCGGGCCGCCACGCGCGGGCCCGCGTCCACGCCTACGAGGGGCTGCGTGTCGCCGACCGGCTGGGGCAGCGCAACGCCGCCGCCGCGCTGCACGCCGTACTCGCCATGGCGGCCTCGGTGGAAGGCGACTTCGCCGCCTGCACGGAACACGCCGCGTCGGCGGCGGCCGACGCCGGGCCGCACGGCCTCGGCCAGGCAGCCACCCTCGCCACCTGGGCGGTGGCCCGCGCGGACCTGGCCGCGGGCCGGCACACACGAGCCGCCGCACGGCTCGCGCCCCTGGTGCTCAGGGGCCCCCGGCGCGGCCACTTCGCCGCGCTGATGCTCGCCGTGCCGTGTTTCGTGGAGGCGGCGGTCCTGGCGGGCCGGGGCGAGGAGGCGCGTGCCGTGGTCGAGGAGTTCACGGCGTGGACCGGGTGGACGGCCGATCCGCAGGCCCCGGCCCAACTGGCCCGCTGCCAGGCGTTGTTGGCCCCGCCGGAGGAGGCAGCCGCGCGGTACGAGGAGGCGCTCGCCCACCACGCCCGGTCGAGCGGCGACTTCGAACGCGCCCGTACGGAGCTGCTGTACGGCCAGTGGCTGCGGCGGCAGCGGCGGACCCGCGAGGCGCGTGACCCGCTGCGGGACGCGCTCGTCGCGTTCGAGCGGTGCGGGGCGCGGGCCTGGGCCGAGCGCGCGGCCGGTGAACTCCGGGCGGCGGGGGAGTCGGTGGCCGGCTCCGGGCCGGTGGACCTGCTGACCGCCCAGCAGCGGCGGGTCGCCCGGTACGTGGCGGAGGGCGCGACCAACCGGGAGGTGGCGGTGCGGCTCTCGGTGAGCCCACGCACGGTCGACCACCATCTGCGTAACGTCTTCGCCGTGTTGGGGGTGCGTTCTCGGACGGAGTTGGCGCGGTTGCTGGACCGTGATGAGGAGAATGCGGCAAACCCCTAGGTACCGACCGGCCGGTATGCCATTCTGCGGGCTCAGGAAGATCCGGCGCGGGCCGGCCGCACTCCGCCGCGCCGGAGCGAACCGACTCCCGGTGGAGGCCGCCATGCCGTATGTCGTGCGCTCGCGGGTCAGGGCGCCGCACGCGTCACCCGTCACCTCGCCCGTCGCTTCCTCCGTCGCGTCCCGGCCCACCCGCTCCCTGGCGGACGCCGAGGCCGTCGCCGTACTGCACCGGGCCGCGCAGGCGCTCATGGACGACCTCTCCGGGCTGACGCACCGGCTGGTCGCCGCGCTCCGCGAGAAGGAGCCGGCCTACCGGGCGGCGATCGAGGCCGACGCCGCCGAGATCTGGCACGAGGCGAACCGCTCGCTTCGGCTCAGCGTCGGCTCCCTGATCCGGCCCCGGGAATCGCGCGAGGCCGCGTGCCGTCTGTCGTGGCGGATCGGCGAGTGCCGGGCCGAACAGGGGCTGCCGCTCGACGCGTTGCTGCACGCGTTCCGGCTCGGCGGCGCGATGGTGTGGCAGGGGCTGGTGGACGAGACCACCCGGCGCGACCCGGAGGACATCCGGCTCCTCGTCCATGTCGCGGCCGACGTCTGGAGCTTCGTGGACGAGCACTGCGGCCTCGTCGCCGACGCCTACCGGGCGACCGAGCGCCGGCTCGCCTGGCGCCGCGAGAACCAGCAGCGGCTGACGGTCGCGGCGCTCCTCGACGGCACCGCGCGCATCGCCGACATCCCCGACGCCGCGGCGATGCTGGAACTGCCCGAAGAGGGGCGTTACGTCGTGGTGGCCGCCTCCGGAGCGGCGGGTGTCGCGGGCCCCGTGGTGGTTCCGCCGCCGGGGACACGCGCGCTGCGGCACGTCGCGCAGGGCGCCGAACAGGTCGTCGAGCATCTCGTCGTCCTGCTGGCGAACGAGCCCCCGGACGAGGGCGCACGCCGCGACGACCGTGAACTGGTCGCGCTCGCGGCCGAGTTGACGGTGCCCGCCGGTACCCGCGTCGGCATCGGCTCGGCCGTCACCGGGCTCGCCGCCCTCGGCGAGGCCCGCGGGCTCGCCGAGACCGCGCTGCGTGCCTGCCCGCGCGGCGGCGGCGTCGTCCTGCTGGACGAACACCTGCCGGCCGCGCTGGTCGTCTCCTCGTCCCGGCTGGGCGCGGCCCTCGCCGAGCGGGTGCTCGGTCCGCTGGACCGGCTCGACCCGGCCGACCGTGACCTGCTTGTCGACACGCTCAGGGCCTGGCTGGAGGCGGACGGTTCGGCGCAGCGCGCCGGTACTCGCCTCTACTGCCACCGCAACACCGTCCTCAACCGGCTGCGCAGGTTCGAGCAGTTGACCGGCCGCTCGCTGGCGCGGCCCGCCGACGTGGTCGAGATCTCCCTCGCGCTGACGGCCAGGCGGCTGCTCGACATCTGACGCCCCAGGCTCCTCGCTCCGCCCGGCGCCGCCCGCCCGTCCTCCAATCCGCAGGATTTATTGCGCAACCAATATTGTGCAACTTTCCTTGCGTATCTATGGTGGTCGGTATGGCAGCCAAGGAATCCCGCAGAATCGACGACCTGGCCACCCTCAAGGCGTTCGGCCACCCCCTGCGGATGAAGCTCTACCGCGCGCTCTACGTCGCCCGCGCCGCCACCGCGTCGCAGCTCGCCGAGCAGGTGAACGAGGCCGTCTCGCTGATCAGTTACCACCTGCGCAAACTCGCCGACTACGGCCTGATCGAGGAGGCGCCGGGTCACGGGAAGGACGGCCGCGAGCGCTGGTGGCAGCCCGCGTCCGAGGGGCTGAGCTTCCGCGACGAGGACTTCCGGGACGCGCCCGAGGCCGTCGCGACCCACGCGGCCGTCGGCCGGCTGTCGTTCGAGCAGCGCTCGGAGCTCTACCGGAGCTACCTCGACAGCCAGTCGGCCTGGGCTCCCGAGTGGCGCGGCGCCTCGTTCAGCAGCGAGTACCTGTCCCGGCTCACCGCCGGGGAACTGGCCGGGCTCAGCCGTGAGATGCACGAACTGGTCAAGCGGTACGAGGAGGCCGGCCGGGCCGCGGAGGAGGCCGGTGACACCGAAGGGCGCGAGAACGTCGCGTTCCACCTGTACGGATTCCCGTTCCGCCAGTAGCCCCGCACATCCTTCCCGTCCTCCGAGAGGAGCCCACGCCGTGCACACCGACGTACATCTGACGCCGCACGCCCTGCGCGCCGCCGAACTCCGTGCGGAAGCTGCCCGGTCGGGGCCGGCCGGCGCCGCGGCGCGTCCCCCGGGCCGGCTGCGACGCCGGCTGGGACGGCTCCTGGTCGAGGTGGGCCTGCGCATCCTGCAGGGCCCGCCGGTACCGGCCGCCCCTACGGCCTGACGGAAGGTCCGCCGCCCTCATGTCCGCGCACCCGGCCGTCTCTCCACCCGCGATATCGGCATCCGCCCCCGAGCGGCCCGCGCACCGTGACGCCAACGTCCTGCGCTGGCTCGCCGCGTACACCGTGTCGATGGTCGGCGACAGCCTGTACTACATGGCCCTGGCCTGGGCCGCGGCCCGCTCCGGGGACCCCACCCGGGCTGGACTCGTGCTGGCCGTCGGCGCCGTGCCACGGGCCGTCCTGATGCTCGGCGGGGGAGTGCTCGCCGACCGGTGGGGCCCGCGCAGGGTCGTCATCGGCAGCGACGCCGCGCGCTGCGTGGTGATCCTCGCCATCGCCGCGGTCCTGCTCCTCGGCGCGCCCGGCCTCTGGCTGCTGATCGCCGTGGCTCTCGTCTTCGGCGTCGTGGACGCCCTGTTCCTGCCCGCCGTCGGCGCCCTGCCGCCGCGGATCACCGCCTCCGGACAGCTCGCCCGGGTCCAGGGGCTGCGCGGTCTCGCGGCGCGCGTGGCCAACGTGACCGGGGCGCCGCTCGGCGGGCTCCTCGTCGCGTTCGGGGGCTCGGCGGCCGCGTTCGCGGCGGCGGGCGCGCTCTTCGCCGTCTCGCTGGTGCTGCTCGTCGCCGTACGCGTCGCGCCCCTGCCCACCGACACGGCCGGCCACGCCGGACCCTCGCGAGCCGGCGCCCGGGGCGAACTCACCGACGGGCTGCGGCATATCCGCCGCCACCGCGTCCTGGCCCCGCTGATGCTCGTCATCGCCCTCAGTGAGCTGGGCTTCGTCGGCCCGCTCAACCTCGGCCTCGTCCTGCTCGCCCAGGACCGGGGCTGGGGCGCCGGCGGCATGGGCTGGATCGTCGCCGCCTTCGGCGTCGGCGCGGGCGCCGCCTCCCTGCTGCTCGCGGTCCGTGGCCGCCTCCCGCGCGCGGGACTCGTCCTGTGCCTGTCCGTAGTCACGGGCGCGTTCGCCGTCGGCGCCATCGCCTTCGTGCCCACTGTCGCCCTCGCCGCCGTCGCGGGCCTCTTCGTCGGGCTGCTCGCCGGGCTCGGCGGAGGACTCTGCGGGGCGCTGACGCAGACCGTCACCGAACCCGCGTACCTCGGTCGGGTGACATCCGTGGCCACCCTGTTCACCCTCGGCATCGCGCCGCTGAGCTACCCGGTGACCGGCGCCGCCGTGGGGCTCTGGGGCACCGGCCCGGTCTTCGTCGTCAGCGCCGCCGTCTGCGCGGCGGGCGGCGCGCTGGGCCTCGCCTTCGCCGGCCTGCGCCGCGCCGAACTGCCCGGCGGCCGAGCGGCCCCGGCGGACCCAGCGGCCTGAAACGGCCTACATCCCGAGCTTCGCCCGCTGGAGCTTGTCGATCGCGTCCTTGTCGCCCTCCACATCCACCCGGGCCGCGTCCTGCCGGCCGTAGACGAAGAGCAGCAGCTCGCCCGGCTCCCCCGTGACCGTCACCACCGGAGAGCCCCGGTGCGCCACCGCCGTCTGCCCGTCGGGGCGGCGCAGCACCAGCCCCACCGGCGACTTGCGGCCCATCAACCGGGCGCCCTTCTCCAGCCGCGCCCACAGGGTGTTGGAGAACACCTTGTCGAGCTCGCGGGGCGTCCAGTCGGGCTGCGCCCGCCGCAGATCCTCGGCGTGGACGTAGTACTCGACGGTGTTCGCCGCCTCGTCGAGCTGCTTGATACCGAAGGGCGACATCCGGGGCGGCCCCGTACGGATGAGCTGGATCAGCTCCTCGTACGGCTTCGCCACGTACTCGCCCTGCACCCGCTCCAGCCGGTTCCTGAGCGGTCCGATGACCGATCCGCCCGCCGCGTCCGGGCGGCGCTCACGCACCACCACATGGGCCGCGAGATCCCGGGCGGTCCAGCCGTCGCACAGGGTCGGGGCGTCGGGGCCCGCCGACTCCAACAGGTCGGCGAGCAGGAGTCGTTCACGCTTCGCATGGGTCGACATACGTGCCAGCGTACGACCGCCGCGCGCCGTCCGCCCAGTGGACGCCCGCGGCCCGCGACGCGACACGCGCGGCACAATGGGCCGTATGACCAGCGCGACCGGGGGCCCAGGCCCCACCAGTGGCCTCGATCCCGCCATCGCCGCCCGGCTCAAGCGCGGCGCCGACGGGCTGATTCCGGCCGTCGCCCAGCAGTACGACACGGGCGAGGTGCTGATGCTCGGCTGGATGGACGACGAGGCCCTGCACCGGACCCTCACCACCGGGCGCGCCACCTACTGGTCCCGCAGCCGCCGCGAGTACTGGGCCAAGGGGGACACGTCCGGCCATGTCCAGCACGTGAAGTCGGTGGCGCTCGACTGCGACGCCGACACCGTGCTCGTCAAGGTCGACCAGGTGGGCGCCGCCTGTCACACCGGCGACCGGACCTGCTTCGACGCCGACACCCTCCGGCCATCGGCGCCCACGACGGGCCCCGCCGCCGACTAGGCTCCGCTGCCATGGATCTCGACACCTTCCGCAAGCTGGCGGTCGACCGCCGTGTCATCCCGGTCGGCCGCAGGCTCCTCGCGGACGGCGACACCCCCGTCGGCCTCTACCGCAAGCTCGCCGCCGAACGCCCGGGGACGTTCCTCCTCGAATCCGCCGAGAACGGCCGCTCCTGGTCGCGCTACTCGTTCGTGGGCGTCCGGTCCGCCGCCACCCTCACCGAACGGGACGGGCAGACCCACTGGCTCGGCACCCCGCCCGTCGGCGTCCCCGTCGACGGGGACCCGCTGGTCGCCCTGCGCGCCACGGTGGAGGCCCTGCACACCCCGCACGACCGCGAGGGCGACAGCCCGCCCTTCACCGGCGGCATGGTCGGCTACCTCGGCTTCGACGTGGTGCGCCGGCTGGAGAAGAAGATCGGCGACCACGCGCGCGACGATCTGCGGCTGCCCGAGCTGACGATGCTGCTCACCTCCGACCTCGCCGTGCTGGACCACCGTTCGGGCACCGTCCTGCTCATCGCCAACGCGATCAACCACAACGACCTCGACACGGGCGTCGACGAGGCCTACGCGGACGCCGTCGGCCGGCTCGACGCGATGGAACGGGACCTGGCCCGCCCCGTGGACAGCCTCCCCACCGCGCTGCCGCCGTCCGAACTGCCCCCGTACACGGCGCTCTGGGGCGGCGTCGCCTACCAGGAGGCCGTCGAGGACATCAAGGAGCGCATCAGGGCGGGCGAGGCCTTCCAGGTCGTGCCCTCGCAGCGGTTCGAGACCCCCTGCGAGGCGAGCGCGCTCGACGTCTACCGGGTGCTGCGGGCCACCAACCCGAGCCCGTACATGTACCTCTTCCGCTTCGACGGCTTCGATGTCGTGGGCTCCAGCCCGGAGGCGCTGGTCAAGGTCGAGGACGGGCACGCGATGGTCCACCCCATCGCCGGCACCCGCCCGCGCGGCGCGACCCCGCAGGAGGACCAGGCCCTCGCCGACGAACTGCTCGCCGACCCCAAGGAACGCGCCGAGCACCTGATGCTGGTCGACCTCGGCCGCAACGACCTGGGCCGGGTCTGCGAACCCGGCAGCGTCGAGGTCGTCGACTTCATGTCCGTCGAGCGCTACTCGCACGTCATGCACATCGTCTCGACCGTCACCGGCCAGGTGGCCGAAGGCCGTACCGCCTTCGACGTACTGACCGCCTGCTTCCCCGCCGGCACCCTCTCCGGCGCCCCGAAGCCCCGCGCCCTGCAGATCATCGACGAACTGGAGCCCTCACGGCGTGGTCTGTACGGAGGCTGCGTCGGCTATCTCGACTTCGCCGGCGACTCCGACACCGCCATCGCCATCCGCACAGCCCTGCTCCGCGACGGCACCGCCTACGTACAGGCGGGCGCGGGCGTCGTCGCCGACTCGGACCCCGTCGCCGAGGACACCGAGTGCCGCAACAAGGCCGCCGCCGTACTGCGCGCGGTCCACACCGCGAACCGGCTGAGAGCCCCCTGGACGGGCCCGTCCGAGGCGGAGCGGGAGCGGTAGGGGATAGTGGGGCGGGTGAGTGCCGTACCGATTCCCCAGCCCCGCGCCGAGACCACGGCGGACGCCACGAGAAGGCGCGCCGTCCGCAGTCTCGGCATCGCCCTCCTCCTCGGCGCCGCCGGCTCCGCCGTGGTGCTGATCGCCTCCGGCCAGACCTGGGCCGACGGCAGCGCCGCCGTGGCGGGCGGCATCGTGTCGCTCCACGCCGGTGGCCGCGACATCACCGGCGTCCCCGCCGCGCTCGCCATCGCGGGCCTCGCCGCGCTCGTCGCCGTCTTCGCCGTCCGTACGGGCGGCCGGCTGCTGGTCTCCGCGCTGCTCGCCCTCAGCGGCGCGGGCGCCGCCCTCGCCGCGCTGATCGGCGCGAGCGACAGCTCGGCCCTCAACGACGAGGCCGCGCGCACGACCGGCGACACCGCCGCGACCGTCGACGCCCTCACCCACACCGCCTGGCCCTACGTGACAGCGGCCGGCGGTGTACTGATCCTCCTCGCCGGGCTGCTGGCACTGCGATACGGATCACACTGGCCCACCATGTCGGGCCGCTACGAGCGCGACGGCACCCCCCGGGCCGCCCGCGTCCGCAAGCCGTCCGCCAGGCCCGCCAAGGCCACCGGGCCCGCTGCCGACCCCGACCGGCCCGAGGACATCTGGAAGGCCCTGGACCGGGGCGAGGACCCGACGGGCTGACGCGGTGACCCCCTGCGACGGGGAACGCCGAGGGGTGCGGGACAATGAACGGTGAGCGTTCGGCTCAGCCGGCGCGCGACCCCGGCGCCACAGCAGCACACCGGCGCAGCACATCAGCAAACGAGGAGCGAATTCATGGCGGGCAGCAGCCACGGACACACCCCGGCCGCCTGGACCGGTGTCACCATCTCTGTCATCGGCTTCGGCATCGCAGGCGTCTTCATGGTGGCTGCCGACCCCATCGGGTTCGTGGGCGGCCTCGCGGTCGTCCTCCTCGGCGGCATCGTCGGCCTCGCCATGCGGGCCGCGGGCCTCGGCGCGGTGAAGGAGTCCGAAGCGGCCAAGCAGGCCCGGGTGGAGGCCGCCCGCGCGTCCCTGGACCGTGAGGAGCGCGAGGCCGTGGAGCGTGGCGAGGGCCACCCGACCGGTCAGCCGCAGGTCGCCCAGACGGGCCCGGAGCCGGCCAAGCAGACCGCGTAACCGACACGCCCGCGGCCGTACGGGAACGTACGCCGCACAGCGACACCAGGCGCAGCCCCGCCACCGCCGGGCTGCGCCTTCGTCGTACGTACGGCCCCACTCGGCGGCCGGCGTGAAGGGCCGGGCTGCGCTCTCGTGCCGCCACGGGGGACAATCACCCGGTGGACGCCATGCCTGCACCCGCCGCGCCGCCCCCGGCACCCGCTCCGGCGACCCGCGCCCGGCGGCTCCTCGCCCCGCTGGGCACGCTCGCCGGCGTCGTCGCCGCCTTCACCTACGTCGGCCTGGTCGACCCCAACGAGAGCGGCCACTACCCCGTCTGCCCGCTGCTCAGCATGACCGGCCTCTACTGCCCCGGCTGCGGCGGTCTGCGCAGCGCGCACGCCGTCGCGCACGGCGACATCGCCGGAGCCCTCGGTTCCAACGCGCTCGCCGTCGCCGGCTACGCGATCTTCGCGGCGGTCTGGCTGATCTGGCTGATTCTCGTCGCTCGCGGAACACGCCCGCGTGTCTCGGTGCCACCCTTCACGGGATGGGCCGTCGGTGCGGTCGTCGTGGTCTTCACGGTGGTACGAAACCTTCCTTTCGGCTCGTCGCTCGCCCCGTGAAGTGCCAGGTGGTGGGAGGCTGGACCGGCGGATGCGGGCGCTCGGCCCTCCTCCGGATACCATCGACATGGCTGATCCTGATCCATGGCCGAATCCGACACCGTTCCCGGAAGGGGGCCGCTCGCGTGAGTGTGCTCGACGAGATCATCGAAGGCGTACGCGCCGACCTCGCGGAGCGGCAGGCGCGCGTCGGCCTCGACGAGCTCAAGGAGCGCGCGGGCAAGGCGCGGCCGGCCAAGGACGGCGTCGCCGCACTGCGCGGCGAAGGTGTCACGGTGATCTGCGAGGTCAAGCGCTCCAGCCCCTCCAAGGGCGCGCTCGCCGCGATCGCCGACCCCGCCGGACTGGCCGCCGACTACGAGACGGGCGGCGCCGCCGCCATCTCCGTACTGACCGAGCAGCGACGCTTCGGCGGCTCTCTCGCCGACCTCGAAGCCGTGCGGGCCAGGGTCGACATCCCCGTCCTGCGCAAGGACTTCATCGTCACGGCGTACCAGCTGTGGGAGGCGCGCGCGTACGGCGCCGACCTCGCCCTGCTGATCGTCGCCGCCCTGGAGCAGCCCGCGCTCGTCTCGCTCATCGAGCGCGCCGAGTCCATCGGACTCACCCCGATCGTCGAGGTGCACGACGAGGACGAGGTCGAGCGCGCGGTCGACGCCGGCGCGCGGATCATCGGCGTCAACGCGCGCGACCTGAAGACGCTGAAGGTCGACCGCGGCACGTTCGAGCGGCTCGCCCCCGAGATCCCGGACGGCATCGTCAAGATCGCCGAGTCCGGGGTGCGCGGACCGCACGACCTCATCGCGTACGCCAACGCGGGCGCCGACTCGGTGCTCGTCGGCGAGTCCCTGGTCACCGGGCGCGACCCGAAGGGGGCGGTGGCCGACCTCGTCGCCGCCGGAGCCCACCCGGCCCTGCGGCACGGGCGGAGCTGACCCCCGATGCCCGTCCCCGCCTCCGGACGCCCGGCCGCCGTGCCCGCGCCCCACGCGCCGCTGGCGCGCGGGTGCCGGCCGCGCGGCTGCCGGGCCCCGGCCAGGCGGGTGCACGGCCGGCGGGTGCGGTACGTGATCGGTGACGAACCCGGTCAGGTCAACGGGATGCGATGGCCCCGGGCCGCGCTCCGGCGAGGCCCTTCCGACCGCGACCACCGCGCGTAGGCGGACAACCGCCGCGCGGCCCGCGTGGACGGCGTGCACACGTCGTCGCGCGGCGGTGACGCGCCCGAAGGACCGGTCCACGACCCGCGCCCCTCCCGGCCACGCCGGTCACGGGGCCGCCTCGCCCATGGCGCCCACGGTGCACCCCACCCGTCGCTTGTCATGAGGAGATCATCCGTGACGTCCGCTTCCCCCATTCCTTCCGGTTCTTCCGGTGCTTCCGGGTTCTTCATTCCCGACCCCGAGGGCCTGAGCCCGAACACCGACGGCTACTTCGGCGCGTACGGCGGCAAGTTCATCCCGGAGGCGCTCGTCGCCGCCGTCGACGAGGTCGCCGTCGAGTACGAGAAGGCCAAGGGAGACCCCGCCTTCGCCGACGAACTCAACGACCTCATGGTCAACTACACCGGCCGCCCCAGCGCCCTCACCGAGGTCCCCCGGTTCGCCGAGGAGGCCGGCGGCGCCCGGGTCTTCCTCAAGCGGGAGGACCTGAACCACACCGGGTCGCACAAGATCAACAACGTGCTCGGCCAGGCGCTGCTCACCAAGCGCATGGGCAAGACCCGCGTCATCGCCGAGACCGGCGCCGGACAGCACGGTGTCGCCACCGCGACCGCCTGCGCGCTGTTCGGACTCGAATGCACCATCTACATGGGCGAGATCGACACCGAGCGCCAAGCGCTGAACGTCGCCCGCATGCGGATGCTCGGCGCCGAGGTCGTCCCGGTCAGGTCCGGCAGCCGCACCCTGAAGGACGCCATCAACGAGGCGTTCCGCGACTGGGTCGCCAACGTGGACCGTACGCACTACCTGTTCGGCACCGTCGCCGGGCCGCACCCCTTCCCCGCGATGGTGCGGGACTTCCACCGCGTCATCGGCGTCGAGGCGCGCCGCCAGATCCTGGAGCGGGCGGGCCGGCTGCCCGACGCGGCCGTCGCCTGCGTGGGAGGCGGCTCCAACGCGATCGGTCTCTTCCACGCGTTCCTCGCCGACGAGGCCGTACGGCTGGTCGGCTGCGAGCCCGCCGGTCACGGCATCGCCACCGGCGAGCACGCCGCGACACTGAGCGCGGGCGAGCCCGGCATCCTGCACGGTTCGCGGTCCTACGTCCTGCAGGACGAGGAGGGCCAGATCACCGAGCCGTACTCGATCTCGGCCGGACTCGACTATCCCGGCATCGGCCCCGAGCACGCGTATCTCAAGGACAGCGGACGCGGCGAGTACCGCGCCGTGACCGACGACGGCGCGATGAAGGCCCTGCTGCTGCTCTCCCGCACCGAGGGCATCATTCCGGCCATCGAGAGCGCGCACGCGCTCGCCGGGGCGCTGGAGGTCGGCCGTGAGCTGGGGGAGGACGGCCTGATCGTGGTCAATCTCTCCGGGCGTGGCGACAAGGACATGGACACCGCCGCCCGCTACTTCGGGCTGTACGACGAGGAGAGCGCCAAGTGAGCGGGAACATCCAGCTGTTGAGCGACACCCTCGCGGCCGCGCGGAGCGAGGGGCGCGCCGCGCTCATCGCCTATCTGCCGGCCGGATTCCCGACGGTGGACGGCGGCATCGAGGCGGTGAAGGCCGTCCTCGACGGCGGCGCCGACGTGGTCGAGATCGGGCTGCCGCACAGCGACCCGGTGCTGGACGGCCCCGTCATCCAGACCGCCGACGACATCGCCCTCAAGGGCGGCGTGAAGATCGCGGACGTGATGCGCACGGTCCGCGAGGCGTACGAGGCCACCGGGAAGCCCGTGCTGGTCATGACGTACTGGAACCCGATCGACCGGTACGGCGTCGAGCGCTTCACCACCGAGCTGGCCGAGGCGGGCGGCGCCGGGTGCATCCTGCCCGACCTGCCCGTACAGGAGTCCGACGTGTGGCGGCAGCATGCCGAGAAGCAGGGCCTCGCCACCGTCTTCGTGGTCGCGCCCAGCAGCAAGGACGACCGGCTCGCGAAGATCACCTCCGTCGGCTCCGGATTCGTCTACGCCGCCTCCCTGATGGGCGTCACCGGCACCCGCCGGTCGGTGGGCGCGCAGGCCCAGGACCTGGTGCGGCGGACCCGCGCCACCACCGATCTGCCGTTGTGCGTCGGGCTCGGGGTCTCCGACGCGGCGCAGGCCGCCGAGGTCGCCTCGTTCTCCGACGGCGTCATCGTCGGCTCGGCCTTCGTCAAGCTGATGCTGGACGTGCCCGACGCCGGGGCGGGGCTGGCCGCGGTCCGCGCGCTCGCCGCCGACCTGGCGGAAGGCGTTCGCAAGCGCTGACGGCTGGGGTAGCTCGTACGGGTGGACATGGGACCGGGGAGGTGCGTACGCGCCTCCCCGGTTCGTTGCTGAGGCGTGAGCGAGAAGAACCGTGAGGCAAAGCGGAGCGCCAGAGAGCGGCTCCAGGAGCAGCGTGAGCAGGAGAAGAGGCGGGAGCGGCGCAGGCGCACCCTCGTCGTCTCGGCGGCGGTGGTGGGCGTGCTGGGCGTGGCGGCGGCGATCGGACTCGTCGCCAATGACGCGAACAAGGACAAGGGCGACAGAGGCGCGGCGGGCCCCGTTCTCGCCCCGTCGGGCGCGCAGGGCAAGGACGAGCTGTCAATCCCCGTGGGCAAGGCCGACGCCCCGTCGACCCTCACCGTGTGGGAGGACTTCCGCTGCCCGGCCTGCGCCCAGTTCGAGAACGCGTTCCGGGACACGGTCAAGGAGCTGGAGACCGACGGCCAGCTCAAGGTCGACTACCACCTCGCCACGATCATCGACGGCAACATGGGCGGTACCGGCTCGCTGCGCGCGGCCAACGCGGCGGCGTGCGCCCAGGACGTCGGCAAGTTCGCGCCGTACCACGACACGCTGTTCCAGAACCAGCCGCCGGAGTCCGACGACGCCTACGCGGACAACGCGCGGCTGCTGGAGCTCGCGGGCAAGGTCGACGGCCTGGAGGCGGCCCCCGGCTTCCGTCAGTGCGTCGAGGACGGCAAGCACGACAAATGGGTGGTGAATTCGAATACGGCGTTCCAGAACGGCGGCTTCAGCGGCACGCCGACCGTCCTGCTGAACGGTGAATCCGTCTTCCCCAAGAAGGGCGACGAGAACATCACTCCCGACAACTTCAAGAGGTGGGTCAGGGAGGCCAACAAGGGCAAGCAGCCGGGCACCGCACCGGCGACGCCGCCCGGGACCGGGGCCTCCCCCTCCTGAGCCGGCGGGCCGGACGGGGGCTTATTCGCGTGTGCTCGTTATCAGGACGTTGCCGGGCGGGTTGCCGTAGGCCCCGCCCGGCACGGTAGCGTCGGAACCGCCATGGAACTTGCCTATATCCCCAGTCCGTCGAGCGGCGTGATCCATCTCGGACCACTTCCGCTGCGCGGCTATGCGTTCTGCATCATTCTCGGTGTCTTCGTCGCCGTCTGGTACGGCAACAAGCGCTGGATCGCCCGCGGCGGCAAGGCCGGCACCGTGGCCGACGTCTCCGTCTGGGCCGTGCCCTTCGGACTTGTCGGCGGCCGGCTCTACCACGTGATCACTGACTACCAGCTGTACTTCAGCGACGGTAAGAACTGGGTCGACGCCTTCAAGATCTGGGAGGGCGGCCTCGGGATCTGGGGCGCGATCGCCTTCGGCGCCGTCGGCGCGTGGATCGGCTGTCGCCGCCGGGGCATCCCGCTGCCGGCGTACGCGGACGCCATCGCACCCGCGATCGTGCTCGCCCAGGCCATCGGGCGCTGGGGCAACTGGTTCAACCAGGAGCTGTACGGCAAGGCCACCGATCTGCCGTGGGCCGTGGAGATCTCCGACGGGGTGAACCGCGAGGGCGGTACGTACCACCCGACGTTCCTCTACGAGTCGCTGTGGTGCGTCGGTGTCGCGCTGCTCGTGGTCTGGGCCGACCGCCGCTTCAGGCTCGGCCACGGACGGGCCTTCGCGCTCTACGTCGCCGCGTACTGCGTGGGCCGGTCCTGGATCGAGTACATGCGCGTCGACGAGGCGCACCACGTGCTGGGGCTCCGCCTCAACGTGTGGACGGCGATCGTCGTCTTCGTCCTCGCGGTGGCGTACATCGTGATCTCGGCGCGGATCAGGCCGGGGCGCGAGGAGCTCGTCGAGCCGGACCGCGAGACGCTCCGCAAGGACGCGAAGGGCGCGAAGGACGCGAAGGGTACGAAGGACGGCGAGGACAAGACCGAGGACGGCGCGCGGGACGGCGACGCCAAGGTCGGGATCAAGAAGGGCGACGAGCCCGAGACCGTCGGGGCCGGTGCGGATGCCGATCCGGACGCCGAGAGCAGTTCCGACACCGCGGCGGCCAAGAACGTCTGACGCGCGCCGCGCCGGGAAAGCCACCGGAGCCACGAAAGGGCCGCCGGACCTCCTCAGGGGTCCGGCGGCCCTTTCGCGCGACAGCCGCGCGCCGGTGGACGGGCGTCAGTCCAGAAAGACGCCCTGCCCGCGGGCGGCCAGGGCGAGCGTGCGGTGCGCCGCCGCCACGATCGCCGCGTCCACGAACCGCCCGTCCGGCAGCGCCAGCGCCCCCGCGTCCTCCGCCGCCGCCTCGACGATCTCCGCGGCGGACTCGACCTCACGCGCCGTGGGGAGATACGCGCGCTCGATCACCGGCAGCTGGCGTGGATGGATCGCGGACCGCCCGAAGAAGCCGAGGGATCGGCCGTGCGTGCAGGAGGCCGCCAGCCCCTCCAGGTCCCGCACGTCGGGAAAGACCGACTGGACGGGCGCCGGCAGACCGGCGGCCCGCGCCGCCACCACGATGCGGCTGCGCGGCCAGTCGAGCCCGGCGTCGTTCCGTACCCCCAGATCGGCGCGGAGGTCCGCCTCACCGAGCGCGATACCGCGCACGGCGGGATGGGCCGCGGCGACGGCGTGGGCGTTCTCGATGGCGAGGGCTGACTCCAGCAGCGCGTACAGCGGGGCGCCCGGGGCCCTGGCGGCGGCCCGGCGGATGTCCGACGCGTGCGTGACCTTCGGCAGCCGCAGCCCGGCCAGGCCGGGGAGGCCGGCCAGCACGGGGATGTCGTCGTCGCCCGCGATACGGACATGGACCGGCGTGGGGCCTGGGGAGGCCAGCAGATCGGCGGTCGCGGCCCGCGCGTACTCCCTGCGGTCGGCGGCCACCGCGTCCTCCAGGTCGACGATCACCGCGTCGGCGCCGGAGGTGAGCGCCTTCTGTACGACGTCGGGCCGGTCCCCGGGCACGTACAGCCAGGTGAGCGGGGCGTGCGTCGGGTGCGTCGGGTAGAGCGGCCCCCCGGCGGGCACGGTGTGCGGCGTGCGCGGCGGATGGGGCGCGGGGCGGCTCACAGCGCGCCCTCCTCACGCAGTGCCGCGATCTCCGGAGCGGAGAGGCCCAGCTCGCCCAGGACCGCGTCCGTGTCGGCGCCGTGCGCACGGCCGGCCCACCGGATGGCCCCGGGGGTCTCGGAGAGCCGGAAGAGGACGTTCTGCATGCGGATCGGCCCGAGGTCCGGGTCCGCGACCTCGGTGACGGTGTCCAGCGCCCGGTACTGCGGGTCGTCCATGACGTCGCGGACGTCGTAGACGGGGGCGACGGCCGCGTCCGCCTTCTCGAACGCGGCCATCACGTCGTCGCGTGAACGCCGGGCGATCCAGCCGCCGACCGCCTCGTCCAGCACGTCCGCGTGGTCGGCCCGCCCACTGCCGGTGGTGAACCACGGCTCCTCGACCAGTTCCTCCCGGCCCACCAGCCGCATGACGCGCTCGGCGACCGACTGCGCGGAGGTGGAGACCGCGAGCCAGGAGCCGTCGGCGGTGCGGTAGGTGTTGCGGGGGGCGTTGTTACGGGAGCGGTTGCCGGTACGGGGCTGTACGTAGCCGAGCTGGTCGTACCAGAGCGGCTGCGGCCCCAGCACCGTCAGGATCGGCTCGATGATCGCCAGGTCGACCACCTGGCCCCGGCCCGACGCGGCCCGGCCGTTGAGCGCGGTCATCACGGCGTACGCGGTGGCCAGCGCGGCGATCGAGTCGGCCAGACCGAACGGCGGCAGCGTCGGCGGCCCTTCGGGCTCGCCGGTCATGGCGGCGAAGCCGCTCATCGCCTCGGCGAGCGTGCCGAAGCCGGGGCGCCGGGAGTACGGGCCGAACTGCCCGAAGCCGGTGACCCGGGCGAGGACCAGCCGGGGGTTGACGGCGCAGAGTTCGGCCCAGCCGAGGCCCCATCTCTCCAGCGTGCCGGGGCGGAAGTTCTCCACGATCACGTCCGCGCCGGCGGCCAGCCGCAGCAGGACGTCCCGGCCGGGCGGGCTGCACAGGTCGAGGGTGATGGTGCGCTTGTTGCGGCCAAGGATCTTCCACCAGAGGCCGACGCCGTCCTTCGCGGGACCGTGCCCGCGCGAGGGGTCGGGGCGGGTGGGGTGCTCGACCTTGATGACCTCGGCGCCGAAGTCGCCGAGCATCGTGGCGGCGAGCGGGCCGGCGAAGAGGGTGGCGAGGTCGAGGACGCGCAGACCGTCCAGCGGGGGAGCGGCGGGGGCGGAGGGGGCCTTCGGGTCGGTGCCCGTGCCGGTGGCGTCGGTCATGAGGCGGCCTCGTCGATCTCGCAGCGGTACGGCATGGACGTGGACGCCCCGTGCCGCTGTACGCAGAGCGCGGCGGCGGCCGACGCCCAGCGCGTCGCCTCCGGCATCGGAAGTCCCTCGCCGATCGCCACGGCCAGCGCGCCGACGAAGGTGTCACCGGCGGCCGTCGTGTCCACGGCGGTGACCTTCGGCGCGGGGACGGTGACAGGCCCCGCGTCGCGCGCCGCGTACAGACAGCCCGCCGCGCCCAGGGTGATCACGACCTCCGGGACCTGCCGGAGCAGCACCTTCGCCGCCTCGTGCGGGTCCGCGACGCCCGTGAGCTCCGCGGCCTCGTGCTCGTTGGGGACCAGCAGATCGGTGGCGGCGAGGAGTTCGGGCGGCAGCGGCTGGACGGGGGCGGGGGTGAGGATCGTCCGCACTCGGTGCCGCCTCGCCGCCCGCGCGCCGTCGAGGACGACGCTCAGGGGGAGTTCGAGCTGGAGGAGCAGGGAGGTGGCGGTGCTGATGAGCGTCTCCTCGCCGGGACCGAGCGTGGTGAGGGTGCCGTTGGCGCCGGGGATGACGACGATCGCGTTGCCGCCTTCGTCGTCGACGACGATGTGGGCCGTGCCGGAGGGCCCCTCGGCGGTGTGGAGGAGATCGGTGTCCACGCCGGACGAGGTGAGCGTGTGCCGGAGCGGTACGCCGAACTCGTCGTCGCCGACCGCGCCGATCATCGCCACGTCGCCACCGGCGCGGGCGGCGGCCACGGCCTGGTTGGCGCCCTTGCCGCCGGGGACCGTGCGGAATTCACGGCCCGTGACGGTCTCCCCGTGCTTCGGGGCCCGCGCGACGTACGCGACGAGGTCCATGTTGGTGCTGCCGAGCACCACGATGCCGGTCATGGGCGGAGTGCCTCCTGGGTGAGTCGGGCGAGTTCGTCGAAGCCGGTGCCGTCGAAGCCGACGACGGAGGTGGCGAGGCGGTTCTTGAGCGGAGCCGTCCACCGCTCGGGCAGCCGGTCCGGGTGCCCGGCGAGCAGACCGGCGACGGAGCCGGCCGTCGCGCCGTTGGAGTCGGTGTCCCAACCGCCGGACACGGCGCGGCAGATGGAGCCGGTGAAGTCGCCGTCGGCGTGGGTGAGCGCGGCGGCGACGAGCGCGGCGTTGGGAATGGCGTGGACCCAGTGGTGGTGGCCGTGGGCGGCGTGCAGTCGGTCGACGACGGTGTCGAAGTCATTGTGGGCGCGGGCGGTCCCGATCCCGTGGCGGACGGCCTCCGCGAGTCGTGAGCGCGGGGGTACGACGGCGAGGCCGGCGCGCAGAGAGGCGTGCACGTCCGCGCCGCCGCCCGCCGCGGCGATCGTGCCCGCGACGAACATCGCGCTGTACACACCGTTGGCGGTGTGCGTCAGCGTCGCGTCCCGGTAGGCCTGTTCGGCGGCCGACGCGGGGTCGCCCGGGTGCGTCCAGCCGTGCACGTCCGCGCGGATCGCCGCGCCGATCCACTCCCGGAACGGGTTGTGGTGCCGGGCCGTGTCCGGGGGCTCGATCCCCGAGAGCAGATTGCGGTACGCGACGCGCTCCGCGGTGAACGTACGCCCGGCGGGCAGCTGGTCGAGCCAGAGCCGGGCGACGTCCGCGGTGCGGAAGCCGCGGCCGTACCGCTGGAGCAACAGCACGTTGAGCAAGGGGTAGTTGAGGTCGTCATCCTCGGGCATGCCGTCGATGTTCTCGGCGAGTGAGTTCGCGGCGGAACGCCGGTTCCAGGGGTGCGCGGCGGCGAGGTCCGCCGGGACGCCCTCGGCGGTGAACCAGCTGTTCAGGGGCCAGTTGCCGGTGGCGCGGGCGAGTGCGCGGATGGCGGGGAGGGTGAGCTTCTCGACGGGTTTGCCGAGGAGGCACCCCGCGGCGCGGCCGAGCCAGGCGGCGTGCAGCTGGTGGGTGCCGAGGGTTTCCCCCCTCCCGCCTCTTCCCCGAATCGGGGGCGGGCCCCCGGACCCCTGTCCGTGCGTGGCTCGCGGTGTTGTGGTCGCGTCCGGTCTCGCCCGCGCCGTGGGTGTGGTCGGCTCGGCGGCCGGCCATCCGCCCCCGCGTGCTCGGACGATCTCGGGCAGCTCCGTCGGTTCGCTCTCCGCCAACGGGCCCGGCAGGTCCGCCAGTCGGGACAGCAGCGTCAGGGCCAGCGCGCGCAGTTCCGGGGGCGCCGGGGGTGTGGACGCGCCCGCGCGCGGCGGCGACGGGGGGCCGCCGGCGGCGTACCAGGTGGCGGCCGCCGCCGCCGCGTCGCGCCCGTCCTCGGCCGCCTGGCGCAGCTCGTGGCCCAGCAGGTCCTCCGGCTGGACCCAGGTCACCCGCAACGGCTCCGTCATCGCCCCACCGTCAGCTCGGCGAACGCCGACTCGTGGGCGCGGCGACGCTCCGTGTCCCGGGCGAACACCTCGTACGCCACCTCCGTCAGCGTCCCCCCCGGGCCGTGCAGATCGAGCCGGCTCGCCTCCGAGACCCGCTTCGACCAGTCCGGCGGGATCGTCGCCCCGCCGGACAGCGCCCCGGCCACCGCCCCGCTCATCGTGGCGATCGAGTCGCAGTCGCGGCCGTAGTTGACCGAGCCGAGCACCGTACGGCGGAAGTCGCCGTCGCCGATGAGCAACATGCCGAGCGCGACGGGCAGTTCCTCGATGGAGTGCAGCCGGGACGGCCGGCGCGCGCCGAGGGAGGGGGCGCGGTAGTCGGGACCCACCGTGTCGAACGGCGCGACCGCCTCCCGCAGCGGACGCAGCGCCGGCTCGAAGTCCTCATGGGCGGCGGCCACTTCGCACACCGCCTCGATCGCGGCGCGCGTCCCGTCCTTGGCGAGCGCGAGGCACGCGTCCACGACGCTCGTCGGCGTCGCGCCCGGCGCACACGCCGCCGCGACAGCGGCCGCGAGGACCCCGGCCGCCTCACGGCCGTAACTGGACTGGTGCGCGCCGGCGACGTCGAGGGCCTCCGCGTACGCGGCGGCGGGGTTCGCCGCGTTGACCAGGCCCACCGGCGCCATGTACATCGCCGCACCGCAGTTGACGATGTTCCCGGCGCCCGCCTCGCGGGGGTCCACATGCCCGTAGTGGATACGCGCGACGAGCCACTTCTCCGCCAGGAAGATCCGCTGGAGCGGCAGGGCCTCCGCCTCCAGCTCCGGGATCCAGCGCGGTGTGGAGATCAGGTCGGGGACGAGAAGGTCGGCCACGGCGTACGCGTCGAGGTGGTCGCGGACCGTGGCGTACACCCGCACCAGCGCGTGCGTCATCAAGGTGTCGTCGGTGACGTGGCCGTCGCCCTTGTGGTACGGGGCGATGGGCCGCGCCGTACGCCAGTCCTCGTTCCACGGGCCGACGATGCCGGACACCCGGCCGCCGTGCCGGTCCATGATCTGCTCGGGGGTGTAGCCCTCGACGGGGCCGCCGAGCGCGTCTCCGACGGCCGCGCCGACGAGACTGCCGGTGATCCGGTCTTCGAGCGCGGGCGTCGTGGATGCTCTGAGCGTCGTCATGCCGGAATTGTCCACCCGGGTACGTCCACGGGGGGTGAAGCTCGCCGCCCGTGGTGCTACGGGGAGTTGTGGTCCGCCGAGGCGACGGTGCGCGCCAGCAGACCGGCGAGTTCCACCAGGTCCGTACCCGCGAGACGCGGCAGCGCGCAGCCGGCCAGGACGCGGCAGGCGTCGCGCCAGGCCGCGGGCACGGCCGCGCCCCCGCCGAGCGCCCCGGTCAGCGCACCGGCGAGCGCCGGGGCCGAGTCCGCGACCCGCGAGAGGCACGCGGCGGCGGGTACGGCGGCGGAGACGATCCCGTCGGACGCGAGGGTCAGGGCGAGGGCGACCGGCACGGTCTCGGCGGCGGCGATGCCGTAGCTGTAGACGTGGTCGACGATCTGATGCTCCAGCAGGGGGACGAGCGCGAACGCTCCTGCGGGCTCGTCCGCGAAGTCCCGCGCCAGCTTGACCGCGTGCTGGGCGTTGCGGCCGATCTCGGTGCTGTCCGGCAGCTGTTCGAGCGCGGCGTCGACCGCCGTCGCGGTGTCGGCGCCGCCGAGCGCCGCGGCCACGGCGGCGGCCATGGCGCGGGCGCCGTGCACCCCGTCGCCGTCCTGCGTGTAGCGGGCGTCGAACTCCGCGAGTTCGGCGGCGTCGTGGGGCCGTCCCGGATGCACGACGGCCAGTACGACCGCCCGTACGCAGGCCGCGTCGTCGAAGTAGTGCGGGTTGTCGTGGCCCGTCGCGGGCGGGCGCAGACCGGTGGCGAGATTGCCGAGCCCCGCGCGTACGGAGATCCGGGCGCGGAGCGGCAGTACGGCGGACTCCACCTCCGGCGCGCGGTCCGCCGCCGCGGCGATCTCGCCGGCGAGGGTGGACCAGGCCAGGTCGACGGCGGCGCGTGTGCGGCGGTCGGCGGGGAGACCGACGAAGAGCTCACCGAACGCGGTGAGCACGGTCTCGGCGGCGAAGGCCGCCCACTCGGCGTCGTCGGACGGCCCGAGGCGCAGCGGCTCGGGTGGCTGGTTGAGGGCGATGGGTACGGGGAGGGTGGTGGTCGCGTTCTGTTCGGCGAAGGTGTCGAGCTCCCGGGTGAGCCGCCGCGTCCACTCGGGCATCCGCGCGGCCCGATGCCGGGCGGCGGGCCACCCGGCGGCATCCCCGGCCCCAAGCCCGAGAAGCAGCCCCTCGACACGATCCCGGTCCACCCCGGGGCCGCCCCCGTGCGCCAGGTGCTCACACCGGGGGGCGCCGCCGCCCGTCCGACCACCGCTCCCGGGTCGACCCGCGATCCGCCCGCCTGCGGGCCGTTCGTGGGCGCCGCGGAGCGCCTGCGGCGGCTGAAGGCCGGTGCCGGCCTCCGACCGGCCTGGGATCCGACCGGCCGGGGCCTCGCCCTGCGTCCCCGCGCTCAGCGTGTACGGCGGCTGAGGGCCAGCCGGAGGCCTGGCGTTCGCCTTGTGGCCGGGCAGCTGGTCGCCGCTGTCCGCGTACGCGCCGTCCGGGTGTGCGGGGTTCGGCCCGGTGGGCGATGCCTCGTCACCCTTCGGTCCACCGGGAATCCGACCGGTCGGGGTCTCGTCCCGTGTCCCCGCGCTCAGCGTGTACGGCGGCTGAGGGCCGGCCGGAGGCCTGGCGTTCGCCTTGTGGCCGGGCAGCTGGTCGCCGCTGTCCGCGTACGCGCCGTCCGGGTGTGCGGGGTTCGGCCCGGTGGGCGATGCCTCGTCACCCTTCGGTCCACCGGGAATCCGACCGGTCGGGGTCTCGTCCCGTGTCCCCGCGTACCGCGGCCGGGGGCCCGCCTCCGTACCCCCCGACAGCTCCGCCCCACGGCCCCGGCCGCTCATCACGAGCCCTGCCCGTCGTCGTCCGGGGTCAGGAGGTCCGCGATGTCCAGGACGTGGTAGCCGCGCATCGACGGAAGGCAGCTGCCCCGGACCGGGCCGATCGCCGAGGACCACTCCGTCGGGATCGCCTCGGCGCCGGAGACCGCACCCGAAAGCGCTCCCGCCACCGCCGCCGTGGTGTCCGCGTCGCGGCCCATGTTGACCGCCGTCAGGACCGACGTACGGAAGTCGCCGCGGGCCGCCGCGAACGCTCCGAAGGCCAGGCCCACCGCCTCCGGCGCCAGGTCCGTCCACGGGTAGCCGCCGATCACGACCGCCGAACGGACCGCCCGCTCCATGGTCAGCGTGTCGGGATGGTCCCGACCCGCGGCGACCACCGCCCGGCGCAGCGAGCGGGCCGTCCAGGAGTCCATCGGGATCACCGAGAGCGCGGCGGCGACCACCGATGCCGGGCCCGCGCCCGTCATCGCGGCGGCGACCCCGGCCGCCACCGCCTGGCCGCCGTAGATGCCCTCGCCCTCGTGGCTGACCGTGCCGTCGACCGCGACGAGCCGGGCCGCCTCGGCCGGGTGGCCCGCCGCGAAGACGCCGAACGGGGCCGCCCGCATCGCGAGGCCGTCGCTCCAGGCGTGCCGGTGCTGGGCGGTGATCGGGGCGGCGAGGCCCCTGCGCAGATTTTCCAGCGTGCCGCGCTCGCTGAACCCGGCTCCCCGGAACGCTCCCTCGTCGAGGTCGGCCAGCCAGTGGTGCCAGGCGTTCTCGACATGGGAGACGGTCAGGGCCGAGCCGTGCCTGGCCAGCAGGAGACCGGAGAAGATCGCGTACTCGGTGTCGTCGGTACCGGCCGGGTTGTCGCTGACGAATCCCTCGATGCGGCCCCAGCGGCGGCGGATCTCCGAAGGGCGCATGTTCTCCGCGGGGGCGCCGAGCGCGTCGCCGACCGCGAGGCCGAGCAGTGAGCCGCGCGCCCGTTCCCGCAGAGCGGCGACCTCGTCGACCCCCGAGCCGGCACCAGGACCGGGGCCGGAACCGCAGGCAGTCAACTCCATCGCGGGGCCTTTCGCGCGCATCGGGCCCCAGGGAGGCCACTCTTCCTCCCATACGTCCCACGCGGCGCCCCGCAGGAGTCGCACAAGCGCCTCTGTCACCCGGCTGGTGCCCTGGTAAGCATGGCTTTCCTTGCTGGCGGGTGCCTTGTTTCGTGCGTACTTTCGAAGCCGTGGCGGGTGTCCCGTCACGCCCGAGCAGCCGGATCAGCCGGATCAGCGGGAACAGCAGGGAAGGGGACAGCGTGTCCGTCATGGACAACGAGGCGTCACTCCACGGAGCACACCGTGACAATCACACGCACCGCGATGTGAACGGCGGCTGGCTGCGCCCCGCGGTGTTCGGCGCGATGGACGGACTCGTCTCGAACCTGTCCCTGATGACCGGCGTGGCGGGCGGCTCCGTCGACCGGCAGACCCTCGTCATCACCGGTCTCGCGGGCCTGGCGGCCGGCGCCTTCTCGATGGCCGCGGGCGAGTACACCTCCGTGGCGTCCCAGCGCGAGCTCGTCCAGGCCGAGCTGGAAGTGGAGCGGCGGGAGCTGCGCAAGTACCCCAAGGACGAGATGGCGGAGCTCGCCGAGCTGTACGAGTCGCGCGGTGTGGAGCCGGAGCTGGCACGTCAGGTCGCCGAGCAGCTCTCGAAGGACCCCGAGCTGGCGCTGGAGATCCACGCGCGCGAGGAGCTGGGGATCGACCCGGACGATCTGCCGTCGCCGATGGTCGCCGCCGTGTCGTCGTTCGGCTCCTTCGCGCTGGGCGCGCTGCTGCCCGTCCTGCCGTATCTGCTCGGCGCCACCGTGCTGTGGCCCGCCGTGCTGCTGGCGCTGGCCGGTCTCTTCGCCTGCGGCGCGCTCGTGGCGCGGGTGACCGCGCGCAGCTGGTGGTTCAGCGGTCTGCGCCAGCTGCTCCTCGGCGGTACGGCGGCGGCGCTCACGTACGGGCTCGGGGCGCTGTTCGGCGCAGCGGTCTGACCGGCCGTCCGGGCCCGGTGACCACACCCGGGCCCGGCCCGGCCGGCGCCCCCACCCTCCGGGCGTACGACATATTGCGCGGTCGGGGAGGTGCCGTCACTGTGGTGACGAACATCCCTCGACCATTCTCCGGCGTTGCCGCCACCAGGGCGGGACACTATGCATGGCGTCACATATTTAGCCGTTTCCCGGTTGTTTCGAACGCTTGAACTCCGGGCATGACCCGTAGGCGCTGCGGGCAATGAAGCTCGTTCCGCCACGGTCGGGTGTCCGGCATCCCGTTCACCTCAGACCCCTTCGCCGCTGCGAGCGGCGTCCACATGCTGGATTCAGCTATCCGCTTTCTGAACAGCCGACCCATCATGTAACCTGCACGAAATTTTGCCCAGGGCCAACGTCGTCCCTCGGTTATCGCATATGCCACGACGACGACGGGAGAGCCGATGCGTTTCGACGCCTGGTCGCCCATGGATGGCCGCCCCGCTGCGCAGGGCATGTATGACCCCCGTAACGAGCACGACGCCTGTGGCGTCGGGTTCGTGGCCACCCTGACCGGTGTGCCCGGCCACGAGATGGTCGAGCAGGCGCTGACCGTGCTGCGTAATCTCGAACACCGCGGTGCCACCGGCTCCGAGCCCGACTCGGGCGACGGCGCCGGCATCCTGCTCCAGATCCCGGACGCGTTCCTCCGCGAGGTCAGCGGATTCGAGCTCCCCGAGGCCGGTTCGTACGCCGTCGGAATCGCCTTCCTGCCCGCCGACAACCCGGACGAAGCCGTCTCACGGATCGAGACGATCGCCGCCGAGGAGGGCATCGACGTCCTCGGCTGGCGCGAGGTGCCGGTCGCGCCGCAGATGCTCGGTGCCATCGCCCGCTCGACGATGCCGGTCTTCCGCCAGCTCTTCGTCTCCGCGCCGACGGACACCGACAGCGAGACCGACCCGGGCCCGCGCACGGGCATCGCCCTCGACCGCAAGACGTTCGTCCTGCGCAAGCGCGCCGAGCGCGAGGCCGGGATCTACTTTCCCTCGCTCTCCGCCCGGACGATCGTCTACAAGGGCATGCTGACCACCGGCCAGCTGGAGCCCTTCTTCCCCGACCTCTCCGACCGCCGCTTCGCGACCGCGGTCGCCGTCGTGCACTCGCGCTTCTCCACCAACACCTTCCCGAGCTGGCCGCTCGCCCACCCGTACCGCTTCGTCGCCCACAACGGCGAGATCAACACGGTCAAGGGCAACCGCAACTGGATGCGCGCCCGCGAGTCCCAGCTGGCCTCCGACGTGTTCGGTGACGACCCCCGCACGCTGGAGCGGACCTTCCCGGTCTGCACCCCCGACGCCTCCGACTCGGCGTCCTTCGACGAGGTCCTGGAGCTGCTCCACCTCGGCGGCCGTTCGCTGCCGCACTCCGTGCTGATGATGGTTCCCGAGGCGTGGGAGAACCACGACTCCATGGACCCCGCCCGGCGCGCCTTCTACCAGTACCACGCGACGATGATGGAGCCCTGGGACGGCCCCGCCTGCGTCACCTTCACCGACGGCGTCCAGGTCGGCGCGGTCCTCGACCGCAACGGACTGCGCCCCGGCCGCTACTGGGTCACCGACGACGGCCTCGTCGTCCTCTCCTCCGAGGTCGGTGTCCTCGACATCGACCCCGCGAAGGTCGTCCGCAAGGGGCGCCTCCAGCCCGGCCGCATGTTCCTCGTGGACACCGCCGAGCACCGCGTCATCGAGGACGACGAGATCAAGGCGACGCTCGCCGCCGAGAACCCGTACGAGGAGTGGCTGGAGGCCGGCGAGATCGAGCTGGAGGACCTCCCCGAGCGCGAGCACATCGTGCACACGCACGCCTCGGTCACCCGTCGCCAGCAGACCTTCGGCTACACCGAGGAAGAACTGCGGATCATCCTCGCGCCGATGGCCCGTACCGGTGGTGAGCCCCTCGGCTCCATGGGCACCGACAGCCCGATCGCCGCGCTGTCCGCGCGCCCCCGGCTGCTGTTCGACTACTTCACCCAGCTGTTCGCGCAGGTCACCAACCCGCCGCTGGACGCCATCCGCGAGGAGCTCGTCACCTCGCTGCGCTCCACCCTCGGCCCCCAGGGCAACATCCTGCGGCCGTCCGCCGCCGCGTGCCGCAGCGTCACCCTCCCGTTCCCGGTGATCGACAACGACGAGCTGGCCAAGCTCATACACGTCAACGCCGACGGCGACATGCCGGGCATGACCACCGCCACGCTCTCCGGTCTCTACCGGGTCAGCGGCGGCGGCGAGGCCCTGGCCGCCCGTATCGAGGAGATCCGCGCCGAGACCGACGCCGCGATCGAGAGCGGCGCGCGGATGATCGTGCTCTCCGACCGGCACTCCGACGCCGAGCACGCCCCCATCCCGTCCCTGCTGCTCACCGCGGCCGTGCACCACCACCTCATCCGCACCAAGCAGCGCACCCAGGTCGGTCTGCTGGTCGAGGCCGGCGACGTACGCGAGGTGCACCACGTCGCGCTGCTCATCGGCTACGGCGCCGCGGCTGTCAACCCGTACCTGGCGATGGAGTCCGTCGAGGACCTCGTCCGCGCGGGCACCTTCATCGAGGGCCTGGAGCCCGAGAACGCCATCCGCAACCTGATCTACGCGCTGGGCAAGGGCGTACTGAAGGTCATGTCCAAGATGGGCATCTCCACTGTCGCCTCTTACCGCGGCGCGCAGGTCTTCGAGGCCGTCGGTCTCGACGAGGCCTTCGTGGAGAAGTACTTCAGCGGTACGGCGACCAAGATCGGCGGCGCCGGTCTCGACATCGTCGCCCAGGAGGTCGCCGCCCGTCACGCCAAGGCGTACCCGCCCTCCGGCATCTCGGCGTCGCACCGCGCGCTCGACATCGGCGGCGAGTACCAGTGGCGCCGCGAGGGCGAGCCGCACCTCTTCGACCCGGACACGGTCTTCCGCCTCCAGCACGCCACCCGCAACCGCCGCTACGACATCTTCAAGCAGTACACGGACCGGGTGAACGAGCAGTCCGAGCGCCTGATGACGCTGCGCGGACTCTTCAGCTTCGACTCCGGCCGCGAGCCCGTCGCGCTGGACGAGGTCGAGCCCGCCTCCGAGATCGTCAAGCGCTTCTCCACCGGCGCCATGTCGTACGGCTCCATCTCCAAGGAGGCGCACGAGACCCTCGCCATCGCGATGAACCGGCTCGGCGGCAAGTCCAACACCGGCGAGGGCGGCGAGGACGCCGACCGGCTCCACGACCCGGAGCGCCGCTCGTCCATCAAGCAGGTCGCCTCAGGCCGCTTCGGTGTCACCAGCGAGTACCTCGTCAACGCCGACGACATCCAGATCAAGATGGCCCAGGGCGCCAAGCCCGGCGAGGGCGGCCAGCTGCCCGGCCACAAGGTCTACCCGTGGGTCGCCAAGACCCGGCACTCCACGCCCGGCGTCGGCCTCATCTCGCCGCCGCCGCACCACGACATCTACTCCATCGAAGACCTCGCGCAGCTGATCCACGACCTCAAGAACGCCAACCCGGCCGCCCGCATCCACGTGAAGCTGGTCTCCGAGGTCGGTGTCGGCACGGTCGCGGCCGGTGTCTCCAAGGCCCACGCCGACGTGGTCCTGATCTCCGGCCACGACGGCGGCACGGGCGCGTCCCCGCTCACCTCGCTCAAGCACGCGGGCGGACCCTGGGAGCTCGGCCTCGCCGAGACACAGCAGACCCTGCTGCTCAACGGGTTGCGCGACCGGATCGTCGTGCAGACCGACGGCCAGCTCAAGACCGGCCGTGACGTCGTCGTCGCGGCGCTGCTGGGCGCCGAGGAGTTCGGTTTCGCCACCGCGCCGCTCGTCGTCTCCGGCTGCGTGATGATGCGCGTCTGCCACCTCGACACCTGCCCGGTGGGCATCGCCACCCAGAACCCGGTGCTGCGCGAGCGCTTCTCCGGCAAGGCCGAGTACGTCGTCAACTTCTTCGAGTTCATCGCCGAGGAGGTCCGCGAGATCCTGGCCGGCCTGGGCTTCCGTACGCTCGAAGAGGCCGTCGGGCACGCCGAGTTGCTGGACACCGAGCGGGCCGTGGACCACTGGAAGGCGCAGGGTCTGGACCTCCGGCCGCTCTTCCACGTGCCCGCCCTGCCCGAGGGCGCCGTACGGCACCGGATCATCGAGCAGGACCACGGTCTGGCGAAGGCGCTCGACAACCAGCTGATCAAGCTGGCCGCCGACGCCCTCGCGGCCGAGAGCCCCGAGGCCGCCCAGCCGGTCCGCGCGCAGATCGCGATCCGCAACATCAACCGCACCGTCGGCACGATGCTCGGCCACGAGGTGACCAAGAGGTTCGGCGGCGCGGGACTGCCCGACGACACCGTCGACATCACCTTCACCGGCTCGGCGGGCCAGTCGTTCGGCGCGTTCCTGCCCAGCGGCGTCACGCTGCGCCTGGAGGGCGACGCCAACGACTACGTCGGCAAGGGCCTCTCCGGCGGCCGGGTCGTCGTCCGCCCCGACCGGGGCGCCGACCACCTCGCCGAGTACTCGACCATCGCGGGCAACACCATCGCGTACGGCGCGACCGGCGGTGAGCTGTTCCTGCGCGGCCGCACCGGCGAGCGCTTCTGCGTCCGCAACTCCGGTGCCACGGTGGTCTCGGAGGGTGTCGGCGACCACGGCTGTGAGTACATGACCGGCGGCCACGCCGTCGTACTGGGCGAGACGGGTCGCAACTTCGCGGCCGGCATGTCCGGCGGCGTCGCGTACGTCATCGACCTCGACTCCGACAACGTCAACGCCGGCAACCTCGGCGCCGTCGAGACCGACCTCTCCGACACCGACAAGAAGTGGCTGCACGACGTCGTGCGCCGCCACCACGAGGAGACCGGCTCGACCGTCGCGGAGAAGCTGCTGACCGACTGGGACACCTCCGTGGCCCGGTTCAGCAAGATCATTCCTTCCACCTACAAGGCAGTGCTCGCCGCCAAGGACGCCGCTGAGCTCGCCGGTCTCTCCGAGCAGGAGACCACCGAGAAGATGATGGAGGCGGCGACCAATGGCTGACCCCAAGGGCTTCCTGACCACCGGGCGCGAGGTCGCCAAGTCCCGCCCGGTGGACGAGCGCAAGAACGACTGGAACGAGGTCTACGTTCCGGGCTCACTGCTCCCGATCATCAGCAAGCAGGCCGGACGCTGCATGGACTGCGGCATCCCGTTCTGCCACAGCGGCTGTCCGCTCGGGAACCTCATCCCCGAGTGGAACGACTACGCGTACCGCGAGGACTGGACAGCGGCGAGCGAGCGGCTGCACGCGACGAACAACTTCCCGGAGTTCACCGGCCGGCTCTGCCCCGCGCCGTGCGAGTCCGCGTGCGTGCTGGCCATCAACCAGCCCGCCGTCACGATCAAGAACGTCGAGGTCTCCATCATCGACAAGGCGTGGGACAACGGCGACGTCGTCCCGCGGCCGCCGGAGCGGCTGTCCGGCAAGACCGTCGCCGTCATCGGCTCGGGCCCGGCCGGCCTGGCCGCGGCCCAGCAGCTCACCCGGGCAGGCCACACGGTCGCCGTGTACGAGCGCGCCGACCGTATCGGCGGCCTGCTGCGCTACGGCATCCCCGAGTTCAAGATGGAGAAGTCCCACATCAACCGCCGTATCGAGCAGATGCGCGCGGAGGGCACCAAGTTCCGTACGGAGACGGAGATCGGCCGCGACGTCGACGCGGCGAAGCTCCGCAGGCGCTACGACGCCGTGGTCATCGCGGCCGGCGCCACCGTCTCGCGCGACCTGCCCGTGCCCGGCCGTGAGCTGAACGGCATCCACTTCGCCATGGAGTATCTGCCGCTCGCCAACAAGGTGCAGGAGGGCGACCTGACGGTCTCCCCGATCACCGCCGAGGGCAAGCACGTCGTGGTCATCGGCGGCGGCGACACCGGCGCGGACTGTGTCGGTACGGCCCACCGCCAGGGCGCCGCGTCCGTCACCCAGCTGGAGATCATGCCCCGGCCGGGCGAGGAGCGCGCCCCGAACCAGCCCTGGCCGACGTTCCCGATGCTCTACAAGGTCACCTCCGCGCACGAGGAGGGCGGTGAGCGGATCTACTCCGTCTCCACCACCCACTTCGAGGGCGACGAGGACGGCAACGTCCAGTCGCTGCACCTCACCGAGGTCGAGTTCAAGGACGGCCGCCCGGAACCGAAGCCCGGCACCGAGCGGACCATCCCCGCCCAGCTGGTCACCCTCGCCATGGGCTTCACCGGCACCGACCAGTCCAACGGTCTCGTGGACCAGTTCGGCCTCGAACTGGACGCGCGCGGCAACATCGCACGGGACGCCGAGTACGCGACCAACGTCGACGGCGTGTACGTTGCGGGTGACGCGGGTCGCGGCCAGTCCCTGATCGTGTGGGCCATCGCCGAAGGCCGTTCGGCGGCGCGCGGCGTCGACCGCTATCTGACCGGAGCGAGCGAACTGCACGCCCCGATCCGTCCGACGGACCGTTCACTCACGGTCTGAGACAAGAGAACGTCCCGTACAACGGCGTACGGACGGTGACGGCCCGGGGGACGTCCCCTGGACCCTCCGCAAGACACGGCGCCCGCCAGTCCCCGACCGGACGACGGCGGGCGCCGTGGCATGTGCGAGCCCTGATGTGTAGCCTCGACGCACCCCCCGCGCCCGTCGAGTGAATGGCAACGCTCATGACCACAGCGCCCTTCGCGGCCGGCCCGGCCATCAGCCTCCGTAAGGTCGAGGAGACCGCGCCCGCGCTGGTCGAGCACTACCGGTCGGCGGGCATATCACTGCACAAGCACGGCATGAGCGGTCAGCGCGCCGCGGTCTATCTGGTCCTCGACTACTCGGGATCGATGCGCGAGTACTACCAGGACGGCAGCGTCCAGGCGTTCGCCGACCGGGTGCTCGGCCTCTCGGCGAATCTGGACGACGACGGTGTGGTCCCCGTCGTGTTCTTCTCCACCGACGTCGACGCCGAGACGGACATCGCGCTCGCCGACCACCGCGGCCGTATCGACCGGATCGTCTCCGGGCTCGGGCACATGGGCAAGACCAGCTACCACCTCGCCATGGACGCGGTGATCGACCACTATCTGGACAGCGGGTCCACCGCGCCCGCCCTGGTGGTCTTCCAGACCGACGGCGGGCCGATCAGCAAACTCGCGGCGGAGCGCTATCTCTGCAAAGCGGCCGAGCTCCCGTTGTTCTGGCAGTTCGTCGGCTTCGGCAACAAGCGCAGCTCGCAGTTCAACTTCCTTCAGAAACTTGACGAGTTGGCCGTCCCGCAGAAGCGGTCCGTCGACAACGCGGGCTTCTTCCACGCCGGGCTCGACCCGCGCGAGGTGCCGGACGACGTGCTGTACGACCGGCTCGTCGCGGAATTCCCGCAGTGGCTCGGGGCGGCCCGCGCGCGGGGCATCCTGCGCGGCTGACCCGCGCGGACGCCGTTCGATCGGGACCGGGCGTGTCGGATCCGGGTAAGCCCCCGGACCGTGCTAGGCTGACCGCGTTGCAGTTTTGGTACCCATGAACTTTATGTGCGCCTGACGGGAATGTTCCTCAGGCGCATTTTATTGTTTTCGCCGGCTTCTCCGGATGGGGCTCAATGCGGCGACGAGGAATCCGTGAAGTGCGGATTCGTCTCTGCACCTGTTTTAGGAGAATGACATGGCTACTGGAACCGTGAAGTGGTTCAACTCGGAAAAGGGCTTCGGCTTCATCGAGCAGGACGGCGGCGGCGCCGACGTCTTCGCCCACTACTCGAACATCGCCACCCAGGGCTTCCGTGAGCTCCAGGAGGGCCAGAAGGTCTCGTTCGACGTCACGCAGGGCCAGAAGGGCCCGCAGGCGGAGAACATCGTCCCGGCCTGATCTCCGGACGCGTACCTCGCAGCCGGGGCCCGCACCTGCACGGTGCGGGTCCCGGCTTGTGCTGTCCCTAGAGGTGCCGATCTTGCCGGGCTCGCGGTCCCTGGCACGCACGCACGCACCAGACCCCGCTCCCTGATCCGGCCTGATCGACAAGACACCCCCTAGGGAGTGCCTGGCCGGTCCTGCCGGGCTCGCGGTCCCTGGTGCGCGCGCTCGCCGCGTTGTCGTCGGTCGGCATGGCTCCGCCATGCCTCCCTCCTCAGCCTTGCGATCGCACGCACCAGACCCCGCTCCCTGATCCGGCCTGATCGACAAGACACCCCCTAGGGCGTGTCCGCAAAGTCTGTTGGTCGTTGGTAAGTCGTGGTGAGACGTCATGAGTTGACTGAT
>NZ_BMMV01000007.1:307851-379012 GCF_014646115.1 Streptomyces camponoticapitis | reverse complement strand
CTTGTCCTCAGTTGCTCGCGTCCACTGTGTTAGTTCTGAGACAACGAACATCCGTGAAGTTATCCGGCGTTCGTCAGTTTCATAGTGTTTCGGTGGTCATTGCGTTAGGGAAACGCCCGGTTACATTCCGAACCCGGAAGCTAAGCCTTTCAGCGCCGATGGTACTGCAGGGGGGACCCTGTGGGAGAGTAGGACGCCGCCGAACAACCTTTAGCCTCGGTCCCCGGACATCTGTCCGGGGACCGAGGCATTTCTGCGTTCAAAAGCCGTTTACAGTCGGCGCATGCGCTACGCACTGGTTATCTTCGACAACGACGGCGTCCTCGTCGACAGCGAGCCGTTGTCCAACACCATCCTCGCCGGCTATCTCTCCGAACTCGGTCATCCGACCACGTACGAGGATTCCCTCCGCGACTACATGGGCGCAGCGGTCCACCGCATTCACGACCTCGTACTGGAGAGAACCGGGCAGCAACTGCCCGCCGACTTCGACGACACCCTGCACAGTCGTGTCTTCGCCGCGTTCGAGCGGGAGTTGGAGCCCGTGGAGGGTGTCCCCGAGGTGCTGGCCAAGCTGGTCGCCGACGGGCAGCCGTACTGCGTCGCCTCGTCCGGGAGCCATGAGCGGATCCGGGTGGGACACCGTAAGACCGGGCTGGACCGGTGGTTCAAGCCCGGGATCGTCTTCAGCGCGCAGGACGTCGGGCGCGGCAAGCCGGCGCCCGACCTCTTCCTGCACGCCGCCGACCGGATGGGCGTCCCTCCCGCCAGGTGCGTCGTCGTCGAGGACAGTCCGCTCGGTGTGGCCGCGGCGCGGGCGGCCGGGATGGATGTGTACGCGTTCACCGCGATGACCCCTGCGGAGAAGCTGCCGGGAGCCACCGGGTACTTCTCCTCGATGGCCGAGCTCCCGGAACTGCTTGGTTGATCCACCTACCCCTGGGTAGCGCTGAGCCATACGCTGTCCGGCCATGACAGGCATACCGGTCAACACAGATGTGCGGTTGAGACACGGACGGGTGTCCCTGGCGCTGAGCTTCCTCGTCCAGGGCGTCGCCTTCGCTCTCCTCGTCACGCGCATTCCCGCCATCCAGGACCGGTACGGGATATCCGACGGTCTCCTCCCGGTGTTCCTCGCGGCCGTGCCGATTCTCGCCGGTGTGGGGAGCGTCCTCACCGAGAAGATCGTCGCGCGCGTGCGGCCCCGCGTCGTACTGCGGTGGGCCCAGCCTGTCGTGCTGCTGGCTCTCCTCGGTGTGGCCGCCGGTGATCAGGTGTGGCAACTCGCCGTCGCGCTCGGCGCGTTCGGGCTGTCGGTCGGTGCGCTCGACGCGTCGATGAACATGCTGGGTGTGCGCCTTCAACGGGCGTACGGGCGCAGCATCATGCTCGGCTTCCACGCCACGTACAGCCTCGGGGGCATCGCCGGTGCCTCGCTCGCCTGGGCCGGCGCGCACTGGGATCTGCCGTTGCTGGTGTCCTATCTGCCGGTCGTCGTCGTGCTTCTGCCGGCCGCGCTCGTCGGGAGCCGCTGGTACACGGAGGCGGACGTGGACACGGACAGGGAAACCGGCCCCGGCGGAACCGACAGGGAAACCGGCCCCGGCGGGGCCGAGGCCACCCTCACCGGCGGCAGCGTGGCCTTCAAGGCCCTTCTGCCGCTCTGTCTCGTCATGACCTTCGCTTATATCGGGGACTCCACCGTCTCCAACTGGAGCGCCAAGTACCTCCAGGACGTCCTGGGCAGCTCCGACGAGGTCGCCACCGTCCCTTACAACGCCTACATGGTCACCACCCTCCTCGGCCGCGCCGCCGGTGACCTCGGCGTACGCCGCTTCGGGCCGGTCGCCGTCGTGCGGTTCGGGGCGCTCCTCGCCGCCGCCGGTTTCGCGGTGGTCGCGCTGGCGCCCGGTGCGTGGGTGGGGATCCTGGGGTTCACGATGCTCGGGTTCGGTCTCTGCGTTCTCGTACCGCAGTGCTTCGCCGCCGCCGGGCGGATGTTTCCCGGCGCCAGCGACGCGGCCGTCGCCCGGCTGAACATCTTCAACTACGTCGGGTTCCTCATCGGTTCGCCCCTCGTCGGCGCCCTCGGTGACGTGTGGAGCTACCGGGGCGCGATGCTCGTACCGATGCTGATGATCCTCGCGACCCTGGTGTACGCCCCGTCGTTCGCCGACGGGGCCGCCCGATACGGTGGCAGGCATGACCGGTCGCGCGCAGCTGATGTGGGATGACGCCGTAACGGGTTACAACTTCGGGTCGAGTCACCCGATGGACCCGGTGCGGCTGGCACTGACCAGGGAGCTCGTACGCGCGTACGGGCTCGACAGCAGGGTGGACGTGGTCGCCGCGCCCTCCGCCGGGGACTCCACGCTGAGACTCGTTCACCACGAGGCCTATGTCGAGGCGGTACGGCGGTATTCGGCCGATCCGAGGTCCGCCGATGGTTCGTACGGCATCGGGACACCCGACGATCCGGCCTTCTCCGGCATGCACGAGGCGTCCGCGCTCATCGCCGGGCAGTCGGTCGGCGCGGCCGAGGCGGTATGGCGCGGGGAGACGAACCACGCCGTGAACTTCGCCGGCGGCCTGCACCACGCGATGCCCGGCTCGGCCTCGGGCTTCTGCATCTACAACGACGCCTCGCTCGCCATCGCCCGTCTCCTGGAGCTGGGCGCGGAGCGCGTCGCGTACGTGGATGTGGACGTGCACCACGGGGACGGCGTGCAGGCGTCGTTCTGGGACGATCCGCGCGTGCTGACGATCTCGCTGCACGAGCACCCCCGGACGCTCTTCCCGCAGACCGGCTGGGCCGAGGAGACAGGTGAGGGCGCGGGTGAGGGCAGTGCGGTCAATCTGCCGCTGCCCGCCGGGACGGGCGACGAGGGATGGCTGCGGGCCTTCCACTCCGTCGTGCCCGAACTGCTCGCGGACTTCCGGCCGCAGGCGCTGGTGACGCAGCACGGCGCCGACACTCATTTCGAGGACCCGCTGGCCCATCTCGCGGTGTCGCTGGACGCGCAGCGCGCCGTGCAGGCCTCCTGCCACGACCTCGCCCACGAGTACGTCGACGAGGGCCGCTGGATCGCTCTCGGCGGCGGTGGGTATTCGATCGTGGATGTCGTGCCGCGCTCCTGGACCCATCTGGTGGCGATCGCGGCGCACGCGCCCATCGACCCGAAGACGGTGGTGCCGGAGGAGTGGCGGGACGAGGTCTACGCCCGTACGCGTGAGTCGGCCCCGCGGCGGATGACGGACGGGCGTACGGCGAACTGGCAGTCGTGGGACGCGGGTTACGACCCGGCGGACCGGCTGGACCAGGCGATCCTCGCGACCCGCAAGGCGTCGTTCCCGCTGCGAGGGCTGCTGGCCTGACGCGCGGCGGCCCACCCGCGGCGCCGCCACCCGCCGCCTTCGGCAGGCCGCGCCCCACTGCCCGCCGGTTACGCCAACTGTGGGGTCCCGCAACGGTTTTGGTCCCGCGCCCACGGCGGTACGGGACCATCGGGACCGTGCTGAGTACCGACGCTCTACGGACCCATCTGCTGGCCACCAGACTGGCCGGCCCGGTGGCCACCACGCGGGAGCAGAGCCTGCGCAGTTACCGGCTCTTCGCCGCCCGCGATCCGCGTGCGACGCTGGGCCTCACCCCCGAACGGGCCTGGTGCGAGCGCGACTTGCTGCGGCTGATGGCCGACCGGTGCGGTGTCTCGGGCGATCCGGCTCATGTCTCGGGCGGCGATGTCATCGATCCCGAGCGGACGTTGAGCAGCCTGGACGCCTTTGCCGAGCGGCTCGGCGCGGCGGCCGGCCGGCGGGCTCCCGTGCTGTTCGGGACCGGGCATCCGCACCGGTTGATCGGCTTCTACGCCGGGTTGGCAGACGCTTTGTCGGCGGCCGGGTGCGTCGTTCTCACCCCGGCGAAGGGGCGATGTATCGACATAACGACCCGGTTCGGCGTACGCACGTACAGCCTGGACTACGTACGGGGAGTCGCGTTGGTGCGGGAATCCGAAGCTTCGCGCGCGGGGAGTGAGACCGGCGCACACAGCCATTCTCCCCTCCCGGTCAGGGTCGCGCTGGACGGCGCGGCGGAGGCCGGGGGGCCGCTGCCGGAGCTGGTCGTAGGTGACCACGGATGGGTCTGCGGGGCAGGTCAGTTGGGCATTGAAGCCATCGGGCTCGCCGACACCGACGATCCGGCGCTCTTCGTCGGTGAGGCGGAGGGGCGCGTGTCCGTGGTGGTTCCGGTTGACGACGGTGTCCGGTCCGATTACTACCGTCCACTGACTCGCTATGTACTCAATCGAGCGTGTCTGTCACAGTAGGCGACCATGTGCTGCTCCTCTTCCCCACTCGTACCACCCGCCCCTAGTCTGGGGTGTGAGCGCACAGCGACGAAGAGTCACCGGAGGGGAAGCCGGTGCGCGTCGGGTGCGGAAGGTACAGGTGGGTCATGGCTGCTGCTAGCGAGAGGCCTCTCAACGAGGTCAAGTTCCTTACCGTGGCGGAGGTCGCCTCGGTGATGCGAGTGTCGAAGATGACCGTGTATCGATTGGTGCACAGTGGTCATCTGCCGGCGATCCGGGTGGGCAGGTCTTTCCGGGTTCCGGAGCAAGCGGTTCACGAGTATCTCCGCGAGTCTTTCGTGGGGGTCGAATCCGCCTGAGATTTCCCTCGGATTACGTCCCTCACTCGGTGACGGGTAGGCTGGGCCAACGTAGGTCGTGTGGGCCCAGACGCCCCGCACCGAGTGAAGAGAAGTGAGCGAGGGTAGTCGTGGGCTCTGTTATCAAGAAGCGGCGTAAGCGGATGGCCAAGAAGAAGCACCGCAAGCTGCTCAAGCGCACCCGCGTTCAGCGTCGTAACAAGAAGTGAGCGACAGCTGTACGTGACATCGCGGCCCTTCCACCATGCAGGTGGGAGGGCCGCGGTGCGTTACGGGTCCCCTTTTGTGGTCCGTTCGTGGTGCCGCCGATCCCGTTCGAGCGATCCGCGTCGAGGTCGGTTCGGGTCAAAGATTCGCGAAGCTCCGGAGAAGACCCTCGTGCAGCCGTCACCTGGGTACGGCGACCCGCTACGGTGACGGCTGGGACAAGCAATGTGCTTGCGACGGACATCAAATTCAGGGGAAGGCGCTGATCTTGGGCAAGGTCGTGCTCGTGACCGGAGTGGCCCGCCAGCTCGGCAGCCGCCTCGTACGGAGAATCCTGCGGGACTCCGAGGTGGACCGGGTCATCGGTGTGGACGCAGTCACTCCCGAGCACAGTCTCGGCGGTGCCGATTTCGTACGGGCGGACATCCGCCAGCCCGCCATAACGCGCGTCCTGGCCGAGCATTCCGTCGACACCGTCGTGCACATGGACGTCACGGGCACACCGCTCGGCACCGGTGGCCGCACGGCTGTCAAAGAGACGAACGTCATCGGCACGATGCAACTGCTCGGGGCCTGCCAGAAGTCGCCCACCGTCGAGCGCCTGGTCGTCAAGTCGAGCACGAGCGTGTACGGCTCCGCGCCCCGGGACCCGGCCGTCTTCACCGAGAACACCCCGCCCAAGTCGCTTCCCAGCGGAGGCTTCGCGAAGGACGCGGTGGAGGTCGAGGGGTACGTACGCGGGTTCGCGCGGCGCCGTCCCGACGTCGCCGTGTGCGTCCTGCGCTTCGCGAACATCCTGGGGCCCGCGGCCGATTCACCGCTCGCCGAGTATCTGTCGCTGCCCGTGCTGCCGACGGTCTTCGGCTACGACCCGCGGCTCCAGTTCGTCCACGAGGACGACGTCATCGATGTTCTGCGGATCGCCCTGCACGAGCCGAGGCGCGGCACACTCAACAGCGGGACCTTCAACATCGCCGGTGACGGCGTGCTGTTGCTCTCGCAGTGCTCCCGGCGCCTGGGCAGGCCGACGGTGCCCATCCTGCTGCCGGCGGTGACCTGGGTGGGCTCCGCGCTGCGCACGCTCGGTGTGACGGACTTCTCGCCGGAGCAGATCCGGCTGCTGACCCACGGCAGGGTCGTCAGCACGGATCAGATGCGCGAGACACTGGGGTTCGTACCCACGTACACCACGGCGGAGGCCTTCACGGACTTCGCACGTAGCAGGGGTGCCGGGCTGTTGCCGCCGGAGGCTGTCGCCGACGCGGTCGACCGGTTCGCCACCCTCGTCAGCAAGGAGCGCATCTGACATGGCCGATGCCAAGGTCATCCCCTTCGGCGAAGAGCCCCGGTCACGGCGCGCGGCGCGGTTGGGCGGCGCGGCCGGTGCCGGTGGCGGTGCTTCGAAGGCGGCGAAGGACGCCGCCGCGAAGCGTGCCCAGGGGCGCGCCAAATCCGCCTCGTCCAAATCCGCCTCCTCCCAGTCGGGTTCGTCCCAGTCGGGTTCGGGGCAGCAGTCGCTCTCGTCCGTTCCCGATCAGCCGGACGGCTCGCGGGACAACGGGACCGGCGACGCGCGGAACCCCGATCCTGCCGCGCCGGACGCGGCACCGTCGCATCCGAGTCAGGCCGGCGCCGCGGGGTCGGACGGCGTACAGAACGAGAATGAGACCGGACCGGAGGCCGAGGCCGATGCCGAGGCCCGGCCCGTGGCCGGCCCCTGGGACCGGCGACTCGCCCACGGCCTCGCCTTCCTGCGGCGCCGGGTCACCGGCGACTACGAGGTCGACGAGTTCGGGTACGACAAGGAACTCACCGACCAGGTCCTGATGTCGCTGATCCGGCCGCTCTACGAGAACTACTTCCGCGTGGAGGTGAAGGGCGTCGAGAACATCCCCACCGACGGCGGCGCCCTAGTGGTGTCCAACCACTCCGGCACCCTTCCGCTCGACGGCCTGATGATGCAGGTCGCCGTCCACGACAACCATCCCGCCGGCCGCCATCTGCGGCTGCTCGCCGCCGATCTGGTGTTCATGCTCCCGGTCGTCAACGAGCTCGCGCGCAAGGCCGGTCACACGCTGGCCTGCGCGGAGGACGCGGAACGGCTGCTCCAGCGCGGTGAGATCGTCGGAGTGATGCCGGAAGGCTTCAAGGGCCTCGGAAAGCCCTTCGGCGAGCGCTACAAGTTGCAGCGCTTCGGGCGTGGCGGCTTCGTCTCGACCGCGCTGCGGCACGGTGTGCCGATCGTGCCGTGCTCGATCGTCGGGGCGGAGGAGATCTACCCGATGCTCGGCAACTCCAAGACCCTGGCCCGGCTGCTGGGATTCCCGTACTTCCCGATCACGCCGACGTTCCCGTGGCTCGGGCCACTGGGCGCGCTGCCGCTGCCGACGAAGTGGACGATCCAGTTCGGCGAGCCGATCCCGACGGACGGCTATCCGCCGGAGGCGGCGGAGGATCCGATGCTCATGTTCAACCTGACCGATCAGGTGCGGGAGCAGATCCAGCACACGCTCTACAAGTTGCTCGTACAGCGGCGGTCCGTCTTCTTCTGACGGCGTGTGACGGCGCGTTCCGACAGGACCTCCGGCAGCACGTCCGACAGCACGGAAGCGAAGAGGCGAGGGCTCACGGCCCTCGCCTCCACTCGGATACCGCGCCTGGGTCAGTCCACGTCCTCCGTGTCGATGCCCAGCCCCGGCAGGAGGTCGGGCAGCAGCGGCGGGATCGTGATGTCCGGGCCCGGCGGGAGGCCGCCCTGGCCGGGCGCCGACGGAAGGTCGTTGCCCGACGGCGGGTTGAGCAGATCGCCGGGGGAGGCGGGCAGCAGCCCGTCGTCCTCCGGGGCTCCGGGACCTGACGGGCTCGGCTTACCGCCGTCGTCCGTACGGCCCGTGTCGGGGGCCGACTCCGACGGCGACGGGCCGGCGTCCGGACCGCCGCCCGAGCCGTGGGACTCCTTGGCGGCGCCGCCCGGATCCTGCGGGCGCCGGTCCTTGTCGGGTGTGCGTGGCAGCAGGGACTGCAGCGGGGCGACGTCTTCGTCTATGGCGTCGAACACCGAGTTGACCTGACTGCCCACGTCGCTCAGCTGCGGTGGCAGTTGGTGGCGCACGTTGTCCCAGATGGCGCGGTGCGACGCGGAGAACGAGGAGAGCGTCGCGATCGACTTGATCTTGCCGTCCTTCTCGTACGCCTGGTTCAGCAGCCGGTGGCCCTCGGTGGCGTCGTGCTTCATGCCGTTGAGCGCCCGGCGGATCTCGCCGAGCGATTCGTGGTCGAGCACGCCGGAACGGCCACGCTCAAGCAGTCGGCGGGCTTCGCTCAGCCGGGTCGAGGCGTGGTCGAGGTAGAGACCACCGCGGTCGGCGTCCTCGTCGGCCAGACCCAGTTTGAAGTCCTCCATCCCGCGCTTCAGCCCGTACAGCGAATCCCCGGGCAGGGCGTCGGAACTGGCGGCGGCCACTCCGCCGAAGGCGCCGGCGGCCACACCGACGGTGAGACCTCCGGCCGCGAGCCCTTTCGACCAGCGGGATCTGGGGCGAAATCTGCGGAGCCGGGACGCCCGGTGGGCTCCTCTCCCCGATGTCCGCCGCTGTTCGGGCACCGCGGGTCCCGCGGACGCGGGTCCGCCCGCTGTGCCTTCCAGCAGCATGGCCTCCATGGCTGCCACGAGCTGTGCCCGTTGCACCACTTTGACCTCGGGGTCCAGCGTGGGTCTCGGTAGCTCTCCGAGACCGGTCGCCAGGGCCAACAGCCGCCCCTGCTCAGTCGGTTCGGCCGACGCGGCGGGCTGCTCCGCCGCTTCGCCCTGGGGCGTCCGGTCTTCCAGGGCCTGGGCGAAGGCGTTCGCCCGCCGGTGTGCCGAGACATTCGCGATCACTGGCGGCACCTCCTCTCGTCATGACGATCGACTCCCCTGGGGGTTCGGAAGGTTGCACGCCTTGAGCGCATCCAGGGAGCCTGCTTCCCGCACAACGAGCGTCGCGGCACTTGGGTTACGCGCGAAAGATGATCGGACCAGCGCGTCATCGAGGCGTCACCGACGGTGAGTTGAAGGGTGCGCCGGGCCGGTCGTCACGTATCGACGTGTGTCGCGAAGTGTCAGCGGGCGTCCTCCGGGAGCAGCCGGGCCAGCGTACGCACGGCCCGGTACTGCAAGGTTTTGATCGCTCCTTCGTTCTTCCCCATGACCCGGGCGGTCTCGGCGACGGAGAGCCCTTGCAGGAAGCGCAGGGTCACGCACTCCTGCTGCTGGGGGTTGAGTTTCCGTACGGCTTCGAGCAGTGCGGCGTTGGAGAGGGACTCGAGGACGGAGTCCTCCGGGCTGCGCTCGACCTCGTTGGCGTCGAGCATTTCGCCGGTGGTCACTTCCAGTCGGAAGCGGCTCGATTTGAAGTGGTCGGCGACCAGGTTCCGCGCGATCGTGACCAGCCAGGCGCCGAAGTCTCGGCCCTGCCAGGTGAACGTGGAGATACGGCGCAGGGCGCGCAGGAAGGTCTCACTGGTGAGGTCCTCCGCGGTTGCCTTGCCGCCCACGCGGTAATAGATGTAGCGGTAGACGGTGTCGCTGTACTGGTCGTACAGCCTTCCGAACGCTTCGGCCTCGCCGGCCTGGGCGCGCTCGACGAGCTCCATCATGCGGGCGCTGTCGCTGTCCGCCGTGGGGCGGCGGACAGGGGTGGAGGCGGAGGTGGTGCCGCTGTTACGGCTTCCCCTTCTGCCGACCGCCGCACCACCGTTCGCCAGGGCATAGCAAGGACCAATCGGGCCGCTCACGGCAGGGGCCGCGGCGGCGAAGGCGGGGACGGCGTACGCGGTGGGGACGAAGCCGCGCAAGCGGTCGAGGACCGATGCGCGCAGCGTAGCCAGGCCCGAGGCGTCAACCCCGACGTGTGGGTACACGGGACTCCCAGAGGCAGAGCTTCCATCACGTTCAGTGCTGGACCGTTCACTCGTCGTGGCGACGTGTGGGGTCCGGTATGCGTCTGAGGAGAATAACGCTTCGTACAGGCAGCACTACACCCAGTTGCTCAAATCATCGATTACGTCGCTTCTGTTACGCCTATACGGCGAATCCAGTAGCACATCGTGAGCGGTAATTGATCGCTTGACGTCACGATCTGTCAGCTGACGTGATCTGTTGTGGCTGAGTGGGCCCGCGGGACAGGGGGCCGGCGGGTCAGCGGCGGCGTCGGTGGAGCGCCACCGCGGCGGCCGTGCCGCCCGCCAGCGCGCCGACCCCGGCCGCCGCCGGGATGCCGACCTTGGCCGCCTTGCGGCCCGTCCGGTAGTCGCGCAGCCGCCATTCGCGGTCCTTGGCGTGCTTGCGGAGCTTGCTGTCCGGGTTGATCGCGTACGGATGTCCGACGAGCGAGAGCATGGGGATGTCGTTGTGCGAGTCGCTGTACGCCGCGCAGCGGTCCAGGTCGAAGTCCTCGGCCGTGGCCAGCGCCCGTACCGCCTCGGCCTTCGCCGGGCCGTGCAGCGGCTCGCCGACCAGCTTGCCGGTGTAGACACCGTCGATCGACTCGGCGACGGTGCCGAGCGCGCCGGTCAGGCCGAGGCGCCGGGCGATGATCGTGGCGGTCTCGACGGGCGCGGCGGTCACCAGCCAGACCTGCTGCCCGGCGTCGAGGTGCGCCTGGGCGAGGGTGCGTGTGCCGGGCCAGATGCGGTCGGCCATGTACTCGTCGTAGATCTCCTCGCCGATGGACATCAGCTCGGAGACCCGGTGGCCCTTGACGATGGACAGCGCGCTGTCGCGGGCGTCCTGCATGTGCTGCGGGTCCTCGACGCCGGCCAGCCGGAACCAGGTCTGCTGCCAGGCGAACCTGGCCAGTTCACGGCGCTGGAAGAACTTCCGCTTGTAGAGCCCGCGTCCGAAGTGGAAGATCGCGGCGCCCTGCATGACCGTGTTGTCCAGGTCGAAGAAGGCGGCGGCGCGCGCGTCACCGAAGACGGGGAAGTCGGGCACGGCCGGGTCGGCGATGCCTGTCGGTGCCGCGCCGACTCCGTCCATCTCCTGCGACGACTTGAGTCCTGCCTCCGCCGCGGCCTCACCCGCGAGCACGCTCCGTGCTGTCGCGGAGCGCTTGCGGGGGGTGAGCCATCCCAGTGCGGCCATAGCGTGAGCATAGTCAGTCTGTTCGGTACTTCCGGACGCGCCGGGGTGCCGTCGGTGTGAACTCTCCGGGAAGGCGGAGGACGAGGTGTGAACGGGTCGGGGAGGCGGCGCCCAGCAGGCCGGGGGCCAGGGGCACCGCGGGACGCGGAGAATGGATGTCATGAGTCCTCTCCTGCGTCGCAAGAAGAAGAATCCGGCCGAGCGTGTGGTGACGCTCGTCTCCAAACCCGGCTGTCATCTCTGTGACGACGCGCGCGCCGTCGTGGCCGAGGTGTGCGCCGAGACCGGGACGTACTGGGAGGAGAAGGACATCACGGTCGACGAAGAGCTGCACCGCGCTTACTGGGAGCAAATCCCGGTCGTCCTCGTGGACGGCGAGCAGCACACTTTCTGGCGCGTGGACGCCGATCGGCTCCGCAAGGAACTGGGGACCTGACAGAAAGACGGTTACGATCGTGGGCGCTTTGCCGAGCCTTTTCCGAAGAGCCGGGACGACCGGCTCCGGCGGGCGCGGAGAAAGCGGTCTCGGGGGCGTGGTCATGAGGAGTTGTACTGCTTTGCCCCCATCATGGGTTGAACGGGCCGGCGCGGTCGAGGGTTCCAAGATCCCTCGAACGGGTCGCGTGACGCCGGTCACTTTGCGCGGACAAAGCGGACACAATCTTTGTGCACGCGTTCACAAAGGCATAACCTGCACAGGACGGGGCGGTCCTGGGACATACGGCCGCCTGCAGCCCCGCTCATCCCGCAGGAGCACCGTGGCAACTGGCCGAACTCACCGACCGGCGACCCGTAGCCGAGGAATCCCCGAGGCCACGGTCGCCCGGCTCCCGCTGTACCTGCGGGCGCTCACCGCACTCTCCGAGCGTTCCGTACCCACCGTGTCGTCCGAGGAACTCGCCGTCGCCGCCGGGGTCAACTCCGCGAAGCTGCGCAAGGACTTCTCGTATCTCGGCTCGTACGGCACGCGGGGTGTCGGGTACGACGTGGAGTACCTCGTCTACCAGATCTCCCGTGAGCTCGGCCTCACCCAGGACTGGCCGGTCGTCATCGTCGGTATCGGTAATCTCGGCGCCGCGCTCGCCAATTACGGCGGATTCGCCTCCCGCGGCTTCAGGGTCGCCGCGCTGATCGACGCCGACCCCGAGATGGCGGGCAAGCCGGTCGCCGGGATCCCGGTCCAGCACACGGACGAGCTGGAGCGGATCATCAGCGACAACGGCGTCTCCATCGGGGTCATCGCGACCCCGGCGGGCGGTGCCCAGCAGGTCTGTGAGCGCCTCGTCGCCGCCGGCGTCACCTCGATCCTCAACTTCGCGCCGACCGTGCTGACCGTGCCGGACGGTGTGGACGTGCGGAAGGTCGACCTCTCGATCGAGCTCCAGATCCTGGCCTTCCACGAGCAGCGCAAGGCCGGTGAGGAAGCCGCCGCGGCCGAGGCCGGCACCCCGCCGCCGATCCGCTCCACCGCCGCGAGCCGGAAGGGACCCGACGGGGAAGTCCCCGCCGTGATGCCGGCATGAGTCTTCTGGTCATCGGTCTGAGCCACCGCAGCGCGCCCGTGAGCGTGCTGGACCGGGCGTCGCTGTCTCCGGACAGCAGGATCAAGCTCCTTCAGGACGTGCTCGCCGCCGAGCCCGCGACCGAGGCCGCCGTCCTCGCCACGTGCAACCGGGTCGAGCTCTACGCGGACGTGGACAAGTTCCACGCGGGCGTCGCCGAGTTGTCCACGCTCCTGGCCCGGCACAGCGGCGTCGGTCTGGACGAGCTGACCCCTTATCTCTATGTGCACTACGAGGACCGCGCCGTCCACCATCTCTTCACGGTGGCCTGCGGACTGGACTCGATGGTCGTCGGTGAGGGGCAGATCCTCGGCCAGATCAAGGACGCGCTCGCCGGCGGCCAGGAGTCGCACACCGCGGGGCGTCTCCTCAACGACCTCTTCCAGCAGGCGCTGCGCGTGGGCAAGCGCGCCCACAGCGAGACCGGGATCGACCGGGCCGGGCAGTCGCTCGTCACCTTCGGTCTCGAACAGCTCGCCGCGGGCGCGGACGTACGGGCCTGGGTCGGGGGCCGGCGGGCGCTGGTGATCGGCGCCGGGTCGATGTCCTCGCTCGCCGCCGCGACCCTCGCACGGGCCGGAGTCGCCGAGATCGTCGTCGCCAACCGCACCGCGGCCCGCGCGGACCGGCTGGTGACGATCCTGGGCGAGCCCGGCGGTACGGGGGTCAGGGCCCGCGCCGTCGACATGGGTGCCGTCGACGCCGAGTTGACACGTGCCGACATCGTCGTCTCCTGTACCGGCGCCACCGGGCTCGTGCTGACCGCCGACGCCGTCGAGGCGGCCCTCACCGGCGGCCGGGAGCTCGCGCTCCTCGACCTCGCCATGCCCCGCGACATCGACGCGGCCGTCCACCGGCTGCGCGGCGCCCGGCTGATCGACATCGAGTCCCTCGCGGAGGCGTCCGCCGACGCCCCGATGGCCGCCGACGTCGACCAGGTCAAGCGGATCGTCAACGACGAGGTCGCCGCCTTCGGCGCCGCCCAGCGCGCCGCCCACATCACCCCGACCGTGGTCGCCCTGCGCGCCATGGCCGCCTCCGTCGTCACCAGCGAGATCACTCGTCTCGAAGGCCGGCTCCCCGGCCTCGACGAGCGGCAGCGCGCCGAGATCACGCAGACCGTGCGCCGCGTCGTCGACAAGCTGCTGCACGCCCCGACCGTGCGGGTGAAGCAACTCGCCGGTGAGCCGGGCGGTGCCGGTTACGCCGACGCGCTGCGCGAACTCTTCGACCTCGACCCGCAGACGGTCGCCGCCGTCAGCCGGGCGGACCGCAACGAGGTCGGCGACCGCACAGCGGTCGACGTCAAGAACCGAGGGCGGGTATGACCGGGAAGACACTGAGACTCGGGACCAGGCGCAGCAAGCTGGCCATGGCCCAGTCCGGGCAAGTGGCCGACGCCGTGAGGGAGTTGACCGGGCGGGCCGTCGAGCTCGTCGAGATCACCACGTACGGCGACACCTCCCGTGAGCAGCTGTCGCAGATCGGCGGCACGGGTGTCTTCGTCACCGCGCTGCGCGAGGCGCTGCTGCGCGGCGAGGTCGACTTCGCCGTCCACTCGCTCAAGGACCTGCCCACCGCGCAGCCCGAGAGCCTGGCGCTGGCCGCCGTACCGCGCCGTGAGGACCCCAGGGACGTGCTCGTCGCACGCGACGGGCTGACCCTCGACCGGCTGCCGCACGGCGCCAGGATCGGTACGGGCTCCCCGCGGCGCGCCGCGCAGCTCAACGCGCACGCCCGTAGCCACGGCCTGCTCATAGAGACCGTGCCGATACGCGGGAACATCGACACCCGTATCGGCTACGTGCACGGCGGTGAACTCGACGCGGTCGTGCTGGCCGCGGCCGGTCTGGGCCGCCTCGGCAGGACGGACGAGGTGACCGACTTCCTGTCGGTCGACTCCGTTCTGCCGGCCCCCGGCCAGGGGGCACTCGCCGTCGAATGCGTGGCTTCCGACCTGGAACTCACCGCCGCACTCGCCGGCCTCGACGACCCGCTCACGCGGATCGCCGTCACCGCGGAACGTTCCCTGCTCGCCGCCCTGGAGGCCGGCTGCAGCGCACCTGTGGGTGCGCTGGCCGACCTGCTGGGCGACGGACAGGACGCGCGATTTGTCAACGAACTGCGCCTGCGGGGCGTCGTCGGCACGACCGACGGCTCGACGCTCGTGCAGTTGTCCATCACCGGTCCCGTACCCACGTCGCACGGCGACGCCGTCGCGCTCGGTCGCGAACTCGCGTCCGAGATGCTCGCCAAGGGTGCGGCCGGTCTTATGGGGGAGCGAGCACTTTGAGCCCCATCGCCGACCATCCGGCAGTCTCCGCATCAGGGCACGTCACCTTCCTCGGTGCCGGACCCGGAGATCCGGGTCTGCTGACACTCCGCGCCGTCGAGGCGCTCGCGGGGGCGGAGGTACTGATCGCCGAGCCGGATGTGCTCGAACTCGTACGCGGCCATGCGCGTGCGGGTGTGAGCACGCCTGAGCTGACGATTGTTGACGATGCGTCAACAGCCGCCGGTATCCCCGCGATCAGGGATGCCGTCAATCTTGTCATGGAGGCCGCGCGGGGCGGCAAGCGGGTCGTCCGTGCGGTGACCGGGGATCCCGGTCTCGACGGCGACACCGGCGCCGAGATGCTGGCGTGCGCCGCCGCGGGGATTCCCTTCGAGGTCGTGCCCGGTATCGCCGCCGCGGTGGGGGTGCCCGCCTACGCGGGTGTGCCGCTGCGGGACGCGCAGGGCACCGACGTCCGGTTCGTCGACAGCCGTACGGCCGGTGAGCGCTGCTGGACAGAGCTCGGCGCGAGCGACGGCACGGTGGTCGTCTCGGCGACGCTCGACACGGTCGCCGCGACCGCGGGCGAGTTCGTCGCCGCCGGACGCAAGCCGGACACGCCGATGACGGTCACCGTCGCCGGTACCACGACGCGGCAGCGCACCTGGTCCGCGACGCTCGGCACGATCGCGCTCACGCTGAAGCAGGCGAAGGTCCTGCCGTCGGCGTCCGGGCATCAGCCGGTCATAGCCGTGGTCGGGGAGCGCAGCGCGCCCGCGCAGCGCGACCAGCTCGCGTGGTTCGAGTCGAAGCAGCTGTTCGGCTGGAAGGTGCTCGTCCCGCGTACGAAGGAGCAGGCCGCCTCGCTCTCCGACCAGCTTCGGTCGTACGGCGCCGTACCGCACGAGGTCCCGACCATCGCGGTCGAACCGCCGCGTACGCCCCAGCAGATGGAGCGCGCGGTCAAGGGGCTCGTCACCGGGCGCTACGAGTGGATCGCCTTCACGTCGGTCAACGCGGTGAAGGCGGTCAGGGAGAAGTTCGAGGAGTACGGGCTCGACGCCCGTGCCTTCGCGGGGATCAAGGTCGCCGCGGTCGGCGAGCAGACCGCCGCCGCGCTGGTCGACTTCGGTGTCAAGCCGGACCTGGTGCCCAGCGGTGAGCAGTCCGCCGCGGGGCTGCTGGAGGACTGGCCGCCGTACGACCCGGTCTTCGACCCGATCGACCGGGTGTTCCTGCCGCGCGCCGACATCGCCACGGAGACGCTGGTCGCCGGGCTGATCGAGCTGGGCTGGGAGGTCGACGACGTCACGGCCTACCGGACCGTACGCGCGTCGCCGCCGCCCGCCGAGACGCGGGAGGCCATCAAGGGCGGTGGGTTCGACGCGGTGATGTTCACCTCGTCGTCCACCGTGCGGAATCTGGTCGGTATCGCGGGCAAGCCGCACAACGTGACCGTCATCGCGTGCATCGGTCCGGCGACCGCCAAGACGGCGGAGGAGCACGGGCTGCGGGTGGACGTGCTGGCGCCGGAGCCTTCGGTGCACAAGCTGGCGGAGGCGCTGGCAGCGTTCGGCGCGGCGCGCCGGGAGGCGGCTCGGGAGGCCGGAGAAACGGTCACCCGGCCGAGTGAGCGGCGACCGGGGTCGAGGCGGCGGCGTACGACATGAGCGGTGGCCCCCCGGGGCGGGGGCACCCGTCCCGGAGAGCCGGCCGCTCGGCGTAGCGTGGAAGGGCACCGAACAACCGCCCTTTCCGGACTCATGAGGCACTCACCATGACTGTGTACGGTTCCTTCCCCGGTACCCGGCCCCGTCGGCTGCGGACGACCCCCGCGATGCGGCGCATGGTCGCCGAGACGCGGCTGCACCCGGCCGACCTGATCCTGCCCGCGTTCGTGCGGGAGGGTGCCGGCGAGCCCGTGGCCATCTCGGCGATGCCCGGGGTCGTCCAGCACAGCCTGGACACGCTGCGGAAGGCGGCCGTCGACGCCGTGTCGGCGGGTGTCTCGGGGATCATGCTGTTCGGGGTTCCGGAGGACGCGAAGAAGGACGCGACCGGCACGGCCGGCACCGATCCGGAGGGAATCCTCCAGGTGGCGGTCCGGGCGGTGCGCGAGGAGGTCGGCGACGACCTGGTGATCATGTCGGACCTCTGTCTGGACGAGTACACCGACCACGGCCACTGCGGGGTGCTCGACGCCGGTGGGCGCGTCGACAACGACGCGACCCTGGAGCGGTACGCGGAGATGGCCCAGGTGCAGGCCGACGCGGGCGTGCACGTGGTGGGTACCAGCGGGATGATGGACGGCCAGGTCGGCGTGGTCAGGGACGCGCTGGACACCATCGGCAAGGAGGACGTCGCTGTTCTGGCGTACGCGGTGAAGTACTCGTCCGCGTTCTACGGCCCGTTCCGGGAGGCGGTCGGCTCCTCGCTGACGGGCGACCGCAAGACCTACCAGCAGGACCCGGCCAACTCCCGTGAATCCCTCCGGGAGTTGGCGCTCGACCTCGAAGAGGGCGCGGACATGGTGATGGTGAAGCCGGCCGGGCCGTATCTGGACGTTCTGGCGAAGGTGGCCGCCGAGGTGGACGTGCCCGTCGCCGCGTACCAGATCAGTGGTGAGTACTCGATGATCGAGGCGGCCGCGGAGAAGGGCTGGATCGACCGTGACAAGGCGATCCTGGAGAGCCTGACGGGGATCAAGCGGGCGGGCGCGGGGATGATCCTCACCTACTGGGCGACGGAGGTCGCGCGGGCGCTCTGAGGCGCCCGCGCGTCACCTGCTACCAGATCAGCGCGTCGGCCATCTCCGTCTGCCAGTAGGAGACCGACGTGCTGTCGGCGATCATCGTGCCCTTCGGGAGGGTGAGGTCCGCGGCCGAGCCCACCGAGCCCTGGTTGTCGCGGCCCGCGAAGTGGACGCTGAGCTTGTACGCCGCGATGTCCGGGGAACCGTCGCCGCCCAGCGCGATCGAGGCGTAGGCCGACTGGCCGGGCGACAGGGTGACCACTGCCTGCGGCCGGCTGTCCTCGTTGATCTGGGTGACGGCCTGGGCGTCGTCGAAGCCGAGGAGGGGCGCGTAGAAGGCGTGGCAGTTGCCGCTGCCGGTGTTGGTGGCGGTCACCAGCAGGTGGTTGATGGGCCGGGCGACCTCGGTGACGGTGACCTTGGTGTTGTCCCCGGTGCAGGTGGTGGTCTTGTTCGTGCCGTTGCCCTTGCCGGCGCTGTCGTTGCCGGCGCTCTTGTCGCCGCCGGTCTTGCCGGCGCTGTCGCCGGCGCCGCTGTCCTCGCCGTTGTCCGCGCTCCGGTCGGCGGGCGCCTGCGGCTCGTCACTCGCCCTGGAGTCCGGCTCGTCCGTGGCCGCGACGGTGGATTCGGGCTTCGGGGTGGAGCCGACCGCGTCCGAGGGCTGGCAGGCGGTGAGAGCGAGTGCGGCCACGAGAGCGGTGGTGGCGGTGGTGGCGGCGGAGCGGAAACGAAGGTTACGCATGAGTGTGTGTCTCCCGTTTTTGTGGTGCGGTCAGTAGCGGTTGATGAGCACGAGCAGCACGGCTGTACAGGCGATGAGTACGCAGACGGCGACGGCATCGACGAGGCAGTCGCGGATTCGGGTTCGGATCGCTTCCCCCTCGTTCGGCGGGTGCTGCACTCACCTTGCGGGGCGGCTGGAACCGGCCGCAATCCACAGGGGACAATGGGGGAAGCTGGAACGCTGAGACCGCTGTGACCTGCGGGAACGATGTTTCCCTGGGACGCGTTCCTGGAACGGCCGCGCACTGTGGCACACGTACGTAGAGGGGAACTACGAGTGGCGACGACCGAGGCCAGGGCTTTCGCTGAACTGCTCAGCGAGCTGAAGGACCGTTCGGGGCGCAGCTACGGAGTGCTGGCCGCGAAGCTCCACGTCAGTACGTCCACACTTCACCGCTACTGCAACGGGGACGCCGTGCCCGCCGACTTCTCGGCGGCCGAGCGGTTCGGGCGGCTGTGCGGGGCGACGGGCGAGGAGTTCGTGGAGCTGCACCGGCGGTGGATCCTCGCGGACGAGGCGCGGCGGCGGTCGCGGGCGGCGGTGCCGTCCGCCCCCGCCGAGGCCGTGGCGGCTGTCCCCGAAGCCCCGGAGGCCGAGCCGGCCGCACCGGCCGGGGCCCCGGCGCCCGAGACCGGTACGCCCGAGGGTGACGCGTCCGCGTCGGGACGCGGGAAGCGTCTGTACATCACGCTCGCCGCCGCGGCGGTCGTCGTGGCCGTCGCCGTACCCGCTCTTGTCTTCGGGCCCCTGAACGATCCGTCGACCGGCCGTTCGTCCGTCGCGTCCGAGGTCTCGGAAGGCGGCTCGTCGAAGTCGGCCCCGCCTTCGGCGTCGCCCTCCGGATCACCTTCCGCGGGCAAGTCCCCCTCGCCCGACGCCAGTCCGACGGCCCGGGAGACCCCGAAGGGCAAGAAGGGCGGCGGCGACGCCGGGAACGGGGAGGGGGAGCGGGCGGTCGGCGGAGTGCCGGTGACGGTGAGCACCAAGCCGTACGCCTTCGAGGACCCGTGCACTCAGCGCTACCTCGTGGACCGCCCCGCGACGGAGGTCCCCCCGCCCCCGAACGAGCCGGACGCGCCCGGCTGGGTGGCCGCGCTCGGCGCGGTCTCCAGCGGGAGCCAGTTCATCGAACTGGCCATCCAGGGCACCGGGAGCGAGACCGTCGTCCTCAACAGACTGAACGTCCGGGTGGTGGGGAGCGAGGCACCTCTCGCCTGGAACGACTTCGGCACGGGTGTCGGCTGCGGCGGCGGCGTGACGACCAGGACGTTCGGCGTCGACCTGGACGCGGGCCGCCCCAGCGTCGTAACGAAGGGCGGGCAGCGGGACTTCCCGTACAAGGTGAGCGAGTCGGACCCGGAGGTCTTCCACATCACCGCGAACGCCTCCGCTCGCTACGTCAGTTGGTACCTGGAACTGGAGTGGTCCAGCGGCGGCCGGGAGGGCACGGTCCGCATCGACGACCGCGGGAAGCCGTTCCGTACGAGCGGCGCGAAGGGGCGGCCGTCGTTCGAGTATCCGCTCGGCGGCGCCGCGAAGTGGGAGACGGCGGTCGAGCAGGACCCGAACGAGTACCCCTAGGCGTTGTCCGACACAGGGTCTCTGGTGAGGGGGGCGGGGACAGCACCGTGGCGGCGTTGGCGCCGGCTGTACTCGGTGATGGCTTGCCACAGGTCACGTCGGTCGCTGTCGGGCCAGTAGTCCGGGGTGAAGTACAACTCCGCGTAAGCGGCGTGCCAGGGAAGGAAGTTGGAGGTGCGCTGCTCGTTGCCGGTGCGCCACAGCAGGTCCACGTCCGGCATGTCGGGGTGGGGCAGATGGCGGGCGAAGTCGTCCTCGCCGAGGAGGTGGGGGTCCACCTCGCCTTCTCGGGCTGCCTGGGCCAGTGCCGCGGCGGTCCGGGTGATCTCGTCGCGGCCACCGTAGTCGATGCAGGTGGTGAGAGTCAGTCCGGTGTGGCCGCGGGTGCGGTGCTCTTCGCGCCTGAGGGCATCGACGAGGTCCTGGGGCAGTTTGTCGGGACGGCCTGACCAGCGCTGGCGCACGTTCAGATCGCGGAAGGGACCCGCGTCGAGTTCGCGTCGGACCGTGTCCAGGATCGTCGTGATCTCCTCCGTGTCGCGTTTCCAGTTCTCCGTCGAGAACATGTAGAGGGTCAGATGGCGAAGTCCGATCTCCAGGGCGCCATAGACCATCTCGTACACGGCGGCGGTGCCGACGCGGTGGCCTTCATGGCGGGGCAGGCCGCGCCGCTCGGCCCAGCGGCCGTTGCCGTCCATGATGACCGCCACATGGCACGGCATCTGGTCGGCGGCGATCCGCGGGGGCCGGATGCCGTCGGGGTGCGGTGGCGGGGGCCGGAGCCTGGTGCCCTCGGCTGCCGGGCCCGGATCGCTCGCGCCCACCCCGGGGGGCCGGGGGCCCGGCACGGTCAGGGGGGTCAGGCTCCAGGCCAGGGCCGAGCGGAGGCGGGCGGGGACCAGCACGCGGGCGCGGGTCACGACGGAGGGGCGCGGGGGGCGTGTCAGCAGGGTGGGGCCGGCCGCTTCGACGGCGTCGAGTTGGGCGCGCATCAGGTCGGCCGCCGTGTCGAGCACCGTGGCGGGACCCGGGTGCATTCCTCTCGTCATGGCGGGCCTGGTGACCTGTCGGCGCGCCAGAGCTGTCAGCTCGGCGACCAGGGCCGCCACGGCCGGACTCCAGCGGCCCCGGACCAGATCCGCCTCCGCGCCGGGGAAGGGCTCCAGCGCTTCCCGCGGCAGGAGCAGGAGGCCCCCGGCGAGGTCGGTGCTCAGGTCGGTGAGGACGTCGGTGAGCTGGGCGCCGTCGACGAAGCGCTCGTAGTCGGCCTGCCGGTCCAGGCGTAGCGTCATCGGCACACCGGCCCGCTCGAACAGATGCCGTACCTGGTCGACCCAGGGCACGACTCCCTCACCGCACCAGGCCCGCCACGCGGCCCAGTCGGGGAAGCGCACGCCGTGGGCGTCGTCCCGCGTCCTGGCCATCGCGCCCCGCAGGCTGGTCAGGTCCAGACGCCACCGCCCCGCCGTGTCCACCAGGGCGTACCGGATCGGATCGGCGCTCGTGCCCACCGTCAGATCGTGTTTCAGTGCGCCGGTCCACGCCTCGACGCGGGCCGCACGCCGGGCCGGCTCCACATCCGGTTGGTCCGCCAGGTCGTCGAGGACGCTCGCAGTCGCCCACAAGGCCCAGCACGCCGGACGCAGTGTGGCCGGCATCAGCTTGATGAGGGCGTAGATCGCGGGATCGTGCTGCCGTGTGGTGCGACGGCACAGCCGGTACGCCGCCCGCAGGGTGGGGTCCTGGTCCTTCGGCGCACGAGGGGTGGCTCGGCCGCGCGAAGCGGGCGTGGCCGTGTCGAGGGGCACGGAGGTGTCGAGGGGTGCGGAGGCGGGCCGCGGTTTCGTGCGCATCTGGGGACGTGGACCTCAGTGTGCTTCCGTGTCGGGCGCCGAATCCGATGGCGCGGCGGTTCCGCGCGGCGCGGGAAGGGAGGGAGCACCGCTTCCCGGCACAGGTCCGGGGAACCGTGTGCCGACGGGCAGGGTGCTGCGGGTGCTGCGGCGAAAGCCCATCAGTGCGATCAGGGCCGCTCCGGCGAACCAGGTGAGCTGGATGGCCAGATGGCGCGGCACAGGGTTGGCGGAGAATCCCGCCGCCGTGCCGGCCTGCATGGCCCCGTAGGAGGGCAGGTAGCGCATGACCGGGTTGTCGGTCCCGGAACTCGTGACCGGGTTCTGCAGCGCGAGGTCGATGATGCTGGTCATCACGATGGCGAACATGCCTTCGACCTCTCGGCGCAGCACCGAGCCGAAGCCGACGCCGAGGGCGCCGTAGGTGAGCCCGGCGCTGAACAGCGCGGCGGCGAGGAGCAGTGGCTGGCGGGGTGTCCACGCCAGGCAGGTGACCGCGGTGGCGTAGGCGGCGACCGCCGCCGAGATGAGAGCCAGTGCGGTGACCTTGGCCAGGACGAGGTGGGCCCGGGGGTAGCCGGCCATCGCCAGCCGGCGGTCGAAGCGGCTGCCGGAGAAGGTGGCGGCGAACATCATGAAACCGGTGATCAGGGTGACCGCGTTGAGGGCGCCGCTGATCTCGGTCAGTTCATTGCCGGGGGGCGCCAGCGTCTCCCCGGTGGCGTGAAGCCGCAGGGGGGCCGGGGAGTCGGGCATCGCCAGGTAGGCCAGGGTCGTCCACAGAGGGACGAACAGGACCACAAGGACCATGGCGAAGCGGTTGCGGCCGTGCTCGGTCAGCGCGAATCCGGTGGCCAGAGCGAACCGGGTCAGATGGAACCTCACGCGGCCACCGTCCGGTCGGGGCGGAGTACCCCGCCGTCCAGACGCCACAACTCGTCCAGGCGCTCCGTGTCGTACGCCAGGTGGGAGACGACCAGCACCGAACGACCCGCGTCACGCAGCCGCACGGCGAGATCCCAGAACCGCTGGTAGGTGTCCCAGTCGAACCCCTGATACGGCTCGTCCAGCAACAGCACCTGGGGATCGTGCATCAGCGCCAGCGTCACGTTCAGCTTCTGCCGTGTCCCGCCGCTGAGAATCCCTGCCCGCTCATCGGCGTATCCGGCGAACCCCAGCACGTCCATGATCTGCTCGGCATGCCGCAGATTCGCCAGGCGATAGGCCTTCTGGAAGAACCTCAAGTGCTGCCGGACAGTCAGCGCGTCGTTGAGGACGACGTGCTGCGGGCAGTAGCCGAACCGGCCGCCATGACGGACCGTGCCGCGCGAGGGCCGCAACTCGCCGGAAAGGATCTTCAGCAGCGTTGATTTTCCGGCGCCGTTCTCCCCGACGATCCCACACAGCGTCCCTGCCCCGAGCCGCATATCGACGCCACGCAGGACCACACGCCGACCGTAGGCATGGTGCACACCCCCGACCTCCACGTCCTCACCACCCCCCGCACCGAAGCCGACCCCATGTGCCCGCCACAACGATCACGGTGCCGGAACGTCACGCCTTCCTGTCGTATCCGCCGACGTCGGCGCCATGTGGCCGGTTGCCCCAAGTCCCCATACGGCGCACCTGTTTGCGATGAGAAGTCACCCGTGTCCTGTTTCGGCCCGCGATCGTTCCGTGATCGGGCTGCAGTCCGTCCCGGACCAACCCGCTCACGCAAAGGAGCATCAGCCATGGCCTCTCGCCGCATGAAGCGCACTGTTCTGACGACCACGGTGGCCTCCGCCGCCGTCCTGGCCGCCTGGGCACAGGCGCTGACCGCCCCGGCCCAGCCGCCGACCCCGGCCTCCCGATCCCTGACAGCCACTCCTCAGATGCTGAACGCGGGCGCCCGGATGCAGGCCGCCCCGCTGCCTCCGGCATGTTCGGAGGCCATCTTCAAAACGCAGGAGAAGTTCCCCACCACCCGCTACACCGTCCCCGACGAGCCCTGGAACGCCCTGCTGAACGCGGCGCTCAACCTCACCGAAGCCGAGCAGGCGGAGCTCACCGAGAGTGCCTGCACGGCCTGGAACAACTGGGCCGCGGCCAACGGCCCCGTGGTGGCGAAGGACCTCGACACCCGCTTCCGGGACGCCGCCGCACCGGCCTGCAACAAGTTCGTCGTCGCCACGATGGGATCCGTCAAGAAGTACGCGGCCAACGTCCCCGCCGGAACCCGGAAGTTGGAGGCCGTGGCCAAGAAGGTCTGGCAGGACGCGATGACCAAGCTCTCCGCCGAGGCCCCGGACGCGGCATGCCGCACCGCGTACAACAAGGTCAAGGCCGGCTGGTAGTCGCGGACCGCCCGACTCAAGCACTTCCGGGCGATCGCGACCCGCTTCGGTGAACTCGCCGCTGAGACCATTCGCCGGACAGGACTTAGGACCTGTCCGGCGCTTCCGCGCCCTCGATCATGTTCGTCTCGCCGAACACAGTCGCGTGTTCCAGCACGTCCTCGGCCGGGTCGTCGATCTGTCCGACCGTGAGCAGCGTGAAACCGCCGTTGTGCGAATTCGTATGTGTCTCGTCCGCGGTGGCGCCGGTGGCCGGCAGTACGGCGGCCAGCACCGCCGCCCCCAGGACGGTCAGGGTGTGTGGGGCTTTCATCTGGTCGTATCCCGTCTGCTCGTCGTATTCATCCTTGCTCCGGTCTGTCTATTCCTCAGATCCGGCTCAAAGGTCACGGCTGACGGCAGATGGGGAAACGGTATTCACTTGATCGGCGCAGTTGGCGCGACGGTCAGCGGGCGACGTCCGCGGTGAAGGCCGCCCAGGCGGCGGGGGCGAGGGTGAGCACCGGGCCGCCCGTGACCTTGGAGTCCCGGACGTGCACGGCGGCGGGGTGGGCGGCGACCTCGACGCAGGCGCCGCCTTCGCTTCCGCTGTAGCTCGACTTGTGCCAGTGGTAGGCGACTTCCAGGCACTCGCCGCCTTCGCTTCCGCTGTAGCTGGACTTGAACCACTCAAGTGCGGTGCTCATCAGTCTCCTAGCAGCCGGTCCAACAGGCCCTTGGTGTCCTCTGTGTTGAGGGCCTGCGTCCGCAGCATCGCATATTTCTGGGCGAGGATGCTGACCTCGTCAGGGTCGGATACGAGCTGGCTGCCACGCTGGGTTTCGGAGTAGGCGAGGTGCTGATGCTCCGGCGTTTCCAGCAGGATGAAGGGGCCGTCGAGGGCTGCGTGTGTTTGACGTGCGAGCGGCATTACCTGGAGTGTGATGCCGGGGAGGTCGACACAGAGGCGGAGATGATGGAGCGTTTCCCGGTAGATCTCTGGGCCGCCGAGCTGTGCCAGGACGATCGCCTCGGAGAGGATGAAGCTGGCCGTCGGTGGCACTTTTCGGTGCAGGATCTCCTGACGTTCCAGCCGGTTGGCGACGCGGGTGTTGATTTCGTCCTCGCTGAAAGTGGGCACCCTGCTGCGGATGACCGCTCGTGCGTAGTACTCCGTCTGGAGCAGGCCCGGCAGAACTTGGTTGGCGAAGAACGACATTGAGATCGCCTCGCGTTCCAGATCCATGTACTGCTCCGACCACGCCGGGTACCGGTCGGTCTCCGGCATGTTGTCCACCGCCGTCGCCAACGCCCCCTTCGTCAAGAGCACTTCATCCAGCAGCGTCGCCAGATCAGGCTTCAGGGGCCGTCGGCCCTGCTCCACCGACGCGATCGTCTCCGTGTGTACGCAGGCGCGCTCCGCGAGTTGGCGTTGGGTCAGGCCCGCCGCCTCCCGGAAGAGGGCGACGCCGATCCGTGCCCGCCGCCAGGCAGTTCGTACGGGAGGCTGTGGCCGACTGGGCGCTCGGCGACCGCCTCGACGATGTCTTGCTGTGCGTGAGCGAGCTGGCGACCAACGCCCTGGTGCACGGAGCTCCGCCGGGGCGCGGCTACCTGCTGAGCCTGTCGCTGCTCGCCGACGGGGCGTTCCGGGTCGAGGTGCACGACAGCGGTGACGGGCGGCCGAGTGTCCGCGAGCCGTACGGGGAGACGGGGCGCGGGCTCATGCTCGTCGCGGCGGTCGCGGACAAGTGGGGTGTGGGGGAGCGACATCCCGGCAAGATCGTGTGGTGCGAGTTCGTGGTCTGACCGGGCGGGTCGCGGCCTGTCGGATCAGTCCCACCAGAAGGTCCAGGCCGGCTGGCCCAGCACCTGATGTGCCGCGTACGCGGGCAGGGTCGTGTGGCGGCCCTGGTGGAGGTTGTCCGGGCAGAACGCGAGGTGCTCCGCCGCGACCGCCTCCGCCTCGGCCCGCGTCGTCGGCGGGGCGGCCACCGAGACCACCAGCTGGTCGAAGGTGAGCGCCACCACCCGTATCCCGAACCGGTCCTCCCACGACCGCAGCACCGCGCACAGCCGCGCCACGTCGTCCTCGTGGTTCACCGGGCCCGTCCAGCCGATCGCCGCCGGTATGTCCGCGCTGCGGCGGGCGGGCACCAGGGCCAGCCGGGCGCCGTGCATCCAACTGCCCTCGTCCGTAAGGATGGAGGCGACTTCGGCCGCTTCCTTGTCGGGATCGGCGGACGACTCCGGCGCGGGCGCCAGGCCCGGCCACTCCTCGTCCTCCGTCAGACGCTCCCAGGACTCGGCGAGGACGTCCTCCGCGTCGTGGTCACCCGGATACGACACCGAATCCGGGCTCAGGTCCCACTCCCCGGGCCACTCCTTGCGGTGACCGCCGTGGACGAGCAGCGGATGCAGCCCGGCCGTCCTGCGGACGGGCAACAGGTCGGCCCATGCCGTCGGGGACGCCGGCTCGTCCGCGTACCAGAGGAGTGGTTCGTGCCAGGTCCCGTCGATGGTCGTGTCGACCAGCTTGCCGGGCGGCAGTCGGAGCCCGGCCGACCGCCCCGAGGGGTCGGTGGCCAGGGCGGGCAGGGGGTTGGGGAGCGTCGCCATGGAGGAGACCCTAAAGGCCCCCACTGACAACGGAGTTCAGATGGCGGAACTTCCGGTGCCCGGTCCCGTGCCCGGTCCCGTACGCAGCAGGTCGACCAGGCGGGAGAGGCCGTCCGCCGCGTGGCCTTCGGCCACCGCGCGGTCGAGCAGTGGCTGCACCGGGGCGAACAGCTCGGTGCTGACTCCCTGCGCGGCGAACGTCTCCAGCAGGTTGGGGAACGCCTCCTGATTGACGGCCAGGCTGGACACGTCCGTCAGATGCCGGCCCGAGTCGACCGCCGCCGCCCACGCGGGCGCCGAGCCGAGCATCGCGCCCACCCACGGCACCAGCAGCTCCGAGAACTCGGTGGCCGCGATGGCCTCCGTACGGACGAGGGCGTACGCCTGCATCACACCCATGACCATCCCGTACATGCCGGTGAGCAGCGCAAGGTCGTACAGCGCGGCGAGGCCGGGGTCGGTGCCGACGTATGTCGTGCCGCCGAGCGCGGCGAACGTCTCCCGGTGCGCGTCGAAGAGATCGCGCGCGCCGCTGTAGAGGACGTACGCGTGCGGTCCGGCGATCATCTGCGGGACGGCCATGATCCCGCCGTCGAGATAGCCGGCCCCCTCCTTCGCCGCCCAGGCGGCGAGGTCGCGCGCCTGCTCGGGGGTGCCGTTGGTGAGGTTCGCGACGGTCTTGCCGGTGAGCTGCCCGGCGAGCGGTTCGAGGACCGTACGGACCGTGTCGTTCGTACTGAGGCAGAGGACCACGAGCGGACTCGCGGCGACCGCCTCGGCGGCCGTGTCCGCGGGAATGGCGCCCTGTGCGGTCAGCGGTCCGGTCCTGGCGGCCGATCTGTTCCAGACGGTGACCGGGTGCCCGGCCCCGAGGAAGGCGGCGGCCAGGGCGGTGCCCATCATTCCGAGGCCGATGACGGAGACGGCGGGCTTGGGACTGGGGGACATACGGGTGCTCCTCCGGGAGGTGCGAGCGGGATCGCTTCCGATCTTCGACCGGAGGACTTCTGCCCACAAGTACCGACTAATTGGTGCGGTACGCACCGGGAGGTAAGCATGAGTGATACGGAAGTGTGTGCGAGGGACGGGCCGGAGACGGAAGGATGGCAACCTCCAACTGGCGTACCGGAAGCCTCAGGAGCCCGACCTTGTCTTACGTGCACCATGTCGAGCGGTTCTACGGACTGCCCGCCTTCAACTTTCCGCCGTACGCCGACCCGGCGGACCTGCCACCCGCCGACGCGGTCGCCTGGCGCCTGGACCGGGAGCCGTACGAGAACGAGGAGAGCGCGGAGGACTGCTGGAAGCGGTTCACCGAGTCGGTGGATCTGGCGAAGGTGCGGGCGATCATCTTCGGACAGCCCTGGTACGACGGCGACGGGGGGCTGGGGACCGACGACCTGGTCGGCCTGGCGCCCCGGCTGACCGGGCTCGAAGCGCTCTTCCTCGGCGATCTGGAGGACGAGCAGGCGATGATCTCCACGATCTACCTCGGTGATCTCGCGCCGGTCCTGGCGGCCTTCCCCGGCCTCAGGGAGCTGGGCCTGCGCGGTGGGGACGGCCTGGACTTCCCCGTCTCCGGCCACGACCAACTGCGCGTCCTGCGCGTCGAGTCCGGCGGGCTGCCCCCGGACTCCGTGGAGCGGATAGCCGCGGCCCGACTGCCTTCGCTGGAGCGCCTGGAGCTGTGGCTCGGTGACGAGAACTACGGCGGCGGCGTCACGGTCGAGCAGCTCGCCCCCCTGTTCGCCGGGGAGGGCAAGCCCGCGCTGCGTCACCTCGGTCTCCAGAACAGCTTCATCCAGGACGAGTTGGCCGGCGCGGTCGCCTCCGCGACGGTGGTGCCCCAGCTCACCTCGCTGAGCCTGTCCATGGGCGCGCTCTCCGACGAGGGCGCGGCGGCCCTCCTTGAGGGACAGCCGCTCACCCACCTCCAGGAGCTCGATCTCTCCTTCCACTTCATGAGCCAGGAGATGATGCTGCGGCTCTGGACGGCCCTGGAACCGGCCGGAGTCCGGGTTGATCTGTCCGTGAGGCATCAGCCCGAGCCGGACGACTGGGACGAGGACGGCTTCTACATCGCGGCGTCCGAATGAGCACCGGCGCCGCACACCTCCCGTCGAACCGTTGAAAGGCCGCACCATGCCCCGCGAACCCGAACCCCATGCCCCCGAGTCCCAGGACCCGGACGACCAACTGATCGTCAGCGAGAACCTGAACGGCCGCTACCCCTGGCGGGACCCCGCCAAGCAGGTGCCCTACGGGATCGTGCTGCTCGTCGCGGCCCGGCTGAAGTGGAGCCCCGACGCCGTCCTGGTACGGCTCGGCGAACTGGGCTACGCCGACGTGCAGCGCCCCGAGGGCCCGCTGCCCGACGCAGTCGAGCCCGACGACGCCACGCTGCTCCAGAGCGCGGAGAGGAGGTGGGGCCTCAAACCGGTCGATGTCGGGACGACCGTGTCCCTGCGGCAGATCGTCGACTCGGCGGCCCGCGCCGAGCGTTCCCCGGCCGATGTCGCGCGGCGCATGACCGCCTACGGCTACCGGGTCGGGACCGGCGCCCGGCCGCTGCCCGAGACCGCCAATCCGCGTGATCTCGGGCTGATCCGCGTCGACCGCCGGGGCAAGTGGCTCGGCTGGGGCGACGAGGTGTCCGGGCACCATGTGCTCGGCGTGGCACAGGAGTTGTCGTGCAGTCCGCACCTCGCGGCCGTGCGGCTGATCGAGCTCGGCCTGCGGCTGCCGTTCACCCCGGAACCGGCCGACGAGAGGCTTCTCAAGTACGCCGATGTTCCCGGCGGCGGCTGGATCGGCCGCTGGGGGAGCGCGCCCGTCGCGCACATCCTCGCCGTCGCCCGCGACACGGGCCGCCCGCCCGCCGACATCGTCGCCCGGCTGAGCGAACTGGGCTGCCAGCGGCCGGGCGGGAACGTGCCCGACACCTCGGAGCCGGACGACCTGGTCCTCCTCAGTGAGAACCTCGACGGCCGAACGCCCTGGCTGATGAAGAACGACGTCGTCGGGCTCCAGGTGCGGCACATCCTGCGCGCGGCCCGGATCACGGGGCGCACGCCCGCGCAGGTCGCCGAGAGGCTGGCCGCGCTGGGCCACTGGCTGCACGAGAACGCGAACCTGCCCGAGACCGCCGAGGAGACGGACATCCGGCTGCTGGAGACGGTCAACCGCTCGTACCTGGACGACGTCCACCTGGAGGATGTGCTGCGCAGCGCGAGTCTGACGGGCCGGAGCCCGGCGGATGTCGCGGCACGGCTGACCGCGCTCGGGTACCGGCTGCCGGACGAGGTGACCTACCCGGAGGTGCTGCCGGGCGTGCGCGCCGCGTAGGGCCCTCGCCGAGGCGTCGACCGGCGCGGCTCCTGGCCGCGCCGGTCGACGGCCTACAGGCGCTCGGGGGTACGGATGCCGAGCAGCGCCATGCCCTGGTGCAGCGTCCGCGCAGTGAGGTCGCACAGGAACAGGCGGTTCTCGGCGATCTCCTGCGGGGGCGCGGGCTTGATGACCGGGCACTTGTCGTAGAACGTCGTGAACAGCGACGCCAGTTGGTACAGATACGCGGTCAGCTTGTGCGGCTCGTACGCCGAGGCGGCCTCCGCCACGACCTCGCCGAACTGGTCCAGGTGCAGCCCCAGCGCCCGCTCGGCCGGGGCCAGTTCGAGCTCGGGGCGGGCCACCGGGGTACGGTCACCGGCCTTGCCGAAGATCGACCGGGTCCGGGCGTACGCGTACTGGATGTAGACGCTCGTGTCGCCGTGCAGCGACACCATCTGGTCCAGGTCGAACTTGTAGTCCCGCGCGGCGGAGGTCGACAGGTCGGCGTACTTCACCGCGCCGATGCCCACCTGCCTCCCGCGCTCGACGATCTCGTCCTCCGTGAGACCGACAGCCTCACCCTTCTCGCGGACGACCGCCGACGCGCGCTCCACGGCCTCGTCCAGCAGGTCCACCAGCCGCACCGTCTCGCCCTCACGGGTCTTGAACGGCTTGCCGTCCTTACCGAGGACGGTGCCGAAGGCGAGCTGGACGGCGTGCACCTGGTCGTTCAGCCAGCCGGCCCGGCGCGCGGTCTCGAAGACCATCCGGAAGTGCAGCGACTGGCGGGCGTCCACCACGTACAGCAGGGTGTTCGCCTTCAGGTTGCCCACCCGGTCGCGGATCGCGGAGAGGTCGGTCGCCGCGTACCCGTAACCGCCGTTGGTCTTCTTGACGATCAGCGGTGTCGGATTGCCGTCGGGGCCCAGCACGTCGTCGAAGAAGACACAGAGCGCCCCGTCGGAGCGGACGGCGACGCCCGTCTCCTCAAGGATGCGGCAGGTCTCTTCGAGCATGTCGTTGTAGCCGGACTCGCCGACGACGTCCTCGTCCCGGATCTCCATGTCGAGCTTGTCGAAGACCGAGTGGAAGTAGATCTTCGACTCGTCGACGAACCGCTGCCACCTGGCGAGGGTCTCGGCGTCACCGGCCTGGAGCGCGACGACCCGGTCGCGCGCGCGGTTCTTGAACTCCTCGTCGGAGTCGAAGAGCGTGCGGGCGGCCTTGTAGAGACGGCCGAGGTTCGACATCGCCTCCTCGCCGGAGACCTCCTGCCCGCCGCTGTGGTCCAACTCGTGCGGGTGCTCGGTCAGATACTGGATCAGCATGCCGAACTGCGTGCCCCAGTCGCCGATGTGGTGGCGCCTGATCACGTTCTCGCCGGTGAACTCCAGGATCTCGACCATCGCGGCGCCGATCACGGCCGAGCGCAGATGGCCGACGTGCATCTCCTTGGCGACATTGGGCTGCGCGTAGTCGATGACGGTGGTGCCGGGATCGGTGGCGAACGGGACGCCGAGGCGGTCGTCCGAGGACCGGGCGGCCAGCGTCTCGATGATCGCCCGGTCCGTGACGGTGATGTTGAGGAAGCCGGGGCCCGAGACCTCGACCTCCTTGACGACATCGCCGGTGGCCAGTTGGTCCACGACCTTGGCGGCCAGCTCGCGCGGGTTGCCCTTCAGCTTCTTGGCGAGCGCCAGCATCCCGTTGGCCTGGAAGTCCGCCCGGTCGCTACGTCGCAGCAGGGGGTCCGCGGGGCCGGCCTCCGGCAGGGCTGCCGAGAGGGCGTCCGCGATGCGCTGATCGACGGTCGAAGCGAGGGAAGTGACCGGGGCCATGGGCTGGGAGCCGTTCCTGTAGGCGTCGGGTTGACACGTGGTTCAAGCGATACGGCCATTCTCCCACGCGGCGACAAGGCGTTTTCGCATCGTCGGGCGACCTGGGACAATGGCCGTCGTCGCCGGTATCGCAGGCGAATCCCGCAACGCGCAGCAGAAAGAAGGACGTGCCGACCGTGGCTCAGAGCACAGAGACCGACTGGGTCTCCCGTTTCGCGGACGATGTCATCGCCGAGTCGGAGCGACGTGCGCCTGGCAAACCGGTCGTCGTCGCCTCCGGCATCTCCCCCTCGGGCCCCATCCACCTGGGCAATCTCCGCGAGGTCATGACACCGCACCTCGTCGCCGACGAGATCCGCGGGCGTGGCTACGAGGTCAGGCACCTCATCTCGTGGGACGACTACGACCGGTACCGCAAGGTGCCGGCCGGGATCCCGGGCGTGGACAACACCTGGGCCGAGCACATCGGCAAGCCACTGACGTCCGTGCCCGCCCCGGCCGGGTCCGCGTACCCGAACTGGGCCGAGCACTTCAAGGCGCAGCTGATCGGGTCGCTGGCGGAGCTGGGCGTCGAGTACGACGGGATCAGCCAGACCGAGAAGTATCTGGCGGGGACCTACCGCGAGCAGATCCTGCACGCGATGCGGCACCGGGGGGAGATCGACGCGATCCTCGGCCGCTACCGGACGAAGGACAAGGCGGCCGGCGGCCCCGGCGCGGGGAAGAAGCCGCAGCAGAAGAAGGTCGACGAGGCCGAGCTGGAGGCCGCCGAGGGATCGGGCGCGGCCGACGAGGACGACGGCGCCGGGTCGGCCGGGTACTTCCCGTACAAGCCGTACTGCGGCAACGAGGGCTGCGGCAAGGACCTGACCACCGTCACGGCGTACGACGACGAGACGACCGAGCTGACCTACGTCTGCCAGGACTGCGGGTTCGGCGAGACCGTCCTGCTCAGCGAGTTCAACCGCGGCAAGCTGGTCTGGAAGATCGACTGGCCGATGCGCTGGGCGTACGAGGGCGTGATCTTCGAGCCGTCCGGTGTCGACCACCAGTCGCCCGGGTCGTCGTTCGTCGTCGGCGGGCAGATCGTGCGCGAGATCTTCGACGGTGAACAGCCGATCGGGCCGATGTACGCGTTCGTGGGGATCTCCGGGATGGCGAAGATGTCGTCCTCCAAGGGAGGCGTGCCGACCCCGGCCGACGCGCTGCGGATCATGGAGGCCCCGCTGCTGCGCTGGCTGTACGCGCGGCGCAGGCCCAACCAGTCCTTCAAGATCGCCTTCGACCAGGAGATCCAGCGGCTGTACGACGAGTGGGACGCCCTGGAGCGCAAGATCGCGGACGGTTCGGTGCAGGCGGCCGACGCCGCGGCCTACTCGCGGGCCACGGCCACGGCGACCGGTGCGCTGCCGCGTACGCCGCACCCGCTGCCGTACCGCACGCTCGCGTCCGTCGTGGACGTCACGGCGGGCGCCGAGGAGCAGACGCTGCGCATCCTCGGCGAACTGGACCCGGCCGACCCGCTGACCTCGCTTGACGAGGCCCGGCCCCGGCTCGACAAGGCGGAGAACTGGATCACCACCCAGGTGCCCGCCGAGGCCCGGACGGTGGTGCGGGACGAGCCCGACCGGGAGCTGCTGGAGTCGCTGGACGAGCGGACGCGCGAGGCGCTGCGGCTGCTGCTGGCGGATCTGGAGGCGCACTGGTCGCTCGACGGGCTCACGACGCTCGTCTACGGCGTGCCGAAGGTGCTGGCCGGGCTGGAGCCCGACGCGAAGCCGACGCCGGAGCTGAAGGCCGCGCAACGGTCGTTCTTCGCCGTGCTCTACCGGCTGCTGGTGAGCCGGGACACCGGGCCGCGGCTGCCGACGCTGCTGCTGGCGGTGGGGGCGGACCGGGTACGGACGCTGCTGGGGGGCTAGGACTGGTGCGGGACGCGATCGGCCACCGGGGGGTGCCCCGGTGGCCGGTGCGTGCCGCTGATCAGGTCGTGGTTCAGGCGATGTGTTCGGCGTCCTGCGCGTCGAGCTGCTCCTGGTAGCGGCGCCTGAAGTCCTTCAGATAGCCGCGAAGGGAGCTCTCGCTCAACGGGCCGCCGGTACGGCCCACCACGCCGTACAGATCCTGCAGGTAGATGGCGAACTGGCGGGCGTTGGGCATGTCCTGGCGCTCGCTGACGTATCTCCGGAAGGCGTTGAAGTACGCCTCGTCACGGGACATGCCCTCGGGGAGGCTGGGGACGGGGAACTCCTCCGCCTCGGGCCCGGGCTCGACGTCGGGTTCGAACTCGACCTGGGGCTGCGGGCCGAGGGGGCGGCGGGGCGGGAAGTGCTGCGTCTGCTGGGCCTGTTGCTGTTGTTCCTGCTCCTGCTCCGGCTGCCGGTCCGCCTGCGGCTGCTGGTCCTCGTACTGCTCGTACTGCTGCTGGTCGTACTGGTCGTACTGCTGGTCGTACTGCTGGGGGTCGTACATGGGGTCGTACGAGCCCTCGTACGGGCCCTCAGGCGCCCGCCGGCCGGAGAACCAGGGGCTCTCGTGAGCGGGGGCGCCACCGGTGTCCTGGGGCTGGTTGCCGTGCTCCCGTGCCCACTGCTCCTCCTTCTGGAGCTGGATCCACTCTTCCTCGGTGAGCTCGGGCTGCTGCTCCTGCCGCTCCTGCTGTTCCTGCCACTCCTGCTGGTTCTCTGGCTGCCGCGGTGCCTGGGGGAGTTCCGCTACGGCCGCGGGGGCGGGGGCCGGTGGCAGCAGGGCGGGTTCGATGCCCGCCGCGGCGAGGCCGGCCGGGGCGGTGTCCGCGAGGGGGACGCCGTACTTCGCGAGCCGCAGCGGCATCATCGCCTCGATGGGTGCCTTGCGGCGCCAGTTGCGGCCGTAGCGCGCCTGGAGCCGGGCCTGGTAGATGAGCCGGTCCTGTTCGAGCTGGATGATGTCCTCGTAGCTGCGGATCTCCCACAGCTTCATCCGCCGCCACAGCTTGAAGGTCGGGATGGGCGAGAGCAGCCAGCGGGTGAGGCGGACGCCCTCCATGTGCTTGTCGGCGGTGATGTCCGCGATCCGGCCGACCGCGTGGCGGGCCGCCTCGACGGAGACGACGAAGAGGATCGGGATCACCGCGTGCATGCCGACGCCGAGCGGGTCGGGCCAGGCCGCGGCGCCGTTGAAGGCGATCGTGGCGGCGGTGAGCAGCCACGCGGTCTGGCGCAGCAGCGGGAACGGGATCCGCAGCCAGGTCAGCAGGAGGTCGAGCGCCAGCAGGACGCAGATGCCCGCGTCGATGCCGATCGGAAAGACGATGGAGAAGTTGCCGAAGCCCTTCTGCTCGGCGAGTTCGCGCACGGCCGCGTACGACCCCGCGAAACCGATCGCGGCGATGAGAACCGCGCCGGCGACGACGATGCCGATGAGTATTCGGTGCGTGCGAGTGAGCTGCATCGCGGCCACCCGTTGCCCCTCCCGTCCTGGTTGTCTGGCGGGGCACAGCCTGGCACATGTGTACGGGTGCTGTGGCGCAGGGAGCCTTGCGCGGCCCGGAGTTGAGGCGGGAACGGGCACGTGGTGGGCTGTTTGTCCTCAATCGCCGTATGAGCCCGGCGGCGCCGGGGTCCCCGCCCCGGAACGGTCTACTCCGTCGCCGCCGGAACGGCCGCCACCGCTTCCTTCGTCGCCTTCGTCGCGCCCTTCACCAGGTCCGAGGCCGCGGGGGACTTCGCGCCCGCGTAACCCGCGCCGTTGTACGTGAGCGTGATCACCACGTTCTCGGAGCGCGCGACGACCGTCGCGTAGCCGAAGGACTCGCCCGTCTTCGTCACGCTGTAGGTGACCGCCGTCGCCTCGGTGCCGACGCCCGCGGCCGGGGCAGCCTTCATGCCCTTCGCGCCCTGGGTGGCGCGCGCCTTGGCGACTTCCTTCTTGTAGTAGTCCGCGGCGCGGTCCTGGCCGGAGCCGAGACCCTCCTCGGAGTCGTACCGCATCAGGGAGATGTCCAGCCAGCGGTACTGCGAGCCCTTGACGCCGTTGTCGTCCAGCCCGTTCCACGAGCAGCTGCCGCGCGTCGTGATGTCCGAGGACTTCCCCGCCGAGCCCGACTTGTCCTTCGCCTTGGGCACCAGGTCCGTGATCGTCTTCGCGGCGATCGACTTGCACGGGTCGGCCGGCAGCGTCGTGAACTTCGCCGGGGCGACCTTCGGCGCGGCCTTCGAGGCGGTGGCGGCGGGCTTGTCCGCGTCACCGCCGCCGTCGGAGTCGGACGAGCAGCCCGCGGCGACGATCATCACCGGGACGGCCGCGCAGGCGAGCATGCGTACGCGGGTGCGGGTGCGGGAGCGGCTGGGTCGCGGGGCTGATCGCTGCATGGTTCCTTCAGTGTTCCTTCAGTCGGCAGTCATACGGTCCGATCGGCCACGGTAGCCGCCCGGGGCGCGACTCAGGGCCCGGGCGGCCGACTCGGAGCCGCGGGGGCGCCGGGCGGGAACGCGGCCGCGGTCCCTCGGCCCGCCCCTACTCGTTGAGCTGGTCGGCCAGCTTCCGGGCCAGTCCCCGGGCCTTTTCCTGCAGTTCCTTGCTGTCGGGGACCGTCGTCGGATGCGCCGGCTGCTCCGCGTACCGCACCGTCACGACCACATTCGATGTGCGGAACACCACGCTGACCGTACGGCGCTTGGCGGCCGAACCGGACGGGGCGAAGACGTCGTCCACGAAGGCCGCGTCGCCGAGGTTGTCCAGCAGCCGGGGCTGGAGTCCGGGGGGCGGCGCGGTGTTGCCGGGGGTGGTGGTCGTACCGCTGTTGGGGGTCTTGTCGGCGGACGGTGATCCCGAGGGCGATCCGGAGGGGGATCCCGACGGCGATCCGGACGGGCTCGGGTCGCTCTCCGGGTCCTCGTCGACGGGAGGCGGCAGGGAAGCGCCGTCCTCCTTCTTCGCGTAGACCTCCTGCGCCTTGTCGGCGTCGCTCACCGCCGGGTCGTAGGACACGACGCGCTCGACATCGATCACCAGGTGGTGCGAGGCGCTCGGGGCGTCGGCCGACCAGGAGCAGCCGACGCGGCGGTCGGTGTCGTACGTCACGGCCGCCGTGCCGCCCAGCACCTTCTCCTGCTGGTCCTCGGGGAGCTGGCCGGCACCCGGGAGCAGATCGCGCAGCGTGGCGCGGTCCACCGACCCGCACGGCTCACGCAGGGTGCGGTACTTGCCCGGTGGCGCGACGGAGGTGGTGGGGACACCGGCCTTGGCGTCGATGTCGGAGCCGTCGCCGTCGGTACCGGAGGTGCATCCCGCGACGAGCGTCACGAGCAGCGCCGCCAGGCCGGGTACGTACGCCTTTCGCTGCACGGTCCCTGGGCTCCTTATCTACGCGGTGTGGACATGAGTTCTAGTGGTCGCACTGGTGAGAACTACGCAGGTGCCGTGCTTGGTTCCTGGTTCCGCACACATGGCGAGTTCACGCGAAAAGGGTTTGCCGCCGCATGGCGTGCGGTGGACACAATGTCTACCTCACGCATTGCCGTGGATGCCGGTCCGCTGTCTGGTTTGGCGGTCCTGGATCCGGTTTTTGCTCTTTCAGACTTTCGGGGGAATCGAGGAACTATGTCGTACGTGGAAGTGCCGGGTGAGAAGGTCCCCATCCGTATGTGGACGGACCCCGCCTCGGTCGAGGACGTCGCGATGCAGCAGCTCCGGAACGTCGCGACGCTGCCCTGGATCAAGGGCCTGGCGGTCATGCCCGACGTCCACTTCGGCAAGGGCGCGACGGTCGGCTCGGTCATCGCGATGCGGGGCGCGGTCTGCCCGGCCGCGGTGGGGGTGGACATCGGCTGCGGCATGTCGGCGGTCAAGACGTCCCTGACGTCGAACGACCTCCCGGGCGACCTGTCGCGCCTCCGCTCCCGGATCGAGCAGGCCATTCCGGTGGGGCGCGGGATGCATGACGAGCTGATCGAGCCCGACGGGGTCGGCGCGCGCTGGGACGACTTCTGGGACCGGTTCGACGGGATCGCGGAATCGGTGAAGTTCCGTCAGCAGCGCGCGGTGAGGCAGATGGGAACGCTCGGCGGTGGAAACCACTTCGTGGAGTTCTGCCTGGATTCGACCGGTTCCGTCTGGCTGATGCTGCACTCCGGCTCCCGGAACATCGGCAACGAGCTGGCGGACTTCCACATCGGCGTCGCGCAGGCCCTGCCGCACAACCAGGACCTGATCGACCGCGATCTCGCCGTCTTCGTCTCCGACACCCCGGAGATGAAGGCGTACCGCAACGACCTGTTCTGGGCGCAGGAGTACGCGAGTTACAACCGCGCCGTGATGATGGACCTCTTCAAGAACGTGGTCCGCAAGGAGTTCAAGAAGGCGAAGGTCACCTTCGAGCCCGTGATCTCCTGCCACCACAACTACGTCTCCGAGGAGCGGTACGACGGGATGGACCTGCTGGTCACCCGGAAGGGCGCGATCCGCGCCGGCAGTGGTGACTACGGGATCATCCCCGGCTCCATGGGCACGGGGTCGTACATCGTGAAGGGTCTGGGCAACGAGGCGTCCTTCAACTCCGCCTCCCACGGCGCCGGCCGCAAGATGAGCCGGAACGCCGCGCGGCGGAAGTTCTCCGTGCGGGACCTGGAGGACCAGACGCGGGGCGTGGAGTGCCGTAAGGACTCCGGCGTCGTGGACGAGATCCCGGGCGCGTACAAGCCGATCGAGAAGGTCATCGACCAGCAGAAGGACCTGGTCGAGGTGGTGGCGAAGCTCAAGCAGGTGGTGTGCGTCAAGGGCTGACGGGGGCGGTACGGGGGGTGGCGGTGCCGCGTTCGGCGGCACCGCCACAGCCGTGCTAACCGCCGGCGGCCCGGGTCGATGCCCCGTAGGCGCGTTGGGTCAGGCCGATTTCCGCGACGTTCTTCGTCAGTTCGAAGTTCAGCCAGCTGGCGACGTGGACCAGCTCGATGTTGTCTCCCCAGGGCAGCCCCGCCGTGCGTTCCTTCGAGTCCAGGTCGGCGTCGGTGAGCCGGAGCAGTTCGGTGCGCCAGGAGTCCTTCAGGGAGCTCAGCCAGGCGGTCGTGGCCTCCGTCGTGCCCGGCCAGTGGATGGACTCGCGCGGTGGGGCTCCCTCGCCGAAGCAGTGGGTGAGGGTGGTGGTCCACCAGAAGCCGATGTGCCAGGTGAGCCAGGCGATCGAGGTGCTGGGGACCGGGTCGGGCTCCGGGACCTGCCAGTCGGCGACCCAGTCGCCCTCGGCGTCCGGGCGGACCGTCCAGCAGTCGGGGGACGGTTCCCAGAGGCATGCCCGGTCGTCCAGGTCCTTCAGGTAGTACTCGAACAGCGCCCAGCACATGTCGAGTTGGCGGACCAGCAGGTCAACGCGGGGGACTGGCGTCGTCATGCCGGCGAGCGTTCCACCGGGTCCGGCGGGCGGGCAAACCATTTTCTCGGCGGGGACGGCGCGCTCCGGACGGGCTCCGGACGGGCTCCGTACGCGGCCGGTGCGCGGTGTGGTGTTCACTGACGGGAGTGCTGCCGTCCGAGCCGGGAGATCCGCTCCGTGTCCGACCGACCCAATCTGCTCGCCGACTGCGAGAACTGCTTCGGGCTGTGCTGTGTCGCCCTGCCCTTCACCGCGTCGGCGGACTTCGCCGTCGACAAGCGGGCGGGCGAGCCCTGCTCGAATCTGCGCACGGACTTCCGCTGCGGCATCCACACCCGCCTGCGGGACAAGGGCTTCCAGGGCTGCACGGTGTACGACTGCTTCGGCGCCGGCCAGCAGGTCTCCCAGGTGACCTTCGGCGGGAAGAGCTGGCGGGACGACCCGGGGAGCGCGCGGTCGATGTACGCCGCGTTCCCCGTGATGCGTCAGCTGCACGAACTGCTCCGCTACCTCACCGAGGCCCTGACGATGGAGCCCGCGCGGGGCCTGCACGGCGATCTGCGGGCCGCGCTGGACGCGACCGTGCGGCTGACGGAGAGCGACGCCGAGACCCTGGTGGAGCTGGACGTGGCCGGTCACCGGGCGGGCGTGAACGAACTGCTGCTGCGCACCAGCGAACTCGTACGCGCGGGCGTCCGCGGCAGGCGGAAGGAGCGCCGGGGCGCCGATCTGATGGGCGCCAGGCTCAAGGGCGCCGACCTGCGGGGGGCGAATCTGCGGGGCGCGTATCTGATCGCCGCCGACCTGCGCGGCGCCGATCTGCGGACGGCCGATCTGATCGGCGCGGACTTCCGGGACGCGGACCTGCGGGGCGCCGATCTCACCGGCGCCCTGTTCCTCACCCAGCCCCAGCTCAACGCGGCGAGGGGCGACGCCACGACCGTGCTTCCGGCCGCCCTGACACGCCCCTCCCACTGGGTCGACAGCCCCTGAGGGCTGTCCCGTGATCCCCCGCGGGCTCGACGTCGGCTACGGCACCTCGCCGCGCCGACGCCGTGCGCCGATCCACCGCGGATTACGGGACAGCCCTCAGCCGCGCCGCTCCGCCGCGTGCAGGGCGCGTGCCCGTGACATCGCCTGGTCGAAGTCGCGCTGGGTGTCGTCGGACCAGTGCAGCAGGTCCGCCAGGACGCGCGTGAGCGTTTCGCCGGGGCCGCGGCGCCAGCCGTCGCCGGAGAGGGTGTACGTCTCCAGTGCCGCGCTCGCCCGGCGGACGGCCGCGTCGCCGCGGGCGTCGTGGGGCACGCCGGAACCCGGGCCGGGCCCGGGGCCGTCGGTCATGAAAGCTCCCTGTGGACCTTGGTGTTGGAGGCCTGCGCCCGGGGACGGACCACCAGCAGGTCGATGTTCACGTGGTGGGGACGCGTGACCGCCCAGGTGATGGTGTCCGCCACGTCGTCCGCGCTGAGCGGCTCGGCGACCCCCTCGTACACCTTCGCCGCCCGCTCGGTGTCCCCGCGGAAGCGCGTGGTGGCGAACCCCTCCGTCTTGACCATGCCCGGCGCCACCTCGATGACGCGGACCGGTGTGCCGACGATCTCCAGGCGCAGGGTCTCGGCCAGGACGTGCTCGGCGTGCTTGGCCGCGACGTAACCGCCGCCGCCCTCGTACGTGGCGAAACCGGCGGTCGAGGAGAGGATCACCACCGTGCCGTTGCCGCTCGCGGTGAGGGCGGGGAGCAGGGCCTGGGTGGTGTGGAGGGTGCCGATGACGTTCGTCTCGTACATCTGCCGCCAGTCGTCCGGGTCGCCGCTGGCGACCGGGTCGGCGCCGAGCGCGCCGCCCGCGTTGGCGACCAGCACGTCGACGGACGGGAGACGGCCGAGTTCGGCGGCGAAGGCGTCCACGGCCGCGCGGTCGGTGACGTCGAGGACATGGGCGGTGGCGGAGTGCCCGGCCGCGTTGATCTCGGCGGCCAGCGCCTCGATACGGTCCTTGCGGCGGGCGGTCAGGACGACGTGGTGGCCCGCGGCCGCGAGTTGGCGGGCGGTGGCGGCTCCGATGCCGCTGCTCGCTCCGGTGACGACGGCGGTGGGGGTACCGGCGACGGTCATGGCGTGCTCCTCGCGCGTGTGGGCGACTGATCGACTTGTCCCGCCAGGATAGGCAGGCGGCGCGGGTCAGTGATCGCGCGGGGCATAGATCAGGACGGCCATGCCGACGAGGCAGATCAGCGCGCCGATGATGTCGTAGCGGTCGGGACGGTAGCCGTCGGCGACCACGCCCCACGCGATCGAACCGGCGACGAAGACGCCGCCGTACGCCGCGAGGATGCGGCCGAACTCGCCGTCCGGCTGGAGAGTGGCGACGAAGCCGTACAGGCCGAGCGCGATGACACCGGCGCCGATCCAGATCCAGCCCTTGTGTTCGCGTACGCCCTGCCAGACGAGCCAGGCACCGCCGATCTCGAAGAGTGCGGCGACGGCGAAGAGGGCGACGGAGCGGGCCACGAGCATGGGACCAGGCTGCCATGCGGGTGGAAGACGGATCGACACAGTGACCGTTGGTCAGATATGAGGTGATAAGTCGATATCGTCAGATTATGGGAGCAATGCGTAAGGTGATGTTGGTGGTGTCGACCGCGGCCGTGGCCGTGTCGTTGGGCACGATGCCGGGCTCGGGCATGGAGGCGGCCGCGGATTCCGGTACGCGTACGGGGCCGGGCGCGGAGCCGGACGCCGGTGCGCCCGGGGAACAGGGACCGGTAGAGGCCGACGTGGCCCACCACGGGCATATCTCCCTGTGGGGCGGACGCCTCGCCGTACGGCTCTCGACCGGCAACCACGGTCCCTCGGGCCTGGCCGGCGCGACCGCCCGGCTGGGCTTCTCCGTACCGCTGGCCTTCGGACAGAAACTGCCGGACGCCTGTCTGTGGGGCGGGAACCAGGTCGTGTACTGCCGGGCGGGCGAGCTGCGGGCGGACGGGCGGGACAGCGAGGTCCTGCTCGACCTGCGGACGGTCGGTGATCCCGCCGAGGTCTCCGTGGACATCTCGACCGTGTGGAACGGCGGCGCCGACGACCACAACCCGGACAACGACAAGCACCATGTGCTCGTCCCGGCCACCGGCGACCTGTACGTCTACTGAGGCCCGACAGCCGCGCCGAAGACCCGTCGACTAGGCCGCCGCGCCGCCGAATTCACGTACGGCCTCGTCGACGATCGCCGCAAGGCGCGTGTGGTGCGCGCCGCGCCAGTAGACCTTGCCGCACTCCGTGCACTGCGCGAACACGTCGTACGTACGCTGGGTGCCCTCCTTGAGCCGGCCCTCGACCGAGTCCTTGTCGGCGGGCCCCAGCGCGCCGTTGCAGGCCGTACAGCGGGTCCACGGGGCGAGCACGGGCGCGAACCGCTCCAGTACGTCCCGGAGCTGGTCGTCCGTGCGGTCGCTGTAGATGTACGCCCCCGCCCAGATCTCCCTGCGCCGCAGCAGTCCCCGGTCGCGCGAGAGCAGAACGCGCCGCTCCTTCGCCGAGAGCGCGGCCAGCGCCGGATCGCCGATGTCCTCGCTCTCGTACGCCGCGTCGACGCCCAGCAGCCGCATCCGGCGCGCGAGGGTGCCGAGGTGGACGTCCAGGAGGAAGCGCAGCGGCGCCCCCGGTACGCGCTGCGGCCGGACCACCGCCCGTACCTCCACCGACTCGCCCGCCGCCGGGATGTGCGACGTGGCCACCGGGCGTCCGTCCACGAGAAGTCGACCGGCCTCGGTGAGCGGGACACCGAGGGATTCGACGACATGGCCGAGCGTGGACGAGCCGTCCGTGGGCACGGTGGTACGCCCGCCGCGCCGCCCGGCCGGGACGAAGACGTGCAGCTCAGGGGCGAAGGTGAGGTGGATCTCCGGTCCGTTCACCTCGTCAGCATGACACCGGGCGGGGAGGCGGGCCAGAGCTTTCCGCGCGGGCCGGGCACGAGATCCGCTTCACTCCGCTTCGAGGTCGAGCCGCCACTCGTTGCACCGCATCGTGTGGCCGACCGGATATTCGAAGTCGCTCTCCCCGAGCAGCTCGAAACCCACCTTGCGGCACACCGCGTTCGACGCTCCGTTGCCGACCGAGGGGAACGCCATCAGAAAGCGGTGCTCGCGCTCCGCCCGCGCCCGCTCCACCACCGCCCTCGTCGCGGCCGCCGCCAGTCCCCGCCCCTGGAACTCGCCGAGCACCCCCCAGCCCGTCTCGTACACGTCCTGCCCCCGCCAGGCGCTCTCCCAGAAGCCGGTGTTCCCCACCGCCTCACCGCCCGGCAGCAGGACGATCCGGAACATCCGCCCCTTGCCCGTCCGGTCGGCGCTCAGCGCGACGTACCTCAGATGCCTGGCCAGCACCTGCTCCTCCGTCTCGGGGCCGCCGAGATGCTCCATCAGCTCAGGCGCGTTCGCCGCGCGCAGGAGCCCGAGATCCCCCTCCGACCATGGCTCCAGCCGCACCTGGGGTGATTTCATTTCCATGGAACCGACTGTAGATCGAGGCACTGACAACGCCAGGGGAGGTGCGGTCGCGTGAGCTACACCGGGGTCTGGTCCGTCGGCGCCGTACCCGACGCCGAGGTCGTCGCCCTGCCGCGCAGGTTCGCCCATCTCGACGAGACCTGGACCGTCCCCGACGGCTGCGCCGACGATCTGCGCTGGTGGCTGGGCGGCGGCGACCGCGAGCCGTACTTCACCCCGGAACCGACCCCCGCCGCGCACCGCTTCGCCGCGTTCGCGCGCGGCGGCGGCCCCACCGCGCCCGCCGTGGCCGCCATGAAGGACGCGGCGACGGATCTGCTGCGTCACGCGGCCGCCCAGGGGAGCGATCCGGACGGGTTGTTCGTCGAGGCCGTACGGAAGGGGGAGCCGGCGACCGCGCTCCACCACGGCCTCGGCGCCGAGGCGTCCGCCCAACTCCCGGGCTGGTTCGGGGACTTCCTCCTCACTGCCGACGAGGTGCGGGCCGTGCTCCCGGGCGCCGAGTCCGTGCTGGCCGTGACGGGACAGCGGCGTACCGAGGTGCTGGCCCGTATCGACGCGTGGGTGTACGCCATGACGGACGCGCCGGAGGGGGAGTTCGACACGGCCGGGCTGTTGGCCGGGCCGCTGCGGGTGCTCCGGTACGCCGCCGCGCACGGCCTGGGCGTGGTCGCCGCGACCGGCACCCACTGAGGCGACCCGCGGAAGCGGCCTACTGAACCGCGCGCGCGTACGCCGTCGGCGGCACGCCCACCGTCGCCGTGAAGTCCCGCACCAGATGCGCCTGGTCGCTGTAGCCCAACTCGGCGGCAAGCCCGGCCCAGTCGAGCTCCTCTTCGGCCTCGGCCCGCTCCAGCGCCTCGTGGATACGGTGGCGGAGGATGACCCACTTCGGTCCGACCCCCACGTACGTGGCGAACAGCCGCTGCAACGACCGCACCGAAAGACCGGCCGCCGACGCCAGTTCCGCCGCCCGCCGGATCGTACGGTCCGCACCGAGCAGGCCGACCACCCTCATCGCCTCGTCCGCCTGCGGGTCCGGCCGGGCGCCCAGACCCAGCAGATACGAGTCGAGCGCGGCGACCCGCGCGTCCTCCTCAGGAGGATCCAGGATCGCGGCGACGACGCCGGCGTCCGTCCCGGGCAGCACCTCGGCGATCGGCACCCGCCGCCCCGACCACTCGGACACCGGCCACGCGGGGGCGAAGGGCCGGAAGCCGCCGGGGCGGAACTTCACCCCGCACACCCGGCCGTCCGCCTCCAGCTTCTGCGTGAACAGCTCCAGGCCGATACCCGCGACCTCACCCCAGGGCGGCGCCGTGCCGAACCGCTGGAAGACCACGTTCACCGAGGGGTGCGGCACGACATGGGAGGCGTACGGCTCCGACAGGTCCCAGTCGATCAGCCAGTACGACTCCACGTACCGGCGCAGCTCGGGCGCCGGCAGACGGCGGCGGAAATCGACCCGGGCGAAGAGCCCGGAGGCGTCGACGATGCCTCGCGTGTCGCGCCGTGGAGCTGCCATGGCCGGATCCTATGTCGCGTTTGTTCAATACGCGCCGGGGCGCCGTCCCTAGCGTCGGAGGCATGGACGACAAGATCTGCACCCTCCTCGAAACGGCCGCGGCCGACGCCCTCCCGGTGCTGCGCGGGGTACGCGACGACCAGCTCGGCGAACCGACCCCGTGCGCCGAGTACGACGTGCACGGGCTGCTCGACCACCTCTTCCAGGTGATCGTCAACTTCCAGGCGCTGGCCGCCAAGGGCGAGTCCGACTTCGGCGCCGCGCCCGAGCGCTTGGCGGAGGACCGTGACGACCGCTTCGCCGCCGAGATCGCCGGACTGATCAAGGCATGGGGCGCGCCGGGGGCGGAAGAGGGCCTGACGGGCGCGATGAACATGCCCGCGCGGACCGTCGGCGCGATGGCACTCGGTGATCTGACCGTGCACTCCTGGGACGTGGCCCGCGCGACGGGCCAGCGTTACGAGCCGGACGCCGCCGTCGTACGGGCGCTCGGCGCCGGGTTCGCGGCGCTGGCGCCGACGGCTCGCGCGATGGGTGTCTTCGGGGAGCCGGTGCCGGTGGGCGAGGACGCGACGCCCTTCGATTCGCTGCTGGCCGTGACGGGCCGCGATCCGCGGTGGCGTCCGGCTGCCGGCGCGTAGCCCCGGACCGTGTGTGGCGCGGCCGGTCCGGCGGGGGAAACGTACGGCGGGCAGTGAGCGGCGGCCGTACGAGTCACGCGATCCGTACGAGCCGCCGTCGGACCGGCTCCGGATGCCGGAGTACGAGTGCGCGCACTCCGGCACCGGAATCCGTCCCCCGTTTTCCGTGGTCCGATCCTGTCACCCGAGGGGCTGTGCGCGCACTGCCGGATCCCGGCAATCTTTACGCGTCCTTAATGCCGGGTGCCGTCGCCGAATCCGGCTCTGACAAGCTGGGTGGCACCCGCGTTAAGAACGCGTCAGGACAGATCAGGAAGCCGGGGGCCCAGATGGCGGATCAGACGACAGGCCGGCCCACGGACCAGGGGCCCTTCGCGGAGTACCTGACCGGCTACGACCGGATCCTCTCCGACGTCTCGGTGACCGGGCGCCGCCTCACCCGCGACGAACTCGACTCGCGCCGCGCACTGGGCGAGCAGGCCGCCGAGGCCGGGCACGGCCTGCGGGCACTCGTCAGCCGGCATCTGACCGCCACCCGCGCCGCCTGGCCCGTCTCGTCGGCGAGTGCGGCGTCCGCCGACAGCGTCCTCGCCGCCGTCGAGCAGGCCGTCGACGCGTTCGCCGAGGGCTACGAGCGGGCCCAGCGGATCGCCGTACGGCGCGAGGAGGCGTCCCGGCGCGAGTTCATCGACGACCTGCTGCACGGGCGCAGCGACCTGGGCAGGCTCGCCGAGCGGGCCGGACGGTTCGGGCTCCAGCTCTCCCACGCGCACGCGGTGGCCGTGGCCGTCGGGGAGGCCGCGTACGCGGAGACGGACCCCGCCGCCCGCAGTATCGAACTCGCCCTCGTCTCCCGCTTCGGTGACCGCCGCATCCTGCTGACCACCAAGGACGGGCGGCTCATCTGCGTCGCGCCCGCCGACCAGGGGGACGTACTCACCTACTTCGCCAAGCAGGCGCACGCGGCGACGGACGGCGGGCGGGTCGCCATCGGGCGCGCGCACCCGGGCGCGGGCGGGGTGGTGCAGAGTTACGAGGAAGCCCTGAACGCGCACGACCTCGCCGACCGGATGGGACTGGACGAGCCGGTGCTCCGCGCGGACGATCTGCTGGTCTACCCGGTGCTGAGCCGGGACCGGGAGGCGCTGACCGATCTCGTACGCAGCGCGCTCGGTCCTCTGAAGGAGGCGCGCGGCGGCGCCCGACCGCTGCTGGAGACGCTGACGGCGTACTTCGACGCGGGGTGTGTGGGCGCGGAGGCGGCGCGGCGGCTCAATCTGAGCGTGCGCGCGCTGACGTACCGGCTGGAGCGCATACACAAGCTCACCGGGTCGGACCCGGCGGAGCCGTTCCACCGCTACACGCTCCAGACGGCCGTGATCGGCGCACGGCTGCTGGACTGGCCGGCGAAGGACTTCTGAGCATTCCGGCGCGCCCGTACCCCAGGCACTATGGAAGGGGCCCACGCTCCGGCGCCCCGGGCCCCGGGCCATGGTGGAAGAGGAGGCCGCACGATGACCGAGCGCAAGCCACCCGGCATCACCTTCGAGACATGGGTGGACCGGCAGATCCGTGAGGCGGCCGAGCGCGGCGCCTTCGACGATCTGCCGGGTGCCGGTAAGCCGCTGCCGTCCGTGGACGCCCCGTACGACGAACTCTGGTGGATCAAGGGAAAGATGGAGCGGGAGGGAATCTCCTACCTGCCGCCGACGCTCATGCTCCGTAAGGAGGTCGAGGACGCGGTCGTCGCCGCCCGCGAGGCCGCTTCGGAGGCGCAGGCGCGGCGGATCATCACCGACATCAACGAGAGGATCCGCGCCGCGATCGCCAGGCCGCCCGCCGGGCCGCCGCTGAACAAGAAGCCGTACGACATCGAGGAGATCGCCGCCGAGTGGCGCGAGCGCCATTGAGCGATGTCCTGGGCGGACGGAGCTGTCCGAGCTGTCGGAGCCGCCCGTGACCCGCCGCACCGGCGGAGTGACCTCAGTCACTCTTGGTCACCGTTCTGGCCACTCCCATTCCATTTGCCATTCCTTTACCATGATTCCGTCCCTCCTGGCCGATCACGGCGGGGACACCCGACCGACCAAGAAGGAAGCAGCAGTTCCACGATGGAGCCTCCTAGTACCAGCCGTGCCAGTTCCTCTCCGCACCATCAGACCGGCGGAGCGGGGGTGGCACGGTGACCGAGACCTTGCTTCTCCTGATCGCTCTCGGGCTGACCCTCGCCTGCGCCGTCTTCGTGGCCGCCGAGTTCTCGCTGACCACCGTCGAGCGCGACAGCCTGGAGCGCGCCGCCGCCGCCGGTGAGCGCGGCGCCGAAGGCGCACTGAAGGCCGTCCGGCGGCTCACGTTCCAGCTGTCCGGCGCCCAGCTCGGCATCACCGTCACCTCGCTGGTCATCGGCATGCTCGCCGAGCCGTCCATGGCCGTACTGCTGCGCGGGCCGCTGAAGGCCGTCGGCCTCGGCTCGGCCGCCTCGGTCGTGGCCACCGTCCTCGGCGTGGTGATCTCCACGGTCGTGCTGATGGTCATCGGCGAGCTGGTTCCCAAGAACTGGGCGATCTCGCGGCCGCTGGCCGTCGCCAAGGTCGTCGCGGGCCCCCAGCGCGGCTTCACCGCCGCCTTCGGCCCGCTCATCCGGCATCTCAACAGCACGGCGAATCGTTTTGTCCGGCGAATGGGCCTGGAGCCCACCGACGAGCTGGCCTCCGCCCGCACCCCGGACGAGCTGATCTCCCTGGCCAGGCACTCCGCCGCCGAGGGCGCGCTGGAGCAGGACTCGGCCGAGCTGTTCGTACGGACCCTGCGCCTCGGCGAGCTGACCGCCGAGAACGTGATGACGCCCCGTATCGACGTCCAGGCGCTGGAGGCCGGCGCGACAGCGGCCGACGCGGCCAACCTGACGTACGCCACCGGCCTCTCCCGCTTCCCCGTCTACCGCGACACCCTGGACGAGGTGATCGGCACGGTCCACATCCGTGACGTCCTCGCCCTGGACCCGGAGCGGCGCGCCCGGGTGGCCGTCACCGAGCTGGCCAGCGAGCCGCTGCTGGTGCCCGACACCCTGACCGCCGACCGGCTGCTGGACCGGCTGCGTGCCTCGCGCACGATGGCCGTCGTCATCGACGAGTACGGCGGCACGGCCGGTGTCGCCACCATGGAGGACATCGTCGAGGAGGTCGTCGGCGAGGTGCGCGACGAGCACGACCCCGCCGAGACCCCCGACCTGCTGCCCGCCCCGCCGAACGAGGCCGGGCTCGCGACCTGGGAGGCGGACGGCAGCGTACGGATCGACGAGCTGGCCCGGATCGGACTGGTCGCCCCGGAGGGACCGTACGAGACCGTCGCCGGACTCGTCGCGACGCGCCTGGCGCGCATTCCCGTCGAGGGCGACACCGTCGAGCTGGACGGATGGCGGCTGGATGTCCTGGACATCGAGCACCACCGCGCGGACCGCGTGCGCGTCACCGAGCCGGCGCGCGCCGTCGCGGAGCCGCCCCCGGTCAACGGACGGCTGCCCAAGCCCGGAACGGCCCGCGCACATCCCGCGCCCGACACCGACAACCCCTCGCGCCAGTACGCCGGAGAAGCCCGATGACTACTCTGCAACTCGTCATCGGCGCACTGACGCTGCTGACCAACGCCTTCTTCGTCGGCGCCGAGTTCGCCCTCATCGCCGTCCGCCGCAGCCAGATCGAGCCGCACGCCCGCAAGGGCGACAAGCGGGCCCACACGGTGCTGTACGGGCTGGAACACCTGTCGGCCATGATGGCCACGGCCCAGCTCGGCATCACCGTCTCCTCGCTGGTACTCGGCGCCGTGGCCGAGCCGGCCATCGCGCATCTGCTGGAGCCCGGCTTCGAGGCGGCGCGGGTGCCCGAGGCCCTGGTGCACCCGATCGCGTTCGTGATCGCGCTGACCGTGGCCACCTATCTGCACATGCTGTTCGGCGAGATGGTCCCGAAGAACATCGCGCTCGCCGCGCCCGCCAGGACCGCGCTCCTGCTCGGTCCCCCGCTGGTCGCGCTGACGCGCGCGCTGCGTCCGCTGGTCTTCGGCATCAACGCGTTCGCCAACATCCTGCTCCGGCTGCTCAGGGTGGAGCCAAAAAACGAGGTCGCCGCCGTCTTCAACGACGACGAACTCGCCCGTATGGTCGCCGTCTCCAGCGAGGCGGGGCTGCTCTCACCGGCCGACGGCGAACGGCTGCGGGACGCCCTTGAGCTGGGCACCCGCCCGGTCGGCGAACTCCTCGTACCGCTGCGCCGGATGGTCACCGTCGACCACCGGGTGACGCCGGAGCAACTGGAGCGGATCGCGTCGTCGGCCGGCTTCTCGCGGATACCGGTCACCGGGCCCGCCGGCGCCGTCCTGGGTTATCTGCACATCAAGGACACCCTCGGCGTCGCCGACCGGACCAAGCCGTTTCCGCGCTCGACCCTGCACGCGGTGACGCGGGTCCGGATCGACACCCCGCTGGACGACACGCTCACCGCGCTGCGGGCGGCCGACAGCCACCTCGCGGCCGTGACGGGCGAGGCGGGCACCGTGCTGGGCTTCGTGACCATGGAGGACGTGCTCGGCGAACTGGTGGGACCGGCCGCGGCGGCGTGACCGCGCGCCCTCCACACCGGGTCCTTCGGATCAACCGCCGTGCAGGGGACGGCCGCTGCGCAGATTCCAGCGGCCGTTGCGCCCGCTCAACTCCGTGACCGTCAGCGGCTGTACGTCGATGCGCCAGAACACCTGCGTCGGCGCGCCGATCGCGTGCACGGTCAGCGCCCGTACGACATCGGGCTCGGCCACCGCGAGGACGCGCGCCGATTCGCGGCGCGCGTCGGTGCCCAGCGCGTCGAGCCAGTGGCCGAGCCGGCTGTGCAGCGCCTTCAGCGACTCCCCGCCGTGCGGCGCCGCCGTCGGGTCGCTCAGCCAGGCGGCCACCGCCTGCGGGTCGGTGGCGCTGACCTCGTCCAGCCGCTTCCCGCGCCAGCGGCCCATCGCGCAGGTGCGCAGCTCGGGCAGGGGCTCCGCGACCAGACCGAGCGCCTCCGCCGTCTGACGGCAGCGCACCGAGGGGGACGCGAACACCCGGTCCGCGGTGGCGCGTTGCTCGACGACGGCGTGCGCGCCCCGTACGGCCTCGGCCTGCCGCAGGCCGGTCGCGTCCAGCGGTCCGTCGGCGAAACGCGCCTCGCGCAGGGCGGTGCTGAGCGCCGGTGAGATCAACGTCACGCGTGTGGTCATCGGGCTCTCCAGGGTCGTACGTTCACGGGGCACCGCCCGTGCCGTTCAACTCCCGCGCCGCCCGCCGGAGGCCCGTGTCGGGGGCGCCGGGCCGGTCGCCCTCTTGGCCCACCTGCCCGATCGCGGTACGTTCACGTCGATATCACGACGGCAAGACGGAAGTCCGGTGAGATTCCGGCACGGTCGCGCCACTGTATGCCGAGCAGCCACCGCGTACGCGCGGCGAGGCGGCCCGGTGAGTCAGACCCGATGGTCGTCGTGCGAGCTCCACTGAACGGGACGCGAGTTCCCAAGGAGGTTGTGCCGTGGCTGAGTCCATTGTGCCCCCGGCCGTTTCTTCATCCGCCGGATCAGCGATATCGCCCCTGACTCCCCTGCCCCTGCGGGCGGTTCTGCCCTGGGCGGTCTTCGTGGGCACGCTGATGCTGGTGCTGCTGTACTTCGTCGGTGCCGAACAGGGCGCGACGTCGGTGTTCTCCGGGGCGGGTGTGCACGAGTGGGTGCACGACGGCCGTCATCTGCTCGGCTTCCCCTGCCACTGATCTCACGGACGGAGGTCACCCTCGGAGAACATCACCATGCAGACGTCCACCGTCAGAACCCTTCTGGTCCGCGGCATGATCGCGGGCGTCGTCGCGGGGCTCCTCGCCTTCGCGCTCGCCTACGTGGTGGGGGAGCCGTCCATCGACTCCTCCATCGCCCTGGAGGAGTCGCAGTCCGCGCCGGCGCACGAACACGACGGCGCGGCGGGTGCGCCCGCCGAGGAAGAGGAGGAACTGGTCACGCGGCCGGTCCAGTCGACCTTCGGTCTCGCGACCGGCGTCCTCGTCTACGGAGTGGCCCTGGGCGGCATCGCCTCCCTGGCCTTCGCCATCTGTCTGGGCCGGGTCGGCCGGCTCCGCCCCCGGGCGACGGCCGCGCTGGTCGCGGGCGCCGCCTTCACCACCGTCTATCTCGTGCCGTTCCTCAAATACCCCGCGACGCCACCCGCCGTGGGCAATCCCGACACCATCGGCAAGCGCACGACGCTCTTCTTCCTGATGATCGTGCTCAGCGTGCTGGTCGCCGTGACCGCCGTCATCGCCGGTCGCCGGCTCGCGCCGACGCTCGGCAACTGGAACGCGACCGTCGCCGCGGGCGGCGGCTATGCGGTGGTCATGGCCCTGGCCTGTCTGCTGCTGCCCGCCAACACCGACGCGGTCAAGGAGACCTTCCCGGCCGCGCTGCTCTGGGAGTTCAGGCTGGCCTCCCTGGGTGTGCAGGCGTTGCTGTGGACGGCCTTCGGGCTGATCTTCGGCGCGCTGGCGGAGCGCGTCCTGCGTCCCGCGGGCGGACAGGCCGCCGGGCAGGGACCGGAGACCGTAACGGGTACGCCCGCCGCACGCGCCGGCTGACGCACTGGGGGGAATCCCGAGGATCCCGGGGGAGATCCCGGGGAAGATCTCAGCTCGCTCATACGACTCGCGCCCGGCAGGAATCCTGCCGGGCGCAAGTCATGTAGGGGCCATCCGTGTATGAGATCCGTTAACCGCGCCTCCCCAGCCGTATGGGACACGTCAACGTCACTCGTGTTCCGGAGAAAAGAGGTTTTCCTCTAGAGGTCCGTGATTTCCCGACCTCTTTCAGGAGTTCGCGATGGCCGATCTGGCCTTCGTCGTGACCACGATCGTGTTGTTCGCGTTGGTGGCTTTCGTTGCCAGGGGGGTGGCGAGGCTGTGAGCGTGGAGAACGTTGTCGGTCTTGTCGTCGCTGTTGTTCTGCTGGGCTATCTCGTCCTCGCCCTTCTGTTCCCGGAGAGGTTCTGAGCCCTGATGAGCCCCGTCCTTGCCGGTGTGCTGCAGCTGCTCGCGCTGATGGTGGCGCTGGCGCTGGCATACCGGCCTCTCGGCGACTACATGGCCGGTGTCTATTCCTCTCCGAAGCATCTGCGGGTGGAGAGGTGGATCTACCGGGCTGTGGGCGCGAATCCTGCCACTGAGATGCGCTGGCCCGCCTATCTGCGCGGTGTGCTGGGTTTCTCTCTGGTCAGTGTGCTGTTCCTGTATCTGTTGCAGCGGGTCCAGGGGAGTCTGCCCGGGTCGCTGGGGTTCGCCTCGGTCGATCCGGACCAGGCGTTCAACACCGCGGCGTCGTTCGTGGCGAACACCAACTGGCAGTCGTACTACGGCGAGCAGGCCATGGGTCATGTGGTGCAGACCGGTGGGCTGGCGGTGCAGAACTTCCTGTCGGCGGCTGTGGGTCTGGCGGTGGCGGTGGCGCTGGTGCGCGGGTTCGCCCGGCACCGTACGGGTGAGCTGGGGAATTTCTGGGCGGATCTGGTGCGGGGCACGGTGCGGATCCTGTTGCCGGTCGCGGTGGTCGGTGCGGTGCTACTGGTGGCGTGCGGGGCGATCCAGAACTTCGCGGGTATTCATGAGGTCGGCCAGTTCATGGGCGGCTCGCAGCAGTGGAACGGGGGTGCGGTCGCCTCGCAGGAGGCGATCAAGGAGCTGGGTACGAACGGCGGCGGGTATTTCAACGCGAACTCGGCGCATCCGTTCGAGAATCCCAACGGGCTGTCGAATCTGCTGGAGATCTTCCTGATCCTGGTGATCCCGCTGTCGATCACGCGGACGTTCGGGCGGATGGTCGGCAGTGTGCGGCAGGGGTACGCGATCCTCGCGGCGATGGTCGGGATCTGGGTGGTGTTCACCGCGCTGATGATGTGGACGGAGTTCCGTCACGGCGGGCCGGCGTTCGATCTGGCCGGGGGTGCGACGGAGGGCAAGGAGACCCGGTTCGGGATCGGTGCCTCTTCGATCTTCTCGGTGGCGACCACGCTGACGTCGACGGGTGCGGTGAACTCGTTCCTGTCGTCGTACACCGGTTTCGGTGGTGGTATCGCGATGCTGGGGATGCAGCTGGGTGAGATCGCGCCCGGCGGTGTGGGATCCGGTCTGTACGGGATTCTCATCATGGCGGTGATCGCGGTGTTCCTGGCCGGGCTGATGGTCGGGCGGACACCGGAATACCTGGGGAAGAAGATCGGTACCAGGGAAATCAAATTCGCCGCGTGCTACATCCTCATCACTCCGGCTCTGGTGCTGTGTTTCACCGCTGTCTCGATGGTGATGGACACTCCGCTGAATTCGCTGACGAACAGTGGCGCGCACGGGTTCTCCGAGGTTCTGTACGCGTATACGTCGGGTGCGAACAACAATGGTTCGGCTTTCGCCGGGCTGAACGCGGACACGCAGTGGTACAACACCACGATCGGTATCGCGATGCTGCTGGGGCGTTTCCTGCCGATGGTGTTCGTCCTGGCTCTGGCCGGTTCGCTGGCCGAACAGAAACCGGTACCCATGACCGCGGGCACCCTGCGTACCGACAAACCGCTCTTCAGCGGGCTCCTCGTCGGCACGATCATGATCGTCGCCGGTCTGACCTACTTCCCCGCCCTCGCGCTGGGACCGCTCGCCGAAGGACTCGCGTCATGAGCACCTCCACTTCCACCTCCGCGCCCGACCCGGGCTCCGGCTCCGGCTCGGGGCTCGGCCCCTCGCGGGCCCCGCACTCGGACGTGCCGACCTCGCACCGTCCGGAGGACGGGCGTGTCGGCGGGGGTCTGTTCGACCCCAGGCAGCTGCTCAAGTCGTTCCCGGACGCGCTGCGGAAGCTCGACCCGCGGGTGATGGTCAAATCACCGGTGATGTTCGTGGTCGAGATCGGCTCGGTCCTCACCACCGCGCTGGCGATCTCCGATCCCGGCGACTGGTTCGGCTGGGCGATCACCGCCTGGCTGTGGCTGACCACGATCTTCGCCAACCTCGCCGAAGCCGTCGCCGAGGGCCGCGGCAAGGCCCAGGCCGACACCCTGCGCAAGGCCAAGACCGATACCGTCGCGCGGCGGGTGGTGGGCAGGGGCGAGGAACGCGTCCCGGGCACCGAGCTGCGGATCGGCGACCTCGTGGTGTGCGAGGCCGGCGACATCATCCCCGGAGACGGCGATGTCGCCGAAGGCGTCGCCTCCGTCGACGAATCGGCCATCACCGGTGAATCGGCCCCCGTCATCCGGGAGTCGGGCGGTGACCGCAGCGCGGTCACCGGCGGCACGAAGGTCCTCTCCGACCGGATCGTCGTCAAGATCACGACCAAGCCCGGCGAGACGTTCATCGACCGCATGATCGCCCTCGTCGAGGGCGCGGCCCGGCAGAAGACCCCCAACGAGATCGCGCTGAACATCCTCCTCGCGTCCCTCACGATCGTCTTCCTGCTGGCCGTGGTCACCCTTCAGCCGTTCGCGATCTACGCCGGCGCCGAGCAGTCGATGATCGTGCTCACCGCGCTCCTCGTCTGTCTCATCCCGACCACGATCGGCGCGCTGCTCTCCGCGATCGGTATCGCGGGCATGGACCGCCTCGTCCAGCGCAACGTCCTGGCCATGTCCGGACGCGCCGTCGAAGCGGCCGGCGACGTCTCGACACTGCTCCTCGACAAGACCGGCACCATCACCCTCGGCAACCGCCAGGCGGCGGCCTTCCTGCCCGTCGAAGGCGTCACCGCCGTCGATCTCGCCGACGCCGCGCAGCTGTCGTCGCTGGCCGACGAGACACCCGAAGGCCGCTCCGTCGTCGTACTCGCCAAGCAGACCTACGACCTGAGGGAGCGTGCGCAGGGCGAACTCACCGGCGCGCAATGGGTGCCGTTCACGGCACAGACCCGTATGTCGGGTGTCGACATCGTGGAGAACGGAGCCGCGCGCAAGATCCGCAAGGGGGCGGCCGGTTCGGTCGTCGCCTGGGTCACCGAGCGCGGTGGCCGGGTGGCGCCCGACGCCCACACCCTGACCGACCGCATCTCGCAGGAGGGCGGTACGCCTCTTCTGGTGGCGGTGGAGGACGGGGCCGGTGCGCGGGTCCTGGGTGTGATCCATCTGAAGGACGTGGTGAAGGAAGGGATGCGGGAGCGGTTCGAGGAGCTGCGCCGGATGGGCATCAAGACCGTGATGATCACCGGTGACAACCCGCTGACCGCGCGGGCGATCGCGGAGGAGGCCGGTGTCGACGACTTCCTCGCCGAGGCCACCCCCGAGGACAAGATGGCCCTCATCCGTCGTGAGCAGGCCGGCGGGAAACTCGTCGCGATGACCGGCGACGGCACCAACGACGCCCCCGCGCTCGCCCAGGCCGACGTCGGTGTCGCGATGAACACCGGCACCTCGGCCGCGAAAGAGGCCGGGAACATGGTCGACCTCGACTCCAACCCCACCAAACTCATCGAGATCGTCGAGATCGGCAAACAGCTGCTCATCACCCGCGGTGCGCTGACGACGTTCTCCATCGCCAACGACGTCGCGAAATACTTCGCGATCATCCCCGCGATGTTCGCCGTCGTCCACCCCGGCCTCGACAAGCTCAACATCATGAACCTGTCGTCCCCGGAGTCGGCGATCCTCTCGGCCGTCATCTTCAACGCCCTGATCATCGTCGCCCTGGTGCCGCTCGCGCTGCGCGGTGTCCGCTACCGACCCATGAGCGCCGACCGGATGCTCCGCCGCAACCTCGGCCTCTACGGCCTCGGCGGCCTCATCGCCCCCTTCGCCGGCATCAAAATCATCGACCTCCTCATCTCCCTCATCCCCGGAATCGGTTGATGTCCATGAACACCACCGTCGGAAGCACCGCCCGCCTCCTCGGCGCCGCCCTGCGCGCCCTGCTCGTCCTGAGCATCATCTGCGGCGTCATCTACCCCCTCGCCGTCATGGGCATCGGCCAGGGCCTCTTCCACCACCAGGCCAACGGCTCCGAGATCAGAGCCGACGGCAGGACCGTCGGGTCCTCCCTCATCGGCCAGCGCTACGACCTGCCCCTCAAAGACGGCCAGGAGACCCCCGATCCCGACCTCAAATGGTTCCAGCCCCGCCCCTCGAACGGGCTCGGCACCAACAGCGTCAACACCCAGTACCAACTCATCCTCTCCGGCGCCACCAACCGCGCCGGAGACAACGAAGAACTCATCCAGTGGGTCAAAGACGCCAAAGCCGCCGTCGTCAAGGACAACTCCGTCGACGGCCACAAGATCAAACCCTCCGACGTCCCACCGGACGCCGTCACCTCCTCCGGCTCCGGCCTCGACCCCGCCATCTCCCCCCAGTACGCCGACATCCAGGTCAACCGCGTCGCGAAACTCAACAACCTCGACATCACACAAGTACAGAAACTCGTCAACGACCACAAAGACGGCCGCATCCTCGGCTTCATCGGCGAACCACGAGTCAACGTCCTCGAACTCAACATCGCGTTGAAGGCACTTGAGGCGAAGTAGCGAGCGACGGGGCGTGGCCCGACACGTGTGATGCCCGCCGGAATCCGGCGGGCATCACACATGTCCGGGGTTCGGCCGGGTCAGAAGGGCATCCGCCCGCGGGTGCGCCGTCCGGCGGATCCGCTGCGGCCGACCGCGCGGGAACTGCTGCTGAAGGGCTTGCGCAGGAGCCTGCCGAGCGTCCCGGGGGCCCTGCCCGCGACCTGTCCGCCTGCGCTGTGTGCCGCGCTCCGGGTGGCGCGACAGACGGGGGAGCAGGAAGGCGAGTACCAGGAGTACTGCGCAGACGGCAACGATGCCGACGATCATCATGTGCGGCCTCCTTACGTAGGGTTCATGGCCTTCGTGGCCCACGGGCGCCGGGAGCGCCGTTGTGGTTCGGGTACCCCCGGGTTGTCCGCGTACGCGGTGCGATGGCCCCTGGCCGCCGTTGCCGGTTAGTCTGCATCTCCGTTGATCCGAGGATTCGTTGAACCGGTTGACTGCCGCGGGGGGCAGGGGATGCGGCGAGCACTGCTGCTGTTCGTCTTCACGGGACTGCTGGCGCTGTCGTCGTTCGGCGCCGTCGGCAAGGCCTCGGCCGCCTCGCCGCAGGCCGAGGACAGTTGCCTGTCGGGGCAGTTGAAGACCGCGCGGGTCACCACCTCGGTGCGCCTCAAGCACGACGGCGAGGACTACACCAAGGCGGAGACCGATCTCGTGGTCCAGGTGCCGAAGACCTGGAAGCTCGCGCGGAGTCTGCTGCTGAACGGGGACACCGAGCGCTACCGGTCCGCCATGCGGTGTGTGCTGCGCTACCCGGACGACCCCTATCCGTACCGCGACACGGAGGCGCGCCCCTGGCCGCCCGAGGTGACGGTCGAGGCGAAGTGGATCACGGTACGGCAGCGGGCCGTCACCTACGTGTACGACCGGCGCGACCGGGACTTCGGCCCCTGGCGCATCACGGTGGGGAAGCGGTTCTGGACGCTGGCCCTGGTGCGTCCGCCCGCCCTGGACAAGGCGTGGTGGCGGGAGATCACGGTCGACCTCGGCGGGCGCGCGGCGCGCACCATGTCCCCGACCCCGACCAAGGGATCCACCACCCGGCTGACCTGGGTCCGGGCCAAGGCCGGCGGCGAGCCGCCCGAGGTACGGATCGCCGTGCAGCCACCGGCGATGAAGGCCCTGATAACGGGGTGGGGCGAGAAGCCCTGGTATCTCGTGCCGTCCGTGACCTGGCTGACCTGGGAACTCGCCGTGTTCCCTGTGATGTTGGTCCTGGTGCGCAGACTCCGCCGTACGCCGGCGTCGCCTCCGCGGACACCCGCCGACGAGGCCGCCCCGGCGTCGTCCCGGGAGACGGCCGACGAGAGGACCGCCCGGCGCGATCTCCTGCTCTGGGCGTACGTCGCGTTCGCCGTGGCGCTGGTCTACGAAGTCGACGACATGGCCCCCAGCCTCGCGGGCGACTACGGGGTGCTCGACTGGTGGCCGGAGTACCGGACCGCCATCCATTTCGGGCTCGCGGCGTGCGGTGGCGCGGCCTTCTGTCTGTTCGGCCTGTACGGCTTCTTCGGCCGGCTCCGGATCGCCGCGCTGTCGGCCGTCCTGGTCGCCACGGCGTACCCGGTGGTCATGGCGAGCGCCCCGCACTGGTTCGGGCTGCCCGCCGGTTTCTGGCTCGACGAGAACGACATCGCCGACATCGAACGCCTCCGGTACACGGGCGGCTTCCTCTGGCTCGCGCTCGCGTGCTGCTGTGTCGCCTTCGTCTGGCTGGTGGGCACGGCGTCGGCGGTACGGCGGCTCCGAGCCCGCCCCGGTGAGCTGCCGGGGAGGCCCCGACAGGGCCGCTCGCTCCGGTGGCTGCTCGTTCTCTGTGCGATCACGGCGGTCGCGATCGTGGCTCTGGCCGTATGGGCCAAGCAGAACTCGTGGGAGCAGGAGGCCTGGCTCAGCATCGGTCCGGGAGACGAGTTCTACGACCGCTGGCATCTCGCGCACCTCTACAACTCGATGGCCTGGTTCCCCTCCGACTGGCCGGACACCTTCTCCGTCTGGGCGGCCTGGCTCATCCGTAACGGGATACTCCTCGCCGTACTCGCCGCCCGGTCCAACGCTCCCGGCGCCTCTCCGGTCTCGCCGCCCCTGCCGGAGAAGCTGATCCTGACCGTGCTGTTCCTGACCTCGGTGGTGCCGATTCCGGGCTGGTACGTGGGTGTGCCCGCGTCCTTGCTGGACCTGCCGCTGATCGTGCTCGCCGGATTCCTCCTCCTCGGCCTGGGGCGCCGCCGCTCGGTGCTGTCCCAGGAACTGCCGGCGGGGACGCCTCTGCGCGAGGTGATACGGGAGTCCGACCGTCCGTGGCTGATCGACTCCGCGCGCAAGTACCGCGACCTCCACCTGCAACTGCGCCGCTGGGAGCAGGGCGACCAGGAAGGCGAACGGATCGGGCTGGAGACCAGACTCGACGACCTGCACCGCTGGAACCCCGACGACACCACCTCCCCGCACGCCGGCAAGGCCCTGCCCGACTCGGTGGACGCGATCGAACTCATCCTGGCGTGGGGCCCGCGCGACACCTGGTTCAGCAACGCCTGCCGGGCCGCGTTCTTCGCCGCGGTCATCGCGCTGCCGGCCACCGCGATCTCCTTCTGGGCGAACCATGTACGCGGGCCGCTGTGGGGCAACGTGCCCAGGGACCAGTTCGGGGTGGTCACCCTCGTACAGTCCGTGATCGGCTCGGAGGTGATCTGGGCGGCGGCGGGTTTCGTCCTTGGCGCGCTGTGGCGCGTCCTGCCCGGCCGCCGGGGCCCGGCGAAGGCCCTGGGCCTCTCTCTGGTGTACGCGACCCCGGTCGGCCTGTACTGGATCATCAGCCGGGCCGTCGAACAGCCCTCCGGCACCTGGGCACTTGATGTGGCGCTGACCCTGCTCGTCCTGACGACGACGGGCGTGGCGATGGACATCGACACGTTCCGCAATGAGGGCCACTACTGGCCCACGAAGGCGGCGCTGCTGCTCTCGATCTACCAACTCCGCACGGCCTCGGTCCAACTGGCCTTCTTCGTGGCGCAGGTGGTGGCCCTGGTGGGTGTCTGGCAACAGTTGAAGGGCAACGACCCGATGGTTCTGATCGAACCGCAGAGTCCCACGGGCACGCAGGGCGGGCCGTCGACGGGGGACTCACCGTGAGGAGCGGTCCGGTGGCACGCAGTCCGAAGGGCCGGCACCGCGTCTGCGGTACCGGCCCTTCGGCGGGCTCGTGCGGCAACAGGAGGCCCGTAACGCCCTGTTCAGCTGGTTGTTGGAGCCAGTAGCGATCAGGGTCGGCGCCGGGAGAGAGGTACAGACCACTTGCTCTCGCGGCGTCCGGCGGATCGTGTCAGCGGTGCACAAGATCATGCAACCTCGATTGAGGCGTGCGCGCATCAACGCGTTCATACCACGTCTCACAGACAAGCATGTTGATCACAGCGAGGCCAAGTCCAGCACCGGTCAGAGGTCCTCGGGGCCTTGGAAGTTGACTCTGCGTCGCTTTTTCTTCCGCCGGGCACGCCAGACAGGCACGCATCAATCAGATCTTTATCCCCTTTCGGATTGGGATTAGCTGCCCGGCTGCTGAGAACATCTGGGCAACCACACCGGGCGGCGGCAACTGCCCGTGGTCTGCAACCCAGTTGGAGCCAGTAGCGGGTGTCCGGCGGCCCTCGGCCGCCGGGCATCGACGATCAGGAGATACCCCGTGAACAAGAAACCCCCTGCCGCGTCCTGCGTGGAGAGCGGTGCGCCGGCCCCGCGCCGGCTGTACAGCCCCGAGGCCGTCGTCATCATCGTGATCGTCGTCATGGCCGCGGTCCTGGTCGCGTTCGCCGGCCTGCCCGTCCTGGACGTTCTGCAACTGCTGGGCGGGGCGGGCCTGGTGGCCGTCATCGTCGTCGCCCTCGGCCGCGCGGCGCCCGCGAGAGGGCTCCGTATCGCCGTACGGGCCCTGCTGACTCCCGGCCCGACCGTCTGAGGGCGGCGCGGCCGTGGGGCGCCCGGAGAAGCCCATCGTCACCGACAACAGGGCCTTGCGCGGTCTGGCGCAGTGGCTGCGCGATCAGCGAAGACGCGCGGGACTGAGCTATCGCGACCTCGCACTCCGGGCGGGGGTGCACGCCACCACCCTCCAGCGCACGGCGTCGGCTTCGAGTGTCCCGACGCTCTCCGCCGTACGCGCCTACGCCCGCGCCTGCGACGCGTCCCCCGAGGACGCCAAGCTCCTCTGGAAGCGGGCCAGGTACGAGGCGACCCGCTCGGCCCGCGGCGGGCGCGCGTCGCCCGCCCCGTCCCCGGGCCTGGTACGTGACTTCGCCGACCTGAGCGCCGGGCTGCGGGAGCTGTACGAGAAGGCCGGTTCACCCTCACTGCGGACGATGGAGGAACGGGGCGGCGAGTACGGCGCGCTGCCCCGCAGCACGGCCCACCGGATCGTGAACCGCCAGGCGATGCCGCACAACCCGGCCCAGTTCCAGGCGTTCCTGCGCGCGTGCGAGGTCCCGGACGCGGAGCGCCGCGCGTGGGAGGACGCCTGGAGCCGCGCCTGGCGCCACCACAGGCAGGGGGAGACCGCCGACGGTCTCCACGTGGTCCAGGACCTGCCACGGACGTCGGACGGTCACGTCACGAATCTCGTCCCGCTCACCATGACCGAGACGGTGACCCCGGTCGGCCTGCCGCGACGCGTCCGCCAGAACAGCCTCTACGGCGTACGCGCGGCGGCCTGGGACGAGGCGGTGGAGGTCCGGTTCGCCCCGCCCCGCGCCCGCAGCGCAACCCGGACCGGGCAGCCCGCGCCCTCGTCGCCGGGCGTGCGGAACGCGGGGTGACGGGTCCGGTGCGGAAGCCGGGTCAGGGCCAGACCAGGCAGTACGGCTGGTGGCCCGCCTCGTGCAGGCGGTGGCTGAAGTCCTGCCATTCGTGGAGCAGTTGGTAGACGTTGAAGGCGTCCCGCGGTCCGCCGCGGTCCGGGACGGTGGACCAGATGAAGGCCGCCGCTCCCACCGACTCCTCGCCGATGCCGCGCAGGGGGTCCACCACCGTCATGGGGAGTTTGACCACCGCGTAGTCCGGGTGCAGGACGACCAGTTCGAGTGGGGGGACCTTGTTCAGGGGCATGCCCTGGATGCCCGTGAGGACCATCGCGGCTATCGTCTCGGGCTTGATCTTGGTGAACATGCCGCCCATGCCGAGTTCGTCGCCGCCCAGCTCCTCGGGGCGCATCGAGATGGGGACCCGGGCCGCCGTCGCGCCGTCCGGGGCGCCGAAGTATTTGTAGGTCACCCCCACCCGGCCGCTCCCGCCTCCCGGAGGCCGGCCGCCGCCGTTTCTGCCGACGGGAGGCTGCGCGCGGGCCTCTCGCTCGCGGCGCCGGTGTTTCCCCCGTCGGGCAGGGTCGGGACCGAGGTCATCGGTCCCCTCGCCCAGTCCGCCACCGCGATGCATATCTCCACCCGACCACTCGCAGCCCCGGCCGCGCAACCCGATCATCGTGACAGTGACCTCCCCCACGGACGACCGGTGAAACACCTGTCCGCAGATACTTCGAAGGCTCTGACACCATGGATTGCGTGAGCTTCCCCTATGACGCCCCAGTTTCGCAGACGCGAGGGCGTTGACGCCCTTATGTAATACGAGGAGACCTCGCGCCCGGCTCATCTGTGGCTGAGATCCTTCGTCCCGGCCACCCGACCTCGAATCGCAGATCAGGACCAAAGTGTCGTATTCATACGAAGCCCCCGTTTCGCAGGCGCTTTTCGACCGTGCGTCGATCGTGACGCCCGGCGGCGTGAATTCTCCCGTCCGTGCCTTCCGGGCCGTGGGCGGTACGCCCCGGTTCATGGTGTCCGGTGACGGTCCGTACCTCACCGACGCCGACGGGCGCGACTATGTCGACCTCGTCTGTTCTTGGGGGCCGATGATCCTCGGGCACTCGCGGCCCGAGGTCATCGAGGCCGTCCAGGCCGCCGTCGCGCGCGGCACGTCCTTCGGTACGCCCGGTGAGGGCGAGGTCGCGCTCGCCGAGGAGATCGTCGCCCGGGTCGCGCCCGTCGAGCAGGTACGGCTCGTGTCGTCCGGCACCGAGGCCACCATGTCGGCGATCCGGCTCGCGCGCGGTTTCACCGGGCGCGCCAAGATCGTGAAGTTCGCCGGCTGCTACCACGGGCACGTGGACGCGCTGCTGGCCGCCGCCGGCTCCGGCGTCGCGACGTTCGGGCTGCCCGACACGCCCGGGGTGACCGGCGCGCAGGCCGGCGACACCGTCGTACTGCCGTACAACGACCTGGAGGCCGTCCGCGCGGCCTTCGCGGCGCACCCCGGTGAGATCGCCTGCGTGATCACCGAGGCATCGCCCGGGAACATGGGCGTCGTGCCGCCGCGTGACGGATTCAACGCCGGGCTCAAGGCGCTGTGCGCGGAAAACGGCGCGCTGTACATCTCCGACGAGGTGATGACCGGGTTCCGTACGTCGAAGGCCGGCTGGTACGGCATCGACGGCGTCGAGCCGGACCTGATGACCTTCGGCAAGGTCATGGGCGGCGGATTCCCCGCGGCGGCCTTCGGCGGCCGCGTCGACGTCATGGCGCACCTCGCGCCCGCCGGCCCCGTCTACCAGGCCGGCACGCTCTCCGGGAATCCCGTCGCCACTGCCGCCGGGCTCGCGCAGCTGCGGCTGCTCGACGACGCGGCGTACGCGAAGGTCGACGCGGTGTCGGCCGAGATCCGCGGACTGGTGGGCGACGCCCTCGGCAAGGAGGGTGTCGCGCACCGGGTGCAGACGGCGGGCAACATGTTCTCCGTGTTCTTCACGGCCGACGAGGTCCGTGACTACGAGGACGCCAAGCGGCAGGAGGCTTTCCGCTTCACCGCCTTCTTCCACTCGATGCTCGCCGACGGTGTCTATCTGCCGCCGTCCGCCTTCGAGTCCTGGTTCGTCTCCACCGCCCACGACGACCGCGCGGTCGAGCGCGTCGCCGCCGCCCTGCCGGCCGCCGCCCGCGCGGCGGCGGAAGCGACCGAGACGGGAGCGGACGCATGAGCGCCGAGAGGACCGTCGTCCATGTCGTACGGCACGGGGAGGTCCACAACCCCGACGGGGTCCTCTACGGGCGCCGCGACGGCTACCACCTCTCCGAACTGGGCCGGAAGATGGCCGACCGCGTCGCCGAGCACCTGGCGGACCGCGACATCACCCATGTCGTGGCGTCCCCGCTGGAGCGCGCCCAGGAGACCGCGCAGCCCGTCGCCAAGTCCCACGGTCTGACCCTGCACACCGACGACCGCCTCATCGAGGCCGCGAACGTCTTCGAGGGCAAGACCTTCGGGGTCGGCGACGGCGCCCTGCGCTCGCCCGCCAACTGGCGCTATCTCACCAACCCCTTCCGGCCCTCCTGGGGCGAGGCGTACGTCGACCAGGTCGCCCGGATGAAGGACGCCCTGGCGGACGCGCGCGACCGGGCCCTCGGACACGAGGCCGTGTGCGTGAGCCACCAGCTGCCGATCTGGATCGTGCGCAGCCACTTCGAGCGCCGAAGGCTCTGGCACGACCCCCGCCGCAGGCAGTGCACGCTCGCGTCCCTGACGACGTTCACCTACGAGGGGGAGAAGCTGGTCTCCGTCGCCTATACGGAACCGGCGCGCGATCTCGTACCCGCGCATCTTCTCGCCGGTGCCAAACCGGTGAAGGGCGCTTCGAAAGCCTTCGGTGCGTAGTCGGCCAATCGCCCACGGTTCGCGGTGAATGTCACATCCGCCGTTACAGGTCAATGCTTTACCAATTCCTGGAACCTGTGAGTTCCCTGTGCCATCTAACGTGTTGTCGTCCGCATGACCGGCGGGCGTGACATGAGCGAGCGCGGATGGGGAAAAAATGCGCGGCATGAGCCGAAGGGGCCTGCTCGGAGCCGGAATTGGGGCGGCGGCCGCAATCGGAATCGGGGCCTGCGGTACCGACGCGGGCACGTCCGGCAATGGCGGTCCGGACACGGGCGGGCCGGGAGACAAGGGGAGCGGCCGGCCGAGTGCCAAGCCAAGTGAGAAGAATGTGCGGATGATCGGTGACGGTTCCACGGCCGACACCGGAAAACAGCCGCACCAGCCGCCCGCGCCCGTACCGCTCGAACCGGGTGAGACCCCGCCGCAGTTCGTGGTCTTCTCCTGGGACGGTGCGGGCGAAGTGGGCAACGGCCTTTTCCCCCGCTTCCTCGATCTCGCCAAGGACCACGGCGCGGCGATGACGTTCTTCCTCTCCGGCGTCTATCTGCTGCCGGAGTCGAAGAAGACGCTCTACCGCCCGCCGGGCAACGCCGTCGGCGCCTCCGACATCGGTTATCTCACCGACGCGCACATCAAGGACACGCTGAAGTACATACGCCAGGCCTGGCTCGAAGGCCACGAGATAGGCACCCACTTCAACGGGCACTTCTGCGCGGGCTCGGGCTCCGTCGGCAACTGGTCGCCGAAGCAGTGGCGCGACGAGACCGAACAGGCCATCGGCTTCGTCACCGAATGGAAGACCAACAGCGGCTGGAAGGAGCTCGACCCGCTGCCGTTCGACTACCGCAGGGAACTGGTCGGCGGCCGTACTCCCTGTCTGCTCGGCCAGGACAAGCTGCTGCCCACGGCGGCCAGGATGGGCTGGCGATACGACGCCAGCTCGCCCGGCGGCCGGCAGATGTGGCCGGACAAACGGCAGGGCGTATGGGATCTGCCGTTGCAGGGTGTGCCGTTCCCCGGGCATTCCTTCGAAGTCCTGTCGATGGACTACAACATCCTCGCAAATCAGTCGGGAAATTCGACCAAGGGTGTTCCCGCGAATTATCCGGGCTGGCGCAAACAGGCCACCAAGGCGTATCTCTCCGGATTCAACCGCGCGTACGAGTCGAATCGCGCCCCCTTCTTCATAGGGAATCACTTCGAGGAGTGGAACGGCGGCATATATATGGATGCGGTCGAAGAGGCGCTGAAGGGGATGGCGGGCAAGAAGGACGTACGGCTGGTGTCCTTCCGGCAGTTCACGGACTGGCTCGACGTCCAGGACCCGGCGGTGCTCACCAAACTCCGTACGCTGGAGGTCGGCCAGGCTCCGGCCGGCGGCTGGAACACCTTCTTCAAAGCCGCCTGAGGTCCGCGAAGCGGCCGTCGTGCCGCCCCGCGCGAGCCGCGACTCGTGGCACGGCGGCGTCTTGTCCGGGCCGCCGACAGGGCGTTTCCCGGGAGCGAGGGGGGCGAACAAGATCCCTGAATGGCCCATGCGAAACTTTTCACATGAACTTTGGCCGAGCCCTCCCAAGCCGCTCGTACCGACGCCCGCGCGCCGCACTCCCGGCCGTTGTCGCGTCGGCGGCCATGCTCACCCTGGCGGCCTGCGGCGGAGGCGCCACGTCCGGCGGCGGCGGTGACACCAACTTCGTGACGAACACCGGCGGGGTGCAGACCGTCGCCAAGGCCGACCGCAAGCCGGTCAGAGAGATCGCCGGCGAGACGCTCGAAGGCGAGCGGCTCGACGTGGCCGACCTCAAGGGCAAGGTCGTCGTGCTGAACGTCTGGGGTTCCTGGTGCGGACCCTGCCGCGCCGAGGCGCCGTACTTCGCGAAGGTCGCCAAGGAGACCGAGGCCAAGGGCCAGGACATCGCCTTTGTCGGGCTCAACGCCCGCGACGCCAACAAGGGCTCGGCCATAGCCTTCGAGAAGGACTACGGCGTCACCTACCCGAGCATCTACGACCCGGCGGGCAAGCTCATCGTCAACGGCTTCCCGAAAGGCAGCCTCAACCCGCAGGCCATCCCCTCCACGATCGTGCTCGACCGGGACGGGAAGATCGCGGCCCGCTCGCTCAAGGCGCTCGACGACAAGAAGCTGCGCGAGATGATCGACCCGCTGATCGCGGAGAAGTGATCCCGTGGAGGTTCTCGCCGCTGTTCCCGGCATGAATGAGACGGTCTTCAGCGGGGCTCTGCTGCTCGCGCTGCCGATCGCGCTGCTGGGTGGTCTGGTCTCGTTCTTCTCGCCGTGCGTGCTGCCGCTCGTACCCGGCTATCTGTCGTACGTCACCGGCATCAGCGGTACCGATCTGGGCGACGCCCGGCGCGGGCGGATGGTCGCCGGCGCGGTCCTGTTCATCGTCGGCTTCACCGCGGTCTTCGTCTCCGGCGGCGCGCTCTTCGGCTACTTTGGCAGCACCCTCCAGGACAACCGGACGGTCATCTCCCGCATCCTCGGTGTGCTCATGATCGCGATGGGCGTGTTCTTCATGGGGCTGCTGCCCTGGCTCACGCAGCGCGAATTCCGCCTCCACAGGCGGCCGGTGTCGGGTCTCGTCGGGGCCCCGGTACTGGGCGCGCTGTTCGGGGTCGGCTGGACGCCGTGCATCGGCCCGACGCTCACCTCCGTGAACATGCTGGCCTTCGACCAGGCGACCGCGGGACGAGGGGCCATACTGACCGTCGCGTACTGCGTCGGTCTCGGGGTGCCCTTCGTGCTCGCCGCCGTGGCGTTCCGCAAGGCGCTGGGGCTGTTCGGCTGGGTCAAGCGCCACTACGTGTGGGTGATGCGGACCGGCGGCGTGATGATGATCGCGACCGGGGTGCTGCTGGTGACCGGCGTGTGGGACAGCATCATGCAAGACATGCAGACGTGGACCAACGGCTTCACGGTGGGGATCTAGTTCCATGAGCAAGACAGAGACGACACCCGCGGAGACCGCCGAGAGCGCGGAGGCCGTCAAGAACGCGGAGAGCGCGGACGCCGCGGCTTCCGCCGGGAGCGCCGACGAGACGTCCCTCACACCCGAGGCAACAGAGGCACGCGAACTCGGCGCCGCCGGATCGCAGCTGTCCACCGCGCCCCGCGAGGAGTCCGCCGTCGGCGGCCCCAGCCTCGGCCCGATCGGCTGGATCCGCTGGTTCTGGCGCCAGCTCACCTCGATGCGCGTCGCGCTGATCCTGCTCTTCATGCTGTCGCTCGCGGCCATCCCCGGCTCGCTCATCCCGCAGAACAGCGTCGATGAACTCAAGGTCCAGACGTTCCAGGAGAAGCACGGGACGGTCACGCCGATCTACGAGAAGCTCCAGCTGTTCGACGTGTACAGCTCGGTGTGGTTCTCGGCGATCTATCTGCTCCTCTTCATCTCGCTCATCGGCTGCATCGTCCCGCGCACCTGGCAGTTCGTCGGACAGCTGCGCGGCCGGCCGCCGGCCGCCCCCAAGCGGCTCACCAGGCTTCCCGCGTACACGACCTGGCGTACCACCGCCGAGCCCGAGGAGGCCCGCGAGGCCGCGCTCGCCATGCTCAAGCGGCGGCGCTTCCGCGCGCACACCGCCGGGGACGCGGTCGCCGCCGAGAAGGGCTACCTCCGCGAGGCGGGCAATCTGCTCTTCCACATCGCGCTGATCGTCATGCTGGTGGCCTTCGCCACCGGGCAGCTCTTCAAGTCCGAGGGCGGAAAGCTGATCCTGGAGGGCGACGGCTTCTCCAACACCCTCACGCAGTACGACGACTTCAAGTCCGGGTCCATGTACGACAGCGACGACCTGGAGCCGTTCAGCTTCAGCCTCGACAAGTTCGTCGGCACCTTCGAGCGCAAGGGACCGCAGGTCGGCACCGCCCGCGAGTTCGAGGCCCACGTCAGCTACCAGACCGAGGCGGGCGGCAAGGAGCGCAAGGCGGTCATCGAGGTCAACGAACCGCTGGAGGTCAAGGGTTCGAAGGTCTATCTGATCGGCCACGGCTACGCGCCCGTCCTCACCGTCCGCGACGGCAAGGGCAAGGTCGTCTTCAAGGGCGCGACCCCGCTCCTGCCGATCGACAACAACATCACGTCGACCGGCGCGATCAAGGTGATGGACGGCTACCGCGACAGCAAGGGCAAGAAGCAGCAGCTCGGCTTCAACGCCTTCTTCGTCCCGACGTTCGCGGGCAAGGGCAACGGGAGCATGTTCTCCCAGTTCCCCGAACTGGACTATCCCGTGCTGGCACTCACGGGCTACGTGGGCAGCCTCGGCGTCGACTCCGGTCTGCCGCAGAACGTGTACCAGCTGGACACCAGCAAGATGAAGCAGTTCAAGGACGCCGACGGCAACAAGCTCGCGGCGCGGCTGCTGCCCGGCGAGACGATGAAGCTGCCGGGCGGAGCGGGCTCGGTGACCTTCGAGAAGGACATCAAGGAGTGGGCCACCTTCACGGTCTCCCAGCAGCCCGGCAACGGGTTCGCCCTCGCCGGTGCGATCGGGGCGGTGCTCGGCCTCGTCGGCTCCCTGTTCATCCAGCGCCGCCGGATCTGGGTCCGCGCGGTACGGGGCGCGGACGGCGTCACCGTCGTGGAGATGGCCGGCCTGGGGCGCAGCGAGTCGGCGAAGCTCCCCGAGGAACTGGGTGACTTGGCACTGACGCTCAACGCCGAGGCGCCGACCGCCGAAGAAGCCGCGGACGCCGCCCAGGAATCGCAAGAGAACACGGACGTTTCAGACACATCCACCGCCGCCGCCACTACCGGAGAGCCTGTCGAAGGGGCTGAGAAGTGATCCTCGCCGCCACCACCAACGAGAGCTTGGCGCACACCGCCAATGTGCTGGTCTATTCGTCCATGGCCGTCTACACCCTGGCCTTCTTCGCCCATATCGCCGAGTGGGTCCTGGGCAGCCGCAGCAAGGTCGGCCGTACCGCCGCCGCGCTGACCGGCGCCGGTGCGAAGGCCGCCGCCACGGTCGAGGTGCGCACGGCGGAGAAGGAGAAGGGCGGCGGCACCGCCGTCCTGGAGCGGCCCAAGGTCATCACGCGCTCGGCGGCCGGGCGCCGCGACGTGCCCGACGGCCCGGGCGCGGCGGGCGGTTCGCTCAAGGGCGACCTGTACGGGCGTATCGCCGTCTCGATGACCGCACTCGGCTTCCTGCTGGAGGCCGCCGGTGTCATCAGCCGCGCGATGGCGGTGCAGCGCGCCCCGTGGGGCAACATGTACGAGTTCTCCACCACCTTCTCGACGGTGGCGGTCGGCACGTACCTCGCTTTCCTCCTCACGAAGAAGAACGTCCGCTGGATCGGACTGCCCCTGGTCACCACGGTCCTGCTCAACCTGGGCATCGCGACGACCGTGCTCTACACGGACAGCGACCAGCTGGTCCCGGCGCTCCACTCGTACTGGCTCTGGATCCACGTCTCCACCGCGATCTTCTGCGGCGCGGTCTTCTACCTCGGCGCCGTGGGCACGCTCTTCTACCTGCTGCGCGACGTGTACGAGTCCAAGATCGCCCGGGGCGTCGCCGTAGGCCGCGCGTGGTCCTCCGTCATGGAACGGCTGCCCGCGGCCGCCACGCTCGACAAGTTCTCGTACCGCGTGAACGCCGCCGTCTTCCCGCTCTGGACCTTCACGATCATCGCGGGCGCGATCTGGGCCGGCGACGCCTGGGGCCGCTACTGGGGCTGGGACCCCAAGGAGGTCTGGTCCTTCATCACCTGGGTCGCGTACGCCTGTTACCTGCACGCGCGCGCCACGGCGGGCTGGAAGGGCCGCAAGGCGGCGACGCTGGCGCTGGTCGCCTTCGGCTGCTGGCTGTTCAACTACTACGGCGTCAACATCTTCGTCACCGGAAAGCACTCGTACGCGGGCGTGTGACCGCGCGGGAACGAGACAGCGGCGCGCCCCCGGTCGTCCCGGGGG
>NZ_BMMV01000007.1:217926-307820 GCF_014646115.1 Streptomyces camponoticapitis | reverse complement strand
ACGAGGCGTGCGTGAGGTGGTCAGCCCGCCGGCGGGGCGTCGTCGGCGCTGCCGCCCTTCTCGCGGCGCTCGATCTCCGCCTCACGGCGCCGCAGATCGGCCTCGCGCCGCTCCAGTTCGGCGACCGCGTCCGCGTCCGGCTTCGTCTCGTCCTTCGCGGCTTCCGCCGAACCGTCCTCGGGGCTCTGGTCGCTCTTGCCGCTCTTGCCGTCCTTCTCAAGGGACTTGAGGAAGTCGGGGTTGTCGTCCGGCGCGACCCACCCGCCCCGGCGGCCCGCCGAGCCCGCGCCGGTACCGGGCTTCCTGCCCACCATCAGCCACGCGATCGAACCGACCAGCGGGAAGAGCAGCACAAGGATCGCCCAGATGGGCTTGGGGATATGACGGATGTCCTTCTCGTCGGTGGTGATGCAGTCGATGAAGGCATAGATGCTGAGAGCCAGCGGCACCAGAATCATCAGCACCCGAAGCATGGGCGGTCCCCCTGTGCGTGGAGATCGAGTACGGAGCGGTGGCCCCGGTTACAGGACCAGGGTAGCGAGTAGCAGATACTGGAGCGCATGGCATACGACGATCTTCGCTCGCTGCTCCGGGCGCTGGAGCGCGACGGCGACCTCAAACGCATCAAGGCCGAGGTCGATCCGTATCTGGAAATCGGCGAGATCGTCGACCGGGTGAACAAGGCCGGCGGACCCGCGCTTCTCTTCGAGAACGTCAAGGGCTCGGACGTGCCCTTGGCGATGAACGTGTACGGGACGGACCGCCGGCTTCTCAAGGCGCTCGGCCTCAAGGCGTACACGGACATCAGCGACAAGATCGGCGGGCTGCTCAAGCCCGAACTGCCGCAGGGTTTCGTGGGCGTGCGCGAGGCGTTCGGGAAGCTCGGCACGATGACGCACGTGCCGCCGAAGAAGGTGAAACCGGGCAGCGCGCCGGTGCAGGAGGTGGTCCTCACCGGTGACGACGTGGATCTGGACCGGCTGCCCGCGCTCTTCACCTGGCCGGAGGACGGCGGCTCCTTCTTCAACCTCGGTCTGACGCACACCAAGCACCCCGAGACCGGCGTGCGCAACCTCGGGCTCTACCGGCTCCAGCGGCACGACAAGCGCACGATCGGTATGCACTGGCAGATCCACAAGGACAGCGCCAACCACTACCAGGTCGCCGCCAGGCGGGGTGAACGGCTGCCCGTCGCGATCGCCTTCGGCTGCCCGCCCGCCGTGACGTACGCCTCCACCGCCCCGCTGCCCGGTGACATCGACGAGTACCTCTTCGCCGGCTTCGTCCAGGGCAAGCGGATCGAGATGGTCGACTGCCGTACGGTGCCGCTCCAGGTGCCCGCCAACGCCGAGGTCGTCATCGAGGGCTGGCTGGAGCCGGGGCAGATGCTGCCCGAGGGGCCGTTCGGCGACCACACCGGCTTCTACACACCGCAGGAGCCGTTCCCCGCGCTGACCATCGACTGCGTGACGATGCGGAAGCGCCCGCTGCTCCAGTCGATCGTGGTCGGCCGGCCGCCGACGGAGGACGGACCGCTGGGGCGTGCGACGGAACGGTTCTTCCTGCCGCTGCTCAAAATCATCGTGCCCGACATCGTGGACTACCACCTGCCGGAGTCGGGCGGCTTCCACAACTGCGCGATCGTCTCAATCGACAAGAAGTACCCGAAACACGCGCAGAAGGTGATGCACGCCATCTGGGGCGCCCACATGATGTCGCTCACCAAACTGATCGTGGTCGTGGACGCCGACTGCGACGTGCACAATCTGCACGAGGTGTCCTGGCGGGCGCTGGGGAACACCGACTACTCACGGGACCTGACGGTCGTGGAGGGCCCGGTCGACCACCTCGACCACTCCTCGTACCAGCAGTTCTGGGGTGGCAAGGCCGGTATCGACGCCACGCGCAAACTCCCCGAGGAGGGGTACACGCGGGACGGCGGCTGGCCGGAGATGGTCGAGTCCGACCCGGAGACCGCGGACCGGGTGACGAAGCGTTGGAGGGAGTACGGCCTGTGAGCAGTGCCGCCGAGGGAGCCGACGGGCTTGTCGGAAAGGGCCGGCCGGGCCGCCCGGGGCCCGGGCCAGCGCCGTCCGGCAGCAGGACGCGGGCGTTCTTGCGGCTGGTGATGATCGAGCACTCGGTCTTCGCGCTGCCGTTCGCCTACATCGCCGCGCTGACGGCCATGTTCCAGCTCGACAGGAACATCCACTGGGGCCGGCTGCTGCTCGTCACGGTCGCCATGGTGGGCCTGCGGACCTTCGCGATGGCCTGCAACCGGATCATCGACCGCGAGATCGACGCCCGTAACCCCCGTACCGCGAACCGCGAGTTGGTGACCGGCGCGATGTCGGTGCGCTCCGCGTGGACGGGCGCGCTCGTCGCCCTCGCGGTGTTCCTGGGCGCCGCGGCCCTGCTCAATCCGCTCTGTCTGGTGCTGTCCCCGGTCGCCGTGGTGCCGATGGTCGTCTATCCGTACGGCAAGCGGTTCACGAACTTTCCGCACGCCATCCTCGGTCTCGCCCAGGCGATGGGCCCGGTCGGAGCCTGGATCGCGGTCACCGGCGAGTGGTCCTGGGACGCGGTCATCCTCGGTCTCGCCGTCGGCATCTGGATCGGCGGGTTCGACCTGATCTTCGGCAGCCAGGACGTCGAGGCGGACCGCGCGCACGGGGTGAAGTCCGTCCCGGCACGCTTCGGCATCCCGGCGGCGCTGTACGGCGCGCGCGTCGCGCACGCCGTGACCACGGCGCTGCTGGTCTGGTACGCGGTGGCCACCGGCGCCGGTCTCTTCTTCTGGATCGGTCTGCTGATCGTCGCCGCCGCGTTCCTCTACGAGCACCAGGTCGTGAAGCCGAACGATCTGTCCCGTCTCAACCGGGCCTTCTTCACCGTCAACGGCTTCATCGGGATGGCGCTCTTCATCTGCGCGCTGCTCGACCTGCTCGTACGCGGTCTGACCGTCTGACCGTCCGGCGGGCGGGCAGGACGGCACGCGGGCAGGACGGCACGCGGGCACGACGGGGCCGGGCGGGACGGCGGGGGCCGTGGGTCAGGGTATGAGCGCGCCCGCCGGGGCCCGGCGCTTGGGGCGGCGGTACATGAACGCCGCCATCACGCCGCCGATCAGCCCGAAGAGGTGCCCCTGCCAGCTCACGGTCGGATTCGTCGGCAGCACGCCCCACAGCGCCGATCCGTACATCACCAGGACCAGCAGCCCCACCACGATGTCCACCGCCCGGCGATTGACGAAGCCGCGGACCAGCAGATAGCCGAGCAGTCCGAAGACCACGCCGGACGCCCCCGCCGTGACGGAGTTGTCCGCGGCCGTCAGCCAGACGCCCAGGCCGCCGACCACCATGATCGTGAGGACCACCCGCAGGAAGTGCCCTGTCCCGCTGAGCGCGGCGAGGAAGCCGAGCACGAGGAGCGGCAGCGCGTTGGCCGCCAGATGGTCGAAGCCGTGGTGCAGGAACGCCATCGGGATGACATCGCGCAGCTCGCCCGCGTCCCGCGGGCTCAGGCCGTACGTCTGAAGCGCCCCCGTCGACGAGTCGACGGCCTCCAGCACCCAGAGCAGCGCGAGCCAGCCCAGCATCAGAGCGGCCGCCGCCTTGATACGGCGTACCGCGTTCCTGTCGATGGATGAATCCGGCATGTCGCCCCCCAAGGGTCGTCGTGCTCCCACACCTGGAACGCGCGAGGTACCGTCCCCGGTTCCTGCTTCCGTACGCCGGATAGGGTCGGACGCGTGAAACCCGGATCGGACCACGAGGACCAGCGGCACACCGAGCGGCCCACGGCGGGCCCCCGGCGGCCCTGGGTCGTCGGAGTCTCCGGCGCGTCGGGGACCCCGTACGCGGCGGCCGTGCTGCGCGGGCTGCTCGACGCCGGCGAGAGCGTCGATCTGATCGTCAGCCGCGCGTCCCGCCTCACACTGCTCGACGAGACGGGGATCTCCTTCCGGGACGCGCACTGGCGGGAGGATCTGCGCACCTGGCTGGCGCGCGGCGCCGACGGCAAGCCGGACACCTTCGCCCCCGACGTGTCGGACGTACGGCACTGGGCCGCCGGTGACCTGGCGGCCGGGCCGTCCTCGGGGTCGTACCCGGTGAAGGGGATGCTGATCGTCCCCGCCTCCACGGCCAGTGTGGCGGGTGTCGCGCTCGGTCTGTCGAAGGACCTGCTGCAACGCGCGGCGAGCGTCACGCTCAAGGAGCGCCGCGCGCTGGTGGTCGCCGTCCGGGAGACCCCGCTGGGCGGCGGGACCCTCAAACATCTGGTGACCCTGGACGAGGCGGGCGCCGTCGTGCTGCCCGCGTCCCCGGCTTTCTACGCGGGGGCGACGCACATCCAGGATCTGGTGGACTTCGTCGCCGGTCGGGTGCTGGACGCGGCGGGGGTGCCGCACCGGCTGTACCGCCGCTGGGAGGGGGAGCTCGGCGGCTCCCGTACGGGTCCGGATCCGGACCCCGGAGCACACTGACCGGGCCGCATCCCGTGTAGCACCGCCGTATCACCGCACTGCCTCTGATTGCATATATCAACTTGCGAGATTGCTGAACAATGGAAGGCTTCAGGCATATGGACGCCGTGGATAGGCAGCTCATCCAGGCCCTCAGGGAGAACGGCAGAGCCTCGTACGCCGAGCTCGGCCGGCTCGTCGGGCTCTCCGGGCCCAGCGTCACCGACCGCATCAACCGGCTGGAGGCGGCGGGCGTCATCATCGGCTACCGCGCCACCGTCGACTCGGCCTCGCTCGGTCTCGGTGTCACCGCGCTGATCGGCATCTCGCTCTCGGACGCCGCGGACCACGAGGACGTCGCGCACCGGCTGCGCGGGCTGAGTGAGATCGAGGACTGCTGGTTCATCGCGGGCGACGACTCGTACATGCTCAAGGTCCGCGCCGGTGACGTCGACGGTTTGGAGAAGACGATCCGGCGCCTCGGCAGTACGAAGGGCGTCTCGCGGACCCGTACGACCATCGTGCTCTCCACCAAGTGGGAGAACCGGGTCGGCGAACTTCCCGACGAAACCTAGGCGTACGGTTGGTGGAGCCTGGCGACACGTGGGCGTTCGGCAGATATCCGGCACGAAAGTCGGCACAGACAGTGGGAGGCGCCGCATGACTGCATCTGTCATGGATGTGGGGCTCAAGCGCGAGCTGGAGGAGAAGGTCAGGGCCGGCGAGCGGCTGACCCGTGAGGACGGCATCGCCCTCTACGAGTCGGACGACCTGGCCTGGCTGGGCGGTCTCGCGCACGAGGTGCGGACGCGCAAGAACGGTGACGTCGTCCACTTCAACGTCAACCGTCATCTCAACATGACGAACGTCTGCACCGCTTCGTGCGCCTACTGCTCGTTCCAGCGCAAGCCGGGCGAGAAGGACGCGTACACGATGCGCATCGAGGAGGCCGTCCGGCTCGCGGAGGCGATGCGCGGCGAGAGCCTCACCGAGCTGCACATCGTCAACGGGCTCCACCCGACGCTCCCTTGGCGCTACTACCCGCGCTCGCTGAAGGCTCTCAAGGAGGCGCTGCCGGAGGTCTCGCTGAAGGCGTTCACGGCCACGGAGATCCACCACTTCGAGACGATCTCCGGGCTGACGGCCAGTGAGATCCTCGACGAGCTGATCGACGCCGGTCTCGAATCGCTGACAGGCGGTGGCGCCGAGATCTTCGACTGGGAGGTCAGGCAGCACATCGTCGACCACCGCACGCACTGGGAGGACTGGTCGCGGATCCACCGGCTCGCGCACGAGAAGGGTCTCAAGACCCCGTGCACGATGCTGTACGGCCACATCGAGGAGCCCAGGCACCGGGTCGACCACGTACTGCGGCTGCGTGAACTCCAGGACGAGACCGGCGGGTTCCAGGTCTTCATCCCGCTGCGCTACCAGCACGACTTCGTGGACATGCAGGACGGCAAGGTCCGCAACCGGCTCCAGGCGCGTACGACGATGGCCACCGGCGCCGAGGCGCTGAAGACCTTCGCCGTCTCCCGGCTGCTGTTCGACAACGTCCCGCACGTCAAGGTCTTCTGGGTGATGCACGGCGTGCAGACCGCCCAACTCGCCCTCCAGCACGGCGCGGACGACATGGACGGCTCGGTCGTCGAGTACAAGATCACGCACGACGCGGACAACTACGGCACGCCGAACAAGCTCGGCCGCGAGGATCTGCTCGACCTGATCCGCGACGCCGGCTTCCGGCCGGTCGAGCGGAACACGCGCTACGAGATCATCCGGGAGTACCCGGGCCCGGACGCGGCCAGGCGTGAGACACCGCAGCCGATGCGCCTCTGACACCCCGGCGTATCCGCGCCGACAAGCCCCAGCTCGCTGAGCTGGGGCTTCTCGGGTTCTGGAATGGGTTTGAGCGCGTAGGCGGGTAATGGCTACGGTGAAGGAATGCCGCTTACGTTCATCCTGGACCCGCCTGTCGACCGCGCCCTGCGCGACGGTCTCGTCACGCTCTGGACGGAGGTCTCCGACGCGGGCGGCGCCGTCGGCTTCGTACCGCCGGCGAATCCGGACGACGTACGGGCGGAGCTGGTCAAGCACCTCGTGTCGATGGCCGAGGGCCGGACCCGGCTGCTCGTGGGGGTGGACGAGGAGGGTGCCGTGGCCGCCGCGGTCTTCCTCACCCTCAACACCCACCGGCTGATGCGGCACTGGCTCTGGCTCTACACGGTGATGGTCCACCCGCTCCACCAGGGCAAGGGGTACGGCCGGGATCTCATGGACGCGGCGGCCGGGGCCGCCCGCGGTATCGAGGGCATCGAGGCGATACGGCTCACCTGCCGCGGCGGCACGGGTGTGGACCGCTTCTACGAGTCGTGCGGCTACAAGGAGGTGGGCCGGGTGCCGGACGCGATACGGGTGGCGCCCGGCGACGACCGCGACGACATCACGATGCTGCTGCCGCTGCACTGAGCCGGCGCCCGGGGTCAACCCCCTTATATGGGACAGCGGGCGGCGTGCTTCACTGGACGGGTACGCCGCCGGACGAACCGGCCGAGCAGGCCGACCGGCCGAGTCGCCACGAGGAGAGGGCCCGCTGTGACCGCCGCCAGAACGAGCGCCACGATCCGCTACACCGCGATGCGCCTGGGCATCTTCGCCGGCTGTTTCGTCGTCGTCGCCGCCCTGGTCCAGTTCGGCGCGCTGCCCAAGGGCCTCGGGGACTCCAACTTCATGTGGGTGCTGCTGCTCGCGCTCGTCCTCTCCGCGCCGCTCAGCTTCGTCCTGCTGCGCAGGCAGCGCGACGAGATGTCCGCCCAGCTCGTCGGCAAGGTCGACTCGGCGAAGGCCAAGCTGGAGTCGAACCGCGCGCAGGAGGACGGCGCATAAGCGCTGCGTAAGTTTCGTCACACCCCACGCCGGTCCACCACGCCCCAGCGCCTCCACGCTGGGGCTTCGGCGTGTCCGGGGTCTTCGCGTACCGATACCTCAAAGCAGACCTTTGAGTATCCATAAGACACGGTGTTAATGTATCGGCCATGAAGACAGCAGTGCGCCATCACGCCGTGAGCCTCGCGCTCGTGGCGCGCCTGCATGTCGACCTCTGCCGCTGCATGTCCGCGGTCTGTTGCCGCTCGCACTGATCCGAACCGGCATCATGCGGCGGCGCCACTTCTGAAGCACGGGCGCCGCACCCCCCAGTTCCACCCCTTCCCTCTCGTCCCCGTATCTCCGTATGCCCAACTGGAGTGTGTCCGTGTCCGCGAATTCCGAGCCCGCCACCACCGGCAAGGCCGACCAGGCCGACCAGGCCGACAAGCCGGCCGGTTCAGGCCCAGGTTTCTCCATACCCAAGGTCCCGTTCTGGGCCCAGATCGTCGCCGGTCTCGTACTCGGCGTCCTGCTCGGCTGGCTCGCCCGCAGCCAGGACATCAACTGGCTCTACACCACGCTCGACAAGATCGGCAGCATCTTCGTCCAGCTGCTGAAGCTGGCCGTCGCCCCGCTGGTCTTCTTCGCGATCCTGGTGTCCATCACCAACCTCCGCAAGGTCAACAACGCCGCCAGGCTGGCCGGGCGGACCCTGCTCTGGTTCCTGATCACCTCGCTGATCGCCGTCGTCATCGGCATCGTGATCGGCCTGATCACCAACCCCGGCTCCGGCACCGGCCTCACCCCGAAGGACGGCGCGAAGCCCGAGGGCTCCGGCTCCTGGATCGACTTCCTCACCGGCATCGTGCCGACGGACGTCATCACCCCGTTCACCGAGCTCAACGTCCTGCAGATCGTCTTCCTGGCCGCCGTCGCGGGCGTCGCCGCCCTCAAGCTCGGTGACCGCGCCGCGCCGATCCTCAGCCTCAGCGAGGCCGTGCTCGAACTGCTCCAGAAGGCCCTGTGGTGGGTCATCCGCCTCGCCCCGATCGGCACCGTCGGCCTCATCGGCTACGCCATCGCGGACTACGGCTGGGACCTGATCGGCGACTACGCGACCTTCACCGCCGACGTGTACATCGGCTGCGCCATCGTCCTCTTCGGCGTCTACCCGCTGCTGCTCGCGACGGTCGCCAAGGTCAGCCCGCTCCAGTTCTTCAAGGGCGCCTGGCCCGCGATCCAGCTGGCCTTCGTCTCCCGCTCCTCGGTGGGCACGATGCCCGTCACCCAGCGGGTGACCGAGCGGCTCGGTGTGCCGAAGGAGTACACGAGCTTCGCCGTCCCGTTCGGCGCCACCACCAAGATGGACGGCTGCGCCGCGATCTACCCGGCGCTGGCGGCGATCTTCATCGCGGAGATCTTCGACGTCCAGCTCGGTATCCAGGACTACCTGCTGATCGCCTTCGTCTCGGTGGTCGGCTCGGCGGCCACGGCCGGTCTCACCGGTGCGACGGTCATGCTGACCCTGACCCTCTCCACGCTGGGTCTGCCGCTGGAGGGCGTGGGTCTGCTGCTCGCGATCGACCCGATCCTGGACATGATGCGTACGGCCACGAACGTCGCCGGACAGGCTCTCGTCCCGGTCATCGTCGCGTCGCGGGAGAAGATCCTGGACCACGACAAGTACAACTCGGCGTCGGTGTCCCCGCTCGAAGAGCCGGAGACGAGCGACCGCGAGACGGCGGTCCCGGTCCCCGCGTGATCCGGTGGCCCGGGCAGCCGGGCGACTGAACACCTCACACGTCCCGGCGGCGTTCCCGGCCTCACGGCCGGGGGCGCCGCCGAGTCGTGTTCCGCGGGCGCCCCCGGATGGCCGGGAGCGGTCGCTCGACTCGATCGGGTGCGGCTCTGACCGTAGGCTTACGCCGGTTCTGGGCACGTGGGGTGAGGGGAAGACCAGGTGGGTTCCGCAGGCGCGGGCAAGAGCAGACGGATGCCGCGCGAGGTGCGCGAGCGGCAGATGATGGACGCCGCCGTGGCGACCTTCGGGCAGCGGGGGTACCGGGCGGCCTCGATGGACGAGATCGCCGAACTGGCCGGGGTCTCCAAGCCGTTGGTGTATCTGTATCTGAACTCCAAGGAGGAGCTGTTCACCGCGTGCATCCGCCGTGAGGCCGACGCGCTCCTCGCGGCCGTACGCGCCGGTGTCGTCGAGCGGGGGATCGCGCCCGACCAGCAACTGTGGGCCGGGCTCACCGCGTTCTTCGCGCACACCGCGGAGCACCCCGACGCCTGGTCGGTGCTGTACCGGCAGGCCCGTACGCACGGGGAGCGGTTCGCCGACGAAGTGGCCGGAATGCGGGAGGAGTTGGTCTCCTTCGTGACGGGGCTGCTGAGGGAGGCCGCCCGTGCGACGCCGACTTCGGCCGAGCCGGCGGACCTGGGGGACCGGGATGTCGTCGGGGTCGCGCAGGCGCTGGTGGGCGCCGCGGAGGCGCTGGCAGGGTGGGCGAACGAGACACCGGACGTCACGGCCAGGGAGGCCGCGTCGACACTGATGAACTTCGCCTGGACGGGGCTGGGAGGGCTGATGGACGGTGAACGCTGGTCCGCCGGCAACTCCGCCGTGGTGCGGCGGTAGTTGGGCGGCCCCGGTGGGCCGGGGGTCCGGCGGCGCGGCGCTGTCTTGATTTCGCGTCCGGGTCCCGATTTACTCGCCCGGACCGGAGCCCCGCACTCCGTGCAGAGAAGAGGGAACAGCGCATGTCCGCAGACGTGCCCGCCGATGCCGAGGCGTCCTCGACGCGCGCCACCCCGTCGGAGATGTCACCGCAGGCGTCATGGCAGTTGCCGCTGCCGCCGCCCGCCGAGCCCGTGTCCGCCCCGGCGCCCGTTCCCGAGTCCCCCACGGCGTCGCCGTCCCCGGCCACGCCCGCGACCGCCGCGGCGCCGCAGCCGGCGCACGTCGAGCCCGAGAAGCTCTGGGTGGACGGAGTCGTACGGCAGGTCTCCGTACCGCCCCTCGTGCCGCCCGTCCCCGAGGGCTCGCTCGCCGACATCCCCTTCGACAACGCCCGGTACGCCCCGGACGACGCCGTCCTCAGCCGCAAGCACCCGGACGGCCGCTGGCGGGACGTCACCGCCGCCGTCTTCGCCGACGAGGTCCGCGCCGTCGCCAAGGGGCTGATCGCCGAGGGACTGCGGCCCGGCGACCGGCTCGCGATCATGGCCCGGACGACCTACGAGTGGACGCTGGTCGACTTCGCGGCCTGGGCCGCCGGTCTGGTCACCGTCCCCGTCTACCCGACCTCCTCCGCCTTCCAGGCGCGCTGGATCCTCCAGGACTCGGGCGCCGTCGCCTGCGCGGTGGAGAGCGAGGAGCAGGCCCGGCTGGTCGCCTCCGAGCAACTGCCGGACCTGGTCCGCCTCTGGACCTTCGACACCGGCGCCGTCGACGCGCTGCGCGCGGCGGGCGCCGGCGTCCCCGACGAGGAACTCGACGCGCGCCGCGCCGCGCTCACCCCGGACTCGGTGGCGACTCTCGCCTACACCTCCGGCACCACGGGAGGCCCGAAGGGCTGCGTCCTGACGCACGCCAACTTCTTCGCGGAGGTGGACAACTGCATCGAACTGCTCCACCCCGTCTTCAAGTCGGTGAGCAAGGAGCCCGCCTCCACCCTGCTCTTCCTGCCGCTCTCCCATGTCTTCGGCCGTATGGTCTCGGTGGGCTGTCTGCGCGCGCGGGTGCGGCTCGGGCACGCGCCGTCGCTGCGCACCGACGACCTCATCGCCGATCTCGCGGGGTTCAGGCCGACGTTCCTGCTGGCCATCCCGTACGTCCTGGAGAAGGTCTTCAACACCGGCCGCGCCACCGCCGAGAAGCTGGGCCGCGCCGCGTCCTTCGACCGCGCCGCGAGGATCGCACGGCGGTACGGGACGGCCGTCGAGGCCGCGGCGGCCGGGACCGGCCCCGGCCCCGGGCTGCCCCTCAGAGCCGCCCGCGCGCTCTACGACCCGCTGGTCTACCGGCGGATACGGGCCGCGCTCGGCGGCAAGGTGGTGCAGGCGATCTGCGGCGGCTCCCCGCTGGGGCGCCCGCTCGCCGCGTTCTACGCGGGCGCCGGGATCACGATCTTCGAGGGGTACGGCCTGACGGAGACCACCGCGGCGGCGACGGTGACGCCTCCGCTCAGACCCCGTCTGGGCACGGTCGGCTGGCCGCTGCCCGGTACCTCCGTACGGATCGCCGACGACGGCGAGGTGCTGCTGCGCGGCGGCCAGGTGTTCACCGGCTACTGGGACACGGAGCACGGTGAGCCCGTACCGGCCCTGGACGAAGACTGGTTCGCCACCGGCGACCTGGGGGCGCTGGACAACGAGGGCTATCTCACGATCACCGGCCGCAAGAAGGACATCATCGTCACCTCGGCCGGCAAGAGCGTCGCCCCGGCCCCGCTGGAGGACTGGCTGCGGGCGCATCCGCTGATCGGCCAGGCCCTGGTGCTCGGTGACAACCGCCCGTACGTCACGGCGCTGATCACCCTCGAAGGGGACGGGCTCGCGCACTGGTGCCAGATGAAGAAGAAGGAGCGGCTGACACGGGAGGAGCTCGTCAGGGACGAGGAACTGCTCGCCGTGCTGCAACGGGCGGTCGACGAGGCCAACCGGCTGGTGTCCAGGGCCGAGTCGATCCGCCGTTTCCGGGTGCTGCCCGTCTCCTTCAGCGAGCAGAGCGGGCAGTTGACGCCGTCGCTGAAGGTGAGGCGGGCGGCGGTCGTGGAGGAGTTCGCGGCGGAGATCGACGAGCTGTACGCGTAGGGCCCCTCCGGCGGAACGGCGGCCGGACAGGGCAGGAGCCCTGCTCCCCGCACTGGGCGTGCGGGGAGCAGGGCTCCTTGATACTGCTTTTTTCCGTGCGCGATCTTCCGACCCGGGCAACTAGGCCGGGGTTACGTTCTCCGCCTGCGGGCCCTTCGGGCCCTGGGTGACGTCGAAGTTCACGACCTGGTTCTCCTCGAGGGAGCGGAAGCCGGTCGCGTTGATCGCGGAGTAATGGACGAAGACATCCGGGCCGCCGCCGTCCTGGGCGATGAAGCCGAAGCCCTTTTCAGCGTTGAACCACTTGACGGTTCCGGTAGCCATAAGCCCTCCTTGGGCCAAAGGGTTGCCCTGCTCCAGAACCTGCAAACAAGTCTGAAAACTACAAAAGCCTGCGGGTCACATGCTCCGCAGGCTCTGTACTGCAAGGGAAACCAAACTGCAACTTGCGACGAGCCTAGCACGCGTCTCACGGCCAGCGGTAGGGGAAAGATCACCGAAAGATCAGCTCACCCGGACGTTTGAAGAGGGCCCCCGCGGGCTGACACGGCGGGGGTTCTGACGTGCGAAGGAGACCCTTGCGGCCCCCCCGTCCGGCACCCCCGGGCGGCCCCGCCGCCGCCACAGGTCTAGCCTCGCGGTGTGGACAGCTCCCTTGAAAGCACAGCAGGCGGCGAGGCGGCCGGAAGCGATCACCCCCGCGTCCGGCCGCGCGTCGGTCACATCCAGTTCCTGAACTGCCTCCCCCTTTACTGGGGCCTCGGCAGAACAGGAGCGCTCTTCGATCTTGAGCTGACGAAGGACACCCCGGAGAAGCTCAGTGAGCGCCTCGTCCGAGGAGATCTCGATATCGGTCCCGTCACCGTGGTCGAATTCCTCCGCAATGCCGAGGACCTCGTCGCATTCCCCGATCTCGCGGTCGGCTGCGACGGCCCCGTCATGTCCTGTCTGATCGTCTCGCAGGTGCCGCTCGAAGAACTCGACGGGGCGCGGGTCGCCCTCGGGTCGACCTCGCGGACCGCCGTACGGCTCGCACAACTCCTGCTCGCCGAGAAGTACGAGGTCACCCCCGACTACTACACGTGTCCGCCCGATCTCGGACTGATGATGCAGGAGGCGGACGCGGCCGTGCTGATCGGCGACGCCGCCCTGCGCGCCTCGCTGCACGACGCCCCCCGCCTCGGGCTCCAGGTCCATGACCTCGGGCAGATGTGGAAGGACTGGACGGGGCTCCCGTTCGTCTTCGCTGTGTGGGCGGCGCGCAAGGAGTACCTGGCGCGCGAGCCGGAGACCGTACGCCTGGTGCACCAGGCGTTCCTCGCCTCCCGCGACGTGTCGCTGGAGGAGGTCACCAAGGTCGCGGAGCAGGCGGCGCGTTGGGAGACCTTCGACGCGGAACTGCTGGAGCGGTACTTCACGACGCTCGACTTCCGTTTCGGGCCCGACCAGCTCGCGGGCGTACGGGAGTTCGCGCGGCGCACCGGACCCACGACCGGCTATCCCGCCGACCCGCACGTCGAGTTGCTCTCCCCCTGAGAAGCTAGGAGCGGCACGCAGGGGGACGCGGAACGGGGAGGGGACGGGTATGCAGCCGCTCGACGCGGACGGGCCTCGCACCATCGGCGCGTACCGGCTGCTGGGCAGACTCGGCGCCGGTGGCATGGGCCGGGTCTATCTGGCCAGGTCGGAGGGTGGCCGGACGGTCGCCGTGAAGGTCATCCACCCGCACTTCGCGCTGGACGAGGAGTTCCGGGCCCGGTTCCGCCGCGAGGTGGCGGCGGCCCGCCGGGTGGGCGGCGCCTGGACGGCGCCGGTGCTCGACGCCGACCCGGAGGCGGCCACGCCCTGGGTCGCCACCGGCTATGTCGCGGGCCCCTCACTGACCCAGGCGGTGGCGGGTCACGGCCCACTGCCGGCGGCGACCGTACGGGCGCTCGGCGCCGGGCTCGCGGAGGCCCTGGGCGCGGTCCACGAACTGGGTCTCGTCCACCGCGACGTCAAACCGTCGAACGTCCTGCTGGCCCTCGACGGGCCCCGGCTCATCGACTTCGGCATCGCGCGCGCCACCGACGGCACCGCCTCGCTCACCTCCACCGGTGTCTCCGTCGGCTCGCCCGGCTACATGGCGCCCGAGCAGATACTCGGCAAGGGCGTCACGGGCGCGGCCGACATCTTCTCGCTGGGCGCGGTGCTCGCGTACGCCGCCGCCGGGGTGAGCCCCTTCCCCGGTGACTCGTCCGCCGCGCTGCTCTACAAGGTGGTCCATGAGGAGCCCGAACTGGACGCGCTGGAGGGCGACTTGAAGGACCTGGTCGCGCACTGCCTGGCCAAGGACCCGGCCGCGCGGCCCGCCCCCGCGGAGGTCGCCGCGCGGCTCGCGCCCGCCCCCGGCGGTGCGGTCGCGCTGGTGGACGCGGGCTGGCTGCCCGACCCGCTGGTGCGCGAGGTCAGCCTGGCGGCCGTACAGCTCCTGGACCTTGAGGCGGCGCAGCCCGTACGGAGCGCCCCCGGGCAGCCCGTGCACTGGCCCACGCCCCCGGGTCCCGACACGCCCCCGCCGACCGCCGGACACCCGCCGACCGCCGGGCACATCCAGACCGCCGGGCACCCGCCGACCGCCGGGCACATCCAGACGGCCGGGCACCCACCCACCGCCGGGCACCAGGCCGCGCCGCTCGGTGAGTTCGGCGCGCCCACCTACGACGCGCGCGCCCGGTCCGGCCCGCCCGGACCCCGTACCGCCGGCGGCGGCCCCCAGGACGGCCAGGACACCCACGACCCCCGGATGTCCCTCTCGGTCACCGCGGGCCGCGCCGGGCCCCGCCGCCGCAAGGTGAGCTGCACCGTCGTCCTCGCCGTGGCGGGAGCGCTGGCCGCCGTCACGCTGGGCGGGACGCTGCTCCTCGACCAGTTCTCGGACTCCAACGACACGAAGGACTCGGCGGGAGCCGACCGGAGCCCGAGCGCGTCGGCCACGAAGGACGCCACCTCCGGTGCGGTCGCGGGCGTGCCCGAGGAGTTCGTCGGCACCTGGAAGGGACCGACGACGGAGGAGAACGGACTGCCCCACGGGGACTACACGGTCGAGATCACCGAGGGCGGCAGGGGTGACAAGGTGCTCCGCTCGACCAGCTTCCTCTCGCTCCTCGGAGTGGAGGCCAAGTGCTACGGCGTGGGCACGCTCGTCTCGGCCACCACGAAGGAGATCCGGATCTCGGAGTCGACCGATCCCGACCGGGCGGGCGAGGCGGGGCTGTGCACGGGCACGGCGTCCGCCGCGCTGACCTTCACGCTCACCGACGACGGCGATCTCCGCTTCGTGTCGAAGGAGGAGGCCGCGGGCAATCCGGCCGGCACCCTGAGGAAGCAGTAGCCGGCGGAGGCGCGGCCGGTCCGCCCGAACCCCTGGCGTACGCTGGATCGGTCCGTAGATCCACTGAAACACCGCCGAAAGGTGACGCCCCGGTGACCGAGAAGGCCGACCAGCAGTCTGTCCTCGACCGCGCTGCCGAGGGTGGCCGGATCACCCCCGAAGAGGCGCTCGACCTCTACCGCTCGGCGCCCCTCCACGCGCTCGGCTCCGCCGCCGACAGCGCGCGCCGCCGCCGGTACGCCGGCACGGAGCACATCGCGACGTACATCATCGAGCGGAACATCAACTACACCAACGTCTGTGTGACGGCGTGCAAGTTCTGCGCCTTCTACGCGGCCCCCAAGGACACCGACAAGGGCTGGACCCGCGACCTCGACGACATCCTGCGCCGCTGCGCGGAGACCGTCGAACTCGGCGGCACCCAGATCATGTTCCAGGGCGGCCACCACCCCGACTTCGGCGTGGAGTACTACGAGAAGCACTTCGGTGCCATCAAGGCCGCGTTCCCGCAGCTGGTCATCCACTCCCTCGGCGCGTCCGAGGTCGAGCACATGGCCCGGATCTCGGACGTCACCGTCGAGGAGGCGATCCGCCGCATCCACGCGGCGGGTCTCGACTCGTTCGCGGGCGCCGGCGCCGAACTGCTGCCTGCCCGGCCGCGTACGGCGATCGCACCGCTCAAGGAGTCCGGCGAGCGGTGGCTGGAGATCATGGAGACCGCGCACGGGCTCGGAGTCGAGTCGACGTCCACGATGCTCATGGGCACCGGCGAGACGAACGCCGAGCGGATCGAGCACCTGCGGATGATCCGCGACGTACAGGACCGCACGGGCGGCTTCCGCGCGTTCATCCCGTACACCTACCAGCCGGAGAACAACAAACTGAAGGGCCAGACGCAGGCCACGCTCTTCGAGTACCTGCGGATGATCGCCATCGCCCGGATCTTCCTCGACAACGTCGCCCATATCCAGGGCTCCTGGCTGACCACGGGCAAGGAGGTCGGCCAACTCTCCCTGCACTACGGCGCGGACGACCTCGGCTCGATCATGCTGGAGGAGAACGTCGTCTCCTCGGCGGGCGCCAGGCACCGCTCCAACCGGCTGGAGATCATCGATCTGATCCGCAAGGCGGGGCGGGTGCCGGCGCAGCGCGCCACGACGTACGAGCACATCGTCGTGCACGACGACCCGGCGGACGACCCGGTCGACGAGCGTGTGGCCTCGCACATCTCCTCCACGGCGATCGCGGGCGGCACCGCGCACCCGGAGCTCAAGCTGCTCGACGCCAACTGACCGGGTGGCACTGACGATCCACCGGGCGGAGCTGCTGCTGCCCGGCGCCGGGCGCGCGCCCCTGCCGGGCGGCGCCGTCCTGGTCGACGGCCGGAGCGTCGAGGCCGTCGGGCCGTACGAGGAGCTGGCGGCGGCGCGTCCCGCCGCCCGGGTCCGGCGGTGGCCCGGCGTCCTCACACCGGGGCTGTGCAATCCGTACGGTCCCGAACTGCTGGAGCGGGCCTACCACCCCGACCCGCGCGAGGCCGGCGAACTGGGCACGGAGCCGCTGACCGGCACCGCGCTCGCCGCGCTGGAGATGACCGGGAGCCGCTGGGGCGCCAGCGCCCGGCGCGGTGTGCGGCGGATGCTGGCACACGGGACGGTCGCGGTCGCGGGGACCTTCCGGCGGGCGACGGTGGCGGACGCCGTGGCGCGCTCGGGACTCGGCATCGAAGAGCGGTTCGACGACCCGCCGGGCCCGCCCACGCTGGACCCTCTCGCGGGCGGCCGGCCGGTCGAGGAGGCTTTCCAGCTGCCGCCGTTGGGCTTCGAAGGCCAACGGGCCGACTTCGCCGTCTTCGACGTACCGGCCGACGGCGATCCGTACGCCGCGCTGGCGCGGGCCGGCGCGGCCAGTTGCGTGGCCACCGTCCTCGACGGGCGGCTCGTCCACCGGCGTGCCTGAGCCCGCGCGCCGACGCGCGCGAGGCAGGCGCGCGGCGCCGTGGCCCGCCTGCGAGAATGGCTGCCGTACCGCGCTGTACCGCGGTGGACGGCGCAGAGACAACCGAGACAAGTCAGGCGGAACGCCAGTGACCCGGGCCTCCCTGGACAAGCAGCCGCACGAAGTCGCCTCGATGTTCGACGACGTGGCGGCGAAGTACGACCTCACCAACGACGTGCTCTCCCTGGGGCAGGCGCGGCTCTGGCGCAAGGAGGTGGCGAGGGCGGTCAACGCCCGCCCCGCGCAGAAGATCCTCGATCTCGCCGCGGGCACGGCCACCTCGTCGATGCCCTTCGCCGCCACCGGCGCCTACATCGTGCCCTGCGACTTCTCGCTGGGCATGCTGCGCGAGGGCAAGAAGCGCCACCCCTGGCTGCCGCTGACCGCCGGGGACGCGACCAAGCTGCCCTTCCGGGACGACGTCTTCGACTCGGTCACGATCTCCTTCGGCCTGCGCAACGTCCACGACACCGACGGCGCGCTGCGTGAGCTGTACCGGGTGACCAAGCCCGGCGGGCAGGTCGTGATCTGTGAGTTCTCCCAGCCGACGTGGGAGCCCTTCAGGACCGTCTACACGGAGTATCTGATGCGCGCGCTGCCGCCGGTGGCACGCAGTGTGTCCTCCAACCCGGACGCGTACGTCTATCTCGCCGAGTCCATCCGCGCCTGGCCCGACCAGCCCGCTCTCGCCGGTCTGCTCCAGAAGGCCGGCTGGTCGAAGGTCGCGTGGCGCAATCTGACGGGCGGGGTCGTGGCACTGCACCGGGGCGTCAAGGCCGGTCGAGCCTGAGCCGGAAGCGGTACGCCTTCCGCTTCCCGACCGGGGTCACGAAGGTCTCCTCCAGCCGCATGCCCAGGCGCCGGGTGACCGCGACCGAGCGGTCGTTGCGGGCGTCGACCATCGCGACGACGGTGGGGACGCCGGCCGCGCGTACCCGCTCCAGCGTCGCCTCCGCGGCGGCCGTCACGTAACCCTTGCCCCAGTACGCGCGGCCGAGCCGCCAGCCGATCTCGATCTCGCCGACCGGGCCGAACGACGTGTGCGGCCACGGCTGGGCGCCGGTGAAGCCGATGACGTCGTCGTTCCCGTCGAGCATCGTCCAGAGGCAGAAGCCGTGTTCGGCGGCGTGCTCGCGCTGACGGGCGGTCAACTCCTCGTACTCGGCGAGCGGCGCCGGGCCGCCGTGGAACTCCATGACGTCCGGATCGTCGAAGAGCCGGTGCCAGTGGCGCGCGTCCTCAGCGGTGGGAACGCGGAGCCGCACGACGGGGACCGGTCGGGTGATGTCGTTCACGTGGGCAGCCCTTCAACTTGTCGATCCGTACGCACCCATAGACTGCACCTGTCCAGTGCCGAACATGTCCACAGCCGTCGGTACGCCATGATGGGACCCGCCAGCCGGGTGCCACGAGTCTTCGGGAGATCCCGCTGTGACCGAGCCCCTCTCCGAACACACCGCGGACGTGATTGTCGTCGGGGCCGGCCCGGCCGGTTCCACCACGGCGTACCACCTGGCCAAGTCGGGCCTGGACGTACTGCTCCTGGAGAAGACCGCGTTCCCGCGCGAGAAGGTCTGCGGCGACGGTCTCACCCCGCGCGCCACCAAGCAGCTGGTGGGGATGGGCATCGACATCTCCGAAGAGGCCGGCTGGCTCCGCAACAAGGGGCTGCGGATCATCGGCGGCGGCGTACGGCTCCAGCTCGACTGGCCCGACCTGGCCAGCTATCCGGACTACGGACTCGTCCGCAAGCGCGACGACTTCGACGAGCAGCTGGCCCGGCAGGCGCAGAAGGCCGGAGCGCGGCTGCACGAGCGCTGCAACGTCGGGGCGCCCATCGTCGACCCGCGTACCGGCCGCATCACCGGCGTCAACGCCAAGATGGGCGAGGAGAAGACGCCCGTCACCTTCCACGCCCCGCTCGTCGTCGCCGCGGACGGCAATTCCACGCGGCTGTCGCTCGCGATGGGTCTGCACCGGCGCGAGGACCGGCCGATGGGCGTCGCCGTCCGTACGTACTTCACCTCGCCCCGGCACGACGACGACTATCTGGAGTCGTGGCTGGAGCTGTGGGACCGGCGCGGGCCGCAGGACCGGCTGCTGCCGGGCTACGGCTGGATCTTCGGCATGGGTGACGGCACCTCCAACGTCGGCCTGGGCATCCTCAACTCGTCGTCCGCCTTCAAGGAGCTGGACTGGCGCGAGGTGCTCAAGGCGTGGTGCGCGTCGATGCCGGAGGACTGGGGCTACACGCCCGAGAACATGACGATGCCCATTCGCGGCGCCGCGCTGCCGATGGCCTTCAACCGCCAGCCGCACTACACCAAGGGACTCCTGCTGGTCGGTGACGCGGGCGGGCTGGTGAACCCGTTCAACGGCGAGGGCATCGCGTACGCCATGGAGTCCGGCCAGATCGCGGCGGACGTCATCGTGCAGGCGCAGTCCCGGCAGACCCCGGGGCAGCGCGAGATGGCCCTCCAGCGCTATCCGCGGGTCCTCAAGGACACCTACGGCGGCTACTACTCGCTGGGCCGCGCCTTCGTGAAGCTGATCGGCAACCCGAAGGTCATGAAGATCGCGACGCAGCGGGGGCTCACGCACCCGCTGCTGATGAAGTTCACGCTGAAGATGCTGGCGAATCTGACCGACCCGTCGGGCGGCGACGCGATGGACCGCATCATCAACGGTCTGAGCAAGGTCGCGCCCAAGTCATAGCGGTCCCGCCCGCCGGCCGCCTCATCGACGGTACGGCGTCCGATCTCACGCCCCGCCGTCGCCCTCGGCCCACTGCCGCAGGGCGGCGGCGTCGGCGAACCTGCCGAGGTTCGTGTCCAGCGGGGTGTCCGTGTACTGGTGGAACTTCCACGCGGCCTTGATCCGGGGCTTGCCCGGGGTCACGTAGTCCGCGATCCACAGCGCGTCGCCCGCCTCGCTCGTGGTGTCGCGGTTGAGCCAGAAGTCGCGGTTGCAGTACAGCCCCACGCGGTGGCCGGCGCCCCGCAGCCGCCGGACCTCCGACAGGAAGGCGTCCTTCGACGCGCACGAGACGTCCGCGTCCTCCCAGTCGGCGAACAGCGGGTCGCCCGCGCGCTCGGCGGCCTTGTCCACGAAGTACTTCGCCTGGTCCTTCATGCTGCCGGGCCGCAGGAAGTGGTAGAAGCCGACGACCAGTCCGGCCTCCCGCGCGTGCGCGGCCTGCGCGGTCATCCGGGGGTTGATGTACGACGTGCCCTCGGTCGCCTTGACGATGGCGAAGTCGAGGCCCTTCGTGGAGAACGACGAACTCTGGTACGACGCGACGTCGACGCCCTTGACGGTCATGGGTGGTGCCTCCTGCGCGGTGCGGTGTGGGGGCGATTCGGTCCGGCCCTGTCCGTCCGATGCCCCCGATGCCGCCGGGGCACTCACGAACAGCCGGGTTCGCGGGGCCTGTTGAGGTACCCGCCCCCGATACGCCCTTGTGCGCCGGGGCGCGGCCGAGGGCCGTCGCTCCCGGGCGGGGGAGCGACGGCCCTCGGGTCGTACGCGTCATAAGGGGTCGTACATGTCATACGGGTCGTACGTGTCGTGCGGTGGCCCCGTCGGTCAGAGGAGACGGACCGCGCCGCTCGGCGGGTCCCAGTCCAGCGTCTTCTCGACGACGCCGGTGCCGGAGTTCTGCGCGCCGATGAACTTGCCGCCGCCGGAGTAGATCCCCACGTGGTACGCGCTGCCCGCGCCGCCCCAGTAGAGGATGTCGCCGGGCTGGAGGTTGTCCAGGGAGACCTGGGTGCCGGCCGTCGACTGCGGCTGCGAGGTGCGCGGCAGGTCGACGCCGATCTGGCGGTACGCGGCCTGGACGAGGCTGGAGCAGTCCCACGAGTCGGGGCCGGTGGAGCCGAGGATGTACGCGTCGCCGACCTGGGCGCGCGCGAAGGCCAGCACGGCCGCGGCCGAGCCGGTGGCCTGCGTGGTGCCGTACGAGGCCGGGGAGGCGGAGCCGGAGGAGGCGGAGAGCGTCGTCCGCTCCTCGGAGCGTGAGGCACGCTCCTCGGCCGCAGCCTTGGCGCGGGCGGCCTCGGCGGCCTTCTCCTTGGCCGCTGCCTCGGCCTTGCGCTCCGCGTCGGCCTTGGCCTTCTTCGCCACCTTCGCGGCGTGGGTCGCCGCGGCGTCCTCCTGCGCCCGGAGTTCGAGGTCGACGGCGACCTGCTGGGTGGCGTCCGCGGACTGCGCGACACTGCCGGCGATGCCGGAGGTGAGCGTGGGCATCTCGATGGTCTCGGTCACCGGCTCGGCGTTGGCCGGAGCGGCGGCACCAGCCAGCGCGATGGTGCTGAGGACGCCACCGGCAACTCCGGACCGGATCGCGGTTTTCGACGCGCTTCGGCGGGGCTTCCGGTGGCTGGGTATGTGAGCGGTGTGGGACATGAGGACAATCGCTATCAGGGCTTTCGGGTTCCCTTCAAGAAACGTGTGTTGCGCCACAGTTACGTTCGGAATAGATCAATCCGCTTAGCGACGGCCTTTATTGACGCCGTAACGGGCATAACGGACACTCGTGATCATGGCTGTGATCATAGGGTTTCGGTGAATCGCCCGGATTGCCCGCTGCCTACCATCCGTTCCCTTCGGTGGCCAAGCCCCACTTTCGGGAGGGTTGAGCGTAGTGGCGCAGGTCACAGAATGATGAACGCGCGGACTCCCGGACGCCGATGGGCGCGCGCTCGTGAACACGTGCACGCGGTCCGCCTCCGACCGCCGCGTCCGACCGCGTCCGCGTCCGTTCATCGCTCCGCCCCTCTCCGTCCATCTCCGTCCCGGGATCTCCCCGGACGGGTGGAGGGTGCGTTTATCACCCGCCCGTGTTCATCTCCAATTTGCTGCTCTCCGCGTTGTCTTGATAGAGCCGCATAGCCTCCGACCAGCGGTGACTCTCCGCATTGTTACCTCAAGTGACCGATCGGGCGCTGCCCGTTCGAAGATCCGCCGGTGCTCCGACACATGATCGATCGTCAGGTGGTGGAGATCACAAACTCCTTGTCCCACCCCGTGTCGCAGATCACAGACCGGGAGGCATAGGATGCGGGACAGTCCGGCTTGTGAACTGCCTCACATACGCGTGATCTTCGTGGGGCGGCGACACAGAAGCTCGGTTGAGGACCAACGGTCAGGGACGACTGGAAGGAGCGAGGAGCGTGAATGCCTACGCGCCAATCCTCGTGCTCGGCGCTCTCGGTGCCGCGTTTGCGATCTTCTCCGTGGTGGCGGCCACGCTTATCGGCCCGAAAAGGTACAACCGGGCAAAACTCGAAGCGTACGAGTGCGGCATCGAGCCCACTCCCACGCCGGCCGGAGGTGGCCGCTTTCCCATCAAGTACTACCTGACGGCGATGCTCTTCATCATTTTCGACATCGAGGTCGTCTTCCTTTACCCCTGGGCCGTCACCTTCGACGCGCTGGGGCTTTTCGGGCTCGTGGAGATGTTGCTCTTCGTGCTCACCGTCTTCGTCGCCTACGCGTATGTGTGGCGGCGCGGCGGTCTGGAATGGGACTAAAGGCGCGGAGGAGCAACCAATGGGACTCGAAGAGAAGCTGCCGAGCGGTTTTCTGCTGACCACCGTCGAGCAGGCCGCGGGCTGGGTGCGTAAGTCGTCCGTCTTTCCGGCGACCTTCGGCCTCGCCTGCTGCGCCATCGAGATGATGACGACGGGCGCCGGCCGGTACGACCTGGCCCGGTTCGGCATGGAGGTCTTCCGCGGTTCGCCGCGCCAGGCGGACCTGATGATCGTGGCGGGACGGGTGAGCCAGAAGATGGCGCCCGTCCTGAGGCAGGTCTACGACCAGATGCCGAATCCCAAGTGGGTCATCTCCATGGGGGTTTGCGCGTCGTCGGGCGGGATGTTCAACAACTACGCGATTGTCCAGGGCGTCGACCACATCGTCCCTGTCGACATCTACCTGCCGGGCTGCCCGCCGCGCCCGGAAATGCTGATGGACGCCATCCTCAAGCTCCACCAGAAGATCCAGGGCGGGAAGCTCGGGGTCAACGCGGAGGAGGCCGCCCGCGAGGCGGAGGAGGCGGCGCTCAAGGCACTGCCGACGATCGAGATGAAGGGACTTCTCAGGTGAGCGACGAGCAGCGAGCCGGGAGTTCTCCGGAGAACGACCAGCCGGCCGGGGCCGGCATTCCGTCCGCGCGCGGCCAGTCCTCCGAGGTCATCGGCGTACGCAAGGGCATGTTCGGCACCGACACCGGCGGCGGCGACACCAGCGGGTACGGCGGTCTCGTCAGGACCGTGACCCTGCCGGGCGCCTCCAGCCGCCCCTACGGCGGCCGCGACGGTGTCTTCGACGAGATCGCCGACGAACTCGAGGGCGCGCTGGAGGAGCAGGGCCTGCTCCCCGCGAACGCCATCGAGAAGACGGTCGTCGACAGGAACGAACTCACCTTCCACATCGCCCGCGAGCATCTGGTCCAGGTGGCCAGGACCCTGCGCGACGACCCGGCGCTCCGCTTCGAGCTCTGTACGGGTGTGTCCGGCGTCCACTTCTTGGGCGACAAGGGCCGCGAGCTGCACGCCGTCTACCACCTGCGTTCACTGACGCACGGCCGGCTGATCCGCCTCGAAGTGTCCGCACCGGACAGCGACCCGCACGTGCCGTCCCTGGTCGAGGTCTATCCGACCAACGACTGGCACGAGCGTGAGACGTACGACTTCTTCGGCCTGATCTTCGACGGCCACCCCGCCCTCACCCGGATCATGATGCCGGACGACTGGCAGGGCTTCCCGCAGCGCAAGGACTATCCCCTCGGCGGCATCGCCGTCGAGTACAAGGGCGCCCAGATCCCGTCGCCGGACCAGCGGAGGTCGTACTCATGACCACCCCCCACGCAACCCCCCGTGCCACCACAGAGGGCACCGTCTACACCGTCACCGGCGGTGACTGGGACGAGGTCGTCGAGACCGCGGCCAAGTCGGACGACGAGCGCATCATCGTCAACATGGGTCCGCAGCACCCGTCGACGCACGGTGTGCTCAGGCTGATCCTGGAGATCGAGGGCGAGACCGTCACCGAGGCCCGCTGCGGCATCGGCTATCTGCACACCGGCATCGAGAAGAACCTCGAATTCCGCAACTGGACGCAGGGCACCACCTTCGTCACGCGCATGGACTACCTGACGTCGTTCTTCAACGAGACGGCGTACTGCCGCGCCGTGGAGACGCTGCTGGGTATCGAGGACGACATCCCGGACCGGGCGAACATCATCCGCGTCCTGCTGATGGAGCTCAACCGGCTCTCCTCGCACCTGGTCTGCATCGCCACCGGTGGCATGGAGCTCGGCGCGACCACGATCATGATCTACGGCTTCCGCGATCGTGAACTGATTCTCGATGCCTATGAGCTGATCACCGGCCTGCGCATGAACCACGCGTACATCCGGCCCGGCGGCCTCGCCCAGGACCTTCCCCCGGGCGCCGTCGACCACCTGCGCGAGCTGCTGAAGACCCTGCGCAAGAACCTGCCGGAGTACGACGCGCTCGCCACCGGCAACCCGATCTTCAAGGCCCGTATGCAGGACGTCGGCTATCTCGACCTGGCCGGCTGCATGGCGCTCGGCGCCACGGGCCCGATCCTGCGCTCGGCCGGGCTGCCGCACGACCTGCGCAAGACCGACCCGTACTGCGGCTACGAGACGTACGACTTCGACATCCCGACCGCCGAGACCTGCGACGCCTACGGCCGCTTCCTCATCCGGCTGGAAGAGATGCGCCAGTCGCTGCGGATCGTCGAGCAGTGCCTGGACCGGCTGGAGCCGGGCCCGGTGATGGTCGGCGACAAGAAGATCGCCTGGCCCGCGCAGCTCGCGCTCGGCCCGGACGGCCTCGGCAACTCGCTCGACCACATCAAGAACATCATGGGCACGTCCATGGAGGCTCTGATCCATCACTTCAAGCTGGTGACGGAGGGCTTCCGGGTCCCGCCCGGGCAGGCGTACGCCGCCGTCGAGTCGCCCAAGGGCGAACTCGGCGTGCACGTCGTCTCCGACGGGGGCACGCGCCCCTACCGGGTCCACTTCCGCGACCCGTCGTTCACCAATCTCCAGTCCATGGCGGCCATGTGTGAGGGCGGCCAGGTCGCCGACGTCATCGTCGCCGTCGCGTCCATCGACCCCGTGATGGGAGGCGTCGACCGGTGACCACCACACCGAATTCCGAGGTCAGCCTCGGAATGCCCCAACTCCCCGCCCCCGACTACCCGGCCGATGTGCGCGCCCGGCTGGAGACGGACGCCAAGGAGGTGATCGCCCGCTACCCCGACAGCCGCTCGGCCCTGCTGCCGCTGCTGCACCTCACGCAGTCCGAGGACGGGCACGTCACCCGTACCGGCGTCCGGTTCTGCGCCGAGATGCTGGGGCTGACCACCGCCGAGGTGACCGCGGTCTCCACCTTCTACTCGATGTACCGGCGCAAGCCGTCCGGCGACTACCAGGTCGGCGTCTGCACCAACACGCTCTGCGCGGTGATGGGCGGCGACGCCATCTTCGACGAGCTGAAGCAGCACCTGGGGGTCGGCAACAACGAGACCACCGAGGACGGCAAGGTCACGCTGGAGCACATCGAGTGCAACGCGGCCTGCGACTTCGCGCCGGTGGTGATGGTCAACTGGGAGTTCTTCGACAACCAGACCGTCGAGTCGGCGAAGCAGCTCGTGGACGACCTGCGGGCCGGCGAGCAGGTCACCCCGACGCGCGGCGCGCCCCTGTGCACGTACAAGGAGACCGCGCGCATCCTCGCGGGCTTCCCCGACGAGCGCCCCGGCGCCGTCGACGCCACCGGTGGCGCGGGCCCCGCCTCGCTGATCGGCCTGAAGCTCGCCAAGGGCGAGGCCATCCCGGCCCGTACGCCCGCCCCGCGCGCCGACAGGGCCCCGCGGGACACACCGCCCCAGCCCGGTTCCGAACATCTGAGCTCGCACGACGCGCCGCAGCAGACCGCGCCGTCCGATCCCGCGAACCCCACGGGCCCGGTAGCCGAGGAGGGGAAGTGATGACCACCGCACCCGAGATGAGCGACACCGGCCCGGAGAAGCTTCTCTCTCCGGTCCTGTCCGCGTTCTGGGACCAGCCCGACGCGTGGACGCTGGAGACCTACCGGCGGCACGAGGGGTACGAGGGGCTGCGCAAGGCGCTCGCCATGACGCCCGACGACCTCATCGCCTACGTGAAGGACTCCGGTCTGCGGGGCAGGGGAGGCGCCGGCTTCCCCACCGGGATGAAGTGGCAGTTCATTCCGCAGGGCGACGGCAAACCGCACTATCTCGTCGTCAACGCCGACGAGTCGGAGCCCGGCACCTGCAAGGACATCCCCCTTCTCTTCGCCAATCCGCACTCCCTCATCGAGGGAATGATCATCGCGTGCTACGCGATCCGCTCGTCGCACGCCTTCATCTATCTGCGCGGCGAGGTCGTGCCGGTGCTGCGCAGGCTGCACGAGGCCGTACGCGAGGCCTACGAGGCGGGCTACCTCGGCAAGGACATCCTCGGCAGCGGGATCGACCTCGACATCACCGTGCACGCGGGGGCCGGCGCGTACATCTGCGGCGAGGAGACCGCGCTGCTGGACTCGCTGGAGGGACGGCGCGGACAGCCCCGGCTGCGCCCGCCGTTCCCGGCGGTCGCGGGTCTGTACGCGTGCCCCACTGTGGTGAACAACGTCGAATCCATCGCCTCGGTTCCCGCGATCCTCAACCGCGGCAAGGACTGGTTCAAGTCGATGGGCAGCGAGAAGTCCGCGGGCTTCACGCTCTACTCGCTCAGCGGCCATGTGGCCAGCCCCGGCCAGTACGAGGCCCCGCTCGGCATCACCCTGCGGCAGCTGCTGGACATGGGCGGCGGCATGCGCCCCGGCCACCGGCTCAAGTTCTGGACGCCGGGCGGCTCCTCGACCCCGATGTTCACCGACGAGCACCTGGACGTCCCGCTCGACTACGAGGGCGTCGGCGCCGCCGGATCCATGCTCGGCACCAAGGCGCTCCAGTGCTTCGACGAGACCACCTGCGTGGTGCGGGCCGTCACCCGCTGGACCGAGTTCTACGCCCACGAGTCCTGCGGCAAGTGCACACCGTGCCGTGAAGGCACCTACTGGCTGGTCCAGTTGCTGCGCGACATCGAGGCCGGCAAGGGCGTGCCCTCCGACCTCGACAAGCTGAACGACATCGCCGACAACATCAACGGCAAGTCGTTCTGCGCACTCGGAGACGGCGCCGCGGCGCCGATCTTCTCCTCGCTCAAGTACTTCCGCGAGGAGTACGAGCAGCACATCACCGGCAAGGGCTGCCCCTTCGACCCGGCGAAGTCCACCCTGTGGGCCGACCAGAACGCGCACCTGGAGGTGAACGCATGACAGTCACCACCTCCGCCCCCACCGGCGGCGGCGAGGCGGCGGTCCCGCCCGAAGATCTCGTCTCGCTGACGATCGACGGCATCGAGATCTCGGTCCCCAAGGGGACCCTGGTGATCCGCGCCGCCGAACTCCTCGGCATCGAGATCCCCCGGTTCTGCGACCACCCGCTCCTCGACCCCGCCGGCGCCTGCCGGCAGTGCATCGTCGAGGTCGAGGGCCAGCGCAAGCCGATGGCCTCCTGCACCATCACCTGCACCGACGGCATGGTCGTCAAGTCGCAGATCACCTCGCCGGTCGCCGAGAAGGCGCAGCGCGGTGTGATGGAGCTGCTGCTCATCAACCACCCGCTGGACTGCCCGGTCTGCGACAAGGGCGGCGAGTGCCCGCTGCAGAACCAGGCGATGAGCGCCGGTCAGGCCGACACCCGGTTCGAGGGCAAGAAGCGGACCTTCGAGAAGCCCGTACCGATCTCCACACAGGTGCTGCTCGACCGCGAGCGGTGCGTGCTCTGCGCGCGCTGCACCCGCTTCTCCAACCAGGTCGCGGGCGACCCGGTGATCGAGTTCCTGGAGCGCGGCGCGCTCCAGCAGGTCGGTATCGGGGTGGGCGACCCGTTCGAGTCGTACTTCTCCGGCAACACCATCCAGATCTGCCCGGTCGGCGCGCTGACCTCGGCGGCGTACCGCTTCCGCTCCCGCCCGTTCGACCTGGTCTCCTCGCCGAGCGTGTGCGAGCACTGCGCGGGCGGCTGTGCCACCCGCACCGACCACCGGCGCGGCAAGGTCATGCGGCGCATGGCCGCCGACGACCCCGAGGTCAACGAGGAGTGGATCTGCGACAAGGGGCGGTTCGGCTTCCGCTACGCGCAGCGGCCGGACCGGATCACCTCGCCCCTCGTACGGAACGCGGACGGCGAGCTGGAACCGGCGAGCTGGCCCGAGGCACTTGAGGCCGCGGCCAACGGTCTCGCCGCCGCGCGCGGCCGGGCCGCGGTCCTGAGCGGCGGCCGGCTGACGGTCGAGGACTCCTACGCGTACGCCAAGTTCGCCCGCGTCGCCCTCGACACCAACGACATCGACTTCCGCGCGCGCGTACACAGCGCCGAGGAGGCCGAGTTCCTCGCCGCCCACGTCGCCGGACACGGCGTCGACCTGGACGGCAAGGGGATCACGAACACGACGCTGGAGAAGGCCCCGGCCGTCCTGCTCGTCGGTTTCGAGTCCGAGGAGGAGGCGCCCGGCCTCTTCCTGAGGATGCGCAAGGCCCACCGCAAGCACGGGCAGCGCAGCTTCTCCCTCGCCACGCACACCACGCCCGGTCTGCGGAAGGCCGGCGGCACTCTGCTGCCCGCCGCGCCCGGCACCGAGACCGAGTGGCTCGACGCGCTCGCCTCGCAGACCGGCCTCGAAGGCGCGGGCACCCGCGCCGCCGACGCCCTGCGCGAGAGCGGCGCGGTGATCGTCGTCGGCGAGCGGCTGGCCGCCGTCCCCGGCGGGCTCACCGCCGCCGCCAGGGCCGCCACCGCGACCGGCGCCAAGCTCGTCTGGGTGCCGCGCAGGGCCGGTGAGCGCGGCGCGGTCGAGGCCGGCGCGCTGCCGACGCTGCTGCCCGGCGGCCGTCCCGCCACGGACCCGCGGGCCCGTGAGGAGGTCGCCGAGGTCTGGCGCGTACGCGAACTGCCGCACCGCCACGGCCGGGACACCGGCCAGATCGTCGAGGCCGCCGCGACCGGCGAACTCGGCGCGCTGGTCGTCGCGGGCGTCGAGGTCGCCGACCTGCCGGACCCGGCACGCGCGCGTGAGGCGCTCGCGGCCGTCGGCTTCCTGGTCTCGATGGAGCTGCGTCCCAGCGAGGTCACCGACCACGCCGACGTCGTCTTTCCCGTCGCGGCCGTCGCCGAGAAGGCCGGCACCTTCCTCAACTGGGAGGGCAGGGTGCGGATGTTCGAGGCCGCCCTCAAGCCCGACCAGATGACGCGGCGGCTGGCCACGGACGACGCGCGGGTGCTGCACATGCTCGCCGACGCCATGGACGTGTCCCTGGCGCTGCCCGACCTGAAGGCCGTACACACCGAGCTGGACCGGCTCGGCCACTGGGACGGCCCGCGTGCCGAAGGGCCCGTCGAGTCGTCGCGTCCGCTGCCCCGTCCGGGCGCGGGCGAGGCGGTGCTCGCCGGTCACCGGCTGCTGCTCGACCAGGGCCGGCTCCAGGACGGCGACGAGGCCCTGGCGGGCACCCGCCACGCGGCCGTCGCCCGGCTCTCCGCCGCCACCGCGGCCGAGACGGGCGTCAAGGACGGCGACGTCCTGGCCGTCACCGGCCCCGCAGGCACGGTCGAACTGCCGCTCAGCGTCACCGAGATGCCCGACAACGTCGTCTGGCTGCCGCTGAACTCGGCCGGCGGCGGTGTCCTCGCGGACACCGGATCCCGGCCGGGCACGCTCGTCCGGATCGGCCCCGCCGAGGCACAGGCCCCGGCCGGCGCACCGGAGTCCGACGCACCGGAGGTGCGCGCATGACCGCCCTCGCCCAACTCGGCGCGGCACCCGCGCAGAGCGTCCTCGCCGCCGAGGACCTCTCGATGTTCGGCACCGACCCGTGGTGGCTGGTGGCCATCAAGGCCGTCTTCTGCTTCGCGTTCCTCATGGTGACCGTGCTGATCGCGATCGTCTGGGAGCGCAAGGTCGTCGCCTGGATGCAGCTGCGCATCGGGCCCAACCGGCACGGCCCCTGGGGCATGCTCCAGTCGCTCGCCGACGGCATCAAGCTGATGCTGAAGGAAGACGTCGTCGTCAAGCGGGCCGACAAGGTCGTCTACGTCCTGGCGCCGATCATCGCGGCGGTGCCCGCCTTCATGGCGATCGCCGTGATCCCCTTCGGACCCGCGGGCAACGAAGTCTCGATCTTCGGCCACCGCACGACGATGCAGCTGACGGACCTGCCGATCGCGATGCTCTACATCCTCGCGGTCGCCTCGGTCGGCATCTACGGCATCGTCCTCGCCGGCTGGTCGTCCGGATCGACGTACCCGCTGCTCGGTGGCTTGCGCTCGTGCGCGCAGATGATCTCCTACGAGATCGCGATGGGCGCCGCGTTCGCCTCGGTGTTCCTCTACTCCGGGTCGATGTCGACCTCGGCGATCGTCGACGCGCAGGCCGACCGGTGGTACATCATCCTGCTGCCGGTCTCCTTCATCATCTACATCGTCACGATGGTCGGCGAGACCAACCGCGCGCCGTTCGACATGCCCGAGTCCGAGGGTGACCTGGTCGGCGGCTTCAACACCGAGTACTCGTCGATCAAGTTCGCGCTGTTCATGCTGGCCGAGTACGTCAACATGGTCACCGTCTCCGCCGTCTCCGCCACGCTCTTCCTGGGCGGCTGGCGGGCCCCGTACCCCATCTCCACGTTCTGGGAGGGTGCGAACCACGGCTGGTGGCCGATGCTCTGGTTCATCGTCAAGGTCCAGCTGCTGCTGTTCTTCTTCATCTGGCTGCGCGGCACGCTCCCGCGTGTGCGCTACGACCAGTTGATGAAGCTCGGCTGGAAGGTCCTGATCCCGGTCTCGGTCGTCTGGCTGATGCTGGTCGCCACCGTGCGTGCCCTGCGGAACGAGAACTACGACTTCCAGGACATCGTGCTCTACGTGGCCGGGGCCGTCATCGCGATCCTGCTGCTCTCCTTCGTCGCCGACATCTTCCGGGACAAGAAGGAGAAGGCCGCTGCCGCGGCCGAACCACCACCGCCCCCGTTCGATCCGATGGCCGGTGGATTCCCGGTGCCTCCGCTGCCGGGGCAGACCCTGCCGCCCGTGCCGCGCCGGCGCTCACGCGGTGAGCGCGAACTGATTGTCAGTGGCGGGGTCAATACTGAGAGTGACGGAAAGGAGGCTGACGGTGCCTGACAACGCTTCCAAAGGTTCGAAGGGGGACGACCCCGGCGCGCGCCGGCTGAATCCGGTCGCCGGCTTCGGCGTGACCTTCAAGGCCATGTTCAAGAAGCGGCTGACCGAGCAGTATCCGGAGACGGAGAAGGTGACGGCGCCGCGCTTCCACGGCCGCCATCAGCTGAACCGTCATCCGGACGGCCTGGAGAAGTGCATCGGCTGTGAGCTGTGCGCCTGGGCCTGCCCGGCGGACGCGATCTATGTCGAGGGCGCGGACAACACCGAGGAGGAGCGCTACTCCCCGGGTGAGCGTTACGGCCGCGTCTACCAGATCAACTACGCCCGCTGCATCCTGTGCGGACTCTGTATCGAGGCGTGCCCCACCCGGGCGCTCACGATGACCAACGAGTTCGAGCTGGCCGACAGTTCGCGCGAGAGCCTCATCTACACCAAGGAGCAGCTCCTCGCGGGACTGGAGGAGGGCATGGTCGAGTCCCCGCACTCGATCTTCCCCGGCACGGACGAACAGGACTACTACCGGGGCCTGGTGACCGAAGCCGCCCCCGGCACGGTCCGGCAGGTCGCCTTCACCAAGGGCGAGCGCCCGCAGGAAGGCGCCTCCGACTTCGGCGAGGACGAACCGGCGTCGAGGAAGGTGATCGGCGGATGAACACGCTCGCCGCTTCCCTCACCTCGACCGGCGAGGCCGTCCAGTTCTGGATCCTCGGCACCGTCGCCGTGATCGGCGCGCTCTGCACCATCCTGATGAGGCGGGCCGTGCACAGCGCGCTCTGTCTCGCCGGGACCATGATCATCCTGGCGGTCTTCTACCTGGCCAACGGGGCGTACTTCCTGGGCATCGTGCAGATCGTCGTCTACACCGGCGCGATCATGATGCTCTTCCTCTTCGTGGTCATGCTCGTCGGCGTCACCGCCGCCGACTCACTCACGGAGACGATCAAGGGCCAGCGCTGGTGGGCCGCCGCCTGCGGGCTCGGCTTCGGTGTCCTGCTGATCGCGGGCATCGGCAACGCGTCGCTGACGACCTTCACCGGGCTCGGCGTCGCCAACGCCGGGGGCAACGTGGAGGGCCTCGCGGCCCTGGTCTTCACCAAGTACGTGTTCGCCTTCGAGATCACCGGCGCCCTGCTGATCACGGCCTCCGTCGGCGCGATGGTGCTCACGCACCGCGAGCGCACCGAACGGGCCCTGACCCAGCGTGAGCTGTCCGAGCAGCGGATCCGCAGCAAGCACGTGCCGCCGCTGCCCGCGCCCGGTGTCTACGCCCGCCACAACGCGGTGGACATCGCCGGTCTGCTGCCCGACGGCACCGCTTCCGAGCTGACGGTCAGCAAGACGCTCAAGGACCGCGGCCAGATCCGGGACGTGTCCGGTGAGGCCATGGCCGACCTGAAGGCGCTGGAGCAGCGGTCGAGCGAGCGCCTCGGCCGTGTGGACCGCCGGGACCGCGAGGACGGTGTCACCAAATGAATCCGGTCAACTACCTCTATCTCGCCGCCCTGTTGTTCACCATCGGTGCGGCCGGAGTGCTGATCCGGCGCAATGCGATCGTCGTCTTCATGTGCGTCGAGCTGATGCTCAACGCGTGCAACCTCGCATTCGTCGCCTTCTCCCGGATGCACGGCAATCTGGACGGCCAGATCATCGCCTTCTTCACGATGGTCGTCGCCGCAGCGGAAGTCGTCGTCGGGCTCGCGATCATCGTGTCGCTGTTCCGTTCGCGCCACTCGGCCTCGGTCGACGACGCCAGCCTGATGAAGCTCTGAGGGGTCGCTGAATCGTGGAGAATCTGATTGCGCTGCTCATCGCGGCGCCCCTGCTCGGAGCAGGTCTACTGCTGTGCGGCGGGCGACGCCTGGACCGGGTGGGACATCTGCTCGGCACGGTCCTGGCGGCCGCCTCCTTCGTGATCGGTGTGGTGCTGTTCGCGGACATGCTGGGCAAGGGCGGCGAGGAACGCGCCCTGCACCAGCACCTGTTCAGCTGGGTGCCCGTCGAGGGCTTCCAGGCGGACATCGCCTTCCAGCTCGACCAGCTGTCGATGACGTTCGTGCTGCTGATCACCGGCGTCGGCACCCTGATCCACATCTACTCCATCGGGTACATGGAGCACGACGAGCGGCGCCGCCGCTTCTTCGGCTATCTGAACCTGTTCCTCGCGGCGATGCTGCTGCTCGTCCTCGCGGACAACTACCTGCTGCTGTACTTCGGCTGGGAGGGTGTCGGCCTCGCGTCGTACCTGCTCATCGGCTTCTGGCAGCACAAGCCCAGCGCGGCCACGGCGGCCAAGAAGGCGTTCCTGGTCAACCGCGTCGGCGACATGGGTCTGTCGATCGCGATCATGCTGATGTTCACCACCTTCGGCACGTTCGCCTTCGGGCCAGTGCTGGAGTCCACCGGTGAGGCGAGCGACGGCACGATCACGGGCATCGGCCTGATGCTCCTGCTGGCCGCCTGCGGCAAGTCGGCGCAGGTGCCGCTCCAGTCCTGGCTCGGCGACGCGATGGAGGGCCCGACCCCGGTCTCGGCCCTGATCCACGCGGCGACGATGGTGACCGCGGGCGTGTATCTGATCACCCGGTCCGGCGCGATCTTCAACGCGTCCCCGGACGCGCAGCTGGTGGTCGTCGTCGTCGGAGCGGTCACGCTCCTCTTCGGTGCGATCGTCGGTTGCGCGAAGGACGACATCAAGAAGGCCCTCGCGGGCTCGACGATGTCCCAGATCGGCTACATGATCCTGGCCGCGGGCCTCGGCCCCATCGGCTACGTCTTCGCGATCATGCACCTGGTGACGCACGGCTTCTTCAAGGCGGGGCTGTTCCTCGGCGCCGGCTCGGTCATGCACGGCATGAACGACGAGGTGGACATGCGCAAGTACGGCGGCCTGCGCAAGTACATGCCGGTCACCTTCGTCACCTTCGGTCTCGGCTATCTCGCGATCATCGGCTTCCCCGGTCTCTCCGGCTTCTGGTCGAAGGACAAGATCATCGAGGCGGCGTTCGCCAAGGGAGGCACCGAGGGCTGGATCCTCGGCGCCGTCACCCTGCTGGGCGCGGCCCTCACGGCGTACTACATGACGCGCGTGATGCTGATGACCTTCTTCGGCGAGAAGCGCTGGCAGCCCGACGCGGAGGGCAACGAGCCGCACCCGCACGAGTCGCCCAAGTCGATGACGATCCCGATGATCGTCCTCGCCTTCGGCTCGGTCTTCGCGGGCGGTCTCTTCTCGCTCAACGAGTCGTTCGTGAAGTGGCTTGAGCCGGTCACCGCCTTCGAGCACGGTCACCCGCCGATCAGCGCGGGGGCCGTCACCGCGTCCACGGTCGTGGTGCTGCTCATCGGTGTCGGCGCCGCGTATCTCCAGTACGGCCGCAAGCCGGTGCCGGTCATCGCGCCGCGCGGCTCGCTGCTCACCCGCGCCGCCCGCCGCGATCTCCTCCAGGACGACTTCAACCATGTGGTCCTGGTCCGCGGCGGCGAGCACCTCACCCGCTCGCTCGTGTATGTCGACCACACCCTGGTCGACGGTGTCGTCAACGGCACGGCGGCGTCGTTCGGCGGGCTCTCCGGCCGGCTGCGCAAGCTGCAGAACGGCTACGCCCGCTCCTACGCGGTCTCGATGTTCGGAGGTACGGCAGTGCTCATCGCCGCGACCCTGCTGATGAGGGCGGTGTAATCAGATGTCGTTCCCTCTTCTGACGGCGACGGCGGCCGTCCCGGCGATCGGCGCGATCGTCACGGCGGCCGTCCCGGCCGCCCGGCGTACCGGGGCCAAGTGGATCGCGCTGGCCTTCTCGCTCGCCACGCTCGTGCTGGCGGCGATCGCGCTGGTCCGCTTCGAACCCGGCGGTGACCGCTATCAGCTGACCGAGTCCCACGCCTGGATCTCCGACTTCGGAGTCAGATACGAACTGGGCGTGGACGGCATCGGGGTGGCGCTCATGGCGCTCACCGCCCTGCTGATCCCCTTCATCATCCTGGCGGGCTGGCACGACGCCGACCCGCTGGAGACGAAGAGTTCCCGCTGGCGGCCGACGCAGGGCTTCTTCGCCCTGATCCTGATGGTCGAGGCGATGGTGATCCTCTCCTTCGAGGCCACCGACGTCTTCCTCTTCTACATCCTGTTCGAAGCCATGCTCATCCCGGTGTACTTCCTCATCGGCGGCTTCGGGGACCGGGCCCACGCGGGCGGTGACGAGGCGGGAGCCACCCAGCGGTCGTACGCGGCCGTGAAGTTCCTCCTCTACAACCTGGCCGGCGGTCTGATCATGCTGGCCGCCGTCATCGGTCTGTTCGTCCAGGCGGGGACCTTCTCGCTGGCGGAGATCGCCGAGGCCAGGGCCAACGGGACGCTGGACATGTCGACGGGCATGGAGAGGTGGCTCTTCCTGGGCTTCTTCTTCGCCTTCGCCGTCAAGGCGCCGCTCTGGCCGGTGCACACCTGGCTGCCCAACGCCATGGGCGAGGCGACCGCGCCCGTCGCCGTCCTGATCACCGCGGTGGTCGACAAGGTCGGCACGTTCGCGATGCTGCGCTTCTGCCTCCAGCTCTTCCCGGAGGCGTCCAAGTGGGCCACCCCCGTGGTGCTGGTGCTGGCGCTGATCAGCATCGTCTACGGGGCGCTGCTCGCGGTCGGCCAGCGTGACATCAAGCGGCTCATCGCCTACGCGTCGATCTCGCACTTCGGCTTCATCATCATGGGCATCTTCGCGATGACGAGCCAGGGCCAGTCCGGCGCGACGCTCTACATGATCAACCACGGAATCTCGACGGCGGCGCTGCTGCTGGTCGCGGGCTTCCTGATCTCGCGGCGCGGTTCACGGCTCATCTCGGACTACGGCGGTGTGCAGAAGGTCGCCCCCGTCCTGGCGGGCACGTTCCTGATCGGTGGTCTGGCGACTCTCTCGCTGCCGGGGCTCGCCCCGTTCGTGAGCGAATTCCTGGTCCTGGTCGGCACGTTCAGCGTGTATCCAGTGATCGGCATCATCGCGACCGTCGGCATCGTCCTCGCCGCGCTGTACGTCCTGGTCCTCTACCAGCGCACGATGACGGGCCCGGTGAACGAGTCGGTCCGCAGCATGCCCGACCTGAAGCTCCGGGAGCTGGCGGTCGTCACCCCGCTGATCGCGCTCCTTCTCTTCCTGGGCGTCTACCCGAAGCCGCTGACCGACATCGTGAATCCGGCGGTGGAGCACACCATGAGTGACGTACAGAAGACCGATCCCAAGCCCGAGGTGGAGGCAGCACCGTGAGTGCGACAGCTGTCCACAGCCTGTGGACAACGACGGCGGCCGAGGGGATCGACAAGATCCAGGCCCCCAAGATCGAATACGCGCAACTGGCCCCGGTGCTGATCGTGCTGGGTGCCGCCGTCGTGGGCATCCTGCTTGAGGCGTTCGTCCCGAGGAAGGGGCGGTACTACGCGCAGCTCTTCCTCTCGGTCGTCGCCCTGGCCGCCGCGTTCGCCGCGGTGGTCGCCCTGGCGGCGAACGGGTACGGCAGTACCAAGGCGCACCTCGCCGCGATGGGCGCGATCGCCGTGGACGGCCCCGCGCTGTTCCTCCAGGGCGTCATCATCCTGACGGCGATCGTCGCCGTGTTCACCTTCGCCGAGCGCAGGCTCGACCCGGTGAGCCACGGCAACCGCATCGACTCGTTCGCCGCCCAGGGCGCCTCGGTGCCCGGCAGCGAGAGCGAGAAGGCGGCGGTCAAGGCCGGGTTCACCACCACCGAGGTCTTCCCGATCGCGCTGTTCGCGGTGGCCGGCATGCTGGTCTTCCCGGCAGCCAACGACCTGCTGACGCTCTTCATCGCGCTGGAGGTCTTCTCCCTCCCGCTCTACCTCCTCTGCGCCCTCGCCCGCCGCAAGCGGCTGATGTCGCAGGAGGCCGCGGTGAAGTACTTCCTGCTCGGTGCCTTCTCGTCCGCGTTCCTGCTGTTCGGCATCGCGCTGCTGTACGGCTACGCGGGCTCGGTGACGTACGCGCGCATCGCCGCCGTCGTCGACGGCTCGGTCGCCACCGTCGACCCGGTCCTCGCCGACACCATGGGCAACGACGCGCTGCTGCTCATCGGCGGCGCGATGATCCTCATGGGCCTGCTCTTCAAGGTCGGCGCGGTGCCGTTCCACATGTGGACCCCGGACGTCTACCAGGGCGCGCCCACGCCGGTCACCGGCTTCATGGCGGCCGCGACGAAGGTGGCGGCGTTCGGCGCGCTGCTGCGGCTGCTCTACGTGGTCCTGCCGGGCCTGCGCTGGGACTACCGGCCGGTGATGTTCGGCGTCGCGATCGCCACCATGGTGTTCGGCGCGATCGTCGCGATCACCCAGACGGACATCAAGCGCCTCCTGGCGTACTCGTCGATCGCGCACGCGGGCTTCATCCTGGCCGGTGTCATCGCGATGACGGACGAGGGAATCTCCTCCGTCCTCTTCTATCTGGCGGCGTACTCCTTCGTCACGGTCGGCGCGTTCGCCGTCGTCACGCTGGTGCGCGACGCGGGCGGAGAGGCGACGCATCTGTCCAAGTGGGCCGGGCTGGGACGGCGTTCGCCACTGGTGGCCGCGGTCTTCGCGGTCTTCCTGCTGGCCTTCGCCGGTATCCCGCTGACCTCGGGCTTCTCCGGCAAGTTCGCCGTCTTCAAGGCGGCGGCGGACGGCGGGGCCGGGTCGCTGGTCGTGGTCGGTGTGATCTCGTCGGCGATCGCCGCGTTCTTCTACGTCCGGGTGATCGTGCTGATGTTCTTCAGCGAGCCGAAGGCGGACGGCCCCACGGTCGCCGTGCCCTCGCCGCTGACGATGACCACGATCGGGGTGGGCGTCGTCGTGACGCTGGTGCTGGGCCTCGCGCCGCAGTACTTCCTGGATCTGGCGAGCCAGGCAGGCGTCTTCGTGCGGTAGCCCGTACAGCGGACGAACGCCGTGGGGCCCCACCGACACCGGTGGGGCCCCACGGCGTTCAGTGGCTGTCAGGACCCTGCTGTCAGGACCCGGACTCCGGGGGCGCCTCGGGGAGGCGCAGCGCGCCGTCCACGCAGCCGGCCATCCAGTCGGCGTTCGTCTCCACGCCGTCGGTCTCCGCGTGCTCCCCGCACTCGGACTCGGCCGCCCCCCGGTCGGACGCGTCGGCCCCGCCGAGATGGCCGGCCGGGCCCTTGTCCCGCCCGAAGGTGTAGCCGTCCACGTAGCCGGGCTCCTCGCCCCGGCCTCTGAGGGCGAGGGCCGTCAGCACCACCAGCAGCAGCGCACCCAACAGGACGAGCGGTGGTCTCAGCGGTCCGCGGGCGGTCCTCACCCCGCGACGACCCGGCCGGTCACCTCGCCGAGGCCCACGCGGGTGCCGTCCGGCCCCGGGGCCCAGGCGGTGAGGGTGACCTCGTCGCCGTCCTCCAGGAACGTCCGCTTGCCGTCGCTGAGTTCGATCGGCTCCGTGCCGTTCCAGCTCAGCTCGATCAGGGAGCCGCGCTGGTCGCGCTCGGGGCCGCTGACCGTACCGGAGCCGTACAGGTCGCCCGTACGGAGCGAGGCGCCGTTCACCGTCATGTGGGCCAACTGCTGCGCCGCGGTCCAGTACATGCCCGCGAAGGGCGGTTCGGAGAGCAGCCGGCCGTTGAGGGTGACCGTGATCCGCAGGTCGAAGCCGCCGGGCACCTCCTCGTCCGCGTCGTCCAGATACGGCAGCAGCGGATGCGTACGGGGCGGGGGAGAGACCCGGGCCGCGTCCAGGGCCGCCAGGGGCGTCACCCAGGCCGAGACGGACGTGGCGAAGGACTTGCCGAGGAACGGCCCCAGAGGGACGTTCTCCCAGCCCTGGATGTCCCGTGCCGACCAGTCGTTGAGCAGCGAGAGACCGAAGACATGGTCGTCGAAGGCGGCCAGCTCCACGGAGGTGCCCATCGCCGACGGGGTGCCGACCACGAAGCCGACCTCCGTCTCGATGTCGAGCTTGACCGACGGCCCGAAGGACGGGGCGGCGTCGGCCGGCGCCTTGCGCTGCCCGGACGGGCGCACCACGTCCGTACCGGAGACGACGACCGTGCCCGCGCGGCCGTGGTAACCGATCGGCAGATGTTTCCAGTTCGGGGTCAGCGGCTCACCGTCGGGGCGGAAGATCCGGCCCAGATTGGTGGCGTGGTTCTCGCTGGCGTAGAAGTCGACCCAGTCGGCGACCTCGTACGGCAGATGCATCGTCACCGAGCCGAGCGGGTGCAGCAGCGGCTCTATGTCCGGCCGGTGGGCGGGGACCGTGACCCAGGCCGTGAGCGCGCGGCGCACATCGCGCCAGGCCGTGCGTCCGGCGGCCATCAGCGGGTTGAGGCTGGGCCGGTCGAGCAGCGCGGCGTACGGGGAGCCCAGCGCGTGCGCGGCGGCTCCCGCGTCGAGCACATGGCCGCCGACGCGGACCCCGAGCCGGCGCCGCTCGGGCTCGTCGGCCGTGGTGAAGACGCCGTACGGGAGGTTGTGCGGACCGAAGGGGTCTCCCTCGGCGACTTCGAGCGGGCTCTGCTCGGGCATGGGTGCTGCCTCGCTTTCCGGATCGATGCGGGACACGTTACGTCGGTGTTGCCCGGCGGCGGCAGTGGTGAAAAGCGCGCAATGACCGAAAGAACCCGAGTGTGGCGGGGAGTTAGGGGAACCTACCGGCGGTAGCCCGAACGGGCAGGGGGTGCGGACATATGGGGGTAGTTCCGATCTTATTTACTGATCACGAACATACGGGTGGAGCCGGGAAGGCGCCCATGATGATCGAAACTCGACCGGATACGCTGACTTGAATGACAGCAGCGACACATCGACAATCCATGTGATCGTCAGCAGACAGGAGTACCCCTCGTGACCGTCGTCGGGCCGTTCGGGCTGAGCGTGCGGGACCCGGCTCTTGAAGCCGATGTCCTGAGCGGATTGTCGGCCGTGGAGGCGGGTCTCCTCGAAGCCACCAAGAGCGAGGTCCCTTTCATCACGGAAGCGGCGCAGCATCTGGTGCGCGCCGGGGGCAAGCGGTTCCGGCCGCTGGTCGTGATGCTGGCGGCCCAGTTCGGCGACCCGTACGCCCCCGGGATCGTCCCGGCGGCCGTCGTCGTCGAGCTGACCCACCTCGCGACGCTCTACCACGACGACGTGATGGACGAGGCGGACGTACGCCGGGGTGTCGACAGCGCCAACAGCCGCTGGGGCAACTCCGTCGCGGTCCTCACCGGTGACTTCCTCTTCGCGCGCGCCTCGCACATCCTGGCGGACCTCGGCCCCGAGGCCGTACGGATCCAGGCCGAGGCGTTCGAGCGGCTGGTGACGGGTCAGATCCTGGAGACGGCCGGACCGCGGGACGGGCGCGACCCGGTCAGCCACTACCTCGACGTGCTCGCCGGCAAGACCGGCGCGCTGTTCGCCGTGTCGGGCCGCTTCGGCGCCCTGACGTCCGGCGCCGGCGAGACGGTCACCGACATCCTCACCCAGTACGGTGAGCGGCTCGGCGTCGCCTTCCAGCTCGCCGACGACGTCCTGGACATCGCCAGCGACTCCCACGAGTCCGGGAAGACACCGGGCACCGACCTCCGCGAGGGCATCCCCACGCTGCCGGTGCTGCTGCTGCGGGCCCAGGCGGAGGCGCACGGGCGCCCGGAGGACGTCGAGCTGGTCGAACTCCTGGACGGGGACCTGACGGACGACGCCAGGCACGCGGAGGCGCTGCACAGGCTGCGTGCGCACCCGGCGCTGGAGCAGGCACGGCGGGACACCGTCCGGTACGCCGAGGAGGCGCGTACGGCCCTCGCGCCGCTGCCCGAGTGCTACGCGAAGTCCGCGCTGCTGGAGCTGTGCGACGCGGTGGTCCACCGGGCGGGCTGAGTACGCCTGTTGACGCCCCCGACGCCCGGTCCGGCCGTCCCCTACTGGATGGGGGAGGCGGCGGCCCCCACCGTCATCCCAGAGCAGTACGCGAGGTTGCGCCCGCGGGTTGACGCTTCCGATTAGCCGATTTGGTCTTATGGAGAGCACCACCCCGGACCAATTCGAGTGAGAATGGCGGCAAGGGGTGGACGAGTGTGAAGGACGGAAGCCGCCGACCACGGAGGTAGGGCACACATGGCACCGAACGACAGCGCACAGATCACCGGCGGGAACGACGAGGCCGGGGACCTTCCGGCGGACCGTCGCAGAGCGGCGCGCTATGTGGTTCCGGTCGCGGTGGCCGGAGTCGCCGCGGCGACCATCGGACTCGTCCCCGCGCTCGCCGCGTCGGGCGACCCGGACCTGCCGAAGATCACCGCGGCGCAGCTGATCGAGAAGATGGCGGCGTCCGACACGGAGCGGCTGTCCGGCACGGTCAAGATCACAACCGATCTCGGCATCCCGTCGCTCGGCGGCCTCGGCGGTTCGGCCGCCGGAGCGCTCGCGCCGAAGGGCGGGGCCGGGGACGGCACGGACGGCGGTTCGGCCGCGGAGCCGACCGGCAGGCTGATGGAACTGGCCTCCGGCGAGCACACCCTGCGGGTCGCCACCGACGGGCCCGACAAGCAGCGGCTGTCGATCCTCGACAGCGCCGCCGAGTACAGCCTGATCCACAACGGCGGCGAGGTGTGGGCGTACGACAGCGCCTCCAACGAGGCCTATCACGCGGAGGCTCCCGCCGACGCGGCGAAGGGCACCGGCAAGGGCAAGAACGGCGCGCACGGCAAGGACCAGGCTGTTCCGAGGAGTCTGCCCGCCACTCCGCAGGACTTCGCGCGCGAGGCACTGAAGGCCTCGGGCGACACGACCTCGGTGACGGTGGACGGCACGGCGCGGATCGCTGGCCGTGACGCCTACCAGCTGGTGATCAAGCCCAAGCAGGCCGGTTCGACGGTCGGTTCCGTCAAGGTGGCGGTCGACTCCAAGACCGGTACGCCGCTGAAGTTCACACTGCTGCCGAGCAGTGGGGGCAAGGCCGTGGTCGATGTCGGCTTCACCAAGGTCGACTTCTCCCGTCCGGCCGCGTCCACCTTCGACTTCACGCCTCCCAAGGGCACGAAGGTGACGGAGGCCGACGAGTCGAAGGCGGCGGGTAAGGACCAGATCCACAAGGCGCCCAAGGGCGCCAAGGAGCTCGGTTCGGAGCCGAACGTGATCGGCGAGGGCTGGACCGCCGTGGTCCGGCTCGACACCGGCGCCAAGGCCCCGACGGCCGCCGCGTCGAAGGACATGCCGGCCGAGGCCCAGCAGTTCATGGACGCGCTGGGCGACAAGGTCGAGGGGAAGTTCGGTTCGGGCACGGTCTTCAAGACGCGTCTGGTGAACGCCCTGATGACGGACGACGGCAAGGTCTTCGTCGGCGCGGTCACCAAGGACGCGCTGGTCAAGGCGGCCAACGAGGCGAAGTAGCGCCGGGTCGTGTCCGCGAGGCGGCACCGTCCGCCGGCCGGGCCGGGCTTCGCGGACACGACCCGGGCGCCGCGGACCCCGGCGCCCGGACGCCGCGCGTGAGCGGGCCGCCCCGTCGTACGCTCCGTACGGCGGGGCGGCCCGCTGTCCGCGCTCCGGGGCCGGGAGCGACCGGGCGGACAGGGAGGACCGGCGGGGCCGGTCGGGAGAGGAAGGGCGAGGGATGACCGTCGTCATAGAGACACGCGGGCTCACCAAGCGCTACCGGGGCGGGCAGCTCGCCGTCGACCGTCTCGACCTCGCCGTGCCGGCCGGCAGCGTCTTCGGCTTCCTCGGCCCCAACGGCTCCGGCAAGACCACCACCATCCGCATGCTGATGGGCCTGATCGAGCCGACCGCGGGCACGGCCGCGGTCCTCGGCCGCACCATGCCGCGCGCGGCCAGGGCCGTACTGCCGCAGGTGGGCGCGTTGATCGAAGGCCCGGCGCTGTACGGGTACTTGAACGGCCGCGACAATCTGCTGCGGTACGACTCCGCCGACCCGACGGCCGATCCGCGCACCCGGCGGGCCCGGGTGGCCGAGGCGCTGGAGCGGGTCGGGCTCACGGCGGCGGGCGGCAAGAAGGCGAAGGCGTACTCGCTCGGCATGAAGCAGCGGCTCGGGCTCGCGGCCGCGCTGCTCCAGCCGCGCAGGCTCCTGGTGCTCGACGAGCCGACGAACGGGCTCGACCCGCAGGGCATGCGGGAGATCAGAGCGCTCGTACGGGAGCTGGCCGGGGAGGGCACGACGGTCTTCCTCTCCTCGCACCTGCTGGACGAGATCGAACAGGTGTGCACGCACGCCGCCGTGATGGCACGCGGGCGGCTGCTGACCCAGGGGACCGTGGCCGAGCTGGCGGCGGGCACGCGTGGCCGGCTGGCGGTCACGACGCCCGATCCCGCGGACGCGGCGCGGGTGCTGAAGGAGCTGGGGGTCACCGATGTGACGGTGGCCGGGGACCGGGTGAGCGGGGAGCTCGCCGTGTCCGGCGAGGGGGAGCCGGCAGATCCGGCGGAGCTGAACGCCGGGCTCGTACGGGCGGGGGTGCGCGTACGGGCCTTCGGAGTCGAACGTGCCTCGCTGGAGGACGCGTTCGTGGCGCTGACCGGGGAGGGATTCGATGTCGCGGGCTGAGGTGCTGGAGCCGGGCGGCGGAGGAGGCGACCCGGCGGACGGCCGGCGGGGCGCGGGCGCGGGCGCGGGTGCCGGTGCCGGGACGCGTCCCGTATCGCCGCTCTGGACGTTCGGGCTCTTCCGCTCCGAGCTGACCACCACCTTCCGCCGCTGGCGCACCCTGGCGCTGCTGGGCGTGCTGGCCGCCGTACCGGTTCTGATCGGCATCGCCATCAAGATCGAGACGAGCGACGGCGGCTCGGTCGGAGGCGGCGGGCCGGAGGGCGGCGGCGGCCCCGCCTTCCTCACGCAGATCACCAACAACGGGCTGTTCCTCGTCTTCGCCGCGCTCGCCGCGACGCTGCCGGTCTTCCTCCCGATGGCGGTCGGCGTCATCGCGGGCGACGCCGTGGCGGGCGAGGCGAACGGCGGCACCCTGCGCTATCTGCTGGTCGCGCCGGCGGGCCGGACCAGACTGCTGCTGGCCAAGTACGCCGCGACGCTGGTGTTCTGTCTGGCCGCCACCCTGGCGGTGGCGGTCTCCGCCCTGATCGTGGGGGCGCTGCTCTTCCCACTCGGCGACGTCACGACCATCTCGGGCACGACCATCTCGTTCGGCGACGGACTGGTCAGAGCGGTGCTGATCGCACTGGTCGTGGCCGCCTCACTGATCGGGCTCGCGGCGCTCGGCCTGTTCGTCTCCACGCTCACCAACAGCGGGATCGCGGCGATGGCCACGACGGTCGGGCTGGTGATCACGGTGCAGATCCTGGACACGATCCCGCAGCTGCACGGGATCCACCCGTATCTCTTCCCGCACTACTGGCTGTCCTTCGCCGATCTGCTCCGCGAGCCGTTCTACTGGGACGACGTGCTGAGGAATCTCGGCCTGCAGGGCGTGTACGCGGCCGTGTTCGGCTCGGCGGCCTGGGCGCGCTTCACGGCGAAGGACATCAGTGCGTGAGGGCTGGACCCGTCCTTCCGGATCAGGTCAGGTCGCCAGCTCCCAGATGGCGTAGGCGACCGCGTCGCTGTTGCGGTTCAGTGCGGTGTCGTTGATGCTCGCCGTCGTGTCGCAGGACGAGTGGTAGCAGCGGTCGAAGGCCTGTCCCGCCGTGCCGCCCCACTTCTGCGCCTGGGCGCTCGACTTCGTACGCCCGGCGCCGGTGAACAGCCCGCCGACCGGTACGCCGATGCTCATGAAGGAGGCGTGGTCCGAGCGGCCGTCGCCCTCGGTCTCGATCTCCGTCGGGACGCCGATTCCGGCGAAGTACGTCTTGAAGGTCTGCTCGATGGCGGGGTCGTCGTCGTAGACGAAGTAGCCGGCGTTCGACGAACCGATCATGTCGAAGTTGAGATAGCCGTCGAGCTTCGCGCGCTCGGCGGACGGCAGGTTGTTCGCGTAGTAGCGGGAGCCGACCAGCCCCAGCTCCTCAGCGCCCCACCAGCCGAACCGCAGATGCTTCGTCGGCTGCAGCCCGGCTCTGGACACCGCGAGCGCGGTCTCCAGTACGGCGGCGGAGCCCGACCCGTTGTCGTTGATCCCGGCGCCCGATGTCACCGAGTCGAGGTGGGCACCGGCCATCACGACCTGGTTGGGGTCGCCGCCGGGCCAGTCGGCTATCAGGTTGTAGCCGACGCGTCCGCCGGAGGTGAACTGCTGTACGGAGGTGGTGAACCCGGCCGCGTCCAGCTTGCCCTTCACGTAGTTGACCGAGGCCAGATAGCCGGGCCGGCCATGGGCGCGGTTGCCGCCGTTGGCGGCGGCTATCGAGGAGAACTGGGTGAGATGCGCCTTGACGTTGGTGAGCGATATGTCGGGCGCGGCGAGAACAGTAGCGGGGGCCGCGGCACGGACCGTGCCGGGGGCGGACGACGCGGTCGCGGCGGGAACACCGGCCGCGAGCAGCCCGCCGATCGCGAGAGCGCCGACGAGAACGGAACGTGCGGGAACGGAGAGCGTGGAGAGCTTCATGTGGGGGCTCCGGATTCCGTACGGGGACTGACGGAAGGTGGTGCGCACGATGCGTGCTGATGGTCGACGTGCGCTCGATGCAGCGTCAAGGGCAGGAATCGGACACGGGTGTTCGCACTCCGGATACTTATGCTGCTGACATGCGACCCACGTTGTTCAGCGTCGACCTGCCCGGCCCGGGACGTCTGAGCACCATGGCCAAACCTCGGGGAGCCGACTGGCTGGAGGACGAGATGCGGGGCCTGCGCGACGCGGGTGTGGATGTCCTGGTCTGCGCCCTCACCCGGGCCGAACGGGACGAGTTGGGCCTCGCCGACGAGGAACGGGCGGCCGGGGCGGCCGGGCTGCGTTACGTCGGCGTCCCCATCCCCGACCGCACGGTCCCCGACCTGGCGGTGGTCCTGCCGGCGCTGCGCGAACTGACCGCCCGGCTCGTCGGCGGCGCGCACGTGGTGACCCACTGCCGGGCCGGCATAGGCCGCGCGTCCCTGCTGGCAGCCGCGCTCCTGATCCTGGGCGGCACGGACCCGGACACCGCGTGGGACGCTCTCGAAAAGGCCCGCGGCCTCGCGGTCCCGGACACCCCCGAACAGCGGGCCTGGACGCTGCGCCTCCCCACGTCCGCCGGGACCTGACAGGGCGGGCCGGCCCAGGCCGCGCGGACCCGCTTTCTCACTGCACGCAGAACTCGTTGCCCTCCGGGTCCGTCATGGTCACCCAGACGCCCTCCGGCACGTTCTCCTCGTGGAGGACCTTCGCCCCCAGGCCCTGAAGCCTGGCCACTTCGGCCGGCCGGCGGTCTTCGCCCACGTGGACGTCGAGGTGGAAGCGGCTTCTGCCGGCCTTCGTCTCCGGTACGCGCTGGAAGAGGATCCGCCGGCCCGTCCCGGCACCCGTGTCGGGGTCGAACGGGTCGTCCGGATGGCGGACGGCGATGAGATCGAGCCAGGCGCGACGGCCGTGTGAATCGACTGTTTGCTCGATGGGTACGGCGCCGATGCCCAGTAGCCGCTCGATCAGCGCACTGTTGTCCTCGACCTCGTAACCGAGCGCCTCGGCCCAGAAATCGGCCTGCCGGTGCGGGTCGGTCGTATCGATGACGAGCATCCAGTGCAAGGTCATGAAACTGTTTATAGTGGTTACATGACTGGTCGCGCGACGAACACGCCGGGGATGGTCCTGCGGACCCCCGAGGGGCGTCCCTACCGTTTCGACCCCGGCGCGCTGTGCCTGGAGTTGCTGGTGACCGGCGGGCCGAGGTCGCTCACGCGCCACGACGTGCTGGACGGTCCGGCCGGACTGGTCCGCTGGGCGGGGGAGAGCCGGCTCGCGCCAGGTCTGGAGCCGCTGCTCACCGTGGCCGAGGCCGACGTACGGACGGCGCACGCGGTGCGTGACGCGATGCTGCGGATCACCGCCGACCGCGCGCGCGGCCACCGCTTCGACCGCCCCGCGGACGCCACCGACTTCGCCGTCCTCAACGCGGTGGCGGCCGAGCCCCCGCTGGTCGCCCGGATGGGCGCGGACGGGGCGCGCGAGTGGGCGCCGGGGGCGACCGGGGCGCAGCTGTTGTCGACCGTCGCGCGCGACGCCGTGGACCTCTTCACCGGGCCGTACGCGGACCGCATCCGCGAATGCTCCACGTCCAACTGCTACCTGCTGTTCGTCGACACCTCACGGCCGGGCCGCAGACGCTGGTGCGCGATGGAGCGGTGCGGGAATCTCCACAAGGTCCGGGCCCACCGCGCCCGGCAGAGCGCCGTCTGACGGGCGCGGTGGGCCCGCGTGAGCGGCCGTCAGACGGCCGTCCGTGCCTCCGCCTCCGCACGCCTGTCGTACTCCGCGCGCGACGCCGCGATCTCGTTCTGGTGCTTCTCGGTCCAGACCACCAGCGCGTTGATGGTCGTGTGCAGCGTCCGCCCCAGCGGCGTGAGCTGGTACTCCACGCGCGGCGGCACCACCGGGTGGACCGTGCGCTTGACCAGGCCGTCGCGCTCCAACTGCCGCAGCGTGACCGTCAGCATGCGCTGGCTGATGCCGTCGATCTCCCGGCGCAGTTCCGTGAAGCGCAGGGTCCTCACGTCCAGCAGGGCGATGACCAGCAGCGACCACTTGTCGCCGATCCGGTCGAGGATCTGCCGTACCTCGCAGTCCTCCCGGGTGTCCCACTGGAAGGGATCGGCGTCCCCGTAGTCGCAACGGCTGGCGGGGGCGGGGGCGGCGGCGGTATCCGCCGAGTGCCTCGGTGACTTCAAAGTGCCTCCTTCCACGGCATCTGATCGTGCCTCAGGATCGAGGTGGTTACAAGAGGGAACCGACCCTCGACCTGGTAACCGCCCATCCACCGCGCTCCGAGGAGACAGCCATGCCCTCCGCCACCGAGGAACCGGGACCGGCACCGGTCGCCGCTCTGTCCGCCCGTGCCTGGGCCCTCCTGCTGGTCCTCTGCGGCACGATCTTCCTCGAAGGGATCGACGTCGCGATGCTCGCCGTCGCCATCCCCTCGATCCGGTCCGACCTGGACCTGTCGACCGGCACCGCGGCCTGGGTGATGAGCGCCTACATCCTCGGCTACGCCGGATTCACCCTGCTTGGCGGGCGCGCCGCCGATCTGCTCGGCCGGCGCCGGATGTTCCTGGTCTGGCTCACCGTCTTCCTGCTCTTCTCCGGCCTCGGCGGTTTCGCGACCGAGGGCTGGATGATGATCGTCGCCCGCTTCGTCACGGGCGTCTCGGCCGCCTTCATGACCCCGGCGGCGATGTCGATCATCACCACCTCCTACGCGGAGGGACCGCAGCGCAACCGCGCCCTGCTCGTCTTCGCAGGTACGGCCGCCGGAGGCTTCTCGCTCGGCATGGTCGCCGGCGGGCTGCTGACCCAACTCGGATGGCGCTGGGTGTTCTTCGCCCCCGTCCTGCTGGCGGGCGCGCTCCTGATCGCCGCGCTGCGGGTGCTGCCCCGCACCGGGGCCGCCGCCGACGTGCCCGAGAGGACCGCGCACGGCTTCGACCTGCCCGGCGCCGCCGCGGCGGCGGGCGCGATGCTCCTGCTGGCCGCCGGGATCGTACGGCTGGAGCACGGCGTCTCCGGCTGGCAGCTCACGGCGGGCGCGTTCGCCGCCGGACTGCTGCTGGTGTACGTCTTCGTCGCCGTCGAACGCCGGTCCGCCGCCCCGCTGGTACGGCTCGCGATCTTCCGCGAGGCCGCGACGGTCCGCGCGGACCTCGGCGCGCTGCTGTTCGTCGGCTCCTTCTTCGGCTTCCAGTTCATGGCGACCCTCTACCTCCAGGAACTGCGCGGCTGGTCCTCGCTGGAGACCTCGCTCGCCCTGGTCCTGATGGGCATCGACGTGATCCTGGCACCGGTCCTCACGCCCCGCCTGGTCCAGCGGTTCGGCAACACCCGGGTGGTGCTCGGCGGTTTCGCGGTGGCGGTCGTGGCGTACGCGCTGTTCCTGCCGGTCGGCATGGACTGGTCGTACGGGCTGATGGCCCCGATGCTGCTCCTGACCGGCGTCGCGTTCGCCCTGGCGTACGGACCGCTGTCCATCGCGGCGACGGACGGTGTCGCGCCGCACGAGCAGGGGCTGGCGAGCGGGCTGCTCCAGACGTCGACGCAGTTCGGTTCGGCGATCGGCATCTCGGCGGTGACCGCCGTCCACGGCCTGGCGTCGCCCACGGGCGCGGAGGCGACCCTGGGCGCCTTCCGGGCGGCGCTGGTGGTGCCGGTGGTGATGGTCCTGCTGGGACTCGCGGTCACGGCGACGGGCCTACGGCGCCGGAAGCCGCTCGCTCCTCACTCGCCGGAGGGCGTACTCGTCCCGGCCCGGCCCGCGGCCGTGACCCCGTCGGCCGACTGAGCGCGGATCGGGGACGGAGCCTGAGGCAGCGCCTCGGGCTCCACCCGCGCCTCGGCCCGTGCCTGCGCCCGTGTCTCCGCCTCCGCCCGCCGCAGCGCCTCCGCCTTCGCCCTCGTGCGCCGGGACGTCCGCAGCGCGTCCCACGTCAGGATCGTCAGCGCCGCCCACACCAGCGCGAAGCCCGCCCACCGCTCGGCCGGCATCGCCTCGTGGAAGTACAGGATCCCCAGGAGGAACTGGAACACCGGCGCCAGATACTGCAACAGTCCCAGCGTCGACAGCGGCACCCGTATCGCCGCCGCCCCGAAGCAGACCAGCGGCACGGCCGTCACCACACCGGTGGCCGCCAGCAGCGCTGCGTGCCCCGCCCCCTCGGGTCCGAACGTGGCGTCACCGGAGCCCCCGAGCCAGACCAGATAGCCCAGCGCGGGCACGAAGAGGATCACGGTCTCGGCGGCCAGCGACTCCAGACCGCCGATGTTGACCTTCTTCTTCACCAGGCCGTACGTCGCGAACGAGAAGGCCAGCGTGAGCGAGATCCAGGGCGGCTGCCCGTAGCCGATCGCCAGCACCAGCACGGCGATCAGACCGACGGAGACCGCGGCCCACTGGGCGGGCCGCAGCCGTTCCTTGAGGAGCAGGACTCCCATGGCGATGGTGACGAGGGGGTTGATGAAGTACCCGAGCGACGCCTCGACGACATGGCCGCTGTTGACCGACCAGATGTACAGGCCCCAGTTGACGCTGATCACGGTGGCGGCCACCACCAGCAGGCCGAGCTTGCGGGGCTGGCCCAGCAACTCCCGTACCCACGCCCAGCGGCGCACCGCGAGCAGCGCGATCGCGACGACGGCCAGCGACCAGACCATCCGGTGGGCCAGGATCTCGACCGCGCCGGAAGGCTTGAGCAGGGGCCAGAAGAGGGGGACCAGACCCCACATGCCGTAGGCGCCGATCCCGTACAGCAATCCCGCCCGCTGCTCTCCGTCCGACTTCACTGGCCCTCCCGAACCGCACACAACAGTTCGACGACGGTAGCGCCGGGCGGGCCGGGCTGTCATGTCCGTATCGCAATACGGTCATGACAGCGGTGGAGTGCGGGAATGGCCGGTGACACGACGGGGCCCGGATCTCGTGGAGGAACGAGATCCGGGCCCCGGGACGTACGGACGCGGTCGGCCGGGTCAGCCGACCACCGTCCACGTGTCGTTGCCGGCGAGCAGCTGCGACAGGTCTCCCTTGCCGTTCTGCTCGACGGCCGCGTCGAGCTGATCGCTCATCAGCGTGTCGTAGACCGGCCGCTTCACACTGCGCAGCACACCGATCGGCGTGTGGTGCAGCGTGTCCGGGTCGGCGAGGCGCGAGAGCGCGAACGCCGTGGTGGGGCTGGTGGCGTGCGCGTCGTGCACCAGGATCTGGTGCTCGTTGTCCGCCGTCACCGGTACGACGACGAGATCGCCGGTCGCCGGGTCCCGTACGACACCCTTGGAGTTGTCCGCCCCGAACCGGATCGGTTCGCCGTGCTCCAGGCGGATGACCGCCTCCAGCGCGCGGTCCTTGTCCTTCAGCGCCTCGAAGGCACCGTCGTTGAAGATGTTGCAGTTCTGGTAGATCTCCACGAGCGCCGTGCCCGGGTGGTCGGCCGCCTGGCGCAGCACGCTCGTGAGGTGCTTGCGGTCGGAGTCGACGGTCCGGGCCACGAAGGACGCCTCGGCGCCGATCGCCAGCGACACCGGGTTGAAGGGCGAGTCCAGCGAGCCCATCGGCGTCGACTTGGTGATCTTGCCGACCTCGGAGGTGGGCGAGTACTGCCCCTTCGTCAGCCCGTAGATCCGGTTGTTGAACAGCAGGATCTTCAGATTGACGTTGCGCCGGAGCGCGTGGATGAGGTGGTTGCCGCCGATGGACAGCGCGTCGCCGTCACCGGTGACGACCCAGACGGACAGATCGCGGCGCGAGGTCGCGAGCCCGGTGGCGATGGCCGGCGCACGCCCGTGGATGGAGTGCATGCCGTAGGTGTTCATGTAGTACGGGAAGCGGCTGGAGCAGCCGATCCCCGACACGAACACGATGTTCTCCTTGGCCAGCCCGAGGTCCGGCATGAAGCCCTGGACGGCGGCCAGCACGGCGTAGTCACCGCAGCCGGGGCACCAGCGGACTTCCTGGTCGGACTTGAAGTCCTTCATGGACTGCTTGGCCTCGGCCTTGGGGACGAGGGAAAGCAGCTCGTTGACCTCAGGCATCGATGGCCTCCTTGAGAGCCGTGGCGAGCTGTTCGGCCTTGAACGGCATACCGTTGACCTGGTTGTAGGAGTGCGCGTCGATGAGGTACTTCGCCCGCAGGAGCGTGGCGAGCTGACCCAGGTTCATCTCCGGCACCACGACCTTGTCGTACCGCTTCAGCACCTCGCCCAGATTCCGCGGGAACGGGTTGATGTGGCGCAGATGCGCCTGCGCGATCGGGTGGCCGTTGGTGCGCAGCCGGCGCACGGCGGCGGTGATCGGGCCGTACGTGGAGCCCCAGCCCAGCACCAGCGTGCGCGCGCCGTCCGGGTCGTCCACGACGAGGTCCGGCACCTCGATGCCGTCGATCTTGGCCTGGCGGGTGCGGACCATGAAGTCGTGGTTGGCCGGGTCGTAGGAGATGTTGCCCGTGCCGTCCTGCTTCTCGATGCCGCCGATGCGGTGTTCGAGACCGGGCGTGCCGGGCACGGCCCACGGACGGGCCAGGGTGTGCGGGTCCCGCTTGTACGGCCAGAACACGTCCGTGCCGTCGGGCAGCTGGTGGTTGGGCGCCGTGGTGAACTGCACGCCCAGGTCCGGCAGTTCGTCCGGCTCGGGGATCCGCCAGGGCTCCGAGCCGTTGGCGAGGTAGCCGTCGGAGAGCAGGAAGACCGGCGTGCGGTACGTGACCGCGATCCGGGCCGCCTCGATGGCCGCGTCGAAGCAGTCCGCGGGCGTCCGCGGGGCGACGATCGGCACCGGCGCCTCGCCGTTGCGGCCGTACATCGCCTGGAGCAGGTCGGCCTGTTCGGTCTTGGTCGGCAGACCGGTCGACGGCCCGCCGCGCTGGATCGCCACCACCAGCAGGGGCAGCTCCAGCGAGACCGCCAGGCCGATCGTCTCCGACTTCAGGGCCACGCCGGGCCCGGAGGTCGTCGTCACGGCGAGGGAACCGCCGAAGGCCGCGCCGAGCGCCGCGCCGATCGCGGCGATCTCGTCCTCCGCCTGGAAGGTGCGGACGCCGAAGTTCTTGTGGCGCGAGAGCTCGTGGAGGATGTCGGACGCCGGCGTGATCGGGTACGACCCGAGGTAGAGCGGCAGATCCGCCTGGTGGGAGGCGGCGATCAGCCCGTACGACAGCGCCAGATTCCCGGAGATGTTGCGGTACGTACCGGTCGGGAACGCCTTGGTGGCGGGCGCGACCTCGTAGGAGACGGCGAAGTCCTCGGTGGTCTCGCCGAAGTTCCAGCCCGCCCGGAACGCCGCGACGTTCGCCTCGGCGATGTTCGGCTTCTTCGCGAACTTCGTCCGCAGGAACTGCTCGGTGCTCTCGGTCGGGCGGTGGTACATCCACGAGAGCAGACCCAGCGCGAACATGTTCTTCGAACGCTCGGCCTCCTTGCGGGAGAGCCCGAACTCCTTCAGCGCCTCGATCGTCAGCGTCGTCAGCGGGACCGGGTGGAGCTGGTACGCCTCCAGCGAACCGTCCTCCAGCGGCGAGGTCGTGTAGCCGACCTTCGCCATGGGGCGCTTGGTGAACTCGTCTGTGTTGACGATGATGTCGGCGCCCCGCGGCACGTCGCCGATGTTCGCCTTGAGCGCGGCCGGGTTCATCGCGACCAGTACGTTCGGCGCGTCGCCGGGGGTGAGGATGTCGTGGTCGGCGAAGTGCAGCTGGAACGAGGACACACCCGGCAGGGTGCCTGCGGGGGCGCGGATCTCGGCGGGGAAGTTCGGCAGCGTCGACAGGTCGTTCCCGAACGACGCGGTCTCCGAGGTGAACCGGTCACCCGTCAGCTGCATGCCGTCACCGGAGTCACCCGCGAAACGGATGATCACCCGGTCCAGACGGCGGACTTCCTTCGAACCGGGCACGCCGGGCGCGCCTCGCAGGACGTGCTGTTCGCCGACGACGGAATCACTCGTGTCGTCAGCCCCGTCGGCCTGCTCGGCTGGGCTACTGACCTGGCTGGTCACTGAACTGGACCTCCCTCGAGGCGGCTGCTTGGGCTGACCGGTACGACCGGCACACCCAGGGGCCACCCTACGTCGGTAAGGGTCGCCTTCCCTGGATCGCTTGTATGGTGGACGTCTTTTTGAGACGCTTCCTTGTGGCAATTTGCCATGTTTTCTCCGCCCCCGGGCGCTCTGTGTTCATCCCTGTCTGTGCCGATTTGAACTCAGTCTTTTGGACTAGGACCCATTACGTGCCCCCCACATGACCGCAGCGTCCGGCACCGCCGGCCGCCGTCATGAGTTGAGATAGGTCAGCACCGCCAGCACCCGGCGGTGATCTCCGTCACTCGGCGACAGACCCAGCTTCTGGAAGATGTTGCTGACGTGCTTCTCCACCGCGCCGTCGCTCACGACCAGCTGCCTGGCGATCGCCGAGTTCGTACGCCCCTCCGCCATCAGGCCCAGGACCTCGCGCTCCCGGGGCGTCAGACCGACCAGCACGTCCTGCTTGCGGCTGCGGCCGAGCAGCTGCGCCACCACCTCGGGGTCCAGCGCGGTGCCGCCCCTCGCCACCCGTACGACCGCGTCCACGAACTCGCGGACCTCGGCCACCCGGTCCTTGAGCAGATAGCCGACCCCCCGGCTGCTGCCCGCGAGCAGTTCCGTCGCGTACTGCTCCTCCACGTACTGGGACAGCACCAGCACCCCGATGCCGGGATGGTCCTTGCGGAGCTGGACCGCCGCCCGGACCCCCTCGTCGGTATGGGTCGGCGGCATCCGTACGTCGGCCACCACCACGTCCGGCGCCGCACCTTCACGGGCCAGGTCGCCGACGGTCTTGATCAGCGCCTCACCGTCCCCGACACCGGCGACGACGTCATGCCCGAGATCGGTCAGCAGCCGGGTCAGGCCCTCCCGGAGGAGCACCGAATCCTCGGCGATGACCACTCGTACCCTGTCCTCCACAACCCTGCCGCCCCCATGTCGATGTGCGTACGCGCTCCGCGTCCGCCCTGCGGTTCCAGCATCCCAGTATTCGTATCCGCGTGCGTCCACTGACCGGGAACTGATCAAAGCGAGAGACGTGACTCCGGCGCACCGGAACAGGGCCGAAGACGCGACTCCGGCGCACCGGACGATGTCCGGTGCGCCGTGGCCGCGTCTGTGTCCCGCCCGTCCTGGGTCTCCCGTGTCTCTCGTGGTCTCTCGTGTCTCCGGAGCCTCGTCCGGCTGTCTCGTCCGGCTGTCTCGTCCGGCCGTTTTGTCCGGCTGTCTCGTCCGGCTCCGCCCGCCCTTCACCGCGTCACTTGCGCCAGGGCAGCTCCGCCGTCACCGTCGTCGGCCCGCCGACCGGCGAGTCCACGACCAGGATTCCGTCCACCGCGTCGAGCCGCTCCGCGAGACCGGCCAGGCCGCTGCCCGAGGTGGTGTTCGCTCCGCCCCGGCCGTCGTCCGCGACCTGGAGCATCAGCCGGTCCTGCATCCGCCACACGTCCACCGAGGCACGCCCGGCCTGCGCGTGCTTGCTGACGTTCTGCAGGAGCTCGGAGACGGTGAAGTAGGCGATGCCCTCGATGGCCGCCGCCGGGCGCTGGTCCAGGTCGACCTCGACCTGGACGGGCACGGTGCAACGGGAGGCGACGGAGGAGAGCGCGGCGTCCAGGCCCCGGTCGGTGAGGACCGCGGGATGGATGCCCCGTGCCAGGTCGCGCAGTTCCTGGAGGGCCACCTTCACCTCGCCGTGCGCCTCGTCGACCATCCGCGCCGCCGCCTCGGGGTCGTCCAGCAGCTTCTCCTTCGCCAGGCCCAGGTCCATGGCCAGGGCCACCAGCCGGGCCTGCGCGCCGTCGTGCAGGTCGCGCTCGATACGGCGCAGGTCAGCGGCGGCGGTGTCGACCACGACACCGCGGTCCGACTCCAGCTCCGAGACCCGCGTGGCGAGCTTGGACGGGCCGAGGAGACCGGCGACCAACAGCCGGTCGACACCGGTCAGTCCACGGATCAGCCACGGGGAGGCGAGAACGAGGACCAGACCGACGACGCTGGTGGCGGCCGTCTCGAACGGGGTGTCCAGATAGAAGTCGTTGGTGCCGTCGCTGAAGAGGGCGATGCCGTCCTGGTCCGTGTACTCGGGGAAGACCCACTGCCACAGCGGATAGAGGAAGAGGCTCCAGCCGGTGATCACGAAGGTCACGGACGTGACGAAGGAGAACACCGCCCACGGGAAGTGCAGGAAGCCGTAGAGGAGATGCCGCCAGGAAACGCCGCTCTTGAGGACCGCGCCGACCCAGGACATCAGACCTGACTTCTTCCCCCGGACGGGCAGCGGGCTCGCTATGTCCAGACCGAGCAGGGCCCGCGCCCTCGTCCGCTCGACCGCTCCCAGGCCCCGGCAGCCGACGAGCGCGGCGGCCAGCAGCGGAATGCCGATGAAGGTCACGAGGAGCCCCGCGCTGAGCGAGACGGTCGTCACCGCGTAGACGAAGAAGAGGATGCCCATCGGAAGGTTCAGAAGGAGATAGGCGAACTCCTTCCACGCCCGGGCCGAGAACGGAGCGCGCAGTGCCGGATGAAGGGTGTGCTGTGGCGGTGTCCGCGTGCCGTAATCCGTGGCCATCGTGTCGTCCGATCTGCGAGCGGGGCGGTCGTGCTTCATGTCGTACCTCTATGCTCGGCCGCCGGCCGCGCCCGCACCATGAGGGCGGTTACCGTCTTCGCCCTGGGGTTTTCCCCACCTTCGATGGTGCGGTTTCGGACCCCCGGCGGCCGGCGCCCGGCGCAAGGCCCCGGCGCCCGCGCGCGTACGGCGCGGCCCCGGCTCACTCCCGGGCCGGCCCGCACTCCGGCTCGCGCTCGCGCCAGGGGAGTTCGGCCGTGACGATCGTCGGCCCGCCGACCGGCGAGTCCAGCACGAAGAGACCGTCGACCGCGCCCAGGCGCTCGGCCAGCCCCGCCATACCCGTCCCGCCGTCCAGCCGGGCGCCCCCGCGCCCGTCGTCCTCGATCTGGATGAGCAGCCGGTCCTTCGCCCGCCACACCTCGACACTGGCCGTGCTCGCCCCGCTGTGCTTGCTGACGTTCTGCAGGAGCTCGGAGACCGTGAAGTACGCGATGCCCTCGATCGCGGCCGCCGGGCGCCCCTCCAGCTCGACCTCGACCTTGACCGGGACCGTGCAGCGGGAGGCGATGGAGGACAGCGCGGCGTCCAGACCCCGGTCCGTCAGTACGGCCGGGTGGATGCCGCGCGCGAGATCGCGCAGTTCCTGGAGGGCCAGCTTCACCTCGCCGTGCGCCTCGTCGACCATGCTCGCCGCCGTCTCCGGGTCGTCCAGCAGCTTCTCCTTCGCGAGGCCGAGACCCATGGCCAGGGCCACCAGCCGGGCCTGCGCGCCGTCGTGCAGGTCGCGCTCGATACGCCGCAGATCGGCCGCGGCCGTGTCCACGACGACGCCCCGGTCCGACTCCAGCTCCGCGATCCGGCTCTCCAGCTCGTCGGACGGCGAGAGCAGCCCGCGGACCAGGGCCCGGTCGACGTTGGTCAGACCGCGCGCGACGAAGGGCAGCACCGGCCAGAAGACGAACAGGCCGACCGTCGTGATCGTGAAGGTCAGGATCCCCCACGGGAGCCGGATGAACTCGTACAGGACGGTCCGCCAGGCCACCGGGTCCTTCAGCCCCGACCACAGCCAGGGGAAGAATCCCTCCGCGCCGCGGGCCCGCCGCCCCCGGCGGCCCCGGAGCGGGCTCGGCTCGTCGATCCGGACCCCCAGCAGGGCCCGCGCCCGCGCCCGTTCGGCCTTCCCCAGCAGCCGCGCGCCGGACAGGCCGGCGGCGAGCCAGGGCAGACCGATCACGGTGACGGACAGAAGGACGCCGGTGGGCACGACGAACACGACGTAGACGAAGCCGGCGAGCGACAGCGGCAGATTGGCGAGGAGATGGGCGATCTCCTTCCAGGTGTGCCGGTCAAAGGCGAAACGGGGCGGCGGGGGCCGTTCGTCGTCGAAAAGGCTGTTACGGGCGGTCATAAGGCTCAAGCCTGCACGGCCGCGGGGGCGCACGCCATGGGGTGGCTGGGGGAGCGTAGGTGGGGATAACCCCACCGCCCCTTGGGAAGCCGCCCGACCAGCACCTGGGCGGACGTGTGTGGGACCCACGCATGACCCCGCCATGACTGATGCGCGACCGACTGCTTACGGTCCCTTTAGCAGGGCCTAGACTCCCGTGCGTACAGATCAGCGACCAGGATCTCGAAAACACACCGATCGGCGGAGCGAGGGGCGGGTGACGCACGTGCCGGAGCAGACCGTGCTCGCGTCGGACTACTTCCAGAGCTACTCGGTGGTCGGACTGCTCGCGGTCGTCGGCGTGCTCTTCGTCGCCGTGGCCTTCGGAGCGGGCAGACTGCTGCGGCCGGTGGTACCGACGCCGGAGAAGCTGCTCACGTACGAATGCGGCGTCGACCCGGTGGGCGAGGGCTGGGCACACACCCAGGTCCGTTACTACGTCTACGCCTTCCTCTACGTCATCTTCGCCGTCGACTCGATCTTCCTCTTCCCGTGGGCGACGGTCTTCGCGGCCCCGGGGTACGGCGCGACGACGCTCGTCGAGATGTTCATCTTCCTCGGCTTCCTGGCCGTAGGACTTCTCTACGCATGGAAGAAGGGCGTCCTCGAATGGACGTGACCCCTGCCGCAGCCGGTGCCACTTCCGCCGGTGCCACTCCCGTCGGCGGCGAGTCCGCAGCCGGGTCCGCCCCGGCGCCGGCCGCCGCCGCACCGGTCGAGCTGCCCAACCCCCAGCGCCTGGGCGTGCTTTCGCGCCTCGCGCCCCAGCCGATGAAGGTGGTCCTCAACTGGGGCCGCCGCTACAGCCTCTGGGTCTTCAACTTCGGACTCGCCTGCTGCGCCATCGAGTTCATCGCCGCCTCGATGGCCCGGCACGACTTCATCCGGCTCGGGGTCATCCCCCTGGCACCCGGCCCGCGACAGGCGGACCTGATGGTCGTGTCCGGCACGGTGACGGACAAGATGGCACCGGCGGTGAAGCGGCTCTTCGAGCAGATGCCCGAGCCCAAGTACGTGATCTCCTTCGGCGCCTGCTCCAACTGCGGTGGCCCGTACTGGGATTCGTACTCCGTCACGAAGGGCGTCGACCAGATCATCCCGGTCGACGTCTACGTACCGGGCTGCCCGCCGCGCCCCGAGGCCCTGCTCCAGGGGATCCTCAAGCTCCAGGAGAAGATCTCCCGCGAGTCGCTGGGTGAGCGTTACGGCTCCGAGGGCCGCCGGCCGAGCACCGCCGCGCTGCGCAGCGGGCTGATCGCGGCCCCGCCGACTCCGGGGGAGAGCACCTGATGACTTCGGACGCGTACGACAGCCTGCCCGACGCCGTCGCCGGGATCTTCGGCGCGGACGCCACGGCGGAGCGCGCGTACGACCTGCTGACGGTCGACGTCCCCGCCGCCTCCTGGCTGACCGCGCTCGAAACCGCCCGTGACGACTTGGGCTGCACCTACTTCGACTGGCTGAGCGCCGTCGACGAACCGGGCACCGGCTTCCGCGTGAGCGCGCATGTCGCGTCGGTCGAACGCGGGGCCGTACGGCGCCTGCTGGTCCGTACGACCGTTCCGCACGAGGCAGCCGTGCTGCCCACCGCCCTCGGGGTCTACGCGGGCGCGGGCTGGCACGAGCGCGAGACGTACGAGATGTTCGGCATCACCTTCAGCGACCACCCCAACCTGGTGCGTCTGCTGCTGCCCGAGACCTTCGAAGGACACCCGCTGCGCAAGGACTTCGTCCTGGCGGCCCGGGTCGCGAAGGCCTGGCCGGGCGCGAAGGAGCCGGGGGAGTCGGCGCCGGGCCACACGGGACCCAAGCGCCGCCAGATGCTGCCGCCGGGCGTACCGGACCCGAACGAGTGGGGCCCGCTCAAGGGCCAACTGCCGCCGGCACCCGCCCGGCCGGCCCGCACGCCCCGTGCGGCGGGGGACCGCCCGGTCCGCCGCGCCCGCAGTGTGTCGGAGGGCTCCGCGAGCCAGCAGCCGCCGGCGACCGGGCCTGAGGCGGCGCCGGAAGCGGCGCCCGCGCCGAAGGGCGCGCCGGCACCCTGGCACGACCCGCGCCCGGCCTTCGACGACCCGGCCACCGACGCGACGAGGCCCGAGCCGACGAGGCCCGAGCCGGAGAAGTCCGGGCCGACCAAGCCCGAGCCGAAGCAGTCAGGGCCCGAGGGCGAACCGGAGCCCGGTCCCGAGGCAGGGCCCGCCACCGGCGACGGCCCCGCACCCGAGCGCCCCGGAGGAGACGCGTGAACGACGTGCTCGACGTCGCCATTCGGCTGGTCATCGTCTTCGCCGCCTTCCTCCTCCTGCCCCTGATCGTCGGACAGACCGAGCACAAGGTCATGGCCCACATGCAGGGCCGTCTCGGCCCCATGTATGTCGGCGGCTTCCACGGCTGGGCCCAACTCGTCGCCGACGGCGTGAAGTTCGCGCAGAAGGAAGACATCGTCCCGGCCGCCGCCGACCGCCGGATCTTCCAACTGGCCCCGGCCGTCGCCCTGCTGCCCTACCTCCTCGTACTGGTCGTGATCCCGATCGGCCCCCAGGAGGGCGCCGTCGGCGAGGTCGTCGACGCGGGCATCTTCTTCGTGCTCGCCGTGATGGGCATCGGCGTGCTCGGCTCGCTCATGGCGGGCTGGGCGTCGGCCAACAAGTTCTCCCTGCTCGGCGGTCTGCGCACGGCCGCCCAACTGCTCGCGTACGAACTGCCCATGCTGCTCACGGCCGCCTCCGTCGCGATGGCGGCGGGCACCGTCTCGCTGCCCGGCGTCCTCAACGCCTTCGAGTGGTGGTGGGTGCCCTGGCAGATCGTCGGCGCCCTCGTCTTCTTCGTCGCCGGCCTCGCCGAACTCCAGCGCCCTCCCTTCGACATGCCGGTCGCCGACTCCGAGATCATCTTCGGCGCCTACACCGAGTACACCGGTCTGCGGTTCGCGCTGTTCATGCTCGCCGAGTACGCGGGCATCGTCGTCCTCTGCGGACTGACCACCGTCCTGTTCCTCGGCGGCTGGCACGGCCCGTTCGGCGGGGACGACGTCGGCTGGCTCTGGACCCTCCTCAAGACCGCGGTCCTCGCCTTCGTCGTGATCTGGCTGCGCGTCAGCTATCCGCGGCTGCGCGAGGACCAGCTCCAGAAGCTCGCGTGGACCGTGCTCATCCCCCTCGCCCTCGCCCAGATCGCCCTCACCGGCATCGTCAAGGTGGTGATCCAGTAAGTGGCTCCGATCCCCGGTAGCGGCCTGGCCAAGGGGCTGGCCGTCACCCTCCGTACGATGACCAGGAAGTCCGTCACCGCGCGGTACCCGGACACCCAGCCCGAACTCCCGCCCCGCAGCAGGGGCGTGATCGGCCTGTTCGAGGAGAACTGCACGGTCTGCATGCTCTGCGCCCGTGAGTGCCCGGACTGGTGCATCTACATCGACTCCCACAAGGAGACGCTTCCCGCCGCGGCCCCCGGCGGGCGCGAGCGCAGCCGGAACGTCCTCGACCGGTTCGCCATCGACTTCTCGCTCTGCATGTACTGCGGTATCTGTATCGAGGTCTGTCCTTTCGACGCGCTGTTCTGGTCACCGGAGTTCGAGTACGCGGAGACGGACATCCTGGAACTCACCCACGAGCGCGACAAACTCCGCGAGTGGATGTGGACCGTGCCGGCCCCGCCCGCCCTCGACCCGGCCGCCGAGGAGCCGAAGGAGATCGTGGCCGCCCGCAAGACGGCCGACAAGCTGGCGGCGGCCGAAGCCGCGGCGCGGGCCGCCGCGTCCGCGCCCCAGGAGCGGGAGGACGGCGAGTGACCCCCCTCGCGGCCGGCCCCGGCTTCCTCTCCCCGACCGGCGTCGAGATCGCCTTCGTCCTCGTCGGTCTCGTCACCCTCGGCGCGGCCGTCATCACGGTCACGACCAGGCAACTGGTGCACGCGGCCCTGTGGCTCGTCGTGGCGCTCGGCGGCCTGGCCATCGAATACCTGCTGCTGACAGCCGAGTTCATCGCCTGGGTGCAGGTCCTGATCTATGTCGGCTCCGTCGTCGTCCTCCTTCTGTTCGGGCTGATGCTGACGAAGGCGCCCATCGGCCGTTCCCCCGACGCGGATTCGGAGAACCGGTGGGTCGCGCTCGCGGTGGCGGTCACCGCGGCCGTCGCGCTGGTGTGGGTGGTCGTCGACGCGTTCCGTACGACCTGGATCGAGCTCGACGGCCCCGCCCAGGGGTCCACCGAGGTCTCCGGACAGTTCCTCTTCCGGCACTGGGTCCTGCCCTTCGAAGCGCTCTCCGTCCTCCTCCTCGCCGCGCTGATCGGCGCGATCGTCCTGTCCCGCAAGAGCGGCAAGGAGCAGCGCTGATGCATCTCGCCTATCCCGCCGTGCTCGCGGCGCTGCTGTTCTGCACCGGTCTGTACGGGGTGCTCGCCCGCCGCAACGCGATCCTCGTCCTCATGTCCGTCGAGCTGATGCTCAACGCCGTCAATCTCAACCTCGTCGCCTTCGACGTCTGGCTGCGCGACACCCTGCACGCCGGCCAGGCGCTCACCCTCTTCGTGATCGCCGTCGCCGCCGCCGAGATCGGCATCGGCCTGGCGATCGTCCTGATGGTCCACCGCGCCCGCGGCACCGCCGACGTCGACCGCCTCCGGGACAGCGTCGAGAGCGACGCGGCCGACGAGGCCGCGGTCAAGTCCGCCGAAGACGCGGCGGCCGAGTCCGCCCGGGCCGAAGCCGCCGCCCGGGCAAAGAAGGCTGAGGCCACCGCGTGACCACGACCACCCTCGCCGTCCTCGTCCCCCTCCTGCCGTTCCTCGGCGCGGTCGCCGGACTGCTCCTCGGCCGTACGGCCCCCGGCTTCGTCCGGCCGCTCGCCGTGCTGCCGCCGCTCGCCGCCGCCGTACTCGCCGCGCTCGTCGCCGTACGCCAGAGCAACGGGCACGACGGCCCCCGGGCACCGATCGACGCCGCGACCCAGCTCACCCCCACCGGCTCGGTCCCGATCGATCTCGCCCTGCACATCGACGGCTTCGCCGCGCTCGTCGCGATCCTCGTCGGTGTCGTCGCGACATGCGTGCAGATCTACTCGACGAGCTATCTGCGCGACGACCCGCGCTACCCCTCGTACGCCGCTCTGGTCTCCCTCTTCACCTCCGCGATGCTGCTCGTCGTCTACTCCGGCGACCTGATGGTGCTGCTGGTCGGCTGGGAGATCATGGGCATCTGCTCGTACTTCCTCGTCGGCCACTACTGGGAGACGCCCGAGGCGCGCGCCGCCTCCCTGAAGGCCTTCCTGGTCACCAAACTCGGCGATGTCCCCTTCCTGCTCGGTCTGTTCGCGCTCGCCGTCGACACCGGCACGTTCCGGATCACCGGCGTCCTCGACGCCGTCGCCAACGACGGCCTCGACCACCCCACCCTGATCGCGCTGCTGCTGATCGCCGGCGTCGCGGGCAAGTCGGCCCAATTCCCGCTGCACACCTGGCTGCCCGACGCGATGGCCGGCCCCACCCCCGTCTCCGCGCTGATCCACGCGGCGACGATGGTCGCCGCCGGTGTCTACTTCGTGGCCCGTCTCCTCCCCGTCTTCGCCGCCTCGGCGGCAGCCCTCGGCGTACTCGCCGTGCTGGGGGCGATCACCATGGTCGGCTCGGCGCTCGCCGCCCTCGCGCAGGACGACATCAAACGCGTCCTCGCCTACTCGACCATCGGCCAACTCGGCTACATGACCGGCGCGCTGGCCGTGGGCGACCGAGGCGCGGCCGTCTTCCATCTCATCTCGCACGGCGCCTTCAAGGCGCTTCTCTTCCTCGGCGCGGGCGTGATCATCCACGCGGCGGGCACCAACTCGCTCGCCGCCATGTCCCGGATGGGCGGCCTGGCCAAACGCGTCCCCGACGCCTACTGGACGATGACGATCGCGCTGCTCGCGCTCGCCGCCATCCCGCCCTTCGCCGGCTTCTTCTCCAAGGAAGCCGTCCTCGTCGCCGCCGAACACACCGCCTTCGGCGAGTCCGACATCGCGCCCGGCGCCGCAGGCTGGGTCGTGCTGGTCGCCGGTCTGCTCACCGCCCTCCTCACCGCCGCCTACGCGACGCGCCTGTGGCTCCTCGCCTTCCGGGGCCGGGGCCCCGAAGCGGCCGACCACGGCCGACAGCCCCTCGCCATGAACACCGTCCTGTGGGTGCTCGCCGTCCCCTCACTCGCCTTCGGCTTGACCGTCGGCGTCATCGCCCCCTGGCTGGACGCCGGAAGCCTCGCCCCGACGGTCACCACCTCCGTACTCGGCACGGGAGTCGCCCTCGTCGGCGGACTGGTCACCTACGGCGCCTGGAGCCACACCACGGCACTCGCCGCCCGCACCCCGATGGGCGCCGTCGCCGCGCACCCGGACGCCGAGCCCGCACTCTCCGAGGCCGAGGCCATCGCCAGCCACACCCCCGTCTACGGCGACATCGCCTCGGCCCCCGACCCGGCCGACCCCGGCCGGCTCCTGCTGGGCAGGCTCCACGGCCACGCCGCCGCCGGCTTCCACCTGGACGCCGTCTACCGCGTCCTCTTCCAGCGCCCCGTCCAGGCCGCGGCCGGGCTGGTCCGCTTCCTCGACCGCGAGGTCGTCGACACCTACGTACGCGGAGCGGGCACCGGCACCCGCTGGCTCGGCATCGCCGTACGCGGCGCGCAGACCGGCAATGTCCAGACCTACCTGGGTGCCCTGCTCGCCGGAACTGTCGTCCTGGCCATCGCCGCCGTACTCGTCGCAGCCGGAGCGTGAGCCATGATCGATATCAGCACGTCCGTGATGCAGTTCCTTCTCGCGTTCATCGTCGCCGCCCCCCTCCTGGGCGCGGCGGCCGCGCTGCTGCCCGCCCCGCCCGGACTCCGGGGCAAGAGCCCCGACCAGGCCGTCCTGCGCCACGGCGTGACCGTGACCGGCGCGATCCTCATCGCCGCGATCGTCCTCGCGCTCGGCTTCGACCACGACCAGCCGTCGAGGATGCAGGCCACGACGGACATCAGCTGGATCGCCGCACTCGACGTGCGGATCCACCTCGGTGTCGACGGCATCTCTCTCCCCCTTCTGGTCCTGACCGCACTGCTGACCTTCCTCTGCGCGCTCTACAGCTACTTCAAGCTCCCGGCCGGCCCCTCCCCGAAGGCATTCGTCGCCCTGCTGCTCGTCCTCGAATCCGGCACCCTCGCGACCTTCGCCGTCCTCGACCTGCTGCTCTTCTTCCTCGCCTTCGAGATGGTGCTCATCCCGATGTACTTCCTCATCGCCCGCTGGGGCGGTGAGGAACGGCAGGCCGCCGCCTGGAAGTTCATCCTCTACACGCTGCTCGGATCCGTGGTCATGCTGCTCGGCCTGCTGCTCGTCGGGCTGCACGCGGGCACATTCGACATGGTGGCACTCGCCACTGACAACGGCCGTGGGCTGAGTACATCCGTGCAGATCACGGCCGTTCTGGCGATCGGGATCGGGCTCGCGGTCAAGACCCCGATGTGGCCGCTGCACAGCTGGCTCCCGGACGCCCACACCGCCGCCCCGACCGTCGGATCCGTCCTTCTCGCCGGGGTCATGCTCAAGATGGGTACGTACGGATTCGTCCGCATCATCCTGCCGATCGCACCCGACGGCATGCGGACCTTCGCGCCGTACCTCGCCGCCTTCGCCGTCGCCGGCATCATCTACGGCTCCCTGGCCTGCCTCGCCCTCGCCCGGCAGGGCGCGGGCGGCGACCTCAAGCGCCTGATCGCGTACTCCTCCGTCGGTCACATGGGCTTCGTGCTCCTCGGCATCGCGTCCATGACCCCCACCGGTGTCAACGGCGCGCTCTTCGCCAACGTCGCCCACGGCCTCATCACGGGCCTGCTCTTCTTCCTGGTCGGAGCGCTCAAGGACCGCTACGGCACCGCCGACCTCGACACCCTCGCCGGCGCCACCGGCGCGGCGCTGTACGGCCGGGCACCACGCCTCGGCGGTCTGCTCGCCTTCGCCGCCGTCGCCTCGCTCGGACTGCCCGGTCTCGCCGGATTCTGGGGCGAGATGCTCGCCATGTTCGGCGCCTTCGACCCCGCGGACGGGCTCAGCCGCCCCGCCTTCGTCACCTTCACGGCGATCGCCTGCTTCGGCACGCTCCTCACCGCCGCGTACCTGCTGATCGTGGTCCGCCGCGTCTGCATGGGCGTCGTCCAGCAGGCCGGGGCGGAAGAGTCCGGCCCGACGCCCGAACTCGCCGACGTCCACGGCTACGAACTCGCCGCGTGGACCCCGCTCGTCGCCCTCACCGTCCTCGCCGGACTCTGGCCCGCCGTCCTCCTCGGCCTCACCGACCCGGCCGTGCAGAAGCTCCTCGCAGGAGGCAAGTCGTGACCGTGGCCGCTGCCCAGGGCGCCGACAGCGCCGCGAACCTCGTCCAGTCCGTCGACTGGCTCGCCATCGCGCCCCCGGCCCTCACCGCCGCTGTCGCCCTGACCGTCCTGATCGCCGACCTGTTCGTCCCCGAACGCCGGAAACCGCTCCTCGGCGCCCTCTCCGTCGCCGGCCTCGCCGCCGCGCTCCTCCTGCTCGTCCCGCTCCGCTCCGGCGACCGGTCCACCTTCTGCCTGACGGCGGAGCCCGAGGTGTGCAGCTACACGGCCGACCACTTCACGCTCGTCATCCAGCTCCTGGTGCTCGGCGGCGCGCTGCTCACCGCGCTGCTCTCCGTCACCGAACTCGACGGAGGCAAGGCCGCCGGCACCGGCCACAAGCTCCCGGCGGGCGAATTCTGGTTCCTGCTGCTCTCCTCTGCCTCCGGCGCGGCTCTGCTGCCCGCCGCCCGCGACCTCGCGACCCTCGTCGTCGCCCTCGAAGTCGCCACCCTCCCCGCCTTCGCGCTGGTCGGCCTCAAGCGCGGCGACCGCCTCTCGTCCGAGGCGGCGCTGAAGTTCTTCCTGTCCTCCGTGACGGCCACCGCCGTCATGCTGCTGGGCGTGAGCTTCGTGTACGCGGCCACCGGCTCCCTGCATCTGACCGAGATCGCCGCCGGGCTCGACGACGTCCCCGGAAAGCTCGAAACCCTCGCCTCGGCGGGCGTCGCCCTGACCCTCGTCGGCTTCGCCTTCAAGGCCGCCGCCGCGCCCTTCCACTTCTGGGTCCCCGACACCTACGTCGGCGCGCCCCTGCCCATCGCCGCGTACCTCTCCGTCGTCAGCAAGGCCGTCGGCTTCTCCGGCCTGATCCTGGTGACGGTCATCGCCTTCCCGAGCCACTCCGACGTCTGGGGCCCCGCCGTCGCCGTGCTCGCCGCGCTCACCATGACCGTCGGCAACGTCGCCGCGCTGCGCCAGGCGCCCACGCGCGCGTGGAGCGCGGTACGCCTCCTCGCGTGGTCGTCCGTCGCCCAGGCCGGCTATCTGCTGGTGCCGGTCGCGGCGGCGGCGTACGCCGGCACGGACCAGATCGGCTCCACCGTCGCGTACGCCCTGATGTACGCCGTCGTGAACCTCGGTGCCTTCGCCGTCGCCGCCCTGGTCGCCCGTACGAACCCCCTGAACCGGCTCGCGGACTACCGCGGCCTCGCCTCCGAGCGCCCGCTCGTCGCGCTGGCCATGGGCTTCTTCCTGCTCTGCCTCGCCGGACTGCCGCCCGGCATCGTCGGCCTCTTCGCGAAGGTCACGGTCTTCTCCTCGGCCGTCGACGCGGGCCTCGGCTGGCTGGCCGTCGTGATGGCCGTCAACGTCGTCATCGCGCTTTTCTACTACCTCCAGTGGACGGCGGTCATCTTCCGCGCCCCCGAGACGGCCGAGGACGGCCGCCCGGAGACGGCGGCGCCGGCCCCCGTCCTCCAGCCCGCCGGCACCCTCGTCGCCCTGCGCGCCCCGGCCCCCGTGCTCGCCGCGATCGGCCTGACCGCCGCCGCCGGCGTCGCCCTGTCGGGAGCGCCCCAGCTGGTCCTCCGCTTCGCCGCCGAAAGCCTCTTCTGAGGCGCTCTCCGGCCCTGGAACCCGCCCCACCCGCACCCTCCGCCACCCGTACGGCGTACACCCCCGCGCGGATGCGCCAGGGAACCCGTGACCCTCGCCTGGCGTTGACCAGTAAGGAAGGGTCCACTGGAGAGTGGAGCAGCATCAGGTAAAGGGTTCCCCTGCCGCACGATTTGGAGGGCGCTCCGTGCACCGCCGGCACAACGGGTTGAGGACCGCCGCACTCCTCGGGGGACTGTCCGCACTCATCATCGTCATCGGCAGCGTTTTCGGCAGGATGGGGCTGATCATCGCGGTCGTGATCGCGCTCGGGACGAACGCGTACGCCTACTGGAACAGCGACAAGCTCGCCCTGCGCGCCATGCGCGCACGACCGGTGAGCGAGTTCGAGGCGCCGGAGCTCTACCGCATCGTCCGCGAGCTCTCCACGGCCGCGCGGCAGCCGATGCCACGGCTCTACATCTCGCCGACCCAGGCGCCCAACGCGTTCGCCACCGGCCGCAATCCCCGTAACGCCGCCGTCTGTTGTACGGACGGGATCCTCCAGATCCTGAACGAGCAGGAGTTGCGCGGAGTGCTCGGCCATGAGCTGAGCCATGTCTACAACCGCGACATCCTCATCTCGTCCGTCGCCGGCGCCCTCGCCTCGGTCGTCATGTTCCTGGTGAACTTCGCCTGGCTCATCCCCATCGGCCGCTCCGACGACGACGAGGGCCCCGGCATCGTCGGCCTGCTCCTGGTGATGCTCCTCGGCCCGCTGGCCGCCTCGGTGATCCAGCTGGCCGTGAGCCGTTCCCGGGAGTACGAGGCGGACGCGTCCGGCGCGCAGCTCACCGGCGATCCGCTGGCCCTCGCGAGCGCCCTGCGCAAGCTCGAAGCCGGTACGAAGCAGCTGCCGCTGCCGCCCGAGCCGCGGATCGAGACGGCGAGCCACCTGATGATCGCCAACCCGTTCCGCCCTGGGCAGGGTGTCTCGAGAATGTTCTCCACGCATCCGCCGATGGCGGAGCGCATCGCCCGACTAGAGCAGATGGCAGGTGGCCGTCCATGAAGACAATCCTCAACATCATCTGGCTCGTTCTGAGCGGTTTCTGGCTGTTCCTCGGTTACATCCTCGCGGGGCTGCTTCTGTGCGTCACGATCATCGGCATCCCCTTCGGGGTGGCCGCGTTCCGTATCGCCCGATACGCGCTGTGGCCGTTCGGCTACACGACGGTGGAGCGCCGCGACGCCGGATCCCCGTCGTTCGTCGCCAACGTGCTGTGGGTGATCCTGGCCGGCTGGTGGCTCGCCCTCGGCCATATCTTCACCGGGCTCGCCCTCTGCGTGACGATCATCGGCATCCCGCTGGGCATCGCCAACTTCAAGCTGATCCCCGTCTCGCTGCTGCCCTTCGGCCGCGACATCGTCCGTACGGACGAGGCGTTCGCTGGCTGGTGACCTCAGCGGCGCCGGACGCCGTACCAGGCCGCACCCAGCAGCAGCACCGCGGCCCCTGACACGACCGACGGGCCGGGCAGCGCGAAGGCCAGCACGACACAGCCCATGAGTCCGACCGCTGCCCGTATCCGCACCAGCCGCGAACCGAGCGTCCACGCCGACGCGTTGGCGATCGCGTAGTACGCCAGCACCCCGAAGGACGAGAAGCCGATCGCCCCGCGCACGTCCACCGTCGCCGCCAGCACGGCCACCACCCCGCCCACCGCCAGCTCGGCCCGGTGCGGCACCTGGAACCGGGGATGCACGGCTGCCAGTGCGCGCGGCAGATGCCCGTCCCGCGCCATCGCCAGCGTCGTACGGGAGATCCCGAGGATCAGGGCCAGCAGCGCCCCGAGGGCCCCCACGGCGGCCCCGACGCGCACCACGGGCACCAGCCAGGACGCCCCGGCGGCCCGTACGGTATCGGCCAGAGGGGCCGCGGATCGCCCCAACCCGTCCGCGCCGAGGACCGACAGGGCCGCGACCGCCACGCACGCGTAGACGGCCAGCACCAGGCCGAGAGCCAGCGGGACGGCGCGCGGGATCGTACGGGCGGGGTCGCGCACCTCCTCGCCGAGCGTGGTGATGCGGGCGTATCCGGCGAAGGCGAAGAAGAGCAGCCCGGCCGCCCCCAGCACCCCGTGCGCCGAGACCGACCCTGCCCCCGACCCTGCTTCCGTGTCGGCCTCCGTACCGAGGCCGAGCCCCAGCCGTCCCGCGTCCGCCGCGTCCGATCCGAGGGAGACGACCACGACGGCCGCGAGGACCGCCAGCACCACCGCCACGATCACCCGCGTCAGCGTCGCCGACTTCCGCACACCGCCGTAGTTCACCGCGGTCAGGACCACCACCGCCGCGACCGCCACCGCGTGCGCCTGCCCCGGCCACACGTACGCCCCGACCGTCAGTGCCATCGCCGCGCACGAGGCGGTCTTGCCCACCACGAACGCCCAGCCCGCCAGCCACCCCCAGAACGCGCCCAGCCGCTCACGGCCGTACACGTATGTGCCACCCGAAGCGGGGTAGTCGACCGCGAGCCGGGCCGACGACATCGCGTTGCAGTACGCCACCAGGGCGGCCACCGCCAGCCCCCACAGCAGGCCGGTTCCGGCCGCCCCGGCGGCGGGCCCGAGCGCGACGAACACGCCCGCCCCGAGCATCGCCCCCAGCCCCACGACCACGGCGTCGAAGACTCCCAGCGTGCGACGCAGTTGCTGTGTCATACGCCGCACGCTATCGACGTCCGCAACCGCGGCCCGCCCTCCGGGCGTCTTTCCGCAGAACACAGCACGAAAGGCAGGTTCACGGCATGACCATCATCGGCTGGCTCGTCCTCGGACTCCTCGCCGGAGCCGTCGCCAAGATCCTGCTGCCCGGCCGGGACCCGGGCGGCCTGATCGGCACCACCCTCATCGGTATCGTCGGCGCCTTCATCGGTGGCTGGATATCGTCCCGCTGGCTGGACCGCCCGATCGACACCGACTTCTACGACGGGGCCACCTGGGCGGCGGCGATCGGCGGCTCACTGGTACTGCTGATCATCTACCGCCTTCTCTTCGGCCACTCCCGCTCCCGCTGAGGCCCCTCAGCCGCCGAGCCCGGTCTCGCGGAGCGTGATGTTCAGCCGCCCGGCGCGCATCCCGCTCGCCGGATCGGCGGTTCCTGGAAACACCTTGGGCACACCGTGGAACGCGAGCCGGGACGGCCCGCCGAAGACGAAAAGATCGCCGGACGCCAGCTCGACGTCCGTATAAGGGCGTGTCCGCGTCCGTGTGTTGCCGAACCGGAAGACACAGCTGTCACCGATGCTCAGCGACACCACGGGCGCGCGGGACTTCTCGTCCTTGTCCTGGTGCATGCCCATCCTGGCGTCGCCCTCGTAGAAGTTGACCAGCGCGGTGTCGGGCGCGTACCCGTCCCCGGCCCCCGCCCCGTACGCCTCATCGACCGCCGCCCGCCCCAACTCCCCGAGCCACTCCGGAAACGGGGCGACCCGCGCGCCGTTCACGTCCCCGGCGGTACGGGTGTAGCGGTACGGCTGCCAGTGCCATCCCAGACAGACGGTCCGCACGGACATCACACCCCCGTTGGGCAGACTGGTGCGCCGCATGGGCACGGGCCCCCGGGCCCACTCCCGACACGCCTCCACCAACTCCCGCTGCCGCGCCCGGCCCAGCCACCCGGGCACATGCACGGCCCCTTCCCCGAGAACAGCCCGCTCCCGCGGAAACAACGCGTCACTCATCCGAACCGCCTCCTTTGGAGGAGAACGCAACGAGGGCCGCGGCCGGGAAAGTCCCCGGCCGGCCGCCCTCGTTGTGCCGTGCCTGTGCCGAACCGGCGACACCCGCGCGCCCGGCGGGCCCGTCGCTCAGCGGTAGTTGACGTACTGCAGCGCGAAGTCGAAGTCCTGCCCCTTCAACAGCGCCTGTACGGCCTGAAGATCGTCCCGGCTCTTCGAGCTGACCCGCAGCTCGTCGCCCTGCACGAGCGCCTTGACGCCCTTGGGGCCCTCATCGCGGATGATCTTGGCGACCTTCTTCGCGTTCTCCTGGGAGATGCCCTCCTCGATCGACGCGAAGATCTTGTAGTCCTTGCCGGACTGCTGCGGCTCGCCCGTGTCCAGCGCCTTCAGCGAGATGCCCCGCTTGATCAGCTTGGACTGGAAGACGTCGAGGATCGCGTTGACCCGCTCCTCGCTGTTGGCCTGCATGACGATCTTCTCGCCGGACCAGGCGATCGAGGCTCCGACGTTCTTGAAGTCGTACCGCTGGGAGACCTCCTTCGCGGTCTGGTTGAGGGCGTTGTCGACCTCCTGCCGCTCGACCTTCGAGACGATGTCGAAACTGGAGTCGGCCATGTCCTGTGGCTCCTTGAATCGGGTGCTGGAAAGAGTGCCGCGACCCATGCCGCGACCGATGCCGAAAGTACGGCCGGGCCCCCGGCCCGCTCCGGCAAAGCCTAGTCATCCCGGCCCGCTCCCCGCCTGATCAATCCGGTGGCGGAGCACCCCCGGGCATCGGGTATCGTTTACGTCGTTGCCACGGAGCAGCGCTCACAGCGCCGATCCCGCGACAACATCCCATGGCGGTGTGCCCGAGTGGCCAATGGGAGCGGACTGTAAATCCGCCGGCTTAGCCTTCCCAGGTTCGAATCCTGGCGCCGCCACACGGAAATGATGGCCCCTGGACCGCGGAGACGCGGACCAGGGGCCATCGTCGTCACCGTCAGGCGGACGACGCCGCGTTCTTCACCGCCTCCGCGACCGGCACCGTCCCGCTGATCAGCTCCAGCGTCAGGCCCGCCGTCGCCGACGACTGCACCAACTCCAGCAGCGTCGCGGCCACATCGTCCCGGGGCACCGGGCCACGGCCCGTTGACGTCGCGAGGTTCACGAGGCCCGTGCCCGCGTCGTTCGTGAGCATTCCGGGGCGCAGGACGGTCGTGTCGAGCCCCTCCTTGGCCAGGACGTACGCGTCCGCCGCGCCCTTGGCACGCAGGTAGTGGTCGAAGACGTCGTCGCCCTGGTGGTCCGGGTCGGCGCCCATGGACGAGACGATCACGTAGCGCCGTACGCCCGCCCGTTCCGCCGCGTCCGCGAACAGGACCGCGGCGCCCCGGTCGACGGTGTCCTTGCGTTCCGTGGTGCTGCCCGCTCCGGCTCCGGCGGCGAAGACCGCCGCGTCCGCGCCCTCCAGGACCGCGGCGGCCTCGTCCACCGAGGCCGACTCCAGGTCGAGCACGACGGCTTCGGCCCCCGCCTCCCGCAGGTCCTCCGCCTGTTCGGGTTTGCGGATGATGCCCGCGACCTCGTGTTCGCGCGCGGCGAGCAGCCGCTCCAGCCGCAGCGCGATCTGACCGTGTCCTCCGGCGATGACAATTCGCATGCTCACGACCGTACGTCCGACGGGCCGTCACCGCTCACGCGGCACCTCCGTTGGAGGAGCGATCCCCGGCGGCCGCACAGGGAGGCAGGCACACGGGCGGGAGGCTTACGGCGTCCGCCGCACGGCCGACAGCTCACGGCCGGGTCTCCGGCCGCCCCTGCCGTCCCTGCCGCGGCAGGTCCAGCGACACAGCGACCGACGAGTCGCAGTACTCCCGTACGGCGTTCGTCCGGGCCACCACCCGGCCCCGGTGAATGACGACCCTGCTGTACGCCAGCGACAGCACCCCCTCCAGCCGGTCCCCGCGCACCGCGAGCAACTCGGCCGGAAAGCCCGCCTCCACCCGTACCTCCGGCAGCCGCATCGCCTCACGCGCGGCCGTGCTCACCGTCTCGTACGCCTCCGCGGCGCGCAGCCCTCCTTGGGAGGCCAGCAGATACGCCGCCTCCAACGGGTCCCCCCGTCCCACCGGGTTCGCCACGTCCCGTACGGCCCCGCTGCCCGCCGCCACCCGTACCCCGGCGGCCCGCAGCACCCGTACGGGCGCCACACCCCGCTGGTCGACACCGCCGCAGCCGCCCTGGGGCAGACAGACGACCGTCACACCCGCCGCCGCCAGCTGGTCGGCCGCCCGGCCCGTCGCGTCCGACGGCAGCCGGGACAGCCCCGCGCAGGGCCCGATCGTGACGCCGGGCCGCAGCCCGCCCACCATCGCCGCGAGGCGCGCGAGGCGGGCCGGGTCGCCGCCGTCCGTATGGAGGTCGACCGGACAGCCGTGCTCGGCGGCCACGGTCAGCACCGATTCCACGTATCCGGCCGGATCGGGGTCGAGGTCCGGGCAGCCGCCCACCACACCCGCGCCCATCTTGACCGCGTCCCGCAGCATCGCCAGCCCGTCGGCGCCCGCGACCCCGGTCAGCAGGCGCGGTACGGCGACGACTGTCAGATCCCCGAGCCCGCGCAGCGAACGCCGCGCCTGGAGCACCGCCTCCATGGGCGCCAACTCCTGCGCGTCACCGATCCGCACATGCGTCCGCAGCGTCGTCGCCCCGTGCCCGACCTGGAGCAGGGCGGCCTCGGTCGCACGGCGCTGGATGTCCTCGGGGTCGTACGAGACGGGCCCGCCGGACGTGACGGCGCTCAGCGCGGTGTCGCTGTGCGCGTGCGGCTCGGCGGGGGCGGGCAGGAGCAGATGCCCGTCGAGGTCCAGGGTGGCGCCGAGCGCGGGGAGACTGCCGGCGGTGCCGACGGCTTCGATACGGCCGCCGCTCAGCCGTACGTCGACGGCCCGGCCGTCGATGAGGCGGGCCCCGCGCAGCAGCAGCGCGGTGGCGTTGGCCGTGACGCCGTCTGACGGCTGCGGCTGGCTGTCGGGCATCGTGCTCCTGGTGGGCTCCTGGGTGGGGATGTGAGGCTCTGGCGTGCAAGATCACGCAGCGTGCGTCGAGCCTAGAGGCGCCCCGCGTGGGCTTCGAGGAGGAAGGAAATAGTCATACCGGCGTGGCTCTTCCCGGCGTCCGGAACGCCGTCCCACGCCCGCCCGTCGCCGTCCCGCCGCCCTCCCGACGCACCCGTGGCATCTCGCCCGGGAGAGACCCCGGGCGAGACCTCCAGAAGGACGGCGAGAAGGACCCCGAGACGGAAGGGACAGGTGGGACGAGAGGCCGGGAAACGGATTTGGGCGAACGGCGACGGACCGTGTAATGTCTTCATCGCTCGCCCCAATAGCTCAGTCGGTAGAGCGTCTCCATGGTAAGGAGAAGGTCTACGGTTCGATTCCGTATTGGGGCTCTGGTGCTCGGTCCTCCTCGCCTCCGGGCGAGGGGATCCGACATCACAGCGGTGTAGCTCAGTCGGTAGAGCAAGCGGCTCATAATCGCTGTGTCACCGGTTCAAGTCCGGTCACCGCTACACACGGTAGCCGATGGTGGGGGCGATCCTTCGATCGGCTACTCTTTTATGCGTTAACCCGTCAATCTGTCCGTCCAAGGAGCACTCACGTGGCTGCCACCGACGTCCGCCCGAAGATCACGCTGGCCTGCGTGGAGTGCAAGGAGCGGAACTACATCACCAAGAAGAACCGGCGCAACAACCCGGACCGTCTTGAGATGAAGAAGCACTGCCCTCGTTGCAACTCGCACACGGCTCACCGCGAAACGCGCTGAACCAGGCTCGTACCCGAGGCCGTCCCCTTAACCGGGGGGCGGCCTCGTGTCGTTTGCCGCGCCCGATCCATAGTTGGGCACCATTCATCAGGGCAGTCTCAGGGCAGTCACATCAGGAGGGAACGAGTCCATGGCGCTCGACCAGTCCTTCGTCGGGCGGACGTATCCGCCGACCGAGCCGTACGAGGTCGGCCGGGAGAAGATCCGCGAGTTCGCAGAGGCGGTGGGCGACACCAATCCGGCGTACGTCGATCCGGACGCGGCAAAGGCGTTCGGTCATCTCGACGTGATCGCCCCGCCGACCTTCGTCTTCTCGATCAGCTTCAAGGCCGCGCGGGAGGTCATCGCCGATCCGCAGCTGGGCCTCGACTACAGCCGGGTCGTGCACGGCGACCAGAAGTTCGTCTACACCCGTCCCGTACGGGCGGGCGACCGGCTGACGGTCACCTCCACCATCGAGGGGATCAAGTCCATGGCGGGGAACGACATCCTCGACGTCCGTGGCGAGGTGCACGACGAGGCGGGAGCGCATGTCGTGACCGCGTGGACCAAGCTGGTGGCGCGCGCCGCCGAGGGGGAGTGACGCCGGTGGCCACGCGGATCGCCTACGACAACGTCGAGATCGGTACGGAACTGCCGGCCGGGACCTTCCCGGTGACGCGCGAGACCCTGGTGCGCTACGCGGGCGCCTCGGGGGACTTCAACCCGATCCACTGGAACGAGAAGTTCGCGCGGGAGGTCGGGCTGCCGGACGTCATCGCGCACGGCATGTTCACGATGGCCGAGGCCGTCCGGGTGGTGACCGACTGGGTCGGGGACCCGGGAGCGGTGGTCGAATACGGCGTCCGCTTCACCAAACCCGTGGTCGTGCCCAACGACGACAAGGGCGCGGTCATCGAGGTGACCGCCAAGATCGGCGCCAAGCTCGACGACAACCGCGTACGCGTGGACCTGACGGCGACCAGCGAGGGCAAGAAGGTGCTGGGCATGTCCCGCGCCGTCGTCCAACTCGCCTGAGGACGGCCTGTCTTACGGCCGGGGGCCGGACGATCCGCAGCCGCGGCCCGTCCGGCCCCCGGCCCGGAATCGGCGGCCGGTCCCACGGCTTGACAAGTAAGTTATCAATCAATAACTTACTCCTCATGGTCAGGATGAGCGCAGAAGAGCGGCGCGAGAGCGTCATCCGCGCGGCGATCACCGAATTCGCCCGTACCGGATACCACGGCACCTCCACCGAGGCGATCGCCCGTCGGGTGGGCGTCTCGCAGCCGTACCTCTTCCGGCTCTTCGCGAACAAGCAGGCCATCTTCCTCGCGGCGTCCGAGCGTTGTCTCTTCGACGTCCGGCGCATCTTCGAGGACGCGGCGGAGGGGCTGGACCCCGAGGCGGCCGTCCACGCCATGGCCGTCGCCTACCAGCGGCTCATCTCGGAAGACCCGGACAAGCTGATGATGCAGATGCAGACGTACGTCGCGGTCGCCGCGGCCGAGTCGGCGGGGGACCACGAGTTCGGCCGCTCCGTACGGGCCGGGTGGGAAGCGCTCTGGGACTCCGTGCACCTGACGCTCGGCGCGGACCCGAACGAGACCACGATGTTCCTGGCGTACGGAATGCTGGTCAACACCCTGGTGGCGATGGGGTTTCAGGGTGACCATCGCGTCTGGACCGGCTTCTACGACTCCGCGCGGCCGGTCGGCGGCCCACCCGCCGGCCCGGCCACCCGATGATCGGCCCGGCGAACGCTACGACCGCCCCGACGGGCGGGCCGTCCGGCAACTGAGACCGAGCACGCGGTGACACCGCGCGCCTCTTCATGGGCATGAAAGTTAGTCATCAATAACTAACCAAATTGGGGAGAACGATGAACCAGCCAGCAGCCCGCGGCGGCACGAACGCCACCTGGGCCCTCGTCATCACCGGCGCCGCGGGCTTCATGGCGGCCCTCGACAACCTCGTCGTCACCACCGCCCTGCCCTCCATCCGCGAGGACCTCGGCGGCAAACTCGCCGACCTGGAGTGGACGGTCAACGCCTACACACTCACCTTCGCGGTGCTGCTCATGTTCGGCGCGGCCCTCGGCGACCGGTTCGGCCGCCGCAGGCTCTTCGTCGGCGGCCTCTCGATCTTCACCGCCGCGTCCGCCGCCGCGGCCCTCGCGCCCGGCATCAACAGCCTGATCGCCGCCCGCGCCGTCCAGGGAGTCGGCGCGGCGATCATGATGCCGCTGGCACTCACCCTGCTCACCGCGGCGGTCCCGGCCGCCAGGCGCGGCGCCGCCCTCGGCATCTTCAGCGCCGTCACCGGCATCGCCGTGGCCGCGGGCCCGCTCGTCGGCGGAAGCCTCACCGAGCACATCTCCTGGGAGTGGATCTTCTGGCTGAACGTCCCGGTCGGCCTCCTGCTGCTGCCGCTCGCCAGGACGCGGCTCAAGGAGTCGTACGCCCCGAACGCCCGTATCGACATCCCCGGCACCCTGCTCATCAGCGGCGGCCTCTTCGGCATCGTCTACGCCCTGGTCACCGCCAACACCGAGGGCTGGACCAGCCCGCTCGTCCTCACCGGGCTGATCGCCGGCACGGGCCTGATCGGCGGCTTCGTGCACCACGGCTTCCGCCGGCCCGACTCGATGCTGCCCATGCGGCTGTTCAAGAACCGCACCTTCGCCGGGATCAACGCCGCGAGCCTGCTGATGTTCCTGGGCATGTTCGGCTCGATCTTCCTGCTCAGCCAGTTCCTCCAGGGCGTCGCCGGATACTCGCCCACCGAGGCCGGTCTGCGGATGCTGCCCTGGACCGCGATGCCGCTGATCGTCGCGCCGCTCGCCGGCATCCTCTCCGACCGGATCGGCGGCCGGCCCGTCGTCACCACGGGCCTCGCCCTCCAGGCGGTCGGCCTCGCCCTGTTCGCGATGGCCGTCGAGCCCGGTGTGTCGTACGCGGCGCAGCTGCCCGGTCTGATCATCAGCGGGATCGGGATGGCGATGTACTTCGCCCCCGCCGCCAGCCTGGTCATGTCCAGCGTCCGGCCCGAGGAGCAGGGGATCGCGTCCGGCGCCAACAACGCGCTGCGCGAGGTCGGCGGAGCCCTCGGGGTCGCGGTCCTCGGGGCGGTGTTCTCCGCGCAGGGCGGCTACGAGACGCCGCAGATCTTCGTCGACGGCACCGTCCCGGCCCTGTGGATCGGCTCGGCGGTCGTGGGAGTCGCGGCCCTGACGGCGCTGGCCATACCGGGCCGCCGGGCGCGGGCGAAGACCGCGGTGGTGCGGGAGTCGCGGGTGGAGGCGGAAGGGAAGCGCGAGACGGCGGGCGTCTGACGGCCCCCGGCGCGGCACGCGGCACGGTCACGGTCCGGCACGCGGCACGGTCACGGTCCGGCACGCGCGGCACGGTCCGGTCCGGAGACGAATCGTCTCCGGACCGGACCGTAGTCTTGTCCCGTGCAGGAACTCCAGGACGCCCCCCTCGCCCCGCTCACCACCTTCCGCCTCGGCGGCCCGGCCACCCGGCTGATCACCGCGACCACCGACGCCGAGGTGGTCACGGCCGTGCGCGAGGCCGACGACGCCGGCACTCCGCTGCTGATCATCGGCGGCGGCAGCAATCTGGTCATCGGCGACAAGGGGTTCGAGGGCACCGCCCTGCGGATCGCGACCCGCGGCTTCGACCTCACGGGCACGGCGCTGGAACTGGCCGCCGGAGAGACCTGGACCGATGCCGTCTCCCGTACGGTCGAGGCGGGTCTGGCGGGCATCGAGTGCCTGGCCGGCGTCCCCGGCTCGGCCGGCGCCACACCGATCCAGAACGTCGGCGCGTACGGCCAGGAGGTGTCCAGCACCATCACCGAGGTCGTCGCCTACGACCGCGCCACCCGCGAGATCCTCACCCTCGCCAACTCCGAGTGCGACTTCTCGTACCGTCACAGCCGCTTCAAGGAGCACCCCGAGCGCTACGTCGTGCTGCGGGTCCGGTTCGCGCTGGAGGACGCGGGCGGGCTCTCGGCCCCGCTCAAGTACGCCGAGACGGCCCGCGCGCTCGGTGTCGAACCCGGCGACCGTGTCCCCGTGGACGACGCCCGCCGCACGGTGCTCGGACTGCGCGCGGGCAAGGGCATGGTGCTCGACCCGGCGGACCACGACACCTGGTCGGCCGGCTCCTTCTTCACCAACCCGATCCTCGACGACACGGCGTACGCGGCCTTCCTCGCCCGCGCGGCGCAGCGGCTGGGCCCGGACGTCACCCCGCCGGCGTACCCGGCGGGGGAGGGCCGCACGAAGACCTCGGCCGCGTGGCTGATCGACCGCGCGGGCTTCACCAAGGGGTACGGCGCCGGCCCGGCCCGCATCTCCACCAAGCACACGCTGGCCCTGACCAACCGGGGGAACGCCACCACCGAGGATCTGCTCGCGCTCGCGCGCGAGGTCGTCGCCGGAGTGCGCGAGGCGTTCGGGATCACGCTGGTCAACGAGCCGGTGACGGTCGGCGTCAGCCTCTGAGCCCCGGCCCCGGCCGGGCCCCTCAGTACGCGACCCCCACCGGCTGCCTCACCGTCGCCGGGTCGTCGATCATCGCCAGCATCGCGTGGGCCAGGTCCGGGCGGCCTATCTTGTTGCCGCCGCGCGGGTTCGCGCCCACCACCGCGCGGTAGACGCCCGTCACCGGCTTGTCCAGGAGCTGCGGGGGCCGGACCGAGGTCCACTCGGTCGCGCTGCGGGTCAGTTCCTCCTCCATCCGGGCCAGGTCGACGTAGACGGGCTTGAGCACGACCCTGACCACGCCCATCGCCATCTTCCCCAGCAGCGGCTCGTCCCGAGGCACCTCGCCGACCGGGGCCGCGCTCACCACCAGCAGCCGTCGCACCCCCTCCGCGTCCATCGCCCGCAGGATCGAGCGGGTCACCGGCGCGGCGATCCCCGCGTCCTTGCGCCCGCGCGGACCGACGCCCGACAGCACCGCGTCGCGGCCCGCCACCGCCGCCCGCAGCGACTCCGGGTCGTCGAAGGAGGCCGCGGTGAACACGTCGAGCCGGTCCCCGGTCACGTCCAGCCGCGCCGGATCCCGCACCACCGCCGTGACCTGGTGGCCCGCCGCCAGTCCCTGCCGCACGATCTCCCGGCCGACGCCCCCGGTCGCCCCGAACACGGTGAGCTTCATCGCCCTCGCCTCTTCCGTTCTATGATGGGTGAGTTGATGGGTGAGTATTCACTCACCTCTATGGTGAGTATCCACCCACCCCCCCGTCAACCCTCGTCGACCCCGTCAAGCCACCTCACGGCGATCGGAGCACACATGAAGCCCGCGCGGGCCCGCATCCTGGACGCCGCCGCCGAGTTGATGGGCACCATCGGCCTGGCCCGCGCCACCACCAAGGAGATCGCCCGTGCCGCCGGGTGCTCGGAGGCCGCGCTCTACAAGTACTTCTCCGGCAAGGAGGAGCTCTTCCTGCGCGTCCTGGAGGAACGGCTGCCGCGCCTGGGTCCGCTGCTCTCCGAACTGGGGGAAGGGCCGTTCGGCGCGAACGCCCGTAACAGCGTTGAGGAGAATCTCACCGAAGTCGTCCGCCAGGCGGCCCTGTTCTACGAGGCGACCTTCCCGATCGGCGCCTCGCTCTTCGCCGAACCGGCCCTGCTGCGCAGGCACGCCGAGGGGATGCGCGCCCTCGGCGCCGGCCCCCGGTGGCCGCTGCGCGCGCTCGCCGGTTATCTGCGCGCCGAACGTGAGGCCGGCCGCGTACGGGCCGGTGCCGACGCCGACGCCGTGGCCTCACTGCTGCTCGGCGCGTGCCTGCAACGGGCTTTCCTCAAGGCGTTCCCGGACGGCGAACAGGTTTCCCCGCTCGACGAGTTCGTCCCCGCCCTGGTGCGGACGGTCCTGCCCGCGCTCAGCCCGTGACGGCGGCCCGTGACGGCGGCCCGCGACGGCCCCACCGGCCCGGTCTCCTCAGTCCTCCAGCCAGGCGTCGATCCCCGCCAGCAGCTTGTCGCGCGTCCCGGCCGGCGCCGCCGAGGCCCGCACCGACTGCCGCGCCAGCTCGGCCAGCTCGACGTCGGTGAACCCGTGGTGCCTGCGCACCAGTTCGTACTGCGCGGCGAGCCGCGAGCCGAAGAGCAGCGGGTCGTCCGCGCCGAGCGCCATCGGCACCCCGGCCTCGAACAGAGTGCGCAAGGGTACGTCGTCGGGCTTCTCGTAGACGCCCAGCGCCACGTTCGACGCCGGGCACACCTCACAGGTCACCCCGCGGTCGGCCAGCTTGCGCAGCAGCCGCGGGTCCTCGGCCGCCCGTACGCCGTGCCCGATCCGGCTCGCCCGCAGGTCGTCCAGGCAGTCCCGCACCGACGAGGGCCCGCTCAGCTCACCGCCGTGCGGCGCCGCGAGCAGCCCGCCCTCCCTGGCGATGGCGAAGGCCCGGTCGAAGTCCCGTGCCATGCCCCGGCGTTCGTCGTTCGACAGACCGAAGCCGACCACGCCCCGGTCCGCGTACCGCACGGCCAGCCGCGCCAGCGTGCGGGCGTCCAGGGGGTGCTTCATCCGGTTCGCCGCGACCACGACGCGTATGCCGAGCCCCGTGTCGCGGGACGCGGCGTCCACCGCGTCCAGGATGATCTCCAGCGCCGGGATCAGCCCGCCGAGCAGCGGGGCGTACGAGGTGGGGTCGACCTGGATCTCCAGCCACCCTGAGCCGTCCCGGACGTCCTCCTCGGCGGCCTCGCGGACCAGCCGCTGGATGTCCTCGGGGGTGCGCAGACAGGACCGGGCGATGTCGTAGAGCCGCTGGAAGCGGAACCAGCCCCGCTCGTCGGTCGCGCGCAGCTGGGGCGGCTCGCCGCCGGTGAGCGCGTCGGGGAGATGGACGCCGTACTTGGCGGCGAGCTCCAGCAGGGTCGTGGGCCGCATCGAGCCGGTGAAGTGCAGATGCAGATGGGCCTTGGGCAACAGACGGATGTCGCGGGTGGCGCGGTCGTCATGCGGGGGGCCGGAAACGTTCTCCATCCATGGATCTTGCCGTACTCACACGGAGTCCGGGAGTCCCTTTCCACCTTCGGGCCCTTGCCCGAACGAAAGAACGGGCCCCCGGACACCGCCGGGGACCCGTGTCTTCGTGCCGATCCGTGCTTCTCAGGCGCCGGCCTCGGCCAGCAGCTTCTGGAGCCGGGCCACACCCTCGACCAGGTCCTCGTCGCCCAGGGCGTACGACAGCCGGAGATATCCCGGCGTACCGAAGGCCTCACCCGGGACGACCGCGACCTCGGCCTCTTCGAGGATCAGGGTGGCGAGGTCGACGGAGCTCGCGGGGCGCCGGCCCCGGATCTCCTTGCCGAGCAGACCCTTCACCGAGGGGTACACGTAGAAGGCACCCTCGGGCTCCGGGCAGACCACGCCCTCGATCTCGTTGAGCATCCGGACGATGGTGCCCCGGCGCCGGTCGAAGGCGGTCCGCATCTCGTCCACCGCGTCGAGACTCCCGGTGAGGGCGGCGAGCGCGGCGGCCTGCGAGACGTTGGCCACGTTCGACGTCGCGTGCGACTGGAGGTTCGTCGCGGCCTTCACCACGTCCTTGGGGCCGACGACCCAGCCCACCCGCCAGCCGGTCATGGCGTACGTCTTGGCCACACCGTTGACGACGACGCACTTGTCGCGCAGCTCCGGCACCACCGCGGGCAGCGAGGTGAATTCGGCGTCGCCGTAGACGAGGTGCTCGTAGATCTCGTCCGTCATGACCCACAGGCCGTGCTCCACGGCCCAGCGGCCGATGGCCTCGGTGTCCTCGCGGCTGTAGACGGCGCCGGTCGGGTTGGACGGTGAGACGAAGAGCACGACCTTCGTACGCTCCGTGCGCGCCGCCTCCAACTGCTCGACGGAGACCCGGTAGCCGGTGGTCTCGTCGGCCACCACGTCCACCGGGACACCGCCGGCCAGCCGGATCGACTCGGGGTACGTCGTCCAGTACGGCGCCGGGACGATGACCTCGTCGCCCGGGTCGAGGATCGCGGCGAAGGCCTCGTAGATCGCCTGCTTGCCGCCGTTGGTCACCAGGACCTGGGCGGGGTCGATCTCGTAACCGGAGTCACGCAGCGTCTTCGCGACGATCGCGGCCTTGAGCTCGGGGAGCCCGCCGGCCGGGGTGTAGCGGTGGTACTTGGGGTTGTGGCAGGCCTCACTCGCGGCGTCGACGATGTAGTCGGGCGTCGGGAAGTCGGGCTCACCGGCCCCGAAGCCGATCACCGGCCGGCCGGCGGCCTTGAGGGCCTTGGCCTTGGCGTCGACGGCAAGGGTGGCGGACTCGGAGATTGCGCCGACTCGGGCGGAGACCCGGCGCTCGGTCGGAGGAATTGCAGCGCTCATGCGGGCCATGGTCCCAGAACTCCGGAGACCCGGGCGCAGGGGTTTCGCCGAATGGACAGCCCGCGGACGGGGAGCGGACAGGTTCGGACAAGAGCCGGTCCGGTGTTACCTGTTCGACGCCGGGCCCCCGAGCACGTACACTCACTGGTCGTTGGCCCTCACCCGCCGCCGCCGATCCGCACACACCGTGCTTCTGGTCGGATGCGGTAGGTTGGGGAAAACGCAAAGGGTCGTAGCTCAATTGGTAGAGCACTGGTCTCCAAAACCAGCGGTTGGGGGTTCAAGTCCCTCCGGCCCTGCTACACACTCCTTCGCCAGGATGTGTGCGCGTGTACGTACTTCAAAAGCACTGCCGTGCGGCTCCACCGGGCGCGGCACGGCCACGACCCGGAATCAGGTGAGAGAGCGTGACGGACGCCGTGGGCTCCATCGACAAGCCTGATGCTGACGATGACGAGACCTCCGAGTCGAACAAGAAGACCCGCAAGGGTGGCAAGCGCGGCAAGAAGGGCCCTCTGGGCCGTCTCGCGCTCTTCTACCGTCAGATCGTCGCGGAGCTGCGCAAGGTCGTCTGGCCGACTCGCAACCAGCTGACGACCTACACGACTGTTGTGATCGTCTTCGTCGTCGTCATGATCGGTCTGGTGACCGTGATGGACTACGGCTTCCAGAGAGTAGTCAAGTACGTCTTCGGCTAAAGCCGCGGAGGCGGAGGGCGCCCACAGGCGTCCCTTTCCGCATGTTCCACCCATCGTGAAGCCAGGAAGAAGCAGCCAACGTGTCTGACCCGAACCTGAACGACGCCAGCGAGGCGGTCGAGTCCCGCGAGGACGAGACCGACATCGTGGAGGCGGCGGACGCTGTCGAGCCAGACCAGGCCGAAGCCGCTGACGCCGAGGCCGGCGAGCCGGCCGAGGAGTCGGCGCTGCACGCCGAGGACGTCGAGGACGGGGACGCGGAGTCCGCTTCCGACGAGGACGCGGCGGCCGACGCCGCTGCTGACGCCGAGTCCGCCGAAGCCGACTCCGACGACGGTGCTGACGCCGATGCCGGTTCCGAGGACGGCGAGGAGACCGAGCTCGTCGAGGAGCCCGCCGTCGACCCCGTCGCCGCGCTCCGCGAGGAGCTGCGCGGGCTGCCCGGCGAGTGGTACGTCATCCACACGTACGCGGGCTACGAGAAGCGCGTGAAGGCCAACCTGGAACAGCGAGCCGTCTCGCTCAACGTCGAGGACTTCATCTACTCGGCCGAGGTGCCCGAGGAAGAGATCGTCCAGATCAAGAACGGCGAGCGCAAGAACGTCCGCCAGAACAAGCTCCCGGGCTACGTCCTGGTGCGGATGGACCTGACGAACGAGTCCTGGGGTGTCGTACGGAACACGCCGGGCGTCACCGGCTTCGTCGGCAACGCCTACGACCCGTACCCGCTGACGCTGGACGAGATCGTCAAGATGCTCGCCCCCGAGGCCGAGGAGAAGGCCGCGCGCGAGGCGGCCGAGGCCGAGGGCAAGCCGGCTCCGTCCCGCAAGGTCGAGGTCCAGGTGCTGGACTTCGAGGTCGGCGACTCGGTCACCGTCACCGACGGCCCGTTCGCGACGCTCCAGGCGACGATCAACGAGATCAACGCCGACTCGAAGAAGGTCAAGGGCCTCGTCGAGATCTTCGGCCGCGAGACTCCGGTCGAGCTGAGCTTCGACCAGATCCAGAAGAACTGACGCGCGGTTCGCGCGCTCCAAAGCCAGTTCCGACCAGGTCAGACAGGCTCTCGCGGGGGATTTCCACACCCGCGGGAGAGGGTCTGACCTGCTCGGTTTTTGGCCGTGCAGCTGTACCCGTTATCGTTGCGCGGTATGCCCGCATCCGGACGACCGGATGACCGGGCCGGAACACTCTCACTAGGACCCGGAGAGAGCACATGCCTCCCAAGAAGAAGAAGGTCACGGGGCTCATCAAGCTCCAGATCTCGGCCGGCGCGGCCAACCCGGCTCCGCCGGTCGGCCCCGCGCTGGGTCAGCACGGCGTCAACATCATGGAGTTCTGCAAGGCCTACAACGCCGCGACCGAGTCGCAGCGTGGCATGGTCGTGCCGGTGGAGATCACGGTCTACGAGGACCGCTCCTTCACCTTCATCACCAAGACTCCGCCGGCCGCCAAGCTGATCCTCAAGGCCGCGGGTGTGGACAAGGGCTCAGGCGAGCCGCACGTCAAGAAGGTCGCCAAGCTCACCCGTGCACAGGTCCGTGACATCGCCACGACCAAGATGCCCGACCTGAACGCCAACGACCTGGACGCCGCCGAGAAGATCATTTCCGGCACCGCCCGTTCGATGGGCATCACGGTCGAGGGCTGAGTCCCGCCCGGCGGGCCCTCTCGGGCGCGCCAAGTGGAAGGGCCATGCGCGGCCCGCACCACGAACTCCACACCTGAATGAACCACCAGGAGAAGAAGTGAAGCGCAGCAAGGCACTCCGCAGCGCGGACGCGAAGATCGACGCGGAGCGTACGTACCCTCCGCTCGAAGCCGTCCGTATCGCCAAGGACACCAACACCACCAAGTTCGACGGCACCGTCGAGGTCGCCATGCGTCTGGGCGTCGACCCGCGCAAGGCGGACCAGATGGTCCGTGGCACCGTGAACCTTCCGCACGGCACCGGCAAGACCGCCCGGGTCCTGGTCTTCGCGACCGGTGACCGTGCCGAGGCAGCGCGCGCCGCGGGCGCCGACATCGTCGGCTCCGACGAGCTGATCGAAGAGGTCCAGAAGGGCCGTCTCGACTTCGACGCCGTCGTCGCCACCCCGGACCTCATGGGCAAGGTCGGCCGCCTCGGCCGTGTGCTCGGCCCGCGTGGTCTGATGCCGAACCCGAAGACCGGGACCGTCACCCCCGATGTCACGAAGGCCGTGAACGACATCAAGGGCGGCAAGATCGAGTTCCGCGTCGACAAGCACTCGAACCTGCACTTCATCATCGGCAAGGTCTCCTTCGACGAGACGAAGCTGGTCGAGAACTACGCCGCGGCGCTGGAGGAGATCCTCCGTCTCAAGCCGTCCGCCGCGAAGGGCCGTTACATCAAGAAGGCGACCCTGGCGACGACGATGGGCCCCGGCATTCCGCTGGACGCCAACCGCACCCGTAACCTCCTCGTCGAGGAGGACCCGGCCTCCGTCTGATTGAGGGCGGCAGTCCGTCAGTTGTCTGTCAAGAGCCGGTCCCGGCACCTCTGTTGAGGCGCCGGGACCGGCTTTCGTATACGCGGACTGTCATATCCGTGCGATACCGTTCAACGAGGAACATCAGAAAAAGGGGTGGGGTATGACCATGTCGACATGGGGGCGCGTCGGCGTTTCGCTGACGGCGGTTGCTGTCGTGGCGGGTGTCGCGGGCTGCCAGAGCGGTGACTCGGACGCGGACACGAAGAAGAAGGCCGGGAGTTCGGCGGCCAAGGGCGAGCCGCAGTCGCGTTCCGCGGTGACGGACGTTCTGACGGCGGCGTACGAGAAGACGGCGGCGGCGAAGTCCGCCAAGGTCTCGATGACGATGTCGATGCCGGCCGCCGCGACGGGGGCCGAGGCGGGCGACATGGAGATGACCGGCGTCATGGGGTGGGACCCCATGGTGATGGACATGACCATGTCCGGCTCGATGCTCCAGGCCGAGCCCGACGCCCCGGACAAGATCCGGATGGTGTGGGTCAAGAACGCCATGTACATGGACATGGGCGCCGAGGCGGCCAAGGACATGGACGGCAAGCGCTGGATGAAGCTGGACCTGGCCGCGGCCGCAGAGGCCTCCGGCGACCCGGCGGCCGCCCAGGAGCTCACCGGCGGCATGGAGAACATGAACCAGGACCCGGCGCAGCAGCTCGCGCTGCTCCTGGACTCGCCGAACGTGAAGCACGTCGGCTCCGAGAAGATCGACGGGGTCGAGGCCCAGCACTACAAGGGCACGCTCACGGTCGCCGAGATGCTGGAGTCGAACGAGGGCCTCGACGTGCTCAGCGAGAAGGAGCGCAAGGACCTCCTCGACAACATCAAGAAGTCGGGAATCAAGGGTTACGACACCGAGGTCTGGGTCAACGAGGACGACTACCCGGTCAAGATGGATGTCGCGATGGACTCGCCGCAGGGCGAGATGAAGATCAGCGCGCACTACAGCGACTACGGGGCCAAGGCCTCCGTCCAGACGCCGCCGGCCGCCGACACCGTCGACCTGTTCAAGATGCTGGGCGACCTCGGCGCGGATGCCGAGGGTTCCGGGATCTGATCCCCGAAGTCCGGGATCCGATTTTCCAGATCCGGTCACCGGGGCGGGTTTACGGCCCCGGCGACCGGATTTGCCTGCGGGTAACCGCGTCACGTACTCTTCACATGAAGCCAAAGACCGCTGGTCGTCGCCGTGCTCTCGCAAGAGGGTGAGGCGACCGAAGGATCCGCCACAAGCGGACGACCCGCGTAGGTGATCGAGGAGAGTTCCCGGGTTCGTCCCGGTTGAGCTACGCCCCGTGCGCCTGCGCCGGGGCGTTTCGTCTTGTTCGGCCCCTTCTGAGCGGTCCTCATCACCCGGAAGGAGGCCGACGCTCATGGCAAGGCCCGACAAGGCTGCCGCGGTGGCCGAGCTGACGGAACAATTCCGCAGCTCGAGCGCCGCCGTGCTGACCGAGTACCGGGGTCTCACCGTGGCGCAGCTCAAGGAGCTGCGCCGTTCCCTCGGTGAGAACGCCCAGTACGCCGTGGTGAAGAACACGCTGACCAAGATCGCGGCCAACGAGGCCGGGATCAACACGCTGGACGACCTGTTCGCGGGTCCGACGGCGGTTGCCTTCGTCACCGGTGACCCGGTGGAGTCGGCGAAGGGTCTTCGTGACTTCGCCAAGGACAACCCGAATCTCGTCATCAAGGGCGGAGTCCTTGATGGCAAGGCGCTCAGCGCCGACGAGTTCAAGAAGCTCGCGGACCTCGAGTCCCGCGAGGTGCTGCTCGCCAAGGTGGCCGGTGGAATCAAGGCGTCGATGGCCAAGGCCGCGGCGACGTTCCAGGCCCCGCTGTCGGAGTTCGTCCGCACCGCGGACGCGCTTCGCGCCAAGGTCGAGCAGGGCGGTGCCGGTACGCCGGCTCCCGCCGAGGCCGACGCCGAGTAGTTCGGCGCCGCGTCGCAGCGGGCCCTCCGTACGCCCGCCGTCATATACATCCGGCACCTGCCGACATAGTGGAAGGACGCCATCATGGCGAAGCTGTCCCAGGACGAGCTGCTCGAGCAGTTCGAGACCCTGACCCTCATCGAGCTCTCCGACTTCGTGAAGGCCTTCGAGGCCAAGTTCGACGTCAAGGCCGCCGCCCCGGTCGCCGCTGCCGCCGCCGGTGGTGCCGCTGTCGCCGCCGAGGCCGAAGAGGTCCAGGACGAGTTCGACGTCATCCTCACGGGTGCCGGCGAGAAGAAGATCCAGGTCATCAAGGTCGTGCGTGAGCTCACCTCGCTGGGCCTCAAGGAGGCCAAGGACCTCGTCGACGGCGCGCCGAAGCCCGTCGTCGAGAAGGTCGCCAAGGAGGCCGCCGAGAAGGCTGCCGAGTCCCTCAAGGCCGCCGGCGCCTCCGTCGAGGTCAAGTGACCTCGTAGGACCCCGCTGATCACCCGCCCGACGGGAGCCGCGACGGCTCCCGCGGGTGGGGTGTGACAGCGACCG
>NZ_BMMV01000007.1:165509-217853 GCF_014646115.1 Streptomyces camponoticapitis | reverse complement strand
TCCGGCTGCGAGTATGGTGATCATCGCCGTGCCTTCCGTACGACCGGTGACGATCCGTACGGAGCGGGGGGCCTTGACGAACCGCACGCAGCGCGCAATTCTCAGGACGCGTCGTCATAATCGATCCGAATCCGAGGCATGGATCGGCGACGAAGAGGGCAGGATCGATGTGCGCCTACGGCGTGGGTCCGAACGCAGTTGAGACAAGGTGTTGAGTACAACGAGGGTCTCGCAAAACCCGGCCTGGACATCAGTGTGCCAAGTGGCTACACTGACCCTTTGCGCTGCCTGTTAGCTGCTCCCTGCCCGTCACCAGGGGCACCCCCATGCAAGACATCGTCGGCTGACCAGCCCTTTTAGGGGCCTGTCATCCGGTGTGTCCCGCTCGGGACCGGTACGCGCGTAGTGAGTCCGAGCCCTCGGAAGGACCCCCTCTTGGCCGCCTCGCGCAACGCCTCGACCACGAATACGAACAACGGCGCCAGCACCGCCCCGCTGCGCATCTCCTTTGCAAAGATCAAGGAGCCCCTCGAGGTTCCGAACCTCCTCGCGCTGCAGACCGAGAGCTTCGACTGGCTGCTCGGCAATGCCGTATGGAAGGCGCGTGTCGAGGCAGCTCTAGAGAGCGGCCAGGACGTCCCCAGGAAGTCGGGTCTGGAGGAGATCTTCGAGGAGATCTCTCCGATCGAGGACTTCTCCGGGTCGATGTCGCTGACCTTCCGCGACCACCGCTTCGAGCCGCCGAAGAACTCGATCGACGAGTGCAAGGAGCGCGACTTCACGTACGCGGCCCCGCTCTTCGTCACCGCCGAGTTCACCAACAACGAGACCGGCGAGATCAAGTCCCAGACCGTCTTCATGGGCGACTTCCCGCTCATGACGGACAAGGGCACGTTCGTCATCAACGGCACCGAGCGTGTCGTGGTGACCCAGCTCGTCCGCTCGCCGGGTGTGTACTTCGATTCCTCGATCGACAAGACGTCCGACAAGGACATCTTCTCTTCCAAGATCATCCCGTCCCGGGGTGCCTGGCTGGAGATGGAGATCGACAAGCGCGACATGGTCGGTGTCCGTATCGACCGCAAGCGCAAGCAGTCCGTCACCGTTCTGCTCAAGGCTCTCGGCTGGACGACCGAGCAGATCCTGGAGGAGTTCGGCGAGTACGAGTCGATGCGCGCCACCCTGGAGAAGGACCACACCCAGGGCCAGGACGACGCGCTGCTCGACATCTACCGCAAGCTGCGTCCGGGCGAGCCCCCGACGCGCGAGGCGGCCCAGACGCTGCTCGAGAACCTCTACTTCAACCCCAAGCGCTACGACCTCGCGAAGGTCGGCCGCTACAAGGTGAACAAGAAGCTCGGCGCTGCGGAGCCGCTGGACGCCGGTGTGCTCACCACCGACGACATCATCGCCACGATCAAGTACCTGGTGAAGCTGCACGCCGGTGAGACCGAGACGGTCGGCGAGAGCGGCACCCAGATCCTGGTCGAGACCGACGACATCGACCACTTCGGCAACCGCCGTCTGCGCAACGTGGGCGAGCTCATCCAGAACCAGGTCCGTACGGGTCTGGCGAGGATGGAGCGCGTCGTACGTGAGCGCATGACGACCCAGGACGTCGAGGCGATCACGCCGCAGACCCTGATCAACATCCGGCCGGTCGTCGCCTCCATCAAGGAGTTCTTCGGCACCAGCCAGCTGTCGCAGTTCATGGACCAGAACAACCCGCTGTCGGGTCTGACCCACAAGCGCCGGCTCAACGCGCTCGGCCCCGGTGGTCTGTCCCGTGAGCGGGCCGGCTTCGAGGTCCGTGACGTGCACCCCTCGCACTACGGCCGCATGTGCCCGATCGAGACCCCCGAAGGCCCGAACATCGGCCTGATCGGCTCGCTCGCGTCGTACGGCCGGGTCAACGCGTTCGGTTTCGTCGAGACGCCGTACCGCAAGGTCGTCGGCGGTGTCGTCACCGACGACGTCGACTACCTGACCGCCGACGAGGAGGACCGCTTCGTCATCGCCCAGGCCAACGCGACGCTGTCCGAGGAGATGCGGTTCACCGAGCCGCGCGTCCTGGTCCGCCGTCGTGGCGGCGAGGTCGACTACATCCCCGGTGACGACGTCGACTACATGGACGTCTCGCCGCGCCAGATGGTGTCGGTCGCGACCGCGATGATCCCGTTCCTGGAGCACGACGACGCCAACCGCGCCCTCATGGGCGCGAACATGATGCGCCAGGCCGTGCCGCTGATCACCTCCGAGGCGCCGCTCGTCGGCACCGGCATGGAGTACCGCTGCGCGGTCGACGCGGGTGACGTCATCAAGGCGGAGAAGGAGGGTGTGGTCCAGGAGGTCTCCGCGGACTACATCACCATCGCCAACGACGACGGCACGTACACCACGTACCGCATCGCCAAGTTCTCCCGCTCCAACCAGGGCACCTCCGTCAACCAGAAGGTCATCGTCTCCGAGGGTGACCGGGTCGTCGAGAACCAGGTGCTCGCCGACGGTCCCGCCACCGAGCGTGGCGAGATGGCGCTCGGCAAGAACCTCCTCGTGGCGTTCATGCCGTGGGAGGGCCACAACTACGAAGACGCGATCATCCTCAGCCAGCGGCTGGTGCAGGACGACGTCCTCTCCTCGATCCACATCGAGGAGCACGAGGTCGACGCCCGTGACACCAAGCTCGGCCCGGAGGAGATCACCCGGGACATTCCGAACGTCTCCGAAGAGGTCCTCGCGGACCTCGACGAGCGCGGCATCATCCGTATCGGTGCCGAGGTCACGGCCGGGGACATCCTCGTCGGCAAGGTCACGCCCAAGGGTGAGACCGAGCTGACGCCGGAGGAGCGTCTGCTCCGCGCGATCTTCGGTGAGAAGGCCCGTGAAGTCCGCGACACCTCGCTGAAGGTGCCGCACGGCGAGACCGGCAAGATCATCGGTGTCCGCGTCTTCGACCGCGAGGAGGGCGACGAGCTTCCTCCGGGCGTGAACCAGCTGGTCCGCGTCTACGTCGCCCAGAAGCGCAAGATCACCGACGGTGACAAGCTCGCCGGCCGGCACGGCAACAAGGGCGTCATCTCCAAGATCCTTCCGATCGAGGACATGCCGTTCCTTGAGGACGGCACCCCGGTCGACATCATCCTCAACCCCCTCGGCGTCCCGTCCCGGATGAACCCGGGACAGGTCCTGGAGATCCACCTCGGCTGGCTCGCCAGCCAGGGCTGGAAGGTCGAGGGCAGCGAGGAGTGGATGGAGCGGCTGAAGACCATCGGCGCCGACGAGGTCGCCGCCGGTACCAACGTCGCGACACCCGTCTTCGACGGCGCGCGCGAGGACGAGATCTCCGGCCTCTTCGAGGCCACGATCCCGAACCGCGACGGCGAGCGGATGGTCAAGGCCTCCGGCAAGGCCAGCCTGTTCGACGGCCGCTCCGGTGAGCCGTTCCCCGAGCCGGTCTCCATCGGCTACATGTACATCCTGAAGCTCCACCACCTGGTCGACGACAAGCTCCACGCCCGCTCGACCGGTCCGTACTCGATGATCACCCAGCAGCCGCTGGGTGGTAAGGCCCAGTTCGGCGGTCAGCGCTTCGGTGAGATGGAGGTGTGGGCGCTGGAGGCTTATGGCGCCGCTTACGCCCTCCAGGAGCTCCTGACCATCAAGTCCGACGACGTGACCGGCCGCGTGAAGGTCTACGAGGCCATCGTCAAGGGCGAGAACATCCCCGAGCCCGGCATTCCCGAGTCCTTCAAGGTGCTCATCAAGGAAATGCAGTCGCTCTGTCTCAACGTGGAGGTGCTGTCCTCGGACGGTATGTCCATCGAGATGCGCGACACGGACGAGGACGTCTTCCGCGCGGCGGAGGAGCTCGGTATCGACCTGTCCCGGCGAGAGCCGAGCAGCGTCGAAGAGGTCTGACGGGTTGTCCGGCCGCTCCTGTCTCGGGGCGGCCGGCTCCTCCCGGACCCTCCCCTCGCGCCCTGGTGGGCTCGGGCGGGACCCCCTTCAGACCATTGATTGAGACTCGACCCCGAAAGAGGGATTGACGACAAGTGCTCGACGTCAACTTCTTCGACGAGCTGCGGATCGGCCTCGCCACCGCGGACGACATCCGGACCTGGTCCCACGGCGAAGTGAAGAAGCCGGAGACCATCAACTACCGCACGCTCAAGCCCGAGAAGGACGGACTCTTCTGCGAGAAGATCTTCGGTCCGACCCGGGACTGGGAGTGCTACTGCGGCAAGTACAAGCGTGTCCGCTTCAAGGGCATCATCTGTGAGCGCTGTGGCGTCGAAGTCACGCGCGCCAAGGTGCGCCGTGAGCGGATGGGCCACATCGAGCTTGCCGCGCCCGTCACCCACATCTGGTACTTCAAGGGCGTTCCGTCCCGTCTGGGGTACCTGCTCGACCTCGCGCCGAAGGACCTCGAGAAGGTCATCTACTTCGCCGCGTACATGATCACGTTCGTGGACGAGGAGCGCCGTACGCGTGACCTGCCGTCGCTGGAGGCGCATGTCTCCGTCGAGCGCCAGCAGGTCGAGAACCGTCGCGACTCCGACCTCGAAGCCCGCGCCAAGAAGCTCGAGACCGACCTGGCCGAGCTGGAGGCCGAGGGCGCCAAGGCCGACGTGCGCCGCAAGGTGCGCGAAGGTGCCGAGCGTGAGATGAAGCAGCTGCGCGACCGTGCGCAGCGCGAGATCGACCGGCTCGACGAGGTGTGGAGCCGTTTCAAGAACCTCAAGGTCCAGGACCTGGAGGGCGACGAGCTGCTCTACCGCGAGCTGCGTGACCGCTTCGGCACGTACTTCGACGGTTCCATGGGCGCGGCCGCTCTGCAGAAGCGCCTGGAGTCCTTCGACCTGAACGAAGAGGCCGAGCGGCTCCGCGAGATCATCCGTACCGGCAAGGGCCAGAAGAAGACCCGTGCGCTCAAGCGCCTCAAGGTCGTCTCCGCGTTCCTGCAGACCAGCAACAGCCCCAAGGGCATGGTGCTGGACTGCGTGCCGGTGATCCCGCCGGACCTGCGTCCGATGGTGCAGCTGGACGGTGGCCGCTTCGCGACCTCCGACCTAAACGACCTGTACCGCCGTGTGATCAACCGCAACAACCGCCTCAAGCGTCTCCTTGACCTCGGTGCCCCCGAGATCATCGTGAACAACGAGAAGCGGATGCTGCAGGAGGCCGTCGACGCGCTGTTCGACAACGGCCGCCGCGGTCGCCCGGTCACCGGTCCCGGCAACCGGCCCCTGAAGTCCCTCAGCGACATGCTGAAGGGCAAGCAGGGCCGTTTCCGCCAGAACCTCCTCGGCAAGCGTGTCGACTACTCGGCCCGTTCCGTGATCGTCGTCGGACCGCAGCTCAAGCTGCACCAGTGCGGTCTGCCGAAGGCCATGGCGCTGGAGCTCTTCAAGCCGTTCGTGATGAAGCGCCTGGTGGACCTGAACCACGCGCAGAACATCAAGTCGGCCAAGCGCATGGTCGAGCGTGGCCGCACCGTCGTGTACGACGTCCTCGAAGAGGTCATCGCCGAACACCCGGTGCTGCTGAACCGTGCTCCGACCCTGCACCGCCTCGGCATCCAGGCCTTCGAGCCCCAGCTGGTCGAAGGCAAGGCCATCCAGATCCACCCGCTCGTCTGCACCGCGTTCAACGCGGACTTCGACGGTGACCAGATGGCCGTCCACCTGCCGCTCTCCGCGGAGGCGCAGGCCGAGGCCCGCATCCTGATGCTGTCCTCGAACAACATCCTCAAGCCGGCCGACGGCCGTCCCGTCACCATGCCCACCCAGGACATGGTGCTCGGCCTCTTCTTCCTCACCACGGACGAGGAGGAGCGCGAGGTCATCGGCGAGGGCCGGTCCTTCGGCTCCAGCGCCGAGGCCACGATGGCGTTCGACAACCGCGAGCTCTCGCTCCAGGCGAAGGTCGACATCCGCTTCCCGGTGGGCACCATCCCGCCGCGCGGCTGGACCCCGCCCGTCGGCGAGGACGGCGAGACGAACGCCGAGTGGCAGCAGGGCGACCCGTTCCGGCTGCGTACGACCCTGGGCCGCGCGCTCTTCAACGAGCTGCTGCCCGAGGACTACCCGTTCGTCGACTACTCGGTGGGCAAGAAGCAGCTCTCCGAGATCGTCAACGACCTCGCCGAGCGCTACCCCAAGGTCATCGTGGCGGCGACGCTCGACAACCTGAAGGCGGCCGGCTTCTTCTGGGCGACCCGCTCCGGTGTCACCGTCGCCATCTCCGATGTCGTCGTGCCCGAGGCGAAGAAGGCGATCGTCCAGGGTTACGAGGTCCAGGACGAGAAGGTCCAGAAGCAGTACGAGCGCGGTCTGATCACCAAGGACGAGCGCACCCAGGAGCTCATCGCGATCTGGACCAAGGCGACCAACGAGGTCGCCGAGGCGATGAACGCGAACTTCCCGAAGACCAACCCCATCTTCATGATGGTGAACTCGGGTGCTCGTGGAAACATGATGCAGATGCGTCAGATCGCCGGTATGCGTGGTCTGGTGTCGAACGCCAAGAACGAGACGATTCCCCGTCCCATCAAGGCGTCGTTCCGTGAAGGCCTGTCCGTGCTGGAGTACTTCATCTCCACGCACGGTGCCCGTAAGGGTCTGGCCGACACCGCCCTGCGTACCGCCGACTCGGGTTACCTCACCCGTCGTCTGGTGGACGTCTCGCAGGACGTCATCATCCGCGAAGAGGACTGCGGCACCGACCGCGGCCTCAAGCTGCGGATCGCGGAGCGCGGCGAGGACGGTGTCCTGCGCAAGGCGGAGGACGTCGAGACGTCCGTGTACGCGCGGATGCTCGCCGAGGACGTCGTCGTGGACGGCAAGGTCATCGCACCGGCCAACGTCGACCTGGGCGATGTCCTGATCGACGCGGTCGTGGCGGCCGGCGTGGAGGAGGTCAAGACCCGCTCGGTCCTGACCTGTGAGTCCGCGGTGGGCACCTGTGCCTTCTGCTACGGCCGTTCGCTGGCCACCGGCAAGCTGGTCGACATCGGTGAGGCGGTCGGCATCATCGCCGCCCAGTCCATCGGTGAGCCCGGCACCCAGCTGACGATGCGTACCTTCCACACCGGTGGTGTGGCGGGCGACGACATCACGCAGGGTCTGCCGCGTGTCGTCGAGCTCTTCGAGGCCCGTACGCCCAAGGGCGTCGCGCCGATCTCCGAGGCCGCGGGCACCGTCCGCATCGAGGAGACCGAGAAGACGAAGAAGCTCGTCGTCACCCCGGACGACGGAAGCGAGGAGACGCCGTTCCCGATCTCCAAGCGCGCCCGGCTGCTCGTGGGCGACGGTGACCGGGTCGAGGTGGGCCAGAAGCTCACCGTCGGCGCCACCAACCCGCACGACGTGCTGCGGATCCTCGGTCAGCGCGCGGTCCAGGTCCACCTGGTCGGCGAGGTCCAGAAGGTCTACAACTCGCAGGGTGTGTCGATCCACGACAAGCACATCGAGATCATCATCCGGCAGATGCTGCGCCGTGTGACGATCATCGAGTCCGGCGACGCGGAACTGCTGCCGGGCGAGCTCGTCGAGCGCTCGAAGTTCGAGACCGAGAACCGTCGCGTGGTCACGGAAGGCGGCCACCCGGCCTCCGGCCGTCCGCAGCTGATGGGTATCACCAAGGCCTCGCTGGCCACGGAGTCTTGGCTGTCGGCGGCGTCCTTCCAGGAGACGACCAGGGTCCTGACCGACGCGGCGATCAACGCCAAGTCGGACTCCCTGATCGGCCTCAAGGAGAACGTCATCATCGGAAAGCTCATCCCGGCGGGTACGGGTCTCTCCCGCTACCGCAACATCCGGGTGGAGCCGACCGAGGAGGCCAAGGCCGCGATGTACTCGGCGGTCGGCTACGACGACATCGACTACTCACCGTTCGGCACGGGCTCCGGCCAGGCCGTTCCGCTGGAGGACTACGACTACGGTCCGTACAACCAGTAAGTAGCGATACGAAGGGCGGTCACCCTGCGGGGGTGGCCGCCCTTCGGCGTATCGGCGGGACCGGCCGCTGATTGAGAATTCGATGTAGTGAATATCGTCGGGGGAGCAGACGTGGAAACGGCGAGGATTTCTCTTGGTCTGACTGCGGCGGTTGTCGTCCCGTGGGGTCTCGGCTGGCAAAGAGTTCGTCCGGGAGCGACGGCGGCCTTTACTGCCCTTTACGGGGCCTACGTGATCAGCCCCTACACTTCCGACGGAAGAGCATGGTGTGCACTGGTAGCTGCGACCCTGCTCTCCTTCGGGGCGATATTCTGGCACTTTGGGGTAGGAAGTCCAAGTTTCGGCTTCTCTGTCGTCTTCCCCGTCTTCGGAACGGCTTCCTCGGTCGCAAGACGGCTTGGGGCGGGAGCGATTGCGGCATCGGCGATCTTGTCGTTGTGGATCGCGGGTCCGAATCTTGCCTCGCTGGGGTCCGAGGTCACCCGCAACGATCAGGTGGCTGTCTTCACCTCCGCGCTCCTGCTTTCCGTTTTCGGTGGTGGAATTTTGGCCATGCTGGCCACCCGCCAGGTGCGCAGAGAGATTGACGCCCTGCCGTCCGGACCGGAGAAAGCTGCCGCTCTTGAGTTCATGAACGGCGGAAGCGGGATCGGGTTGTTGGAGAGGGGCCTACTCTTTGCGTTTCTCGCGGCGGGCCAGCCAGAAGCAGCGGCGCTTGTGCTCGCGGCCAAATCGCTCGCCCGGATTCCTTCTCTCGATCACGGCAGGCATGCGTCCGAATATTTCCTCGTAGGTACGCTGGCCAGCGTCATCGCATCACTGGCGATGAGCATGGTGGCCCGGGTGATCGTGGGGCTTCCTGTTCTCTAGGAGATCTATTGGATCTGCGTCGGGTCTCCCTGATCCTGAAGCTGCTGTCCCTGGGGCTGCCGCCGGACGACTACGTGGTCGCCGGCAGCGGTCCCCTGCTCGCGCACGGTCTGAGGGATGAGATCGGCGACCTTGACCTGGTGGCTCGCGGAGCAGCTTGGAAAGCGGTGTCGACCATGGCAGTCCCCGTTGCGGCACCCTCCGGTCATGGCCGGATGGTCGTGCTCGCGGACGGGCAGATCGAAGTCTTCGATCGATGGCTTCCCGGTACCGGCGATCCCGGCAGGCTGATCGAGTCGGCGGAGCGGGTTCAAGGGATTCCGTTCTGCCCGCTCCGGGAGGTCCTCGGCTGGAAGGAGCGCTCCGACCGGCCAAAGGATCGGGCCGATGTCGAGCTGATCAAGGACTATCTCAGCCGTGCCGATACCAGCTCTCGGGACGCCTGACCGATTGCTGTTGCGTCAGCAGGGAGATGACCTGCGGTTTTGCCCTGACCCCCAGCGCGTCTGACGGCGACTCGGCACCCGGGAGATCGCGGCGGCGGCTGCCTTCGCCGAGATGTGTCCGAGCAGCGTTCGCCCGGCGTGTTCGGGGTCACTCCATTTGTTTTGACCGGAGTCGATGCGGTAGGTACGCTCAGACCTTGTGCCTGGGGTGTGCCTGGGCTCCTGTGCGTGTCCTCAACCGCATGGTGAGTTCGGACGAAGGCCACCGCGATCTGCGCTTTCCTCGCCTCCAGCGGGATCTTGCAGTATTCGACACACCCGACCGCGTGGGTCGGCGAATGTTCCAGGTTAGTTTTACTGACGGCACACAGAAACCGGAGAAGTAGTGCCTACGATCCAGCAGCTGGTCCGGAAGGGCCGGCAGGACAAGGTCGAGAAGAACAAGACGCCTGCCCTCGAGGGTTCCCCTCAGCGCCGCGGCGTCTGCACGCGTGTGTTCACGACCACCCCGAAGAAGCCCAACTCCGCCCTGCGGAAGGTCGCACGTGTGCGACTGACCTCCGGTATCGAGGTCACGGCATACATTCCGGGTGAGGGACACAACCTGCAGGAGCACTCCATCGTGCTCGTGCGTGGTGGCCGTGTGAAGGACCTGCCGGGTGTTCGCTACAAGATCATCCGCGGTTCCCTGGACACCCAGGGAGTCAAGAACCGCAAGCAGGCCCGCAGCCGCTACGGCGCCAAGAAGGAGAAGTAAACAATGCCTCGTAAGGGCCCTGCCCCGAAGCGCCCGGTCATCATCGACCCGGTCTACGGTTCTCCTCTTGTCACGTCGCTGATCAACAAGCTTCTGCTCAACGGCAAGCGTTCCACCGCCGAGCGGATCGTCTACGGCGCCATGGAAGGCCTCCGCGAGAAGACCGGCAACGACCCGGTCATCACGCTGAAGCGCGCGCTTGAGAACGTCAAGCCGTCGCTCGAGGTCAAGTCCCGCCGCGTCGGCGGCGCCACCTACCAGGTGCCGATCGAGGTCAAGCCCGGTCGCGCCTCCACCCTCGCGCTGCGCTGGCTGGTCGGTTACTCCCGCGCCCGTCGCGAGAAGACCATGACCGAGCGCCTCATGAACGAACTGCTCGACGCCTCCAACGGCCTCGGCGCTTCGGTCAAGAAGCGTGAGGACACGCACAAGATGGCCGAGTCCAACAAGGCCTTCGCGCACTACCGCTGGTAGTCAGCGCCCACATCGAGACCGAGAGAAGATTGAGCCTCATGGCCACCACTTCGCTTGACCTGGCCAAGGTCCGCAACATCGGGATCATGGCCCACATCGACGCGGGCAAGACGACCACCACTGAGCGGATCCTGTTCTACACCGGTGTGAGCTACAAGATCGGTGAAGTCCACGACGGCGCTGCCACGATGGACTGGATGGAGCAGGAGCAGGAGCGCGGCATCACGATCACGTCTGCCGCGACGACCTGTCACTGGCCGCTCGACGATGTCGATCACACGATCAACATCATCGACACCCCGGGTCACGTCGACTTCACCGTCGAGGTGGAGCGTTCGCTCCGCGTCCTCGACGGTGCTGTCACCGTGTTCGACGGCGTGGCGGGCGTTGAGCCGCAGTCCGAGACCGTATGGCGTCAGGCGGACCGCTACGGCGTGCCGCGTATCTGCTTCGTCAACAAGCTCGACCGGACCGGCGCGGAGTTCCACCGCTGCGTCGACATGATTTCGGACCGCCTTGGCGCGGTCCCGATCGTGATGCAGCTTCCGATCGGTGCCGAGGCCGACTTCAAGGGCGTCGTCGACCTCGTGTCGATGAAGGCCTTCGTCTGGTCCGCCGAGGCCACCAAGGGCGAGATGTACGACGTCGTCGACATCCCGGACACGCACACCGAGGCCGCCGAGGAATGGCGCGGCAAGCTTCTCGAGGTCGTGTCCGAGAACGACGACGAGATGATGGAGCTGTACCTGGAGGGCCAGGAGCCCACCGAGGAGCAGCTGCACACGGCGATCCGCCGTATCACGCTCGCCTCCAAGGGTGCGGCCGACTCCGTCACCGTCACGCCCGTCTTCTGCGGTACCGCGTTCAAGAACAAGGGCGTTCAGCCCCTGCTCGACGCGGTCGTGCGCTACCTGCCCTCCCCCCTCGACGTCGACGCCATCGAAGGCCACGACGTCAAGGACCCGGAGCAGATCGTCAGGCGCAAGCCGTCCGACGACGAGCCGTTCGCCGGCCTCGCCTTCAAGATCGCGAGCGACCCGCACCTGGGCAAGCTCACCTTCGTCCGGATCTACTCCGGTCGCCTCACGGCCGGCACCGCGGTGCTGAACTCCGTGAAGGGCAAGAAGGAGCGCATCGGCAAGATCTACCGTATGCACGCGAACAAGCGTGAGGAGATCGAGTCGGTGGGCGCCGGTGACATCGTCGCCGTCATGGGCCTGAAGCAGACCACCACCGGTGAGACGCTGAGCGACGACAAGAACCCGGTGATCCTGGAGTCCATGGACTTCCCGGCGCCGGTCATCCAGGTCGCGATCGAGCCCAAGTCCAAGGGTGACCAGGAGCGTCTGGGTGTCGCCATCCAGCGCCTCGCGGAGGAGGACCCCTCCTTCCAGGTTCACTCGGACGAGGAGACCGGCCAGACCATCATCGGTGGTATGGGCGAGCTTCACCTCGAAGTGCTTGTCGACCGCATGAAGCGCGAGTTCCGCGTGGAGGCGAATGTCGGTAAGCCGCAGGTCGCTTACCGTGAGACGATCCGCAAGGCCGTCGAGCGTATCGACTACACGCACAAGAAGCAGACCGGTGGTACCGGCCAGTTCGCGAAGGTGCAGATCGCGTTGGAGCCCATCGAGGGCGGCGACGCGACCTACGAGTTCGTGAACAAGGTGACCGGCGGCCGTATCCCCCGTGAGTACATCCCCTCGGTGGACGCGGGTGCGCAGGAGGCCATGCAGTTCGGCATCCTGGCCGGCTACGAGATGGTGGGCGTACGCGTCACTCTTCTCGACGGTGGTTACCACGAGGTCGACTCCTCCGAGCTCGCGTTCAAGATCGCCGGTTCGCAGGCGTTCAAGGACGGCGCCCGCCGGGCGTCGCCCGTGCTTCTCGAACCGATGATGGCCGTCGAGGTCACCACGCCCGAGGACTACATGGGCGATGTCATCGGTGACCTCAACTCCCGCCGTGGCCAGATCCAGGCCATGGAGGAGCGCAGCGGCGCTCGCGTCGTGAAGGGCCTCGTGCCCCTCTCGGAGATGTTCGGCTACGTCGGAGACCTCCGCAGCAAGACTTCGGGTCGCGCAAGCTACTCGATGCAGTTCGACTCCTACGCCGAGGTTCCCCGGAACGTCGCCGAGGAGATCATCGCGAAGGCCAAGGGCGAGTAGCTCGTCCCGAGCACGCTTTAGGCTTGTCACCGGCAAGCCCTGGGGCCGCCGGACAACGCGTACGGGAGACCGTGCGAGTGTCCGGCGCCCCGGGCCCCGGCATCCCAGCAAAGATCACCTGGCGCCGATGAGTAAGGCGTACAGAACCACTCCAGGAGGACCCCAGTGGCGAAGGCGAAGTTCGAGCGGACTAAGCCGCACGTCAACATCGGCACCATCGGTCACATCGACCACGGTAAGACGACCCTCACGGCCGCCATTACCAAGGTGCTGCATGACGCGTACCCGGACCTGAACGAGGCCTCGGCCTTCGACCAGATCGACAAGGCTCCTGAGGAGCGCCAGCGCGGTATCACCATCTCCATCGCGCACGTCGAGTACCAGACGGAGTCGCGTCACTACGCGCACGTCGACTGCCCCGGTCACGCGGACTACATCAAGAACATGATCACGGGTGCGGCGCAGATGGACGGCGCCATCCTCGTTGTCGCCGCGACCGACGGCCCGATGCCGCAGACCAAGGAGCACGTGCTCCTGGCCCGCCAGGTCGGCGTGCCGTACATCGTCGTCGCGCTGAACAAGGCCGACATGGTGGACGACGAGGAGATCCTTGAGCTCGTCGAGCTCGAGGTCCGTGAGCTCCTCTCCGAGTACGAGTTCCCGGGCGACGACCTGCCGGTCGTCAAGGTCTCGGCGCTCAAGGCGCTCGAAGGCGACAAGGAGTGGGGCCAGACCGTCCTCGACCTGATGAAGGCCGTCGACGAGTCGATCCCGCAGCCCGAGCGTGACGTCGAGAAGCCGTTCCTCATGCCCATCGAGGACGTCTTCACGATCACCGGCCGTGGCACGGTCGTCACCGGTCGTATCGAGCGTGGTGTGCTCAAGGTCAACGAGACCGTCGACATCGTCGGTATCAAGACCGAGAAGACCACCACCACGGTCACCGGCATCGAGATGTTCCGCAAGCTGCTCGACGAGGGCCAGGCCGGTGAGAACGTCGGTCTGCTCCTCCGTGGCATCAAGCGCGAGGATGTCGAGCGCGGCCAGGTCATCATCAAGCCCGGTTCGGTCACGCCGCACACCGAGTTCGAGGCCCAGGCCTACATCCTGTCGAAGGACGAGGGTGGCCGTCACACCCCCTTCTTCAACAACTACCGCCCGCAGTTCTACTTCCGTACGACCGACGTGACCGGCGTCGTGACCCTCCCCGAGGGCACCGAGATGGTCATGCCGGGCGACAACACCCTCATGACGGTCGCGCTGATCCAGCCGGTCGCCATGGAGGAGGGCCTGAAGTTCGCCATCCGTGAGGGTGGCCGGACCGTGGGCGCCGGCCAGGTCACCAAGATCAGCAAGTAATCGCCGATCTGCCGGTCCGCTGTTCCGACGGCTGACTGTTCGACCTGGTAGCTCTCACACGAGCGACCAAGAAGTGGGCCCCGCACCGAAGTTGGTGCGGGGCCCACTTTTCTTTTTTGCAGGCGGGAAGCCGTTGTCCTCGAAGCCGAGTCGCCCCTTATTCGATGGATCGCGTTCCGTCGCGCTCCTAGGGTTGCCGGGCAGGTGGTCACGGGGCGGCGGGGGAGTGGGGCATGCGTACGGCGTATCCGAGGACGTCACATCTGCCCTGGTCGCCCGGGGTCGGGGCCGACGACGTGCGGGCCGGGGACCTGGGCGGGCTGCGGGGGCGGGAAGTCGTCGTCACCGAGAAGATGGACGGGGAGAACACCACCCTGTACCGCGACGGGCTGCACGCCCGGTCGCTGGATTCCGGGCATCATCCGTCACGGGCCTGGGTGAAGGCGTTGCAGGGGCGGATCGGGGCATTGATACCCGACGGGACGCGGGTGTGCGGCGAGAACATGTACGCCCGCCACTCGATCGCTTACGAGGACCTGGAGAGCTGGTTCTACGGCTTCTCCGTGTGGGACGGCGAACGCTGTCTCGGCTGGGACGAGACCGTGCGGACACTGCGGCGCCTGGGGATACCCGCACCGCGCGTCCTGTGGCGCGGGACCTTCGACGAACGGGCCCTGCGGGGGCTGAGGCTGGACCCCGCGCGGCAGGAGGGATACGTCGTACGGACCGTCGAGGCCTTCGTACGCGAGGAGTTCGGGCGCCGGCTCGCCAAGTGGGTGCGGCCGCATCACGTACAGACCGACACGCACTGGATGCACGCCGCCGTCGTGGAGAACGGGCTCGGTGCGAGTGCCGCGTTGTGGGACGTGCGGTCGGGGGGTCCCGTGGACGCGGGGGCCCTGGCGAAGGCCGTGGGTGCCGAGGGGGACGGGCGAGCGGCATTGGAGGTCGCCGGGCGGCTCGACGCCGGCGGGCGGCACGGGGACGACCGGCTGGGTGGGGTTCTGGCCGCTTTTCTGCACCATGTGCCGCGTGGGCGGCTCGCGGCCGCGCTCGTCGCGCCGCTGGGTATGGCGGGGGCGAGGAGAGTCGCGGACCTGGTGGGTCTCCATCCGGCGCTGCACCGACCGTTCCCCGACGAGGAGCGGCGTGCCGGGCTCGCGCGGATGGCGCTCGCCGTCGACCTGGCGGTGCTGCACGCCGTCGCCGGGGCCGTGCCGGAGAGCCGGTCGGAGCAGGTCGAGTGGTCCGCGCTGATCGCCGAAGAGGCCGGGTTGCTGGGACCCGAGCCGGTGGCGCCTCTGCGTACGGGGCTGCGCGCCGCGCTCGACGGGCTCGGACCGGAAGCCGTCGAACGGTGCTGGGCCGAGGCCCGTGACGCCTGGACTGCAGGGCGGCTGACGACCGTCGAGGAGGCGGTGGCCGCGACCTGGCGGTGGCGGTCCGGCAACTTCCCCTCGCTGATTCACCTCGTGGGGCCCTCGGGGAGCGGGAAGAGCACCTTCGTAGGAGGACTCACCGGCGTCGGGACGCGCGTCTCGCTGGACGACCTGCGCGAGGAGCGCGGCGCGCGCGCCGATCAGCGCGCCAACGGGGACGTCCTCCGGGACGGCCTCGACCGCCTCGACCGGGCGCTCGCGGCCGGGGGGACGGTCGTGTGGGACGCCACCTCGCTCAACCGGCAGCAGCGTTCGCTCGTCCAGGCGGTGGCACGGCGGCGCGACGCGTTCGTCACCCACGCGGTGCTGCTCGTGGACGAGGCGGAGCTGGTCAGGCGTAACGGCGTACGGCCGCATCCAGTGCCGGCCGACGTACTCACGGGGCAGCTGCACCGCTTCGTACCGCCGTATCCGGGAGACGCGCACCGTACGTGGTACGTGGGCGCGACCGGGGCCGTCGAGGACGCCGACGACATCGGGAGCGGGGGAACGTGATGCGGACCAGCGATCAGCTCTACCACCAGGTGCGCTGGGACCCGCGCTTCGACCCGGCGCGCTTCGTCCTCGGCGTCAGCCGGCGCGGTACGACCCCCGGCCGCATCCCGCTGCCCGCGTTCGTGCCCGGCGGCGACATCCCGTGGCACCGCGTGCTGTTCGTGGAGGCGGACGGCGAGGTCGTCTGGGACCGGGCGACCGGCGTCGACCGCATCGACGCGACGGACGCGGGGCGGGTGCGGCACGCGCGGCTGCTGCGGGCGCCGTTCTTCTCGGCGTGCGCGCCGTACGCGTACGAGGGCGGGGAGTGGGTGCCCGCGGGCGGGGAGCGGGTGCCCGCGCGTGTCGCCTCCGTACCCGCTTCCGCCTCGCTGCGCGTCCTGACCTGGAACACCCTCTGGGACCGCTACGACAGCGAACGCGTCGACACCGCCGCCCGGCGCCCCCTGCTGCTCGCCGCGCTCGCCGAGTCCGGGGCCGACATCATCGCCCTCCAGGAGGTCGAGGCCGACCTGCTCACGATGCTCCTGAACGCTCCCTGGGTGCGGGCGAGTTACACGCTCGGCACCGACCCGGGCGGGCGCGACGTCGACGACACCGGTCTGCTGCTTCTCAGCCGGCTGCCGGTACGGGAGGCCGGGCGGCACACGCTCGGCCCGCACAAGGCCGTCACCGCGCTCACCGTGGAGACCGGGGCGGGGCCGCTCGTGGTGGCCACCACGCACCTGAGCAGCGACCACTCCAAGGACGGCGCGGACCGGCGCCGTGGCGAACTGGCCGCCCTCGCCGAGGGGTTGGGCGGTGTCGACGCCGATCAGATCCTGCTGGGGGATTTCAACGACGGCTCCGGTGGGGGCGGAGGACCGGCCGCCGCGCTCGGGCTGCGGGACGCCTGGACGGAGGTGTACGGCTCCGAGGACAGCACGCCCACGTTCGATCCGGTCACCAATCCGCTGGCGGCGGTGTCCTCGCTGTCGGGCCGCGCCGCCCGGCTCGACCGGGTGCTGCTGCGGGGGAGCGGGGTGGTGGCCGGGGCGGTGCTGCGCGGGGACACGCCGGACGCGCGGGGGCTCTACATCTCCGACCACTACGGCGTGGAGGCGGAGGTCGCTCTCGGGACGCCGGACACCCCCGCGGATGTGCTGGACGTCCGGGCCACGGCTCGTACGGCCGTCGCCTGGATACCGCCACAGGAGCTGTGGTCTCCCCTCCAGGCCCTCCGGCGGGAGCACGATCCACAGTTCGACCGCCGGCCGCCGCATGTGAACCTGCTCTTCGGCTTCGTCCCGGAGTCCGACTTCGAGCGCGCGGGGCCACTGCTGTCGGCTGCCGCCGCGGAGACGGTGCCGTTCACGGCGCGGCTGGGCGGGGTGCACACCTTCGGGCACCGTGAGGACGCCACGCTCTGGCTGGACCCGGCGGCGGAGGGCTCGGAGTCGGAGGGCTCGGACGCGCCGTGGACGGAGCTACGGCGGGCGCTGGAACGGCGGTTCCCACGCTGCGGCGGACGGCGGGCCGAGGGGTTCACGCCGCATCTGACGCTGAGGCGGAGCCGGGACCCGCAGGGGGATGCGGCCGGCATCGAGGCGCGGCTCGGCGAAGTGTGCGCCACGGTGGGCGAGTTGGTGTTGCTGTCGCGCCGGGGCGAGGAGCCCATGCGGGTGCGGGCGAGGATCGCGCTCGGTACGGGCGAGATCACGTGGGTCCCGGAGGACGAGCCGCCCGCCGGGCCGCTTGCCGGGCCGCCCGCCGCCGATGCCGGCGAGACCGCCCGGCTCCTCGCGCCGCGGACGCCGGCCGAGGGCGTCGTACACGTCGTGGGGTCCCGCCGTATGGGCTGCGCGTCGGCCCGTGCGGATCTGGACCTGGTGGCGGTGGTGCCGGGCGAGGAGGCGGACATGGACGGGATACGGCGGCGGGTCGCCGCCGCGCTCCCGCCCGGCGCGTCCCCCGTACGGGAGGTGATCGGCGCACGCGTGCCCGGACTCCGGTTCACGGTGGGCGAGTTGGGCGTCGACCTGGCAGTGGTCGCGGCCGGTTCACTGCCTCCGGCGCGGGCCGTGGACCGCCGGGCCGAACTCGGCGAGGCGGCGGCCGTCGCGCTGAGCGCGGTGAGCGACGCGGTGGCCGTACGCGACGCGGTCGGCGACCGCCACGGTGCCTTCGCCCGGCTGGCGAGGGAGGTGAAGACGTGGGCGGCGGCGCGCGGCCTGGACTCCGCTCCCTTCGGCGGGCTGCCCGGCCTGGCATGGGCGGTGCTGGCGGCACGCACGGTCATGGAGCCGGACGCGCCGCTCCGGCCCGAGGATCTGCTCCGGCACTTCTTCGGCACATGGGCGGCCTGGGACTGGCGCGAACCGGTCTCCCTCACAACGCCCCTTCCCAGCAAGGGAGTCACCGCCCCGGTCACCGTCCTGACCCCGACCACCCCCATCCGCACCTGCACCGAACAGGTCGGCCCCGGCCACCGCGACCTACTGGTCCAGGAGCTCTACCGGGCCTGGGAACTCCTGGATACGGGCGCCTGCCCCGCACTCGCCGCACCCCCACCCCTCCACCGTCGCCACGCGGCCTGGGCGGTGGCCACGGTGTCCACGCGCCGCCCGGACACACTGGGCCGGTTCCGTGGCCGCGTACGGGCGCTGCTCACCGCGCTCGAAGCGGCCGGCGTACGGGACGCCCACGCCTGGCCGCGCCCGTACACGACGGACGGGGACCGGGATCGCGTCCACTACGCGATCGGCCTCGGCGCCACCCCACCGGACGCGGCGACGCTCACGGAGATCGTGTCGCCGTGGGGCCGGGGCCTGCGGGACGTGGATGTCGCGTGGACGCGCGGAGGCGACGTACCGACCCTGCGCTGAGCTGCCCCGGCCTCCCCGCTCACCGTGAGGCGGCGAGTGCCTTCCAGATAGCCCGCCGCCTCCAACTTCCGCGGTGCGGCGCCGATACGCTCCTCGCCCTCCGGGAAGCGGGCGGTCACGCACTTGACGCCGATCCGGGCTCCGGCGGGCAGCGACTGGATGTGGACGGCGGGGCCGATCGCGACGAGGGTCGGTTCACGGTGCTGGACGAGGTGGTTGCCCACCGCACCGGGTCGCCGCGGACCGGGTCGCGCTTCTCCGCGACCCGGTGAGATGGCTTGCGGGGGAACCGCGCAGTTCGCCCGAAGTGACACAGAAGGGCCGACCGCGAGACGCGGTCGGCCCTAGGGAAGATCCTGTGGGGATCAGTGCTTTCCCGTGTCCGCCACCCGGCCGGCGTAGCGCTGTGTCCAGGTGGTGTCGGTGTCGACGGTGATGACCAGGTCGTAGTAACCGTCCTGGGTCGGCCATGTGACGACCTTCGACCTGCCGTGTTCGACCGTGACTTTCTGGGTGTGGCCGAGGTAGTCGTGGGGGACGAGGGTGTAGCGCACCGGCTGGTTGCCGTCGTTGCGCAACGTGAGCTTCACGCGCGCCTCGTGCTTGGTGCCTTCGGCTTTCAGCAGGTCGACGTCCACGCGCGGGAGGCCATCGTCGTTCTTCTTTCCGGCGGGCGGGAGCTGGCCGGCGAAGGAGCGTACGAAACCGTCGTTGGAGTAGATCGAGAACGCGTACTTGCCGTCGGTGGCCTTGGCGTCCCAGGTGTACTCGCGGGACTTGCGCGCGGTGACGGTGAACGGCGTGTTGGAGAACGGCCGGTATTTGTCGGGGAAGACCTGGAAGCTCAGGGCCTTGTCCTTCGGGCCGCCGGACAGGCTCATCGTGGCGGTGACCGTTCCCGACTTGTGGTCCACCGAGACCGTCGCGTGCGGATGGAAACTCAGCGGGCGCGGCGTCATGTGGTGGGCGGCGACCGAGACGGACTTCTCCGCGACCGGGTCGGCGAAGACGGCCGGACCCGGCCGCGGGTCGGTGAAGTCGAGAGCGCTGGTGAGGTCGCCCGCGATCGAACGCCGCCACTCGCTGATGTTGGGGGACCGGAACGGCTTGCCGAGGTGCTGCGACCAGGTTTCGAGGAACTTGATCGTCGACGTGTGGTCGAAGACCTCCGAGGCGACGTGGCCGCCACGGCTCCACGGTGAGACCAGCAGCATCGGTACGCGCGGACCGAAACCGAGCGGGTAGTCGCCGGCGTACTCGCGCGCCGTGCCCGGCTCGGGCCACGGGGGCAGCACGTGGTCGAACTTCCCGTCGTTCTCGTCGTAGTTGAGGATGAAGAGGGTGTGGTTCCAGATGTCGGGGTTGCTCTGCAGGATGTCGAGCACCCTGCTGACATAGCGCTCGCCGTGTCGGGTGTCCGCGTCCGGGTGCTCGGACCAGCCGTACGGCGCCACGATCCAGGAGACCGCCGGCAGCGGGTGTTCGGCGCCCGGTCGGCAGGCGTCGCGGAAGTTCTTGAGGACCGCGTCGAGGTTGTCGTCGGAGTCGTCGTTCGGGGAGGTCATGCCTGAGTAGTACGTGGCGTTGGCGCGCCAGATCAGCCCGGTGCCGGGCCGCAACTTCGGGTCGTCGGCGCTCAGCCCCTCCGGGTCGAACCCCTTGAAGTACTTCAGCTCGTTGTCGCCGTAGTCGCCGACCCAGGTGCTGATGTAACCCTGCCGCCCGTCGCCGCTGTTGTCCGAGTACAGCCGCCAGTCGATGCCGGCCTGCTGGAGCTGCTCGGGCACCGTGGTCCAGGAGCGGGAGTAGTTGGACTCGTCGGTGTTGCCGGTCTCGCTGTTGGCGGTACCGCTCCACAGGTACTTCCGGTTGGGGTCCGTCGGCCCGAACTCCGAGGAGAAGTTCTGGTCGGCGATGGTGTACTGGGCGGCGACCGAGTGGTAGAAGCCCATGTAGGCGTCGCTGTGGTAATTCATGCAGCTCGCGCCGTTGTGCTGCACCCACTGATCCCACTTGCGGTGGTTGACGTCGCCCCAGGCTCCGTGGTCGTTGCCCCAGTTGCCGTCGTCGACCTGCGGGGCGACGATCTTGCCGTCGCGGTCCTTCTGCTGGAAGACGGTGGTGCCGTCCTGGAAGCGGAGCGCCTGCTTGTCGTTGAAGCCGCGGATGCCGGGGAACGTGCCGAAGTAGTGGTCGGTCGACCGGTTCTCCTGCATCAGGATCACGACGTGCTTCAGGTCGGACATGTCGCCCTTGAAGCCCCTCGGCAGGCCATGGTCGTGGCTGCCGTCATGCTTCGGCTTCGGAGCGGCGTACGCGCCGCCGGCCCCGGCGGTCGCGCCGAGCACCAGTGACCCGGCGGTGACCCCGGTGCCCTGGATGAACCGGCGACGGGTGGCGCCGCTCATCGTGCGGCCCCTGCCGCCGGGTTCGGGCCCGGGGGCAGGGGAGATCGGATCGGGGGCCATGGAAGCTCCTTGCCTGGGGAATTCGGTGGTCACTACAACCTGTTCATGCCAGCGGGTGAACGCCAACGCTGCGTGAACGCAGACCGAGGGGGGACCGGCCGGACATCGACGGTCAGGCGGCCAACAACCAGGGCATTTGCAAAATCCCCTGATCCTGTATTCGCGCTGGTCCGCCGAGTCGGAGGGGGTCGAGGGCTGTCCGAAGGCGCGGAGCCCGGCGCCCGTGAAAACCCAGGAGCCCCGACAGGCATGTCGTGGAGGGATTCGTCCGACCTGAAGGACAGCCCGTAGCGAGCCCGAACAGCATCGGCTCGGAGAAGTCGATTCCCTCGTGGCGCTGCGGCACGCCGAGCGCCGTCGTCTCACCGTGCCGCGTACCGCGGGGATCGATGTCCTTCACCGTGCTCGTACCGCTCATTTCTCTCTGGACGGTCGTGCCCGCACGTCAGATCGCGTACGCGCCCGTGTGCGGCCTTCCGTGTTCGCGCGCGTACGGGGTGAGAGCCACCGCCCCGATCCCGCGCACCGAGTTCCGCGGGCCCAGGTCCAGCGGACTCACGCCCAGTTGGTCCGCGAGCTGCGGGGACAGATACGCGGCGAGATCCGCCCACTCCTCGTCGTCGGCTCCGGGATCTCCCACCGGGGTGATGCCCTCTTCGACGCAGGCGTCCCGCTCCTCGGGCAGGGGCCCGCCCACCGTGTACCGCGCGCCGTCGTCGCTCCAGTACGAGCCGAACCGGCGTACGACGGTCCCGTCCTCGACGACGAGCCACCCCGCCCCGCCGCCCTGCTCGCCGTAGTAGTACGCCTGGGCCCGGCCGTAGCGGCGGCTCAGCTCCGTGACGACGCGCAGGACATCCTCCGCGCGCTCCGGATCAACGGGATTGCACCAGGGACCGAGCACCAGGGTCCAACCGTCGACCTCCGGAGTGACGTAGACCCTGCCGTACTCGGCGCCGTCGTGGCTGTCGTGCATTCCGACGTTCAGCCCCAGCTCGAACGTCGCGGGCCGCGCCTCGAAGAGGCCGAGCACCTCCACGATTCCCCGCTGGTCGCCGGTGGGGACGGCTATCCAGGAGGTGGAGCAGGTGTCGAGGGGCTGGGCCCGGTCGTCCAGCACCTTGATACGGATCAGCCGCTCCACAGCGGCACGGTCCGCCGGCGACAGCGCCTCCTCGCCACCGACCGACGCGAGGACGGACAGGGCGCGGGACCGCAGATTTCCGGGTCCATGGACGCGTACGTCGCGCATTCGTTCCACGACGCCGGGTCCCAGCATCGTCAGCACCCACTCGGCCCGCTGGGCGACGTCCGGGTCCGGATCCGCGAGCAGTGGGGTCAACGCGTCGATCACCAGGGCGTAGTCCACGTCGGGGTTCGGCTCCCGGCCGAAGGCCACCGAGCAGGCGCACTGGATTCCGTACGCGGCGGAGTTCCGCACCTCGGCGGACGGGTGCGAGAGCGCCGCTACGTAACGGTCGACCGTACGTAGCGCGACGAACACGCGGCTGACGTGGCGGCGCGACTCCTCGTCCCCGGCGGCGGCCAGCGCCGCCTGCACCCCGTCGAAGGCGACCGGTCCGATCCGCTTGGCCAGGACGAACTCGATCTGCCCGTGCGGAACGGGCGAGTCCGCGCCCAGCAACTCATCGAGCAGCGGCCCCACCGCGGCGCTCCCCCAACCGGCCAGCCTCTCCCGAGCCGCCTCCCGCAGGCCGGGGTCGGCAAGGGCCTTGATCGCATCCACCACGGTCTCCTTCTCGGGCGCGAGCGCGCTGCTCCAGGAGCCCATGGTGGTACACGGCACTGACAGTCCCTCCCTGCCACGAGGCAGGGCCGACCGCGAGGTGCGGTCGGCCCTGATCGGCGGAGCCGGGCTACTTTGACGCGAAGACCTCTTCGTGGGACCCAGCGGTCACGGCTCGGGTGTCGCCGGCGCTACTCGTCCGAGAAGAGGCCTTCGGCGGACGGCGTGGTGAGGGCGCGGGCGAGCCAGCGCAGCAGGATCTCGGGGTCATCGCATCCGGTGATGCGCTCGCGGGCGTCCTCCGGGACGTCGACGCCGCGCCGCTCCAGGACGAAGAGGATGTCTTCCGCCCGACTTTCGGCTCGGCCCTCAGTTCGGCCCTCAGTCCGGCCCTCAGTTCGGCCCTCGTTCCGGATTTCCTCCGAGAGCGGCGACTTGTAGAAAGAAAGGTCCACGGCCACCAGTTTCCTCCAGAGTGCTGCGGCGGGCAGGTTGCCCAAGCCCTGTGAGATGAGTTCGACGATCGGGTTCTTGACGTCTTCTGGGGTTTCCCGCAGCGCGGTCGTCATCGCTTTGAGTATGACATCGGGGTCCCGATCGGCACCGTGCGTAATAAGAGCCAGCGTGGCGAGTGCCAGGTCCTTTTGGACCTCGGCCGCGTCGGTGATCACCGGCATGTTGTGCGGGCCCACCACCAGCGGGCGCAGGGTGATTGACGCCCACTGCGGGAGACCGATGTCGACGGGCCGCGCCGCCCATTCAGCCGTGGCGCGATCCTGGCAGACGACCAGCAGTACGGGCGGTAGCCGGTACTTCGTGTACAGATACGACAGGTAGTAGGTCCAGCTTGCGGGCTTGTCCCGGTCCTTCTTCCCTTGGGCCTCGATCGCGAGGAGATAGGACGCGCCGTCCTCGGTCTCGACCCGTAAGAGCGTGTCCACGCGTCGCTCGACGGGCCGGGCCTCGGTGAGGTCCGTTGGCATGACGGTGACCCCCACGAGTGGGCCGAAGTCGACCCCCAGCACTTCGGAGACACCGGAGAAGAGCCCCGGGTGGTCCTGAAAGATGCGATGCATCGCCTCATGGGGCGAGCTGACCATGCGGGTTCCCGTGGAGTGAGTGGAGTTTGTCTCTGGCACATGCCAAGACTTCGATCTCGCTGAGCATAAGCAGACAATCCGCCCTGGTTATGGCTCAGTTGGGCATATTCACCCGCAAGGATGAGACTGGCCGTACGAGATCCAGCTCCGCCCACACCGTCTTGCGCGGCACCGGCCCCTGCGTCACCCCCCACCGGTCCGCCAGCACCTCCACCAGCAGCAGCCCTCTGCCCGACTCGGCGTCCGGGGGTGGCAGTTGGGGGTTGAGTCCCGGGAGGCGGTCGCCACGGGTGTCGGTCACCTCGATGCGGAGCACCCGCCCGTCGTCCGTCCTGCGCAGCTCCAGCAGGAAGTCCCGCCCGGACAGCCGGCCGTGCGTGGCCGCGTTCGTCGCCAGCTCGGCGGTCACCTGTTCCGCCGCCTCGATCGTCCGGGACGGCAGGTCCCAGGCGAGCAGATGCGCGGTGGTGAGCCGCCGGGCGAGACGGGCGCCGCGTGGCGTGGGTGACAGGAGTACGCCGAAGTGGCGTTCCGAAAGACCGAGTTGGGTGATTTCTTGATTCACGTCACTCAGCGTGGCGGTCCATGCATACGCTGACCAGTGATGACTCCGGTACGTACGGCGACTGTCCGGGGCTTGTCCAGCGCTGTCCAGCCTGTCCGGAGGGGGCGGCGGTACCAGGGAGGCGGGTGTGCGGTGAGCGTGGACACGGACGGTACGGAGCCCAGGACCGAGACGGACGAGCCGGGTTGGGAAGTCGACCCGGACGACGAATCGGGCGCGGCGGTCGTCGCGACGGTCGGCAGGCAGCTACGGCTGCGCCGCGAGGCGGCCGGCCTGCGGGCGGCGGAGTTCGGCCAGGCGATCGGCTACGGCGAGGACCTGGTCTACAAGGTCGAGTCGGGCACGCGGATTCCCCGCCAGGAGTACCTGGACAAGGCGGACAGGGTCTTGCGGGCGGAGGGGATGATCTCCGCGATGAAGCAGGACGTGGCGGAGGTTCGCTATCCGAAGCGGGTTCGGGATCTGGCGAGGATGGAGGCCAGGGCAGTTGAGCTGTTGTCGTACGGCAGCCACAATCTGCACGGTCTGCTCCAGACGGAGGAGTACGCGCGTGCGCTGCTCTCTACGAGGAGGCCCGCACTGTCGGACGACGAATTGGCGCAGGCAGTTGCGGCACGAATGGCCCGGCGTTCCATCCTCGACCGTTCGCCGGCGCCCGAGCTGAGTTTTGTCCAGGAAGAGGTCACGCTTCGCCGCCCGGTGGGTGGCAAAATGGTGTTGCGCAGGCAGCTCCAACACCTGCTGCAAGTAGGGCAGTTGCGCAACGTTGAGATCCAGGTGATGCCGACCTCTCATGGGGATCATCCTGGGACGAGCGGGCGCATCCAAGTGCTGAAGTTCGGGGATGGCACGTCGGTCGGACGCACTGATGAGGAGTTCGGTGGCCGACCTGTCTCCGATCCGAGGCAGCTAAGGATCTTGGAACTGCGTTATGGCATCATCCGGGCCGAGGCTCTTAATGCGCGTGAGTCTCTGGCCTTCATCGAGGAAGCCCTAGGGGAGACATGATCCGCAGCACCTCAGCCGAGGACGCGAACGAGCTGGCGTGGTTCAAGAGCAGCTACAGCGATAGCAGCAACCCCAACGACTGCGTCGAGGTCGCCACCACCCCCACCACGGTCCACGTCCGTGACTCCAAGACCCCCCAAGGCCCCCGCCTCGGCCTCACACCCACCGCGTGGGCGAGCTTCGTGTCCTACGCGTCGGAGTCATGAACCCGCCCTGAACGCGCCTCACACCCAGAGGGTGAGGTTCGGCATCAGCGGCCGTAGTGGTAGCGGCAGGCCGCGATCCGGACCTCGTCCTCCATCAATTTGTGGACCAGACGGTGTTCCTCAGTGATACGGCGTGACCAGTACCCCTGGAAACCGTGCTTGAGCGGCTCCGGCTTCCCGATGCCCTCGTTGCCGTTGCGCGTCACGTCCTGGAGAAGGGTATTGATCCGCTTCAGAACCTTTCGGTCCTCCGACTGCCACCACACGTAGTCGTCCCAGGCGGACTCGGACCACACCAGCTTCACTCGGCAAGCTCCTGCACTGTGCCGCCGCCGTTCTCGAGCTGGTCGATCGAGGCCAGCAGGCGGCGGGCGTTCTCAGGGTTCCTCAGCAGGTAGGCCGTCTCCTTGAGGGACTCGTAGTCGTCCAATGCCACCATCACGACCGCATCGTGCCCGGCTCTCGTGATTATGACTTCCTCACGGTCGTTGACGACCGAGTCCAGCGTCTCCGCATACTTTGCCCGCGACTCGGTGTACGACATCGTCCTCATGAGATCGCCTCCCAGCGCTACGTACAGATAACTGTACAGGCGCTGGTCTGAAGACGGCTCGGCTTTCGCGTGACGCATACCCCGTGCGGCCCCACTCCTGCGCGTGGCACGGAGGCGGACCACGCGCCGGGGGTGAGTCCGATGAATCACGCGTGCCGCGGCATCTCGTCCCTCAGGTTGGGGCGGAGCTGGGTTCGCAGTTCCGCCGTGTTCTCGGGGATGTGGGGCGACGTCGCCTGTTCGGTCGGGGTGGGGGCCGCCTCGTCCTCCTCGCCCGTGATCGCGAGGGTGCAGTCCGTTTCGCTCGGCATGTCCCGGCTGTCCACTACTTTGCGCATGATGCACCTCTACGTACCAGTGTCCTCCTGTTCAGGTGACTCCGGCCAGGCCCCGCGCGTGCTTCGCGTCCACCCGAGGATTCGGCGCTCACCCCGTGGGGTACGCTCTCCGGCCGCGATTGGCCAGGGCTCCGGGCCATATGGCACACTGCACAGGTTGCTCGGTTGAGTGCCGATGCTGCGCGCCTCCCGTCGGGAGGACCGGAAGCGAGTCCCACAGTACTCGTCGCCCCATCTGCCTCTCACGGCAGCGCTGAGGCGGACGTACGGGAATCTTCTGGGAAGTGTCAGCGGGGTACCGGCCAGGCGCCCGGTGGGCGTTCGTCCCCGGTCTCGCGGACTTCGGGCCCGCACCCCTTGGCAGGGAAATCCTTCGGGAATTTCGACGAAAAGGGAATGCGACACGCCCGACCGCGTGGGTCGGAGGCAGGCGGTCCCTGTGCACAGGGGACAAGCCTCATCCGGGGGCCAGAGCGTTTCGAGAGAACAGGACTACTGAGTAGCCATGGCGGGACAGAAGATCCGCATCCGGCTCAAGGCCTACGACCACGAGGTCATCGACTCTTCGGCGAAGAAGATCGTCGAGACGGTGACTCGCACTGGTGCGTCGGTCGCGGGCCCGGTGCCGCTGCCCACTGAGAAGAACGTGTACTGCGTCATCAAGTCGCCGCACAAGTACAAGGACTCGCGCGAGCACTTCGAGATGCGCACGCACAAGCGCCTGATCGACATCCTCGACCCGACGCCCAAGACCGTTGACTCGTTGATGCGCCTGGACCTTCCGGCCGGCGTCGACATCGAGATCAAGCTCTGAGAGGCGCGGAAGAGATGGCAAAGCAGATCAAGGGTGTCCTGGGCGAGAAGCTCGGCATGACCCAGGTCTGGGACGAGAACAACCGTGTCGTCCCGGTGACCGTGGTCAAGGCCGGACCCTGCGTCGTTACCCAGGTCCGTACGAATGACTCCGACGGCTACGAGTCGGTCCAGATCGCCTTCGGCGAGATCGACCCGCGCAAGGTGAACAAGCCCCTCAAGGGCCACTTCTCCAAGGCCGACGTGACCCCCCGCCGCCACATGGTGGAGCTCCGCACCTCCGACGCCGGCGAGTACACGCTCGGCCAGGAGATCACCGCTGCCGCGTTCGAGTCCGGCGTCAAGGTCGACGTCACGGGCAAGAGCAAGGGCAAGGGCTTCGCCGGTGTCATGAAGCGTCACAACTTCAAGGGCCTCGGCGCCGGTCACGGAACCCAGCGCAAGCACCGCTCTCCCGGCTCCATCGGTGGCTGCGCCACCCCGGGCCGTGTGTTCAAGGGCCTCCGCATGGCGGGTCGCATGGGCAACGAGCGGGTCACCACCCAGAACCTGACCGTTCACGCCGTTGACGCGGAGAAGGGCCTGCTCCTCATCAAGGGCGCGGTCCCCGGTCCGAACGGCGGCCTCGTCCTGGTCCGCACCGCGGCGAAGGGGGCCTGAAGACATGAGCAGCACCATTGACATCATGTCGCCCTCGGGCGACAAGACCGGGACCGTCGAGCTCCCGGCCGAGATCTTCGACGCCAAGGTCAGCATCCCGCTGATCCACCAGGTCGTCGTCGCGCAGCTGGCCGCCGCCCGTCAGGGCACGCACAAGGTCAAGCGCCGTGGCGAGGTCCGTGGTGGTGGCAAGAAGCCTTACCGCCAGAAGGGCACCGGCCGCGCCCGTCAGGGTTCGACCCGTGCGCCGCAGTTCGCCGGCGGTGGCGTCGTACACGGCCCCACCCCGCGTGACTACTCGCAGCGGACCCCGAAGAAGATGAAGGTCGCCGCCCTGCGCGGGGCCCTCTCGGACCGGGCCCGCAACGCTCGTATCCACGTCGTCTCCGACGTGGTCGAGGGCGCGGCGTCCACCAAGGCCGCCAAGAGCCTGCTCGGCAAGGTCAGTGAGCGCAAGCACGTGCTCCTGGTCGTCGAGCGGAGCGACGAGGCCGCGTGGCTGTCCGCGCGCAACCTCCCCGAGGTCCACCTGCTGGACCCGGGACAGCTCAACACGTACGACGTGCTTGTCTCCGACGACGTGGTCTTCACCAAGGCCGCCTTCGAGTCCTTCGTGTCCGGCGGGGCTGCGCGACAGACTGCCGAGACCGAGGGGAGCGAAGCCTGATGGCCGAGATCACCAGCAAGACCTTCACGGACCCGCGTGACGTTCTCGTCAAGCCCGTGGTGTCCGAGAAGAGCTACGCGCTGCTCGACGAGAACAAGTACACGTTCATCGTCGCGCCCGGCTCCAACAAGACCCAGATCAAGCAGGCCGTCGAGGCGGTCTTCTCGGTCAAGGTCACCGGGGTCAACACGATCAACCGGCAGGGCAAGCGCAAGCGCACCCGCACCGGTTTCGGCAAGCGCTCGGACACCAAGCGCGCCATCGTGACCCTCGCCGAGGGCGACCGTATCGACATCTTCGGCGGCCCGACTTCCTAACGGGAGTCGGATCGAATCGAAGTCCGGAATATTCCGAGGACTGAGAAATGGGTATCCGCAAGTACAAGCCGACGACCCCGGGCCGTCGTGGCTCCAGCGTCGCCGACTTCGTCGAGATCACGCGGTCCACGCCGGAGAAGTCGCTGGTCCGCCCCCTGCACAGCAAGGGCGGCCGTAACAACGCCGGTCGTGTGACCGTTCGCCACCAGGGCGGCGGCCACAAGCGCGCTTTCCGTCTGATCGACTTCCGTCGTCACGACAAGGACGGCGTGCCGGCCAAGGTCGCGCACATCGAGTACGACCCGAACCGCACCGCGCGCATCGCGCTCCTGCACTACGCGGACGGCGAGAAGCGCTACATTCTCGCGCCGCGTGGCCTGACGCAGGGCAGCCGTGTCGAGAACGGCCCGTCCGCCGACATCAAGCCCGGCAACAACCTGGCGCTGCGCAACATCCCGGTCGGTACGACCATCCACGCCATCGAGCTGCGTCCCGGCGGCGGCGCGAAGTTCGCCCGTTCCGCGGGCACTTCCGTGCAGCTGCTGGCGAAGGAGGGCTCCATGGCCCACCTTCGTATGCCGTCCGGAGAGATCCGGCTGGTCGACGTCCGCTGCCGCGCCACCATCGGTGAGGTCGGCAACGCCGAGCAGTCGAACATCAACTGGGGCAAGGCCGGCCGCATGCGCTGGAAGGGCGTCCGCCCGACCGTCCGCGGTGTCGCCATGAACCCCGTTGACCACCCGCACGGTGGTGGTGAGGGCAAGACCTCCGGTGGTCGCCACCCGGTCAGCCCGTGGGGTCAGAAGGAAGGTCGTACGCGTTCGCCGAAGAAGGCGAGCAACAAGTACATCGTCCGCCGCCGCAAGACGAACAAGAAGCGCTAGGAGCGGGTTTTCAGATGCCGCGCAGTCTCAAGAAGGGGCCCTTCGTAGACGGCCACCTCATCAAGAAGGTGGACGTCCAGAACGAAGCTGGCACCAAGAACGTCATCAAGACCTGGTCCCGTCGCTCGATGATCGTCCCGGCAATGCTGGGCCACACCATCGCGGTGCACAACGGCAAGATCCATGTCCCGGTGTTCGTCACCGAGTCGATGGTCGGCCACAAGCTCGGCGAGTTCTCGCCGACTCGCACCTTCCGCGGCCACGTCAAGGACGACCGGAAGTCGAAGCGCCGCTAACGGCGGGGTGGAAACGACTATGACTTACACCGAAGGGACAACCATGGAAGCCAGGGCCCAGGCGCGGTACATCCGCGTCACGCCCATGAAGGCCCGCCGCGTGGTGGACCTCATCCGTGGCATGGATGCCACGGAGGCTCAGGCGGTCCTGCGTTTCGCCCCGCAGGCCGCGAGCGTGCCGGTCGGCAAGGTGCTTGACAGCGCCATTGCCAACGCCGCGCACAACTACGACCACTCCGACGCCACTTCGCTGGTCATCAGCGAGGCGTACGTGGACGAGGGTCCGACCCTGAAGCGGTTCCGGCCGCGTGCCCAGGGCCGCGCCTACCGGATCCGTAAGCGGACCAGCCACATCACCGTGGTCGTCAGCAGCAAGGAAGGAACCCGGTAATGGGCCAGAAGGTTAACCCGCATGGGTTCCGGCTCGGTATCACCACGGACTTCAAGTCCCGCTGGTATGCCGACAAGCTGTACAAGGACTACGTCAAGGAAGACGTCGCCATTCGTCGCATGATGACGAAGGGGATGGAGCGTGCCGGTATCTCCAAGGTGGAGATCGAGCGCACCCGTGACCGCGTCCGCGTGGACATCCACACCGCACGTCCGGGCATCGTCATCGGCCGCCGCGGCGCCGAGGCCGACCGTATCCGCGGCGAGCTGGAGAAGCTGACCGGCAAGCAGGTCCAGCTGAACATCCTTGAGGTCAAGAACCCCGAGGTGGACGCTCAGCTGGTGGCCCAGGCCGTCGCCGAGCAGCTGTCCTCGCGTGTCTCCTTCCGTCGCGCCATGCGCAAGAGCATGCAGTCGACGATGAAGGCCGGCGCCAAGGGCATCAAGATCCAGTGCGGTGGCCGCCTCGGCGGCGCCGAGATGTCGCGCTCGGAGTTCTACCGCGAGGGCCGCGTGCCCCTGCACACGCTCCGGGCCAACGTCGACTACGGCTTCTTCGAGGCCAAGACGACCTTCGGCCGTATCGGCGTGAAGGTCTGGATCTACAAGGGCGACGTCAAGAACATCGCCGAGGTGCGCGCCGAGAACGCCGCGGCGCGCGCGGGCAACCGTCCGGCTCGTGGTGGCGGCAGCGACCGTCCCGCCGGCCGCGGTGGCCGCGGTGGCGAGCGTGGCGGTCGCGGTGGCCGCAAGCCGCAGCAGGCTCCGGGTGCCGAGGCCCCCAAGGCCGACGCGACGGCTGCTCCGGCCGCGGAGGCCGCGCCCACTTCTACCGGCGGAACGGAGGCCTGACCGAAATGCTGATCCCCCGTAGGGTCAAGCACCGCAAGCAGCACCACCCGAAGCGCAGCGGAATGTCCAAGGGTGGCACGCAGGTTGCGTTCGGCGAGTACGGCATCCAGGCGCTGACCCCGGCATACGTGACGAACCGCCAGATCGAGGCGGCTCGTATCGCGATGACCCGTCATATCAAGCGTGGCGGCAAGGTCTGGATCAACATCTACCCGGACCGTCCGCTCACGAAGAAGCCCGCCGAGACCCGCATGGGTTCCGGTAAGGGTTCTCCCGAGTGGTGGATCGCGAACGTCAAGCCCGGCCGGGTGATGTTCGAGCTGTCCTACCCGAACGAGAAGGTTGCCAAGGAGGCGCTCACCCGCGCCGCCCACAAGCTTCCGATGAAGTGCCGCATCGTTCGGCGCGAGGCAGGTGAGTCGTGATGGCGGCCGTTACCAAGGCGTCCGAGCTGCGTGAACTGGGCAACGAGGAGCTTGTCGACAAGCTCCGCGAGGCCAAGGAAGAGCTGTTCAACCTCCGCTTCCAGGCGGCGACCGGTCAGCTTGAGAACCACGGCCGGCTGAAGCTGGTCCGGAAGGACATCGCGCGGATCTACACCCTGATGCGTGAGCGCGAGCTGGGCATCGAGACGGTGGAGAGCGCCTGATGACTGAGAGCAACGTGACCGAGACGACCGCGAAGAGCGACCGCGGATTCCGCAAGACCCGTGAGGGTCTCGTCGTCAGCGACAAGATGGACAAGACCGTCGTCGTCGCTGTCGAGGACCGCGTGAAGCACGCCCTGTACGGCAAGGTCATCCGCCGTACGAACAAGCTCAAGGCGCACGACGAGCAGAACGCCGCCGGGATCGGCGACCGTGTCCTCCTCATGGAGACCCGGCCGCTGTCGGCGACCAAGCGCTGGCGCATCGTCGAGATCCTCGAGAAGGCCAAGTAATCCCTCCCAGGGCATTCTCTGGGAGTAGTTCCGCCAGGCTCGGTGGGGGCCGTACGTACGTCACGGCCCCCACCGGGAACCGGCAGACGATCAGGAGATAGACGTGATCCAGCAGGAGTCGCGACTGCGTGTCGCCGACAACACTGGTGCCAAGGAGATCCTTTGCATCCGTGTTCTCGGTGGCTCGGGTCGCCGCTACGCGGGTATCGGTGACGTCATCGTCGCCACCGTCAAGGACGCGATCCCCGGTGGCAACGTGAAGAAGGGTGACGTCATCAAGGCGGTCATCGTTCGCACCGTGAAGGAACGCCGCCGCCAGGACGGCTCGTACATCCGCTTCGACGAGAACGCCGCCGTCATTCTGAAGAACGACGGCGACCCTCGTGGCACCCGTATCTTCGGCCCGGTGGGCCGTGAGCTGCGCGAGAAGAAGTTCATGAAGATCATCTCGCTCGCGCCGGAGGTGCTGTAAGCATGAAGATCAAGAAGGGCGACCTGGTTCAGGTCATCACCGGTAAGGACAAGGGCAAGCAGGGCAAGGTCATCGTGGCCTACCCCACGCAGAACCGTGTCCTCGTCGAGGGTGTCAACCGGGTCAAGAAGCACACCAAGGCCGGCCAGACCGCTCGTGGTTCGCAGACCGGCGGCATCGTGACGACCGAGGCCCCTGTCCACATCAGCAATGTTCAGCTGGTCGTGGAGAAGGACGGCAAGAAGGTCGTCACCCGCGTCGGGTACCGCTTTGACGACGAGGGCAACAAGATCCGCGTTGCCAAGCGGACCGGTGAGGACATCTGATGACGACCACAACCGCACCGCGTCTGAAGCTGCGCTACCGCGAGGAGATCGCCGGCAAGCTGCGTGAGGAGTTCTCCCTGGAGAACGTCATGCAGGTCCCCGGTCTCGTCAAGATCGTGGTCAACATGGGTGTGGGCGACGCCGCCCGCGACTCCAAGCTGATCGAGGGTGCCATCAAGGACCTCACCACGATCACCGGCCAGAAGCCGGCCGTGACAAAGGCCCGCAAGTCGATCGCGCAGTTCAAGCTGCGCGAGGGGCAGCCGATCGGCTGCCACGTCACCCTCCGCGGTGACCGCATGTGGGAGTTCCTGGACCGTACGCTGTCGCTCGCGCTGCCGCGTATCCGTGACTTCCGCGGCCTGTCGCCCAAGCAGTTCGACGGCCGTGGCAACTACACCTTCGGTCTCACGGAGCAGGTCATGTTCCACGAGATCGACCAGGACAAGATCGACCGGGTCCGGGGCATGGACATCACCGTGGTGACCACGGCGACCAACGACGACGAGGGTCGTGCCCTCCTTCGTCACCTCGGCTTCCCGTTCAAGGAGAACTGACCGTGGCGAAGAAGGCTCTGATCGCTAAGGCCGCCCGCAAGCCGAAGTTCGGCGTGCGCGGTTACACCCGCTGCCAGCGCTGCGGGCGTCCCCACTCCGTCTACCGCAAGTTCGGCCTCTGCCGTGTCTGCCTTCGTGAGATGGCACACCGCGGCGAGCTGCCGGGCGTCACCAAGAGCTCCTGGTAATTCCGTTACTTCAGCATTCAGTTGAAGTAGGGAATCAACCAGAGCTCTCGGTAAGCAACTGGTCGGCGGATGCCCTGCCCCACATGCCGTAGGCTTGCGGGGTTGGGCGTCCGGCGCCCAAAACTTACTACGCCGTAGGTCCCCGCACCGCACCCGTCCCGCCATCGAGCGGGGAGAGGGATGGCGCATACAGGAAACCCCGGCGAGAGAGGCCGAAGGCCAATTCATGACCATGACTGATCCCATCGCAGACATGCTCACGCGTCTGCGTAACGCGAACTCGGCGTATCACGACACCGTCGAGATGCCGCACAGCAAGATCAAGTCGCACATCGCGGAGATCCTCCAGCAGGAGGGCTTCATCACCGGCTGGAAGGTCGAGGACGCCGAGGTCGGCAAGAGCCTCACCCTCGAGCTGAAGTTCGGCCCGAACCGCGAGCGTTCGATCGCCGGCATCAAGCGCATCTCGAAGCCGGGTCTGCGCGTGTATGCCAAGTCCACCAACCTGCCCAAGGTGCTCGGCGGCCTGGGCGTGGCGATCATCTCCACGTCCCACGGTCTTCTGACCGGCCAGCAGGCAGGCAAGAAGGGCGTAGGTGGGGAAGTCCTCGCCTACGTCTGGTAGTCGGGAACGGAGGAAAAGCTCATGTCGCGAATCGGCAAGCTCCCCATCCAGGTTCCCACCGGTGTGGACGTCACCATCGACGGCCGCACGGTCGCGGTGAAGGGCCCCAAGGGTTCCCTCTCGCACACCGTCGCAGCGCCGATCGAGGTCACCAAGGGCGATGACGGCACCCTCGCGGTGCTGCGCCCGAACGACGAGCGTCAGAACAAGGCCCTTCACGGCCTGTCCCGCACGCTGGTGGCGAACATGATCACCGGTGTGACCCAGGGATACAGCAAGGCGCTCGAAATCAGCGGTGTCGGTTACCGGGTCCAGGCGAAGGGCTCCAACCTGGAGTTCGCGCTCGGATACAGCCACCCGATCGTCGTCGAGGCCCCCGAGGGCATCACCTTCAAGGTCGAGTCCCCGACGAAGCTCAGTGTCGAGGGCATCGACAAGCAGAAGGTCGGCGAGGTCGCGGCGAACATCCGCAAGCTGCGGAAGCCCGACCCGTACAAGGCCAAGGGCGTCAAGTACGCCGGCGAGGTCATCCGCCGCAAGGTCGGAAAGGCGGGTAAGTAGCCATGGCATACGGTGTAAAGATCGCCAAGGGCAAGGCCTACAAGGCCGCTGCCATCAAGCGCCGTCACATCCGCGTACGCAAGAAGGTCTCGGGCACGCAGGTCCGCCCCCGGCTCGTTGTGACGCGTTCCAACCGCCACATGGTGGCCCAGGTCATCGACGACATCGCGGGCCACACGCTCGCTTCGGCGTCGAGCCTGGACTCGTCGATCCGCGGTGGCGAGGGTGACAAGAGCGCCCAGGCACAGCGGGTGGGTGCCCTGGTCGCCGAGCGCGCCAAGGCCGCCGGTATCGAGGCCGTCGTGTTCGACCGTGGTGGCAACCAGTACGCCGGGCGGATTGCCGCTCTGGCTGACGCCGCCCGTGAAGCCGGGCTGAAGTTCTAAGCCCCGGTTCCGGAGCTAGCGGACGTAACAGAGAGAGGTAAATCCAATGGCTGGACCCCAGCGCCGCGGAAGCGGTGCCGGTGGCGGCGAGCGGCGGGACCGGAAGGGCCGTGACGGTGGCGCTGCCGCCGAGAAGACCGCGTACGTCGAGCGTGTCGTCGCGATCAACCGTGTCGCCAAGGTCGTGAAGGGTGGTCGTCGCTTCAGCTTCACCGCGCTGGTCGTGGTGGGCGACGGTGACGGCACCGTGGGTGTCGGTTACGGCAAGGCCAAGGAGGTGCCGGCCGCCATCGCCAAGGGTGTTGAGGAGGCCAAGAAGCACTTCTTCAAGGTCCCCCGTATCCAGGGCACCATCCCGCACCCGATCCAGGGTGAGAAGGCGGCGGGCGTCGTCCTGCTCAAGCCCGCGTCCCCCGGTACCGGCGTCATCGCCGGTGGCCCGGTGCGTGCGGTGCTCGAGTGCGCCGGCGTCCACGACATCCTGTCGAAGTCGCTCGGCTCGTCGAACCCGATCAACATCGTGCACGCGACCGTGGCGGCCCTCCAGGGTCTGCAGCGTCCCGAGGAGATCGCGGCCCGCCGCGGTCTGCCCCTTGAGGACGTCGCCCCCGCGGCTCTGCTTCGTGCGCGTGCGGGAGCGGGTGCGTAATGGCCCGTCTCAAGATCACGCAGAAGAAGTCGTACATCGGCAGCAAGCAGAACCACCGCGAGACCCTTCGTTCGCTCGGCCTCAAGCGGGTCAACGATGTGGTTGTCAAGGAAGATCGTCCCGAGTTCCGCGGCATGGCCAACACCGTGCGGCACCTCGTGACGGTTGAGGAGGTCGACTGACATGGCGGAGCAGAAGCCGCTCAAGGTCCACAACCTCCGTCCTGCCCCCGGAGCCAAGACCGCCAAGACCCGTGTGGGCCGTGGCGAGGCGTCCAAGGGCAAGACCGCGGGTCGTGGCACCAAGGGCACCAAGGCCCGTTACCAGGTTCCGGAGCGCTTCGAGGGCGGGCAGATGCCCCTCCACATGCGTCTCCCGAAGCTCAAGGGCTTCAAGAACCCGTTCCGTACCGAGTACCAGGTGGTTAACCTGGACAAGCTGGCCGAGCTCTACCCGCAGGGTGGCGAGGTCACTGTGGCCGACCTGGTCGACAAGGGTGCGGTCCGCAAGAACAGCCTCGTCAAGGTCCTGGGCCAGGGCGAGATCTCCGTGGCACTGACGGTTTCGGTTGACGCCGCTTCCGGCTCCGCCAAGGAGAAGATTGCCGCCGCCGGCGGCTCCGTCACCGAACTCGTCTGAGACGTCTCGGACGAATTCGGTGGACTGAACGACCAACCGGGGGTGCCTCTCAAAAGGGGCATCCCCGGTTGGTCGTTCCTAGTGGAGCGGGTACGCCGGTAAGGTGGCGTGCGTTGTTGCTGTATGAACCCGGGGGTCCGCCCCTGGACCCCGAGCCACGCGGACTGTCCGCAGGGGTGGTCGCGTGGTTTTTGCCTGATATGTATCCGTCGATCCTCAAGACCGTCACCCTTGACGCGCGAGCGCGGGGGTCGCAGGAGGCACCGTGCTCACCGCGTTCGCCCGGGCGTTCAAGACGCCCGACCTGCGCAAGAAGCTGCTCTTCACGCTGTTCATCATCGTGCTGTACCGGTTCGGGGCGCACATCCCCGTCCCGGGCGTCAGCTACGAGAACGTACAGACGTGCGTCGACGCAGCCCAGAAGGGCAATAACAGCCTGTTCGGCTTGGTGAACATGTTCAGCGGCGGAGCGCTGCTGCAGATTACGATCTTCGCGCTCGGCATCATGCCGTACATCACGGCAAGCATCATCCTGCAGCTGCTGACAGTGGTCATCCCCCGACTCGAAGCCCTCAAGAAGGAAGGGCAGTCCGGCCAGGCCAAGATCACTCAGTACACCCGATACCTGACAGTCGCCCTCGCGGTGCTCCAGGGCACCGGTCTGGTGGCAACCGCACGCAGCGGCGCGCTCTTCAGCGGCTGCCCCGTGGCCTCGGAGATCGTCCCCGACCAGTCGATCTTCATCACCGTCACGATGGTCATCACGATGACCGCCGGTACGGCCGCCGTCATGTGGCTCGGTGAGATGATCACCGACAAGGGCATCGGCAACGGCATGTCCATCCTGATGTTCATCTCCATCGCGGCCGGTTTCCCCGGCGCGCTGTGGGCCATCAAGGAGAGCGGCAAGCTCGCTCAGGGCTGGATCGAGTTCGGCACGGTCATTCTGATCGGCTTCGTGATGGTGGGTCTCGTCGTCTTCGTCGAGCAGGCGCAGCGCCGGATCCCCGTGCAGTACGCGAAGCGGATGATCGGGCGAAGGTCCTACGGCGGTACGTCCACGTACATCCCGCTGAAGGTCAACCAGGCGGGTGTGATCCCCGTCATCTTCGCCTCGTCGCTGCTCTACATCCCGGCGCTGATCGCCCAGTTCTCCAGTTCGCAGTCGGGCTGGAAGACCTGGATCGAGGCCCACTTCATCAAGGGCGACCATCCGTACTACATCGCGACCTACTTCGTGCTGGTCGTGTTCTTCGCCTTCTTCTACGTGGCCATCACGTTCAACCCCGAAGAAGTAGCGGACAACATGAAGAAGTATGGTGGCTTCATCCCGGGCATCCGGGCCGGTCGACCTACTGCCGAGTATCTGAGTTACGTACTCAACCGGATCACTTGGCCGGGCTCGCTGTACCTGGGGTTGATCGCTCTCGTCCCAACGATGGCGTTGGCAGGCTTCGGCGGCGCGAACCAGAACTTCCCGTTCGGCGGGACAAGCATCCTGATCATCGTGGGTGTGGGTCTGGAGACCGTGAAGCAGATCGAGAGCCAGCTCCAGCAGCGTAATTACGAAGGGTTCCTCCGCTGATGCGAATCGTCCTCGTCGGACCGCCCGGTGCCGGCAAGGGAACGCAGGCTGCGTACCTCGCCAAGAACCTGTCCATTCCGCACATCTCCACCGGTGACCTCTTCCGCGCCAACATCAGCCGGGGCACCGACCTCGGTGTGCAGGCGAAGGGCTACATGGACGCCGGGAACCTGGTTCCCGACGAGGTCACCATCGCGATGGCGCTGGAGCGGATGGGGCAGCCGGACGCCGCGAACGGCTTCCTTCTGGACGGCTTCCCCCGCAACGTCTCGCAGGCCGAAGCGCTCGACAAGGCGCTCACGGCCGAGGGACTGCACCTGGACGCCGTGCTGGACCTGGAGGTCGACGAGGACGAGGTGGTCAAGCGGATCGCCGGTCGGCGTATCTGCCGCAACGACAGCTCGCACGTCTTCCACGTCACGTACAGCCCGCCGAAGAAGCAGGGTGTGTGTGACGAGTGCGGCGGTGAGCTGTACCAGCGGGACGACGACTCGGAGGAGACGGTCCGCACGCGGCTGGAGGTTTACCACACGCAGACCGAGCCGATCATCGACCACTACCGGGAGCAGGGCCTCGTGGTCACCATCTCGGCGCTGGGCAAGGTCGCCGAGGTGACCGAGCGCGCGATGGCGGCTCTGGAGGAGGGGGGCCGGGCCGCCTAGGTCCGGTCACCGCGATTCCACCTTGTACGGCACAGTGATACGGCCGGGGCGCCCCGAGGGGCACCACGGCCGTACTGCTGTCCGGCGACTACCGTAGATGGTTCCGCGCGGACGCCGCGCGGGAGACAACGTTTCATCGACCGAGTGAGGCAGGCCGCCGTCATGGTGGAGATCAAGACCCCCGAGCAGATCGCGAAGATGCGCGAGGCCGGGCTGGTCGTCGCCGCGATCCACGCGGCCACCGGCGAGGCCGCGGTGCCCGGCGCCACCACGAAGGACCTGGACGAGGTCGCGCGCAAGGTCCTCGCCGACCACGGCGCGAAGCCGAACTTCCTCGGTTACGGCGGGTTCCCCGCGACGATCTGCACCTCGGTCAACGAGGTGGTGGTCCATGGGATCCCGGACACCACGACCGTACTGAAGGACGGCGACATCATCTCGATCGACGCCGGCGCGATCGTGGACGGCTGGCACGGCGACGCGGCCTTCACGGCGTTCGTGGGCGGCGGTCACGCGCCGGAGCTGATCGAGCTCTCGCGCGTGACCGAGGGGTCGATGTGGGCGGGGATCGCCGCGATGCGGGGCGGTGCGCGGCTGGTCGACGTCTCGCGGGCGATCGAGACGTACATCCGCCGCCAGCCGAAGCCCGGCGGCGGCAAGTACGGCATCGTCGAGGACTACGGCGGCCACGGCATCGGCACCCAGATGCACATGGACCCGCACCTGCTGAACTACGTCTCACGCAAGCGCGGCAAGGGTCCGAAGCTGGTCCCCGGCTTCTGCCTGGCGATCGAGCCGATGGTCTCGCTCGGCACGCCGCAGACGGAGGTCCTGGCGGACGAGTGGACGGTCATCACGACCGACGGCACCTGGTCCTCGCACTGGGAGCACTCGGTCGCGCTGACGGAGGACGGCCCGCTGGTCCTGACGGCGGTGGACGGCGGCAAGGCGAAGCTGGCGGAGCTTGGCGTGACGGCGGCGCCGGATCCCTTGGCGTGACGGGGCGCCCGCCCCGGCGGGGCCGGTCCTGGGCCGTACGGGTGCGGGCCGTGTTCCAAGGATTGACGATCTCCGAGGGTGGGCAAACTCACCGATTCGTGTTTTCGAGAGCCCTGCCGTAGACTGACGCGTCGGCTCTGGTGTACCCGTGTGTCCGCATACGGGGGTCCAGAATCGATCAAGGTAGCCGATTCGAAGGGCGAAGCGTGGCCAAGAAGCAAGGTGCCATCGAAATTGAGGGCACCGTGATCGAGTCTCTCCCGAACGCAATGTTCAAGGTGGAGCTCCAGAACGGTCACAAGGTCCTCGCGCACATCAGCGGCAAGATGCGGATGCACTACATCCGAATCCTTCCCGATGACCGGGTAGTGGTGGAGCTGTCTCCCTACGACCTGACGCGTGGCCGGATCGTCTACCGATACAAGTAGATCTTGCCTCACCCCGCCCCCGGGGTGCCGGCACTGACCCGGAGAACCTCACACCATGAAGGTCAAGCCGAGCGTCAAGAAGATCTGCGACAAGTGCAAGGTGATCCGCCGTCACGGTCGGGTCATGGTCATCTGCGACAACCTGCGCCACAAGCAGCGCCAGGGCTGACGTACGACCCCCTGCATCTCGCAGTACTTCGCGCGACGCGAGCGAAAACGTATATACGCAGTGTCCGACGCCATCCGCACCAGCTGATGGCGCCGACACCTCCGGCGGAGGCCGGGGACCCGGAGAGAGCACAGCGGTCCGGGAGAGTCACTGCGGAAGACCTCCGAAATCACACAGGAGCCATGAATGGCACGCCTCGCAGGCGTTGACCTCCCGCGCGAAAAGCGCGTCGAGGTCGCCCTCACCTATGTCTTCGGCATCGGGCGCACCCGGTCCAAGGAGACCCTCGCCGCCACCGGCGTGGACCCCAACGTGCGCGTCCGCGACCTTGCCGAGGAAGACCTCGTCAAGCTCCGCGAGTACGTGGACAGCAACCTCAAGACCGAGGGTGACCTCCGTCGCGAGATCCAGGCCGACATCCGCCGCAAGGTCGAGATCGGCTGCTACCAGGGTCTGCGCCACCGTCGCGGCCTGCCGGTCCACGGCCAGCGCACGAGCACGAACGCCCGTACCCGCAAGGGTCCGCGTCGCGCCATCGCCGGCAAGAAGAAGCCGGGCAAGAAGTAGTCCTCAGCGGACGCTCATCAGCGGTCTTCGCTGTAGGACCGACCACCTCCCGTAGGAGTAATAGATGCCCCCCAAGGGTCGTCAGGGCGCTGCCAAGAAGGTGCGCCGCAAGGAAAAGAAGAACGTCGCTCATGGGCACGCCCACATCAAGAGCACGTTCAACAACACCATCGTCTCCATCACCGACCCCTCGGGCAACGTGATCTCCTGGGCCTCCGCCGGCCACGTCGGCTTCAAGGGCTCGCGCAAGTCGACCCCCTTCGCCGCGCAGATGGCCGCCGAGTCGGCCGCCCGCCGGGCGCAGGAGCACGGCATGCGCAAGGTCGACGTCTTCGTCAAGGGTCCCGGCTCCGGCCGTGAGACCGCGATCCGCTCGCTCCAGGCCACCGGCCTGGAGGTGGGTTCGATCCAGGACGTCACCCCCACCCCGCACAACGGCTGCCGCCCCCCGAAGCGTCGCCGCGTTTGATTCTTCGCACCCCCTGAGGGTGCGGATTCCGGGCGGTACGGAGCCTCGGCCCCGTACCGCCCGCTCGGGCTCTCCCGCCGTCCACAGCGGATGACGGGAAAGCCCGTACCCTTGTTCTGTTGGCATCAAATAGCGGGTGCCAAGACTGGAGGCATTTCCATGCTTATCGCTCAGCGTCCGTCGCTGACCGAAGAGGTCGTCGACGAATACCGCTCACGGTTCGTGATCGAGCCCCTGGAGCCGGGTTTCGGCTACACGCTCGGTAACTCTCTGCGCCGTACGCTCCTCTCCTCGATCCCCGGAGCCGCTGTCACCAGCATCCGGATCGACGGGGTCCTGCACGAGTTCACCACCGTGCCGGGCGTCAAGGAGGACGTCACCGACCTCATCCTCAACATCAAGCAGCTGGTCGTCTCCTCGGAGCACGACGAGCCGGTCGTGATGTACCTGCGCAAGCAGGGCCCCGGCCTGGTCACCGCCGCCGACATCGCGCCCCCGGCCGGTGTCGAGGTCCACAACCCGGACCTCGTCCTGGCGACGCTGAACGGCAAGGGCAAGCTGGAGATGGAGCTGACCGTCGAGCGCGGTCGCGGCTACGTCTCCGCCGTCCAGAACAAGCAGGTGGGCCAGGAGATCGGCCGTATCCCGGTCGACTCCATCTACTCGCCGGTGCTCAAGGTCACGTACAAGGTCGAGGCGACCCGTGTCGAGCAGCGCACCGACTTCGACAAGCTGATCGTCGACGTCGAGACCAAGCAGGCCATGCGCCCCCGCGACGCCATGGCGTCCGCGGGCAAGACCCTGGTCGAGCTGTTCGGTCTGGCGCGCGAGCTCAACATCGACGCCGAGGGCATCGACATGGGCCCGTCGCCGACGGACGCGGCGCTCGCCGCCGATCTCGCCCTGCCGATCGAGGAGCTGGAGCTCACCGTTCGGTCGTACAACTGCCTCAAGCGCGAGGGCATCCACTCCGTGGGTGAGCTCGTGGCGCGGTCCGAGGCGGACCTGCTCGACATCCGTAACTTCGGCGCCAAGTCGATCGACGAGGTCAAGGCGAAGCTGGCCGGCATGGGCCTGGCCCTCAAGGACAGCCCGCCCGGATTCGACCCGACGGCCGCCGCCGACGCGTTCGGCGCGGACGACGACGCGGACGCCGGGTTCGTGGAGACCGAGCAGTACTGAGGCCTTTCCGCAGACGACCGTCTGCGGGGAACTGACACCGGTACCTGATACGGCCGGTGCAGATATGAAGGAGTAACACCATGCCGAAGCCCGCCAAGGGCGCCCGTCTGGGCGGCAGCGCCGCGCACGAGCGGCTGCTTCTCGCGAACCTCGCGAAGGCGCTGTTCGAGCACGGCAAGATCACGACGACCGAGGCCAAGGCCCGCCGCCTGCGTCCGGTCGCCGAGCGTCTGGTCACCAAGGCGAAGAAGGGCGACATCCACAACCGTCGCCTCGTTCTCCAGACGATCACGGACAAGAGCATCGTGCACACGCTCTTCACCGAGATCGCTCCGCGGTACGAGAACCGCCCCGGTGGCTACACCCGCATCACCAAGATCGGTCCCCGTCGTGGCGACAACGCCCCGATGGCGGTCATCGAGCTGGTCGAGGCCCTGACCGTGGCGCAGAAGGCCACCGGTGAGGCCGAGGCCGCCACGAAGCGCGCCGTCAAGGAAGACGCCCTCAAGAAGGAGGCGGACTCCACGGAGGACGCTCCCGTCGAGGACGCCAAGCCGGTCGAGGCCAAGGACGAGCCCAAGGACGCCTGAGCGCGTTCTGACGACTGTCCGACGGACGGGCCCGCTCCCTCACGGGGGCGGGCCCGTTCCGTGTCGGGAGGCTTCGTGAGGCTTACGAGAGGAGCCGCGGGTGAGTGAGGACATCGAGGGGGCGGCGCCCGGCTTCGTACGGGTGCGGCTCGACCTGAGTTACGACGGGAAGGACTTCTCCGGCTGGGCGCGACAGGCCACCCGGCGGACGGTCCAGGGGGACATCGAGGACGCGCTGAAGGTGGTGACCCGGTCCGCGCGGACGTACGAGCTCACCGTCGCGGGGCGGACGGACGCGGGCGTGCACGCGCGCGGCCAGGTCGCGCACGTCGACCTGCCCGTGGAGCTGTGGGCCGAGCACCGGGAGAGGCTGCTGCGGCGCCTCGCGGGGCGCCTGGCGCACGATGTGCGGGTGTGGCGGGCCGAGGAGGCCCCAGCGGGCTTCAACGCCCGTTTCTCGGCGATCTGGCGGCGCTACGCCTACCGCGTCACCGACGATCCCGGCGGCGTCGACCCGCTGCTGCGCAGTCATGTCCTGTGGCACGACTGGCCGTTGGACGTGGAGGCGATGAACGCCGCGTCGGCGGGGCTGCTCGGTGAGCACGACTTCGCCGCGTACTGCAAGAGGCGCGAGGGCGCGACGACGATCCGGACGCTCCAGCGGCTGGAGTGGGAGCGGGACGCGCACGGCGTCGTCACCGCGACCGTGCGTGCCGACGCCTTCTGCCACAACATGGTGCGCTCGCTGGTGGGCGCGCTGCTGTTCGTCGGCGACGGGCACCGGCCCGTGGAGTGGCCGGCGAAGGTGCTGGCCGCCGGGGTGCGGGACTCGGCCGTCCATGTCGTACGGCCGCACGGACTCACCCTGGAGGAGGTCGGCTACCCGGCCGACGACCAGCTCGCCGCCCGCAACCGGCTGGCCCGCAACAGACGGACCCTGCCGGCTGCCGGCGGGACGGGCGCTACGTCACTGGTCGACGGGTGCGGTGGCTGCTGCTGACGCCTGCGTCTCACCGCGCCTGCGGATCTGGAGGAAGGTGAACTCCGCGACGTCGTCACCGGTGGTGTAGACGTCCTTGTCCGTCTTCACGACGTCCTTGCCGGTGGTGAAGCCGCCGACGGTGAAGTACACGTACCGGCCCACCGAGTTGGTGGTCTTGCGGCAGATGGCGCCGCCCCGGCAGAACGTCGGGACACCCGAGCCGGAGAGCGAGGCCAGACCGCCGCGCGCCTCCTTCTTCGCCTTCAGCGCCTGCGTCTCGGTGGAGAAGACCGCGACGCCGACGGTCACCGCCGTGTCGCCCCGGCGGTACGTGGCGCGGATGACCTGGTCGCACGTGTTGGAGGCGAGGATCGAGCCCAGGTCGTCCTGGGTGGCACCCGCGCAGTTCGTGGTGCGGTTCGTCGCGCCCTTCGTGTACTCGCGGTCGCCCATCGTCAGCTTGGAGCCGGGGAAGAGGGTGTCCGCGCTGAGCGGCGCCGTGTCCTTGTCCTCGGTGGAGATGAAGTCCTTCGGGTTCGGCGGCGGCAGCGGCACGGCCTCCGAGAAGGACGGCTCGGGCTCGGCGCTCTCGCTGGGCAGGTCGGGCGGCGCGGGCAGGTCGCTCGCGTTCTTGTCGCCCGCCCGGTCACCGCCGTCGGCGTTCGTGGACACGACGGCTGTCGCGACGATCGCCGCGACGGCGGCGGACGCGAGCGCGCCGCCGCCGATCAGCATCCACCGCCTGCGCCGGGCCCGCTGCGCCGATGCGTCGGCGAGCGCGGCCCAGTCCGGCGTCTGCCCCTGCGGGTCACGCGATCCGTACGGCCCTTGTGGGGGCGGTCCGTAGGGCCCCCCTTGACCAAAGCTCATGGCGGGAGTTTAGACCGCGCGGGGAGTGCTTCGGTCGGGGTACGGGAAGGGAAAATGGTTGGGAGAGTGGGGTCCTGGCCCTGACAATGCGAAGCATGGGACATCTTGAGGCCGCGCATCTGGAGTACTACCTACCGGACGGGCGGGTGCTCCTCGGCGATGCGTCGTTCCGGGTCGGCGAAGGCGCCGTCGTGGCGCTCGTGGGAGCCAACGGCGCGGGGAAGACGACGCTGCTGCGGCTGATGGCGGGGGACCTCCAGCCGCACGGCGGGACGGTCACCGTCTCCGGCGGGCTCGGCGTGATGGAGCAGTTCGTCGGCTCCGTACGGGACGAGCGCACCGTCCGCGACCTGCTGGTCTCCGTCGCCCAGCCGCGTATCAGGGACGCGGCGCGGGCCGTGGACGCCGCCGAGAACGCCATCATGGAGCGGGACGACGAGGCCGCGCAGATGAGCTACGCGCAGGCGCTCAGCGACTGGGCGGAGGTACGGGGGTACGAGGCCGAGACCCTGTGGGACACCTGTACGGTCGCGGCGCTCGGCGTCCCGTACGAGAAGGCCCAGTGGCGCGCGCTGAAGACGCTCAGCGGCGGCGAGCAGAAACGGCTGGTGCTCGAGGCGCTGCTGCGCGGCCCCGACGAGGTCCTGCTGCTCGACGAGCCGGACAACTATCTGGACGTGCCGGGGAAGCGGTGGCTGGAGGAGCGGCTCAAGGAGACCTCCAAGACCGTGCTGTTCGTCTCCCACGACCGGGAGCTGCTGGCGCGCAGCGCCCAGCGGATCGTCAGTGTGGAGCCGGGCCCGGCCGGGTCCGACGTCTGGGTGCACGGCGGCGGCTTCGGTACGTACCACGCGGCCCGCAAGGAGCGGTTCGCCCGCTTCGAGGAGCTGCGCCGGCGCTGGGACGAGCAGCACGTCCAGCTCAAGGAGCTGGTCCGGGCCCTGGGGCAGAAGGCCAAGTACAACGACGGCATGGCCTCGCGCTACCGGGCCGCCCAGACGCGGCTGCGCAAGTTCGAGGACGCCGGCCCGCCGCAGGAGCCGCCGCGCGAGCAGGACATCCGGATGCGGCTGAAGGGCGGGCGTACCGGGGTGCGGGCGGTGACCTGCGAGAACCTGGAGCTGACCGGTCTGATGAAGCCGTTCTCGCTGGAGATCTTCTACGGCGAGCGGGTCGCGGTCCTCGGGTCGAACGGCTCCGGCAAGTCGCACTTCCTGCGGCTGCTCGCCGGCGATCAGTCGGTCGCGCACACGGGGATGTGGAAGCTGGGCGCGCGGGTCGTGCCCGGCCACTTCGCGCAGACGCACGCGCACCCGGAGCTGCTGGGGCGGACCCTGGTCGACATCCTGTGGACCGAGCACGCGAAGGACCGGGGCGGTGCGATGAGCGTGCTGCGCCGCTACGAGCTGGAGCGGCAGGGGGACCAGCCGTTCGACAAGCTGTCGGGCGGGCAGCAGGCGCGCTTCCAGATCCTGCTGCTGGAGCTGGGCGGGACGACGGCGCTGCTACTGGACGAGCCGACGGACAACCTGGACCTGGAGTCGGCGGAAGCCCTTCAGGACGGGCTCGAGGCGTACGAGGGGACGGTGCTCGCCGTCACGCACGACCGGTGGTTCGCGAAGAGCTTCGACCGCTATCTGGTCTTCGGGTCGGACGGGGTCGTGCGGGAGAGCGTGGAGCCGGTGTGGGACGAGCGGCGGGTGGCGCGGGCGCGCTGACGGCCGGGCCCGGGTCCTTGGGGGGCCTCGTTTTGACCCGTACGGCGCACCCTGGGTATCCTTCTGGTTCGTTATGCGTATTGGCTTGTTCATTCTCACGTGAGAGGCCCTTACGCCGGTCCACCGGGCCGATGATCCAGCGGCAGGCACGGGTTGCGTCCCCGTACGTCTGCCAGGGCTGTCGTGATCGTCCGGGTGGCCTTGTCAGGACCCACTCACTGAAGAAGCGAAGGCTACGACCGTGCGTACGTACAGCCCCAAGCCCGGCGATGTCACGCGCCAGTGGCACATCATCGACGCGCAGGACATCGTCCTGGGCCGTCTGGCGACTACGGCAGCGAACCTCCTCCGGGGCAAGCACAAGCCGACCTACGCCCCTCACATGGACATGGGCGACTTCGTCGTCATCATCAACGCCGAGAAGGTCCACCTCTCCGGCAACAAGAAGACCCAGAAGATGGCGTACCGCCACTCCGGCTACCCGGGTGGTCTGCGTTCCGTCCGCTACGACGAGCTGCTCGCCAAGAGCCCCGAGAAGGCCGTGGAAAAGGCCATCAAGGGCATGATTCCCAAGAACACCCTGGGCCGTCAGATGCTCTCGAAGCTGAAGGTGTACGCGGGCGACCAGCACCCGCACGCCGCCCAGCAGCCGGTCCCGTTCGAGATCACCCAGGTCGCGCAGTAATCCCGGCCACCGCCTAAGACGAAAAGAAATCTGAGGAACATCGTGGCCGAGACCACCGCAGAGACCCCCGTCGACGCCCCCGAGGGCGAGGAGACGTTCGCCGAGGTGACGACCTTCGAGTCGGAGACCCCCGTCGAGGGTGAGTACACCTCCGAGTCGCTGGCTTCCCGCTTCGGCGACCCCCAGCCGGCCGCCGGCCTGGGACGTCGTAAGAACGCCATCGCCCGCGTCCGGATCGTTCCGGGCAGTGGCAAGTGGAAGATCAACGGGCGTTCGCTCGAGGACTACTTCCCGAACAAGGTCCACCAGCAGGCTGTCAACGAGCCCTTCAAGGTGCTCGAACTCGACAACCGCTACGACGTCATCGCCCGTATCTCGGGTGGCGGCGTCTCCGGCCAGGCCGGCGCGCTGCGCCTTGGTGTGGCCCGCTCGCTGAACGAGGCGGACGTGGACAACAACCGCGCCCCGCTGAAGAAGGCCGGCTTCCTGAGCCGCGACGACCGTGCGGTCGAGCGCAAGAAGGCCGGTCTCAAGAAGGCCCGCAAGGCGCCGCAGTACAGCAAGCGCTAACCGCTCGCTCGGCCTCAGGGCCTGTCGGGTGGCCTCTGGCCGGGCGTCCACGCCCTGGCACGTACGCTTCCCACGATGCCGAAATGCCCTGGTAGCTCCGCTACGAGGGCACCCCGGCGCCTTGGAATCGCACGCACCAGACCGCGTCCGCTTTCCGATCGAAGGCCACCCGACAAGCTCTGCCACGCCATGGCCCTTACGGCTTCACGGCGTATGTATGGCATATGTTCGCCCCGGCGGCACTCCGTGCTGCCGGGGCGTTCGTTTTCCGAGCTTCCCGATCCCCTGGATGATCCGCCGGGCAATCCCCGTGTTCTCCTTGGATCTTGGCGGAGCTCTTCGGGGCAATTTCTGAGGATTTTCGGAGGGACAGCTGTGGGACGACTCTTCGGCACGGACGGCGTGCGCGGTGTCGCCAACGCGGACCTGACGGCGGAGCTGACGCTCGGCCTCTCGGTCGCGGCGGCACACGTACTCGCCGAGGCGGGTACGTTCGAGGGCCATCGGGCGACCGCGGTGGTGGGGCGCGATCCGCGTGCCTCTGGTGAGTTCCTGGAGGCCGCCGTGGTGGCGGGTCTCGCGAGCGCGGGCGTGGACGTCCTGCGCGTCGGTGTGCTGCCCACCCCCGCGGTGGCGTATCTCACCGGTGCGCTGGGCGCCGACCTCGGCGTGATGCTCTCCGCGAGCCACAACGCCATGCCGGACAACGGCATCAAGTTCTTCGCGCGCGGCGGTCACAAGCTGGCCGACGAGCTGGAGGACCGGATCGAGGCCGCGTACCTGGAGAACACCGTGCATCGCACGGGCGCCCCCTGGGAGCGGCCGACCGGTGCGGGCGTGGGCCGGGTCCGGGACTACGACGAGGGCTTCGACCAGTACATCGCGCACCTGATCGGGGTGCTGCCGAACCGGCTCGACGGGCTCAAGATCGTCCTGGACGAGGCGCACGGCGCGGCCGCCCGCGTGTCGCCCGAGGCGTTCACGCGCGCCGGCGCCGAGATTGTCACGATCGGCGCGGAGCCGGACGGCCTGAACATCAACGACGGCTGCGGCTCCACCCATCTGGACCTGCTGAAGGCCGCGGTCGTCGAGCACGGCGCGGACCTCGGCATCGCGCACGACGGTGACGCCGACCGCTGCCTGGCCGTGGACGCGGCGGGCGAGGAGGTCGACGGCGACCAGATCCTCGCGGTGCTGGCCCTCGCGATGCGTGAGGCGGGGACGCTGCGCGAGGACGCGGTCGTCGGGACCGTGATGTCCAACCTCGGCTTCAAGATCGCGATGGAGCGTGAGGGCATCACCCTCGTACAGACGGCGGTCGGCGACCGTTACGTACTGGAGTCGATGAAGGAGCACGGCTACGCCCTCGGCGGCGAGCAGTCCGGGCACGTCATCGTCCTCGACCACGCGACGACCGGTGACGGCACGCTGACCGGTCTGATGCTGGCGGCGCGCGTGGCGAGCACGGGCCGTTCGCTGGCGGACCTGGCGGGCGTGATGCGGCGGCTGCCGCAGGTCCTGGTGAATGTGCCGGACGTGGACAAGTCGCGCGTCACGACGTCGGCGGAGCTGGCGACGGCGGTGTCGGAGGCCGAGGAGCAGCTCGGGTCGACGGGCCGGGTGCTGCTGCGGCCCTCGGGTACGGAGCCGCTGGTTCGGGTGATGGTGGAGGCGGCCGACATCGAGCAGGCGCGCGCGGTGGCCGGGCGGTTGGCGGACGTGGTGAAGTCGGCGCTGGGCTAGGGCCTGTCGTTCGGATCAGGCCGGGGCTCCCGGACCCGTGCTTCCGGCGGGAGGTCAGCGGCTTTCGGGCGCCGGCCTCCCGCGACCCCCGGCCCAGAGCGCCTTCTGGACGAGCAGGGTGAGCGTCCCGGCCACGACGATGCCGCCGAGGTTGATCAGGAGCTGGCCGCTGGAGCCCGACACCTGGTTCAGATCGCCGTAGCCGAGGGCCACGGCGGCGTTCGCGGCGGCGGGGACCGTGGTCACCGAGATGGCGACGCCGACCAGCGCGCCGGACTTCGCCGAGGTCAGCGAGAGCATGCCGGCCACCCCGGCGAGCACCGCGACCACCAGCGAGAACAGGTCCGGGTTGAAGATGAAGGACGTGTTCGGGCGGTCCGCCTCCAGCATCGACTTGTGGAACAGTCCGAGCGCGTTCATCAGCAGGCTGAAGCCGGTCGTCAGCAGCATCGCGGCGGCGAACCCCGCGAGCAGCGCGACCGCCGAGCGCAGGGCGAGCCGTGCGGAGCGCCGTACCACCGCCGTACAGAGCCCGGCGAGCGGCCCGAACTCGGGCCCCACGGCCATCGCCCCGACGATCAGGATCGCGTTGTCCAGCACCACACCGCAGGCGGCGATCATCGTCGCGAGGGTGAGGAAGGCGAGATACGTGACCGAGAGGGTGGACTCCTCGTGGGTGGCGTCCGCCAGTTGCTCCCACAGGACGGCGTCCGCGCCCTCGCCCGGGGCTTCCTCCTCCGCCTGATCGGCGTGCCGCGAGAGGGACAGCCCGATGTCGTCGGCGGCGATCGAGCCGTTCTCGTCGAGCCCGAGGTCGCGCAGCTCGGCGATGAGCCCGTCGCCCGCCTCGCGCGCGACGTCGCACAGGACGAGATCGCCCGCCGGGTCACGGGCGGCGCCCGGGACGACCACCAGGTGGGTGGTGCCGACGGTCCGCTCCAGGGTGCTCACGACACGGTCGGTCAGGCCGGCGGGGACGATCAGGCGCAGATGCAGCACGGCGGCTCTCAGACCCTGGCTCGGAGTTCAGAGTTTACGGAGGGACAGGCGCTGCACCTTGTGGTCGGCACCCTTCCGGAGGACCAGGGTGGCACGGCTGCGGGTGGGGGCGACGTTCTCCAGCAGATTGAGCCGGTTGACGGTGCGCCAGGTGGTGCGCGCGTAGTCGAGGGCCTCCTCCTCGGAGACCTGGGTGTACTTGCGGAAGTACGAGGACGGGTTCTGGAAGGCCGTCTGGCGCAGCTCGCGGAAACGGTTCAGATACCAGGTCTCGATGTCCTCGGCGCGCGCGTCGACGTACACGCTGAAGTCGAAGAAGTCGGCGAGACCGACGCGGGTACGCCCGTCCTGGCCGGGGAGGGCGGGCTGCAGGACGTTGAGGCCCTCGACGATGAGGATGTCCGGGCGTCGTACGGTCAGCTTCTCGTCCGGCACGATGTCGTACTTCAGATGCGAGTAGACGGGCGCGGTCACCTCGTCCTTGCCGGCCTTGATGTCGGCGACGAAGCGGGTCAGGGCGCGGCGGTCGTACGACTCCGGGAAGCCCTTGCGCGACATCAGGCCGCGCGCCCGGAGCTCCTTCATCGGCAGCAGGAACCCGTCGGTGGTCACGCGCTCCACGCGCGGGTGTTCGGGCCAGCGGGCGAGCAGCGCCTGGAGGAGCCGGGCGACGGTCGACTTGCCCACGGCCACGCTTCCGGCGACTCCTATGACGAAGGGTGTGCCGCGCTGGGCGCCGTGGCCGTTGCCCGCGTCCTGGAGGAAGGTGTTGAGCGCGCCGCGGAGTTGGCCGGTGGCCTGTACGTAGAGGTTGAGCAGCCGGGAGAGCGGCAGATAGACGTCCCGTACCTCGTCCAGATCGATGACGTCCCCGAGTCCGCGCAGCCGCTCGACCTCATCGGCGGTGAGCGGCAGTGGGGTCTTGTCGCGCAGCGCGCTCCACTCGGCGCGGCTGAGGTCGACGAAGGGGGTCGGCCCGTGCTCGGCCCGACGGTGGACGCTTCGTGACGGCGAAGACGGTGTGATCACGTCGCCATTGTCGGGGGTCGGGGGGTGGGGGTGGTTGTGGGGGGGGGGGGGGGGGGGGGGG
>NZ_BMMV01000007.1:0-165488 GCF_014646115.1 Streptomyces camponoticapitis | reverse complement strand
GCGAGATCCAAACGACGGACCCTAGCCCGCGGCGTCGGCCGAGAGGGGCGGGCAGGTGCCGCCGGGGGAGGTGAGGAGTTCGAAGTGCCACATCTCGTTGGCGTACACCTGGCACAGGCCGTAGTCCGCCCCGTGCTGGACGAGCCAGTCGGCCGCGTCGGTGGGGCCGATGTCGATGGCCTTGCCCCGGACGTGCATCGACTTCTCGGGGGTGCTGACGAGTTGCCTGGCCGCCCGGAGGCTCCCGTGCTCCTCGACCGCCACGTCCAGCAGCCGCTGCTGGTGGGCGCGGCTGCGCCAGCCCGATGTGACACGGAAGGTGATCCCCGCGCCCTTCGCGTCGGCGTCCGCCTTCCGTACGGCCTTCAGGAGTGCCGGATCGAGGCGTGAGACGGCGGAGTAGTGGGTGTCGTAGGGAGTGACGGTGCGGTCGTCGGGGATGTCGCCGTCGTCCTCGGCGCCGGTGTGCGGCATGTTCCGCGTGTTCTGCGTGGAGCCTGTCGGCCGCTGTGCCGGTCCGGCGTCCGCCACGGAGGGCGAGGACGTGAGCGCGGTGTGCATGGCCGTACCGCCCGTCACCAGGAGGACCAGCAGCGCACCGGCCCCGCCGACCAGCCAGGAGCGGTGCCGGCGATGTCCGGGCTCGGGCCCGGCGGTGGAACCGGCCGTGTGCTGAGTCTCGTCGCGGAAAATGCGCTGCATGGTGCCCTCCGGGATGTCTGGGAATGCCACCAGTGCAGCAGAGGCGGTGTTTCGGGGCCGTCTCGGATTTCCGATACGCCGGCGATATGCCCGCGGGAGTTCCATGAGGGGGTGGCAGGCCCCGCAGTACGCTGAAACGGCCCGCGGCGGGCGGACTAACACGAGAAGGGAAGGGCCGTATGCGTGTTCTGGTGGTCGAGGACGAGTTGTACCTCGCCGAGGCGGTTCGCGCGGGACTGCGGCTTGAGGCGATCGCCTCGGACATCGTCGGGGACGGCGATTCCGCCCTGGAACGGCTGGACGTCAACGAATACGACGTGGTGGTCCTGGACCGCGACATCCCCGGCACCCACGGGGACGACGTGTGCCGTCTCATCGTCGAGCGGCAGCTGGGGTGCCCGGTGCTGATGCTGACCGCGGCCCGCCGCCTCCAGGAGAAGGTCGACGGCTTCGCGCTGGGCGCCGACGATTACCTCACGAAGCCTTTCGAATTGCGGGAACTTGTCGTGCGTATCCGCTCACTCGCCCGTCGAACTCGGGTCGGCAGACAGCCCGTTCTCGAATACGCGGGAATTCGTCTGGACCCGTTCCGGCGAGAGGTGTTCCGTTCGGGACGCCATATATCCGTCACCCGCAAGCAGTTCGCCGTTCTGGAAATCCTGCTGACCGCCAGGGGCGGAGTCGTCAGCGCGGAGACCCTGCTGGAACGTGCCTGGGACGAGAACGCCGACCCCTTCACCAACGCGGTGCGCATCACCATCTCGACGCTGCGCAAGCGCCTCGGTGATCCGCGGGCCATCCTCACGGTGCCGGGGGTCGGCTACCGCCTCGACGACGTGGACCCGGCGCGATGAGCGGCACGGCGCATCGCCCGGCCCCGTTTCCCGCCGCCCCCTTCGTGCCTCAGGCGCCCGCGGCCCGCACCTGGCGCCCGACGGCGCGGTGGCGGCTCACCCTCACGTACGCCCTGTTCCTGGTCGTGGCCGGGGCCTGCACCCTGACGATCATCTATCTCGCCCTGCGCTTCATCCCCAGCTACCCGCTGACCGCCGCGAACCCCAGGGAGTCGCCGGTCGTCGCCACTCGCGGGCAGATCCTGGACACGCTGTTGCGGGCGTCGGGATACGCCCTGCTGCTCCTCGCGGTCATCGGTCTGACGGGCGGCTGGCTGATCGCGGGCCGGGTGCTGAGTCCCCTGCGGGCGATCACCCGGGCGGCGAACCGGGCGGCGGAGGGCTCGCTGGAACACCGCATCGCCCTGCCCGGCAGGCGCGACGAGTTCACCGACCTGTCGGACGCCTTCGACCATATGCTCGGGCGCTTGCAGCAGTCCTTCGAGTCCCAGCAGCGCTTCGCGGCGAACGCATCGCACGAGTTGCGCACCCCGCTCGCCATCACCCACACGATGCTCGACGTGGCCGCGGCCGATCCTGACGGCCAGGACTACCGTCAACTCGTCTCCCGGCTGCGGGAGACCAACAGACGCGGCATTGAAATCGTCGACGCGCTGCTGGAGTTGGCGACGCTCGGCCACGTCCGGCCGGACACCGAACCGGTGGACCTGGCCGACACGACGGCCGAGGCCGTCGCCCTCGTCGCCGAGGAGGCCGGCACCCACGGCATCGCCGTGCACAGCCGGTACGGCCCCGCCCCGGTCAGCGGAAACCCCGTACTCCTGCGCCAGATGACGGTCAACCTGCTCCAGAACGCCCTGCGGCACAACCTCACCACCGGCGGGTCGGTCACCGTGACGGTGGGGGTCGATCCCGACGACCGGGGCCGCTTCCTGCTGACCATCAGCAACACGGGCCCGGTCCTGCCCGGGTCCATCGGCTCGTTCACGGAGCCGTTCCTGCGGGGCGAGGGCCGTACCGCCGCCTCAGGCTCGGAACGGCGGGGGCACGGCCTGGGGCTCTCGATCGTCGCGAGCATCGTGAGTGTGCACGAGGGCGAACTCCACCTGGCCGCCAATCCCGAGGGCGGTCTGACCGCGAGGGTGTCGCTGCCGGCGCGGGCTGGTCGGTGACCGATTGCCGGTGACCGCTCGTCCGCGCGTGCTTCGGTCCTCCGTGTGAGCCTCAGCCCTTCCCGACCCGCCCCCGCCGGCGTCGCCACGCCCCCGCCAGCTGCCCCGCGACGTAGCACGTCGCGATCGTCGAGAGCGAGGCGCGGAGCCAGCCGATGTCCGGGGACCACCAGGCGTACGCCGTCACCGGTGTGAACAGCAGCAGGGCCGTGATGCGCAGGGCCCACCAGCGGCGCCGGCGGGGGAGCGGTGGGCGGCCCGCCGGGTCGCCGGAGAGGGTGTCGAGGATGCCCGCCAGGAAGCCGCGGCGGGCCAGGATCTGGGCGTCGGGGAGGGTGGTGAGGATTTCGTCGCGGGTGCCGAACCCCGGCGGGATCGGCGGGAGTCCGAGCGCCGCGACCAGGGCCGACTGGCGGCGGGCCGGGGCGTCGGAGCCGCGGAGCAGGTTGGTGAGCGGGCGGGTGTCCTTGACGCCGTACGCCTCCGCGAGTGCGGCCGCCGTGGCCGTGACCGTCGCGTGGTCCGGGACCGGCGCCGCCGGGTCCCAGTTGTGGTCGGCGACCTTCTTGCCCCCCTGGAGCAGCGTGAAGCCCCAGCGGTCGCCCGTCCGGCGCAGGATCAGGGCCGGCCACGGTTCGCCGGTGGTGATGTTGTCGGCCGCCGACGTGAGCCGGTCCTCGCCGAGGAGCGTGGCGCGGACGCCCGGATCGGGGTCGGCGGCGAGTTCGACGTACGAGGACCTTCCGGGCGCCGGGGCTATCCGCAGCGGGACGCCGCACATCAGCGCCGCGTCCACGACGGCGTGCGGCGGGGCCGCGACCAGCGCCAGACAGTACGGGACGGAAGGGGAGGAGGGGGAGACGGCGGAAGGGCCGGCCTGCGACTCGTACGGCTTCGGACGGGAGAAGAACGGCACCCGCGCCGCCACCTGCATCCGCACGCCCGCCCGGAAGTCCAGGAACTCCCCCCGCGCGTCCCCGAGATACGCCCACGGGTACTCCGTCGCGTGCACCCCCACCGCCCGGAACTGTTCCAGCGCCTCCCCGTGCCGGTCCGCCAGGATCAGCATCAGCGCCAGGTGATTGCGGACCCCGGCCACCTCCGGGTCGTCATGGGGGTACGCGTCCGACAGCTCCTGCGCGCGCCTCAGCGCCGCGTGGATCCGGGACCGGTCGATCGGGCCGCCGCCCTCCGACGGGGCGCCGTCGGCCACCACGTCGTACTCGACGGCCGCCAGCAGCGGCAGCGCGTTGAGCTTCGAGCCCGGCAGGGCCTCGGCCGCCGCGCGCTCGGCGAAGTCGAACATCTCCTCGTGCGAGCCGTACCACTTGTCGCACAGGTACTGGAGCGCCGAGAGATGGCAGCCGTAGTGGTGCGGCGCGCGGGCGGTGGCCTCCGCCCAGTACGCGTCGAAGACCGCGCGCGGCGCCTGGCTGCCGCGCGCGTGGGTGAGCGCGACCTGCCACGGCACGGGGTCGGTGGGATTCAGCTCGGTCGCCGCGCTGATCACCGGGACCGCGTCGTCGAGCAGGGCGAAGAACGCCCGGAACTGGTCGGGCGAGACGTCGCTCGCGCGGGCGCCCGTCCGTATCTCCCACGCCTGCTGGACGCGGTGCTCCGCCTTCACCAGCAGGGCGTCGGGATCCCGCGGCGACTCGGCGAGCCACGCGTCCAGCCAGCCCGGGCTGTGCAGCGCGCTCTCGGCCAGCCGGGGTACGTATCCGCCGCGCCTTTCCCACTCGGCGCCGAGGCGGGTGGCCGCGAGCAGGTCCCTGGCCGGGGCGTGATCACCCGCGTACGCGGCGGTGAGCGCGGTCCGCAGCTCCGGCGTCGGCGGGTCGAGGACGACGGACGCGTCGGGGGGCAGATGCGCGCCGACGGCCGCGCCGTGGCGGAGCATCCGCGGCAGGGTGATCAAGGTGCGCAGCGTCGCGGTCATCGTCACGGTCATCCATTGAAGGCTGTGGGAGGTGGCCGCCACCAGAGGCTTTCGGTGACAAAGCCGTATCGCATGGAGTAGCGGCACCGGGCGGTCGCCCCAGGTCGGGGGCGGTCGGCCCAGCTTCGTGGATGTCTCCCGCGAGCGCTCCCGGGACCTCGCGACCGCCCGCCGTAGGCTGCCGGACATGTGTGGAATCGTGGGTTATGTCGGTGGACAGTCGGCGCTCGACGTGGTCATCGCCGGTCTCAAGCGGCTCGAATACCGGGGGTACGACTCGGCCGGTGTCGCGGTGCTCGCCGATGGCCAGGTGGCCTCGGCGAAGAAGGCGGGCAAGCTCGTCAATCTGGAGAAGGCGCTGGTGGAGAGGCCGTTGCCGAGCGGCACCACCGGTATCGGCCACACCCGGTGGGCCACGCACGGCGGCCCGACCGACATCAACGCCCATCCGCACATCGACAACGCGGGCCGTGTCGCCGTCGTGCACAACGGGATCATCGAGAACTTCGCCGCCCTGCGCACCGAGCTGACCGACCGCGGGCACGACATGTCGTCCGAGACCGACACCGAGGTCGTGGCGCATCTGCTCGCGGAGGCGTTCTCGTCCCGCGGTGATCTCGCCGAGTCGATGCGGCAGGTGTGCGGGCGGCTGGAGGGCGCGTTCACGCTGGTCGCCGTGCACGCGGACGAGCCGGACGTCGTCGTCGGCGCCCGCCGCAACTCGCCGCTCGTGGTGGGCGTGGGCGACGGCGAGTTCTTCCTCGCCTCCGATGTCGCCGCGTTCATCGCCCATACGCGCTCCGCGATCGAGCTGGGCCAGGACCAGGTGGTGGAGCTGCGCCGGGACGGCGTGCGGGTGACCGACTTCGACGGCGCGGACGCCGACGTGCGCGAGTACCACATCGACTGGGACGCGTCGGCCGCCGAGAAGGGCGGCTACGACTACTTCATGCTCAAGGAGATCGCCGAGCAGCCGAAGGCCGTCGCCGACACCCTCCTCGGCCGCATCAACGCCGAGGGCTCGCTGACGCTGGACGAGGTACGCATCCCGCCCCGTGTGCTGCGCGCGGCCGACAAGGTCGTCATCGTGGCGTGCGGGACCGCCTTCCACGCCGGGCTGATCGCGAAGTACGCCATCGAGCACTGGACCCGTATCCCCTGCGAGGTGGAGCTGGCGAGCGAGTTCCGCTACCGGGACCCGATCCTGAACACCCGCACCCTCGTCATCGCGATCTCCCAGTCCGGCGAGACGATGGACACACTGATGGCACTGCGGCACGCGCGCGACCAGGGCGCCACGGTCCTCGCCATCTGCAACACCAACGGCTCGACCATCCCGAGGGAGTCGGACGCCGTCCTCTACACGCACGCGGGACCCGAGGTCGCGGTCGCGTCGACGAAGGCGTTCCTGACGCAGCTCGTGGCCTGCTATCTGGTCGCCCTGTATCTGGGGCAGCTGCGCGGCACGAAGTACGGCGACGAGATCCGGGCCGTCATCCGCGAACTGTCGCGCATCTCCCACGAGGTCGAGCGCGTGCTGGAGACGATGGAACCGGTACGGGAGCTGGCGCGCTCACTCGCCGACAAGCGGACGGTGCTCTTCCTGGGGCGGCACGTCGGCCACCCCGTGGCCCTGGAAGGCGCGCTGAAGCTGAAGGAACTGGCGTACATGCACGCCGAGGGCTTCGCGGCCGGTGAGCTGAAGCACGGTCCGATCGCGCTGATCGAGGAGGACCTGCCGGTGGTGGTCGTCGTACCGTCGCCGCGCGGGCGTTCGGTGCTGCACGACAAGATCGTGTCCAACATCCAGGAGATCCGGGCGCGGGGGGCGCGGACGATCGTCATCGCGGAGGAGGGGGACGACGCGGTGGTGCCGTACGCGGACCATCTCATCCGGATCCCGGTCACGCCGACGCTCCTTCAGCCGCTGGTCTCGACGGTGCCGTTGCAGGTCTTCGCGTGCGAACTGGCGACCGCCCGCGGCAACGAGGTGGACCAGCCGCGAAACTTGGCGAAGTCCGTGACGGTGGAGTGAGCCACCGGGAGTGAGACACGGTGGAGTGAGAGGCAGGACCGCAGTGATCATCGGGGTGGGGATCGACGTGGCGGAGATCGAACGCTTCGCGGCGTCACTGGAGCGCACGCCGGCCATGGCCGACCGGCTCTTCTCGGAACGGGAGTTGCTGCTGCCCAGCGGGGAACGGCGCGGCGTCGCCTCGCTGGCCGCGCGCTTCGCGGCCAAGGAGGCGCTGGCCAAGGCGCTGGGCGCGCCGGCCGGGCTGCACTGGACGGACGCCGAGGTGTACGTCGAGGAGACCGGCCAGCCGCGGCTGCGGGTACGGGGCACGGTGGCCGCGCGCGCGGCGGAACTGGGCGTACGGACCTGGCATGTGTCGCTCAGCCATGACGCGGGGATCGCGTCGGCGGTGGTGATCGCGGAGGGGTGAGCCGGTGTCCGGTGCGGCAGACTCGATGCCATGCGTATCGCGTACAGCGTGGAGACCGTACGGACCGCCGAACGGGAGCTGATGGACCGGCTCCCCGACGGCGCACTCATGCGGCGGGCGGCGGCCGGGCTGGCCGCCGTCTGCGTGGATCTGCTGCGGCGCCGGGGCCGGGTGTACGGGTCCCGGGTCGTCCTGCTCGTCGGCAGCGGCGACAACGGCGGCGACGCCCTGTACGCCGGGGCCGCTCTCGCGCGGCGCGGGGCCGGGGTCGCGGCGGTGCTGCTGGCCCCCGAACGGGCGCACGCGGGCGGACTCGCGGCGCTGCTGGGCTCGGGCGGACGATCCCTCGACAATTCGTCCGACCCGTTCGACGTACTGGCCGCCGCCGATCTCGTCGTGGACGGCATCACCGGCATCGGCGGCCGCGGCGGACTGCGGCCCGACGCGGTGCCGGTGGCGAGGGCCGCGCGGGGCTCCGGCGCGGTGGTGGTGGCCGTCGATCTGCCGAGCGGGGTCGAGGCGGACAGCGGTGAGGTGGTGGGAGAGGCGCTTCGGGCGGACGCGACGGTGACGTTCGGAACGTACAAGCCGGGCCATCTGATCGACCCGGCGCGGGAGTACGCGGGCGCGACGCGGCTCGTCGACATCGGGCTCGGCTCGGTGCTGCCGTCGGTGCCGGAGCTGGAGGCGCTCCAACACGCGGACGTGGCACGGCTGTTGCCGGTGCCGACGGGGGAGAGCGACAAGTACCGGCGGGGTGTCGTGGGTGTCGTCGCCGGCTCGGCGCGCTACCCCGGGGCGGCGGTGCTCGCGGTGGCGGGCGCACTGCACGGGGGCGCGGGCGCGGTGCGGTACGTGGGGCCCGCCGGGGACGCGGTGATCGCCCGCTTCCCCGAGACCCTGGTCCACGCGGGGCCGCCGGCGAAGGCGGGGCGCGTCCAGGCGTGGGTGGTCGGGCCCGGCCTCGGGGACGAGCCGGGCGTACGGGACGCCCTTGCCTCCGACGTACCGGTCCTGGTCGACGCGGACGGCCTGCGCGGTCTGGACGCCGGCGCCGTACGGGCGCGTACGGCCCCGACGCTGCTCACCCCGCACGCGGGGGAGGCGGCGGCGCTGCTGGGAGTGCCGCGCGGCGAGGTGGAGGCGGGCCGGCTGGCGGCGGTACGGGAACTGACGGCGCGGTACGGCGCGACCGTACTGCTCAAGGGCTCCACCACCCTGGTCGCCTCCCCGGACCTCTCGGACCCGGTCCGCGTCAACCCGACCGGCACCCCCTGGCTGGCGACGGCGGGCAGCGGCGACGTCCTCTCGGGCCTGACGGGGTCTCTGCTGGCGTCGGGCCTGCCGGCGCGGGACGCGGGCTCGGTGGGCGCGTATCTCCACGGCCTGGCGGCCCGGACGGCGGCGCGGGGGGCGCCGGTGAGCGCGGAGGATGTGGCGGCGGGGCTGCGGGGAGCCTGGCGGGACGTGGTGTCGGGGGAGTGAGGCCGGCCGCCATCGCCTTCCTCACCATCGGCGGACCGGCCCAGGGCCGGACAGGGCCGGACACGCCCTAGACCTTGTCGAGCCAGATCACTATCCCGGTCAGGTCGTTGAGCACGGCCGCGACGCCGGCCCTGATGGCCGCCGCGCAGCGCTCGGCGGTGAACGAGGCGGGGTCGTACGCCGATGACGCGCCGAGCCCCTCGCCGCGGAACGAGGCGCCGGACCAGTCGACCGCCGTGACGTTGCCGGTGGGCTCGGCCAGCTCCGCCCCCACCACGAGGAACGGCTGCGAGAGGTGGTTGGGGGTGACCATCGCGAGGGGGTCGATGAGGTCGTTGCCCGCGCTGACGATGAGGTCGGGTCGCATCTCCATGGCCTCGGTGATGCTGGGTATGAAGTCGTGGGGGTTGTCCGCGACGACCGTTCTGAGGTCGACGTGCTCCTCCTCGCCCCACTTCTCGACCGCCGTCACCAGGGCCCTGGTCGGGCGGTCGTCACCCGTGGTGAGCAGCACCACGCGGTAGTCCTCCGACGGGTGGACGCCGTCCCAGGAGCCGGGCCGGGGCGTCGCGGTCGCCTCCGGAGCCAGTGACGGGGAGGGGACGAATCCCCCGCCGAGAGTGCCGACGGCGGTGGGCTCGGGGTGCGGTTGGGACCAGTCGTCGCCGGAGCTGCATCCGGTGACCAGCGCGGCGGTCGCGGCCAGCGCGGCGACGGCCCGAAGCGGGAAGCGCAAGGCGATCTTCCTCCGAGATGTGAGGGACGTGGTGGTGCACGGTTCGCCTACATCCTGCTATCCCGTCTTCTGACTGCTTCATCAGTAGGTGTCGTCATCGCGCTTGTTTTTCCGGTATTCGCCGACCGGCCGGTCCGTGTTCACCCATGACGTCCACCGTGCACTGGCAACCTGAAGGAGCCAGTCACATGTCACGACACGTCCGCCGCACCCTCGTCGGGATCACCGCCGCGGTGATCGCTCTTCTGAGCCTCGGCCCGTCGGCGCAGGCCCACGGATTCACCTCGACCGTCTACGCCGACGTCACCTCGGGCGAAGAGGGCCATATACGCACGGCATTGAAGCTTGAGTACGACCTCTTCGTCGTGTCCGCCGCCGACACCGAGGGGGACGATCCCCTCTTCCGTACCGGGAACGCCGCGTTCGAGGACGGTGACACCGCCGCGCAGGCCGCGGCGCTCAACACGCACGCGAAGTCGGCTCTCTCGTACGTCACCGAGCGCTTCTCGGTCACCTCGGGCGGCGCCGCCTGCACCCCGGCCCGGGTCGGGGACTTCACGATGGGCCGGCAGGAGGGCGTGCCGTACGCCGGTCTGCTGCTCGACTGGACCTGTCCGGGGGAGGGCGGCGACCGCGAGGTGCGCAGCGAGCTCTTCCCCGACGCGGAGACCTTTGTCACCGGCACCAAGACGATCGTCACCTACGAGATCGACGGCCGGTCGGGCAGCGCCGCGCTCGACGCCGGTCATCCGTCGTTCTCCGTGGGGCAGTCGTGGTACGAGCGGTTCTGGGAGTTCTTCCGCCTGGGCGCCGAGCATCTGCTGGGCGGGATCGACCACATCCTGTTCCTGCTGGCCCTCATCGCCGGGTCCCGGCGGCTGCGCGAGATCGTGCTCGCGGCGACCAGTTTCACCCTGGCGCACTCGGTGACGTTCATGCTCGCCGCGCTCGGTCTGGTCGATGTGCCGTCGAGGGTCGTGGAGCCGGTCATCGCTCTGTCGATCGCCGTGGTGGCCGGCTGGTACCTCTGGCGGATCCGGCGGCGCGGCGATCACGCGGGTGAACTCGACCTGGGCCCCGGCGCGATACCCGGCTCCGGCGGGCCGGCCGCAGGCGGTCGCCTCGGCCTGGACCGGGCCGGCCGGCTCCGTCTCGCGGTGGTGTTCTGCTTCGGCCTCGTGCACGGGTTGGGCTTCGCGGGGGCGCTGGGCATCGACGAGGCGTTCTCGTGGACCCTGCTCTGGTCGCTCCTGGTGTTCAACGTCGGTATCGAAGCCGTGCAGTTGGCGATCATCGCCCTGGTGTTCCCGCTGCTGGCCGTGCTCCGGCACCGTGCGCCGAGGGCCGCTCTCCGGGCGACCGGCGCCATCTCCGCGGGTGTGTGCGTCATGGGGTTGATCTGGTTCGCACAACGGCTGTTCGGACTCTGACGTCGCAGGTGAGGGCGTCCGCGCGGGTTCTGTGGAAAGTCCAGAAGTACCCGGAAGTCCATAAGTTCAGCTGGTGCGAAGGTCGTGGTCGTTTCCGGTTCACCAACGACCGCCAAGTTATCGATGCCCAATACATCCACCCATGTGGGTAAAAGGAACGTAAACAAATGACAATCAGACCTTCTGCGCGGGCCCCCCGGCCCGCGCGACGCCGCGTGGCCACCGGGGCCGCAGCGGCAGTCCTGGGCTTGGCCGTCGCCTTCGGCGGCGGCATGGTGTCCCCCGCGGGCGCCGCCGAGCCCACGACGCTCACCGGCATCATCCTCGGCGTCGGCGCCAACGAGTCCCAGCGCACGGTGTCGTGGTACTCCTCCGCCGACACCGCGCAAAAGCTCCAGGTCGCCCCGACCGCGGAGCTGGCCGACGGTGAATTCCCGGCCGGCGCCGCCACCTTCGACGCCATCGGCGGGGCGAACATCGCCACGAGCGGCGGCTTCAACCGGCACGCCACGATCACCGGCCTGAAGGAGCAGACGCAGTACTCGTACCGCGTCGGCACCGACGGCGACTGGTCGAAGGCGTACGCCTTCAAGACGCAGGACTTCGAGGGCGACTACGACTTCCTGTTCTACGGTGACCCGCAGATCGGCGCGTCCGGCGATCTGGCGAAGGACCAGGCCGGCTGGCAGGACACCGTGGACGTCTCACTGGCGGCCAACCCGAACGCAGAACTCCTGGTGTCGGGCGGTGACCAGGTCGAGAGCGCCAACAACGAGGCGCAGTGGAACTCCTTCCTGGCACCCGACAAGCTGCGCCAGTACCCCTGGGCCGCCACCATCGGCAACCACGACGTGGGCGGCAAGGCGTACGAGCAGCACTTCTCCACCCCGAACACGGACCGCTCGGGGCCGCTGTACTCCAACGGCAACCCGGCGTCCAACACCTCCGGCGGTGACTACTGGTACATCTACAAGGATGTGCTGTTCATCGACCTCAACAGCAACAGCTACGCCACCGCCCAGGGTGGCGGCGGCGACGCTGCGCACCTCGCCTACGTCACCGACGTCATCAACAAGCACGGTGCCGAGGCCAAGTGGAAGGTGCTCACCTACCACCACGCCATCTACTCGCCGGCCTCCCACGCCAAGGACGGCGACAACAAGATCCGCCGTACGGACTTCCCGACCGCGTTCTCCAAGCTCGGCGTCGACCTGGTGCTCCAGGGCCACGACCACAGCTACTCGCGCAGCTACCTGATCAAGAACGGCGAGAAGGCGGACCCGGCCGAGCAGCCCGGTGCCTCCGACGTGTACGCCGGTCCCGGCGGTGTCCTGTACGTGACGGGCAACTCCGCCTCGGGCTCGAAGTACTACGACATCACCAAGCCGGACAGCAGTGGCACGAGCGGCGCCGGCAACGGCCCGGACCCGCTGAACCCGGACGGCTACTGGTACAACTCCGTCCAGAACCAGGAGCACGTCCGCACCTACGTCAAGGTCCAGGTGCGCAACGACAAGCTCGTCGTCGAGAACGTCCGCAGCGGCACCTGTGCCGCTCCGAACGCGGACGTCGAGACAGGCAATTGGTGCAACAACACGACCGAGGGCCAGCCGGTCGGCTCGCTCGTCGACAAGGTCACGGTGCACCCGTTCCACGGTGACGGCCAGGACCTCCAGGTCGACGTACCCGACGTCGCGCCCGGCGAGTTCGGCTGGACCATTGACGGCTACAACGGCCTGGTGGACCTCGGTACCGCCAAGGAGACCGGTGGCACCCACTTCGAGGCGGCGGGCAAGATCAACCCGATCGCCGTCTCGGACAGCCGCCGTTCGCTCGCTCCCTGGTCGATCTCGGCCAACGTGACCGACTTCAAGGACGCCGCCAAGACGTTCTCCGGCTCCTACCTCGGCTGGACGCCGCGCGTGCTCGTGAACGGCGCGGGGTCGAAGGCGGGCGCGAAGGTTGCCTCCGGCTACGACGACCAGGGTGACGGTCTCTCCGTCTCGCGCGGCCTCGGTTCGGCCGAGCAGGGCCACGCCCGGGGTACCGCCAAGCTGGGCGCCGACCTGGGTCTGAAGATCCCGGACAGCGTCGACAAGGGTGGCTACCGCGCCACTCTCACGATCACTGCCCTGAGCAGCTGATCCGACCCGCTCCACTGGCGGGGCAGGCGCCTTCGGGTGGTCTGCCCCGCCTCCCGTTCCAGAGGAAACCCACCATGCTCACGCCCGCAACGCGCCTCAAGCCCGGCGTCAGGACCGGCGCCGGGACCGGCGTCACCGCCCTTGTCCGTGTCGTCGCTCTCCCCCTGCTCATGGCCTTCGCGATCGCCGGCCTGTGCGCCGGACCCGCGCAGGCGGCCGACGGCGACGTCACCTGGACGGTCCGGACGGCCGCGAACGGGTACGGCGACGACCGGCCCAGCTACAACTACACCGTCAGCCCCGGCGGCCAGGTCAAGGACGCCATGGTCGTCGCCAACCGCAGCAGGTCCCCGCTCGAACTCACCGTGTACGCCGCCGACGGATTCACCACCGACACGGGCCAACTCGACCTGCTCACCCGGGACACGAAGTCCGTCGGCATCGGCGCCTGGGCCCGGGCCGGCCGCGACAGCGTCGTGATCAAGCCCGGCAAGTCCGCCGAGATCCCCTTCACGGTCGGCGTCCCGGGCAATGCCACGCCCGGCGACTACGTGGGTGGCATTCTCACCTCCCTGAAGCAGGCCGACGACGCCGAGGGCATCAACGTCGACCGGCGCCTCGGTATCCGGGTCAAGCTGCGGGTCGGCGGCGAACTGAAGCCGAAGCTCGCGGTCGAGAACCTCCATGTGGACTACGCCGGTTCGGCCAACCCGTTCGCCGAGGGCGACGCCACCGTCACGTACACGATCCACAACACGGGCAACGCGCTGCTGTCGGGCCGGCAGAAAGTGTCGGTCTCCGGTCCGTTCGGATGGCTGCGGGCACAGGCGGGCGACATCGCCCCGCCGCCCGAACTGCTTCCGGGCGAGAGCTGGAAGATGAAGGTGCCGGTGCACGGGGTGACACCCGGAGTCAGCCTGACCGCGAAGGCGACCCTCACGCCCGTGCTCACCGAGGCATCGGGCTCCACCGCCTCCCTCAAACCGGTCGAGGCCACCGCGCACGGCTGGGCCGTCCCGTGGACGCTGTTGCTGCTGGTCGTCGTGTTGCTCGTGGCCGTCGTGGTCGCGTTCGTCCTCACCCGCCGCTCCCGCGCCCGCCGCAAGGCACGTGAGGACGCCCGCGTACAGAACGCCGTCGAACAGGCGCTGCGCGACAAGGAGCGGACGGCACCCTAGGCGGTACGTTCGCCGGGCGACCTATCAGGGAGGGGACCTCGTGGCCGACTTTCTCGCCGTACTCACCACGACCGACGCCGAGGACAAAGCGCGGAACCTCGCCGCGACCGCGGTGGAGAAGCGTCTTGCCGCCTGCGCGCAGATCGACGGGCCGGTCACAAGCGTCTACCGGTGGGAGGGCCGCGTCGCGACCGAAACCGAGTGGCGCGTGCTCTACAAGACCACAGCCGCCCGGTACGACGAACTCGCCGCTCACATCAAGAGCGTGCACGACTACGACACCCCCGAGATCGTCGTGACGCCGATCACCGGGGGCAGCGACGAGTACCTCTCCTGGCTGAGGTCGGAGACGAACACCCGGGCGCCCTCTCCAGGGTGACCGCGGGGCTTCGTGTTCCGGGGGGCGCGGGCGGCTCTGAGAGACTGTCGGGGATGACCGGAACCGTACCCACCTCGACCCTTCGCGCCCGCGCCGAGATCGATCTCGGCGCTCTCCGGGGCAACGTCCGCGCCCTGCGGGCACGTCTCGCGCCCGGCGCGGGCCTCATGGCCGTCGTGAAGTCCGACGCCTACGGGCACGGCGCGCTGCCCTGCGCGCGGGCCGCACTCGACGCCGGGGCGAGCTGGCTCGGTACCGCGACGCCGCACGAGGCGCTCGCCCTGCGCGCCGCCGGGATCCGGGCTCCCGTCCTCTGCTGGCTGTGGACCCCCGGCGACCCCTGGCGGGAGGCCATCGAGGCCGGCCTCGACATGTCCGTGAGCGGGATGTGGGCGCTGCGCGAGGTGACCGACGCCGCGCGCGCGGCCGGGCGGACCGCGCGGATCCAGCTCAAGGCCGACACCGGGCTCGGCCGCAACGGGTGCCAGCCCGCCGACTGGCCCGAACTCGTCGCCGCCGCCCGCGCCGCCGAGGTCGCCGGCACCGTCCGCGTCACTGGTCTGTGGTCGCACTTCGCCCGTGCGGACGAGCCCGGCGACTCCTCGATCACCGCGCAGCTCGACGTGTTCCACGAGCTGGTCGCGTACGCGGAGAAGGCCGGTGTCGAGCCCGAGGTCCGGCACATCGCGAACTCCGCGGCCGCCCTCACCCTCCCCGACTCGCACTTCGATCTCGTACGGACCGGCATCGCCGTCTACGGCATCTCGCCCAGCACCGAGCTCGGCACCTCCGCGGAGCTCGGCCTGCGGCCCGTCATGACCCTCGCCGCGTCCGTGGCGCTGGTGAAGCGCGTACCGGAGGGGCACGGCGTCAGTTACGGCCACCGGTACCACACACCCGCCGAGACGACCCTCGGCCTGATCCCCCTCGGCTACGCGGACGGCGTCCCGCGCCACGCGTCCGGCCGGGGCCCCGTACTCGTCGGTGGGAAGGTGCGGCGGGTGGCGGGGCGGGTCGCCATGGACCAGTTCGTCGTGGACCTCGGTACCGGCCCGGACGCCGACGCCGTCCAGGAGGGCGCGCCCGCCGTCCTCTTCGGGCCCGGCGACCGGGGCGAGCCGACCGCCGCCGACTGGGCGGAGGCCGCCGGCACCATCGCGTACGAGATCGTGACCCGTATCGGTCCCCGTGTTCCCCGCGTCCATGTGAATGGGCAGGAAGGGCATGAGGACGGGGCCGCCGGAGACCGGGACGGCGCGGGACATCGAGAAGCGGGAGCGGGACGTTGAGCGAGAGCAACGCGGGGGAGATCGCGGGGGACATGGTGTCGGCCGCCGCCGACGCCGCCAAGGCCGCGACCGCCGGCGGCACCTGGCGACTGGCCGGCATCGCCGGTACGGCGATAGGCGTGATCGCCGCCGGGGCCGCGGCCGGCGTCGCGATCGAGCGGATGACGGTCGGCCGCGGCATGCGCAAGAAGGCGCGGCTGGCGCTCGACTCGACGGGACCGTACGGCTCCCTGCGCGGCACTCCCGGCACGGCGCTCGCCGACGACGGGACCGAGCTGTACTTCGAGGTCGACGACGTCGACCCCGAGTCCGGGGCCGGCACCCCGCGCCGCCGCAGACTCTTCGGCCGCAAGGCCCCGGCACCCGTCACCGTCGTCTTCAGCCACGGCTACTGCCTCAACCAGGACTCCTGGCACTTCCAGCGGGCAGCCCTGCGCGGTCTCGTGCGGACCGTCTTCTGGGACCAGCGCAGCCACGGCCGCTCCGCCCGGGGCACGGCCCAGCAGGGGCCGGACGGTGTCCCCGTCTCGATCGACCAGCTCGGCCGCGACCTCAGGGCGGTCATCGACGAGGCGGCGCCCGAGGGCCCGCTCGTCCTCGTCGGCCACTCCATGGGCGGCATGACGATGATGGCCCTCGCGAGCAACTTCCCCGAGTTCATACAGGACCGCGTCGTCGGCGCCGCGTTCGTCGGCTCCTCCAGCGGCAAGCTCGGCGAGGTCAGCTTCGGGCTCCCGGTGGCGGGGGTGAACGCCGTACGCCGTGTACTGCCCGGCGTTCTGAAGGCCCTCGGCTCGCAGACCGAACTGGTCGAGCGCGGGCGGCGCGCCACCGCCGATCTCTTCGCGGGACTGATCAAGCGCTACTCGTTCAGCTCCAAGGACGTGGACCCGGCCGTCGCGCGGTTCGCCGAGCGGCTGATCGAGGGGACGCCGATCGACGTGGTGGCGGAGTTCTACCCGGCTTTCACCGAGCACGACGAGTCGGCCGCGCTGCCGGTCTTCATGGAGGTCCCGGTGCTGGTGCTGGCCGGTGACCGCGATCTCATCACGCCCAGCTCGCACAGCGAGGCCATGGCGGACCTGCTGCCGGACTCCGAGCTGGTGATCGTGCCGGACGCCGGCCATCTGGTGATGCTGGAGCATCCGGAGGTCGTCACGGACCGGCTCGCCGACCTGCTGGTACGGGCGGGTGCCGTGCCGGCAACCACTAACGTGGGTTCGTATGGAAGCACCGCACAGCCCGGCAGCTGAGTCCGGCGCCGTACGCCCCGCCCCCTCGGTCACCGCGCGATTCACCGTCGACTCACCCGAACGGATGAGCGAGCTGGGCCGGGGGCTCGCCGCCCTGCTGCGCCCCGGCGATCTGGTCATGCTCACCGGTGAACTCGGCGCCGGCAAGACGACGTTGACCCGTGGCCTGGGCGCCGGCCTCGGCGTGCGCGGCGCGGTCACGTCCCCGACATTCGTCATCGCCCGGGTGCACCCCTCCCTCACCGCGGGCCCGCCCCTCGTCCATGTGGACGCCTACCGGCTCGGCGGCGGTCTGGACGAGATGGAGGACCTGGACCTCGACGTGTCGCTGCCGGAGTCGGTGGTGGTCGTGGAGTGGGGCGACGGGAAGGTCGAGGAACTGTCGGAGGACCGGCTGCACGTGGTGATCGACCGTGCCGTGGGGGCGGGGCCCGGGGCCGGTGCGGACCCGCTCGCCGCGACGGAGCACGACCAGCGCGTGGTCACCCTCACCGGGATCGGCACGCGCTGGTCGGACGTGGACCTCACCGCGATCAGCGCGTGAACAGGTCCGTCGTTCCGTCACCCGTCACCGCTGCCCCGCTCGACCCTCCGCGGTCCGAAGAAACCCGCAGGACTCGGCATCCGAGACCCCAGCCCTCGACGGTTTCTTGACGAGGTCGAAGACGCAGCGGTCGGACGGGCGCTGCTTGGCCTTGTCCACGACGGCGAACGACCGGAACGTGGTCGTACGGTCGTACGTGCCGCCGCCATCGGCGTACGGACGCTTCTCGTGCGTCCCGTGACAGGCGTTGGACCGGGCGTCGAAGAGGAGTGTGCTGTCACCCAGCCGCGGATCGCCCGGCCGCGTGATGCCGACGCTCTTGCGCCCCAGGGACCATCACGCCGTTCGTCTTCCGGATGCCGGGCACCTTCGCCAGCGCCTCGAAGGCGGCGGGCCGAAGCCCTTCGGGCATCAGCGGTGCCCACGGGGACACCGAGCGCCTCGGCGGCCGCCGCGTAGTCCAGACCGCCCCAGACGCACAGGGCCAGCACCTCCCGGTCCGCACGTGAGAGCCGCTCCAGTGCCGTACGGACGGCGGCGATCCGCCGCCGGTCGTCCACCCGTCCCGCGATGTCGTCGGCGATGTCGGGCAGCGCGCGCGGCACGGGCATCCGTGCCATCAACTCCCGGTGCCGCCGGGCGCCCCGGCGTCTTCGGTGCACCACGTGCACGGCTGTCCCGTAGAGCCAGGGCAGCAGGCTCCCGCCTTCGGGATCGACCTTGTGCCGCAGGCGCCAGGCTTCGAGGTACACCAGTGAGGTGCAGTCCTCGGGGACCGACCAGTCCCCGGTCAGCCGGAAGCAGTGGTTGTACACGGGGCGGCCGTGTTCATGGAACAGCGTGGCGAATGCCCGCTCGTCGCCCGCCCGGACGCGGGCGCGGAATCCAGGGTCCATGTCTCGTTCCGCCAACCGTTGGCCCTGGGGTTCCCTGTGAGCCGGGTCACGTGGGCCGCGTCGATTCCGACGCGATGTCGGTAAACTGTTGCCTACGCCGTGCGGCCGTGGTCACATGGTGTACGAGACTTGGTTAGGTCTACCTAACCAACCTGCCCCCGGAGCCTCAGGAGGCATCCATGCCGGCAACAGAGAGCACCGGAGCGCGACCGTCGCAGCCGACGATCCCGTCCCCGGACCCGTCGTCCGTGTCGATGAGCGATCTGCTGGCATCGTGCGCGGCGGCCAGTGCTGTGTCGACGCCTCCGACCGGGTCCGGGGCGGACGAGGACGACGAAGCGGCGTAGTCGAGCGAGGAGCCGGTACCGCGTTTGCGGGACCGGCCGTGGAATCCGGCTACGGGACGACGACGATCTTCGAACCGATCGTCGCGAATGCCCACATCGCGTCGCCGTCCGCCGGTGTCATCCGCACGCCGCCCGTCCGCAGATTCGGGTCCGGCTTCGCCATCGTCCCGTCCACGGCCGCGCTGAAGCCGATCGCGACCTGCTCGACATCGGCGAACCGCACCACGTGCTCGATGTCCACGCCGTCCGATCCGGTGACCTGCCCGGAGCGTGAGGTGACCTGATACGTCCCCGGGGGCGGGTTCACGGTGCTCGGCATGACCACGAAGGTCCGCGGCTTCCGACCCGCCGCCTCGCCCACCAGCCACACGCGCTTGGCGGCCAGCGCGTACACGACGCGCTGGCCGGTGCCCGACCGCGCGGGCACCGGGTGCGCGTCCTTCTTCTTCTCCTTGGCCGCGGGGGCGCCCGACGCCGAGGTGCCCGGCTTCTTGGGCGACGCGAGGTCGTCCGGCACGTTCGCCGAAGCCTGGTACGCGAGGAAACCGACGGCGGCCACGGCCAGCGCGGTGAGCCCGGCCACAAATCCCGAGCTGCTCCTGGACACCTTGATCCACCTCTCGTACGTACGTATGCGTGGTGACGTTAGCAGCAGCCGGCGGGGCGGCCGGGCTGCCGTGCCCGGCCCCAGGGGCGCCCGGGGGAGCCGTAGGCTGTTTGTGTGCTCCTGCTCGCCGTTGATACCGCCACGCCCGCCGTCACCGCCGCCCTGCACGACGGTGTCTCCGTCCTCGCCGCCGAGAGCCAGGTCGACTCCCGGCGCCACGGCGAACTGCTGCTGCCCGCCGTAAACCGCGTCCTCGCCGAGGCCGGTCTCCCGCTCGGAGCCGTGACGGACCTGGTCGTCGGCGTCGGCCCCGGCCCGTACACCGGACTGCGCGTGGGCCTCGTCACGGCCGCGGCCTTCGGCTCGACGCTCGGGGTGCCGGTCCACGGCCTGTGCACGCTGGACGGACTCGCGTACGCCGCCGGGCTCGACGAGCCCTTCGTGGTCGCGACGGACGCGCGCCGCAAGGAGGTCTACTGGGCGCGCTACGCCGACTCCCGTACGCGGCTGACCGAGCCCGCCGTCGACCGGCCCGCCGACATCGCGGCCGAGCTGGCCGGGCTGCCGGTCGTCGGGGCCGGCGGCACGCTCTACCCGGAGGCGTTCCCGGACGCGCGCGGACCCGAGCACCAGTCGGCCGCCGCGCTCGCGTCCCTCGCCGCCGGGAGACTCGCGGCGGGCGACGGCGACGCGTTCCTCCCCGCGCTGCCCCTCTATCTGCGCCGTCCCGACGCGCAGGTACCCAAGAACTACAAGGTGGTCACCCCGAAGTGACCGACACGACGCTGCGCGAGATGCGCTGGTGGGACATCGAGGCCGTGCTCGCCCTGGAGTACGAGCTGTTCCCCGAGGACGCCTGGTCACCGGGGATGTTCTGGTCCGAGCTGGCCCACGCGCGCGGGCCCGCCGCCACCCGCCGCTACGTGGTCGCCGAGGCCGACGACGGCCGGATCGTCGGCTACGCCGGACTCGCCGCGGCCGGTGGTCTCGGCGACGTACAGACCATCGCCGCCGCCCGCGACCGCTGGGGGACCGGGCTCGGCTCGCGGCTGCTCACCGATCTCCTCCAGCACGCCACCGCCTTCGAGTGCGAGGAGGTCCTGCTCGAAGTGCGGGTGGACAACCCCCGCGCGCAGAAGCTGTACGAGCGGTTCGGCTTCGAGCCCATCGGCTTCCGCCGGGGCTACTACCAGCCGGGCAACGTCGACGCCCTCGTCATGCGCCTGTCGATGCACGACGAACGGGGCGTCCCCAGACAAGGAACAGAGATCAATGGCTGACGAACCTCTCGTCCTCGGCATCGAGACCTCGTGCGACGAGACGGGCGTGGGCATCGTCCGCGGTACGACCCTGCTCGCCGACGCCATCGCCTCCAGCGTCGACGAGCACGCCCGCTTCGGCGGCGTCGTACCGGAGGTCGCCTCGCGCGCGCACCTGGAGGCCATGGTGCCGACGGTCGAGCGTGCGCTGAAGGAGGCCGGGGTGAGCGCCCGCGACCTCGACGGGATCGCGGTCACGGCCGGTCCCGGGCTGGCCGGGGCGCTGCTGGTCGGGGTGTCGGCCGCGAAGGCGTACGCGTACGCGCTCGGCAAGCCCCTCTACGGCGTGAACCACCTCGCCTCGCACATCTGCGTCGACCAGCTGGAGCACGGACCGCTGCCCGAGCCGACGATGGCGCTGCTGGTCAGCGGCGGGCACTCGTCGCTGCTGCTGGCGCCGGACATCACCGCCGACGTACGGCCCCTGGGCGCGACCATCGACGACGCGGCGGGCGAGGCCTTCGACAAGATCGCGCGCGTGCTTCAACTGGGCTTCCCCGGCGGCCCGGTGATCGACCGGCTCGCCCGCGAGGGCGACCCGGCGGCGATCGCGTTCCCGCGCGGACTCACCGGTCCGCGCGACGCGCCCTACGACTTCTCCTTCTCCGGCCTCAAGACGTCGGTCGCGCGGTGGATCGAGGCGAGGCGCGCGGCGGGCGAGGACGTTCCCGTACGGGACGTGGCCGCGTCCTTCCAGGAGGCGGTGGTGGACGTGCTGACGCGTAAGGCGGTGCGCGCCTGCAAGGACGAGGGCGTGGACCATCTGATGATCGGCGGTGGTGTCGCCGCCAACTCCCGGCTGCGCGCGCTGGCCGCCGACCGGTGCGAGCGGGCGGGAGTCCGGCTGCGGGTGCCGCGGCCGGGGCTGTGCACGGACAACGGTGCGATGGTCGCCGCGCTCGGCGCCGAGATGGTGGCGCGGAACCGGCCCGCGTCTGACTGGGACCTCTCGGCGGACTCCTCGCTGCCGGTGACCGCGACCCACGTACCGGGCCACCGGCATCCTCACGACCATGTGCACGAGGTCGGCAAGGAGAACCTCTACTCATGACCGTCGCGCTGATGTGGGAGGCCAAGGCCGCCCCCGGCCGGGGCGAGGAGCTGCTGGAGTGGGCCCGTGCGCGGGCTCTCACCCCCGCCCCGCAGCGCCGCGAGACGCTCACCGCGCCCGGCGGCCGGGTGCTGGTGATGACCTGGTGGGAGGCGCCGTACGGTGCGGACCTGCCCGAGATCCCGGAGCCGGCCGGCGATCTGGTGGCGCGGGCCGTGCACCGCTGGCGGTTCGAGACGGCCGACTGACGGACCGGAGAAATAAATCGCGGCGTGTGTCGATCCTGGCCCGGCCCGTTCGACGCAAGGGTGAGAGGCGGGAAACAGCCCGCCACCGCACACCGAGGAGTCACCATGCCGCGCTTCATGACCCTGATCCACCTCGACGAGTCCAACCAGCCGGTCGAGGGCCACAGCGCCGAACTGGGCGAGCGGATGGGGAAGCTGGCCGAGGAGATGAACAAGGCCGGCGCCATGCTGGAGACCGGCGGGCTGCACCCGTCCGCCGAGGGGACCCGGGTGACCTGGTCGGGCGGCAAGCTGTCCGTCACCGACGGGCCGTTCACCGAGTCCAAGGAGGTCATCGGCGGTTACTCGATCGTCCAGGCCAAGACACAGGCCGAGGCCGTCGAGTGGGCCAAGCGGTTCCTCCAGATCCACGAGGACTACTGGACCCTGACCGCCGAGACCCGTCAGATCGCCGAATAGCCGGCGCCCCCGGCGTCCGTTTGCCGTCCGTCCGCCCCGGTGTTCTGATGGGTGGCCGTGACGGCAGACGGCGAGGGCGGCGGCAGCGCGGGCGCGGTGGAAGCGGTGTTCAGGATCGAGCAGTCCCGGATCATCGCCGCCGTCGCACGCGTCGTACGCGATGTGGGCATCGCCGAGGAACTGGCGCAGGACGCCCTGGTCGCCGCCCTGGAACAGTGGCCGGAATCAGGGGTTCCGGACAATCCGGGCGCATGGCTCATGGCCACGGCCAGACGCCGCGCCATCGATCTCGTACGCCGCCGCGAGACCTACGCGCGCAAGCTCGCCGAGGTCGGCCGCACTCTTGAGGACTCCGCTCCGCCGCCCGAACCCGCCGAGGCGGACGACATCGACGACGACCTGCTGCGCCTCGTCTTCGTCTCCTGCCACCCGGTCCTGTCCACCGAGGCGCGGGTCGCCCTCACGCTGCGGCTGCTCGGCGGCCTCACCACCGAGGAGATCGCCCGCGCCTTTCTGGTGCCGGAGCCGACCGTCGCCCAGCGCATCGTGCGCGCCAAGCGCGGTCTCGCCAAGGCGGGCGTCCCCTTCGAGGTGCCGTACGGCGCGGAGCGCGAGGCGCGCCTGGCGTCCGTGCTGGAGGTCATCTATCTCGTCTTCAACGAGGGCTACTCCGCGACCGCCGGGGACGACCTGCTGCGCCCCGGCCTGTGCGAGGACGCGCTGCGGCTCGCGCGCGTGCTGGCCGGGCTGATGCCAAAGGAGCCCGAAGTGCACGCCCTGGCCGCCCTGTTGGAGCTTCAGGCGTCCCGTATCGCCACCCGTACCGGCCCCGACGGCGCGCCCGTCCTGCTCGCCGACCAGAACCGCGCCCGCTGGGACCGGCTGCTGATCCGCCGTGGTGTGGAGGCCCTGACCCGGGCGAGCGCGCTGGACGGCGTCCCGGGCCCGTACGCACTCCAGGCCGCGATCGCCGCGTGTCACGCGAGGGCGGCGACGTACGAGGAGACGGACTGGGCCACGATCGCCGCGCTGTACGGGCGGCTCGCCGCGCTCACGCCCTCGCCCGTCGTGGAGCTGAACCGCGCGGTCGCCGTCTCGATGGCCGAGGGGCCGGAAGCGGGCCTGGCGCTGGTCGACGCGCTGGCGGCGGTGCCGGCGCTCAAGGGCTACCACCTGCTGCCGAGCGTGCGCGGGGATCTGCTCGCGAGGCTGGGGCGTACGGAGGAGGCGCGGGCGGAGTTCGTACGGGCGGCCGGGCTGACCCGCAACGAACGGGAGCGCACGCTGCTGGAGGAGCGGGCCGCCGGGCTCTGAGCCGGCCGGCCGCCCGATCTGCCCTCCTCATGCCTCGGGCAGCGTCTCGCCCGTCTCCAGCATGGTCTTGAGGCTCGACAGCAGCGCCGGCCAGCCCTCGCTGACGCTCGACAGGATGGTGGATCCGGGCCCGAAGCCGTCGTGGATCACGGTCAGCTTGACCATGGCGCCCATCGGCTCGATCTCGAAGGTCACCTTCGACCGCTCCTCGGCCGCCGCCCTGGCGCGGTACTCCTCGCCCAGCCCGGCCGCCTCGGCGAACTCCGGCGTCATGGTGTGCCAGGTGTAGGAGAGGCGGCGGTACGGCTCCGACTCCAGCACGACCTGCTCGGGGTCGGTGATCCTCACGCCGAACTGCTCCCAGGACATCTCCGACCCCGCCCGCCAGTCCGACTTGAACGTCACGCCCCAGTAGCGCGTGGTGAAGGCCGGGTCGGTCAGTGCCCGCCAGAGCTTCTCGGGGGTGGTCCTGATGTAGGTGCGGTAGACGAACGCGGGGTCGCCGTTGCCGTTCGTGGTCATGGTGGTGTCCTCCAGTGCCGTTCTGAGGTCCGCGAGGGCGCTCGCCCGCCCGCGGTCGTACTTGTCCATCCAGCGGTCGGCGATGGCGTTGATCGGCACGGCGTTGAGGTAGTGGAGCTTCTCCCTGCCGCGCCGCAGGGTGGTGACGAGGTTCGCCGCTTCGAGCACCGCCAGGTGCTTGCTGACCGACTGCCTGGCCATGTCGAGCTCGGCGCACAGCTCCCGCAGGCTCTGCCCGTCGCGGGCGTCGAGACTGTCCAGCAGGCGGCGCCGGCCGGGATCGGCCAGCGCTTTGAAGACTTCGTCCATCACGCGTCACCCTCGACCCTTGATATGCAGCCATTCAGCTGCCTATAAGTTAGGCAGCCAAGTGGCTGCATGTCAATCGGTGCGGGCCCCTCTCGTGGAGCGGTGGTGGTGATCCCCGGCGGATCGGTGATGATCACGGGCGATAGCCTCCCCGGATGTTCCGTCGTGCGCCGTTACCGCCCCCTCCGCCGCCCGCGCACCTGCGTGACTGGCCCGACCGTGAGTCGCTGCTCGCGGAGCGTGCGGCCGCGATGACGGAGTTGCAGCGGCGCGGGCTCTCCCTCGTGCGGATGCTGCGGCTCTGGTCGCTCGGGCTCGGCGCGGGGCTGGGGTGGGTCCTGTTCAGCCTCGGGCTCGGCCATTTCGAGGACCGGACGGCCGACTACATCACTGGGCTGGTCGAACTGGGCCTCGCTCTTGTCGTCCTGGTCCCCGCCGTGATCGGCGCCGGATTCGGCGTCGCCAAGGACCGTGCCGTGCGCGAGAGGCTCGACGCCTGGGCCGAGCTGGCGCCGGATCCCGGGAGCGACCACGGGCTGCGCGCGGGCACCCGGAGCGGAGTGTGGCTGGGAATGTCCGTCGCGCTGTGTGTCATAGGGCTGGGGCTGGCCCTGACGGGCGGTGGCCAGCCGGACTCCGCGGGCCTCGGCGAGGTGGCGTATCTCGTCGGAATCGGTGTGATAGCGCTGGTCATCGGCGTGCTCGGCGCACTCCGGGTCGTACTCCACCAGCGGTGGGCCGGGCACGTACTCAGCCCGGCGCCGGAGCGTGGGCGCGGCGGTGCGCACCGCTGAAAATGTGATTTACGGGACGTGAGTGGCGCGTGATGTCCGGATGTGGCCCGAAGTCGCCCCCCGCTCTCTGAGGCCGTTCCTACGCGGTCCGTTCTATCCTGGGGGGAACGCATGCGCCAATTCATTGGGTGAAGGGGCGGCGGATGAACTGGCTGTGGTGGATTTTCGTCTTCTTCATGGTCGGTGGCTTCAGCTGGGTCGCCGATACGGGCCGGAGCGCGCTGCGCACCCGGCACGAGCGAAGAGTGGAGCGCATCAAGCTCCTTGAGGGCGGCCGGCTCGCCCTGGAGGAGTCACACAGGCCGCCGGAGCCCGTCTGCGGGTGTACGCACCATCTCGCCAAGCATGACAAGCAGGGCAAGTGCCACGAGAACGTCGAGGTGGCGACTGCCTGGGACGAGAACAAGAAGCCGAAGCGGTACGAGCTGGCGCAGTGCAACTGCCAGCAGTACGTCGGACCGCAACCGCTGTCGCGGATCTACGCGGACGAGATCACGGACCTGGACCAGCTGCTTCTCGACGCCCGGATCAGGGACGCGGAGCTGAGGCCGGGCGGGCCCGAGGCGCCGAAGGCGTCCGAGAAGGCCGAAACGCCCGAGACGTCCGAGATCCCGGAGATGTTGAAGAAGAAGCCGGAGCAGCCCAAGGCGCCGGGGGACAAGGGCAAGGACCCGGACCAGGACTGACGGGCGCCGCCGGGGGGTCCTGGCCGCGCGCCCTCAGGTGCCCGGCGCGCCGCTGACCGCCGCGAACAGCACCAGGGGCTCCTCCGCGTCCATCTGCCCCACCCCGACGGCGACCAGCCGCCCGCCCACCCGCCACGTCTGAAGGTCGCCGAAGTAGCCCAGGTCGAACAGTGCCGCGTAGAACGGCGGCACCGGCTCCCCGGCCAGATGCCGGTCGCCGTACTCCTCCAGCCCGACGGTCAGGTGCGTGCCCCACCGGGTGTCGAGGGCGAGGACCACTCCCCACAGCTCCGTCTCGTACTCGTCGGTGACGGCCGCGTGGAGGTCGCCGTCCTCGTCCTCGTAGAAGTCGGGGCTGACCCGTAGCGCGACGATCGCGAAGTCCGCGCCGGCGCCGGAGCGGCCGGGGTCCACGCCGTCCGGCCAGGGCGGGGCGTACGGCGCGGTGGCGAGCCGTTCGACGGCGGCGGTCCGCGCGTCGACCGCCGCCTTGAAATCGAGCGGGTCGCGTTCCCCGCCCGTGGCCGCCGGAGCCCCCGAGGTCACAGCTTCGGCCGGTCCGCCGGTGTGGGCAGCGGCTCCAGCGCGCCCGCGTCGGCGAGCGTCTTGTGCGCCGCGAGCACCGCGTCCGTGGTGGCACCGATGTTCAGTACGACTCCGCCGGGCCCGGCTTCCAGGCGTGGCGCGGCCAGGTCGGCGGGCACCCGCGCGGCCCGGTTGGCCGACACGAAGACCGACCAGCCGCAGCGCGGGTGCGAGGCCCGCAGGCCGTACGCCGACTTCAGCGCGTTGAACAACTCGCGGTCGTGAGCGCTCCCCGTGTCCGCGTCCCAGACGTCCGCCACGGCGGCCAGAGCCTCGGGAAGCCGGTCCACGAGCGGCGCGGGGGCGTCCGGGGAGCCGGGGAAGAGCAGCAGCGTCGCGCTGAACGGGGTGTATCCGTCCGTACCGCCCGCCCCCACCTTGAGCTGCGCGTATCCGCCGTCCTGGCGCCGGGCCACGACGACGGCCGTGCGGCCGATGATGTCCGCGTCGTCGTGCGGGTTGGCCGCCTCGATCGCCGTGGTGAACGCGCCGACGTCGTCCGGCACCGCCTCGCCGGGCGCGGCGCCGTCCGTGTCCCACCGCCACTCGGCCAGGTCACCCGCCGACAGGCCGGTCAGCCGCCCCAGCAGGTCCAGCCAGCGCCCGGCCAGTTCCTGGGAGGACTCGGGCCTGGGTCCCCAGGACGCCTTCACGATGGTTTCGCTCGCCATGCTCGACACTCCGATCGTGCTCCTGCTTCCCGCTTCTCACTTCTTCCAGGGCGTGTGGACGACGTCCACGTCCACCCCAGCATCGTCGAACGCCTTCTGTGCGGCGTCGGCGGCCTGCTTGTTGGAGAAGTTCCATTCAACCGGCTTGCCGTTCGCCGCCCGCACCTGGCGCCTGGCCTGTTCGACCCACTTGGTGGCCTGTGCGGGTTCCAGAGTGCCATCCGGGCGGACCTTGCCCCCGTAACCGAACTTTGCCTCCTTGAACTTCTGCCCGGCGGAGTCCCAGCCGTCGAAGTCGACGTCCCGGCCGGTGTCCGGGTCCTTCACGGCGTACTCCTTGCCGCGCTTCACCCCCGAGACCTGCTCCTGGAACCGCATCCAGCGCTCCATGGCGGGGTTGTACGCGACCGACTTCTTCGTTTTCCACTTGCCGTCGCCGAGATCCGCCGAGCCCTTGCGGGGGTTCTTCAGGTCGCCGTACCAGGACGGCTTCTTCCACTTGGAGACCGCCTTGCGGCCGGCCTCCTTCTGCGCTTCCTTCGCCGCGTCGGCGTCCTTCTTGGCCTGCTCGGCGGCGTCGATCTCCTCCTGGCTCGCGCCGTCGCACTTCTTCTCGAACGGCAGGAGTACGGGGACACCGTTCGCGCGGTAGACCGCCGCGGTCCGCCCGGCGGCGTTGACACCGCCGCTGAGCGAGGGGGTCCCGGCGCCGGGCCCGCCCGATCCGCCCGGGAGCCGGCCCCCGATCGGGCCGGAGCTGATCAGACAGCCCTTCTCCGCCAGCTCCTTCCGGGCGTCGTCGGCGTGCTTCTGGGCCTCCTTCGCCGCGTCGTCGGCCGCTTTGACGTCGCCCTTCTCCGCGGCCTTCCGGGCCCGGTCGGCGGCCTCCCCGGCCTTGTCCGCCGCCTTGCCCAGTTTTCCGAGCTTGCCCAACTTGCCGATCTTGCCGACTTTTCCGCCGACCTTCGCCGCGTTGTAGCCGGGGATGAAGATCGAACCGACGTTCCACACGACGTCGGTGACGGCCCGCGTCTTCTCGCCGTTGTTCCACCGGTCGCGGACCTCGTCGCCCACGAAGATGTCGTCGCCGACGCCGACGACCGTGTTCACGGACGCACCGCCCCAGTCGGTCAGCGCGTCGAGGTAGTCACCCTTCGCCCACTTGTCCCCGGCGTCCTTGGCGTCCTCCGACCACTTGTCGCCCAGGCCGCTGCCGTAGTCCTTCAGCCCGTCCCAGGTGCCGCCGGGGTCGGTGACCATGTCCCAGACGCCGGTGACGTCGCCCCAGAAGCCGTCCACGGCGACGCCCTTGACGACCTGGGTGATCCGGTCGCCCGCGCAGGAGAAGAAGCCCCAGCCTCCGCAGTCCTCCTGCTCCTCCCCGTCGCCACCGTCGTCCCCGTCGTCGGCGGCGGCCTGGTCCTCCTCCCAGCCGGGTTCGTCGGCGGCGGCGTCGGTCCGGTCCTCGTCGGTCTCGACGCCCACGGGGACGATGCCGCCGTTCTCGCCGTCCCGCGCGTCGCCGGGATCACCTGGGCCGCCGGGGTCTCCCGGGTCCCCGGGGTCACCGCCGGGTTCGTCCTGGCCGTCGCCCGCCTCGACCGAGTCGCCGTCGGCGGCCGGGCACGCCGTACCCGTGATCGAACAGACCGCGGACTGGAGGCCGTTGGATATCTGTCCGCCGACACCGCTCAAGGTGAGCCCGACGATGATCGCGGCGACGAGGACGAACAGCCCGAGGTATTCGAGCGCCGTCTGGCCCCCGTCGCTCCGCCACCTGATGAACCGGCTGTACGAGAACGGCCGGCGCTCCGCCCGCCGTTCCACGGCGAGCCTTGTCCACTCCCGGCTCTCGGAGCGGCTCAGGAAGACGAGGATCAGTATGGGCAGCAGGAGTTGGGTGAAGCCCTGGACGGAGCCCTCGGTGATGTTGGAGATGCCTCCGGCGATCAGCCACGCCTGGACGGCGATCAGCGCTCGCCACTCCCACACGCCGCCGGTCCACAGCCGCCGGGACAGCAGCCAGCCGGCCGTGCCGGGCGCCGCGGCCCACACCACGAGGCCGAGCATCTCCGCGTCCACCGCGTCGGCGTCGGCGGCCGAGAGAAGCAGGCCGATCCCGCCCAGCACGGTGAAGCCGAAGAGCGCGTGGATCAACCACCGCGCGACGTACAGCGGTTGGGGCATGTCGCGCCGCCCGGACGGATCGGGCGGTGTCCAGACACCGCCGTACGCCGATGCTCCCCCGTAACCAGCCATTCCGAGCCCCCAACCACCTTTACGAACCACAGCGTTCAGGCAGCACGTAACAGGCCGCCCCACAGCGGAGCTTATGACCTGAGCACGTCAGTAGGCATGGGCCCAGAGACCCAAAACCCTCTCAAATGTGCCCCGGCGCAGGGCGGTTCGGGATGATTGGCGAGGATCGGCGGCGGTGGACCCGAGCCGTGAGTGTGCCGGACCTCACGCCCTCACGGCGGGCCGGCCGAGCAGCATCGTCGGCGCGCCCGCGACCCGGGTGAGGAAGACCGTGGCCGAATTCCGGCCCTTGAGCTTCATCTTCCGCCGCAGCTCCTCCGGTTCGACCGGCGAGCCGCGCTTCTTGACCGTCAGGACGCCGACCTCGCGCTCGCGGAGCAGGGCCTTGAGCCGCTTGAGGCTGAAGGGCAGTTCGTCGGTGATCTCGTACGCGGTCGCGTACGGGGTCGGGCGCGCCTCGTCCGCCGTGATGTACGCGATCGTCTCGTCGATCAGCCCGCCGTCCAGCTCGTCGGCGGCCTCGGCGACCAGATGGGCGCGGATGACGGCGCCGTCCGGCTCGTACAGATAGCGGCCGACCTTTCTGACCCCGGGGTCCGGCAGGCCGCGGCCGGTGAGGGTGACTCCCGCCGGGAGCAGGGTGGCGCGCCGGGCGCCGGGCGTGACCCGGCGAGGACCCTCGGAGGCACTCGCGTCGTACCAGAGCACCGCCTCCTTGACGTCGCCGCCGTCGGAGATCCACTCGGCCTCGAAATCGTCGGGGACCAACTCGTGCGGGATGCCAGGCGCGATCTTGATACCGCCGGCGCCGACACCACGTACCGCCTCGATCGCCCAGGAGAGTGGCGGCGAGTACGCCTCGGGGTCGAAGATCCGCCCCCGGCCGCCGCGCCTCGCCGGGTCGATGAACAGGGCGTCGGGAGCGGGCGCCGCCGTCAGGTCGTACGTCATGACGTCCGCGCACACGACGGCCGGCGGCGGGGCGTCGGGCGCGAGCGTACGGACGTTGTGCGCGGCGATCTCGCAGGCCGCCGGCGAACGGTCGACGGCGGTCACGGCGAACCCCGCGCGGGCCAGCTCGATCGCGTCGCCGCCGATGCCGCAGCACAGATCCGTGATCCGCGCCGGGCCCCCGTCCCTCGGGCAGATGTCCCGGAACCGGGCCGCCCGGTGGGCCGCGACCGTCGTGCGGGTGGCCTGCTCGACGCCGTCCGGCGTGAAGTACATGCGGTACGCGTCCCGCTCGCCGAACTTCGCGACCGCCCGCTGTCGCAGCCGGGCCTGCGCGAGGGCCGACGAGACCAGCTCGGCGGGGTGGTCGCGGCGCAGCCGGGTCGCCAGGGCCAGCTCCTGCGCGGGGTCGTGGTCGCGAAGGGCGGCGAGCAGGGCCTGGCCCTCCTCGGAGAGGAGCGGGGACAGGGGTGCGGGGGTGCGGTCGTTCACCCGGCCATTGTGGGCCAGCCGGGGGACCGTCATCGCTCCCCGGCGGTGTCGGCCGGGCGCGTGGACCGGGCGCTGACAGGATGCGGCGCCATGCAACTAGTACGACAAAACGAAGATAAGCCCTCAGAGCATCCGAAAAGGCACCCGGGCGGGCGGACACGGACCCTCGCCGCCGCACTCCTGATCGCCGTGCTCGCCGCCGCCTGCGCGGGGGAGTCCGGCGGCCGTGACGGCAGTGGCTCGGGCGGGCGGAGCGGGGACGGTGGCGGCGGTGGCGGTGGACCCGTGGAGTCCGCCCCGGGGACACCCGGCCGGGCCGGGCCCGGGGCCGAGGCCGGCAAGAAGGCCGAGGTCGCCGCCGTCGCCAAGGCCCAGGCCCTGCGCGCCGTGGCCGCCAAGAAGTGGAAGCTCGCGAAGACCCCGCTCGCCGCGCCCCCGCCCCCCGCGGTGAAGCCGCGGATCACCACCCGCAAGGGCTTCGAGGTGACGGGCGGCGCGACCCTGCCGCCGGTCTTCACCTCCGTCCCGACGAAGGAGAGAGTCGTCTTCCTGACGATCGACGACGGCGCCGAGAAGGACCCCGAACTGCTGCGGATGATGGGCGAGTTGAGGATCCCGTACAGCGCCTTCCTCAGCGACTACGTCATCAACGACGACTACGCCTACTTCAAGAAGATGCAGTCCCGCGGCGTCTCCCTGCACAACCACACGCTCACCCACCCCTACCTCCCGGGGCTGTCCTACAAGGAGCAGAAGCGGGAGATCTGCGGCCAGCAGGAGAAGATCAAGAAGCGGTTCGGGAAGCGGCCCGAGCTCTTCCGGCCGCCGTACGGCAACTACGACGCGGGCACCCTTCGCGCCGCCAAGTCCTGCGGCGTCAAGGCGGTCCCGCTGTGGTCGTCCGAGGCGTTCCCCGACCACATGGAGTGGCGCGAGTGGGACCGGGACCTGCATCCCGGCGACATCGTCCTCACGCACTTCCGCGGGAAGGACGAGTGGAAGGGCTCGATGCCCGACATGATCCGGCATGTCATGAAGACGATCACGGACAAGGGCTACGCGGTGGCGAAGCTGGAGGACTACGTCTAGTTCACGGCCCGAGGGGCCCTCTTCGGGGGGTCGGACGGCGGCGGCGCGCGGAGCCCGACTGGCACTCAGCTTGACCGAGTGCTAATCGCGGTCATAGTGTCATGTCTGGCACTCCCCACTGGAGAGTGCCAATGCGTGACAGGACAGGTCCGGCACCCGCGACGACGGATCGAGCCCGGTCGCGCCACCCAGACAGTTAACCCCGTGAGATCTCCGAAGGGGGAGGTCGGATCGTGACGACCGCCAGCACCAAGGTTGCCATCAAGCCGCTCGAGGACCGCATTGTGGTCCAGCCGCTCGACGCAGAGCAGACCACGGCCTCTGGCCTGGTTATTCCGGACACGGCCAAGGAGAAGCCCCAGGAGGGCGTCGTCCTGGCCGTCGGTCCGGGTCGCTTCGAGAACGGCGAGCGTCTTCCGCTCGACGTTTCCGTCGGCGACGTCGTTCTGTACAGCAAGTACGGCGGTACTGAGGTGAAGTACACGGGCGAGGAGTACCTCGTCCTCTCGGCTCGCGACGTGCTCGCGATCATCGAGAAGTAATTCCACACAGTCCGCTGTGAACTGCGCCCCTGGCCCCCGCATCGCCGGGCGGCCCGGGGCGTAGTTCGTTGTTCGTTCGAGAGGACAAGAGAAAGCTCCCATGGCGAAGATCCTGAAGTTCGACGAGGACGCCCGTCGCGCCCTTGAGCGCGGCGTCAACAAGCTTGCCGACACGGTGAAGGTGACGATCGGCCCCAAGGGCCGCAACGTCGTCATCGACAAGAAGTTCGGCGCGCCGACCATCACCAACGACGGTGTCACGATCGCCCGCGAGGTCGAGCTCGACGACCCGTACGAGAACCTCGGCGCCCAGCTCGTGAAGGAGGTGGCGACCAAGACCAACGACATCGCGGGTGACGGCACCACCACCGCCACCGTGCTGGCCCAGGCGCTGGTCCGCGAGGGCCTGCGCAACGTCGCCGCCGGTGCCTCCCCGGCCGCCCTGAAGAAGGGCATCGACGCCGCGGTCGCCGCCGTCTCCAAGCAGCTGCTGGACACGGCCCGCCCGATCGACGACAAGACCGACATCGCCGCCGTCGCCGGGCTCTCCGCCCAGGACCCGCAGGTCGGCGAGCTCATCGCCGAGGCGATGGACAAGGTCGGCAAGGACGGTGTCATCACCGTCGAGGAGTCCAACACCTTCGGCCTGGAGCTGGAGTTCACCGAGGGCATGGCCTTCGACAAGGGCTACCTCTCGCCGTACATGGTGACCGACCAGGAGCGTATGGAGGCCGTCCTCGACGACCCGTACATCCTGATCAACCAGGGCAAGATCGGCTCCATCCAGGACATGCTCCCGCTGCTGGAGAAGGTCATCCAGGCGGGTGGCTCCCGGCCGCTGCTGATCATCGCCGAGGACGTCGAGGGCGAGGCGCTCTCCACCCTCGTCGTCAACAAGATCCGTGGCACCTTCAACGCCGTCGCGGTGAAGGCCCCCGGCTTCGGTGACCGCCGCAAGGCCATGCTCGGCGACATCGCCACCCTCACGGGCGCGACCGTCATCGCCGAAGAGGTCGGCCTCAAGCTCGACCAGGCCGGTCTCGACGTGCTGGGCACCGCCCGCCGCGTCACGGTCTCCAAGGACGACACCACGATCGTCGACGGCGGTGGCGAGAGCACCGAGGTCGCCGGCCGTGTCAACCAGATCAAGGCCGAGATCGAGTCCACGGACTCCGACTGGGACCGCGAGAAGCTCCAGGAGCGCCTCGCGAAGCTGGCCGGCGGCGTGTGCGTGATCAAGGTCGGCGCCGCCACCGAGGTGGAGCTCAAGGAGAAGAAGCACCGTCTGGAGGACGCCATCTCCGCGACCCGCGCCGCGGTCGAGGAGGGCATCGTCTCCGGTGGTGGCTCCGCCCTGGTGCACGCCGCCAAGGTGCTGGAGGACGGCCTGGGCAAGACGGGCGACGAGGCCACCGGTGTCGCGGTCGTCCGCCGCGCCGTGGTCGAGCCGCTGCGCTGGATCGCCGAGAACGCCGGTCTTGAGGGCTACGTCATCACCGCGAAGGTCGCCGAGCTCGACCTGGGTCACGGCTTCAACGCCTCGACCGGCGAGTACGTCGACCTGGTGAAGGCCGGCGTCATCGACCCGGTCAAGGTCACCCGTTCCGCGCTGGAGAACGCCGCTTCCATCGCCTCCCTGCTCCTCACGACCGAGACCCTGGTCGTCGAGAAGCCGGCCGAGGAAGAGGCCGACGCCGGTCACGGCGGTCACGGCCACAGCCACTGAGGCAAGCAGCTCCGTGGTACACGCGCCGAGGCCCGGCGCCCCTTCGGGGGTGCCGGGCCTCGGCGCGTGTCCGTTGGATCCTCGCGTGTCCGGCCGACCTTCGCGTGTCCGGCGCGCGTTCCGGTGTACGGCTCAGGCCGAGTGCGGCAGCGCCGAGGGGTGTACGGGATCCCCGAACGGCAGCCCCTTCGCGTACCGCTCCACCTCGTCCAGCGCCTGATCGGTCATCCGGTGGACCTCGCCGCCCAGTGAGCCCGCGACGTGCGGGGTCAGCAGCACGTTCGGCAGGTCGTACAACGGTGAGTCCGGCGACGGCGGTTCGGGGTCCGTCACGTCGAGCACCGCGCTCAGCCGGCCGGAGACCAGCTGCGGGAGCAGCGCGGTCTCGTCGATCAGCGAGCCGCGCGCGGTGTTGATCAGCGTGGCCCCGTCCGGCATCGCCGCGAGCTGGGCGGCGCCGATCATCCCGTCCGTCGCCGGGACCTGCGGAGCGTGGACGGACACCACCTGGCTCCGCGCGCACAGCTCGATCAGCGTCACCGGTTCGACACCGAGCGCGGCGGCCTCGGCGGCGTCCACGTACGGGTCGTACAGCAGGACGTCGAGGTCGAACGGCCGGAGCAGTTCGATCACCCGGCGGCCGATCCGGGACGCGCCGACGATGCCGACCGTACGGCGGTAGTTGCCCGCCCCGCCCAGCTCCTGGTGCCAGTCGTGGGGGGCGCGCAGCTCCCGGTGGCGGTGGGCCGTGCCGAAGACGCGCTTGCCCGCGAAGAGGATCGCGGCCAGCGTGTACTCGGCGACGGGCCTGGCGTTGGCCGCCGCCGCCGAGGCGACCACGATGCCCCGCTCCCAACAGGCGTCCGTGATGTGGTGCTTGACGGTGCCCGCCGCGTGCACGACGGCGCGCAGCCGGGGCGCGGCGTCGAGCACCTCGGCGGTGATCGGGGGCGCGCCCCAGCAGGTGATCAGCAGTTCGGCGTCCGCGAGCGCGGCGGCGACGGCCGGGTCGAGACCGGGGCCGGTGAGGGTGTGGGCGACGAGCCGCGGATCGGTGCGTACGAGGCCGGTCAGCCGGGAGAGACGGTCCGGCGAGAACAGCCGCTCCGCGATGCCGGGACTCATCGAGAGCAGTGCGGAAGGCCGATTGTCAGTGGCGTCGTGCATGGTGGAAGTCGGTCTCCTCGTGGGTCCGCGTGGGTCACTTCGGGCGTCGGACGACGCTACTTGACGCTGCCGGCGGTGAGTCCGGCCTTCCAGTGTCGCTGGAGGGTGACGAAGGCGATGATCAGCGGGGTGACGGCGAGCAGGGAGCCGGTGACGACCATGGGGTAGAAGGTCGGGTCGGCGTTGGCGTTGCTGTGCCAGTTGAAGAGGCCGAGGCTCAGGGGGTAGAGCTCGCGGTCCGAGAGCATCACGAGGGGGAGGAAGAAGTTGTTCCAGATCGCGGTGAACTGGAAGAGGAAGATCGTCACGAAGCCCGGCATGATCATCCGCAGCCCGATCGACCAGAAGGCGCGCAGCTCGCCCGCCCCGTCGATACGGGCCGCCTCCAGGGCCTCGTCGGGGATGTAACCCGCGCTGAAGATCCGGGCCAGATAGACGCCGAACGGGTTGACCAGCGCCGGGATCAGCACCGACCAGTAGGTGTTGACGGTGCCCGTCTCGACGGCCAGCAGATACAGGGGGAGCGACAGCGCCGTGGACGGCAGCAGCACGCCCAGCAGGACGAGCGCGAACAGCTTCTCCTTCCCCCGGAACCGGTATTTGTCGAAGGCGTAGCCCGCCGCGACGCTCACCAGCGAGCAGCCGAGGGCGCCGATTCCCGCGTAGAGCAGGGAGTTGCCGTACCACTGGAAGTAGATGCCGTCCTGGTAGGACGTCAGCTCGGAGAGGTTGTGGCCGAGGTCGAAGCCCTCGAAGGAGAAGACGTCGCCGCCGAGGAGGTTGCCGGCGTCCTTGGTGGCGGCGGTGACCAGCCAGATCAGCGGGAAGAGCGTGTAGACGGCGGCGATCAGCAGCACGCCGTTGACCGCGGTCTTCGACAGCCAGCGGTTGGCGGTCGGCCGGCCGGCCGGTACGGGGGCGCGGCCGGTGCGGTGGTTCGGGGTCTGGAGCTGGGCGGTCGGGTCGACCACGGTCGGGGACGTCATGCCCGTGCCCCCTTCCGGTTGGAGAATCGGGTGACGACGAAGGAGAGCAGGGCGGCGACGAGCGCGATGAGGACGGACGCCGCGGCGGCGAGCCCGTAGTCGTTGCGTTCGAACGCGGCGCTGTAGGCGTACATGTTGGGTGTCCAGGTGCTGGTCACGGCCGAGCCGCTGCCCCGGTTGAGGATCAGCGGTTCGGTGAAGAGCTGGAGCGAGCCGATGACCGTGAAGAGGAGGACGAGCATCAGCGAGGAGCGGATCAGCGGGATCTTGATGGCGAAGGCGAGCCGCCAGTTGCCGGCGCCGTCCACGGTCGCCGCCTCCAGCAGGGAGCGGTCGACGGCCTGGAGCGAGGCGTAGAAGATCACGACGTTGTAGCCGAGCCACTCCCACAGCGCGATGTTGACGATCGCGGGCAGGGTGCCCTCGGAGGAGAAGAAGTCGAAGCCGATGCCGCCGGACTCCATCGCGGAAACGACCGGGCTGAGTCCTGGTGTGTAGAGATAGATCCAGATCAGGGCGGCGATCAGACCGGGGATCGCGTGCGGCAGGAAGAGCGCGAGCTGGAAGAACCGGCGGGCGCGGGCCATGGCGGTGTCCAGCAGCAGCGAGATGACGAGCGCGCCGCCGACCATCAGCGGGATGTAGAGGGCGCAGTAGCCGAGCAGCACCCAGAAGCCGTCACGGAACGCCTCGTCGCCGAGGGCGGCCGTGTAGTTGCCGAGGCCGTGGAAGACGGTCCTCGGGCCGTCGAAGCCGAGGCCCGACTGCTTCTCGGTGAAGAGGCTGAGATAGACGGCGTAGCCGACCGGGATGATCATCGCGACGGTGAAGAGCGCGAAGAAGGGGGTGAGGAGGGCGGCCGCGGCGATCCCGGTACGGGCTTTGGTGGTGCGGGCTTTGGTGGTGCGGGCCTTCGTGGTGCCGGTCCCGGCGGTCTTGCTGCTCATGAGGCGTCCTCGACATTCAGTCCGCGCTTCTTCGCGTCGGCCACGGTCGCGTCGTGTGCTGTCCCGAGCGCCTTACGGAGGGTCGAGCTGCCGCCGACCACATTGCTGAGTTCGTCGCCGAGCGCGTTGTTGGTGGCGCCCGTGCTCGGGCCCCAGAGCCAGTCGGGGTCCACGGACGCACCGGCCTTCTCGTACAGGGAGTAGAGGTCCTGACCACCGAAGAAGCTGGTGTCGAAGGCCTTCCTGGCGACCGGCACCAGACCGGGCGCGGCGGGCAGGGCGCTCGATGTGCTCGCGCCGATCCGGGCCTTGATACCGGCCTCGGTGGTGGACATCCAGAGGGCGAACTCGACGGCCGCCGCGGTCTTCCGGCTGTCCTTGCTGACGGCGAAGGTCGACCCGCCGATCATGCCGCTCGCCGGCCGGCCCGCGTCCCAGCTCGGCACCTGCGCGGCGGCCCACTTGCCCTTCTGCTCCGTCACGATGCCCGACAGGACACCGGCGCCCCACGAGGCACCGAGATAGCCGACCGTGGTGCCCTGCTTGAGCGAGCCGGTCCATTCGGGGCTGAACGACGAGGCGGTGGAGACCAGTTGGTCGTCGATCATCCCCTGCCAGTACTCCGCGGCCTTGACGCTCGCCGGGTCCGTCGTGTCGACCCGCCAGCTGTCCCCGGCGGTGTCGAACCACTGGCCGCCGGCCTGCCAGGCCATGGCCTGGAAGAAGGTCGGGTCGTCGGGGAAGAAGGTGGCGATCCGGGTCTTCGGCTCGGCCTTCTTGATTTTCTCGGCCGCCGTGCGGAACTCGTCCCACGTCTTCGGCGGCGCGATGTCGTGCTTCTCGAAGAAGTCCTTGCGGTAGTAGAAGACCTGGGGCGAGGCGTCGAAGGGGATGGCCCAGTTCCGGCCGCCCAGCGTGGTCAGCTCCACGGCCTGCGGCAGGAACTTCTTCTTGACGTCCTCGGTGAGAAAGCCGCTCAGATCCTGGAGCGAACCCTGGCTGACGAACTGCGACAGCTGCGGATACTCGATCGAGAGCAGATCCGGCGCGATGCCCGCCTTCACCGCGTTGGCGATCTTGGGATAGCCGCCGAGACCGCCGGAGGGTATCTCCTCGAACTTGACCTTGATCGTGTCGTGCGAGGCGTTGAACGCGTCCACGACCTCCTTCGACCCCTTCGTCCAGGCCCAGAAGGTGAGGGTCACGGGGTCTTCGGCGGTGCCTCGGGCGGGTGCCTGGCCGCCTTCACCGCTGCACGCCCCGAGGGCGGCGAGAGCGGACAGCGCGGTGAGGGCGCTGACGACGGTGCGGATGGGACGGGACCACGGATGGCTCACGGCTCGGGCTCCTGTACGGCGGGGGACAGGCGGTGGCCGTGATACTTCGATCCGTCGTGAGCGGAGTCAAGAGCGAAAGATTGATTGATCGAAAAATGATCGAACTTGCCTGGGTGCGGGGCCGGAGCGGCGGGCCGGACGGGGCTTCTGAAACACGCCCTAGCGGGCCGGCGGGCCGCCGCACGAGGCGCGGACCCGGAGGCTCGGCAGCAGGTCCAGATGGACCCGGGGCTCGGCCTCGTCGGCGGGCACCGTCAACCGTCCGACCAGCAGTTCCGCCGCGTGCCGCCCCACCGCGCGCTTCGGCGGCGCCACGGCGGTCAGCGGGGTGTCCGCGAGGGCGGCGACCTCGTCGTCGTACGTGATCAGGGAGAGGTCGTCCGGCACCCGTACGCCCAGCTCGGCCAGGCGCCGCACCATCCAGGTCGCGTCCTCGTCGTTGTGCATCAGCGCCGCCGTCGCCCGCCCGGCCCGTACGGCGGCGGCCAGCCCCCGCGCCGCCTCCTCGAAGAGCGCGGGGCGCCGCTCGGCCGACGACGAGTCCAGTACGGGCAGCGGCGCCCGCAGCCCCATGGCGTCCAGCGCCCGCGCGTATCCGGCGCGCACGGCCATCGCGGTCGGGCTGTCGGCCCTGGCCACCAGCAGCGGGGTCCCGTGCCCGAGCCGGATCAGATGCCGTACGGCCAGGAGCACCCCGTGCGCGTGGTCGGAACGGACCCGGTCCAGATCGTCCAGCGGCCCGCCCGGCACACCGAGCCGCTCCACGAGCACCGTGGGGACCGGCAGCGCGGCGACCCAGTCGCCGTACCGTTCGGGGTGGTCCGGCGCCGTCCAGCTGGGGGCGACCAGCAGCCCCTGCGCACCGGCGGCGAGCAGCCCGGCCGCGTGCGAGGCGTCGTCCTCGGACCGGTAGTCGGAGACGCGCAGGATGAGGCGGGCGCCGAGCCGGGCCGCCGCCTCGTGGGCGCCGCGGATCACCTCGGCGAAGTAGTACGCGGCGGCCGGCGCCAGCATTCCGATCACCGGGCTGCCGGCCCCCGGCGCGCTCCCGGCCGGCCCCTGCCCGCGCGGCCAGGACACCGAGCCGTGCGCACGGTCCAGCAGCCCGCGGGCGGCCAGAGCCTCCACGTCCCGGCGCGCGGTGACGGGCGCGACACCCAGTCGCTCGGCGAGATCCGACACCCGTACGGTGCCGCGCTCACGCACCAGATTCAGCAGTCGGTCATGACGTTCGGCGGCACCTTCGCGCACGGTGGCAGTCCCTCCGGAGGGTGATGCGGTGATGGCCCGGCGCGACGACTCTAGTGCAGCGTGATCGAACGACGGAAGTTCCGGTCATTCGATCGCCAAGTGATCGCCCTTCGGCCGCTCCGACCGCCCCGCGCTACTGCGGGCCGTACTTCCGCCCGGTCTTCGACGTGAGCCCGCCGAGCAGCCCGCGGGGCGCCAGCTTCACCGCGCTCATCAGCGCCTTGTACCGGGGATCGGGCACCGACACCACCTTGCCGCGCGCCAGGTCGTCCAGCGCGGCCGTCACCAGCTTGTCGGCGTCCAGCCACATCCAGTTGGGGATGTTCTCCGTCCCCATGCCCGCCCGGTCGTGGAACTCCGTCCGCGTGAAGCCGGGACAGAGCGCCATCAGCCGCACCCCTGTTCCCTCCAGGTCCCGGGCAGCGCCCTGTGTGAACTGCACGACCCACGCCTTCGACGCGCCGTACGTCCCGCGCGGCACGAACGCGGCCACCGACGAGACGTTCACCACCCCGCCCCGCCCGCGCTCCCTCATTCCGATGACGGCCGCCGACGTCAGCCGCAGCATCGCCTCGCAGTGCACCTTCAGCATCGTCAGCTCGTCGGCCATCGAGACGTCGAGGAACCGGCCCTTGTTCCCGAACCCCGCGTTGTTGACCAGCAGATCGATGGGGTGCTTACGGTCCCCGAGACGCTCCTCGACCGCGGCGATGCCCAGGTCCGTGGAGAGGTCGGCGGTCAGTACCTCCGCCTCGATGCCGTGCAGGTCGTGGAGTTCGGTCGCCTGGTGCTGAAGGCGCTCGGTGTCGCGCGCGACCAGGACCAGGTTGTGGCCGCTTCCCACCCCGCCGGACCGGGTGGTCCCGCCCGCCGCCAGCCGCCGCGCGAACGCGGCGCCGATCCCCGCTGTCGCGCCCGTAATCAAAGCAGTCGTCATAGGCGGCACGTTAGACGGTCGCGCGCCCGGCGCGAACGGCTGTCCGACGGGCGGAAGGCGCCCCCGGCGTACCTCTCGCCGTCCCGCTGCTGTCCCCGGGCTTCGCGTTACACGGCCCCGGCACTCTCGGTGCTGCCGACCGCGCCGTCGGCACCACCGCCGGCCGGGCCCGGGACCCTCCCGGCGCCGACCGCCCCGCCGCCGTGTTTCGCCACGTACTCCCGCGCGGTCCTCAACTCCTCGATGTGCAGCGCCTCTCCGGCGGCCAGCACGTGCGGCAGCAGCTCACGCTCGGTGGTCACGGCCCGGAAGGCGAGAGCCACCGTCACCTCGTGGTCGGGCCGGTGCACGATCTCGACCGGGTCGCCCGCCCGGACCTCACCGGGCACCAGGACCCGGAAGTACGCACCGGTGACGCCCTGTTGGGTGAACCGCCTGACCCATCCCCTCTCACCGAGCCAGCCGGCGAACGTACGGCACGGGATCCGGCCGCTCGTGGCCTCCAGCACCAGATCGGGACCGACCCGCCAACGCTCCCCGATCTTTGTCCCGTTGAGATCGAGACCGGACGTCGTGAGATTCTCGCCGAAGCCGCCGTTGGCCAGCGGGCGCCCCAACTCCCGCTCCCAGAAGTCGAGATCCTCCCGCGCGTACACGTACACGGCCTGGTCGCTGCCGCCGTGATGGCGCAGATCGCACACCGTGTCCCCGACGAGACCGCTCGCGCCCGTGCCTTTCCGGCCGGGATCGCGCACCGCGACCGGGCCGTCCACCGGCTGTTTGTCGATACCGGTCTCGCCCCCCGGCGCGTCCGTGTACGCGACGGTCTTGGGACGGCCCACATTGACGGTCAGAACTCTCATGCCAGGCACGCTAACCCGCCGCCCCGGTCCCACGCCTCTCAAATGCTCCGCCTCCAATTTCTTCGTCCCCCCAAGCATCCCTTATGTTTGGAGGGTGCTCGAAGCCCGTCATCTCCGTGTCCTGCGCGCCGTCGCCGCCACCGGCTCCTTCTCCGCGGCGGCGCGGGAGCTGGGCTGCACCCAGCCCGCCGTGAGCCAGCAGATGAAGGTCCTCGAAGCCTCGGTCGGTACGACCCTGCTGATCAGGACCAGCCGGGAGATGCGCCTCACCCAGGCCGGCGAAGTACTCGTACGGCACGCGACGGGCATCCTGTCGGGACTCACCGCCGCCGAGGAGGAGGTCGCCGCCATCGCGGGCCTGCGGGCAGGCCGGGTCCGGCTGGTCTCGTTCCCGAGCGGCAGCTCCACACTCGTCCCCGCCGCACTGGCCGCCCTGCGCGCCGCCCACCCCGGCACCCAGGTCTCGCTGGTCGACGCGGAACCGCCACGCTCCGTCGAGATGCTGCGCGACGGCGACTGCGACGTGGCGCTGGCGTTCCGTTACGACTCCGCCGGCGGATTCGAGGAGTGGGACGACCTGGTCGTACGCCCGCTGCTCACCGACCGGCTGGTGGGGCTGCTCCCCGTGGGCCATCCGCTGGCCGGGGCCACGACCGTCTCCATCGGGGACCTCGCCGACGAGTCCTGGATCGCGGGCTGTCCGCGCTGCCGTCACCAACTGGTGGAAGCCTGCGAGAAGGCGGGCTTCACCCCCCGTATCGACTTCGCGACGGACGACTACCCCGCGGTGATCGGCCTGGTCGGGGCCGGGCTCGGGGTGGCTTTCCTGCCGGAGCTGGCGATGGAGTCGGTGCTGCCGAAGGCCGCCCGTACGGTCACTGTCGAGCCCGCGGTCCGGCGGGAGATCGTCGCGCTCACCCTGCCCGATCTGGCGCGGGTCCCTGCGGTGGCGGCGACGCTGGATGAACTGGAACGGGCCGCGTCGCGCTGACACCGTCCACCGCGGGCCCTGTCCCCAACCCGCCGGTCCCGCCCCCACCCCCGCCCCTGCCCCCGCCCTCTGCCCCGCTCCCGCCGGTGACGGGAGCGCGATTCTCGGAGCGTGTGCGGCGCGGTCAGTGCAGAAACGTTTCTGCGCAATGTTTGTCGCAGGTCAGGTGCGTTCCGACCCGTTCGTCCCCGTGGTCGTGATCAGCCGGGTGCGCGCGCGCCCCATCAGTTCTTCGCGTTCGTCCTCCGTCAGCCCGCCCCACACGCCGTACGGCTCCCGCACCGCCAGCGCGTGCGCCGCGCACTGCGCGCGGACCGGGCATCTCATGCACACCTCTTTCGCGGAGGTTTCGCGAGCGCTGCGTGCCGCACCCCTCTCTCCCTCGGGGTGAAAGAACAGTGAACTGTCGACGCCGCGACAGGCCGCGAGGAGCTGCCAGTCCCACAGATCTGCGTTCGGTCCGGGAAGGCGGGAGAAATCTGCCATTGCTCATGTCCCTTGCATCCGTGGAGGCGGATATGGGTCGCCAAGCCGTCAGACGCGCCCCGAGACGCCGGTACGAGCCCGACGTGCCGACCACACCTGCTCACGACCGTACATCTCCTGTGTAAGTAGATGTAAATATGACTCATTGCGAATCTAGCCACAGACACCAGCAAAAGGGAAGAAATGGCGCTAAATGGGGCATGGCTCGGAGTGATCGCGCGATGACCTGCGAGGCTCTGCTCTGTGTGCACCTCCTCACGTAGAGTGCCGAAGGCGATTCAGGACCCGTAACTCTTTCGAGTGACCGTCGTTGAGTGATCGAGGCGGTTGAAGGAAGAAGCGATCGGGCACATGTCCGGTGGCGTCAATCGCACAGGTGACCACATGTACTCAGCCTGGAGGCTCAAGGTGACGCGCATCAGCTGCGGAGGGCGGCCATGACATCCGTCCTCGTCTGCGACGACTCCCCGCTTGCCCGAGAGGCGCTGCGCCGCGCGGTTGCGACCGTGCCCGGCGTCGAGCGCGTGACGACCGCGGCCAACGGTGAGGAAGTCCTCCGCCGCTGGGGCGCCGACCGCTCGGACCTGATTCTGATGGACGTACGCATGCCCGGTCTGGGCGGCGTCGAGACCGTCCGCCGGCTGCTGTCCGCCGACCCGGGCGCCCGGATCATCATGCTCACGGTCGCCGAGGACCTGGACGGTGTCGCGCTCGCGGTCGCCGCCGGCGCCCGCGGCTATCTGCACAAGGACGCGTCCCGCGCGGAGCTGCGCGCGACCGTCACACAGGCGCTCGCCGACCCGACGTGGCGGCTCGCCCCGCGCCGGCTCAGGTCGGCCGAGATGGGCGCCGCGCCCACGCTCACCGCGCGTGAGATCCAGGTGCTCGAAGGCATGAGCCACGGCCGGTCGAACGCGGAGATCGGGCGCGAGCTCTTCCTCTCGGAGGACACGGTCAAGACACACGCCCGGAGGCTTTTCAAGAAGCTCGGCGCATCCGACCGCGCACACGCGGTGGCCCTCGGATTCCGCTGGGGTCTGGTCCGTTAGGCGCTGGTCGGAGCCGTACGGGCAGCTCGTCCGGACAGTCGCGTAACCCCGTCTGCCCGTGCGGCGGACGGGGCGGCGGAGAGGGTCACCGGTGCCCGCCCGCCACAGTTTCCCGCCCGATGCCGCATCCTTGAGATGTGGAGTTCCTCGGGGACGAGTCGGGCGAGCGGAAGAGGAGGGCGCAGGAGATGAGTTCCGGCGCACCTGCTCATAACGCTTCGGTGCACAACTATGAACGCGGCGCCACGGATCGGCAGGCTCCGAGGCACCATGGGCGGATGCGCGATGACGAGACCACGGTGATCGGTGCGCTCGTTCACCGTGCCGTCGAGGGGGACGGGCAGGCCACGCACGATCTTCTGGCCCACGTACACCCCCTCGCGCTGCGTTACTGCCGCACCCGGCTCAACCGACTGCCGGGTGACGCCCGCCACTTCGTGGAGGACCTCGCGCAGGAGGTCTGCGTCGCGGTCCTGATGGCGCTCCCGCGCTACAGGGACACCGGCAGGCCCTTCGAGGCCTTCGTCTTCGCCATCGCCGCGCACAAGGTCGCCGATCTCCAGCGGGCCGCCATGCGGCACCCCGGATCGACGGCGGTGCCCTCGGACGAGATGCCCGAGCGGCCCGACGACTCCCTCGGCCCGGAGGAGCGCGCGCTGCTCAGCAGCGACGCCGAGTGGGCGAAGAAGCTCCTCGCCAACCTCCCGGACAACCAGCGCGAACTGCTGGTCCTGCGGGTCGCCGTGGGGCTGACCGCCGAGGAGACCGGCCAGATGCTGGGGATGTCGCCCGGCGCCGTACGGGTCGCGCAGCACCGCGCGCTCAGCAGACTGCGCGCGCTCGCCGAGCAGTAGCCGCACCCGGCCGCCGGGCCGGACGACGGCGGGCGACTCCGCGGGAGCGGGGACCGTGGAATCAGACGCCTCCGCTTCCCGTTAGCATGGACATCCGCACCGATCAAGGCCATTTGGGGAAGGTGTCATGACTGCAAACGTCGACGGAGTGCCCGAGAAGTTCGCGACGCTCGGGCTGACATACGACGACGTGCTGCTGCTCCCGGGCGCGTCCGACATGACGCCCGACGAGATCGACACCTCCTCGCACATCTCGAAGAACGTCAAGGTGAACATCCCGCTGCTCTCCGCGGCGATGGACAAGGTCACCGAGGCGCGCATGGCCATCGCCATGGCGCGGCAGGGCGGCGCCGGCGTACTGCACCGCAATCTGTCGATCGCCGACCAGGCGAACCAGGTCGACCTCGTGAAGCGCTCCGAGTCCGGCATGGTCACCGACCCGATCACGGTCAACCCCGACGCGACGCTCGGCGAGGCGGACCAGCTCTGCGCCAAGTTCCGGATCAGCGGCGTCCCGGTCACCGACCGCGCGGGCAAGCTGCTCGGCATCGTCACCAACCGTGACATGGCCTTCGAGTCGGACCGTACGCGCCAGGTGCGCGAGGTCATGACGCCGATGCCGCTGGTCACCGGCAAGGTCGGCATCTCCGGCGTGGACGCCATGGAGCTGCTGCGCCGCCACAAGATCGAGAAGCTGCCGCTCGTCGACGACGCCGGTCTCCTCAAGGGCCTCATCACGGTCAAGGACTTCGTCAAGGCCGAGAAGTACCCCAACGCGGCCAAGGACGCGGACGGCCGGCTCCTCGTCGGCGCGGCCGTCGGTGTCGCCGGTGACGCGTACGAACGAGCCCAGGCGCTCGTCGAGGCGGGCGTCGACTTCATCGTCGTCGACACCGCGCACGGCCACTCCCGGCTCGTCGGTGACATGGTCGCCAAGATCAAGTCGAACAGCACCGTCGATGTCATCGGCGGCAACATCGCCACCCGCGACGGCGCCCAGTCCCTGATCGACGCCGGTGTCGACGGCATCAAGGTGGGTGTGGGCCCCGGCTCCATCTGTACGACGCGCGTCGTCGCCGGTATCGGCGTCCCGCAGGTCACGGCGATCTACGAGGCGTCGCTGGCCGCGAAGGCCGCCGGCGTCCCGGTCATCGGTGACGGCGGTCTCCAGTACAGCGGCGACATCGCGAAGGCCCTGGTCGCGGGCGCCGACACGGTGATGCTCGGCTCGCTGCTCGCGGGCTGCGAGGAGTCGCCGGGCGAGCTGATGTTCATCAACGGCAAGCAGTTCAAGTCGTATCGCGGCATGGGCTCGCTGGGCGCGATGCAGACCCGCGGCGAGCAGCGTTCGTTCTCCAAGGACCGGTATTTCCAGGAGGGTGTGGCGTCCGACGAGAAGCTGGTGCCCGAGGGCATCGAGGGCCAGGTGCCCTACCGCGGTCCGCTCTCCTCGGTCGTGCACCAACTGACCGGCGGACTGCGGCAGTCGATGTTCTACGTCGGTGGCCGCACCGTCCCGCAGCTTCAGGAGAACGGCCGCTTCGTACGGATCACCTCCGCGGGTCTCAAGGAGAGCCACCCGCACGACATCCAGATGACGGTCGAGGCGCCGAACTACACCAGGCGCTGACCTCCGGCTCGTCGGTGAGGGGCGGCCCCGCTCGATTCGGGGCCGCCCCTCACCGGTGTGCCGGGGCGGGTCGGGGATACTGAAGCCGCAGACGCAGAGGAAAGGCCACACATCGTGACTGAGATCGAGATCGGCCGCGGCAAGCGCGGACGCCGGGCGTACGCCTTCGACGACATCGCCGTCGTCCCCAGCCGGCGCACCCGCGACCCGAAGGAGGTCTCGATCGCCTGGCAGATCGACGCCTACCGCTTCGAGCTGCCGTTCCTGGCCGCCCCCATGGACTCCATCGTCTCGCCGAGCACCGCGATCCGCATCGGTGAGCAGGGCGGTCTCGGGGTGCTCAACCTCGAAGGTCTGTGGACCCGTTACGAGGACCCGCAGCCGCTGCTGGACGAGATCGCCGAGCTGGACCGGGCGACCGCCAACCGCAGGCTCCAGGAGATCTACTCCGCGCCGATCCAGGAGGAGCTGATCGGCCGGCGCATCAAGGAGGTGCGCGACTCGGGCGTGGTCACGGCCGCCGCGCTGTCGCCGCAGCGAACCGCCCAGTTCTCCAAGGCGGTTGTGGACGCCGGGGTCGACATCTTCGTCATCCGGGGGACGACGGTCTCCGCCGAGCATGTGTCGGGCGCGGCCGAGCCGCTGAACCTGAAGCAGTTCATCTACGAGCTGGACGTCCCGGTCATCGTCGGGGGCTGCGCCACGTACACCGCCTCGCTGCACCTGATGCGTACCGGCGCTGCCGGTGTGCTCGTGGGCTTCGGCGGCGGGGCGGCGCACACCACCCGCAACGTGCTGGGCATCCAGGTGCCGATGGCGACCGCCGTCGCGGACGTGGCCGCCGCGCGGCGCGACTACATGGACGAGTCCGGCGGCCGGTACGTGCACGTGATCGCCGACGGCGGCGTGGGCTGGTCCGGCGATCTGCCCAAGGCCGTGGCGTGCGGGGCGGACGCGGTGATGATGGGCTCCCCGCTGGCGCGCGCGAGCGACGCGCCGGGCAAGGGGCGCCACTGGGGCATGGAGGCGGTCCACGAGGACGTGCCGCGCGGCAAGTTGGTGGACCTGGGCGTCGTCGGGACCACCGAGGAGGTCCTGACCGGCCCCTCGCACAGCCCGGACGGCTCGATGAACTTCTTCGGCGCGCTCAAGAGGGCGATGGCGACGACCGGTTACAGCGAACTCAAGGAGTTCCAGCGCGTCGAGGTGACGGTCGCGGACTCGCAGCACAGCCGCTGAACGCGCGAAGGGTGCCCCGGACCGTACGTGTCCGGGGCACCCTTCGCGTTCGTGGACCGCTGCCGCCGCGCGGTCAGGCCTTCTTGGCCGCCGAGAACGCGGCGAACGCGGCGAGGGCGAAGAAGAGGAACGTCATCGCTTCCTTGCCCGCGTTCCACGCGTCGGTCAGCAGGCTGAAGTGGTCGAACAGCATCTCGGTCGTCGACAGGCCCAGCTCCTCGGCCCCGATGATCGCGATGCCGAAGATCTGGCCCAGGTAGACAGCTGCCAGCGCGAATACGGCGCTGACGACGCCGAGGATCGGGTTGGGTCCACCGACCTTGCCCGCGACCAGACCGATGACGAAGCCGACAGCGATCGCGGCGAAACCGATCTCGCTCTCGATCGCACCGGCGATGCCGCCGTAGATCGCGGCGGCGGCGATCGCGGTGACGGCCGCCGCCGCCAGCCCGAGGCCCACGTTGTCGCGGACCGGCGGGGCCGGCGCGAAGGGGTTGCCCGGGCCGGGCGGGACCGGACCGCCGGCGAACGGGTTTCCGGGCGGCTGGAATTGCTGGCTCATGTGAAGAATCCCCCAAGGAAAGCTCGCACCGTTGTGCGAGCGCCCTGGACCATAGCAGTCCGCTACGACACCGCCCCAGGCAATTGTCCGGAGGTGGACGGCGGACGGGCCCGCCGTCTCAGAGCCGGTGCGCCGCGCCCGCCGGGCTCGCTCCCCGGGTGTCGAGCAGCAACTGCGCCTTCACGGCGAGGCCCTGGAGGTCGTACGTACGGTGGTGCTGGAGCAGCACCGTCAGATCCGCCTGCGCCGCGGCCTCGTAAAGAGAGTCGGCGCGCGGGACCGGCAGATCACGTACGCGCCAGTCGGGGACGTACGGGTCCTGGTAGCTGACCGTCGCGCCCAGGTCCATCAGCCGGCAGGCGATCTCGGTGGCCGGTGAGCTCTCCTGGTCGGCGTGGTCCTGCTTGTAGGTGACGCCGAGCAGCAGGACACGGGCGCCGCGCGCGGACTTGCCGTGCTCGTTGAGGAGCGTGGCGCAGCGCTGGATCACGTACTGCGGCATGCGTGTGTTGATCTCCTGCGCGAGCCCGACCATGCGCAGCGGGTGGCCGGGGGTGCGGCCCGCGTGCGGGAGGTAGCTGGGGTCCATGGGGACGCCGTGGCCGCCCACGCCGGGGCCGGGGCGGAAGGCCTGGAAGCCGAACGGCTTGGTCTCGGCGCACCGGATGACGTCCCAGAGGTCGACGCCGAGATCGTGGCAGAGCACGGCCATCTCGTTGACCAGGGCGATGTTGACGTGTCTGAAGTTCGTTTCGAGGAGCTTGACGGTCTCCGCCTCGCGCGGGCCGCGCGCGCGGACCACCTTGTCGGTGAGACGTCCGTAGAAGGCGGCGGCCGATTCGGTGCAGGCCGGGGTGAGTCCGCCGATCACCTTGGGGGTGTTGGTGTGGCCGTGGGTGCGCCGGCCGGGGTCGAGACGGCCGGGGGAGTACGCGAGGTGGAAGTCGCGTCCGGCGCGCAGGCCCGAGCCCTCTTCCAGGATCGTGCGCAGAAACCCCTCCGTGGTGCCGGGGCCCGCCGGTGATTCGAGGAGAACGGTCGTGTGCGGGCGCAGCCGGGCGGCCAGGGCGTGCGCGGCCTCGCCGACGGCGGTGAGATCCAGCGTGCGGTCGGGGCCCAGCGGGGTGGGCGCGCAGATGACGGCGGTACGGACCCGGCCCAGTTCGGTCGGGTTGGTGGTGGGCCGGAAGCCGCCGGAGAGCATACGGCGCACGTCGGAGGCGGTGAGCGAGCCGTCGACCGGGGTGCGGCCCGCCGCGAGTTCGGCGACGGGCCGTGGATCGGAGTCGTAGCCGATGGTCTCGATGCCGGCGGCCACGGCGGCCTGGGCGAGGGGGAGGCCGAGATGGCCGAGTCCGATGACGGCGAGGTCTGCGGGCATGTGGGCCGTCCTTTCCCTTAACCGGAGGGGACAGAGAGCGCAACCCCTGTGGACAGAACGAGCGAGCGCAATGTCAGACTAGGCGTAAATATGACCGATATGCGTCATTACATGGCCGGATATTGGTGGACATGTCTGCCGAATTATTGGGTCCGATCCGATCTTCAGCCGGTGTTGTCCACAGCCGGTGGCTGAAGTCGGTGAGTGCGGACAGAATCGAAGAGCCCGAACAACACGGGGGGCGACGGGAGGCAGCGGTGAGGACAGCGACACTGGGACCGGAGGAGCGTGCCACGGCTCTGGCGGAGATGGCCGAGCGTGAACTGGACGTGTTGGTCGTGGGCGCGGGCGTGGTCGGTGCCGGGACCGCGCTCGACGCCGTGACCCGCGGACTCTCGACCGGGCTCGTGGAGGCGCGCGACTGGGCCTCGGGCACGTCGAGCCGGTCGAGCAAACTGATCCACGGCGGTCTGCGCTATCTGGAGATGCTCGACTTCGGCCTCGTCAGGGAGGCGCTCAAGGAGCGCGGCCTGCTGCTGGAGCGGCTGGCCCCGCACCTGGTGAAGCCGGTGCCGTTCCTCTACCCGTTGCGGCACAAGGGGTGGGAGCGGCTCTACGCGGGATCGGGCGTCGCGCTGTACGACGCGATGTCGCTCTCCTCGGGCCACGGCCGGGGCCTGCCGGCGCACCGCCATCTCTCCCGCCGCCACGCGCTCCGCGCGGCTCCCGCGCTGAAGAAGGACGCGCTGGTGGGCGCGTTGCAGTACTACGACGCGCAGATGGACGACGCGCGTTATGTGGCCACCCTGGTGCGTACGGCCGCGAGCTACGGCGCGCGTGTCGCCAGCAGGGCCCGCGTGGTCGGCTTCCTGCGCGAGGGCGAGCGGGTCGTGGGGGCGCGTGTGCGGGACGTGGACGGCGCCGGTGAGTACGAGATCCGGGCGAAGCAGATCGTCAACGCGACCGGCGTGTGGACCGACGACACCCAGGCGCTGATCGGCGAGCGCGGACAGTTCCACGTCAGGGCGTCCAAGGGCATCCACCTCGTCGTCCCCAAGGACCGCATCCACTCCTCCACCGGGCTGATCCTGCGGACCGAGAAGTCGGTGCTGTTCGTCATCCCGTGGGGCAGGCACTGGATCGTGGGCACCACCGACACCGACTGGGACCTCGACAAGGCGCATCCGGCCGCCTCCAGCGCGGACATCGACTATCTCCTCGAACACGTCAACTCGGTCCTGGCCGTACCGCTGACGCGTGACGACGTGGAGGGGGTGTACGCGGGACTCCGCCCGCTGCTGGCCGGCGAGTCCGACGCGACGAGCAAGCTGTCGCGCGAACACACGGTGGCGCACCCGGTGCCGGGCATGGTCGTCGTCGCGGGCGGCAAGTACACGACGTACCGCGTCATGGCCAAGGACGCGGTGGACGAGGTGGTGCACGGCCTCGACCAGCGGGTGGCGGACTGTGTCACGGAGGACACCCCGCTGCTCGGCGCCGAGGGCTACCGCGCCCTGTGGAACGCGCGCGCGGGGATCGCCGCGCGGACCGGACTTCATGTGGTGCGCGTGGAGCATCTGCTCAACCGGTACGGGGCGATGGTCGAGGAGCTGCTGGACCTGATCGCGGCCGACCCCGGGCTCGGCGAGCCGCTGGGCGCCGCCGAGGACTATCTGCGGGCCGAGATCGTGTACGCGGCGTCGCACGAGGGGGCGCGCCATCTGGACGACGTCCTGACGAGGCGGACGCGCATCTCGATCGAGACGTTCGACCGGGGGACGCGCTCCGCGCCCGAGTGCGCGGAGCTGATGGCACCGGTGCTCGGCTGGGACAAGGACCAGATCGAGAAGGAGGTCGAGCACTACCGCAAGCGCGTGGAGGCGGAGCGCGAGTCGCAGCGGCAGCCGGACGACCTGACGGCGGACGCGGCGAGGCTCGGGGCGCCGGACATCGTGCCGCTGTGAGGTGCCGGGGCGTCGGGGGTGTCCGGGGTGTCCGGGTCGTCGAGGCGATGTCCGAGATGATTCGTCCGAGGTGGCCGGGGCTCCCGGGGTGATTTGAGGCTGGTGGGGCGCCTGGGGCGGTCCTGTGACGAACGGCTCCCGGCGCCCCTGTTCGAGCCTCGAACATGGGCATGACCTGCGACGCGATCCGCCAGGTCCCGCCCAACAGCCCCGCGCCGGACTCCGCTTGGGACATTGTCGCGGCGGACCGCGGACCCGGGAGCATCGCATGCGCCGGAGTGAGGGACAATGAGGGCTCTGTCAGGGCGCGTTACCGCGCCGCGCGCGGGCAGGCGATAGGGGCCTGTCCTCGAACTGGCCCCGCCCGCCCGTAGGGCCGACGGACGACAGTTGACGTCAGGCCCAGGCGCGGGCGGACACCAGGGATCGCAGAGGGGACGCATGGCGGAGGCGGAGCAGTCGCGGGATACGGCGCGGGACCCCGGGAACGACACGGACGACATGGAGCGAGAGGCCGGATCGGCCTCCGAGACCCCATCGGCCTCCGAGGCCGAACCGGTCTCCGAGGGGCGCCTCCTCGCCGGACGGTACCGACTCGGTGAGGTGCTCGGCCGCGGTGGAATGGGCACGGTCTGGCGGGCTGTCGACGAGACGCTGGGCCGTACCGTCGCCGTCAAGGAGCTGCGCTTCCCCACCAGCATCGACGAGGACGAGAAGCGCCGCCTCATCACGCGTACACTGCGCGAGGCCAAGGCGATCGCCCGTATCCGCAGCAACGGGGCGGTCACGGTCTACGACGTCGTGGACGAGGACGACCGGCCGTGGATCGTCATGGAACTCATCGAGGGCAAGTCCCTCGCCGATGTCGTCCGCGAGGACGGGATCCTCACCCCGAGACGCGCCGCCGAGGTCGGGCTCGCGATTCTCGACGTGCTGCGCTCGGCCCACCGTCAGGGCATTCTGCACCGGGACGTGAAGCCGTCCAACGTGCTGATCGCCGACGACGGACGCGTCGTCCTCACCGACTTCGGCATCGCGCAGGTCGAGGGCGACCCGTCGGTCACCTCGACCGGCATGCTCGTCGGCGCCCCCTCGTACATCTCGCCGGAGCGCGCCCGCGGCAAGAAGCCCGGCCCCGCCGCCGACCTGTGGTCGCTGGGCGGACTGCTCTACGCGTCGGTGGAGGGCTGCCCGCCGTACGACAAGGGGTCGGCCATCGCGACCCTCACCGCCGTCATGACCGAGCCGCTCGACCCGCCGAAGAACGCGGGCGCGCTGGAAGAGGTCATCTACGGACTGCTGGCCAAGGACCCGGCGCTACGGCTCGACGAGCCGGGTGCGCGGGCCCTGCTCCAGGACGTCATCGACGCCCCCGACCCCTCGGCACTGCCCGAACCGGCCGCCAGCGCGACCCGGGTCGTGCCGCTCCCCCCGGTGCCCGCGCCGCGGTCGAAGAGCAGGACCAAGGAACCGGTCGGCAGCGCGAGCGTCGCCGGCGGCGCACAGCGGCCGGGCAGCGCGAAGGGCGCCGGTGCGGGAAGCGCCGGCACGGGCGCTGCGGCGGCGTCCCCGTCCGCGCCCGCGTCCACACCGGACCCCGGCACCGCACGGACCACGGCCACAAGGGCGTCGCTCACCGATGTCGTCCCGCGCCGCACGTTGATGATCATCGCCGGTGTCGTCGTGCTGGCGATCCTCGCGGTCGTCCTGGCCGTCACCCTGAGCGACGACTCCGACAAGACGGCCGGCGGCGACACGGGCAAGGACGACACCGCCGCGTCGGCCGGGGCCACCGCCGGTGACGGCGCCAAGGGCGGCACCGACGACACGAAGGACAAGGACAAGCAGCCGGATTCGGCCAAGGAGAGCGGTGACGGCAAATCGTCGGACCCCACGCCCTCGGACGACTCCGGCACGGACAACTCGGGGCCGGGTTCCGGCGACTCCGACGCCGGGTCGGGCGGCAAGGGGCTGCCGGACGACTTCAAGGTGATCACGGACAAGCAGTTCCGCTTCTCCATGGCGATGCCCGAAGACTTCCGGCTCACCGACACGGCGGGCCAGAACTCGGGCGGGATCTACAGCGAGGACAACGGATTCCCCCGTATCCAGGTCGACTTCAGCCCGAGCCCGACCGACGACGCGAAGCGCGCCTGGGAGCAGCTCGAAGCCCAGATACGGGGCACCCTCGGCAACTACAAGCGTCTGGGGCTCAAGTCGGTGGAGTTCAACGGTTATCCGACCACCGCCGACTGGGAGTTCGAACGCGACCAGAGGGGCGAACGGGTGCGTGTGCTGAACCGTGGCTTCAAGGTCGACGCCACGCACGGCTACGCGATCATGATCACCTGTGAGGCGAGCGAGTGGGACGACGACGAGTGCCGGACGCTCCGTGAGACGGCCCACAGCACTTTCAAGCCGTCGGGCTGACAGCGGGGCGCGGCGTGAACGCGTCGTGATGGCGTGAACTGGTGGGCGATACCACCCGTTCCGGTGATTGATGCGACTGTCTGTGGAGCGGCGCGCACGATGACCGGAACGGGCCACGGCGGGTGGTGGCCCGGTGCGCCGGGGCGTACGGGCGCGGGTTGCCGGGAAGGTTAAGACCTGTGTTGCGGTGACCCGGCGGCATATTTGTGTGCGGCCACGTATCGTGAGAGCTCGCGGACCGTACGCAGTCACAATGGGCCGGTAAACGACCGGAATTGGCGGTTTCGCGAGGTCTCCGACGATCCGGAGACCCAGGGACAGCGCGCGTGTGGGAGGCGTCGTGGACGACTACGCGGGACGGGTGCTTGCCGACCGCTACCGCCTGCCCCTGCCTCCGTCGGACGAGTTCGATCTCGTCGAGACACGTGCGTTCGACACCTACAGCGGGCAGGAAGTCCTCGTCAGGCAGGTGCCGTTGCCGGAGGTCGTGGACGCCGAGATGGTCGACCCGGACGGCGCCGCGGCCACGCGGCGGGTCTCGGGCCGTACGACACGCAGGCCCACGGACCCGGCGGTGCGCCGTGCCATCGATGCCGCCCAGAGCGCCGCGCAGATCCCCGACCACCCCCGGCTCGACCAGGTCTTCGACGTCTTCGCCGAGGGCGGCTCGCTGTGGATAGTGAGTGAACTGGTCGCGGCCAGGCCGCTGGCCGCCCTGCTCGCCGAGAAGCCGCTCAACCCCTACCGCGCGGCCGAGATCGCCTCGGACGTGCTCACCGCCGTGCGGGTCCTGCACGCCCACGGCTGGACCCACCGGAACATCACCATCCGCACGGTGCTCGTCTGCGACGACGGGCGCGTGGTGCTCACCGGCCTCGCGGCAGGCGCGGCCGAGGAGGCGCTCTGCGGCTACATGCCGGTGCCGGCATCGCCCGAGGAGGGCGGTTTCGACGCCGGTTACCGGCCCGTCGGCGAGATTCCGGGGCCCGTTCCGGGCACCGAACAGGCGCCGGAGCCGCAGACGGGCCTCGGCCTCGGCGGCGGTACGGACATGGCGGGCGTGCCGGGCGGCGGCCCGGGCGCCGCGGGTATCCCGGCCGGACGGACGGGCGCCTCCGAGGCGCTGCCGCCCGGGACCGCGCTCGGCGTGCCCGTGGGGCCGGCCTCGCCGGGCCGCGCCGCGCTGGAGACAGCCCGCTCCGCGGACGGCCCGTACGGCGAGGCGACCTACGGGGACGGCACGTACGGCGGCCGGTCCTACGGCGAAGTCCCTTACGACCAGGGCCCGTACGGGACCGACGCGTCCGGGCTGCCCGGCGTGGGCCGCGGCCCGGACACCGGTGACACCGGCGCCCGCCCCGACAGCGGCCAGGGCGGCGCGGAAGACGCCGACGGCCGGGACACCCATGGCGGTCCGGGCACGGCCGCCGACAGCGGTACGGGAGCGGCACCCGTCCTCCCGTACACGGGCAGGCCCGCCCTGCCCGCCAACCCCTCCCGCGGCGGCCCGGCGGACACCCGCGCCGCGCGCGCGGGAGCCATCGCCGCCTACCGTGCCGGAGCACGCGCCGCCGCCCGTGTCACCGAGGACCAGCAGCAGCGCGACAGCGGCACCCTGCCCGCACAGCGCCCCGTGCATCTGTCGGACCCCTCGGCCCCCGCCGGGCGCGGCGGCGCCCCGGAGGGCCCCCCGGGCGGGGCCGGAACGGCCGGACCCTCCCAGAGCGACAACCGCGACCCCGACTGGTGGGCGTTGCCGCCCCGCGAGATCGACGCCGGTCGCGGCAGGTACGACACCGACACCGACACTGACGCCGACGACCCCGACGACGACGACCCGGGCCGGCCCCGCCGCGTGCAGCTGGCCGGTACCTGGCACGACGGTCCGTCCGCCCCCGGCGACGGCTCCGCCCCGCTGTCCGCCGGCGGCGGCGACCCGTACCACCGGGCGACGGGCGGTCGCGGCGTACCGGCGCTGCCCCCGGCCGGCGGCTCGTCCCCGTATCTCCCGCAGCAGAGCGCGGGCGGCTCGGGGACCGGCGGCGGTGGCGGCGGCAGTTGGCACGGCTCGGGCACCAGCGACGCCATGCGCGCCGACGCCCAGCGGCAGTCGTCGAACCTGCCCGCCGTCCCCGGCTCGACCGCACCGGCGGGCCGCTGGGACGATGTCGTCGCGGGCGGCACGACCCCCGCGTACCGGGGCCCCGCCACCCCGCTCGCCGCCGAACGCGCGCGCCAGGCCCGGATAGCCGTTGTCGGCGCCGTCACCGAGCGGTGGGCGCCCGAGCAGGCCGGCCCGGTGCACGAGAACTGGCAGCTCGCCCCGCCCATCGGCCCGTCCACCGACCTGTGGGCGCTGGGCGCGCTGCTCTACCGCGCGGTCCAGGGCCACGCCCCGTATCCGGAGGAGAGCGCGGCCGAGCTGGTCCAGCTCGTCTGCGCCGAACCGCCCGCGTTCGCCGAGGAGTGCGGCCCGCTGCGTCCCGTCGTCGAGTCGCTGCTCCGGCAGGACCCCACGGAGCGCCCCGACTTCGAGGAGCTGCGCGGCTGGCTGCGTTCGCTGGTGCGCTCGGCGCCCGAGCCCGACGCGGGCCTCGACGTCGTCGCCGTGCCCTCCGTCGACGAACGCCTGCCCATAGTGCGCCGCAGGGGCGAGCTGGTCCGCAAGCGCCGGGGCCGCGGCCGTGGCGGCGACGGCCGGCACCGCCACAAAAAGGTCAAGGAGCGCAAGGAGAGGGGCGGCAGATCCTCCGAGCGGCGCGGTCTGGCGCACGCGTCGCGCGGTGAGACCTATGTGGAGCCGCGCCGCGAGCAGCCGGACCGCTCCTACCCCGAACGGGACCACCGGGACGACGACTTCGGCGACAGGGAGTACCGCGAGCCCAGGCAGCGGCCGAAGGGCGGCGGGTCGCCGCGCTCGCTCGGGCGCGTCCTGCTCGTCGTGATCCTCCTGCTGATGGCCGCGGCCATCGCCTTCGCGGTGATGTTCCTGCCGAAGGCCGACGAGAAGCAGTCGGGGACCGGGGCCGGTTCGAATCCGAGCGCGCCGGCGACGCCGCGACCGCAGGACCCGGACACGACCGCGGACAACGGCGCCGACGAGCCGGCGGATCCCAACTCCTCGACACCGCAGACCTCCGGCTCCCCGGCCGACCTCGCGGCCGGCTATGTCCTGCGCAAGGACACCGAGGGCTTCGAGATCGGCGTGGACAAGAGCTGGGAGCGCAGGCCGATCAACGACAGCGGCCAAGTCCGTTACGTACGCGGCGACTACACGCTCATCGTCGTGCCGGGACGCGACACCGTGGCCGACAACGGCGACGACCCGATGGCCTATCAGGCCGACAAGGAGCGGGAGTTGCAGCCCTTCCGGGATTCGTCGTGGGCCACTTCGTCGGGCCTGCGCCGGATCGACGTCGGACAACAGCCCATGGCCGAGGGCCAGTTCACCTGGCAGAACAGCAGCGGGCAGGAAGTCTACGTCCGGAATCTCGTCATGATCGTGAAGGACAGCTACCACATCATCCAGGTCATCGGCCCGGAGAACGAGCGGGACAAGGTCTCAGAGATCTACCAACAGGCCACCGGCTCCTACCGGATCACCCGCTGACGGCCACCGGCCGGCGGGGCCGGGGCCGACCAGCCGCGACCGGCCACCGACCGGCCGCTGAATCCCCCACCGGCCCCCCGCCTGGGGGCCGCTGACGGGCCGTCGGGTCCCGACGTTCCGTGTCACGGTGCGGTTTCATGCGCGGGCCCAGGTTCCGCGTCCGCGCCTCCGCTCCGTAATCTGTCATTCCGAGGAACAGGCGGGGGCACAGGCGGGGGCACGTGGAACATTCTGAGGAAACGCGCGAGGGCCAGACGCTCGCCGGGCGCTACAAGCTCGGTGAAGCCATCGGCAGAGGCGGCATGGGCCAGGTCTGGCGGGCCTACGACGAACTGCTCAACAGGACAGTCGCGGTCAAGGAGTTGACGGCCGCGCTGTACGTCTCGGCGGCCGACCGCGCCGTGCTGCACGCCCGCACCCAGAAAGAGGCCAGAGCCGCGGCCCGGATCAGCCATCCCGCCGTGGTGACGGTCCATGACGTGCTCGACCACGGCGGCCGGCCGTGGATCGTCATGCAGTACGTGGACGGCCCCTCGCTCGCCGACGCGCTCACGTCCGACCCCATCGTGGTGCGGGAGGCGGCTCGCATCGGCCTCCAGGTGCTCGCCGCACTGCGCGCGGCGCACGCGGCGGGGGTGCTGCACCGCGACGTCAAGCCCGGCAACGTCCTGCTCGCGCGGGACGGCCGGGTGCTGCTGACGGACTTCGGGATCGCCGCCATCGAGGGCGACTCGGCCATCACCCGGACCGGTGAACTCGTCGGCTCCATCGACTACCTGGCCCCCGAGCGGGTGCGCGGCAGCGATCCGGGACCGGCCTCCGACCTGTGGTCGCTCGGCGCGACACTGCACACGGCGGTGGAAGGGACGTCACCGTTCCGCCGTACGTCGGCGGTGGCCACCATGCAGGCCGTGATCACCGACGACCCCCCGGCTCCGCTACGTGCCGGGCCGCTCGCGCCCGTGATCACCGCGCTGCTGCACAAGGACCCGGAGGCCCGCCCGGACTCGGCCGAGGTCGAGCGGATGCTGCGGGAGGTGCTGGAGGGGCGGGAGCCCGAGGCGGCACGGCGGGAGGCCGCCACCGCTCCGGTGCCGCCCCACACACCGCATCAGCAGGACCAGCAGCCGGAGACCTCACAGCCCCAGGCCCAGCACCCACAGGCTCTCCAGCCCCAGCCCCAGCACCTCCACACCCCGCCGCCGCACACCGCGACGCCGTACCCCTCCCCGTACGGGCACACTCCGCCGCACGCGTACCCGCAGTCGACCAGCCCCCAGACCGTCCCCACGCCCGCCGCGAAGCGCCGTTGGCCCGTGGTGGTCGTCGCGGTCGTCGCCGCCGCGCTGATCGGCGGCGTCGCGGGCTACTTCGCGATCGAGGCCGGGAACAATGACGACCCGGGCACGAGCGCCGGCGCGAACCCGGAGCCGAGCGGATCCTCCTCCGACGACGGCAAGGAGCCGAGCCCGAACAACGGCACGGGCGGCAGCGAGGACGGTGACGGAGGAGAGGAGAGCACCGGCGGCGAGAGCACCGACGGCGACGCCGTCCCCGACGGCTGGGTGCGGGTGGACGATCCGGCGGGCTTCAGCCTCATCGTCCCCGACGGCTGGCAGCGCCAGATGGACGGCGACCAGATCGACTACACCCCCGACAACGGCCTCCACCTCCTGCGTATCGCCGTCGACACCACACCGGACTTCGAGAATCCGTACCAGCACATGAAGAACATGGAGCTGGAGGTCGGCAAACTGCCCCTGTACGACCGGGTCAAGATGCGTCCCAACAATTTCCGCGGCCAGACGAAGGCCGCGCTCTGGGAGTTCACCTGGACCGAGCGACAGGGTCACAAGGGGGAGCGCCGCGCGATCGACCAGATGTACTACTCGGCCGACGGCTCGACCGAGTACGCGATCTACATGTCCGGTCCGGTCGGCGACTGGTCCACCACCCGGTCCCAGTTCGACATCGTGCTCGGCGGCTGGCAGCCGGACGGCGAGGGCAGGTCGGACAGCACGGGCGAGTGAGGGCGGGCCCGCACGAGCGCACGAGCCCTTACGACGCATGACTGAGACCGTGATGTCACGGCTCTGCACCCGCTGCCACCCCGTGGTGGCCATCGAGATGTGCTTTCCGTAAGGATGTGGTCATGACGAACGACGGGGGACGGGCGAACGAGCCCACCAGCTACGGACTTCGACCGCCGCACCCACAGCCGCAGGCGCCTCAGCCGTATCCGCCGCACCAGGGGCAGCCCCCGCAGGTGCCGCCCCAGACCGCCCCTCAGAGCGCTCAGGACTCCCCGTACCAGCCGACGCAGCGGAGCCCCCAGAGCCCCACCGCGCCCGACCCGTCGGCCGGACGCCTGCTGGGCGGCCGCTACCGGCTCGTCTCGCGGCTCGGGCACGGCGGCATGGGCACGGTCTGGCTGGCGCACGACGAGGTCGTGGACCGCGACGTCGCCGTCAAGGAGCCCCGGGTGCCCGAGCATCTGAGCGCCCAGGAACGCGACACCGTCCACCGGCGGATGCGGCGCGAGGCGACCTCCGCCGCGCGGATCGACCATCCCTCGGTCGTCACGATGCACGACGTGGTCGTCGAGGACGCCAAGCCGTGGATCGTCATGGAGCTGGTACGCGGCCAGTCGCTCGCCGACCGTCTTCAGGAGGGAACGCTCGACCCGCGCGAGGCGGCCAGGATCGGGCTCGACGTACTGGACGCGCTCAACGCCGCCCACGAGGCCGGTGTGCTGCACCGCGACGTGAAGCCGGACAACGTCCTGCTCGGGCGCGCCGACCGCGTCGTGCTCAGTGACTTCGGCATCGCCCAGGTCGAGGGCCAGCAGGGGCTCACCGAGACGGGAGCCTTCGTCGGCTCACCGGAGTTCATCGCCCCGGAGCGGGTGCTCGGGCAGCGCCCCGGCCCCGAGTCGGACCTCTGGTCGCTGGGCGTCGTGCTGTACGCGGCGGTCGAGGGGATGTCCCCGTACCGCCGCTCGAACATCCCCGCCACCCTCCAGGCCGTGCTCTCCGCCGAGCCCCAGATACCGGCCCGCGGGTCGGGCGCCTTCGGCACGGTCGTGATGCAGCTCCTGCGCAAGGACCCGGCGGCACGTCCGACCGCCGCCGAGGTGCGCGCGGTGCTGGAGTCGGTGGCGCGTCCGCCGCAGCTCTCCCCGGAGGCGACGAGGCTCTACCAGGGCGAGGGCAACGGCGCACCGGGCGGCGGCAGCAAGTGGCTCCCGCCGGTCCTGCACGGTAACCGTCCGGCGCAGTACGGCCTCGGCGGCGGGCTGCTCGCGGTGGTCCTCGCGCTGGTGCTGATCTTCTTCAACCCGTTCGCGTCCGAGGGGCTGCCGGAGGGCTGGGGGGTCCGCCCGGAGGCGGAGATCCTGGAGGCCGAGATCGCCGTCCCGAAGGACTACCGGCGCTCCCAGGAGCCCCAGACCGAGGAGACGCGCGTCAGCTTCGCCGATCCGAGCGGGGTCTTCCACATATCGATGGAACAGGTCCAGAAGCGGCCGGACAACCAGATACTGGCGCCCGAGCCGAAAGTCTGGGAGGCGCACTACTACGGCGGCGGCGAGAGCGGTACGGAGATGAAGGAAGCGAAGTACTCGACGCGGCGGTCGTCGTTCGACGGCTCGGACAAGGCTTTCGAGAACGTCGTCGACTTCACGTCGTACTCCGACTCGTCCGAGGAGCCGGTCCGCCACCGCTACCACGAGCTGGTCGTCCCCGGCGAGGAGGATGTGTACTGGCGGCTGCGCGTGAGCATGCCCGCCCAGGGCGACGCCATGAAGGACGGCGAGGAACTCTTCTCGAACGTCGTCAAGAATGTCGTGATCGACAGCGACTACCTGCCCTGAGCGCCTGATCAGGGCTTATCCGCCAGCGATCACCGGCGCGTTCGTCGCGGGCCGTCCCGCCGGCCGGCGGGTGCTCGTCGTCCGAGCGGCGGACGGCCGGGCGGCGACCGGTGAAAAGGTGTTACCCGCGGGTACCGAAAGGTCCGGATGCGGCATACCCTCGCCCTCATGACGGACTCACAGGCCCCCACGACCAATCCCGTGGTTCCGGTGCCCGCCGGCGTGCGCACCGCCGCCAACGTGGTCACTCCCGAAGTGCTCGCCCAGCTCATCAGGGGCGTCGTGGGTTCCGGGCAGACCTCGAACCACACCCCGGCCACCGGCGAGAAACTCGCCGACCTGCCCGAGTCCACCCCCGAGGACGTCGCCGAGGCCTTCGCGCGCGCCCGCGCCGCACAGCCCGTCTGGGCGGCCACCCCCGTACGCGAGCGCGCCGCCGTCCTGCTCCGCTTCCACGACCTGCTGCTGGAGCGCCAGGCCGAGGTGCTCGACCTCATCCAGCTGGAGACCGGCAAGGCGAGGCTGCACGCGCACGAGGAGGTCCAGGCCGTGGCCGTCGCCGCCCGCCACTACGGGCGCAAGGCCCCCTCGTATCTGCGGCCGAGACGGCACACCGGCGCCGTACCCGTCCTGACCAAGGTCACCGAGCAGCGTCAGCCGCGCGGTGTCGTCGGCCAGATCGCGCCCTGGAACTACCCGCTGGAGCTCTCTGTCGGCGACGCCCTGCCCGCCTTCGTCGCGGGCAACGCCGTGGTGATGAAGCCCGACACCGAGACCGCGCTCACCGCACTGTGGGCGCGTGACCTGCTGGTGGAGGCCGGGCTGCCGGCCGGGCTGTTCCAGGTGGTGCTCGGCGAGGGACCGGTCATCGGGCCCGAGGTCGTCGAGCGCGGCGACTACATCTCCTTCACCGGCTCCACCCGCACCGGCCGCGAGGTCGCCCAGCGTGCGGCGAGCCGGCTGGTCGGCGCCTCCCTCGAACTCGGCGGCAAGAACGCCATGCTGGTCCTGCACGACGCCGACGTCGAGAAGGCGGCGGCCGGGGCGGTGCGCGCCTGCTTCTCCACCGCCGGCCAACTCTGCATCTCCATCGAGCGGTTGTACGTCCACGAGTCGATCGCCGACGCGTTCGTCGAGCGGTTCGTCGCCCGCACGAAGGCGATGCGTCTGGGCAGCGCGCTCGCGTACGGGGCCGACATGGGCTCCCTCATCAGCGAGCGCCAGCTCACGACCGTGACCAGCCATGTCGAGGAGGCGGTCGCCAAGGGCGCCACGGTCCTCGCGGGCGGCGTCGCGCGCCCCGACATCGGGCCGTACTTCTACGAGCCCACCATCCTGGAGGGCGTCGAGGCGCCGATGTCGGTCTGCACCGAGGAGACCTTCGGGCCGGTCGTCTCCATCTACCGGTTCGGCGACGAGGACGAGGCCGTCGAGCTGGCCAACTCCACGCCGTACGGCCTCAATTCGAGCGTCTGGACGCGTGACGGCAGGCGCGGGCACGCGATCGCCGCCCGGCTGCGCACCGGCACCGTCAACATCAACGAGGGTTACGCCCCGGCGTACGGCAGCGTCCGGGCGCCGATGGGCGGCATGAAGGAGTCCGGCCTCGGCCGCAGGCACGGCTCCGAGGGCATTCTCAAATTCACCGAGGTACAGACCGTCGCGCAGCAGCGCGTGCTGCCGATGGCACCGTCGATGGGCATGGACGACGAGAAATACGCGGCGTTCATGACCAGGAGCCTGCGCGCGCTCAAGGCCTTCCGGCTGCGCTGATTCGAAGAAGGAGAGCCGATGTCAGGGGACACCCGTGCCCGGGGCCCGGAGGACGAGGTCGAGCCGGCGGACGCCGACGACACCGGTGACGGCTACGACTACGACGTCATCGTCGTCGGGTCGGGCTTCGGCGGCGCGGTCTCCGCGCTGCGGCTGACCGAGAAGGGTTACCGCGTCGGGGTCCTCGAAGCCGGCCGCCGCTTCACGCCAGGCACCCTCCCCAAGAACTCCTGGGACATCAAGAACTATCTGTGGGCCCCGGCCCTCGGCCTCTTCGGCATCCAGCGGGTCCATCTGCTCGGCAATGTGATGGTCCTGGCGGGCGCCGGTGTCGGCGGCGGCTCGCTCAACTACGCGAACACGCTGTACGTCCCTCCGAAGGCGTTCTTCGAGGACAAGCAGTGGGCCGGCATCACCGACTGGCAGGCCGAACTCGCCCCGTACTACGACCAGGCCCAGCGCATGCTCGGCGTACGGCTCAACCCGACCATGACCCCCTCCGACGTCCATCTCAAGGCGACCGCGCAGGCGATGGGCGTGGGCGACACCTTCCATCTCGCGCCGGTCGGGGTCTTCTTCGGCGACGGCAAGGACGCCGACGGAAAGGAGCGGGCCGAGCCGGGCGCGTCCGTCGGCGATCCCTACTTCGGCGGCGCGGGCCCCTCCCGGACGGCGTGCTCCCAGTGCGGCGAGTGCATGACCGGCTGCCGGCACGGCGCCAAGAACACGCTCAACGAGAACTATCTCCACCTCGCCGAGCAGGCCGGGGCCGTCATCCGCCCCATGACGACCGTCGTCGACATCGCCGAGGACCCGGCCGGCGGCCATCGCGTCGCGACCGTCCCCACCCACCGGCGTAAGTCCGCGCCGCGGGTGCTGCGGGCCCGCCATGTGGTCGTCGCGGCGGGGACGTACGGGACGCAGACCCTGCTGCACACGATGAAGGACCGGGGCCGGCTGCCCCGGCTGTCCGACCGGCTCGGTGAGCTGACCCGTACCAACTCCGAGGCCCTGGTGGGCGCGCAGACCACCGACCGGCGCTACCGGAAGAAGCACGGAGCCGCCGCCGGTGGCCGGGGCGGGGCGGACTTCACCCGTGGTGTCGCCATCACCTCCTCCTTCCATCCCGACGCCGACACCCATGTGGAGCCCGTCCGTTACGGCAAGGGCTCCAACGCGATGGGCTCGCTCTCGATCCTCCAGGTCCCGTACAGCGAGAACGGACGCCGGATAGCCGGCTGGCTCGGCAACATGGCCAGACACCCCCTCCGCGCCGCCCGTTCGCTCTCCAACCGGCACTGGTCGGAGCGGACCATCATCGGTCTGGTCATGCAGTCCGTCGACAACTCGCTGACGACGTACCGCAGACAAGGTGGCCTCGGCAAAGGACTGCTGACGGCCCGTCAGGGGCATGGCGCCCCCAACCCCAAGCAGATCGCGGAGGGCACGCGTACGGCGACGATGCTGGCCGAGGAGATCAACGGCTTCGCCGGCTCGAACGTCGGTGAGCTGATGGGCACTCCGCTCACCGCGCACTTCCTCGGCGGCTGCCCGATCGGGGCGGACGCGGAGCACGGCGTGATCGACCCGTACCACCGGCTGTACGGGCACCCCGGCATCTCGGTCGTCGACGGCGCGGCGGTCTCCGCGAACCTCGGCGTCAATCCGTCGCTCACCATCACCGCGCAGGCCGAGCGCGCGATGTCGTTCTGGCCCAACAAGGGCGAGAGGGACCCGCGTCCGGAGCAGTCGGCGGGGGCGGCGTACGTACGGCAGGAGGCGGTCGCGCCGAAGTCGCCCGCGGTCCCGGCGTCGGCCTTCGGGGCGCTGAAGCTGCCGTTCCTCGGGCTGCCGACGGTGCCGCCGAAGAGAGCGTCGTAGCGCCGTCGGGCGTCCGGGCGGCAAGGAGGCGCTGCACCCCCCTCCGAGTGCAGCGCCTCCGGTCTCGCGGCCCGCGTCAGCGGGCTCTGCCGGCCGCGGGTTACGCGGCGGCGTCACCGCCCCGGCGACGGAGCGCGAACACCAGGCCGCCGCCCGCGACGACGGCGAGTCCGGCCGCCGTGCCGACGGCCGGCAGCAGGGAGTTGGAGCCGGTCTCGGCGAGGCTGCCGTTCGCGGCGGCGGGCAGTGGCTCCGCCCCGCCCTGCGGCTTGACGTCCGCGGGGCTCTCGCCCTTCTCGGGCTCGGCCGGCGGGACGTCGACAGGCTCCGTGCCGGCGGCCAGGACCTGGAAGCTGTACCACTTCTCGTCGAGCGCGCACTTGCCCTTGTCGACGGTCACCGCGAAGGCGATCGCGACGGCCGAACCGGCCGGGGCCTTCGCCGCGATCTTGAGACGGAGCCGGAGCGAGTACGTCTCGCCCGCCTCGACGTCGAGGAGTCTCCCGGCGATCGAGCCGCCCTCGGAGAGCTCGTTGACCCACTTCTCGCCGTCGTAGTACTCGAACCGCGCGTACGTGGAGGTCAGGCTGGACTCGAAGGAGCCATGGGCGTCCTTCTTGTAGAGAACGACGGCGCCGAGGTCGACCGACACGGCCTCCTCGCCGTTGGTGTTGTCGAGGTCCAGATCGAACTTCTTCCAGCCCGAACCGGCGACGATCGCGCTGGGGAGACCGGAGAGCGTGGCGTGGAAGTCGGCGTCCGCGCACTCCTCGTCGGGAGGCGTGGGCTCTTCCTCTTCCCCGTTCTCGTCCCCGTCGTCCGCGTCGTCGTCCTCGCCGCCCGGGGTCGCGGGCTCGTCGTCCTCCGCCGGGGGTTCGGCCTTGCCGGGCGCCGTGACGACCTCGTCGTCACCGGGCGGCGGACTCTGCTCGTCCGCGGGCGGGGTCACCACTCCGTCGTCGCCGGACGGCGGACTCTGGTCGTCCGCGGGCGGGACTTCGGACTCGTCGTCCGAGGGCGGGGTCTCGTCCCCGTCGTCCGAGGGCGGCGGCGGGTTCTCGTCGGGCGGGTTCTGGGTGGTGCCGGTGGCGCCGGTGTCACCATCGGCCGCGTACGCGGCCGGCGCCGCCAGGAAGGCGGCGGGGGCCATGACGGCGGTCGCGGCTGCGACGGCCATGGCGCGGCGGAGCTTCATGAAGACCTCAGCGAAGTCCGGGCACCGCGGGACGGGCGGTGCGGAGTCTACGGGCGCTCCGACGTGGGGCAGGGGAGACCGTTGTTTCGCATGATGGACCTGTGACCTGGGCAAATAGTTGCCCACTTCTTCACAGAATTCTTATGTGACGGCCGTCACATCCCGCGCGTCGATGTCCGGCCGCGCGCGACAAGGGCCCCGCGGGCCCGGTCCGAAGCGAATCGGAGGGGCGCCTGCGGGGCCCTTGTCGTCGGCACCGCGGCGTCAGGGCGGCGCGCGGTGCCGGATCGCGGCGCTGGGGGGGGTGAGCGCCGCGAGTTCGGGACGGTGGACTGGTGGGCGGTGACGCAAGAGGCGGAAGGGCTTGAGGAGCGGTCGGACGGCCGGGCACGGGGGGATCCGTATCCGTATGCGGTCGGCCCCGGGCGTCCCCGGTGCCGACCGCTCTTGGGGTGACCGGGCATGCTGTCCCCTGCCGACCGGTCACTCGCGCTGGGACGAGGTCCCACGACGCACCAGCGGTACGTCACACGCCCCAGCGAAGCCACGCGTGGTTTGTTCGTGCCCGCCCCTGGCTGGCACGGACATCGGGACCAACGAAGGCCCGGCGGGTCCGGTCACGCGCCGTACGGGTGAGGATGCGCCCGAACCCATGTCCGTACGGCCCTGGGGACTTGGGGCCGTACCGCCTCCGTACCCGCTCAGATCCGACCGCGTGAGAGCTCCAGCAGCGTCATCGCGAGCGCGGTGCCCGGGGTGCCGAGCGCGTCGCTGAAGCGGCCCAGGATCTCGTTCTCGCGGGAGAGGTTGACCCGGCGTCCGCCGGAGGCGATGCGGGCGTTCTGGATGACCGCCGAGACGGCCATCCGTTCCTGTACGAGACCGATGATCCGGTCGTCCAGCGCGTCGATGCGCTCGCGCGCGCCGTCGATCACCCCTGCGGCCTCGTCGGTACGGGCTCCGGTGCGGTCGGTGACGGTCATGAAGGGCTCCTCTGTACGAAGGGGGAGACCCCGAGCGGCGAACATCCGGCCCGGACAACGCAGGACGCCCCGGGCCTTGTCGGCCCGGGGCGCCTGGGAAGTCGCTTGTCAGCTCAAGCGGCACGACCATGGCAGCCGGACGGGCCGGTGCCATAGGTAAAGACGAAGGTCGAGTGCTCGCGCATGGCAGCCAGTATGCCCGAGGGCCGCCGGGAGCCCCCCCGCGGGTTCGGATGCTGAGACGAAAAGCTGTGTTCGGCCCCCGTTAGAATCGGGGTACCGAACCCCTTCACCGCCGGAAGGCCGCGCCCGTGCCAGCAGTACCCCCCGCCGCCCCCGACGCCGTACTCGTCGTCGACTTCGGCGCGCAGTACGCCCAGCTCATCGCCCGCCGCGTCCGCGAGGCCCGGGTCTACAGCGAGATCGTCCCCTCGACGATGCCGGTGGCCGAGATGCTGGCCAAGAACCCCAAGGCGATCATCCTCTCCGGCGGCCCGTCCTCCGTGTACGCGGAGGGCGCCCCCTCCGTGGACCGCGCCCTCTTCGAGGCCGGGGTCCCGGTCTTCGGCATGTGCTACGGCTTCCAGCTGATGGCGACGGCACTCGGCGGGACGGTCGACAACACCGGCTCGCGTGAGTACGGCCGTACCGCACTGCACGTCTCGCAGGCCGACTCCACCCTCTTCGGCGGCACCCCGGACGAGCAGCAGGTCTGGATGTCGCACGGCGACGCCTGCTCCGCCGCCCCCGAGGGCTTCACCGTCACCGCCTCCACCGACGTGGTGCCGGTCGCCGCCTTCGAGAACGACGAGAAGAAGCTGTTCGGGGTCCAGCACCACCCCGAGGTGATGCACTCCACGCACGGCCAGCAGGTTCTTGAGCACTTCCTCTACCGGGGCGCCGGCATCGAGCCGACCTGGACCACCGGCAACGTCATCGAGGAGCAGGTCGCCGCGATCCGCGAGCGGGTCGGCTCCAGCCGCGCGATCTGCGGTCTCTCCGGCGGAGTGGACTCCGCTGTCGCCGCCGCCCTCGTGCAGAAGGCCATCGGCTCGCAGCTGACCTGCGTGTACGTCGACCACGGTCTGATGCGCAAGGGCGAGACCGAGCAGGTCGAGAAGGACTTCGTCGCCGCGACCGGTGTGCAGCTGAAGGTCGTCGACGCACAGGAGCGCTTCCTGGCCGCGCTGGCCGGGGTCTCCGACCCCGAGCAGAAGCGGAAGATCATCGGCCGCGAGTTCATCCGGGTCTTCGAGCAGGCGCAGGCGGAGATCATCGCCGAGGCCGAGCCCGGCGAGCCGGTCGAATTCCTCGTCCAGGGCACGCTCTACCCGGACGTGGTCGAGTCGGGCGGCGGCAGCGGCACGGCCAACATCAAGTCGCACCACAACGTGGGCGGACTCCCCGAGGACCTGGAGTTCTCCCTCATCGAGCCGCTGCGCCAGCTCTTCAAGGACGAGGTCCGGATGGTCGGCCAGGAGCTGGGCCTGCCGGACGAGATCGTCCACCGCCAGCCCTTCCCCGGGCCGGGTCTCGGCATCCGTATCGTCGGAGACATCACGCGCGAGCGCCTCGACCTGCTGCGCGAGGCGGACGCCATCGCCCGCGAGGAGCTGACGGCGGCCGGTCTCGACCGCGACATCTGGCAGTGCCCGGTGGTGCTGCTCGCGGACGTCCGGTCCGTGGGCGTGCAGGGCGACGGCCGCACGTACGGCCACCCGATCGTGCTGCGCCCGGTCTCGTCGGAGGACGCGATGACGGCGGACTGGACGCGGATGCCGTACGACGTACTGGCGAAGATCTCCACCCGCATCACCAACGAGGTGCCGGACGTGAACCGCGTGGTCCTGGACGTGACGAGCAAGCCGCCGGGCACGATCGAGTGGGAGTGACCGCTCCTCCCAGGTCAACGCCGATGCCGTCGCTCACTCGTTTGGGCGGCGGCATCGCCATATGCCCTGGGTAGGCTTGCCGCACGGACCGGAATCCCGTCCATGGGAGGAACCATGACCGCTGAGCCGCTGCGCACCACCTCGTGGCCGGTGCCGCCGCAGGACGGTTACACCGTGGACGATCTGCTGACGCTGCCCGGGCTCCCGCCGCACACAGAGCTGATCGACGGGAGCCTGGTTTTCGTGAGTCCGCAGCGGGATTTCCACAGCATCGTGATCGACATGCTGATGGCCGGACTGCGCCGCACCGCTCCACCGGAAGTGCGTGTACGGCGCGAGATGACCGTCCAACTCGACGAGCGCAATGCCCCCGAGCCCGATATCTCCGTCGTACGTGCCGAAGCCCTGGGGAGCCGACAGCAGACGCGTTTTCAGGCGGCGGACGTCTCGCTCGCCGTCGAGGTGGTTTCGCCGGACTCCGAGTCACGTGACCGCGACACCAAGCCGCACAAATACGCGCGCGCGGGCATCAAGAACTTCTGGTTGGTGGAGATGGCGGGAGCGGACGAACACCCGGTCGTCCAGGTCTACGAGCTGGCCGAGGTCACGCAGTCGTATGCGCTGGTCGGTATCTTCCACGAGCGGCTGAAGCTCTCCGTCCCGTTCGACATCGACATCGATCTCGCGGACGTCGACCACCTCTGAGCCCCCGCAATTCGTTCGCACCGGCCGCTCGTCTGTGCGAGCGTCTCCCCCCATGTCCGACGACGAACTGAACGCCATCCTCGCCGCCCCCAACAACCCCCTCCTGACCTGGAACGCACCCCTCTCCGACGAACACGCCCGCTCACTGGTCGACGCCTGTTCGCTGCCCGACGGCGGGCAGGTGCTCGATCTCGGCTGTGGCTGGGGCGAGTTGCTGCTGCGGATGGTCGACGGTGCTCCCGGCAGCACCGGTGACGGCGTGGAGAAGGATCCCGTCGCCGTCGGGCGCGGGCGACGGCTCGCCCGGGAGCGGGGGCTCGACAGCCGGGTCACCTTCCACGAGAGTTCCGCCGACGCGTGGACGCGGACCGGATACGACCTGGCGGTATGCATCGGCGCCGTGCACGCCTGGCCCGGCTCGACCCGCGAGGCGCTGCGCGCCCTGCGCGCGACCGTGAAGCCCGGCGGGCACGTGCTGTTCGCGGACGGATTCTGGACAGTCCCGCCGACCGGCGCCGCGCTGACGGGACTCGGCGCCGTCGAGGACGAATTCGTCGGCTCGCTCGACGACTTGGTCCGGGCCGCCGCCGACGCCGGCTTCGCACCGCTCCGTACCACCGTCGCCGACCAGCGCGAATGGGATGTCTTCGAGTCCAACGGCCGGGCCGGCTGGGGCGAGCGGTGGGCCCTGGACCACCCCGATCACCCCCTGCGCGACGCCGCCCGGGCCACCGCGGCCCGGCACCGGGCGGGCTATCTCGGCGGCTACCGGGGGTACATGGGCTTCGCGTATCTGGTCCTCGGCGTCTGACCCCCTCCCGGATACGGCACAATTCCCAGTCACAGCAAGGAAGTTCACCCGGAGCGACAACGACGGGTGCGGAGCGGGGAAGGCGGCATTCGGTGTGGCGGTGCAAGTGACGGGGCAAGGCACGCACGGCGGGGGCTGTACCTGCGGGAACTGCCCGAGCGGGGCTCCCGAGGGGCACCGCCGGGCAGTCGCGGCGTTCGTCGCGAAACGTGAGGAGTTCGCGGCCGGCCAGGGTCTGCCCGCCGCGCTCGCGCACTCACCGGGCGCGTCCAGGCAGTGGGTGTCCGACGAACTCACCCAGTCCGCGCGCGCCGTCGCCGACCGCAGCCGCGAGGCGGGGGACGCCTGGCTGCACGCGGTCTGGCGGCACACGCTGCTCCTGGTGTGGGGGGCCGTCGTGGTCTTCGTGCTGGGGCTGGCCGTCACCGCGATCGGCGCGGGCTGGACCGGCGCCCGTACGGCGGGGCTGATCGCCTCCCTCGTCGTGGCCGGGCTGCTCACCGGCGCCGCCACGCTGCACCGTACGCGCGGCGGCCTCCTCGCCCCGCTCATCGGCGAGGACAACCGGCTGTCGACCTCCCGCACCGTCGCCTCCGCGTGGGTGCTGCTCGTCGTCTTCGCCGTGCTGGTGCTCGCGCTCCAGCTCGCCGGGGCCTCCGACAACCGGGCGCGCGACGCGCTGATCGCGGGGCTCGAACTCGCCCGTGGCGTTGGCATGCTGACCGTGGTGACCGTGGTGTGCGCGACCGCCGTCGTCGTACGCCGGGTGGTGGGCGTACGCGTCGGGGACCGGCGGCTGCAGAAGGTACGGGCCGAGCGTCCGCGCCTCGCCGACCTGCTCTGCGACGACGGCGGGCGCGGCAGCTTCGCCGACGTCCAGTACACGCTGGTCACGGCCGTCGCCGTGCTCTTCTCGGCGGTACGGCTGGCGCGCCGCCCCGAGCAGCTGCCCGACCTGCCGTGGGCGCTCGCCCTGCTGGTGATCGTCTCCGCCGCGACGTACTTCGCCGCGAAGTGGGCCGAGGGCGGTCGCCCGGTGGTGCTGTCCGTGGTCCGGGCCAGGGAGGCCGGCGATCTGGACGCGCCGATCCGCACCGGTGACGACATCGAGATCCGGGGGACGGGCTTCGTGCCGCCGGGCGCCGGCACGCCGGACCGGCTGGCCAGGATGGTCGTACGGATCGGGCCGGTGCACATCCACGTACCGCTGGTCCCGGTCCCGGGCGGCTTCCAGAACCCGTCGGACACCGTGCTCACCGTGCCCGTCCCGGTCGACGTGGAGCCGGGCCGTCTCGACGTCCAGGTGGTGACGGCGGCCGGGGTCGAGACGAACCGGGTGCCGATCGACGTCGTGGACTAGGCAGGCTTCTCGGGTCCCGGGAAGATCCGCCGGACGGGCCCCCGGGCTGATCCGGACGACAGACCCCGAGTCCGGACCGGTACACCGCGGGCGGACGGCGACAAAGCGGGCGGGCCGCTGAGCGCCGGGTCCGTCGTATCCGTATGCATGCACGAGGCACGCAGGGACAATCGAGCCCTGCGAGCGACGTGGGCAGCGGAAAGGCAGGACGTGCCATGACGCACGGATACCGGACAGAGACCTTCGGAACGGTCGGAGGTGAGCAGCGGGGCTGGAAGGACTCGGCGACGAAGTACGCCCTGCTGCCGCTGAGGATCTTCCTCGGAGTGACCTTCATCTACGCCGGACTCGACAAACTCACCGACAGCGCCTTCATGTCGGCGAACGGGCCCGGTTCCGTCGGCGAACTGATGCGGAGCGTGCGGGACAGCTCGGCGATCCCCGCGCTCGTCGACCTCTCCCTCAAGAACCCCGAGGGCTTCGGCTACGCGATAGCCATCGGCGAACTCGCCGTCGGCCTCGGCACGCTCGTCGGGCTGCTGGCGCGGCTCGCCGCGTTCGGCGGCGCGCTGATCTCCCTGAGCCTGTGGCTGACCGTGAGCTGGCAGTCGGACCCGTACTACTACGGCAACGACCTCGCCTACCTCATGGCCTGGCTGCCGCTCGTGCTCGCCGGCGCCTCGGTGTTCTCCCTGGACGCGGCCCTGGCCGACAGGCGGCGCCGAATGCTGTAGTCGGCCATCGACACGGCGGAGGCCAGGAAGAGGCCGCCGCAGATGATCGGGACCATCACATACCAGGGGGTGTCCCACCAGCCCCCCGCGTCTCCGGCGAACACGGTGGCCGCGCCCGTCACGGCGAGGCCGGCCACCAGTTTGCCCGGCTTGAACTCATGCCGCAGCACGGGTCACCTCCACCTGTCCGACACCGGCTTCGAGCCGGAGGTCCAGTGTGCCCCCGGGCTTCACACCCTTGGGCGGGGCCACGGTACGCGTCCGTTCCTGGGCCGGTGAGAGGTCGATGTCGTTCGGCGGCTCGCCGGGGAGCCGGAGGTCGCCCAGCCCCACCTCCGCGCGCACCTTCAACGTCACATCGTGCGGCACGACGACCTTCAGCTTCCCCGCGCCGACCTCCGCCTTCGTACGGAGGGTCTTGCCCGCGGCGATGTCGACCCGGGTCAGGTCGAGCGTCCCGACGCCGGTGCCCAGTTCGTACGCCGGCGCCACCGAGGCGACCGTCGCCGGGCGCCATGTGGTGCGGACCCAGTCCGTGCCGATGTCCTTCGGGACGGCCGCCGAGCCCGCGAGCAGCCCGGCCGTGAGGATCGTGAGGAAGATCGTGCCGAAGCCCGTACGCCCCAGGAAGGCGCTCACGACGAGGCCGAGACCGAAAACCCCGAGCGTGGCGGCGAAGGCGATCTGCAGGCTCGTACCGAGCGGCTGCTCCTCCCACGACAGTCCGAGGCCGAGGCCGCCCGCGGCCATCGCCAGCAGGAAGACGAGGCCGCCGATGCCGCGCGGGCGGCCCTTGCGCCCGCACGAGGACCCTGACCCCTTCCGCTTCCCCTTCCCCCGGTCCGACGGGGCCGCGTCCGCCTCGTCGTCGGGGCCCCACAGATAGTCGGGCGGCGACGTCGGCCCCGTCGTGCCGTCCTTGACGATCGGGTCGCGCCACCACGACGGACTGCCGGGGGTCGGCGGGGCCTTCGTCTCCGGGGGGGCCTCGGCCACGGCCGCCGCCGTACCCGGGTCGAGCGGGCCGCCCTCCTGGAGGGTGGCGCTGCGCCGCTGCGACCAGACCGCAGCGCCGATCGTGGCGATCGACAGCATCGTGGCGAAGCCGAGGGTGCCGCCGTTGTTGAGCATCGACAGGAACAGGCCGCAGCCCACGAGCGCGAGGAGCACGGCGATCAGGGACGCGCCGTCCACACGGCCCGAGAGCAGACGGCGCAGCTCGTTCTCGTCCTCGCCGTCGACCGGCACCAGCAGCCAGGCGAAGCCGTAGAAGATGAGGCCGATGCCACCGGTCAGCGTGAGTACGACGACGACGATCCGGAAGATGACGGGGTCGAGGTCGCAGTAGCGCCCCAGCCCGCCGCAGACGCCCGCGACGACCTTCTGCCGCGGCGCGCGCACCAGCTGAGGGGGCCCAGGCTGCGGCGGCTGCGTCGAGGTGTGCGGCACGGACTGAGTCATACGACCATGGTGACCTTCCGTCCGCCCGGTCTCCACCCGTCCCGACCCTGGACGGTCCCTGATATTCGGCGGCGGCCGGCCGGCCGGTGTCAGGGTCGTTCTCGGGGCCGCTCTCAGGGCGCAGCCCTGATGCCACGGTGCACCCGTCCGTGTGACCATCAATGGCATGCCGGTCGCCACGCCCACCCCGCCCCCGTCGTCATCCTCGTCGTCGTCATCGGCCACGGGGCCTGCCGCGGGGTCGCCTTCGGGACCGTCGGGCGCGTCCCGGAGCCGCGGCCGGGCGTCGGGGACGGCCCCAGGGGCCGACGAGCAGCCGCTGCGCAAGCTCTACCGCAGCGCCGACGGCAGACTGCTGGGCGGCGTCGCACGCGGCCTCGCGGGGCATCTGGGGCTGCCGGTCGGCTGGGTACGGCTGGTCTTCCTCGGCCTGTTCCTGGCCCAGGGGCTCGGCGCGATGCTGTACGCCATCTTCTGGATCGTCGTCCCGCTCGGCTTCGGCGGCATGCCCACCGCCTCGCGCCCGCTCATAGAGACGACGGGCGAGGGTCGGCGAAGGCTCCGGAAGCCCGACACCGGACAGACCTTCGCGATCATCGCGCTGTTCGTCGTCGGATCCGTCTTCGTCGGGAGCGCGGATCTCGGCCGCGGCGGCGCGGGCCACTACATCTGGCCGACGCTGCTCATCGGCGCCGGTGTTGTCCTGGTGTGGCGCCAGGCGGACAACGCGCGCCGCGCGCAGTGGGCGTCGCTCTCCACGGACAGCAGGCGCCGCAGGGTCTTCCAACTGGCGCGCGGGCTCGCGGGCGTGGCCCTGGTCGGCATGGGCCTGACCGTCTTCATGGTCGTACGCGGCTCGGCCGCCCAGCTCGGCAACGTCCTGACGGCGGCCATCGCCGTCGTGGCCGGAGTCGCGCTGCTCGCGGGCCCCTGGCTGGTACGGATGACACAGGACCTGTCCGACGAGCGCCTGATGCGTATCCGCGCCCAGGAGCGCGCCGAGGTCGCCGCGCACGTGCACGACTCCGTCCTGCACACTCTCACGCTGATCCAGCGCAACGCGGACGACGGCGGCGAGGTCCGCCGCCTGGCCCGCGCGCAGGAGCGGGAGTTGCGCGCCTGGCTCTACAAGCCGGAGGGCACCGGCAAGGACGAGGAGAACGAACCGGACACCCTCGCCGAGGCCGTGAAGGCGACCGCCGCCGAGGTCGAGGACTACCACGGCGTACCGATCGAGGTCGTCGTGGTCGGGGACTGCCCGCTCGACGAGAAACTGACCGCACAGATGCAGGCAGCACGCGAGGCGATGGTCAACGCCGCCAAGTACGGTGGCGGAGGCGCTGTGCAGGTCTTCGCGGAGGTCGAGGGCCGCACGGTCTTCATCTCCGTACGGGACCGCGGACCCGGGTTCGATCCGGACTCGGTGCCGGACGACCGGATGGGCGTGCGGGAGTCGATCTTCGGCCGGATGGAACGCAACGGCGGTACGGCGAGGGTGCGTTCGGCGCCCGACGGGGGTACGGAAGTGGAGCTTGAGATGGAGAGGGCGGCGGACGCATGACCGGTATCAGCGGGACGAGCGGTGACGGCGGCGGGGGAGAGGCCGGGACCAGGCGGGTACGCGTGGTGCTGGTCGACGACCACCGGATGTTCCGCACCGGCGTACAGGCCGAGATCGGGCAGACGGCGACGACGGGCGTGGAGGTCGTCGGCGAGGCCGCCGACGTCGACCAGGCCGTCACGGTCATCACGGCGACCCGCCCCGAGGTCGTCCTCCTCGACGTCCACCTGCCCGGCGGCGGCGGCGTGGAGGTCCTGCGCCGCTGTGCCCCGCTGATGGCGGCGGCCGAGGACCCGGTGCGCTTCCTGGCGCTCTCGGTCTCCGACGCGGCGGAGGACGTCATCGGCGTGATCCGCGGCGGCGCGCGCGGCTATGTCACCAAGACGATCACCGGCACGGATCTGGTGGACTCGATCTTCCGCGTCCAGGACGGCGACGCCGTCTTCTCGCCACGGCTGGCGGGCTTCGTGCTCGACGCGTTCGCGTCGACGGACGCGCCGCCGGTGGACGAGGACATGGACCGCCTCACCCAGCGCGAGCGCGAGGTGCTCCGGCTGATCGCGCGCGGCTACGCGTACAAGGAGATCGCGAAGCAGCTCTTCATCTCGGTGAAGACGGTCGAGTCGCACGTCTCGGCGGTGCTGCGCAAGCTCCAGCTCTCCAACCGGCACGAACTCACGCGGTGGGCGACGGCACGCAGGCTGGTCTGAGCCGCTGTCCGTCAGCCGCGCGAGCAGAGCCACTCGGTGACGTAGTCCCGGCCCGCGTACTGGAGCAGGCCCCGGACGCACTCGCCGCGTGCCGTGTCGAGCCTGCCCGTCAGCGCGGCCGAGCGGTCCTCCGTACGGAGGGTGCCGAACCAGCCGGGGAACGCGGTGACCCGTGCGTCCCTGCGCTGGTACCCGAGCCGGAAGGCGGACGGGGGGCGGGTGTGCGCGCCGGTGCCGTGCCGTACGTAACGCGTCGTGAACGCGCCCTTGCCGCCCACCGGGCCGGCCACACAGAGCCGGCCGCCGGTGAGGTCGCCGCAGCCCGCGGGAGTGACGCCGACCGGGGCGAGGACGAGCAGCGAGCCGAGGGTGAGGCCGAGGGGGAGAACGCCCGCGCGGACCCGCGTGTGTCTCATGGCGTTCATCGTCGTGCGGCGGGGGCGACGCGGCACCCGGGCCTGGGCCGGGTGGGCCTCCGGGGGGGGGCGCTAGGCGGGGCGGGTGGCGCCCGCGAACGGCATCTGGTCGATCGGGGCCATCCGTACCCCGGCTCCCGGCCGGGGCGCGTGGATCATCTGCCCGCCGCCGACATAGAGCCCGACGTGCGAGATCCCGGAGTAGAAGAAGACCAGGTCACCGGGGGCGAGCTGGGAGCGGGCGATCTTTCGGCCCGCGTTGATCTGGGTGTACGTGGTGCGCGGGAGGGAGACTCCGGCGGCGCGCCAGGCGGCCTGCGTCAGCCCGGAGCAGTCGAACCCGTCGGGCCCGGTGGCGCCCCACACGTACGGCTTGCCGAGCGCCCCGCGCGCGTAGGCGATCGCGGCGGCCGCGCGGCCGTTGGGCGCCGGCAGGGCACCCGCGCGGCTCTGGGCGCGGTCGGCGCGTGGATCGGCCGAACCGGTGCTCCCGGCGTACCGGGCGCGTTCGGCGGCGGTGAGCCGGGCGAGCAGCTTCTCGGCGTCCGCGAGCTTCTTCTTGACCGTCGACTTGTGTGTGGCCAGGTCGGCCTGGCGGCTCCCCAGTTCGTCGGCCTTCCTGTCGGCCTTCTTGTGTAAGCGGCCGAGATCACCGAGTTGTGCGCGCATCCTGCCCACGGCCTGGGCCTGCTGGAAGCCCGCGCGTTCGGCGATCGCGGCCCCGCGCAGGTATGCGTCGGGGTCCGAGCTGAGGGCGAGTTGTACGGCGAGGTCGAGGCCGCCCGCGCGGTACTGCGCGGAGGCGATCGAACCGAGCGCGTTGCGCGAGACGTTGAGCCGTGCCGTGCGGCGTACGGCCTCGTCACGCAGTTTCTCCAGCGAGGCGCTCGCGTCCGCCGCCTTCTCCTTGGCGCCGTTGTACTTCTCGGTGGCGACCTCCGCCTCGTGGTAGAGCTTGTCGACCTTCGCCTTCACCTGGGCCGAGGTGAGCTGGGGTTCGGCGTGTGCGGGCGCCTCAAGACCGGTGGCGGTCGCCGCCCCCGCGAGGGCGAGAGTGGCCGCCGTACGGCCGTACGGCCCGCTGAACGGCCTGACGCTGAATCGGGGTCGGCGGTGCGCTGCCACGGGGGCGTCCACATCCTCTGTTCCACGCGGGCCCGGATGGCCCGTACGGGAGAGGACGCTAGGCGCGCGGGTCACGGACGCGCGCCGCCATGGCCGCTATTGCCCGCAGGTGGAAGATCACCGGCGGAATGTGCCCGCTTCCCTTACGCCCCGCGGGTCACTTCCCGGCAGGACATGACCGATCCCGCGACAACGGCCGCTCACCGGCCACCGACGCGGGTCTCGTCCGGCTACGACCGCGTCGCCGTCCCGCACTCCCCGTCCGCGCGCTCCGTCTGCTCGGTCACCGACGTGCTGCGGTCGTACGGGTCGACCCCCGGTCCGCCGTCCGCCCCGGCGGGACTCCGTTCGTCGGCGTACCTGGGGACGAGGTAGCCGGTGGGGGCGCCGCAGCCGCCGTTGGTGATGTGGACCTTGTAGGAAACGAGCGAGAAGGTCCCCCGCTCGGTGATCACCTTGGAGGGATCGTCCCAGCTCAGCACCGTCTCGCGGCGCACGATCGTGCGCGCGACCTCGTCACCGCCGCCGTCCGCCGCCCGCGTGACCGGGTAGACGTACGTGACATCGGCGGTCACCTGGAGGGCGCCGCGCCCACCCTCCCGGTAGCTGATCCGCCCCCGCGTCTTGACGACATCCCCGACGACGCGGGTGTGCGCCTCGTCGAACCGGCTGAAGAGCATCAGCGGGTCGTTCTGCTCGCTCGGCGCGCGGAACGCGGTCGCCAGGAAGTCCTGGACGTCCTTCTGGTGCGGGCTGATCAGCGCGATCGCCTCGGCCGGGTGCGCGCCCCGCAGCACCGCCGGATCCAGACTGGAAGCGGCGAGGAAGTCACGGCTCTTGTCGAGCGCGTCCTCCACCTGCGCCTTGGTCATCCACCCGGTCGCTCTGGCCACGGGCACCGTGATCCCGGCCGTCCCGCTCTCCCAGCGCACCGCGGGCGACCCCTTGAACGGTTCGTCGAGCGTGGGCAGCCGGGCCGGCTCCATGGGCGGTGCCTGGTCCGGGCGCCGCGACTCCGCGGCGAGCGGGCCTCCGCCTCCGGCCCCGTCGTCGCCGAACCACCCGGTGACCCGCCCCGGATCCAGCGCCACGGCCAGCAGCGCGACCGAGGCCAGCAGCCCCACGACGTACCGGACCTTCGGCCGCCGCGGCCTACGGGGCGGCTGGTGCGTACGCCATCCCTGCGGGGGCGCGGGCTCCTCCCGCAGCCGCTGTGTCACCATCCGGGCGCGTGCGGACGCCTCCTTGGGCGCGTCGGGCACGCCCTGCGCGGACTCCCGCAGGAACCGCTCCCACTCCTCGTCGGACACCGACGAACCGCCCTGATCCCCACCCGCGTTCACGCCGGACTCCTTCTTTCACCTCCGCGGTGTCTGGACCACCGCGAAGGCCCCTCCCCAGGGACATCTGTCGCATGATCGCACGGGGATTCCCAGAAAGTCCTGGCGGGGCGGCCGCCCCGGGAAGCGGGCTCAGGCCGGGCGCACGCTGCCGTAGATCGGCATGTAGTAGATCGACTCCTCGCGGACGTTCGCGCCCGGCTTCGGCGCGTGGATCATCTTGCCGTCGCCCTTGTAGATGCCGACATGACTGATGTCGTCGTAGAAGAACACCAGGTCGCCGGGGAGCAGGTCCGCCGTGGCGACGCGCTTGCCGACCTTCACCTGGTCCCAGGTCGTACGGGGCAGCTGCACGCCCGCCTCCTTCCAGGCCGCGGCCGTCAGCCCCGAGCAGTCGTACGAGCTGGGGCCGGTGGCGCCCCACACGTACGGCTTGCCGATCTGGGCGCGGGCGAAGGCGAGGACCTTCTCGGCCTTGGCCGCGTACGTACCGTCCGTGGCGCCCGAGCCGGTGCCGGTTCCCGCACCGGTGCCCGTGCCCGTGTCGCCGGTCGCGGGCTGCCGCTCCTTGCGAGCCTCCTCCTGGCGCTCGCGCTCGGCGGCCTCCTCCTTGGCCTTCGCCTCGGCCTTGCGGCGGGCCTCCTGCTCCTTCTCCCGCTCCAGGGCGGCGAGCCGCGCCTTCTCCTCGGCCGTCAGCTCGGAGAGCAGCGACCGCGCCGCCGCGAGCTTGTTCTGGACCTTCTGCTTGCCCGCCTTGAGCGAGGCCTGCGACTCCGTCAGCGTCTCCAGGCTCTTCGTCGCCTCCGTGCGCTGCTCGGCCGCGGACCGCTGCTCCTTCTGGAAGTCCTCGACGGCGCCCTGCTGGCGCTCGGTCAGCCGGTCCATCAGCTGGGTCTGCTCGAAGTACGACTCGGGGCTGTCGGCGAACATCAGGGCGGCCGTGGGACCGACGGCGCCCGCGCGGTACTGCGCCGCGGCATACGTACCGAGGGCGCGCCGCGCCTCGTTCACCTTGTCGGCGCTCTTGGCGACCTCGTCCAGGACCCGGTCGACCGACTTGCGCTGGGTGTCGGTCGCTTCCTTCGCCTTGTTGTACTGCTGCGTCGCCGTACCTGCCTGCCGGTACAGGTCGTCGACCTTCTTCTGCACCTCTTCCACGGAGGGCTTGGGGTCGGCCGGCGCGGCGGTGGCGCTCTGCGTCGAGAGCAGGGTGACCGAGGCGAGGGCGGCGGTCGTGAAACCGACGGCGGGGGTGTTCGCGCGTATTCCGGTACGAGTGCGCGCTTTGCGATGCGATGCCAAGGTCGGCATTCCTTCCGTGGACCGCCTACCGGGTTAGCTGTCGGGTTCGGGCGGAACGGAAGGCTGCCCTACGGGCCTGGGAAGACGGCCCGATTCACCCCGGTGGAACGTGTGGGTCCCCGGTTCCGAACTTCCTTCGCGGAAGCCCGGATTCGGCGGAGGCCGTCCGCTCGGCGCTGATCACCGATGGAGTACGGAACGTCTCGGCGAGCACGCTAGCCAATCCGTGGTGCTGCTGTGAAGGTTGATGGCCGATATGCCCGATACGTTTTCGTGACCTTTCGCATAAACGCCCGTCGGCGCCCCCGTGAGGCAGGTGGCGGTCCGCTGTCAGTGCGGCACTCTAGACTCAGGAAGCGATGAGCAGCCTCTTTGACGACAGCTTCCTGGCGGACCTCCAGCCCTCGGCCGAGGAGCCCCCGCCGCCGCCCGAGGACACCGCTCCGGAACAGGTGCCCGACGATCTCTTCGGAGGGAAGTTCGACGTGCCCCCGCCCAGGGATCCGCACCATCGCGACGGCGCCCCGCGCACCGTCGTGGACCCGGCCGCGCTGCTCGAAGGGCTGAACGAGGAGCAGCGCGCCGCCGTCGTGCACACCGGATCGCCGCTGCTCATCGTGGCCGGCGCGGGCTCGGGCAAGACCAGGGTGCTGACCCACCGGATCGCGCACCTGCTGGGGACCCGCCGGGTGCATCCCGGCGAAATACTGGCGATCACGTTCACCAACAAGGCCGCCGGCGAGATGAAGGAGCGCGTCGAGCAGCTCGTCGGCCCGCGTGCCGCCGCCATGTGGGTGATGACGTTCCACAGCGCCTGTGTGCGGATTCTGCGCCGTGAGTCGAAGCGGCTCGGCTTCACGTCGTCGTTCTCGATCTACGACGCGGCCGACTCCAAGCGGCTCATGGCCCTGGTCTGCCGCGATCTCGACCTCGACCCCAAGCGGCACCCCCCGAAGTCCTTCAGCGCCAAGATCTCGAATCTGAAGAACGAGCTGATCGACGAGGAGACCTTCGTCGGTCAGGCCAGTGACCCGTTCGAGAAGACGCTGGCCGAGGCGTACCGGATGTACCAGGCGCGGCTGCGTGAGGCCAACGCCCTGGACTTCGACGACATCATCATGACGACGGTCCATCTGCTCCAGGCGTTCCCCGACGTCGCCGAGCACTACCGCCGCCGCTTCCGCCATGTCCTGGTGGATGAGTACCAGGACACCAACCACGCGCAGTACACCCTGGTACGTGAGCTGGTCGGCCCCTCGGGCGAGGGACACGACCCGGCGGAGCTGTGCGTCGTCGGTGACGCGGACCAGTCCATCTACGCGTTCCGCGGCGCCACGATCCGTAACATCCTCCAGTTCGAGGAGGACTACCCGGACGCGACGACGATCCTGCTGGAGCAGAACTACCGCTCCACGCAGACGATCCTCAGCGCGGCCAACGCGGTCATCGAGCGCAACGAGAGCCGGCGGCCCAAGAATCTCTGGACGAACGCCGGAGCGGGCGCCCTGATCACGGGGTATGTGGCGGACACCGAGCATGACGAGGCGCAGTTCGTCGCCGACGAGATCGACCGCATGACGGACGCGTCCGAGGCCAAGGCGGGCGACGTCGCCGTCTTCTACCGGACGAACGCGCAGTCACGTGTCTTCGAGGAGATCTTCATCCGCGTCGGCCTCCCGTACAAGGTCGTCGGCGGCGTGCGCTTCTACGAGCGCAAGGAGGTCCGCGATGTGCTGGCCTATCTGCGGGTGCTCGCCAACCCCGAGGACAGCGTCCCGCTGCGACGGATTCTCAACGTGCCCAAGCGCGGCATCGGCGACCGCGCCGAGGCGATGATCGACGCGCTCTCGGTGCGGGAGAGGATCTCCTTCGCGCAGGCACTGCGCCGGGTCGACGAGGCGTACGGCATGGCGGCCCGTTCGTCGAACGCGGTGAAGCGCTTCAACACGCTGATGGAGGAGTTGCGTACGGTCGTCGAGTCGGGCGCCGGTCCGGCGACGGTCCTGGAGGCCGTGCTCGAACGGACCGGCTATCTCGCGGAGTTGCAGGCGTCGACCGACCCGCAGGACGAGACGCGGATCGAGAACTTGCAGGAACTGGCCGCCGTGGCCCTGGAGTTCGAGCAGGAGCGGGCCCAGGCGGCGGGGGCGACGGACGCGACGGCGCCCGCCGCCGACGCACCCGCTCCCGACGCTCCTGCCGCGGATGAGTCTGCCGTAGATACACCCGCTCCGGACGCGCCCGCCGCGACGACGTCCGGCACGCTCGCCGAGTTCCTGGAGCGGGTGGCGCTCGTCGCCGACTCCGACCAGATCCCCGACGAGGACGAGGAAGGCTCCGGTGTCATCACGCTGATGACGCTGCACACGGCGAAGGGGCTCGAATTCCCGGTCGTCTTCCTGACGGGCCTGGAGGACGGCGTCTTCCCGCACATGCGCGCGCTCGGTCAGGCGAAGGAGCTGGAGGAGGAGCGCAGGCTGGCGTACGTCGGCATCACACGCGCCCGGGAGCGGCTCTATCTGACCCGGTCCTCGATGCGCAGCGCGTGGGGCCAGCCCTCGTACAATCCGCCGTCGCGCTTCCTGGAGGAGATCCCGGGCGAGCATCTGGAGTGGAAGCGCACCGGTCCGATGTCCGCCCCGGCCGGCCCTACCTCGGGGATCACGTCCTCGCTGTCCACCTCCCGCGCCCGGTCGGGCCCGGCGGGCTTCGCCACGCGGCGCGCGACGGAGAAGCCGGTCATCTCGCTCGCGGTGGGGGACAGGGTCACCCACGACCAGTTCGGGCTCGGGACGGTCGTCACGGTGACGGGATCGGGCGCCGACGCGCAGGCCACGATCGACTTCGGCGACTCCAAGCCGAAGCGGCTGCTGCTGCGGTACGCGCCCGTCGACAAGCTGTAACGCGCGGACGCGCGGACCCGCGAGCGGGCGACCGCGCGGGCGGGCGGAATGAAGAGGTCCGGCTGGCGGCCGGTGGTCAGATGTTGAGGCCGTGGCCCCGGAGCCAGGGGAGCGGGTCGATCGCCGCGCCGCCGCCGGGCCGTACCTCGAAGTGCAGGTGCGGACCGGTGGAGTTGCCCGAGTTCCCGGAGTACGCGATCTCGTCACCGGCCTTGACCGAGCCGGAACGGATCTTCGTGCTGCTGAGGTGGCAGTACCAGGTCTCGGTGCCGTCGGCGGCCGTCACGATCGCCATGTTGCCGTAGGCGCTGTTCCACTGCGTACGGACGGTGCCGTCCGTCGCCGCCATCACCGGTGTGCCGTACGCGACGGGGAAGTCGATGCCCGTGTGCATGGACATCCAGTTGACGCCGGCCTGGCCGTAGTACGCGCTGAGGGCGTGATTCGCCACGGGAATCGCGAACTTGGGGCGGGCGGCCTCGCGGGCGGCGGCCAGCGCGTCGCGCTTCTTCTTCTCCGCCGCCTGCCGCTCCTTGAGGTCGATGCGCTCCTGGGTGCGGCTGGCGCGGTCCCCGAAGTCACGTGCGTCGGCGTTGAGAGCGGCGAGTTGGGTGTCGAGCTTGTTGTTCACCGCGGCGGGCTTGACCGCTGCCGCGTCCGACGCGGTGAGCGTCGTCGAGTCGTCCTTGGTCTCGTCGGCGGCGCCGAGTCCGCCGACCGAAGCGGCGGCGATACCGGCGACACCCATCACACAGGCGGAGGGGACGGCGACGGTCAGCAGAGCCGAACGCTTCGCCGGTGTACGGCGCCTGCCGCGACTGCCTCCGGCCGACCGGCGGACGGGGCGCGGGGTGATGGTCGCCGCGGTGACGGTGGCGGCGGCCCCGACGAGATGGTCCGCGTGCTCGGAGTGCTCGGAGTAGTCCGAATCGAGCTCCAGCTCCGATTCCGACACCTGTTCAGGCTCCGGACCTGGCGCGTCGTACTCGTGCTGGTCACCGTAGGCCGACGCCTCGTACGTGGACTGCTCGTACTCCGGCGTCTCGTACTCGGACCGCGCGAACTCGGTCGGCGCGAACTCCGCCTGCGCGTAGTCGGTTTCGTGCTGGTGCTCGGTCTCGGGCTCGTACGCCGCCGGTTCGTAGCCGGCGGGCTCGTACGGCGCCGACTCGTAGGACTCGTACGTCGCGTTGTCGCCGTAGTACGGGGCCTCGGCCTGGAGAGGTACGTCAGGCCCCGCGGCGGGCGCGCCCGAGTTCCAGGCGGTCGCGTCGTAGGCGCCGGTGTCGGCGACGGGCGCCGCCCACTGGTCGGCCTGGACGCCCTGACCGGTCTGGTCGTAGCCGTAACTCGCCGCCTGGTTCGCCTCGTTCCAGGCGTTCGCGTCCCACTGACCAGTCGCGTCGTACGACTGCTGGGGCTGTTGAGGCTGCTGGGGCTGTGCGGCGTACGCGTCGTACGCCTCGTACTGAACCTGGGGTGCCTGCGGCGCGTGCGTCGCGTAGGGGTCGTAACCCGCGTTCCACTGGGCCGAGTCGTACTGGCCGCTCTGATCCGCGTCGTAAGTGACCGTGCCCACCGGGCTCGTGCCCGGAAGCGCCCCGAAGAGCGGGTCACTGTCGAAACTGCCTGAGGAGTAGCCGTCGTGAGTGGCATATCCGGCGTGGGGGTGCTGGTCGTTCACCAACTTCTCTCTCGCCTCGGCAGCAGGACCAGGTTCCTGGGGCCGCCTTGACGAACGGAGGGACCCAGAAGGGAAAGCAGTGGCCGCGACTGTACCCGGCGGTATGCGACGGCGACAATCTTCGGCGGCTTCCGGGCGCTCGGGAAACGGGCATTCGGCCGTCTTTCGGCGGACTGTGGGCACACCTTTGGCCGTACGTTCGATATTCGTTCGATTTCAAGAGTCTCGGTGAGGTGTCGAAGCGACATCGAATCGACTCTGGCCGCAACCAGTTTCCGCCGCCTGCGTTTGGACTGCCTTGGGACCCTCAGGCCACCGATATCGCCCCGTCGGCCTGATCCTCGGCCCGCTGCGCGGCGCTTCCCGCCCACTCGGCCGACTCGATGAGCTTCGCGAGCTCCTCGCTGTCGTCGTGCTCCAGGACGTAACGGATGCCCGCGGCGACGGCCGGGTGCACCGGCAGGGCGAGGTGGCCGATACCGGTCACGCCCACGTTCTGCGCGACGAGGTCCGGGTGCTCGACACGAGCGGCCTCCACCGGTGACATGACCTGGTCGAGATCGCTCCAGAAGCTGACGAACCGGGTCCGGCAGCCGGGCGCCGGCTCCCGCAGCTCTTCGATCAGGTCCGAGCCGGGTCGCATCTGCCGGACGACCGGGTGCGCGCTGGCGAACGGGATGGCGCCGGTACCCGCATGGGGTGTGCCCATGGTGACCAAAGTCCGTACCCGTACGTCTCCGCCCAGTCGCTGTACGTAATACCGGGCGATCAGGCCACCGAGGCTGTGGCCGACGATGTCGACCTCGCGGTGCCCCGTACGGGCACAGACCTCTTCGATGTGGCGGCCGAGCACTTCGGCGGCCAGCCGGATGTCGCAGGTCAGCGGGGAGAAATTGAGCGATTCGAGGTGGGTCCAGCCATGTCGGGCCAGGGAGCGGCGCAGCAGCACGAAGACGGAGCGATTGTCCACGAAACCGTGCAGCAGCAGGACCGGGGGCCGGGATCGGCCCTCCGTGGGCAGTGTTTCGGCCTCGGGCGGCAGGTCGGGTGCCGGACGCTCATTGGCGATGCCACCCGGATAGAGGACCATGTGTCCCGCGAGGATGGCCATCTCGAGGACTGAGGCCCGCAGCAGCGTCACGGGCAGTTCCCAGGCCGCCGGCCGCCGTACGACAGACGGGAACGGCGAGAAGAGCTCGGAGAAAGGCGGGATCTTCATTGACCTACCTCCCTACGCCGCACGGGAAGCGATTCCCTTGCGGCTCCCGTGCCGGGTGGGGCCGACACGAAGCAGAGTGAACATATCCCCACGTGTGATTTCCCCCTCCCCGGCCGCCGCGAAACAGCGGCGTGCGAGATGCTGGAGATAACGTTCGTTCACTCTCCGTCCCTCGCCGGTACGGGGACCCGTGCCAATGACGACGAAGTCGGTATGTGGAGGCAGTGATGGGTGTGACCGGTCCGATCCGTGTGGTGGTGGCGAAACCGGGTCTCGACGGCCACGATCGCGGGGCCAAGGTCATCGCGCGAGCGTTGCGGGATGCTGGTATGGAGGTCATCTACACCGGGCTGCACCAGACGCCCGAGCAGATCGTGGACACCGCGATCCAGGAGGACGCCGACGCGATCGGTCTCTCGATCCTCTCCGGCGCGCACAACACGCTCTTCGCGAAGGTCATCGATCTGCTGGCCCAGCACGACGCGCTCGACATCAAGGTCTTCGGCGGCGGCATCATCCCGGAGGCGGACATCGCGCCGCTGAAGGAGCTGGGCGTGGCGGAGATCTTCACGCCGGGGGCGACGACGACGTCGATCGTGGAATGGGTGAACGCGAACGTGTCCCAGCCGGCGGGCGCGTAGCCGCCCACCCGCGGGGCGGCAGGTGTCCTCAGTCCTCGGCCGGGGTGGTGTCCACGGGCGCGGGCGCCTGCGCGGGGCTCGACCGCTCGTCCGGCGCTTGAGGGCCCGGGGCACCCGCCAGCTCCGACATCATCGCGGCGCGCAGCCGCAGCGTGGAGACGAGCCGCTGGAACGCCTCCGACCAGTAGCCACCCGCTCCCGGTGACGCGCCCTCCGCTTCGTCCGGGGTGGCGGTGAGTATTTCCAGGTGGGGGGCTTCCGCCGGGTCCAGGCAGCGTTCGGCGAGGCCCATCACACCGCTGAAGCTCCACGGGTAACTCCCGCCGTCCCGCGCGATGTCGAGCGCGTCGACGACCGCCCGGCCCAGCGGCCCGGACCAGGGCACCGCGCAGACGCCGAGCAACTGGAACGCCTCCGAGAGACCGTGCGCGGCTATGAACTCGGCCACCCAGGAAGCCCGTTCCGCCACCGGCAGGGTGCCGAGCAGCTTCGCGCGCTCCGCGAGGGACGACGCTCCCGGCCCGGCGGCCGGGGACACGGCGGGCGGGCCGAGCAGGGCGCGGGCCCAGCGGGCGTCGCGCTGCCGGACGGCTGCCCGGCACCAGGCGGCGTGCAGTTCGTCCGTCCAGTCGTCCAGGACCGGCAGCGTCACGATCTCCTCGGGCGTATGCCCCCCGAGCCGCTCCGGCCAGATCGACAGCGGTGACGCCTCCACCAACTGCCCCAGCCACCAGGACCGTTCGCCCCGGCCGCTGGGCGGTGTCGGGCTCACCCCGTCCCGCTGCATGTCCGCGTCGCACTCGTGCGGCGCTTCGACGATGACTGTCGGACCCGTGGGGCCGCCCGCGCGGTCAAGGCTCACGCACGTCGCCGCGCGCGCCGCCATCCGTGCGGCCAGCGCGGAGTTCGGCAGCGCGGACAGCAACTCGGCCGCGGTCGCGCGGACATTGCGGCTGCGGTCGGAGAGCGCCTCCTCAAGGAAGGGCTCGTCGAGGTCGGACAGCCCGGCGCGCAGCGAGTCGAGGAACATCAGCCGGTCCTCGGCGCGCTCCGTCGGCCACGTCGTGCCCAGCAGCGCCCGCGCCGCGTTCGCGTCCCGCGCGCGTACGGCCGCGAGCAGCGCGACCCGCTCGGCGAACAGTCCCTGCTCCCACAACTGCCGTACCGCATCGGAGTCCTGGACGCCCGGCAGGACCGCGCCGCCGGACGCGCCGCGCAGGGCGAACTTCCAGTCCGGGTTGAAGCGTGCGAGCCAGAGCCCACGCGGCCCGGCGAACGCGAGAGCGTGCGGCCGCAGGTCGTTGCGCCCGCGCGCGGCGTCCAGCAGCGCGGGCAGGGAGGCGGCGGGGGCGCGGTAGCCGTGGTCGTTGGCGGCGGTGAGCCACTGGGGCAGCAGCTCGGTGAGGTCGGGGGTCGTACCGCGCCTGCCTCCCGTACCGGCCGGGGCCGAGCGGTCGGCCAGCAACTGCGACAGGCGCCGGCGCGCGGGCTCCGGCAGTTCGCGGCGGTGGTCCTCGGGCGCCGGCTCAGGCAGGGCGGCGGCGCGCGCCGGGAGCAGGCCCGCGCGGCGCCGGAGCGTGTGGAGCGCCGCGGCGTCCAGCAGCGCGACCGGCGCGTCCTGGCCGGAAGCCATGACATCCGCCGGCGGTGTGCGGCGGTCCGTGCCGAGCAGGGCCGATGTGACGAGCTCTTCCCAGGAGGTGGTCGCGGCGCTCGCGCCAACGGGGAGGGTGGTGCCGGTCATCGGATGCCTCCGTACGTATGGATAGAGACGTAGAGATAGAGGACGGGCTGGATGGGACGAGGGACGGTCGGACGGGCATCTCCGCCCGAGCAGGCCGGCCGGTCTCAGGTCCGGATTCGGGTCATGTCAGCTGGACCGTCTCCGAGGAGCCCGCCGACCAGACGGCGAGCGGGGTGAAGCCGCGGTGCCCGCACTCGCCGAAGACGGTGACCGGGCCGCCGCCGGACAGCGCCACGAGCTTCCACAGTCCCGGGCGCGAGAGCGCGGCCGGCGCGATCGGCAGGGCCGACTTCCCGTCGGCGTCGGCCAGTTGCCACCCGCCCCCGTCCCCTCCGTCGGGGACAGGTATGACGCCGGTCAGTGTCACGGGCCAGGAGTCCAGCCACGGATCCTCCCGCAGCGCCGAGCCGTACGCCTCCACCGCCGCCGTGGTCGTCCCGCCGGGCGGTGGCGTCCCGGTCGGCTCGGGAACGTCCACCTCCGCGCCGAGATCGGCACGCAGCTGACCCGCCCCCGCGTGCGGTGTCAGCTCCGCCTCGATCACCAGGCCCACCGGCAGCGCCGGCTGCGGCGAACGGCCCGCCGCGCCGAATCCCAGCACCAGAGCCGTACGCCCCGACTCCCGCCCGTACAGCCAGATCCGGCGCGTGGTGATCTTGCCGTCCGACGTGTCGTACTGCGCGAGGACCAGCCAGTGGTCCTTGACCGGCGGGCCGTCGGCGGGCGACGGCAGACCGACCCGCGTACGGACCGTCGTCGCGAGTGGCGCGGGCAGCCGGTCGATCCCCAGCCAGCCCTGATCCAGCAGATGCAGGAGAGCCGACTCTTCGAGCAGCCGCACCGGCCAGCCCGCCCCCGAGCCCGGGATCGCGCCCAACTCCCGCACACGCCCGGCCAGTCCCGGCGCCTGCGCGTCCACCATGCGCGCGGCCGTCTCCTCCCACAGCCCGTAACCGGACTGCTCGGCCGCCGCCAGCCCGCCGCGCAGCAGATCCGTCAGCCGCTGCTCAAGCTCCTGCGCCCCGCCGGTGATCCGCGCCGCCCGTCGCTCCGCCCGGCGCCTGGCCCCCTCCGGATCGGCCTGCCCGGCCGCCCCGCCGGCCTCGGCCTTCGCTCTCTCCTCCTGCTCCCCGCTCCGCTTCCTGCGGCCCCCCAGCCACTCCTCCGCCCAGTCGGGCGCGGGCCCGTCCCCCACGTCCACGACGGTCCTGACCGCGGACGTCCCCTCGCCCGCCCAGAGCAGCAGCAGCCCCAGCGCGTGCTTGCACGGGAACTTCCGGCTCGGGCAACTGCACCTGTACGCGGGGCCTTTCGTATCTATCACCGTCTGATACGGCTTCTTCCCGCTTCCCTTGCACAGCCCCCACACGGCCCCCTCGCCGCTGCTGCCCGCGTCCGACCAGGGCCCGGCCGCGCTCAGCCTGGCCCCGGCCTTGCGTGACGCATCGTCAGGTGCCAGGGCCAGCACCTGTTCCGTCGTCCAGCGCACCCCCGCGTTATCCATGTCCAAGACGTTAGGCGGCCCCACTGACAATCGGCTCCGACCTGCGGAAACGGTCGATTGTCAGTGGCATGGTGCACGGTGGTCCCCTACCCGGTCGAACGATCTGGAGGGGGAGCCATGACCATGTCCGAAACGAGTGCGACGACCGCGGGGACGGTCGGCGGGACCGTCGGCGGGACGGCCGGTGCCGAGGTCCTGCGACCGCATGCCGAGGACGCCTTCGCCGATGAACTGGCGGCGCTGGCCGGCGCCGACGACCGTCCCCGCCCGCCCAGGTGGCGGCTGTCGCCCTGGGCGGTCGCGACGTATCTGCTCGGCGGCACGCTCCCGGACGGCACGGTCATCACGCCGAAGTACGTGGGTCCGCGCAGGATCATCGAGGTCGCCGTCACCACCCTGGCCACCGACCGCGCGCTGCTGCTCCTCGGCGTTCCCGGCACCGCGAAGACCTGGGTCTCCGAGCATCTGGCCGCCGCCGTCAGCGGTGACTCGACGCTGCTGGTGCAGGGGACGGCGGGCACGCCCGAGGAGGCCATCCGGTACGGGTGGAACTACGCGCAGCTGCTCGCCCACGGCCCCAGCCGGGACGCGCTCGTGTCCAGCCCGGTCATGCGGGCCATGGCCGAGGGCATGACCGCCCGGGTCGAGGAGCTCACCCGTATCCCGGCCGACGTGCAGGACTCGCTCATCACGATCCTGTCCGAGAAGACCCTGCCGGTCCCGGAGTTGGGACAGGAGATCCAGGCCGTCCGCGGCTTCAACGTGATCGCCACCGCCAACGACCGCGACCGGGGGATCAACGACCTGTCGAGCGCCCTGCGCCGCCGGTTCAACACCGTTGTCCTGCCGTTGCCGGCCACGGCCGAGGCGGAGGTCGACATCGTCTCGCGGCGCGTCGACCAGATCGGACGCTCGCTCGATCTGCCCGGCGGTCTCGAAGGCATCGCCGAGATCCGGCGGGTCGTCACGGTCTTCCGCGAGTTGCGCGACGGCGTCACGGCCGACGGTCGTACGAAGATCAAGTCCCCGTCCGGGACGCTCTCCACGGCCGAGGCGATCTCCGTCGTCACCAACGGCCTGGCACTCGCGGCGCACTTCGGCGACGGTGTGCTGCGCCCCGGCGACGTCGCGTCCGGCATCCTCGGCGCCGTCGTCCGCGACCCGGCGGCCGACCGGGTGATCTGGCAGGAGTATGTGGAGACGGTCGTGCGGGAGCGGGACGGCTGGAAGGACTTCTACCGCGCGTGCCGAGAGGTCGGCGCATGACGAGCCCTGCCGAGGACGCCGCCCCGGCGTGGCCGGCGGGGAGCGGGCCGTTGTTTCTCGGCGTCCGGCACCACGGGCCCGGGTCCGCCCGCGCCGTGCGGGCCGCGCTCGACGCCGCGTCGCCGCTGGCCGTCCTGATCGAAGGTCCGCCCGAGGGCGACGCGTTGGTGTCCCTCGCGGGCGATCCCCAGATGCGCCCGCCCGTCGCGCTGCTCGCCCACGCCGTGGACGATCCGGGGCGCGCGGCGTTCTGGCCGCTGGCCGACTTCTCCCCGGAGTGGGTCGCGATCCGCTGGGCGCTCGCGCACGACGTCCCGGTCCGCTTCATCGACCTTCCCGCGACGCACTCCCTGGCCTTCACAGAAGGGGACGGGGAAGGGGACGGCAGGCCGGACGGTGAGACCGACCCGGACGACGGAGGCGCCGGCACGGATCTCGATCCCGAGGCCCGTGTCCAGGCCCTGCGGATCGACCCGCTCGCCGTTCTCGCCGAGGCCGCCGGCTACGACGACGCCGAGCGTTGGTGGGAAGACGTCGTGGAGCACCGCGCCGCCGCCGACGACCCGTTCGCGCCGTTCGCCGCCGTCGGCGAGGCGATGGGCGCCCTGCGCGAGGAGTACGGGGACGGCGGACACCGCCGCGACCTGGTCCGCGAGGCGTACATGCGGCTCCAACTCCGTTCCGCCCGCAAGGAGTTCGGTGACGACCGGGTCGCCGTCGTCTGCGGTGCCTGGCATGTGCCCGCGCTCGGGGCGCGGACCACGGCCACCGCCGACCGCGCGCTCCTCAAGGGACTGCCCAAGGTCAAGTCCGAGATGACCTGGGTGCCGTGGACGCACCACCGGCTGGCCAGACACAGCGGATACGGCGCGGGCATCGACTCTCCCGGTTGGTACGGACACCTCTTCGGCGCCCCCGACCGGCCCGTGGAGCGCTGGATGACCAAGGTCGCCGGTCTGCTCCGCGAGGAGGACCAGCCCATCTCCTCCGCCCATGTCATCGAAGCCGTCCGGCTCGCCGAGACCCTGGCCACCATGCGCGGCAGGCCGCTCGCCGGGCTGACGGAGACGACCGACGCGATCCGTGCCGTCATGTGCGACGGGTCGGATGTGCCGCTCGGGCTCATCAGGGACCGGCTCATCGTTGGGGACGTCCTGGGCGAGGTCCCGGACTCCGCGCCCGCCGTACCGCTCCAGCGCGACCTGACCCGGCTGCAGCGCTCGCTGCGGCTGAAGCCGGAAGCGCTGGAGCGCGAGCTGGAACTCGACCTCCGTAAGGAGACCGACGCGGGACGGGGCAGGATGCTGCACCGGCTGAGGCTGCTCGGCATCGGCTGGGGCGAGGCGTCGGCGGGCCGCGGCAGCACGGGCACGTTCCGCGAGACGTGGCGGCTGCGCTGGGAGCCCGAGCTGTACGTACGGGTCGCCGAGGCCGGGGTCTGGGGCACCACGGTCCACTCGGCGGCGACCGCCAAGGCCGAGTCCCGCGCGGTGTCGGCGACCGCGCTCTCCGACGTCACGGCCCTGGCCGAGCAGTGCCTCCTGGCCGAACTGACCGACGCGCTGCCCGTGGTGATGAGTGCCCTGGCGGACCGCGCCGCACTGGACGCGGACGTCGGCCATCTCGCCCAGGCCCTGCCCGCACTCGCGCGGTCGCTGCGCTACGGAGACGTACGGTCCACCGACACGGCGGCGCTCGGCGAGGTCGCCTCCGGGCTCGCCGAGCGGATCTGCGTCGGACTGCCGCCCGCCTGCGCCGCGCTGGACGCGGACGGCGCGGCCGAGATGAGGGGCCATCTCGACGGCGTCCACGCCGCGATCGGCCTCCTGCCCGACGCCCCCGACCGCCCCGCCGGGGATCTGGCCGGGCGCTGGGGCGCGGTGCTGCGCAAACTGGCCGCGCGGGACACGGTGCCCGGCGTCATCCGGGGCCGGTCCGCCCGGCTGCTCCTGGACGACGGGCGCCTCCCCGAGGACGAGGCCGCGCGCCTCATGGGCCTCGCCCTGTCGCCCGGCGCCCCGCCGGCCGACGCGGCCGCCTGGATCGAGGGGTTCGTCGGAGGAGCCTCCGGCGGCGGAATGCTCCTGGTCCACGACGAACGGCTGCTCGCCCTCGTGGACACCTGGCTGACCGGGGTGCCCGCCGGTTCGTTCACGGACGTGCTGCCCCTTCTGCGCCGTACGTTCTCCGCGTACGAGCCCGGAGTGCGCCGCACACTCGGCGAGTTGGTCCGGCGCGGACCGGCGGGTGGCGGGCCGCGGCCCGACCGTCCCGAGGCGGGGATCCCCGGCTTCGGAACCGGCATCGACGAGAGCCGCGCGGACGCCGTGCTCCCGGTGCTTCGGCTGCTTCTCGGCGGCCCGCCGCCGGTTGGGCACGACAACGACAACGACAACGACAACGACCACGCGGGGGTGGCCCGATGACCACGGCCGGGCAGAGCGACGACCTGACGGGCGACGCGGCCGACGAGCGTCTGCGGCGCTGGCGGCTGGTGCTCGGCGGCGACTCCGCCGACGGCACCGGCCGCACCCTCACCGGCCAGGACGCGGCGATGGACGGCGCGTTGACCGCTCTGTACGCAGGAGGCGGCGGCACGTCCAGAAGGAGCGGGGGCAACCGCTCCGCGGGGCTCGGCGCCTCCGCCCCCTCGGTCGCCCGCTGGCTCGGCGACATCCGGACGTACTTCCCCACCTCCGTCGTCCAGGTCATGCAGCGCGACGCGATCCAGCGGCTCGGACTCTCCGCGCTCCTGCTCGAACCGGAGATGCTGGAGGCCGTCGAGGCGGACGTCCATCTCGTGGGCACTCTCCTGTCGCTCAACAAGGCCATGCCCGAGACGACCAAGGAGACGGCGCGCGCCGTCGTGAGGAAGGTCGTCGCCGACATCGAGAAGCGGCTCGCCACCCGTACCAGAGCCACGCTCACCGGCGCACTCGACCGCTCCGCGCGCATCAGCAGGCCGCGCCACCGGGACATCGACTGGGACCGCACGATCCGCGCGAACCTCAAGAACTACCTGCCGGAGTACGGGACGGTCGTCCCCGAACGCCTCATCGGATACGGGCGCGCCTCGCAGTCCGTGAAGAAGGAGGTCGTCCTCTGCATCGACCAGTCCGGGTCGATGGCCGCGTCCGTCGTCTACGCCTCCGTCTTCGGCGCCGTTCTCGCCTCGATGCGTTCCCTCTCCACCAGGCTCGTCGTCTTCGACACCGCGGTCGTCGACCTCACCGACCAGTTGGACGACCCGGTCGACGTCCTGTTCGGTACACAGCTCGGCGGCGGCACGGACATCAACCGCGCCCTCGCCTATTGCCAGTCGCAGATCACCCGGCCCGCCGACACCGTCGTCGTCCTGATCAGTGATCTCTACGAGGGCGGGATCCGTGACGAGATGCTGAAGCGCGTCGCCGCGATGAAGGCGTCGGGCGTGCAGTTCGTGGCGCTCCTCGCGCTGTCCGACGAGGGCGCGCCCGCCTACGACCGCGACCACGCGGCGGCCCTCGCCGCCCTCGGCGCCCCGGCGTTCGCCTGCACCCCGGACCTCTTCCCGGAGGTGATGGCGGCGGCGATCGAGAAGCGCCCCCTGCCGATACCGGACCCCGCCTGATCGACAGGACACCCCCTAGAAGGGAGTCGGCGCCCCGTGGACTCGGTGTCTGTGACAGGTATCACCGCTCAGGGGTGATCCGTGATTTAGGGGTCCACGGCACTCGGGGATAACCTGCGAGACGGACATGCCGCGCTCCGGGACTCCGTCTGCGCCTTCCTTGTGACAAGTGCAGTCACGTTGCCCATCGCGGCACGCCCACGCAGATTACGAACCGCGATACTGCGAATTTTAGAAGACAGACAAGGGACGGACGCGCGTGGACCTGTTCGAGTACCAGGCGAGGGACCTCTTCGCCAAGCACGGTGTACCGGTGCTGGCCGGTGAAGTCATCGAAACGCCTGAGGCGGCGCGCGAGGTGACCGAGCGTCTCGGCGGCAAGGCTGTCGTCAAGGCGCAGGTCAAGGTCGGCGGCCGGGGCAAGGCCGGCGGCGTGAAGCTGGCCTCCGACCCGGCCGACGCGGTTGCCAAGGCCGACGCCATTCTGGGCATGGACATCAAGGGCCACACGGTCCACAAGGTGATGCTGGCGCAGACGGCCGACATCGCGGAGGAGTACTACGTCTCCTTCCTCCTCGACCGCACCAACCGCACCTTCCTGGCCATGGCTTCCGTCGAGGGCGGCGTGGAGATCGAGGTCGTCGCCGAGGAGAACCCCGACGCGCTCGCCAAGATCGCGGTCGACGCCAACGAGGGCTGCACCCCCGAGAAGGCCGCCGAGATCGTCGCCGCCGCCAAGTTCCCGGCCGACATCGCCGGTCAGGTCGCCGACGTCCTCCAGCAGCTGTGGACCGTCTTCATCAAGGAGGACGCCCTCCTCGTCGAGGTCAACCCGCTGATCAAGTCCGGTGACGGCAAGATCATCGCGCTGGACGGCAAGGTCTCGCTCGACGAGAACGCCGACTTCCGCCAGCCCGACCACGAGGCACTTGAGGACAAGGCCGCGGCCAACCCCCTCGAAGCCGCGGCCAAGGCCAAGAACCTCAACTACGTCAAGCTCGACGGCGAGGTCGGCATCATCGGCAACGGCGCCGGTCTCGTCATGAGCACCCTCGACGTCGTCGCGTACGCGGGCGAGGCCCACGGCGGCGTGAAGCCCGCCAACTTCCTCGACATCGGCGGCGGCGCGTCGGCCGAGGTCATGGCGAACGGCCTGGAGATCATCCTCGGCGACCCGGACGTCAAGTCTGTCTTCGTCAACGTCTTCGGCGGCATCACCGCGTGCGACGAGGTGGCCAACGGCATCGTGCAGGCCCTGGAGCTCCTCAAGTCCAAGGGCGAGACCGTCAGCAAGCCCCTGGTCGTTCGCCTCGACGGCAACAACGCGGAGCTGGGTCGCAAGATCCTGTCGGACGCCAACCACCCGCTCGTACAGCGCGTGGACACCATGGACGGCGCGGCCGACAAGGCCGCCGAGCTCGCGGCTGCGAAGTAAAGGTAAAGGTCACCAACACCATGGCTATTTTCCTGACCAAGGAAAGCAAGGTCATCGTCCAGGGGATGACCGGTGCCACCGGCATGAAGCACACCAAGCTCATGCTCGCTGACGGCACCAACATCGTCGGCGGAGTCAACCCGCGCAAGGCCGGTACGTCCGTCGACTTCGACGGCACCGACGTCCCGGTCTTCGGCTCCGTCAAGGAGGCGATCGAGAAGACCGGCGCCGACGTCTCCGTCCTCTTCGTGCCCCCGGCCCACGCCAAGGCCGCCGTCGTCGAGGCGATCGACGCCGAGATCGGTCTCGCCGTCGTCATCACCGAGGGCATCGCGGTGCACGACTCCGCCGCCTTCTGGGCGTACGCGTCGAGCAAGGGCAACAAGACCCGGATCATCGGCCCGAACTGCCCCGGTCTCATCACGCCCGGTCAGTCCAACGCCGGCATCATCCCGGGCGACATCACCAAGCCCGGCCGGATCGGTCTCGTGTCCAAGTCGGGCACGCTCACCTACCAGATGATGTACGAGCTGCGTGACATCGGCTTCTCGTCCGCCATCGGCATCGGCGGCGACCCGGTCATCGGTACGACGCACATCGACGCCCTCAAGGCGTTCGAGGCCGACCCCGACACCGACCTCATCGTGATGATCGGCGAGATCGGCGGCGACGCCGAGGAGCGCGCGGCCGACTTCATCTCCAAGCACGTGACCAAGCCGGTCGTCGGCTACGTCGCGGGCTTCACGGCGCCCGAGGGCAAGACGATGGGCCACGCCGGCGCCATCGTCTCCGGCTCGTCGGGCACCGCTGCCGCGAAGAAGGAAGCCCTTGAGGCCGCGGGCGTCAAGGTCGGCAAGACGCCGACCGAGACGGCCGGTCTCGCCCGGGCCATTCTCGCGGGCTGATTGTTGGCTGTACGGTCTTACGGAGTACAGCAGTTGTCCTGCTGAACAACGCGCGTGGGCCCGCACCTTTCAGGTGGTGCGGGCCCACGCGCGTTCTCGTGCGACGGCGGGGCGGTTCAGGGGATGCGGGGCACGAGCCGCCCCGGCCCGTTCAGAGGTTCGGCGCGCAGCTCGGCACGCAGCTTCAGGTCCTGCTCGCTGAGCTTCTGCGGCCCGTGCGGCGCGGGGACACCGCCGACCCGCCGGCCCGGCGCGGGCGTCGGTTCGTACCGCGTCGGCGCCGTGACGACCGTGAAGGCCGTCGCCCCGATGATCAGGACGGTGACGGCGATAACGGCCCGCGTCCAGAACTTGGCGCGGCGCTCGCTGCCGATCCGCACGGCGGACGCGGACGCGACGGCGGGAGCGGACACGGTCTCCGCCAGTTCGCTCAGCTGCTCGTGCAGGACCTCCGGGTCATCGAGGTCGGGCAGCCGCTCGGCGACCGCCTCGCGGGCGTGCAGCACCCGGTTCGCGGCGGCCCCGGTGGTCGCCTCGGTCTCGGCTGCCGTGTCGGGCAGGCCGAGGCCCAGACCGTCGTAGAGGAGCAGCGCGCGGCGGTACACCGGCGGCAGGTCGAGCAGCGCCCGGCGCAGCGGCCGGCCGTCGCGTTCGCCGTTGGCCGGGTCCGGGTGCCGGTGGGCGCGGCGGAACCGGTGCCAGGGCGAGGTCGCGTAGTCGTACGCCGCGGCCCGTACCCAGCCCGCGGGGTCGCGGTCGACGGCGACCTCGGGCCACCGGTGCCAGGCGAGCTGGAAGGCGCGCTCGACGGACTCCTGCGCGAGGGTGCGGCGCCCGGTGAGCAGATACGTCTGGCGTACGAGGGCGGGGGAGGAGTGCGCGTACAGCTCGTCGAACGCCTGGGCGGGCGTGAGTTTCGCGGCCTCGGCGGCCGCCGCTCCCGCCAGGGCCTCGGCCTTCTCCATACGCCGCTGGGCGTTCTGCCGGGCCCGGCTGTCGGCCTGGACCGTGCGGACCGGACGGCTGTTGAGCGGCTTCTTGAGGGACGGGGAGGGCTCCTCGGCGGGAGCCGCCGGGGGCGGGGCGCTGTCGGTAGCCGGGGTCTCCCGCGCCGGCTCCGCCGCGGTGAGCGGTGGCCGCGTCGCCGGCCGCCGCTCGTCCACGGCATCCCCCGCTTCCTTCGACCGCCGCCCCCGCCTCGCGGGCTTCTTCGCGTCGAGCTCCGCCGCGTACTGCGCGAGCAGCCGCGCGTACGCCTCGCGCTTACGCCCCTGCGGGGTCGTGCGCCCGGTCTCCCAGGATCTGAGAGTCGTCCTGGTGACTCCCAGCGCGGCCGCCATCTCCTTCTCGGTCATGGCCTTCGCCTCGCGCAGCCTGCGCCGTTCCCCGGGGGAGGGAAGCGGGGGCTCCGAGGAGGTACGAGTGGTGCTCTGGGTCATGAAGAACTCCCCCTGGCACTGTACCGGCCGAAAAAGTACATAAACGTATATTGAGCGACACAGCGGCTATCCGCCCGTTACGCGGTTTAAGCGCGTGTCGTTGGCAGCATGGCGGCGTGACTCAAGTGAGCGAGCGCAGCACCACGTTGTCCTCGGCCTCGGCCACCGAGCGAGGCCGGGCCGCGGCGCTGACCGCCGCGTTCCTCCGGGGAGGGCTCGCCGCGGGCCTCGGCCTCGGCGGCCTCGCGGTGCTGGTCATCGCGGCATGGATCAGCTCGCCGTACCCCGACAGCGGCGCCGGGGGAGCCCTGCACATCGCGGCGGCGCTCTGGCTCCTGGCCCATGGCGCCGAGCTCGTACGGCCCGACACGCTGTCAGGGGTGCCCGCCCCCATCGGACTCGTACCCCTGCTGGTCGTGGCGCTTCCGGTGTGGCTCGTCTACCGGTCCTCGCGCGACGCGCTGGAACCGGAAGAGGGCCGGCCGCAGCTCACGGCACTCGGCGCGCTGTGCACGGTCGCGGGCGGATACCTGCTGGTCGGCATCGCCGTCGTGATCTACGCGCGGGGCGGACCGCTCTCCACCGACTCGTTCGTCACGGCGCTCACGCTGCCCCTCGTGCCGGTGCTGTCGTCCGCCGCCGGAGTGTGGGTGGGGAGCGGCCGGCCGCTCACCAGGCTGCTCGACCGGCTGCCCGGCCTGAAAGGGGACGGCGCCGGAGGGGGCGCCTCGGACACGGACGCCACCGCGGCCGCCGCGGGGGCCGCCGGAAGGCGCCGCCGGGCCATCGTGGTGATGCGGTCGGCGACGGCCGGGGCGGCGGCCCTGCTGATCGGCGGGTTCTTCCTGGTCGCCTGCTCGCTGACATGGCACGCGGGCGCGGCACAGGAATCGCTCCTGCATCTGTCGGCGGGCTGGTCCGGGCGGATCGCCGTCCTGATGCTGTCGATCGCGCTGCTCCCCAACGCGGCGGTCTGGGGCGCGTCGTACGCCCTCGGCCCCGGCTTCGCGCTCGGTACGTCGGCGACGGTCGCCCCGCTCGCGGTCACAGGAAGCCCCGCGCTGCCGCCCTTCCCGCTGCTGGCCGCCGTCCCCGGCGAGGGGCCGGGAATGGTCGTGACCTGGGCGGCGGGCGTCGTGCCTGTGGCGGCCGGGCTGACGGTCGCCTGGTTCACGCTACGGGTCGCCGCCCCGCCCTACGCCGAGCGGGACGAGGCCTGGAGCGCTCGCGACACCGCACTCGCGACGGCGCTCGCCGGGGCCGGGTGCGCGGTGCTGATGGCGGCTCTGGCCGCCGTCGCGGGCGGGCCGATGGGGACCGGGCGGCTGGTGGAGTTCGGGCCGGTGTGGTGGCTGACCGGGGCGGCGGCGCTGGTCTGGACGGTGGGCATCGGCGTACCGGCGGCGCTGGTGGTACGGCTCTGGCGGCTGCGCGAGCGACGCGAGACCGACGAGGTCGACGAGTTGGACGAGGCGGACGACGAGGGAGAGACGGACGTGGTGAGCGAGACGGAGACGGTGGAGGAGGGGGCGGGGTCGGTGGCGGTCCCGCCGGACGCCCCGGACGCCCCGGACGACGCCTCCCCGTCGAAAGGCTCCTGGGCGCGACGGATGCCGTGGCGGCGCGGAGAGGCCACGCGGAAGGGCGCGGACGGAGGGCCGCGGGAGCCCGGCAACGGGAACGGCGATGGGGCGGCCGGGGGCGCGGAGGACCATTTGCCCACGCTGGACGGGGCCGAACAGGTGGACGACACGTACGACTTCCTGCCGATGGGCGCCTGGCACGACCCGGATACCCGGGACGCACGCGGGTCGGCGGTCAAGCAGGCGTCCGGCGACCTGACGACCGGGTCCCCGCCGACCGCGTCCGAGCCCGAAACCAAGACTGAGCCCGAAACCAAGACTGAGCCCGAAACCAAGACTGAGCCTGAATCCGGGCCTGAATCCGGGCCTGAATCCGGGCCCGAGGCGGGGCCTGATTCCACGCACGAGCCCGAGCCCACGCCTGGGCCCGAAACCACGTCCGCGCCTGAGTCCGAGGCCGAGCCCGAACCGAAAGCCGCCGTCATATGGTGTGTGCGCCCCTCGGCTACTTCTGGACGCCGAAGACGGGGACCAGCGAGTCGGGAAGCTTGTCGTTGCAGGCCAGTTGGCCCGTCTTCGTCAGCGCGTCGTTCACGCACGTGTAGTAGTCGCGGTAGACCAACTGCACGGTGAACGTCGCCGCCACCACCAGCAGTGCGATCGCCGCCGTGACGATCCCGCTCACCGCGGCGGTCGTCTGCGGCTTGTGCGCCGTCGTGCCCTGCGCCGGGGCCCCCGGCGGCGTACCCGGTGCGGGCGGCGCCGTGGTGGTCGGCGCGGGAGAGGCCGTACCGGAGTCGGACGGCGAATCCGGACCGGAGGCCGAGGTCGTACCCACGTCCGAACGGCGGGCCCCCGCCTGGCCCTCGCCCGAGGGACGCGGCAGCGGCGCCTTGGCCCGCAGCGAGCTGATGCCCCAGTAGAGCGCGAGCGCGCCGAGGAGCAGCGCGATCTCCGGGAAGTCGAAGAGGGCGAAGAAGAAGGCCCACATGCCGGAGAGCAGCGAGTACCGGGCACGGCGCTGGAACGGGTCGGTCGGGTCCCAGCGCAGGCCGCCCCGGCCGCCGGGCTGGCCGTCCGGACCGTCCTGGCGGCCACCTTGGCCGTTCCGCTCGCCGCCCGGTCCACTCTGGCCGCCCGGCCTTCCGCCGAACCCGCCCGACGAGCGCCCCGGCTGCCGGCTGCTCCACTGGCTGCCCCAGGACGAGCGGTCACCGCCCGACTGGTCGTCCGGCGTCCCGCCCCCGTTCTGGGGATGGCGCGGCTGCCACGGCTGGTCGGGCCTGTCCTCCGGCGGCGGCGCGAACGGATTGTCGTCGGAGGACCCCGAGGAGCCGGACGAACCGGAGGAGCCGGACGACCCGGAGGCCCCCGAATCGCCGCCCGTCCCGGAACTCCCCGAATTGCCCGGACTCCCGGAGGAACCCGAGGACCCGGAAGAGTCCTCCGGCCCCGAGGACCCGGCGGACGAGGACTGGCGTTCCCGCATCAGAAGCACCGGCCCGGTGGGCTGCGGGACATGAAGTGCCGTGCGGTGTCGTCGGTCCGGCATCTGGTGAACGTCTTCCCCTCAGACCCTTGGCGCAAGGGGTCTTGTGTCGTATGGCCCGTCCTGGAGACAGGTCCGTGTCCCCAGACGCTACCTCCCGCCCGCGCCCCCGTCCCCCGGGGGCCGTTCGGTGTGCCGGTATCGTTGCTGACGGTCGGCTCCTTCGTAGAGTTCCCCGAAACGGGAGACACGATTCGTATCTACGACCACACAAAGCCGTACGACCCGCACGACCCGCGAGGCTGTGCTCGCTTCCAGAAAGGCGTTCCGCCGTGGCCTCCCCGCCGTCCCCGCCCGCCCCCGACGACCCGGTCACCCCGACGGAACCGGGCTCCCCGGTCGTATTCGGCTCCCCGGCCCGGCTCGTCGTCCTCGTCTCCGGCTCCGGTACGAACCTCCAGGCCCTGCTCGACGCCGTCGCCGCCGACCCGCGGGGGTACGGCGCCCGTATCGTCGCCGTCGGCGCCGACCGCGACTCCATCGCCGGACTCGAACGTGCCGAGCGGGCCGGGCTGCCGACCTTCGTCTGCCGCGTCAGGGACCACGCGACGCGCGAGGAGTGGGATGCCGCGCTGACCGAGGCCACCGCCGCGTACGAGCCCGATCTCGTCGTCTCGGCAGGCTTCATGAAGATCGTCGGGAAGCGGTTCCTCGCACGCTTCGGCGGCCGGTTCATCAACACCCACCCCGCCCTGCTGCCCAGTTTTCCCGGTGCCCACGGGGTGCGTGACGCGCTCGCGTACGGCGCGAAGGTCACCGGTTGCACCGTCCACTTCGTCGACGACGGCGTCGACACCGGCCCGGTCATCGCGCAAGGCGTGGTGGAGGTGCGGGACGAGGATCACGAGGACGGTGGCGTCGCTCTCCATGAGCGCATCAAGGACGTCGAGCGACGGCTGCTCGTCGATGTCGTGGGGCGTCTCGCCCGGCACGGCTACCGCATTGAGGGACGAAAGGTAACAATCCAGTGAGCGTCGAGAAGCCCGACGAAGCAGTGGCCGCCGCCGAGGGTACGAAGCGGCCCGTCCGCCGCGCGCTGGTCAGCGTCTACGACAAGACGGGCCTGGAAGAGCTGGCCCGTGGCCTCCACGCGGCCGGTGTCACGCTCGTGTCGACCGGCTCCACGGCCGCGAGGATCGCCGCGGCCGGAGTGCCCGTCACCAAGGTCGAGGAGCTGACCGGTTTCCCCGAGACCCTCGACGGCCGCGTCAAGACGCTGCACCCGCGCGTCCACGCCGGCATCCTGGCCGACCAGCGTCTCGACTCGCACCGCGAGCAGCTCGCCGAGCTCGGCATCGAGCCCTTCGAGCTGGTCGTCTCGAACCTCTACCCCTTCCGCGAGACTGTCGAGTCCGGGGCCACCCCCGACGAGTGCGTCGAGCAGATCGACATCGGCGGCCCGTCCATGGTCCGCGCCGCCGCCAAGAACCACCCGTCGGTCGCCATCGTCACCAGCCCGGCGAGGTACGGCGATGTCCTCGCGGCCGTACAGGACGGCGGGTTCGACCTGCCGACCCGCAAGCGGCTCGCCGCCGAGGCGTTCCAGCACACCGCCGCCTACGACGTGGCCGTGGCCTCCTGGTTCGCGGACGACTACGCCGCCCCGGACGACTCGGGTCTCCCGGACTTCCTGGGCGCGACGTACGAGCGCAAGAACGTCCTGCGCTACGGCGAGAACCCGCACCAGCCCGCCGCGCTCTACACCGGCGGCTCCGGCGGCGGCCTCGCGGACGCCGAGCAGCTGCACGGCAAGGAGATGAGCTACAACAACTACACGGACACCGACGCCGCGCGCCGGGCCGCGTACGACCACACCGAGCCGTGCGTCGCGATCATCAAGCACGCCAACCCGTGCGGTATCGCGATCGCCGACGACGTCGCCGAGGCGCACCGCAAGGCCCACGCGTGCGACCCGCTGTCCGCGTTCGGCGGCGTGATCGCCGTCAACCGGCCGGTCTCCGTCGCGATGGCCGAGCAGGTCGCCGAGATCTTCACCGAGGTCATCGTCGCGCCCGGCTACGAGGACGGCGCCGTCGAGGTGCTGGCCCGCAAGAAGAACATCCGGGTGCTGCGCTGCGAGGGCGGCCCCTCGGCCCCCGTCGAGGTGAAGCCCATCGACGGCGGCGCGCTGCTCCAGGTCACCGACCGTCTCCAGGCCGACGGCGACGACCCGTCGACCTGGACCCTCGCCACCGGTGACGCCCTGTCGGACGCCGAGCTGCGCGAGCTGGCCTTCGCGTGGAAGGCGTGCCGCGCGGTCAAGTCCAACGCGATCCTGCTCGCCAAGGACGGCGCGAGCGTCGGCGTCGGCATGGGGCAGGTCAACCGCGTGGACTCGGCGAAGCTCGCCGTGGAGCGCGCCGGCGAGGAGCGGGCCCGTGGGTCGTACGCGGCCTCGGACGCCTTCTTCCCGTTCCCCGACGGTCTGGAGATCCTGCTGGACGCGGGCGTCAAGGCCGTGGTGCAGCCGGGTGGTTCGGTACGGGACGAGCTGACGATCGAGGCCGCGAAGAAGGCAGGCGCGACCATGTACTTCACCGGGACGCGGCACTTCTTCCACTGAGCCCGCCGCCGCCACCGGATGAGCTGAGACATGGCGGAAGGCCGTAAACCCCGTCGACAGGACGGGTGTTACGGCCTTCCGGCATACGCGCCGTGCGCCGGCCCTGTTCGGGTCGGTGTCGCGGGGCGGTGGTGCGGGTCAGTAACGGGGGCGCTTGAACCACGCCGCGCCGTCCGCCTTCGACACGAAGACGATCAGCAGGATGCTGAGGACGATGTGGACGATGCCCACGATCCCGCCGAAGGGGTAGATGCCCAGGACTATGGTCAGGGCGCCGTAGACGATCAGCACGGTGCGCAGTCCGCTGCCGCCGGAGCTGATCTTGATCGCCAGGACGATCGACGCGACGGTCCACACGACCGCGATGAAGGTCATGAACCAGAGGACACCGCTCGACTGGTCGACCAGGCTCTGGAACTGCGAGTCGTCGGCCAGCTCGTCGCTGTCCTTCGCCGCGTTGAGCGCGATCGCGGCGAGGAGGAAGATCACGGCGCCGATCAGGCTGAGCCCGGAGAGAACCCAGAGGAAGACACGGGACGCGGACACACCGCCCGGCATCGTCTGCGGGCCGCCGCCCATGGGGCCGCCCGGGTAGCCGCCGTAGGGCTGGACCGGGGGCGCCTGCGGGTAGCCGTAGTTGGGCTGCTGGGGCTGGCCCTGCTGGGGGTAGCCGTATCCCGGCTGGCCCTGGGGCTGGCCCTGGCCCTGCTGTCCGTAGGGGTTGTTCGGGTCGCCAAAGCTCATGGCGGGTTTCCTCCGTTGGTGACGCGGGGACATCGCGGAGCCGAAGGAGGAAACATCACACAACCGAGCGGTTTGCCCCCCAACACTGCCCGCGCACTGCGCGGCTCATCGTGCGGTTGGCGCTGACTTTTTGTCCAGTCGGTATCCGTATGTGTTGTGCAAGTGCAACCTGGACACACGCGGTTGATCTTGGTTCCCGCGCCGGCGCCGGCCGTCGGTCCCACCTCCCGTCGGACCTCGTGGCCGGCCTCGGATTGGAACAGCGGTGGGGTCATCCGCGAAGATGGGCCCATGACCGCCCAAATTCTCGATGGCAAGGCCACCGCAGCCGCGATCAAGTCCGACCTGACCGCCCGCGTGGCGGCCCTCAAGGCGCAGGGCATCACCCCCGGACTCGGGACCCTGCTCGTCGGGGACGACCCGGGAAGCCGTTGGTACGTGAACGGCAAGCACCGCGACTGTGCCGAGGTCGGCATCGCCTCGATCCAGCGTGAGCTGCCCGACACCGCGACGCAGGGGGAGATCGAGGCCGTCGTACGCGAACTCAACGCGAACCCCGAGTGCACCGGCTACATCGTCCAACTCCCGCTTCCCAAGGGCATCGACACCAATCGCGTCCTGGAGCTGATGGACCCGGAGAAGGACGCCGACGGGCTGCACCCGATGAGCCTCGGCCGGCTGGTGCTCAACGAGACGGGGCCGCTGCCCTGCACCCCGTACGGGATCATCCAGCTGCTGCGCGCGCACGGTGTCGAGATCAAGGGCGCGCATGTCGTGGTCGTCGGTCGCGGGATCACGGTGGGCCGCTCGATCCCGCTGCTGCTCACCCGTAAGTCCGAGAACGCGACGGTGACGCAGTGCCACACCGGCACGCGTGATCTCTCCTCGCATCTGCGGCAGGCCGACATCATCGTGTCGGCGGCCGGTGTGCGCCACATCATCAAGGCCGAGGACGTGAAGCCGGGCGCGGCGGTGCTCGACGTCGGCGTCAGCCGCGACGAGCACGGGAAGATCGCGGGCGACGTCCACCCGGACGTCGCGGGAGTGGCAGGCTGGATCTCACCGAACCCCGGTGGAGTCGGCCCGATGACGCGCGCGCAGCTGCTGGTCAACGTCGTCGAGGCGGCGGAGCGCGCCGGAAGCGGAAGCGGAACGTGAAAGGGGCACCCATGGGTGCTGGGACGAGTGCGGGTGCCGACGCGGCCGCGGCCGCCGAGCCCGGAGGCGGTGACGGCGTCGGCGCCGACGGTGGCCGCGCGGTGAGTGAGCCCGTGCACGCGGACGGCGGGCCGGGCACGGCCGCGTTCGTGGGGGAGAAGGAGACGGACGCGGAGGCGGCCGGAGCGGGGGACGCCGAGGCGGCGGCCCCCAGCACCTCAAGGCGCTTCCCGACCGTCACGCAGGACACCGCGCGCCCCGAGGGCGGCGGCCGTGCGGCTCCCAGTGACGCTCCCGCGCCCGCCCGTCAGTGGCCGCTGCTCACGGTGCTGGGCGCGACCGGTCTCGGGCTGCTGATCGTCGGGATCGCGCCGTTCGAGGAGTCGTTCCGCTACGGCACGATCCTGATCGGTGTGGCGTTGATCACCGGCGCGGTCCTGCGGCGGGTCATGCCGTCGGTCGGCATGCTGGCCGTACGGTCGCGCTTCACGGACATGGTGACGTACGGACTGCTCGGCATCGCGATCGTGCTGTTGTCGCTGATGACGCAGCCGAAGCCGTGGCTGGAGATCCCTTTCCTGGAGGATGTCGTCCACTCCACGGTCCCGTAGGCCCGGCCGCATCCCGTACGGATCGACAAGACGGCGCCCATCCCCTCCCCCGAGTCAGGACGGGCGCCGTCGGCATGTGGCTAGCGTCATGGACGCGCCAAACGGGATCAAGGGCAGACAGGTGGCTGTGGCACGGAGGTGACCATTCCGCCATGGTGTGATCGTCGGGCAACGGGTGGGAGACTGTGGGACGGAATCGGCGGCGGCGCGCGAGGGGGCGCGGGGACTGTCCCGAATGCTCCGGTGCACTCCCACTTCTGGAACTGACATCCCGGATCCGCGCATCCCTTGGGGTAGTCGTCGGTCGGCGTGGGGGCGCGGCAGGGCGGAGCACATCAGGAACGTGCGGGGGGACAAGGGGGAAGCAATGCCTCGTTGGAAGGCACTACCGGAGGAGCTCGACCCACAGGTCAGAGAGTTCGCGACGCAGCTGCGCAGGCTGGTGGACAAGAGTGGCCTGAGCATCGCCGCCGTCTCCGACCGCACCGGCTACAGCAAGACGTCGTGGGAGCGGTATCTCAACGGCCGGCTGCTCCCGCCCAGGGGCGCGATCATGGCGCTCGCCGAGGTGACCGGTACCAATCCGCTGCACCTGACGACGATGTGGGAGCTGTCGGAGCGGGCGTGGAGCCGTTCCGAGATGCGTCACGACATGACGATGGAAGCGATCCGGATCTCCCAGGCGCGGGACGCGCTCGGCGAGTTCGGCGGCGACCCGGTCGGCGGTCCCGGCAGTGCGGGGAGCAGCCGCCCCGGCGGACGTACGGCGACACCCCCCGGTGCGGGCAGGGGGCCCAACTCCCGTACGGGGGCGGGCGCGGGCGCAGGCCCGGGTACGGGCGCGGGTTCCGGGGGCTGGAACGGCCCCGAGTACGCGGGCGCGAACCGCCCTTCGGCAGGCGCCCCCGCAGGGCCTCCGTCCGGCTTCCCGCCGTCGGCGCCCGTGCGGCCCCCCGGCCGCGGCGGCGGGCGCGGTGGCGGGGGCGGTGGCGGGGGCGGCGGGCGCGGCCGGCGCCGTACGACGATATTCGTGGCGGCCCTCGTCGGCGCACTGGCGCTGATAGCCGGGGCCGTGCTGCTGACCGATCTGGGCGGCGGCGGCGACGGCAAGGGGAAGGTCGCCCAGTCCCCGTCGCCGGAGCCGACCGCCAGTACGTCCGAACTGCCCGCCGGTGTGAAGTGCTCCGGCGACGACTGCACGGGCGAGGACCCCGAACTCATGGGCTGCGGCGGCGAGTTCGCCGAGACCGCGACGACCGCGACGGTCGGTACGGCGGTGGTCGAGGTCCGCTACAGCCAGACGTGCGGGGTGGCGTGGGCGCGTATCACCGACGCGGCGCCCGGCGACACGGTGGAAATCGCGGCGGACCAGGGCGAGGGCAAGCCCCAGACGGGCACGGTGAACGCCGACAAGGACGCGTACACCCCGATGGTCGCGGTGGCGACCGCGGACGAGGCGAAGGCCTGCGCGACGCTGACCACGGGGGTGGAGGGCTGCACGACGGCGAGCGGGTGAGGAGCGCGGTCCACCGCCCACGCCCCGTCGCGTTCCGCGGGCTCGTCGTCGGATAGCCTGGCGAACGGTTGTCTCTTCACGTCAAGACATGATTCACCCCGCCGTCGGAGAGATGGCCCGCACCAGGGGCAGGGCCCCTGCCGCCCGCCGTTCCACCGCTGTCTAACGGAGACCGCCATGACCCGCACTCCCGTGAATGTCACCGTCACCGGCGCAGCCGGCCAGATCGGCTACGCGCTGCTCTTCCGCATCGCCTCCGGTCAACTGCTCGGCGCGGATGTGCCGGTCAGCCTGCGTCTGCTGGAGATCCCGCAGGGCCTGAAGGCCGCCGAGGGCACCGCCATGGAGCTCGACGACTGCGCCTTCCCGCTGCTCCGCGGCATCGAGATCACCGATGACGCCAACGCCGCCTTCTCCGGCGCCAACGTCGCGCTGCTCGTCGGCGCCCGCCCCCGTACCAAGGGCATGGAGCGCGGCGATCTGCTCTCCGCCAACGGCGGCATCTTCAAGCCGCAGGGCAAGGCCATCAACGACAACGCCGCCGACGACATCAAGGTCCTCGTCGTCGGCAACCCGGCCAACACCAACGCGCTCATCGCGCAGGCCGCGGCCCCCGACGTACCGGCCGAGCGCTTCACCGCGATGACCCGCCTCGACCACAACCGCGCGATCTCGCAGCTCGCCGCTAAGACCGGCGCGCAGGTCACGGACATCAAGCGGCTGACGATCTGGGGCAACCACTCGGCCACGCAGTACCCGGACATCTTCCACGCGGAGATCGCGGGCAAGAACGCCGCCGAGACGGTCAACGACGAGCAGTGGCTCGCCGACACCTTCATCCCGACCGTCGCCAAGCGCGGCGCGGCGATCATCGAGGCCCGCGGCGCGTCCTCGGCGGCCTCGGCCGCCAACGCCGCCGTCGACCACGTCCACACGTGGATCAACGGCACCCCCGAGGGCGACTGGACCTCCATGGGCATTCCGTCGGACGGCTCGTACGGCGTCCCGGAGGGCATCATCTCGTCGTTCCCCGTGACCACGAAGAACGGCGCGTACGAGATCGTCCAGGGCCTGGACATCAACGACTTCTCCCGCGCGCGCATCGACGCGTCGGTGAAGGAGCTCACCGAGGAGCGCGACGCGGTCCGCGAGCTCGGTCTTCTCTGACCTCCCCGGCCCGCTGATCGACCTACGACAGAAGCTCCCGGCAGCCGCCCACGTGGCCGCCGGGAGCTTCTGTCGTGCCGGGAGACGGATAGGGGTTCGTCGCGGGGGACGCGTCCGCCGAACACCAAGTTGCGACGTATGTCGCCGAGTTGGCCCCCTGTTTTCCTCTTGTTTCGTCATGGGCATGGTTACATCTCGGCGTTTCTGGGGGACCATTCCGGCGGCGGTCATCGCGCGTAGACCCATGCGGCGCCCGCTCCGCACGCTCTGAGGTAAGGCTCCGTGCCACCGGGCACGGGGCGTCAACCTGTCTCCCCACCGGAGGTTTTCGAAATGCGCCGTCGTCTGGCCATGCCGCTCGCCGCTCTTGCCCTCGCCCTCCCCGCCACGCTGATGTCGGCGAGCTCGGCCGCCGCCGCGCCGGCCGACAAGCCGCAGGTCCTGAGCAGTTGGACGCAGACCAGCGCCGCCAGCTACAACTCCTTCGTGTCCGCGCGCAACAACCAGGGCGCCTGGTCCGCGTACGGCTTCGACTGGTCCACGGACTACTGCTCGTCCTCGCCCGACAACCCCTTCGGCTTCCCGTTCCAGACGTCCTGCGCGCGCCACGACTTCGGCTACCGCAACTACAAGGCGGCCGGTTCCTTCGACGCCAACAAGTCGCGGCTGGACAGCGCGTTCTACGAGGACCTGAAGCGGGTGTGCAACGGCTACTCGGGCGCCACGAAGACCTCGTGCAACGCCACGGCGTGGACGTACTACCAGGCGGTCAGCATCTTCGGCCGCTCCGCGCTGGTCGACGGCGACAAGTCGGTCGTCTGACCCACGCGTACGGCGGTGTGACCCACCGCTGCCCGACACCCGAAGGCCCCTCGCCCGCCAGTGAGGGGCCTTCGCGCTCTCCGGGCCGGTGAGCGCGCGGGCCGGCGAAACCCTCGGGTCGCGAGTGACGCTGACCACTTCCGGTCATCGAACACGCATGCTTCCGCGGTCTTGGGGCAGGGGCCCAGGTCGCCAGTCGTTGCTGGTGGTAGTGGGTATCGGGAACGGAAGGCCAAACGCGACGTGTCGGCACAACAGACCATCTTTGTGGACGGAGAGTGGCGCGAAGCTGCCTCCGGCGCCACACGCGACATCATCGACCCCGCCGACGCGACGCCGTTCACGGTGGTGTCCGAGGGCGGGGCCGAGGATGTCGACGCCGCTGTCGACGCCGCGCGCGAGGCCTTCGACGGGGGCGCGGGCCCCTGGCCCCGGACCCCCGTCGCCGAGCGGGCCGCGTTGCTGCGACGTGTCGCCGGGCTGTTGCGGCGCGACCGGGAAGCCCTCGGGGCGCTGGAGAGCCGGGACGCGGGCAAGACCGTCGAGGAGGGGCGTGTCGATGTCGACTGTGTCGCCGACGCCTTCGCCTACTTCGCCGATCTCGTGAGCAACGAAGGCGGCGGACGGGTCGTGGACGCCGGGTCCGCCGACGTGCACAGCGTCGTCGTGCACGAACCCGTCGGTGTCTGCGCGCTCATCACCCCCTGGAACTATCCGCTCCTCCAGGCGAGTTGGAAGATTGCCCCGGCGCTCGCCGCGGGCAACACTTTTGTGGTCAAGCCGAGCGAGATCACCCCGCTCAGCACCGTCGCCCTGATCGACCTGCTCACCGAGGCCGGGCTGCCGGCCGGTGTCGCCAACCTGGTGACCGGCGCCGGAGACCCCGTCGGCGCCAGGATGGCCGAGCACCCGGACGTGGACCTCGTGTCGTTCACCGGCGGACTGGCCAGCGGTACGAAGGTGATGGCGGCCGCCGCGCCCGGGGTGAAGAAGGTCGCGCTCGAACTCGGGGGCAAAAACCCGAACGTCGTCTTCGCCGACTCCTGCGCCACCGAGGAGGGCTTCGACACCGCCGTCGACCAGGCACTGAACGCCGCGTTCATCCACAGCGGCCAGGTCTGCTCCGCCGGTTCGCGCCTCATCGTCGAGGAATCGCTGCGCGAGCGCTTCGTCGCCGAACTCGCCCGCCGTGCCGCGAGGATCCGTCTCGGCCGGGGCACCGGCGAGGGTGTCGAGTGCGGACCGCTCGTATCGGCGTCGCAGTTGGCGAAGACCGAGGAGTACGTGGCGTCCGCGCTGGCCGAGGGTGCCGTGCTGCGGGCCGGCGGAAAACGGCCCGAGCCCGGTGAATCGCGCCCCGCCGCCGGGTACTTCTACGAGCCGACCGTCCTCGACCAGTGCCACCGCGAGATGCGGGTCGTCCGCGAGGAGGTCTTCGGCCCCGTGCTGACCGTCGAGACCTTCCGTACGGAGGACGAGGCCGTCGCGCTCGCCAACGACACCGAGTACGGCCTGGCCGGCGGCGTCTGGACGGCGGACCCCGGGCGCGCGCGGCGCGTCGCCGGACGGCTGCGGCACGGCACCGTCTGGATCAACGACTTCCACCCCTATCTGCCGCAGGCCGAGTGGGGCGGCTTCGGCAAGTCCGGCATCGGGCGCGAACTGGGGCCCGCCGGGCTCGCCGAGTACCGCGAGGCCAAGCACATCTACCAGAACCTCGCGCCACGGCCCTTGCGCTGGTTCGCCGGCTGAACCGGCCGCCGACCGCCGGCGGACGCCGGAAAATCACCAACTGCCTTACGGCTCAGTCACATTACGCCTCATTGCGCGCAAGAACCTTGAATCACCCCAGTGAAGTGGAGTAGACGACACCCATGGCCGAACACGACGCCGCATACGACTACGTCGTCGTCGGAGGCGGCACCGCCGGATCGGTGATCGCCTCCCGGCTCACCGAGGACCCGGACGTCACCGTCGCCGTCATCGAGGGAGGGCCGTCCGACATCGACCGTCCCGACGTGCTGACCCTCCGGCGCTGGATGGGGCTGCTGGGCGGCGAGCTGGACTACGACTACCCGACGACCGAGCAGCCGCGCGGCAACTCCCACATCCGGCACAGCCGCGCCCGGGTGCTCGGCGGCTGCTCCTCGCACAACACCCTGATCGCCTTCAAACCGCTGCCCTCCGACTGGGACGAGTGGGCGGCGGCCGGGGCCGACGGCTGGGACGCGGCGTCCATGGAGCCGTACTACGGGCGGCTGCTCAACAACATCGTTCCGGTGGACGAGCGGGACCGTAACCCCATCGCCCGCGACTTCGTCGACGCGGCGCAGGCGGCGCTCGGCGTCCCCCGCGTCGAGGGCTTCAACAGGAAACCCTTCCACGAGGGCGCCGGCTTCTTCGACCTCGCCTACCACCCGGAGGACAACAAGCGGTCCTCCGCGTCGGTGGCGTATCTGCACCCCTTCCTGGACCGCCCCAACCTCCACCTGCTGCTGGAGACCTGGGCGTACCGGCTGGAGCTGGACGGCACCCGCGCGACCGGCGTACGCGTACGGGCGGCGGACGGTACGGAGTCGTACGTACGCGCCCGGCGCGAAGTCCTCGTCTGCGCCGGCGCCGTCGACACACCCCGGCTGCTCCTGCACTCCGGCATCGGGCCGCGCGCCGATCTGGAGGCGCTCGGCATCCCCGTCACACACGAGCTGCCGGGCGTCGGGGAGAACCTGCTCGACCACCCCGAGTCGGTCATCGTCTGGGAGACCGACGGGCCGATCCCCGAGAACTCGGCGATGGACTCCGACGCGGGCCTCTTCGTCCGGCGCGACCCGGACCACCAGGGCCCGGACCTGATGTTCCACTTCTACCAGATCCCGTTCACCGACAATCCCGAGCGCCTGGGCTACGAACGCCCCCCGCACGGCGTCTCGATGACACCGAACATCCCCAAGCCCCGCAGCCGCGGCCGGCTCTTCCTCACCAGCGCGGATCCCGAGGTCAAACCGGCCCTGGATTTCCGGTACTTCACCGACGAGGACGACCACGACGGCCGCACCCTGGTGGACGGCATCAGGATCGCCCGGCGGATCGCCGCGGCCGAACCGCTCGCCAACTGGCTGACCCGCGAGGTCTGTCCGGGGCCGGAGATCACCTCCGACGAGGAGCTGAGCGAGTACGCCCGCCGCTGCGCCCACACGGTCTACCACCCCGCGGGCACCTGCCGGATGGGCGCGTCGGACGACGAACAGGCGGTGGTGGGACCGGATCTGACGATCCGTGGCCTCAGGGGCATCCGAATCGCCGACGCCTCCGTCTTCCCCACCATGCCGGCCGTGAATCCGATGATCGGGGTCCTGATGGTCGGCGAGAAATGCTCCGAACTGCTCACCGCGACAGCCAACACAACCGCACCGGGAGGTGATGCGTGATGACCGCCACCGAACCGGTCTTCTCCGTACGCGATCTCTGGAAGGTCTTCGGACCGAAGGCCGACCGAATACCGGGCAACGCCGAGTACGCGGCCCTGTCCGCCGAGGAGCTGAGGGCACGCACCGGCTGCACGGCCGCCGTCCGCGACGTCTCCTTCGACGTGCACAAGGGCGAGGTCTTCGTCGTCATGGGCCTCTCCGGCTCCGGCAAGTCCACCCTCGTACGCTGTCTGACCCGGCTCATCGAGCCGACCAGCGGACAGCTGGCCATGGACGGCGAGGACGTCATCGCCATGGACAAGAACCGGCTGCGCGAACTGCGCAGGCACCGCGCCGCCATGGTCTTCCAGCACTTCGGTCTGCTGCCGCACCGCTCCGTGCTCGACAACGTCGCCTACGGCCTGGAGATCCAGGGCATGCCCAGGGCCGAGCGCCGGGCCAAGGCCGCCCGGGTCGCCGCCCTGGTCGGCCTCGAAGGGCTGGAGGAACGGCGCCCCGGCCAGCTCTCCGGCGGCCAGCAGCAGCGCGTCGGTCTCGCCCGCGCGCTCGCCGTGGATCCCCAGGTCCTGCTGTTCGACGAGCCGTTCAGCGCGCTCGACCCGCTGATCCGCCGCGACATGCAGGAAGAGGTCATCCGGCTGCACCGTGAGGAGGGCCGCACGATGGTCTTCATCACCCACGACCTCAACGAGGCCCTGCGCCTCGGCGACCGCATCGCGCTGATGCGCGACGGCGGGATCGTGCAGCTCGGCACCCCGGAGGAGATCGTCGCCAACCCGGCCGACGACTACGTACGCGACTTCGTCCGCGACGTCCCGCGCGAGCAGGTCATCTCCGTACGCCGCGCCATGCGCCCCGCGCGGGACGGCGAGAGCGGGTCGGGCGTCGCGCTCAAGCCCGACACGCTGGTCTCCGACGCGATCGAGGCCGTCGCGCGCAGCGGCGACTACTGCCGGGTCGTGGAAGACGGCCGGACGCTCGGCGTCGTCGGCTACGAGGAACTGCTGGCCGTCGTCGCGGGGCTGGACGACGACGCGGAACCCAAGGAGGTGGCGGCGGTATGAGCGCCGCTCCCAACCCGGTGTCCGAGAAGACCGACCAGGCCGGCCAGGACACGCGCGGCGGCCTGAACGACGTACGCACAGGCAGGATCGGTCCGTCCGCGGATGGCGTCCCCGGCCCCTGGTCCCGCCTCGCGGGCAACCCCCGCGCGATGCTGCTCGTCGCCGCCGTCCTCGTCGCGGTCGTCAGCGCGGTCGTCGGCGGAAGCGGAGCCTGGCCGGCCGATCTGACCGTCGACGTGCGCTCGCCGCTCGACGACCTGAACCGCTGGCTCGTCGACAACCGCACCACCCACCCCCTCTTCCTCTACTTCCTCCTGCACATCAGCAACTCCGCCGAGAGCTCCGTCGACGGCGTACTGAGCGTGCTGGAGAGCCTCGGCTTCATCGGTGTGACGGTGGCGGCCGTACTGATCGCCTGGTACGCGGGGGGCGCCGGCCTGCGCCGCCGCGCGCTGCGCACCGCCGCCACCGCGCTCGCCACCTTCGCGGTGATCGGGCTGCTCGGCATGTGGGAACCGGCGATGGAGACGCTGGCGCTGATGGTCGTCGCCGTCATCGTCTCGGCCGTCGTCGGCGCGCTGCTCGGGCTCGCGGCCGGGCTGTCCGACCGCTGCCAGCGGGTGCTGCGGCCGGTCTTCGACACCATGCAGGTGCTGCCCGCCTTCTCGTACCTGCTGCCGTTCGTGCTGCTCTTCGACATCGGCATCCCGTCCGTCTTCGTCGCGACCGTCATCTACGCGGCGCCGCCGATGGCCCGGCTGACCGCGCTCGGGCTGCGGGGCGCTGACGCGGCGGCGCTTGAGGCGTCTGCCTCGCTCGGCGCCAGTTCCTGGCAGCGGCTGACGACGGCGCGGCTGCCGCTCGCCCGCAAGCAGATGTTGCTCGGCCTCAATCAGACGATCATGATGTGTCTGTCGATGGTCGTCCTCGCCTCGATGATCGGCGCGGGCGGGCTCGGCGACGAGATCTTCACGGCGCTCTCCACCGTCGACGTCGGCCTCGCGCTGCCCGCCGGAATCGCCGTCGTGCTGCTCGCGATCTGGCTGGACCGTACGACGGCGGCGGCCGGCGAACAGCTCGAAGACCCCGACGCCGGCCGGCACGCCAAGTGGTACGCGCTCTGGCCCGGCATCGTCGCGGCCGTCGCCGGCGGCGCGGTGCTCGGAGCCGTACTCGGCCGCAAGGAGTGGCCCGAGGCCTGGACCGTCTCGATCAGCGAACCGGTCAACACCGTGGTCGACTGGATCGAGCGCGAACTCGGCTCCGGCGTACCGGTGCTGGGCGGCACCCTCACCTGGTCCGAAGGGTTCGCGAACTGGGTCATCAACCCGGTGCGCGACGCGCTGCTGGCCACGCCCTGGTGGGCGCTGCTGCTCGTCGCCGGTGTGCTGGCACTGCGGACCGGCTGGAAGGCCGTCGTCACGGTGGTGCTGTCGCTGGCCGCGATCGGCGCCATGGGCCTCTGGGACCGCTCGCTCGACACGCTCTCCCAGGTCCTCGCCGCGCTCGTGGTGACCCTGCTGCTCGGCTTCGCCATCGGCATCCTCGCGGCGCGTGTCGAGAGGGTCGAGCGGGTGATCAGGCCGGTTCTCGACATCATGCAGACGATGCCGCAGTTCATCTATCTGATCCCGGTGATCGCGCTGTTCAGCGGCGGCCGTACGGCGGCCGTCGCCGCGGCCGTCGTCTACGCCCTGCCCGCCGTCGTACGCATCACCACCCAGGGAATCCGGCAGATCGACCCCTCCGCCCTGGAGGCGGCGCGCTCACTCGGCGCCGGTACGGGGCAGCAACTGCGCCAGGTACAGCTTCCGTTGGCCCGGCCCGCCCTCCAACTGGCCGTCAATCAGGGCGTGGTGCTGGTCCTGGCCATCGTCGTCATCGGCGGCATGATCGGCGGCGGCGCGCTCGGCGTCGACGTGGTGAGGGGCCTGGCCAAGGGCGATCTGGGGCTCGGTATGACGGCCGGGATCGCGATCGTCTGCCTCGGCCTGCTGCTGGACCGGATCTCCCAGCCGAGCGCGGCGGCGAGGGAACGCGCCCTGGTCTGAGCTGCACACGACCGAAGACGACCGAAGACGACCGAAGACAACTGAAGACAACTGAAACCGCGACAGAAAGAACCACGACGTGACCCACAGCAAGCGGATACGCACCACCCTGGTCGCCGGAGTCGGCGCGCTCGGCATGCTCGCGCTCAGCGCGTGCGCCGCCGAGACCGATTCGGCGTCCGCGTCCGACGAGATCACCCTGACTGTTCCCTCCTGGGTCGGCGCGCGCGCCAACGCCGAGGTCGCCAAGGTGATCATGGAGCAGGAGCTGGACGTCAAGGTCGAGCTCCAGCAGCTCGACGAGCCGGTCGCCTTCGACGCGCTCAACAACGGCAAGGCCGACGCGATCCTGGAGGACTGGGGCGGCTCGCCCAAGAAGGAGAAGCTCTACATCGAGGACAAGAAGACCATCGTCAAGGGCGGCGACCTCGGCGTCGTCGGCCACATCGGCTGGTTCGTCCCGAAGTACTACGCGGACGCGAACCCCGAGGTCACGGACGCCAAGAACCTCAACAAGTTCACCAAGGACTTCCGCTCCGCGAACAGCGGCGACATGGGCGAGTTCCTGGGCGCGGCGCCCTCGTACACGACGTACGACGAGCACCTCGTCAAGAACCTCAAACTGAATCTCAAGATCAAGGAGACCGGCAACGAGGCCGCCCAGATCAAGGAGATCCAGCAGAAGTACCGCGACAAGGAGCCCTTCATCACCTACTGGTGGGACCCGCAGTGGCTCAACGCGGACATCGACCTGGTCGAGGTGAAGCTGCCCGCGTACGAGGAGGGCTGCAACGTTCCGGAGACGGCGACGGACTGCGCGTACGCCAACACCCCGCTCCAGAAGTACCTCAACGCGGACTTCGCGAAGGACGGCGGTGACGCCGCCGAGTTCATCAAGAACTTCAAGTGGAGCACCGAGGAGCAGAACGCGGTCGCCAAGGCGATCGCGAAGGACAAGATGAGCGGCCCGGACGCGGCCGAGAAGTGGGTCAAGGAGAACAAGTCGACGTGGGAGGCCTGGCTCCCGAAGAAGTAGCCCCACCCCGGCGCCACCGACCTTCTGGACGGCCCGGAGCCCCCTCGGCTCCGGGCCGCCCGGCCGCCCGTACGTACCTCAGAAGTGGCTCAACTCCCTTGAGGCGGGCGCCCGGGGGCGGCGAGGATCCGGGAATGACGCTATTCGGACAGAAGAAGCAGGAGTTCGCCGTACTCGTCGTGCGCGACGCCGACGAGGTCGCCGAGGCCGTGGACCGCGCGCTGGAGACCGCGGGACCGGAGGAGCGGCCGGGCCTGGAGCGGGCCGCCGCGCTGCTCGCCGCCGCGCAGGAGGCCACCGACGGTGAGCTGCGCGGGAGTTGGGCACGCAGGCAGATAACCGAGGCCGGTGTGGAGGGGCCCGCCGACTCGGTACGGGCGGTGAAGGCGCTGCGCGAGGCGGAGCCGGGGCTGAGCCTTCTGCAGGCCGTACGGCTGTCGAAGGAGGCCGCCGCGCTGGAGGACGAGGAGGGCCGGGGCCGTACCGCCTGAGCGGGGAGCCTTACGCCGACTCCCGCACCACCAGCGTCGGCGTGAAGATCATCGACGGCAGCGGATCGCCCGGCGCGGCGATCTGTTTCAGCAGCAGCCTGGCCATTTCCGAGGACATCTCCTCGACCGGCTGACGTACGGTCGTCAGCGCCGGATCACAGGTCAGTGCCGCGTTGCTGTCGTCGAAGCCCACGACGGCCACCTCGTCGGGCACCTGTCTGCCCGCCCGGAGCAGTACCGGCAGCGCGCCCAGCGCCATCAGGTCGGAGGCGATGAACACCCCGTCCAGGTCCGGGTGTTCGGCCAGCAGGCGCCGCATCGCCGCCGCGCCGCCCGTGTGGGTGAAGTCGCCCTCCGCGACCGCGACGTCCTCGATCCCGTAAGCCGCCATCGCCGCCCGGAAACCTTCGAGCCGTTCCTGTCCCGCCGGCATGTCCTGCGGCCCCGCGACCGTACCGATCCTGCGCCTTCCCAGCCCCGCCAGATGCCCGGCGGCCAGCCGCGCGCCCGCGGCCTGGTCCGCCTCGACGTAGGTGAGGGGCGACGGCTGACCGGGCCGGCCCGCGAGGACGGCCGGCAGCCGTGTCTCGTGGACCAGCCGGGGCAGCGGATCACCGGCGTGCGACGAGATCAGCACGATGCCGTCCACATGGCCCTGGCGCAGATACGAGAGCAACTGCTCGCGCGAGGCCGCGTCGTCCGCCAGCATCAGCACCATCTGCACACCGGCCGGCCGCAGCACGTCCAGCAGTCCGCCCACGACCCGGCCGAAATACGGATCCGAGAACATCCGGCCCACGAACGGCTCGGCCACCGGCCGCCGTTCCTGCTCGGAGACCACCAGCGCGATCGAGTCGGTGCGCCGGGTCACCAGGGACCGCGCCGCGCGGTTCGGGACGTAGTGCGTCGTGGCGATCGCCTCCTCGACGACCGTGCGCAGCGCCGGATCCACCGTCGTCGCTCCGTTGATCACGCGGGACACCGTGGCGCGTGAGACGCCTGCGACGGCGGCCACGTCCTCCAGGGTCGGGCGCGCGGGCGGGGAGGTGTCGGCAGTCATGCAGCCTTTATACCGGTTGGTACTCGACGCCCGGAGTGGGCCCTCGGGCAGCCGGAGCCCGCCCTACGTGGCGATGTTCTCCAGGCCGTCGAGCTCGCCCTCCCTCGCCTCGACGAGCGCCGCGGCGAGCTTCTTCGCCGTCGCGACGCTGCCCGCGTCGACCTCGGAGCGCGACACACGCGCGGACTGCTCCAGATGTTCGCGGATCTGGACCACGAAGACCTTCTCGAAGGCCGCGCCTCGGGAGGCACGCGCCTGCGTGAGATCGCCTGGCGTCACCATGCCCGGCATCTCATGGCCCTCGTGCACATTCGTCGACGGCAGCCCCAGCTCCTTCAACAGCGCCCGCATACGGCGGAGTTCGGCGCGGTGACCGTCGGCGAGATCCTTCGCCCAGCTCCGCAGACGGGGGTCGGTGGAACGGTCGGTGGCCATCGCCAGGAGTTCGACCGCGCCCTCGTTCATGGGGGTCATGAGCTGGACCCACGCGGCGTCGGTGGCCCCGGAGAGGGTCGGGACCCCGGTGGGCTGTGCGGTCTCCGTTCGCAGGGGAGTCGAGGCCGCGGGCGACTTCTCGTCCCCCGGCGGGGCGGACGAACAGCCCGTCACCGCGAGAAGGACGAGGAGCGCCGCCGCCGTACCGCGTATCGCCTTCATGGAGAGTCCTTGGGGGGTGTGGGTGAGGGGGGAACGGGCTCGGTGCCCGCCCGGGGCCGTGCGGCCCCGGGCGGGCACCGGGCGTGGTCCGGTCAGGAAGGCCGGCCGTCGGCACCGCACTTGATGATGGGACGGATGCAGTCACGTACGCGCCGCTCCATCTCCCCCACGGGCCAGACGTTGAAGAAGTCGCCGTGCATCGTGTAGCCCCGGCCCGACGCGAGCTTGAACCGCGCCGGATCGCCGTTGACCGGATACCTCAGCACCTGACGCAGCTTCGGCACCGGCACCGGGTGGGTCGACGGGCAGGCACCCGCCACCGGGTACGACATATGACTCTTGTGGTCCGCCGAGTCGAGGTCCCGGCCGTTCCAGCACTGCGGGAAGTCCAGATACGACTCCAGCATCGCCCCCGCCGGGCAGTTCACGAAGTCCGTCGACGGGTTGACCTCACCGTGGTGCAGACACGACCAGCGCGCCCGTGTGTTGTCGTTGGGGCCGGTCGCCTTGGCGTTGCCCGCCACGATCCGCAGTCCGTACGGCAGCGGCTGCGTCTGGGCGATGATGTCGTCGCGTACGCCTTCACCCAGGTAGTAGAAGGTGGTGCCGGTCGGCTCCACCTCCCGCGTGCCGTCGTACAGGGTCGGGACCCAGTACGACGAGAGGTCCTCCTGGGGCGCGCACGTGGTGCGCCCGCGCGCCAGGCTGTTGACGTCGGAGCGGGCGTTGGTCGTGTCGTTGCCGAAGAAGCTGTGCATGTGCGAGCCGCCGGGCAGCCCGGGGGCCACGATCGGGTCGTCCGGGAGACGGTGGCTGTAGGGACATTCGGCGAGGAATTCCGACACCCGGACGACCGCGGCGCCCTTGGTCCCGGACTGGGCGTTCTCGGCCGAGACCGATGCGGTGTTCGCGCTGCTCATGTTGGCCTGGAGCAGCGACGCGGTGAGCGCGACGAGGGCGAGGGCGACCACCCGTCGGCGCCAGGTGGCCAGTCCCGTTCGGAGGGGTGAGGTGATGCGGGAGGCGTGGGGGGTGCGGGGGGTGCGGCTGGGTCTGTGGAGCACGGCACTCCAATCGGAGGAATTGGGGGAGTTCCTTGATGTGTCAGAGAGCGCTCTCTGGCCGTGAACGTAGGAGCGGGTCGCGAGGGTGTCAATAGATGCGGCAACGTCGGTCAAGTAGCGCCAAATTCAGTGGAGTTGATCGAGGTTGATGTTGGAGAGCGCTCTCTCGACGGGCCCGTCCGAGATGGGGGATATGGGCCTGTGCCGGATCTGCCGGATCCCCGGCGGGCCGTTGCCCCGCCGGGGATCCGGCACATCCGGTGCCCGGTCAGTCGCGCAGTCGGGCCGCGCCCTCCCGTACCGCCGCCATCGCCTGCCGCTGGAGCCCCGGACCGAAGGTGATGCGCGTGGCGCCGAGCCTGCCCAGCTCCGACAGTTCGGCCGCACCGCCGGGCGCCGACCCGACGTTGATCGGACCGTCGATCCCCGCCCGGAGCGCCGGAATGGCCTCGGGCGGGGCGCCGATCGGGTACACGCAGTCCGCGCCGGCGGCGACGTACAGACGGGCCCGGGCGACCGCCTCCGCCGGGTCGCTCACGCCACGGATGAAGGTGTCGACGCGCGCGTTGAGGAACAGCCGGTCCCCGGCCGCCGCGCGGACCTCCGCCAGCCAATCGGCGTGGCGCCGGGGGTCCTTGAGGCCGCCCTCGGACGAGTCCTCCAGGTTGCAGCCCACGGCGCCCGTGTCGAGGAGGCGGGCGACCAGTTCGGCCGGCGCCAGCCCGTAACCGCCCTCGACGTCGGCGCTGACGGGCACGGTCGTGTCACAGCTGGAGACGGCCCGCACGATACGGGCCACCGCCGCGAACATCTCGTCCGGCGGGGTCGCACCGTCCTCGTAACCGAGCGACGCGGCGACCCCCGCGCTCGGCGTGGCGAGCGCGGGGAACCCGGCCTCCACGAACACGCGGGCGCTGCCCGCGTCCCAGGGCCCCGGCAGTACGAGCGGGTCTTCGGCGGCACGGTCGTGGTGCAGAGTGCGGAAGGTCGTCAGGAGCGTCATGGCTGAATCGGGATCCCGGGGGTGAGGAGGGCGTGCACGGCGCGGGCCACTGGGGGTCCTGTCCGCGCGAGGGCGGACGGGAGGGGCGGACGGGAGGGTCAGTTCTTGGCGGTCCTCGGCGCGTAGTAGCCGGCGGGCGTCCTCGTCGACACTCCGAAGCGGTTCCACGCGTTGATGACGGTGATCGCGGAGATCAGATAGGCGAGTTCGGTCTCGTCGAAGTGTGCCGCCGCCCGCTCGTACACCTCGTCGGGCACGAAGCCGTCCGTCAGCACGGTGACCGCCTCGGTGAGCTCGAACGCGGCCATCTCCTTCGCCGAGTAGAAGTGCCGCGACTCCTCCCACGCGCTGAGCTGGATGATCCGCTCCACCGACTCCCCGGCGGCGAGCGCGTCCTTGGTGTGCATGTCCAGGCAGACGGCGCAGTGGTTGATCTGGGAGGCGCGGATCTTCACCAGTTCGTACAGCACGGGATCGATACCCCGCCGGACGGCCTGCTCAAGTCCGAACATCGCCTGGTAGATGTCGGGCGCGACCTTCGCCCAGGCCATGCGGGGCTCGTGCACCGGGAGGCGGTCGTGCGCGTGCGGGTGGGCGTCGGCGCCCGGGGCGGAGGCGGCGGGAGCGGTGGAGTGCCGGTCGGTCGCGTTGGTCGTCATGCGCACGACGCTACGCGCCGGGTGGCGCAGCGGTATGGTCCATTCTCATGATGGAATCGTGGGCCAATACGCCACGCGGCGAGGAGCCGGCCGCCCCGGAGACCGAGCTGGCCGAACGCGCCGGGCGGCAGGTCACCGGGGTCACGGGCGGAGCGGTCACCGTCGGCGCCGATCTCCATCTTGAGCTGCGCGGCACCGGGCTCCGTGCGGGGCTGATGGACGCCCTGCGCGAAGCCGTACGGACCGGGAGGCTCGTCCCCGGCAGCCGGCTGCCCTCGTCCCGTACGCTCGCCGTCGATCTGGGCATCGCGCGCAACACCGTCGCCGACGCGTACGCCGAACTCGTCGCCGAAGGCTGGCTCACGGCGCGGCAGGGGTCGGGGACGCGGGTCGCGCGGCGGGCGGCGCCTCGCACGCGGGCGCCGGGAGGTTCGCCGGCCCGGCCCGTCCACGGGAGGCCCACGCACAATCTGCGGCCCGGGTCGCCCGACCTCGGCTCGTTCCCGCGCGGCGAATGGCTCGCCGCTTCCCGCCGGGCGCTGACAGCCGCGTCGCACGAGGCGTTCGACTACGGGGAGCAGCGCGGGCGCGTCGAACTTCGCACCGTCCTCGCCGACTATCTGGCCCGCACGCGTGGCGTGTACGCCGACCCGGAGCGCGTCGTCCTCTGCTCCGGGTTCGTCCACGGCCTGACGCTGATGGCCCAGGTCCTCGTGGCCCGCCGGGGGAGTGCGGGGGAAGGGGACCGGGGGAGGATGCCGGCCCGGCCCGTGGGGCGGGCGCGGGGGGTGGCGGGGGCGGTGGCCGTCGAGTCGTACGGGCTCGACTTCCACCGGGGCGCCCTGACGGCCGCCGGGCTGCGTACCCCCGCGCTGCCGATCGACCAACTCGGCACGGATACCGGGGAGCTGGTGTCCGAACGGGGAGGGCCCCGAGGCGTCGACGCGGTGCTGATGACTCCGGCGCACCAGTTCCCGACCGGTGCCGCGCTCCATCCGGACCGGCGTGCGGCGGTGGTGGACTGGGCGCGGCGCGCGGGCGGGCTGATCCTGGAGGACGACTACGACGGGGAGTTCCGCTACGACCGTCAGCCCGTCGGCGCCCTCCAAGGGCTGGACCCGGAACGCGTCGTGTACATGGGCACGGCGAGCAAGTCCCTCGCGCCGGGGCTGCGGCTCGCGTGGATGGTGCTGCCCGAGGCGCTGGTGGGGGAGGTGATCAGGGCGAAGGGTGATCTGATGGCGGTGCCCAGTGCCATGGACCAGCTCACCCTGGCCGAGTTCATCTCCTCCGGCGCCTACGACCGCCATGTGCGCTCGATGCGGGTGCGTTACCGCCGCCGACGCGACCAACTGGTGGAGAGGATCGCCGAACACTCGCCGGAATCGCGGGTGACCGGCATCGCGGCCGGGCTGCACGCCGTGGTCGAACTGCCGCCGGGCACCGACGAACGGATCACGATCGAGGCGGCGGCCCGCGAAGGTCTGGCGGTCGAGGGTCTCTCCGTCTACCGGCACCCGTCGGTCCCACCGGGCCGCGACGCCCTGGTGGTCGGCTACGGCGCCCCGACGGACAGTGCCTGGGCCGGCGCGCTGGACGCGCTCTGCCGGGTGCTGCCGTGACCACGACCCGAAGGCCGACCGATGAGGAGCCGACCTTGAACGATCCCTTGCCGCCCTTCGCCTCCACGCACGCCCAGGCACCAGGGACCGACGCCGATGCCGACGCCGCGTCCACCGCATCGGTCGTGCGCCGCTCGCGTCTGGCCGCCCATGGGGCGGTCGGCACCGCGCTGTCCCTGCTCAGCGACCGGCGGCTCGCCGAGGTCGTGGCTAGTGGCGTCCCGCTCGGGTCAGGGGTGGGCGGGCGGTCGGTGGAGCTGGACGTCGACGGGACTCGTGTCTTCGTCAAACGGGTCCCTCTGACCGATCTCGAACTGCGCCCGGCGCACGCCCGGTCGACCGCCAACCTCTTCGACCTGCCGCTCTTCTACCAGTACGGCATCGGCTCCTCCGGCTTCGGAGCCTGGCGTGAACTCGCCACCCACATCATGACCACCAACTGGGTCATCGGCGACGCCGACGCCTACCCGGGCTTCCCGCTCCTGTACCACTGGCGGGTTCTCCCCGACTCCCGTCCCGACGGCTTCATGGACGAGTTCGGCGGCATCGACAAGGCTGTCGCGCACTGGGACGGTTCGCCCGCCGTACGCCGCCGGCTGGAGGCCATCGGCCGGTCCACGGCCGCCCTGGTGCTGTTCATGGAGCATGTGCCGCGGACGCTCGGCGCCTGGCTGGGCGACCGGCGGGCCGTGCCCCCGGTGGAGGGCCAGGCGTCGCCGTACCTCTGGGCCGAGTCCGTCCTCACCCGGGGCGCCGACTTCATGAGCGCCCGTGGTCTTGTCCACTTCGACGCGCACTTCCGCAACGTCCTGACCGACGGACGGCTGATCTACTTCGCCGACTTCGGGCTCGCCCTCAGCTCACACTTCGAACTCGCCCCGGCGGAGACGGACTTCCTCGCCGACCATCTCTCGTACGACCGCTGCTACATCACCACGCATCTGCTCCGCCACCATCTGCTCGACGGCGAGCGCGACTGCGCGCGGCACGCCCGGCTCCTGCGCGACTGGCCGGCGGGCCGCCGTCCCGAGGGTGTGCGCGCCGACGTCGCCACGCTCGTCGGCCGGCACGCGGGGTCGGCTCTCGTCCTGGAGGACTTCCACCGCCGTCTTCTCAAGGAGAGCAGGCTGACCCCGTTCCCGAGAGCCGAGGTCGAGCGTGCCCTCAGGACCGCCACGTCCTAGGGGGGATCAGGCCGTGGGCTTCGGGGCCGCCGCCTCAAGCGCGTCGACGCTGCCCGACATGATCGTGCGCAGGTGGGCGGTGAGGTGGTCGAGGGGCCAGTCCCACCAGGCGATCGTCAGCAGCCGGTCGACGTCGGCGTCGTCGTAACGGCGGCGGATGAGCTTGGCCGGATTGCCGCCGACGATGCCGTAGTCCGGTACGTCGTCGACGACGACCGCCCCCGAGGCGATCACCGCCCCATGGCCGATCCGGACACCGGGCATGACCATGCTGCGGTAGCCGAACCAGACGTCGTTGCCCACCACCGTGTCGCCCCGGCCGGGCAGCCCGGTGATGAGATCGAAGTGCTCGCTCCATGAACCGCCCATGATCGGGAAGGGGAACGTCGAGGGCCCGTCCATACGGTGATTGGCGCCGTTCATGATGAACCGCACCCCCTCGCCCAGCGCGCAGTACTTCCCGATGACCAGCTTCTCCGGCCCGTAGTGATACAGCACGTTCTTCGTCTCGAACGCCGTCGGCTCGTCCGGGTCGTCGTAGTACGAGAAGTCCCCGACCTCGATCAACTCGGATGTGATCAGCGGTTTCAGCAGCACCACCCGTGACTGGCCGGGCATCGGATGGAGCACGGTCGGATCGGCGGGGCGGCCGGGTACAGCGGGCATGGTGAATCGTTCTCCTCGTAGACGGCGAGCCTCCGCATCCTGCCCGAGCCGGTGATCGCGACGACACCGATTAATCCTCGCCCCCACCGCACCCGCCCCTCCCTGGGCGGACCTCTGAACAGCAGCAAGGCAGACCCTTCCAAAGGGAGCAAATGGCATGGAGTTGAGGAGAGTTCACGCACCGCCTGGTCCGTGCGGAGGCCAGGCATCTAATGTGTGCGGCGAGCACGGGACTGGCGGGTCGATGGATCGGCCGGCGGACGGGGGAGGACAGCGCCATGGCGGCAACGAAACAACGCAGGCTGCGGTCGAGCACGGTGGTGCTCGGCGGCATGGGGATACTCGCACTGACGATCACCTCCTGCAGTTCGGAACCTGACCGGCGCTGCGCCGACCGGAACACCTATGAGGAACTGTCCAGCTCCGACTGCGACAGCAACGGCACCGGCGCGTACTACTACGGCGGCAAGAGCACCAAGGGCCGTGTCCACGACGGCAGTTTCGACAAGTCGGCGGTCGACCGCGGCGGCTTCGGCTGCTCGGGCACCGGCGGCGGCTGAGCGGGGCGTCGCAGCGCCATGATGGAACGTCGGACCATAGAGCCACGCCCCGGCTGGCAGCAGACCGTCGAGGAGCAGGGCCTCGTCTATCCGCTCACCCGCTACCCGGACGACTCCCTGCGTCCGTACTGGGACGAGAGCGCCTACTACGTCTTCTCCCTCCCCGAGATCGAGGCTCTCGAAGTCGTTGTCGAGGAACTGCACGCGATGTGCCTCGCCGCCGCCGAGCACATCGTCAAGAACGACCGCTTCACCGATCTCGGCATCACCGACCCCCGGCTGGCCGCGCTGGTCGCCGAGTCCTGGCACCGCCGGAGCGAACTGCCCTCCATCTACGGCCGGTTCGACCTCCGCTACGACGGCACCGGTCCGGCGAAGATGCTGGAGTACAACGCCGACACCCCCACCTCCCTGGTCGAGGCCGCCAGCCCCCAGTGGTTCTGGATGGAGGAACGCTTCCCCGGCGCCGACCAGTGGAACTCCCTCCATGAACGCCTCATCGAAGCCTGGCGCCACCAGGCCCATCTCCTTCCTCCGGGCCCCCTGCACTTCGCCCATTCCGACGGCGACGAGCTGGGCGAGGACCTGATGACCGTCGCCTATCTCCGGGAGACGGCCCAGCAGGCGGGCCTCGACACCGAGGCCCTGTCCGTCGAACAGATCGGCTGGGACAAGCTGTCCGGCCGCTTCGTCGACGAGCGGCTGCGCTTCATCCGCAGCTGTTTCAAGCTGTATCCATGGGAGTGGCTGACCACGGACCGCTTCGGCCCCCAGGTCATCGACACGCTCGACAACGGCGGTGGCACCGGCAGCACCTGCTGGATAGAGCCCGCCTGGAAGATGCTGCTCTCCAACAAGGCGCTGCTGGCGATCCTCTGGGAGCTCAATCCCGGCCACCCGAATCTGCTGCCCGCCTATCTCGACGGGCCGCGTGAACTCGCCCTCGACGGGGGTTATGTCTCCAAGCCCCTGCTCGGCCGCGAGGGTGCCGGAGTCACCGTCCACGAGCCGGGCCACGACCCGGTCGTACGCCAAGAGGCCTGCTGCTACCAGGCGTTGGCGCCACTGCCCGACTTCGACGGCAACCGCGTCGTGCTCGGCGCCTGGGTCGTCGAGAACGAGGCGGCGGGTCTCGGCATCCGCGAATCGTCGGGCCTGATCACGGATGAGTACGCCCGCTTCCTCCCGCACGTCATCCTCTAGGCCGGAGGCGCCGGCCGGCGAGTGAGAGGTGCGGGCCGGTGGCCGGCGGCGAGGACCGCCGGCCTCCGATACCTGGCCCCGAAGGGCCGGTCCTCGGGCGTGTCCGCGAAGTAGCGCCGTCCGCCCGCCGGGTCGGGCGGGATTTCGCGGAGACGCCCTAGCGGGTCAGGACCGCCCGCAGCTGCTCCAGGCCCCAGTCCAGGTCTTCCTTGCTGATCACCAGCGGAGGGGCGATCCGGATCGTCGACCCGTGGGTGTCCTTCACCAGCACACCCCGATCCATCAGCTTCTCGGAGATCTCCCGGCCCGTGCCGTACGAGGGGGAGATGTCCACGCCCGCCCAGAGACCCCGGCCGCGCACCTGCTCCACCGCGCCACCGGTCGTCATCAGCCCCAGTTCGTGGTGGAGATGATCACCCAGCTCCGCCGCCCGCTGCTGATACTCGCCGGTGCGGAGCATCGCGATCACCTCAAGGGCCACCGCACACGCCAGCGGATTCCCGCCGAAGGTCGAGCCGTGCTCCCCGGGCCGGAAAACCCCCAGGATCTCGGCCGACGACACCACGGCCGACACCGGCACGACCCCGCCGCCGAGCGCCTTGCCCAGCACATACATGTCGGGCACCACGCCCTCGTGCTCGGAGGCGAAGGTCTTTCCGGTCCGGCCCAGCCCGGACTGGATCTCATCGGCGATGAAGAGCACATTCCGTGCCCGGGTCAGCTCACGTACACCTGCGAGATAGCCCGGCGGCGGCACCAGCACCCCGGCCTCGCCCTGGATCGGCTCCAGCAGGACGGCGACGGTGTTGTCCGTCATCGCCGCATCGAGTGCCGTGAGATCCCCGTAGGGAACGATCTCGAAGCCGGGCGTGTAGGGCCCGTAATCCGCACGGGCCTCCTCGTCGGTGGAGAAGCTGATGATCGTGGTCGTACGCCCGTGGAAGTTGTCCGCCGCGACGATGATCTTGGCGGTGCCGTCCGGCACCCCCTTCCTCCGGTAGCCCCACTTGCGGGCCGTCTTCACGGCGGTCTCCACCGCTTCCGCGCCCGTGTTCATCGGCAGCACCATCTCCATGCCGCACAGCTCGGCGAGCTGGGTGCAGAAGTCGGCGAACCGGTCGTGGTGGAACGCCCGTGAGGTGAGCGTCACCCGCTCCAGCTGGGCCTTGGCGGCGTCGATCAGACGTCGGTTGCCATGGCCGAAGTTGAGCGCCGAGTAGCCGGCGAGCATGTCGAGGAAGCGGCGTCCCTCGACATCGGTCATCCATGCACCGTCCGCCGATGCGACGACGACGGGCAGCGGGTGGTAGTTGTGCGCGCTGTGCGCCTCCGCAGAGGCGATGGCACTCTCCGTTGTCGCCACGGGTTCTCCGTTCGGTCGGGACAAGCCATCCGGTCGGGGCGGGGTAGTGCCCCTGTTTCTATCGTCACTCGCCAGTGTGGACGAAGAAACCTTGCCTTCGGCGTGGCCTGGGAGACAACCCCATGAGCGGGGCCTCTTGGATCATGTGTCCAGCAGTTGCTGGCGGGGGCCCGCCCCGGGCCTCTCCCCTCCCCGCCCGAACGGCGGGCGGGGCAGTCGGCCCGCCAGTGGGCGCAGCACCAGACCCAGCACCACACCTGCTCCCAGAGCCGGTATCGCCCACCACCAGCCGTCCGTGCCGGCGGAGGAAGCCCCCGCCGCCTCGGACCGCTTCCCCGGTGTCTGCTCCTGGTCCTGAGATCCGGCGTCGGCGCCCGCGGCCGGGCTGTCCGCGTCCTCAGCCGGAGGTACCGCCGCACCGTCAGAGCCCCGCGGCTCGCCCATGACGCCGACGTTCTTCAACAGCGCGTGCAGCGCGGCCGGTTGCTTCGCCTTGTGCCAGACGCCGGACTGGGCTCCCTGGGTGTCCGTCGACGTGTATATCCAGATGGTCGACGGATCCGAGCTCGGATACACCTGGTCCAGCCGCCAGGGGGACACATCGTGGACCATCCACGTCACATTGATCTGCCGGGAGCCGATCGCCGCGTCGACCGCCGGCGGCCGCTTCTTCTGGCCGTCCGGCAGAGTCTGGATCTCCTGGGCGTCGAGCTGCTTCGACAGCGCCTCGTACTCCGCGTCGCTGTAGTAGAGAGCAGCGGTCTCGTGGCTCTCCGGAGAGGCGATCAGCACGCTCGTCGGCCCACCGGCCACCGCACTCGGAGCGAACACCCAGGTCAGCGCCGTCACCGCGATCACGGTCGCGAACCGTCGGACCGTGCCCGTACATGGAAGTCGCATCATTCCCCCTGCTCGACGCCCGCTCCGGACCCTCCGGACCGCCTTCGCATCACTTCCTGTACACCGCCCGACCCCAACCGGTTCCGCATTCCCGCCCCTTTTTCTCGGGGTGTCCGACCAGTTCTCCGAGCGCCCGCGAGTGGGGGAGGGGCCTCGGCCGAGTCAGGGCATCGACTGCGCGACGGCCGTCGCGCGAGTCTGGGAGTCCACGCCCTCCAGCCGCAGCGTCAGCCGTTCGTCGGTGCTCCCTGCCGGGCCAGATTCCTCCCAGAGCAACGTCGGACCCGTCATCCGCGCCGAATGGAACCAGCTCTCCCCTCGCCCATCGATCATGCGGAACCGCAGAAGATGAGGATCGGCGAACCACAGGGCTGCGGTCTCGTTCGACCCCCCCGCGTCGAGGGGCACCCACTCCGGCATGTGCCGCACCTGCTTGGTGAACATCAGATCGAGGCCGGCCCGGAACTCGTCCAGGCGTACGGTCCCTCCGTCCGAGCCCGTCCAGCACAGACTGATGACCGGACGGTCCGCCGACACCCAGTCCAGCGACACCTGGCCGGGCGCCCCGAGCTCGGCCGGGATCCGGGGCGTGAATCCCGCTTTCCGTGTCGCTTCCTCGATCGGCATCGGATCCGCGCACCCAGGCACCCGCCCGCTCGGACTGGGCGTCGCCTTCGGGTCGTACCGCACCTGGACCCCGCCGAAGTCGAACCAGTCGGCCACCGCCGCACGCACCGGCGGCGTCAGCACCAGCACGACCAGCAGCCCCGACAGACCGGCCACCAAGGGACGCCATCTGCGCCGCACCAGACGACGGAGCCGTACGCCACGAGCCGCCCACCCCCGGACCGGAGCCGAGACCGGAGCCGAGACCGGAGTGGAGTCCGAAGCCGGCGCGGGCGTCGGCGCGGGCGCCGCGTCGGCGAGGAGCTGTGCCAGTACACGCTCGGCCATCGTCTCGCCGTCGACATCCGGAACCCGCATGCCGCGACCCAGCGCACGAAGCGCCTCCGCGAGATCTCCCGCGCGCCCGTCCCCAGCCTCGCGCCCGTCCTCGTCCTCACGCTCGCCGTCACTCATGCCCCTCACCTCCTCCCCTCTCCGATTTCTCCGACGCGGGCGCCAGCAGCCCGCCCATCAGCTTCAACGCGCGGCTCAGCCGCGACTTCACCGTGCCCCGCGGCCAGCCCAGCGCCTCCGCCGTCTCCGCCTCGTTCATCTCCAGCAAGTAGCGGCACGCCACCACATCGCGGTGGTCGTCGCTCAGCTCGTCGAGCGCCGCCCACAGCTCGGCGCTCCGCTCCTCCTCCACCGCGGCCACCGCCGGATCGGCCGAATCCGGTATCCGCGGCTCACCCCGCAGCAGCGCCGCCTCGCGCCCCGCCACGGCCCGCAGCCGGACAGCCGACCGCACGGTGTTCCTCGTCTCATTGGCGACGATCCGTATCAGCCAGGGCCGGAACGGCGCGCCGTCCTTGAAGCTCCCCAGGGACAGATACGCCTTGATGAACGCGGACTGCACCACATCCTCCGCATCCGCACCCGCGCCGCAGGCCACCGCCACCCGGAGCGCGATCCCCGTATGGGCGCGCACCAGCTCCGCGTACGCCTCCCGCTCCCCGGAACGCACACGCGCGATCACAGCCGACTCATCCGCAACCGTCAGGATGCGGCCCCCCTCCAGGGTCCCCTCCCGTGTTCTCACGCCTTTGATACACCGCTCACCGGAGATCCGTTCCCGACCTGACGGCACCACCTGAGAGAATGTTCAGCATGGCCACTCGTCCTCGCGCGCTCTCCGGTATCCAGCCCACCGCAGGCTCGTTCCATCTCGGGAACTACCTCGGTGCGATCCGGCAGTATGTGGCGCTGCAAGAAACCCACGACGCGTTCTACATGGTCGTGGACCTCCACGCGATCACCATTCCGCAGGAACCCGCCGACCTGCGTGCCAACACCAGGCTCGCGGCGGCGCAGCTCCTCGCCGCCGGTCTCGACCCCCAGCGCTGCACGCTGTTCATCCAGAGTCACGTACCCGAACACGCCCAGCTCGGCTGGGTGATGAACTGTCTGACGGGCTTCGGCGAGGCCTCCCGTATGACGCAGTTCAAGGACAAGTCGGCGAAACAGGGCGCCGACCGCGCCACCGTCGGGCTCTTCACCTACCCGATCCTCCAGGTCGCCGACATCCTGCTCTACCAGGCGGACTCGGTCCCGGTCGGCGAGGACCAGCGCCAGCACGTCGAGCTGACACGTGACCTCGCCGAGCGGTTCAACACCCGCTTCGGGAGCACGTTCACGATCCCGAAGCCGCACATCGTCAAGGAGGTCGCGAAGATCTACGACCTCCAGGACCCTTCGATCAAGATGAGCAAGTCGGCGTCCACGCCGAAGGGCCTGGTCAATCTGCTCGACGACCCCAAGGTCACGGCGAAGAAGATCAAGAGCGCCGTCACCGACACCGGCACCGAGATCCGTTTCGACGCCCAGGGCAAGCCGGGCATCAGCAACCTCCTCACGATCTACTCCACCCTCACGGGCGCGGACATCGCGGATCTTGAGCAGAGGTACGAAGGCAAGGGATACGGCGCACTGAAGGTGGACCTGGCCGATGCCATGGTCGACTTCGTCACACCGTTCCGCAGCCGCACCCAGGAATATCTGGACGATCCCGAGACGCTGGACTCGATCCTGGCCGAGGGCGCGGAGAAGGCCCGGGCGGTCGCCGCGGAGACGTTGGCCCAGGCGTACGACCGGATCGGCTTCCTGCCCGCCAAGCACTGAACCCCTCCTGGGCGGGCCGGCCGATCCCGGCCCGCCCGCCCCGGTCGGCCCCCGGCCCTTTACCGCATGCGTGCCGTCCGCGTACTGCTGACCAAGGACCCTGGCCAGCCGGGCGGTGCGAGCGTCACACTGACCAGGGACGGAATCGGCCGCACCGCATCCAGGGTGTGGCCATCCGCCCCGCCCGAGGCAGCACGCACCAACGCCTCACCACGCACCACCCGCACACACACGGACTGAGGAGAACGACGTGGGGACCGTAACGCTCGGCGTTTCGATCGCGGTCCCGGAGCCGTACGGCAGCCTGCTCCAGGAGCGCCGCGCGGGCTTCGGCGATCCCGCCGCGCACGGCATCCCCACCCACGTCACGCTCCTGCCGCCGACCGAGGTCGACGCCACGACGCTGCCGACCATCGAGGCGCATCTCGCCTCGGTCGCCACGGCGGGCCGCCCCTTCCCGATGCGGCTCTACGGCACGGGCACCTTCCGCCCGCTGTCCCCGGTGGTCTTCGTCCAGGTCGTCGAGGGCGCCGCCGCGTGCACCTGGCTCCAGAAGCGGGTCAGGGACGCGTCCGGGCCGCTGGTGCGGGAACTCCAGTTCCCGTACCACCCCCATGTGACCGTGGCGCACGGCATCTCCGAAGAGGCGATGGACCGGGCGTACGAGGAGCTGGCCGACTACACGGCCCACTGGAGCTGCGCGTCCTTCGGGCTCTACGAGCAGGGTGCGGACGGCGTGTGGCGGATGCTGCACGAGTACGCCTTCGGCGGCGGTACGGAGATCACGGGAGTGCCCTCGCAGAGCACCCCCGCCGACCTGCCCGCCACCTCGTCCCTGCGCCAGTAGCCGCCCGCCACCTTCCCAAGGAGGCCGGAAGCCCGGCGCCTGTCAGACCGGCAGCCGCCGGAAGAGCGACCTCGGCAGATGCCGGAGCACCGACATCGCCACCCGCAGCGCGCCCGGCACCCACACCGTCTCCGAGCGCCGCCGCAGCCCCAGCTCCACGGCCACCGCGACCGCCTCCGGGGTCGTCGCCAGCGGCGTCTCCTCCCGCCCGGCCGTCGTCCTCGTCCGTACGAAGCCGGGCCGCACGACCATCACATGCACCCCCGTGCCGTACATCGCGTCCCCGAGACCCTGCGCGAACGCGTCCAGGCCCGCCTTGCTCGACCCGTAGATGAAGTCGGCACGCCGCGCCCGCTCACCGGCCACCGACGAGAGCACCACCAGCGAACCGTGCCCCTGCGTCTGCATCGCCGCCGCGCACACCAGACCCGCCGAGACCGCCCCCGTGTAGTTGGTCTGCGCGACCCTGACGGCGGAGGCCGGATCCGCCTCGTCGTGCGCCTGGTCGCCGAGCAGGCCGAAGGCGAGCAGTGTCATGTCGATGTCGCCCTCGGCGAAGACCTTGCCCAGTACCTCGGCGTGCGAGCCCGGGTCGAGCGCGTCGAAGTCGACGGTGCGGACGTCCGCGCCCTGGGCACGGAGATGGTCGGCGGCGGCGTCGAGCGCGGATGACGCGCGGCCTGCCAGCCAGACCGTACGCGTACGGCGCGCGATCAGCCGGCGCGCCGTGGCCAGCGCGATCTCGGACGTCCCACCGAGGACGAGCAGGGACTGCGGGATGCCGAAGGCGTCCTTCATGGTGCGGTGCTCCTTGCAGCGAGGGTGCGGGGCGAGCGTCACAGAGGGATCAGTGGGGTCGGGGCCAGTGGGGCGGGGCGTCAGATCGAGAGCCGGCGGGAGAGATCGGAGACGAAGACCGCGCGCGGGTCGAGTTCGGCCCGCAGCGCCCGGAACTCGTCCAGCCGCGGATACATCGCGGCCAGCAGTTCGGGCCGCAGCCGCGAGTCCTTCGCGAGGCAGACCCGGCCCCCGGCGGCGGCGACGTCCTCGTCCAGTTCGTCCAGGAAGGGACCCAGTCCGGTCCGGTCGGTGGGCATGTCGAGGGAGAGGGTCCAGCCGGCCATGGGGAAGGACAGCCAGCCGGGATCGCCCGCGCCGAAACGCTTGAGTACGGCGAGAGGGGCGGGAAAGCCGCGCCGGACGATGCGCCGCACGATCCGGACCAGCGCCTCCTCCTGGCCGTGCCCGACGGCGAACTGGTATCGGACGAAGCCGCCGCGCCCGTACAGGCGGTTCCAGTGCGGCACCCCGTCCAGGGGGTGGAAGAACGCGGAGATGCGCTGGAGTTCACCGGTCCGCCGGCGCCCGGCGCCGCGGTACCAGAGCTCGTTGAAGAGCCCGACCGTCGTCCGTCCCAGCAGCCCCTGGGCTACGTAGGAGGGCGCGGCGGGCAGCTGTCCGGGCCGGAAGGCGAGCGGCTGTCTGCGGGCGCGCGCCGCCGCGCCCCGGCTGCCCCACTCGCCCCAGCCACCCCAGCCACCCCAGCCGCCCAAGCCGCCGCGCCCCCGCGCGGCATGTGCGGACAGCGTGTCAAGTGTCGTGTGTTCGCCGTGCGTCAGGACGGAGCGTCCCAAGGAGGAGCCGCCGGCCAGCAGATCGATCCAGGCGACCGAGTAGCGGTGGCGCCGGCCGGACGTGGTGAGACGGTCCATCAGATCGTCGAGGTCCGTGGCACGTTCGGTGTCGACGGACATCAGGGAGGTCTCGACCGGGTGCAGCCGGAAGGTCGCGCTGAGGATCACCCCCGTCAGCCCCATGCCACCCGCCGTCGCGTCGAACAGGGGCGTACCGGGGACGACCGTACGTACGTCGCCGTCGGCGGTGAGCAGGTCCAGGGAGAGTACGTGCCGGGAGAAGGAGCCCGACGCCCGGTGGTTCCTGCCGTGGATGTCGGAGCCGATCGCCCCGCCGACCGTGACATGGCGGGTCCCGGGCGTCACCGGCACGAACCACCCCAGCGGCAGCAGCACCTCCATCAGCCGGTGCAGACTGATCCCCGCCTCGCACTCGACGATCCCGGCCCCGGCGTCGACGGACAGGACCCGGTCCAGGGCGGTCATGTCGATGAGGGAGCCGCCCGCGTTCTGTGCCGCGTCGCCGTACGCGCGGCCGAGACCGCGCGGGATGCCGCCGCGCGTACCGCAGTCGCGTACGGCGCGGACCGCCTCCTCATAAGAACGCGGCCGGACGAGACGGGCGGCGGCCGTGGGGGCGGTGCGGCCCCAGCCGGTGACAGGGTCGGCGATCTCGGCAGGCATGGTCGAGACGTTATCGCCCTAAACGTCATTCTTTGCGTTGTAAGCCGTATTTGCTGCTGTACTCGTATGAATGGGTGGTTGGATGGGTGTCGATGAATGATGAGGTGAGGATCGGCTTTCGGGGTACCTGACCGTTGGTTCTCCGATCCGAGGGCAGGTCTCCGTCATGGACTGGCTGAAAAAACTCCCCGTCGTCGGCCCGTTCGTGGCCAGGCTGATGCTGACCCATGCCTGGCGTTCCTTCGAGACCCTCGAACGCACCCACTGGACCCGGCTCGCGGCGGCGATCACCTTCATCAGCTTCCTGGCGCTCTTCCCGCTGATCACCGTCGGCGCGGCGATCGGGGCGGCGCTGCTCAGCACGGACCAGCTCGACAGTCTCAAGGAGAAGATCACCGAGCAGGTCCCGGGCATCTCCGACCAGCTGGACATCAACTCGCTGGTCGACAACGCGGGCACGGTGGGACTGGTGGCCGGCGCCCTGCTGCTGTTCACCGGCATCGGCTGGGTCGGCCAGATGCGGGAGTGTCTGCGCGCCGTCTGGGAGCTGGACGACGTGGACGAGGGCAACCCCTTCGTACTGAAGGGCAAAGACGCGGTCATCCTGCTCGGCCTGGGCGTCACCGGCCTCGCCTCGGTCGGCGCGTCGGCCCTCGGCTCCACGGCCATCAGCTGGACCGCCCGTCAGCTCGGCATCAGTGAGGACGGCGTCGGCGGTGTGCTGCTCCAGATCGCGGCGATCGCGCTCGCCGCCGCCGCGGCCTTCCTGATCCTGCTGTACGTACTGACGCTGCTGCCCGGCGTTCGGCCGCCGCGGCGACGGCTGGTCGTGGCCGCCGTCATCGGCGCGCTCGGCTTCGAAGTGCTCAAGCTGCTGCTGGGCGGCTATGTGCGGGACGTCGCCGGCAAGAGCATGTACGGCGCCTTCGGCGTGCCCGTCGCGCTGCTGCTGTGGATCAACTTCACGGCGAAGCTGATGCTGTTCTGCGCGGCCTGGACGGCGACGCCGAGCAAGCCGGACCGGGACGAGCGGCCGGACGGACCGCCGGAAGGCGAGACGGGCGGGGAGCCGGGCGCGCCGAGGGCCGACGACACCCCGCCGCCCGGCGCGACCCGGTACGCCGGTGGCTAACGGCCCGGCAGACGCTTGACCAGGTCCGGCAGCGGCCACCGGCGGTTCACCAGGAACACGGCCGCCGCGAGCAGCAGCAGCGCGCCGCCCGCGATGGCCACCGCGATCCCCACGCCGCTCGACCCCGACGCGGAAGCCTTGTCGCCCAGCCCGGCCTGGTCCGTGCCGCCGCTGCCGCCGGCCTCGCCCTTGTCGCCCGAGTCGTCCCCGACGGCCTCCTTGTCGGAGCCGCCGTCGGCCGATCCGGGCTTCACCAGCTCACCGATCGGTTCGACCTTCCCGGCGGCGGTGAAGCCCCAGTCCAGCAGCCGGGCCGTCTCCTGGTAGACCGCCAGGCCCTCCTCCTCGGACGGGTTCATGACCGTGACCAGCAGGACCTTGCCGTCGCGCTCGGCGACGCCGGTGAAGGTCGAGCCCGCGTTGGTGGTGTTGCCGTTCTTGACCCCGGCGATGCCCTTGTACGGCTCCAGGCCGGAGTCCCCGGTCAGCAGCCGGTTGGTGTTCTGGATCTCGAAGGTCTCCCGCTTCGGGGCCTTCTTGCCCTTCTTCGGCTTCTTCTCCTCGCCCGGGAACTGCACCCGGACCGTGGACGAGTACTCCCTGAAGTCCTTCTTCTGCAGCCCTGAGCGGGCGATCAGGGTGAGGTCGTACGCGCTGGAGACCTGCCCCTTCTCGTCGTAGCCGTCCGGCGAGACGACACGCGTGTCGAGGGCCTGGAGCTCGGCCGCGTGCTTGTTCATGTCGGCGACCGTCTTGCGGACGCCGCCGTTCATCTGGGACAGCACGTGCACCGCGTCGTTGCCCGAGCGCAGGAAGACACCCATCCACAGATCGTGGACGGTGTACGTGCTGTTCTCCTTCACCCCGACCAGACTGCTGCCCTCGCCGATTCCCGCGAGGTCCTCGGGCGTCACCTTGTGGGACTGGGTCTTGGGCAGCACGGGCAGGACCGTGTCGGCGAAGAGCATCTTGAGAGTCGACGCGGGCGGCAGCTGCCAGTGCGCGTTGTGCGAGGCGAGTACCTCGCCGCTCTCGGCGTCCGCGACGATCCACGACTTGCCCGTCAGCTTCTTCGGCAGGACGGGCACGCCGGGCGCGAGATTCACCTGGGTGCCGGGCTTGCCGAGAAGAGTGCCGCCGACCGTCGACATCGCCGCCGGTGGCTTCGGCTGCTTGTCCTCGGACTTCTCCGCGTTCGCGTCGTCCGCGAGGACGGGCCCGGCGGTCAGAACTGGCAGCAACGCGGCGGCTAGGACCGTCAATGCGGTCTTTCTCAATGCGGACACGGTCGAAAACGTACATGGCCTGACGGGTGATCCGAACACCGGCGGCCGGACCGGCCGCTTCCACCGCCGGGACAGACCACTTTCCGGCCACCGGCGAGCTTCCGCGCCGGTGCCCTCTCCGCTCTCCCGGCCGGGCAGCCCCCGGCGAAGCGGCGGGGAGGCCTCCGGCGATACTGGATCCATGAAGCTCAGCCGTCCCGTGTCCTGGTTTCTGCTCGCTTTTGGGGTGTGGAGCTGGTTCATCTGGATCACTTTCGTAAAAAATCTGTGGCAGGACGGCAGCGGACTCGCCTTCGACGACGCCGGCGACCCCACGGGCTACTTCTGGGTCCATCTGCTGCTCGCCATCACGTCCTTTCTTCTGGGGACGGGAGTCGGGGCGGTGGGGTTCCGTGGAGTCCGCGCCTGGCGGGGCGAGTTGAGGAACGAACGCGGTGACGAGCACGTAGTACAGAGACAGCGACAGGGATAAAGGGGAATCGGCTCGTGATCGTCGTGGTAGTCCTGATGGCGCTCGTCGCCGTCGCACTGGTGGCAGGCGCGCATTACTACATATGGCGGCGCCTGGTCCGCGACACGACGGCGGCGGGAGGTACGGCCCGCAGGACGGGCACCGCCGTGATCATCCTGCTGCCGGTCCTGACCTTCGCCGGCGTGGGGATGGGCCGAGGCGACGTGCCGTTCTCCCTGAAGCAGATCTTCGGCTGGCCCGCGTACATGTGGCTGGCGACGCTGCTGTACCTGCTGCTGGCGCTGCTGGTGGGCGAAGCCGTACGGCCGCTGCTGAGCCGGGTGCTCGACCGCCGGGCGGCGACGGCGGCGGGGGCGGCGGGGGGTACGGGGGGTACGGCGACGGCCACCGCGCCGGCCGAGGAGCCCGTGACCGTCGGCGCCGCGACCGGGTCGACCGCACCGCCCGCCCCCGGTACCGACACCGCCGAGGTCTCTCCGGCCACCCCGGCGGCCGATCCCTCCCGGCGGCTCTTCGTCTCCCGCGTCGTCGGCGGCGCCGCTGCCGCCGCCGCGCTCGCCACGGTCGGCTACGGCACGGCGAACGTGCTGCGCGGCCCCAGCGTCAAGCGCGTCACGGTGCCGCTCGCGAAGCTGCCCCGCGCCGCGCACGGCTACCGGATCGCGGTCGTCAGCGACATCCACCTCGGCCCGCTGCTGGGCAGGGCCCACGCGCAGCGCGTCGTGGACACGATCAACTCCACGAACCCCGATCTCGTCGCGATCGTCGGCGACATGGTCGACGGGACCGTCGCGGACCTGGGTCCGGCCGCCGAGCCGCTGGCCCAGCTGGCGGCCCGGCACGGTTCGTACTTCGTCACCGGGAACCACGAGTACTTCGGCGACGCGGCCGAATGGGTCGACCTCGTACGCGAGTTGGGCGTGCACCCGCTGGAGAACGCCCGCGTGGAGATCGCCGGGTTCGATCTGGCGGGCGTCAACGACCTCGCGGGCGAGGAGGAGGGCCAGGGGCCCGACTTCAAGAAGGCGCTCGACGGACGTGACCCGGCGCGGGCATCCGTACTCCTCGCGCACCAGCCCGTCGTCATCCACGACGCGGTGAAACACGGCATCGACCTCCAGCTGTCGGGGCACACCCACGGCGGTCAGATGTGGCCCGTGAACTACATCGCGCAGGCGTCCAACCCCACCCTGGCCGGTCTGGAGCAGTACGGCGACACGGCGCTCTACGTGACACGAGGGGCCGGGGCGTGGGGCCCGCCGGTACGGGTCGGCGCGCCCTCGGACGTCACGGTCGTCCAGCTGGCGTCCCGCCAGGCCTAGAAACACGCGGACACGCGGACACGCGGACAGGCGGACAGGCGGACAGGCGGACACGCCGACACGCGGAGTGCCGGGGACGGCGTACGGGGAGGGCGGGGCGCCCCGTACGTCATCTCGGCAGCGTGACCGTCACCGCCAGACCCGCTCCCGGTGCCGTCCGGATCGCCACGTCGCCGCCGTGGGAGCGGACCACCGCGTGGACGATCGCCATCCCGAGGCCGCTGCCGGCACCGCCACCACCGGCCCGGAAGAAACGGTCGAATATCCGGTCCGCGTCCTCGTGCGTCATCCCCGGGCCGTCGTCGGTGACGCACAGCCGCACCAGGCCCTCGCCGGAGCGGTCGAGCTCCACCCGGACGGGCGCGTCCGCCGGTGTGTGGGTGCGGATGTTCGCCAGCAGATTGCCGATGACCTGCCGCAGCCCGGACTCGTCCGCCCGCACGAGCATCGAGCCCGCCGCCGCCACGTCGAGCGGCCGGTCCGGCTGCTGCGCCCGCAGATCGTCCGCCGCGTCGCGGACCAGCCGGCTCAGGTCCACCGGGCGCAGCCGCAGCACCGGCCGCTGGTCGAGCCTGGCCAGGGTGAGCAGCTCGTCGACGAGGCGGCCCATCCGGTCCGCCTCGCCGGTCATCCGGGCCAGGGCGCGGGTGCGTTCCGCCGGTTCGCCGAGCATGCCCTTCTCGTACAGCTGGAGGTAGCCGCGGATCGCGGACAGCGGCGTACGCAGCTCGTGCGAGGCGTCCGCGACGAACCGCCGCAGTTGCGTCTCGCTGCGCTCGCGCGTCACGTACGCGGACTCGACCTGCTGGAGCATGGCGTTGAGGGCGAGCCGCAGCTGTTCGATCTCGGTCACCGGGTCGCGGCGGCCCGGCACCCGGCGGGTCAGGTCGCCCTCGGCGATGGCCGTCGCCGTCTCCACCATGTCCCCGAGCGGCCGCAGCGTACGGTTCGCGCCCATCAGGGTGATCAGGGCGAGCAGTACGAGCAGCAGACCGCCGATCGCGGCGTCGAACTTGAACGCCAGGAAGAGACTCCTCTGCACCGCCTTGGTGGAGGTCGACATCAGCACGGTGGAGCCGTCGCTGAGGCGGGCTCCCACCACCCGGTACGGGTCGCCGTCCACCGTCACGTCACGGACGCCGCCCTCCTGGCTCAGCGCCGTGGGGTCGGTGACCGCCCGCGCCAGCGCGCGCTGCCGCTCGGTCACGACGACCCCGGCGAAGTTGATCGGCCTGCGCTGCGCGTCGACGAGGACGAAGACCGAGTCGGGGGCCGGCAGCATTCCCGCGCCCGGCCGGCGCGGGGAGATGTGCTCCACTATCGTCGCGAGCGAACTCAGCGACTCGATCTGACTGACCGTCAACTCCGTACGCTGCAACCCGTTGCGGGACATGGTCAGTTCGGAGTCGATGTTCTGGAGCAGATAGTGCCGCAGCCCGAACAGGCTGACCCCGGTCGCTATCGTGATGCCCAGAGCGAGCAGCACCACGTTGATCAGCGTCAGCTTCGTACGCAGCGAGTGCGTACTGGGCCGGGGCCCGCGCGGGGACCGCGGACGGCCGATCCGGCCCGCCCCGCGCGACACCACGCCCCACCACGCGACGGCGGGCCGCCTCATCGCGGACCCGGGCCTGCGAGACCGTAGCCCACCCCGCGTCTCGTCATGATCAACGGGGGCCCGTACGCGTCGAGTTTGCGCCGCAGATAGCTGATGTAGGTCTCCACCACCGTGGACTCCGCCGCGTGCTCGTACCGCCAGACATGCCGCAGCAACTGCTCCTTGGTCACCACCGCACCGGCGTTGCGCACCAGGAACCTCAGCAGCGCGTACTCGGTCGGGGTCAGGTCGACCGCACGCCCGGCTCTTCGCACCGTGTACGTCGCCTCGTCCAGCTCCAGATCGCCGTACCGCAGCGGTGGCCGCACCGCGATCCGGTCGCCCGGCAGGGTCCTGCGCAGCACCGCGCGGACCCGGGCGACCACCTCGTCCACGTTGAACGGCTTGGTGATGTAGTCGTCTCCGAGGGACAGCCCGCCGACGATATCCGCCGGCGCGTCCCGCGCGGTGAGGAAGACCACCGCCATCTCCGGCCGGGACAGCCGTAGTTGGTGGGCGATGTCGCGGCCGTCGCCGTCCGGGAGCATCACGTCGAGCAGTGCCACGTCGGGGCGTGTGCGCCGTACGGCCTCCGCCGCCTCCCGTACCGAGCCTGCCACCATCACCTCGAACCGGTGGTAGCGCAGGGCGATGGTCAGGACGTCGGCGATGCTCGGCTCGTCCTCGACGAGGAGCACGGTGGCCGCCGCGTCCGTCGTGCCGGCGTCCGTCAGGGCTGCATCCGTCATGGCACCAGTATCCGCGCGCCCCCGCGCCGATCGCCGTGCGCCGTCTTGGAGTTCCTTGAGAGTCATGCCGACGACACCGCGCCGGGCGGTGCCCCCAGCCGATTCTGGGTCTGTCCGAAGCGGCCGACCATCAGCGGAGGGAAACAGATCGTGGAGGCATGGGCACGGTGGTGCTACCGGCACAAGCTCCTGGTCCTGGTGCTGTGGGTGTCGGCGCTGGCCGGCCTCGGGGCGGCCGGGACCGCGGCGGGCGGCAACTACGCGAACATGTTCGGCATCCCGGGCACCGACTCCTCCCGGGCGTACGACCGGATGGCCGAGGTCTTCCCGCAGAGCGCGGGCGACACGGTCAACGTGGTGTGGCGCGTCGACTCGGGGGCTGTCGGCGACAGTTCCGTACGCGACCGGCTCGAACCGGCACTCGACCGCATCGGCTCCCTGCCCGGCGTCGGTGACGTCGTCGGCCCCTACGGCGCGGGCCCCGGCGGGGCGGCGCAGATCAGCGAGGACGGGCGGACGGCGTACGCGCGGGTGACCTTCGCCCAACAGGCCGACGCCGTACCGAAGGAGCTGGTCCAGGACGTCGTGGACACCGCGGGGGCCGCCGAGCGCGCCGGTCTCCAGGTCGAGCTCGGCGGACAGGCGATCGACCGCATCTCCGCACCGCCCACCGGAATGTCCGAGCTGGTCGGCATCCTGGCCGCAGGCGTCGTGCTCTTCCTCGCCTTCGGCTCGCTCTTCTCCATGCTGCTGCCGATCACCGTGGCGATCTTCGGCGTCGGTACGGGGCTCATGTCGACCCTGCTGCTGAGCCATGCCGTCGACGTGCCCGAAGTGGCCTCGCTGCTCGGCTCGTTGATCGGTCTCGGGGTCGGCATCGACTACGCGCTGTTCATCGTCACCCGGCACCGAAGAGCCCTCCTCGGCGGCCGATCGCCCGAGGAATCGGCCGTCCAGGCGCTCAACACGGCCGGCCGCGCGGTGCTCTTCGCGGGCGGCACCGTCTGCGTCGCGCTCGCCGGCATGCTCGTGACGCGGATGAGCTTTCTCGAAGGCGTCGTCGTCGCCACGTCGTTGACCGTCGTCCTGAGCGTGCTGGCCGCGATCACCCTGCTGCCCGCGCTGCTCGGACTCCTCGGCGAGCGGGTGCTGAGCCGCCGGCAGCGCCGCAGGCTCGCGGCCGAGGGGCCGGAGCCCGCCGAGGCGAAGGGCGCGGCGGCCCGCTGGTCGGCCACCCTGCAGAAGCGCCCCAGGGCCGTCGCCACCGTCGCGGTCGTCCTGACGGCCGCGCTGGCGATCCCCGTCCTGTCGCTGCGGCTCGGCGCGACCGACCAGGGCAACCATCCCGAGGACCGGACGACCCGGCAGGCGTACGACCTGCTCGCCGAGGGCTTCGGCCCCGGCTTCAACGGACCGCTCCAGCTCGTCGTGGAGACGGGTGGACTCGGCGCCCCCGGCGACCCGGACGTGAAAGCGGCCGTGGAAGCGCTGGTCGAACGGGTCGCCGCCGACGACGGGGTGGCGATGGCCGCCGCGATGCCCCTGCCGCCCGCCTCGAAGGTCTCCGTGACCGTCGTAAACGTCGTCCCCACCACCTCGCCGCAGGACGTGCGGACGGACCAGCTGATCGACCGGCTGCGCGACGACATCGTCCCCGGCTCCGGCATGGAGGCCCATGTCGGCGGGGTGACCGCCGTGTTCAAGGACTTCTCCTCGGTCACCGCCGACCGGATGCCCCTGTTCATCGCCACGATCATCGGCCTGGGCTTTCTGCTGCTGCTCCTCGCCTTCCGCTCCGTCGTGGTGCCGCTGACGGCCGCCGTGATGAACCTGGTGGCCGCCGCCGCGTCCTTCGGAGTACTGGTCGCGATCTTCCAGTGGGGCTGGGGCGCCGAACTGCTCGGCTTCGGGAGGGAGGGCCCGATCACCGCGTTCCTGCCGGTGATCATGCTGTCGATGCTCTTCGGGCTCTCGATGGACTACCAGGTCTTCCTCGTCAGCCGTATGCACGAGGAGTGGGTGCACACCAAGGACAACGCCCGCGCGGTACGGGTCGGGCTCGCCGAGACCAGCCGCGTCATCAACTCCGCCGCCCTCATCATGATCTGCGTCTTCGGAGCGTTCGTACTGAGCGGCGACACCGAGGGAGCCGTGGCCGGGGTCGGACTGGCCGCCGCCGTCGCCCTCGACGCGTTCGTGCTGCGTACGGCGCTGGTCCCGGCGGCGATGCACCTGCTCGGCAGGGCCAACTGGTGGCTGCCGGGGTGGCTGGAGGAGCGGCTGCCGCACCTGGCGGTGGAGCCCCCGGAGCCGGCCCCGCTGACGACGGTTCGGCTTCCCGACAGGGACGCGGACAAGGGCCCGGCCACCGGTGGCATCACCGTCGTGCACGGCTTCGTCCTCGACGAGGAGGGCACCCCCGTCGCCGACGCCGTACTGACCCTGGTCTCACCCGCCGGCAAGCAGCTCGACCGGGTCGCGACCCTCGCCGACGGCGGGTACATCCTCAGCGCCCCGGCCGGCGGCTCGTATCTCCTCGCCGTGACCTCCGACCACCATGAACCGTGGACCCGCCACATCCTGGTCGGCGGCGAGCCCCTGATCCACGATCTGACGCTCAGCCCCTCGGAGGCCGCGTCACCGTCGCACCCGGCATGAACTCCACCAGCAGTTCGTGGAGTTGACGTACGACGGGGCGCAGCAGCCGGTACCGGGAGAGCGAGATGACGCGGGCGACCACCGGGGTGGCACGCACGACCAGCCTGCGGCTGCGCCCGGCGTCCTCCGTCCGGTCGTACACCCAGTACAGGACCAGACCCATCTGCATCAGCCACAGCAGGTGCGGCAGCTGCTGGGCCAGTTGGGGATCGATCCGGGCCGACGACCCGGCGAGCACCCGCTCGTGGATGGCGACGGCGGCCTCGCGGGCCGGGGCCGAGTCCGGTGAGAAGGGGCTGAGCGGGCTGTCGGGGTCGGCGGCGTTCTTGAAGAACTGCGCGGCGAAGCGGTGGTACGGCTCCGCGATGTCCAGCCAGGTCAGCAGTACGCCCGTCAGACGGACCGCCAGATCGGTCTCGTCCGCGAGGACCGGCTTCACGGCGGCCTCGTGCTCGGCGGCTATCCGGTCGTAGAAGCCCTGGACGAGATGTTCTTTGGAGGAGAAGTAGTAGTACGCGTTCCCGACGGAGACGCCGGCCTCCTGGGCGACGGACCGCATGGTCGTCCGGTCGTAGCCCCTCTCCTCGAAGAGGCGGAGCGCGGTTTCGAGGATGAGTGTGCGGGTCTGCTCGCTCCGGGAGGCGTTGATGTCGTCTCTGTCCTTCGGTTCCTCGGGGGGCTCGTCGCTTCCCTCACGCCGAGCGGGCCTGAACGGTGGAGGCACACCGCACCACCCGTCGAAATATGATGCCGTCCGCCGCCTCTTCGGGAAGAGTCGGGACCATGATGCGTGCGGAGGATGTGCTGGCCTTCCTCGACCTGCTCGACCGGGCGGGTGTCGAGGTCTGGCTCGACGGCGGCTGGGGCGTCGACGCCCTCCTGTGCGAGCAGACCCGCCCGCACGCCGACCTGGACATCGTCGTACGGGCCGAGAGCCTGGCCCACCACGAACGGACGGTGCGCGACCACGGCTTCCGGCCGCTGCGCGAGGACGGGCCGTACAACCACGTGCTGGTGGACGACGCCGGCCGGACGGTCGACGTCCACGTGGTGGACCTGGGCGCCACCCGGACGGACGAGCGGGGCGTCGAGATCCACGGGCCCGGCGGGCTGCCCTATCCGGTGGGGTCGCTGACCGGCAGCGGCCGGGTCAGGGGCCGCCGGGTCGGCTGCTGCACGGCGGAGTACCAGATCGCCTCGCACACCGGGTACGCGATCGACGAGGACGACGAACGGGACGTCCTGGCCCTGCACCACCACTTCGGCGTACCGCTGGCCGGGCGGGTGCGCGCGTGGCACGAGGAGGAGGGGTGGGGCGTGCTGGACGCCGCCAACCTCCGGGAGGACGTGTGGGCGCACTTCTCGGCCGTCGCCGGCGAGGACTGTGTGGAGCCGACGGTCGGTCAGGCCGTCACCTTCTCCGTGGAGGAATCGGAGCGGAACGGCTACCGCCGCCGTGCGGTGGCCGTCTGGCCCGAGGGCACCGCGCCGGAAGGGACCACGCCGGACGGGACCGTGCCCGGAGGCACGGCACCCCCCGGCGCCGCGCCCTCCGGCGTTACATCGAGCTGAGCGAACGGGCGTAGCTGATCTGCCCCATGACGATCTGGAAGCTGTCCGGACCGGTCGCGGGGAGCATCGTCGAGTGGTGCTTGCCGCCGCTGGTCACCGTGACCTGGATGAAGCCGGTGGTCTTCTTCTCCTTCATCAGGAGGAAGAGCAGACCGAGCAGACAGAAGATGAAGAAGATGATCGCCAGGATGATGGCGTGCGTCGGGATCTTCTCCTCGGTCCGCGACATGTCCGTCGCGTTCCACACCGCGCCGCGCAGCGGCAGCGTGCCGGACGGCGTCACGATGCCGTCGTTCATGACGGTGATGTCCCCGATCGACACCAGCGGCGTGCCGCCGCCGGACGTGGGAACGAGCTGGCCGGCCGCCAGCGTCGGGTCGTACCCCGGACCGCCCTGCCCCGGATAGCCGTACCCCGGCGCCGGATTGGGATACCCGTAGCCCGGCTGAGTGGGGCCCCATCCATAGGCCCCGTCCCCGTCGGGATTCGGGTTCGGATTCGCCTGGCTCATGTCTCCCCGCTTCCCCTGCTCCTGCTTGGTCGAGGGCCCGGGTCGAACGACAGGCCCCAGTTGAATCCTGGCACAGAAAGGGCCCGTACCGTACTGACCGTTACGGCTTTGTACGGAAACGGGCCCTCACCGCGCTGGCGGGCGCCGGGTGCTCAGAAGCGCCGGGTGATCAGCGCGCGCTTCACTTCCTGGATCGCCTTGGTGACCTCGATACCGCGCGGGCAGGCGTCGGTGCAGTTGAACGTCGTGCGGCAACGCCACACGCCGTCCTTGTCGTTGAGGATCTCAAGACGCTGCTCGCCCGCCTCGTCACGCGAGTCGAAGATGAACCGGTGCGCGTTGACAATGGCCGCCGGGCCGAAGTACTGCCCGTCGTTCCAGAACACCGGGCACGACGACGTGCATGCCGCGCACAGGATGCACTTCGTCGTGTCGTCGAACCGCTCGCGGTCCTCCGCCGACTGGAGCCGCTCACGCGTCGGCTCGTTCCCGGTGGTGACCAGGAAGGGCATCACGTCCCGGTACGCCTGGAAGAACGGCTCCATGTCGACGACCAGGTCCTTGAGGACCGTGAGGCCCTTTATGGCCTCGACCGTGATCGGCTTCGTCGCGCCGGTCTTCCTGTCGAACGACGTGATGTCCTTGATCAGCGTCTTGCACGCGAGACGGTTCTTGCCGTTGATCCGCATCGCGTCCGAGCCGCAGATCCCGTGCGCGCAGGAGCGCCGGAAGGTCAGCGACCCGTCGACGTCCCACTTGATCTTGTGGAGGGCGTCGAGCACACGCTCCTTGGGATCGATCTCTATCGAGAAGTCCTCCCAGCGGGCCTCGTCGGAGATCTCCGGGTTGAAGCGGCGGATCCGCAGCGTGACCGTGATGTACGGCGATGCCGCGGCCTCGTCCTCGACCTTGTCCAGTAGGGGAGTTGCCATCAGTACTTACGCTCCATCGGCTGGTAGCGGGTCTGGACGACCGGCTTGTAGTCGAGACGGATGGACTCCGTGCCGTCGTCGCCGACCTCGCGGTACGCCATGGTGTGGCGCATGAAGTTCACGTCGTCCCGGTTGGGGAAGTCCTCGCGGTAGTGACCGCCGCGCGACTCCTTGCGGGCGAGCGCCGACACGGCCATCACCTCGGCCAGGTCGAGCAGGTTGCCCAGCTCGACGGCCTCCAGCAGATCCGTGTTGAAGCGCCGGCCCTTGTCCTGGATGGACACGCGCAGATAGCGGTCGCGCAGCTCGCCGATCTTCTCGACGGCCGTCTTGATCGTCTGCTCGGTGCGGAAGACCATGACGTTCGCGTCCATGGTCTCCTGGAGCTCGCGGCGGATGTCCGCCACCCGCTCGTCGCCCGTCGAGGAACGCAGCCGCTCGACCTGCGCCTCGACCAGCTCGGCCGGGTTCTCCGGGAGTTCGACGTGGTCGTGCTTGGCCGCGTACTCGGCGGCGGCGATGCCGGAGCGCTTGCCGAAGACGTTGATGTCGAGCAGCGAGTTGGTGCCCAGCCGGTTGGCGCCGTGCACCGACACGCACGCGACCTCGCCGGCCGCGTACAGACCGGGTACGACCGTCGTGTTGTCGCGCAGGACCTCGCCCTGGACGTTGGTCGGGATGCCGCCCATCGCGTAGTGCGCGGTGGGCTGGATCGGGATCGGGTCCGTGTAGGGCTCGATGCCCAGGTACGTACGCGCGAACTCGGTGATGTCCGGGAGCTTGGCGTCCAGTTGCTCCGGCGGCAGGTGCGTCAGGTCGAGGTAGACGTGGTCGCCCTCGGGACCGCAGCCGCGGCCCTCGCGGATCTCGGTGTAGATCGACCGCGAGACGACGTCACGCGAGGCGAGGTCCTTCATGACGGGCGCGTACTTCTCCATGAAGCGCTCGCCCTCCTTGTTGCGGAGGATGCCGCCCTCACCGCGGGCGCCCTCCGTGAGGAGGATGCCCATGCGCCAGATGCCCGTGGGGTGGAACTGGAAGAACTCCATGTCCTCCAGGGGCAGTCCGCGCCGGTAGCAGGCCGCCTGGCCGTCACCGGTGAGCGTGTGCGCGTTCGACGTCACCTTGAAGAACTTGCCGGTGCCGCCGGACGCGTAGATGACCGCCTTCGCCTGGAAGACATGGATCTCGCCGGTGGCCAGCTCGTACGCGACCACGCCCGCCGACGTCTTGACGCCGCCGATGTCCACGATCAACTGGTCCAGGACGTAGAACTCGTTGAAGAACTCCACGCCCTCCTTGACGCAGTTCTGGTAGAGCGTCTGGAGGATCATGTGGCCGGTGCGGTCCGCCGCGTAGCAGGACCTGCGGACCGGGGCCTCGCCGTGGTTACGGGAGTGGCCGCCGAAGCGGCGCTGGTCGATGGTGCCGTCCGGCGTCCTGTTGAACGGCAGACCCATCTTCTCCAGGTCCAGAACCGCGTCGATGGCCTCCTTCGCAAGGATCTCGGCGGCGTCCTGGTCGACCAGGTAGTCGCCGCCCTTGATCGTGTCGAAGGTGTGCCACTCCCAGTTGTCCTCCTCCACGTTGGCGAGCGCGGCGGCCATGCCGCCCTGCGCGGCGCCCGTGTGGGACCTGGTGGGATACAGCTTCGTCAGCACGGCGGTACGGCTGCGCTTGGTCGACTCGATGGCCGCGCGCATGCCGGCGCCGCCGGCGCCGACGATGACGGTGTCGTACTTGTGGATCTTCATTGCTCTCGTCAGCCCCGGGCCTTAGCGGATGTTCGGGTCGAAGGTGAAAATCACCAGCGTGCCCAGAAGGATGGTGAACACCGTGGCGGTGTACAGCAGACCCTTGAGCCACAGGCGGGTGTTGGCACGCTCCGCGTAGTCGTTGATGATCGTGCGCATGCCGTTGCCGCCGTGCAGCATCGCCAGCCACAGCATCAGCAGATCCCAGGTCTGCCACCACGGGGACGCCCAGCGGCCGGCCACGAAGGCGAACCCGATCCTGGCGACGCCGCCGTCCAGCACCAGCTGGATGAGCAGATGGCCGATGACCAGGACGACGAGGACGACGCCGGACAGGCGCATGAACAGCCAGGCGGCCATCTCGAAGTTGCCGCGTGTGGCCTTCGGTGTCTTCGCGGTGCGCTTGCGCGGCGGCTCGATGAGCGGAGCCGGGTGGTCGACGTCGAAGACGCTCACGCTCTCGACGGGACTGATCGCGGCCGTGGAGCCGGTCGCGGTGGTGTCTGCGGACATCGGTCAGCTCCCCCAGAGTTCGCGTGCGGCATGACCGAGCACGGGGTAGATGGCGCCCAGCATGAGGACGAGCCAGACTCCCACGACGCTCCAGAGCATCTGCTTCTGGTAGCGCGCGCCCTTGGACCAGAAGTCCACGGCGATCACGCGCAGGCCGTTGAGCGCGTGGAAGAGGACGGCGGCCACGAGGCCGTACTCCAACACGCCGACGATGGGCGTCTTGTAGGTCGCTACGACATCGTCGTAGGCCTCGGGGGAGACGCGGACGAGTGCGGTGTCCAGTACATGGACGAACAGGAAGAAGAAGATGGCGACGCCGGTGACTCGATGAGCCACCCATGACCACATTCCTTCCCGGCCGCGGTACAGCGTTCCAGCCGGCACGGAAAAGCCCTCCGGGAGCGGGGATCGGGGCCGGCCGCCATCTTCTACTCGATGAAGCACAGTGGTGTCGGTCGCGCCCGGCCGGGTACGGTCCACCGGCCCTGGCCATCGTAGCGACGCTTTGTCGGCTCGATTGCCCGGGGGCCCGCTCGTGTGATCAAACAGGCAGTCAAACAGCCACGGACGGGCTATCCGGACGGCCGTAGTCGTTCGATTCCTGCGAAACGCGGGGAGCGGGCGGTTCCGGTTGGCGGCCCGCCGCGCGCCCCTCGGGGTGGCTCCCGGACCGGCCCACCAGGCGCGCGACCCTGGAGTGCGCGAGCCGGCGCAGTTCCTCGGCGGCGACGGCGCGCTCCTCGTCGGGGTCGTGGGCCAGCCGCTCGCGGATCCGGGTCAGCACGTGGTTCAGGCGTTCCTCGGGCCGGTGGTGGTCGAGGCTGATGACGAACGCGTGGCCGAAACTGCTCTCGTACGCGGCATGCGCCGCCCGCAGCGCCGTCCGGGCGGCGAGTGGCACCCCGTGGTGCGGTTCCGCCGGCGTCTCGTGGGCGAGTGCTCCGGCGAGGTCGGCCAGGGACAGGTCGTAACTCGCCTCGTCGGTGGCGGCGAGGAGCGCGTCGACGGTCGGGTACGGGCGGTGGTCGGCGAGCCGGCGGGCCCAGCGGCGGTTTCCGCAGCAGGCAAGCAGCGCGTGCTCGACGGTGTCTGCCGGGGCGGCGTTGAAGCGCGCCAGACCGGCGTGGGAATCGCTGGACAGCGTGGGCTCCTCGGACGCTGCGTCACAGCTCGGGCGGCGCGGGACCGCAGGCCGAACGGGTGACGGGAGGTGATAGGAGTAGGGGCGGGAGTGAGGGCCGATAAGGACGAGACGGATGTTTCGTCACGCTATCCATGGCCGGTGGCGGGCGCCCGACAGATGCGCGAATTTCACCCGGACGTGACGTCTCCGGCTCGCGCGACGGGCGCGGACATGGGACGTTCGCCCTACTTCCTTCCTTTTTCTTCTATTAGGGATGGTCACGGATGAGGTGGAACTCCCCGGGGGCTCTGGTGGGCGGCGCCGCTGTCGTGGCGGCCGCCGTCACTCTCACGGTGGTGGCCTGGCCCGACACCACCCGGCCCGGTCACGGCGCGTCGGCGGGCACCGCCGCCACGGCGCCGGCCGCCACCAGCGAGGCGTCGTCGGCACGGTCCGACACCCGTCCGGCCGCACCGGACCCCTCAAGCACCTTCGCGCTCTCCAAAGCCCCGCGCACCGTGCCCTCCGTACGGCAGCACGAGGCTGCCCGCGGGCCCGGCTGGCGGCCCGGCGGCGGCAGCGGCGTCGTCATCGCGAAGAACAGCGCGAAGCTGGCCGACGAGGGGAAGCTCCTGGCCTCGGAGCTGAAGATCGACTACCGGGGCGCGGTCGCGGCCAAGGCCGGTGATGTCGAGCTGGCCCTGCAATCGGGCAAGCAGGCGGGCCCCGAGTCGTACACCCTCACCGCACGCGACGGACGCGTCCGGATCGCCGGGCCGGACGAGGCCGGGGTCTTCTACGGGACGCGCACGCTCAAGCAGTCGGTACGCGCCGACGGGGGGATACCGGAGGGCGTCGTACGGGACCGCCCCGACCGCCCGCAGCGGGGACTCAACCTGGACATCGCGCGCAAGTACTACACACCCGGCTGGATCGAGGACCGGCTGCGCGAGATGGCCGACCTCAAACTCAACCAGCTGGGCCTGCACTTCTCCGACGACCAGGGCTTCCGTATCGCGTCGGACACCCACCCCGAGATCGTCTCGGAGCAGCATCTGACCAAGGCCCAGGTCCGCAGGATCATCGCCCTCGCCGGCCGGCTGCACATCAACATCATCCCGGAGATCGACTCGCCGGGGCATCTGGGCGCCGTGATGGCACCCCACCCCGAGCTCCAGCTCCGGAACGTGAACGGGCAGCCCACCCGCGGTGCCATCGACATCTCGAAGCCCGCGTCCGCGAAGATCGTGGACGAACTGCTGCGTGAGTACGACACGTTGTTCCCCGGGCCGTTCTGGCACATCGGCGCGGACGAGTACCAGGCGCTCGTGGTCCGGAACCCCGAGGCGTCCTTCCCCCAACTGGCCGCCGCCGCACGGAAGAAGTACGGCGCCGACGCCAAGGTCCAGGACCTGGCGACCGGTTGGATGAACGACCGCGCGGCCGTCGTGCGGGCGAAGAAGAAGGACGTTCAGGCCTGGAACGACGGCTTCTTCGCCGGCGGTGTCGTCAAGGCCGACCAGAACCTCCAGGTCGACTACTGGACCGGCAAGGAGATCGGTGCGCGACCGCCGCTGGACTATCTGCGCGAGGGCCGGCCGGTGGTGAACCTCAACGACGAGTTCCTCTACTACGTGCTCGGCCAGCCGAACGACTTCGTGTACCCGACGGGTCAGCGGATCTACGAGCAGTGGACCCCGCTCGTGCTGCGCGGCACGACACCGGTGCCGGAGAAGTACTCGAAGCAGATCCTCGGCGCCCGGTTCGCGGTGTGGGGCGACATCGCGACCGCCCAGACGCAGGACCAGGTGGCGGACGGCATCCGGCTGCCGCTGGCGGCGCTGTCGCAGAAGGTGTGGAACCCGGTCAAACCGGGGCTCACCTGGCCGCAGTTCAGATCGCTGGCGAACGAAGTGACGGAGTAGAACCGGAGTTCTGTCCTCAGTCGCCGGACGGGCTTGCTGCGTTCTGTCCTCAGTCGCCGGACGGGCTTGCTGCGTTCTGTCCTCAGTCGCCGGACGGGCTTGATTGCACCCGTCCGGCGATTGAGGACGTAGCGGTCGTTGGGTGTGTCTTCCTCGCGAACCGAACCGGTTTTTCTGAGCCATCAGTGACGTTTTTCAGCCGCCGGGCGCTTTAATGAGCAGTATTCTGCCCGCGACGGGAGACGTGAATGAGCCTGGTGGAACTGATCGTTCAGGCGGATGAGCGAGGGCTCGCCGCGAGTGGCGTCGCCTGCCTCGACCGCTGCCTGCCGCTGCTCGCCGACGAGGGCGAGGTACTGCGCCCGCTCTGGTCGGGCATCGCCGACGGCGCCGAAACCTGGGCCCCGCGCCTCGCGGCGGCCAGGGAGACCATGGAGGCGGCCGTCATCAGCGACGAAACGGCCGTCCTCGTACGGAAGATGCTCGCCGCCGCGCCTTCCGAGTGGTCGGCCGAACCGCTGCGCGCCTGGTCCGACAGTTGCTCGGTGGTGGCGCTGGAGATCCACCAGCAGTTCGACGTGGTGGGGGACCGGGCCATCGGCGCGGCTGGCACCGTCGCGGCCGGCGCCTACAGCGACTGGGTCGAGCGCTGCCGTACGGGAGTGGCCGACGGCGGCGAAGGGAAGCCCGGCATCGGACCGTTCACCGCCGGGCCGCTGGTCTCCGGTGAACTGCGCCGGCAGATCCAGATCCTGGAGATCCTGTCCGAGACAGCCGGCGCGGCGGGCTTGCGCCAGGCGCTCGACCTTTCGATCGAGGGCCGGCGGGTGCTGCGCGCCGTCGTCTCGCGCCGGACCAGGGCCCAGGGCTGACCCGGGGGCTCGTACGGTCAGCGCGTCCGCGGATGTCGGCGGCGCCAGGGGGCCGCTCCACGTCCGCGGGAAATCGGCGGACGTGCGGGTCACGGCTGTGCGCGCGGGGGGTGGAGAGGACGACCGGGGCCGCCACCCCCCACAGGAGAGGCCCCGGTCGTCTTCCGGCGGGGACGCTCTGCGGCCCCGTACTCATGTCAGCGTCAGGAGAGCGTTTTCTGTCACACCGGCGTCGGTCAGGTAGTTGTTGCGAGTTGTACAAATTATGGACTTGGGCATCCGAGAGGCCGTAGCGTGCAGGAGCGCGTGGGGGCGCGCGGCAGTGACCAGCCGCGATTCAAGACAGGTTGTGTGGAGTGCTGGGGGACGACGCGGAGCTCACCGCCGCGGTGCTCGCGGCACAGGACGGGGACGAGACTGCGTTCCGGACTGTGTACCGCGCAGTGCACCCGCGGTTGTTGGCCTATATACGAACGCTCGTCGGCGAGCCTGATGCCGAGGACGTGGCTTCTGAGGCCTGGCTCCAGATAGCCCGCGACCTCGAACGCTTCAGCGGCGACGCCGACCGCTTCCGCGGCTGGACCGCGCGCATCGCCCGTAACCGCGCCCTCGACCACATACGGATGCGCGGCAGGCGCCCGGCGGCCGGCAGCGACGAGACCGAGCTCGCCGGCAAGCCCGCCGATTCGGACACCGCCGACGAGGCGATGGAGGCCCTGTCCACCGACACGACCATGGCACTGATCGCGCAACTGCCGCAGGACCAGGCGGAGGCCGTCGTCCTGCGCGTCGTGGTCGGGCTCGACGCGAAGAGCGCGGCCCGGACGCTCGGCAAGCGGCCCGGCGCCGTACGGACGGCGGCGCACCGCGGGCTCAAGCGGCTGGCCGAACTGCTCGGCGCCGACGACCCGGAACCGCTGGAGGGCCCCGACGGATCCGACCGTTCCACCTCGGCGGACCCCGCCGGGCGCATCCCGCACGGTGCCACCCCGCACGGTGGCGCGGTCAACGGCCTGGAGCTCGGATCCGTACCGCCGCAGCGCGGCCGTCACCAGGTCGCTCCCGAACCCGCTGGTGTGACGCATTCGCCGCCGGGGACGCAGAAGGACATGTGATGGCGCACGAGCGTGAGACGTGGCTCAACCACGGCGTCGCGGAGCTTCTGCTGCGCGGAAGGCCGGTCGAGACCGCCGACGAACACGCCCAGGCGCAGGCCGACCGGCTCGCCAGGGTTTTGGCGGAAGCCGCGCGCGTAGCCAGCCCGAGCCCGAACGAGGGCGACGGCGGGGGCGACAGTGAGGGCCGGGACACGGGCGCCGGCGCTGCCGCGGCCTCGGGCGAACTGCCCGGCGAGGCCGCCGCGCTGGCCGCGTTCCGGCAGGCCGTCGGGACAGGCGGGGCGGGACGGGCCGTTTCGCGGAACCGGGTCACGGACACCGCCGGCTCCACCGCCGACACCGACGGGATCGGAACCGTACGCCTTGTCCCCGAACAGCGCCGTCGGGTACGTCTGCCGAGCTTCGGACGCCCGATCCGGCTGGGGCTGGCCGCGGCCATGGCCGGATGCGCGCTGAGCGGGGTGGCCGCCGGAGCCGGTTATCTGTACGCGCCGTCCGCCGGTGAGAGTTCGCCCCGGCCGGCGAACTCCGTCTCGGGCGCGGTGACTCCCGAACCCCTGGTGTCCGACTCGCCGAGCACCGGCGTCAGCCGGCCGCCCCCTCCGGGCGAGCCGTCGGGCGGCGACGGCGCGGGCTCTGTCGTGCCCGGCGCCACGGGCACGCACCCGACGGCCGGTACGGCCGGGGACGGCGGCCCGAAGGGCGACAAGGGCAAGGGCGACAAGGGGCAGGCTTCCGGTAACGGCTGGAAGGGCGGAAACGGCGAGAAGTGGTACGCCAGGCTCGTCCAGGCCTGCCACGAGTACCGCGACGGCACGATCGCCGGGGGAAAGAAGAAGCTGCTGGAGGACGTGGCCAAAGGGCCCGCAGGTGTCACCCGGTTCTGTGACGAACTGCTGAGCGGCGGCTCGGGCGGCGACGGCCATTACGAGGGTGCTCCCGGTCACGGCCACGGCGACGACGGCGGCAGTACCGGTGGCGGCGACGGCGGCAGCGGCGGTGGCGACGGGCCGCAGAACGGCGGCCCCGACGACGGCGGCGGCAGCGACGGCGGCACGGACGGTGGCGGCGGCGACGGTGGCACCGACGGCGGTGGCACCGGCGGCGGTTCCGGAGAGCCCTCGACCGGCTGGCCCGGCGGCGACTACGGCGAGACCATCGGGATGGACCCGGACCCCGAGGGGGCGAACCTGCCGCCCCTGCTCCCGGTGACACCGGACGCCGGTACGGACTCCGGCGCGGACATCGGTACGGGCTCCGACGCGGGCTCCGGTCCCGGTACGGACCAAGCGGCCCCGTAGCCCTGTGCGGGGCACCCACTCACATGGCCGGTTCCCGTCATCCGCTCCCGAAACCCATTCCGGTCATCGCGCCCGCATCCGCCCGAACCACCCGCGCTTCCCTCGATTTTCGGCCAGGATCGGCGTCCGGGACGCGGGTGTGACGTTTTTCCACGCAGTGACGCAGTAAAGAGTGAGCCGACTGGTCATCGGCCGCGTCTGAGCCGGGGTTCCCCCCGTACCTTCGGCTCGACGCACAATTGGCGCGGGCGGGATACGTTCCCCCGGTCCCGCCCGCGCCTCTCAACTCCCACCACTCCGGGCCGCACACCGCGGCCGGCCCGTCACCGGCACCGTCACCAGTGGACGACGACCTTGTCGCCGGTCCGCACCTGGTCGAAGAGCGACGAGAGCTTCTTCTCGTCCCGTACGTTGACGCATCCGTGCGAGGCCCCGCTGTAGCCCCTGGCCGCGAAGTCCGCCGAGTAGTGCACCGCCTGGCCGCCGCTGAAGAACATCGCGTACGGCATCGGGGTGTCGTACAGCGTCGAGACGTGGTGCCGGGACTTCCAGCCGACCTTGAACGTGCCCTCGCGGGTCGGCGTGTACTGCGAGCCGAACCGGACGTCCATCGTCGACATCACCTTGCCGTCGATCATCCAGGACAGCGACCGGCTCGTCTTGCTGATGCACATCACCCGGCCCGTCATGCACCGCGGGTCCGGCTTGGGCGCGGGCTTCTCCACCGCCGGCGGACGCAGCTCGGCGGCGGTCGGCTTCTTCGTCATCCCCAGCAGCCGCTCCCAGGTGACCGTGTCGGTCGTGCCGGTGAGCGGCAGGCCGCGCTTGGCCTGGAACGACGTCACGGCATCGGCGGTGACCGAGCCGTAGTAGCCGGTGGGCGCGCGGTTGAAGTGGGCGATCTGCCGGAGCCTGGCCTGGAGTTCACGTACCTGGTCGCCCTCGGAGCCGCTCGCCATCACCGTCTTGGGCTCGGGCTTCGGCGGCGCCGGTTTCCGGGTCGCGCTCTTCGACGGCTGCGCGGAGGGTGTGACCGGCGGCTTCGACGCCGCGGCGGGCTTCGCCGAGGGGCTGCTCGACGCCGGTCCCGCCGGCTCGATCCGGACGCCGCTGCCGGTGCCCGCCTTGTCGTCGGCGCCACCGGCCGGATCGGTCACCACCTGCGCCGAGCAGCCGACGGTGACAGCGAGCACAGCACCGGTGGCGAGCACGGCGCGGAGCGTGGCCGTGCGCGGTCGCCGCGGTTCTGTCCGCGTCAGCGTTCCGGGCCGCGTGGATGTTCTGGGCACGTTCGTCCCCCTGTCTGCCACTGAGCTGTCCGATGGCGATTATCTCCGGGCCGGCTGAGCCGGCATGTATCTCATGAGACAACTCAGGACCCGTTCCGGTTGCCCGGACGGTCCCGTCGTCGCGGAAAACTTACCTGTAGATGAATTTCACATTGCCGATCCGCGAAAGAAAAGCATGCCTCGACCGTGAGCCTTCCTGATCGACGCCGTGGCGCGCAACCATGCGAAACCGGAAATCCCAGACCGGAGCCCACGAGAAGCGCGTCCCGACCACCCGAAGGTTCATATCGCCATGACGACAGTTCACGACGACAAGCCGCGCCCAGGCGAACTCGCCGACGTGCGCGGCTGGTTCCCCAATCTCGACCGGCTGATTTTCGGCACACTGCTCGACCGGCAGGAGGAACGCGGAGAGCCCGGTGATCTGCTGGAACTCGGTGTCTTCATGGGCAAGAGCGCGATCTTCCTCGGGCACCATCTGCGCGACGGCGACCGCTTCACCGTCTGTGATCTCTTCGAGTCCGACGCCCCGGACGCCGCGAACAACGCGGAGACGTCGCGGTCCTACCGGACGCTCACGCGCGAGGCATTCGAACGGAACTACCTCTCCTTCCACGACACGCTCCCGCGCGTGCTCCACGGACCGAGCTCGATCGTCCCCGGTGAGGTCGAGCCGCGGTCGTGCCGATTCGTCCACATCGACGCCTCGCACCTGTACGAGCACGTCCGCGGCGACATCGTCGCCGCCCGCGACATCCTGCTGCCCGGCGGCATCGTCGTCCTCGACGACTTCCGCTCCGAGCACACGCCGGGCGTCGCCCTCGCCACCTGGGAGGCGGTGCTCGACGGCGGTCTGCGCCCGGTCTGTCTGACCACACAGAAGCTGTACGCCACCTGGGGCGACCCCGAGCCGCTGCGGAAGGCCATGATCGCCCTGGCCGACAGCCGTACCGACTGCGACGTGAGCGTCGAGGAGGCCGCCGGGCACCAACTCGTACGGCTGAAGGCACGCGGCATGGAGGCGCCGCCGTTCCCCCGCTCCAGGTACTACGAAGAGCCTCCGGCGCCCGAACCCGCCCCCGGGCCCGCCCGGCGGTCGCCGCGCGCGCGGGTGCGCCGCTTCGTCATCGACCTGCTGCCGCCGCTGGTGACACGCGCCGTGATGCGCTCGCGTGCACGGCTGCGGGAGGCGGGCGCCCGCAAGATGTAAGGGGACGGCACCCCGAGCGCGGGGCCGGTACCCCCGAGCGCGAGCGAGCGATGGAGGCGGAGCGGATGGCACCCGAGCCCGGCGAGAGGGGAGCGGCCCGGCGAACGGAGAGCGGGGTGCCGATCGAGCCGGTCTACGGCCCCGGCGCGCGGGCCGGGTGGGATCCGGCCGAGCGGCTCGGCGAGCCGGGCTCGTACCCGTACACCAGGGGTGTCTACCCGTCGATGTACACCGGCCGCCCGTGGACCATGCGCCAGTACGCGGGCTTCGGCACCGCCGTCGAGTCCAACGCCCGCTACCGGCAGCTGATCGAACACGGCACGACCGGGCTCTCCGTCGCCTTCGACCTGCCGACCCAGATGGGCCACGACAGCGACGCGCCGATCGCGAGCGGCGAGGTCGGCAAGGTCGGGGTCGCGATCGACTCCATCGACGACATGCGGATCCTCTTCGACGGGATTCCGCTGGACCAGGTCTCCACGTCGATGACGATCAACGCGCCGGCCGCGCTTCTGCTCCTCCTTTACCAACTGGTCGCCGAGGAACAGGGCGTACCGGCCGCCTCGCTCACCGGCACCGTGCAGAACGACGTACTCAAGGAGTACATCGCTCGTGGCACTTACATCTTCCCGCCGAAACCCTCACTGCGGCTGATCGCGGACATTTTCCAGTACTGCCGGACAGAGATTCCCCGCTGGAACACGATCTCGATCTCCGGCTATCACATGGCCGAGGCGGGGGCGACGCCCGCGCAGGAGATCGCGTTCACGCTGGCGGACGGTATCGAATACGTCCGTACGGCCGTCGCCGCCGGAATGGACGTGGACGACTTCGCGCCCCGGCTCTCGTTCTTCTTCGTCGCCCGTACGACGATACTCGAAGAAGTGGCCAAATTCCGTGCCGCGCGCCGTATTTGGGCGCGGGTGATGCGCGAGGAATTCGGTGCGCGGAATCCGAAGTCCCTGATGCTCCGCTTCCACACCCAGACGGCGGGTGTGCAGCTCACCGCGCAGCAGCCCGAGGTGAATCTCGTACGGGTGGCGGTGCAGGGGCTGGCCGCCGTCCTCGGCGGTACGCAGTCCCTGCACACGAACTCCTTCGACGAGGCGATGGCGCTCCCCACGGACACGTCGGCGCGGCTCGCGCTGCGTACGCAGCAGGTGCTCGCGTACGAGACGGATGTCACCGCGACCGTGGACCCGTTCGCCGGTTCGTACGCCGTCGAGAGGATGACGGACGATCTGGAGGAGGTGACGCTGGCGCTGATGGCCCGCGTCGAGGAGCTCGGCGGCGCGGTCGAGGCCATCGAACGCGGCTTCCAGAAGGGCGAGATCGAGCGGAGCGCGTACGCGGTCGCGCGCGAGCAGGACAGCGGGGAGCGCGTCGTGGTCGGCGTCAACCGCTACCGGCTGGCCGAGGAGGACCCGTACGAGCCGCTGCGTGTCGACCCGGCGATCGAGGCCCAGCAGGCGGCCCGGCTGGCCACGTTGCGCGCGGAGCGTGACCGGGGTGAGGTGGACGCGGCGCTCGCCGGGCTGCGGCGGGCGGCGGAGGGTACGAGCAATGTGCTCCACCCGATGAAGCGGGCGCTCAAGGCGCGGGCCACGGTGGGGGAGGTGTGCGACGCGCTGCGGGAGGTGTGGGGCGCGTATGTGCCGACGGAGACGTTCTGACCGCCTCCCACGGATCAGCCTTGGGTGTTACCGGGGCGCCGACGCGATCTGGATCAGGTTGCCGCAGGTGTCGTCGAAGACGGCGGTGGTGACGGGGCCCATCTCCAGGGGCTCCTGGGTGAAGCGCACGCCGAGGCCGCTCAGACGCTCGTACTCCGCCGTCACGTCGTCGACGGCGAACTGGGCGAGCGGGATGCCGTCCGTGATGAGCGTGGAGCGGTACGGCTCGACGGCCGGGTGGCCGGCGGGCTCCAGGAGGAGTTCGGTGCCGCCGGGCTCGTCGGGTGAGACGACGGTCAGCCACCGGTCCTTCTCGCCCAGCGGGACGTCGTGCTTCTTCACGAATCCGAGGATCTCGGTGTAGAAGCTCAGGGCTTTGGCCTGGTCGTCGACGAAGACGCTGGTCAGATGGATTCTCATGGGGTGCTCTCCTCCGGTGCGGATGGTCGGGGGGATGTGCGGGGCACGGGCCATCGCTCGGCGATCTGCCGCAGCGGGGCGGTGTTCAGGTCGTGGAACTTGTAGCGGCCTTCCCGCCTGGTCTCGACGAGCCCGGCGGATTCCAGCACGGCGAGGTGCTGGGAGACCGCCTGGCGCGAGATGCCCAGGTGGTGCTTCATGCTCAGCCGTGAGCAGATCTCGAACAGGGTCTGTCCGGACTTCTCCGTGAGCTCGTCGAGGATGGTGCGGCGGGTCGGGTCGGCCAAGGCTTTGAAGAGGTCGTCGGCCACGTCCACAGCATAGGCAAGCCTGCACTTGCCTATCAAGTCGGGGTGCCGACGGGTGGCCCGCCCGGGGGACGAAACTCCCTCGTTGCGGCTCCGGGGCACATGCCATACTCCGCCGCATGCTGGGTGCCACGGATCTGCCGACCTATGTCGTCGGCGTCGTCATGATCATTCTGCTGCCGGGACCGAACTCGATCTATGTGCTGTCGCTGGCCGCCCGACGGGGCGTGCGCGAGGGCTACAAAGGCGCGGCCGGGGTCTTCTGCGGAGACACCGTGCTGATGGTCCTGTCGGCGGCGGGCGTCGCCTCGCTGCTCCAGGCCAACGAACTGGCCTTCTCCGTCGTGAAGTACACGGGCGCCGGCTATCTCGTCTATCTGGCCGTCGGCATGATGCGGACGGCCTGGTCGATGTGGCGGACGCGGCACGACGGCGTCAGGGACGAGCCGGTGGGTGAGGCCCCCGGGGTTTCGAGCGACGACGAGCGGCCGTTCCGGCGCGCCTTCGTGATCTGTCTCTTCAACCCGAAGGCGATACTTTTCTTCGTCTCCTTCTTCGTGCAGTTCGTCGACCCGGCGTACGCCTATCCGGCGCTGTCGTTCCTGGTGCTCGGCGTGATAGCGCAGGTGGTCAGCCTGCTGTACCTGACGGCGCTGATCTTCGGCGGCACCGCTCTGTCCACCGCCTTCCGCCGCCGCAAGCGCCTCTCGGCCGCGGCCACCTCGGCGATCGGCGCGCTGTTCCTGGGCTTCGCGGCGAAGCTGTCGCTGAGCGGCGCGTAGGCGCGCAGGGGCGCGCTCGGATACGTATCCGGGCCTGGTCCTCTGCGTGGGGTGGATGACACGCGGGTCGTCGAGTACCTCCAGGGTGCGTGGCCGGATCCTCTCGTTGACCCGGTGGCGGGTCATTGGTGAAGTGACAGCTCCGCCCAGACCGATTTGCCGGGCCCGTTGCGGTCCTTGACCCCCCAACTGTCCGCGAGCGCGGCGACGAGCGTGAGTCCTCTGCCGCCGGGCGCCTCCAGGTCCGGCTCGCGGACCTCGGGCCAGTCGGACGAGGCGTCGTGGACCTCGATACGGAGCGTGTCGGACAGCCGCAGGTACCAGGTCTCGATCTCCCGCCCCGGGGAAACGCAAGCGTGCCGCGCGGCGTTGGTCAGCAGCTCGGACAGTACGAGCACGGCGGACTCTTCGAGCGGAGCGAGCCCCCACCTGGCGAGGGCCTTCCGCAGCTCCCACCGGGCGAGTCCGACGCAGCGAGGATGCCGGCTCCAGCGCAGCACCACCGAATCCCCTTGATCGGGGTTCATCAGCATGGGGAAGTCACCTCCAAGTCGCTCTCTGTGACATTTCACTTACAGAGTGGGGTGATGGGCGCTACCGTGGAAGGGGTTCGATCTTGACAACGCACAGTTCAAGGGCGGGAGTTGAACGCATGCTGGAGGGGCGGGTGCCGCGCGGTCCCCGGGAGAAGTACGGGGAGGAGCTGAAACTGCGACGTATCGCGGCGGGCATGACGCAGGAGGCTGTAGCTCGGGAGATGATGTGCTCCCCGACCCTGATCAGCCACTACGAGGCGGGTAGGCGGCTGCCGAGCCCTGCGGACGCGAAGCGGTTGGACAAGGCGCTGGGGACGGACGGATTCTTCGCGCGGTGGCTGGAGGACCTGGACTCGAAGTTCGCCGATCACTTCGCCGCCGCGGCGGAGTTGGAGAAGCAGGCGACCGAGATCCGCCAGTACGGGCTCACGCTCGTGCCTGGCCTGCTCCAGACCGAGGCGTATGCAAGGGCGTTGTTCCGCTCGTACAACCCGAACTACCGGACGGACGACGTTGACCGGCGCGTCGTCAACCGTATGGACCGGGCGCAGATCCTTGAGGGCACGTCAGGCCCCGTACTGTGGACGCTGCTGGACGAAGCCGTGCTCCGACGCCGAGTTGGAGGAGTGCTCGCCATGGCCACGCAGCTGAGGAAGATCGCGAGCATGGCCGAGACGGGACGTCTGCGGCTGCACGTGCTGCCGTTCGGGGTCGGGGAGCACTCCCTGATGGAAAGTTTGCTCACCTTGATGAGCTTCAACGACGCTGCACCGGTCGCGTATGTAGAGGGTATGTACACCGGGAACTTGATGGACGATCCAGCCCTGGTGACCAACTGTCGAACGGCCTACGATCTGGCGTTGGGCGACGCGTTGTCGCAGGGAGAATCACTGGCCCTGGTCCGGGCCGCAGCGGAGGAACACGAACATGATCAGCAGTGAGCGCTTCACGGGGTGGCGCAAGTCGAGCTACAGCGGCGGCGGCAACGGCGAGTGCCTGGAGGTCGCCGACGGCCACCCCGTCGTCCCCGTCCGGGACTCCAAGCGCCCGCAGGGCCCCGCGCTCGTCTTCCCGGCCGCCGGCTGGTCCGCGTTCGTCTCGGCGGTCAGGACGGGGACTCTAGGCAGTGTCTTCAAATGATCACCGCTGGTGGATCATGGTGTCGTGATACGTCGCCATGAACTGTC
>NZ_BMMV01000006.1 GCF_014646115.1 Streptomyces camponoticapitis | reverse complement strand
AGCGCCGAGGAGCGCGACCAGTCCGAATTCGGCAGCAACATGCTCCTCGACGGCCTCACCGCCTACCTGGCAACTGCCTGAGCCAGTTGTGCGACGTCCGCTTCCGGACCGGTATCTACGGCTTCCTCGCCGTCCGTAACTCAATGGCGTTGTCGCGTGAGGGTCGTTAACGTCGCGTGACGTGATTTACGAGAATCCACTGGCCTACGTCCTGGGTCTTGAAGGCCTCGCGCTGCTGCGGTCGTTCACCGGTGAGTACGACCGGGCCTTCGTCGAGGCTCGCGTCGCCGAGGTCCGGGCCCTGCTCGACGACGAGTCGCTGGTGGACGCGGCGGTCGAGGTCGCCCGGATCGGCACGGTCGACGGATATCAGATGTGGTCGCGGACGTATGACGGCCCCAACACGGCTTTCGCCTTTGACGAGCCGGTGATCGAGGAGATGCTCGACGGTCTGCCGACGGGCACCTCGTTGGACGCCGCGTGCGGCACCGGACGTATCGCGGCTGTGCTGTCAGAGCGTGGCCACCAGGTACTGGGGGTCGACAGCTCACCGGAGATGCTCGACCGGGCACGCGTTCGCGTGCCCGGCGGCGAATTCCGTCTCGGCGAACTGTCCCGGCTGCCCGTGGCAGACGACGACGTGGACCTCGTCGTCTGCTGTCTGGCACTGACACACGTTCCCGATCTGCGGCCGGTGATGGCGGAGTTCGCCAGGGTGCTGCGGCCCGGCGGGAATCTGGTGATCTCCGACATTCACCACGAGCGGGTGGCGCGGGGCTCGGTTCCATCGGTGCGCCTGCCCGACGGGACGCCGGGGCGCCTTGAGACCTACCGTCATCCGGTTGGGGACTATCTGCGTGCCGCGCTTCCGGCCGGGTTCCAGGTACGACGGTGCGAGGAACCACTCATCCCGCTCCCGGAGCCGTCCGAGGTGCGAGATCCGCCACGGGTGCCCGGGGTGGGTCCGTGGGAGGTCTGGCCGTGGAGCCTGGCCGACCTGGTGCCCGAGGCCGCGGCAGCGGCCAATGCTGGAGTACCCGTGGAGATCATCTGGCACTTCGAGTTGACCGGGAGCGCCACTCGGCCGGCGCCCACGGCGGATCAGGGGTGATGTCCACAGCGCCGCGGAGGTGGAGCGAGACCCGAAAAACCCGTTGGCGGACCACGGAGACCGCTGCTACTTTTCCGGAGGCCGTGCGAGAGAACGAGGAGGTGGTACCCGTGAACACAGTATCGACATGGGTGCTTCCCTCCGGGGTCACGGTCGGGCGATAGGTCGTCCGGGAGCGCCGTTTCAGAGCACTCCCGAAAGGCACGACCATGCTATTCACTTCCGAACTGCCCCTCGGCGACGGCGTCCTCGAACGCGAATTCACCCTCGGCGAGATCCCCGGCATCCTGTGGACACCCGTATCCGCATCCGTATCCGCACCGGCGCCGCTGATCCTGATCGGCCACCCTCCCCTCGGACTGCGCAAGATGTACCCGCGGCTGGCGGGGCGGGCCCGGTACTACGCGGCGGAGTACGGCTTCGCCGCGGCTACCATCGAGCTCCCCGGGAGCGGTGACCGGCCCCGTTGGGCCGCCGCCGAGCAGGCCCGCGCCGACCTGCGCCGGGCGATGCGGGCCGGCGAGCCGGTGGGCCACGAGATCGTCGACGCCCTCGTCCTGCCGCTGGTCGAAGAGGCGGTCCCGGAATGGCAGGCCACCCTGGACGCCCTCCTTTCGCTGCCCGGGATCGGCGGCCCGGTCGGGTACGAGGGGGGAGTGATCTCCATCGGCATCCGGCTCGCGGTGGTCGAGCCGCGCATCTCGGCAGCCGGGTTCTTCGCCGGGAGTCTCGTGCCCGCCGCCATGTTCGAGGAGGCCCGCCAGGTCACCATTCCCCTGCACGTCCTGCTGCAGTGGGACGACGAAGGGAACGACCGGCAGGCGGCCCTGGACCTGTTCGACGCCTTCGGTTCCAAGGAGAAGACCCTGCACGCCAATCTCGGCGGGCACACCGGCGTCCCGCGGTTCGAGCTCGACACCGGGGCTCGGTTCTTCGCCCGGCACCTGAAGTGAGGCCGGGCCGTCAGGCCGACAGCCGACGCTAGGCGGCGTCGGCCAGGACGCCTCTCATCGAGAACTGGGCCCGGCCCAACTCGATGACGGCGCCCCGCAGATGCACACCCGCCCCGATCGCGGCGGTACCGGCCGTCCACGGTGCCGGCCGGTCGGGGCGGCGACATCGACCGGGAGTGGCAGGCCCGTTCGCCATGGTCGGCGATGCCGATGGCGAGGGCGAGGGCGACGGCGGTGGCGATGGCTTCGCGACCGTTTCCGCGGGCGCTGCGGGCCAGGCCGACACGCGGGCGCGCGCGCCCCCGCCCGTCACCGCCGCAGAAGCCGCTCCTCCTTCGCCGGATCCAGCCCGATGGGCCGGTAGTTCGGGAAGGGCGTCCGCTGCCCCTCCGGGCTCAGCATCCAGTGCCAGGTGTCCCTCACCGTCTCCTCGACGGGGCGGCAACGGAGCCCCGTTTCGTACGCCCTGGTCACATCCCCCCTGAAAATGGCGTCGTGGTACGCCCCCGGTGGCAGCCAGATCGGCAGCTCGGCGTCGGGCGTAACCCCGACCGCGGCGATGTCCTCCGGATCGATCCAGCGCAGTCGAGCCTTGTTTCCGGTCGCCTCGACGCAGGTGGTCAGGAGCCGGCCCATGGTGGCGTGGCCGTATTCGCTCGCCGTGTTGTACGGGCCGCTGAGCCCGCGTTCGACCGCGTCCAGGGTCCAGGTGGCGAGGTCGCGGACGTCGATGTACTGCAAGCTCATGTCCGCGGGGCCGGGGGCCGGAACATCACCGCCCCGGGCAATCCGGGACAGCCACCACATCAGGCGTCCGACGTTCTCGCGCGGCCCGGTCGACGGCGCCGGCGAGCCGCAGGGCGACGGTGGTGGCCGCCTCCGACTCCAGCGCCAGGTCGGCGAGCACGTTGGCCATGGCCGGCTTGTGAATCAGCCGGTCGCCGAACGCCTTGCGATGGGTGGCGTGGTGCAGAGCCTGGGCGGTGCCCGTTCGCATGCCCGCGGCGGCCCACAGGGAGCAGTCGAGGCGGGTCACGTTGACCATCTCGATGATGGTGGGTACGCCACGGCCCTCCTCGCCCACCAGCAGACCGAGCGCGCCGTCGTACTCGATCTCGGCCGACGCGTTGGACCGGTTCCCCAGTTTGTCCTTCAGCCGCTGGAGCGAGATCGCGTTGCGGGTGCCGTCGGGCAGCACTCTTGGCACCAGGAAGCAGGACAGCCCTCCCGGCGCCTGCGCCAGGGTGAGGAAGAAGTCGGACATCGGCGCCGAGGTGAACCACTTGTGCCCGGTGAGCCGGTACCGACCGTCCGTCTGGAGCGAGGCCGTGGTCGTGTTGGCCCGCAGGTCCGAGCCGCCCTGTTTCTCGGTCATCGACATCCCGGCGATCAGAGCCTTCTTCGCCTCCGGGGGGCGCAGGTCCGGATCGTAGGAGGTGGTGGTCAGCAGAGGTTCGTAGGCGGCGGACAGTTCGGGATTCGTCCGCAGCGCCGGGACGACCGCGTACACCATCGCGACAGGGCAGAGGTTGCCGAAGTCCGTCGCGCTCCACGCCATCATCTTGGCGGCCCTGGCCACATGGGCCCCCGGCCGGTCCGACGCCCAGGCCGTGCCGCCGAGGCCCGCCCCGAGGGCGACGCGCATGAGCTGGTGGTACGCCTCGTCGTACTCGACCTCGTCGACGCGGAAGCCATACCGGTCGTGGGTGCGCAGCACCGGTGTGTGGTCGTTCGCGACCCTGCTCCAGGTCTGGGCCTGCTCCCCTCCGGCCCGCAGGCCGAGGTCGCGGACCTCCTGCTCGGCCCAGCCCGCGCCTTCCCGCCGCAGGCCCTCCAGCAGCGCGGGAAAGGTCGACAGGTCACGGCCGATGACGGGTGGGACCTGGTTGGTGACCTCGTGGGTGGCCGGCATGGGGAACCTCCGGGTGCTCGGGAATGCGACCGTGTCCAGTCCTCTACGGACGGTCAACTTTCGGGACTTGTCAGACATCTCCCGTCGTGGTGTCCCCCGGTCCGGCTTTACGGACGGGCCGCCTTCGCACCGCTGGACGAGTGCCGATCTCCCGCAGGTGAGGGAGTTCCGCCCAGGACGTCCCGTAGGGATCTCCTCAAGTCCGCACGGGCTCTTGGTTTCTCCGTAGATCAACAGGTGTCGGCAGTCGCACCGAATGTGGGACAAGGTGCCGGCGCCTCACAAGAAAGGCGCGTACGTGTCATTTTCCCGGGATCCTGAGGTTCTCGCAGCCCCGGCTGAATTCTTCGGCGGGCCGGTGGAGATCGCCTCCGCGCCGGTCGGGGACGTGGCGACCCGCAGGGCCGTCGTGGACGCGGTCCACGCCCAGCTCGATGTGGCACAGCCGATACCTGACGATGTGAAGGTCAGGGATTTCGAGACCACCGCCGCCGACGGGGCGAAGCTGCTGTTGCGCTGGTACGCGAAGGAAGGGGCCGAGCCCGGCTCGGCCGTGCTCTTCCTCCACGGCAGCGGCATGATCGCCAGCAGTGTGGCGCTGTACGACGGAACGGTCTCCCGCTACGTGTCGTCGAGTGGAGTCCCGTTCCTGTCGGTCGAGTACCGTCTCGCTCCGGAGCATCCGCACCCCACGCCGGTCGAGGACGCCTACGCGGGACTTGTCTGGCTCGCGGAGCGCGCGGCGGAACTCGGTGTCGATCCGGCTCGTATCGCGGTCATGGGGGACAGCGGCGGTGGTGGGGTGGCCGCCGGCCTGGCCCTGCTGGCGCGTGACAGGAGCGGGCCGCCGATCGCCCGGCAGATCCTGCTCTATCCGATGCTCGACGACCGCAACACCAGCCCCGACCCGGCGCTCGCCGGGCTCATCACCTGGTCCTACGACGACAACATCACCGGATGGCAGGCTCTGCTGGGTGATGCCCGCGGTGGCCCCGACGTGTCGCCGTACGCGGCCCCGGCGCGGATGCGGGATGCCGCAGGCATGCCTCCGCTCTACATGGAGGCTCTCGAACTGGACATCTTCCGGGACGAGGACATCGACTACGCGCGGCGGACCGCCGCCGGAGTCACTGCCGAACTCCACGTCCACGCGTCCGTGCCGCACGCCTTCGAGACCATCGCCTTCGACAGCGCGGTGGCCCAGCGTATGAAGACGGACCGCATCCGGGTGCTGCGAGCGCTGTGAACGCCTCGGCGGGTGAGGGGACGCCCCCTCACCCGCCGACAGCGCGCCATGGCGGTCGTCAGAATGAATAAGGACCGAATCGCCCCCACGCGATGACCACCGCGAGGGCGAGGAAGAGCACGTTGACGGCGGCGTTCGCCCTCTCGTGCTCTCGCGTGTGGGCCAACGCCGCACCGACCATGAGCAGCGCCAGACCGGTGGCCGCCAGGGGCGTGAGTACGGTCGCGATGTCGACGGCTCCAGGAACCACCAGACCGATGGCGGCCAGCATCTCCAGCGCGGATATCCCCTTGATCTGACGAGGGGTGTAGTGGGTGACCCAGCTCATCGAGCTCGCGAGCTTTTCGTACGGCTGCGCCCATTTCACGGCGCCGGCGCCGAACATGATGAGCGCCAGCTGGATCTGCAGAACCCAGAGGAAGACATTCACGAAGTGGTGTCCTTAAGAAAAGGGCTGAGAGAGAGGAAGTTCGGCCTCATCGGCGGCGGGTGCCAAGGCGCGGGGCGGGCCCGTCAGCTCCTGCAGACCGCTCGCAACTACGGGGTGTACGCCGGCCCGTCTCGGCGGGCCGGCGTACGAGTGGCGGTCCCTGCAGGTCACACGGTTCGCAGGGTCGCCTCGCGGAGCGGCTGGAGAGCGTTGGTCCAGGCGACCAGTTCGTCGAGCATCTTGGCCAGAGAGGCGTTCTGCGTCTCCGACGGCGTCAGGCGGCTGAATCCCTCGAAGTCGTGGAACATCGAGAGGGCGACATTGGTCTTGACGTCGGCGAGCATCAGTTCACCGGCGACCAGCCGCAGGTGTTCCACGGCGCCACGCCCCCGGCGACGCCGTAGGAGACGAAACCGACCGCCTTGTTGTTCCACTCCGCGTAGAGGTAGTCGATGGCGTTCTTCAGCACTCCGGAGGTGGAGTGGTTGTACTCGGGCGTCACGATCACGAAGCCGTCGTAGGAGCCGATGACCTCGGCCCATTCCTTGGTATGAGCGTTCTGGTAGCGCCCGCTCATCGCCGACATCGGCTCGTCGAGATGGGGGAGGGGGTGCTTGGCCAGATCGATCAGCTCGTAGGTCGCATCCGTGCGCTGCACGGCCTGGGCGTGTACCCAGTGGGCGACCTGCTCGCTGTTCCGGCCGGGCCGCGTGCTGCCGATGATGATCCCGATGCGGGTCATGTCGTTCCTCTGTCGATCAATAGCTGGGTGAATATGCGCCAGGGGTGGCGGTGTCGACCAAGCGGGTCGGCTGATGAGGCCCCCGAAACCGGCCACAGCCGGCATGAGCCCCTTGGCTGCCCGGGTCCGGGCAGCCGCCACACACAAAGCATTGCGTAGTACCAATCGTAGGCACTACACAATCGATTGGTCAAACAGATGTCTTGTGTGTTCCGGGCGCGCCAAGGGGCCGCGCGGCGGTTGCTCGCCGGGCGCAGGGGTGAGGGGGTGCGCTGTCTGATGGAGGTGGATCTCGTTGAAGTCCACTTGTTTGCGGGCGAATTGGAGATAAACGGCGAATGGCCGGCCGTTCGGCCGGCCGGTGGAGGGGAGCTGGTCGGCTCACTTCCTCATGGCCGCCCGCAGGCCTCGATGTCGGCCGCGGTCTCGGGGTCGTTCGGCGCGAGATGCGCCCGCGACCAGATCAGCAGCTCCTTCAGCGCGGGTTCGAGGGCCTTGCCCGACTCGGTGAGGCCGTAGCCCACGCGCAGCGGCGGACCCGCGTCCACCTCGCGCAGTACGAGTCCCGCCGTCGCCAGCTCGGTCAGGCGGTCGGAGAGCATCCGTTCACTGATGCCGGGGATGGCCCGGCGCAGGTCCGCGTAGTACGCCGGCTGCTGGGTGAGCACGGCGACGATCAGTCCGGTCCAGCGCTTCCCGAACAGGTCGAAGACCCGGGCCATGCCCTGGTCGACCTGCTGACAGGCCTCGCGATCGCCGTGATCACTGCCGTGTGTCATCGAAACTCACCACAACTCTTCTATGTGTGACGCTGTGTAATGTCGGTCGGTATGGTCGGCGGCCTGGGTTCCGTCATGGCCGTTGTGGCTTAGTGAGTGACTATTTAGCTGAACCCTTTGCCTTCGTCACTTGCTACACTTTTATGAGCCTATCATTGTGCCCTTGAGTGGCACACGGGCATGACTGGATGTAACCCCGGTCTCGCCCTGGGTGATTCTCGCGAGGGGTGGAGGCTGAAGAGCGGGAAGCTCCGGACGGCGGCCCGATTGTCCGGCGCGTGCCGAATGCCACGGCGCTGGAAAGGCTGGCGGGTGACCGGGAGACGGGCCGAATCGCCTTCACGCCAACCATGAATCTCTCTGGCGGCTTCGGCCGCGCTTGGGCCGACCTGGTGTATTCGGTCAACCGCCAACTCGCGAAGCCTGACACCGGCACCCTCCTTTCGCAGCCCTTGGTCGCGACCCCCTTGGCGGAGAGCATTCTGAACGGTTTCCTGCTCGCGACGACACATTCGCACTCCGAGGTCATCAGATCACCGGTGCCCGGCGCGAGGCCACCCGTCGTACGCAGGGCGATCGACCTCATCGAATCCGATCCGGGACTGCCCTGGACCGTCGCCGCACTGGCCACGCACTGCGACGTCACTGTACGCACGCTGCAGAAGGGCTTCCGCCGGCACCTGGGAATGTCGCCCATGGCCTATGTGCGCGAGGTCCGGCTGCGCCGGGCGAACGAAGACCTACGGACCGCCGACCCTCTCGTCGATTCCGTTGCGGCAGTGGCACGCCGCTGGGGCTTCCATCACCTGGGTCGATTCGCCGCCGCGCACGAAGCCAGGTACGGGCAGACGCCCTTGAAGACGCTTCGCGGATAGTCAATGACGCTTGCCGGACAATTTCAAGGGTGGTGGTTGAAGCCCTGGTAACGTCCGAACTGAGAAAGACGTTCAGGCGCGACGTAAAGGCATTCCGAGTAATAGCAGGTCTGTCGAGATGCCGCCGCCCTGAACACGTGACGTACGAACGACAGCCATCTTCGGTCGCCGATCGAGGAACACCAATGAACAGCGCAATCCAGGCGGGGGCGGACAGCCGCGACATGATAGGGGCGCACGTGTCCTATCGGCGCGAATTCGGGGCGCTCCCGCAGGTCGTCTCCGCCGTCGCGGCCGACGACACCGCTCGCGCGGCTGTGGTCGCGGCTCACATCCAGCTCATCGTGAACCAGCTGCACGCCCACCACACCAGCGAGGACGACGGAGTCTGGCCCAAACTGCACGAGCGCTGCCCGGCCGAGTTGGAGCCGCTGGTGGTCACCATGGCGGAGCAACACCTGTCACTGGACCGGCACTTGCGGGAACTGGAGACCTCGGCACAGCGCTGGGCCGGCACCGGCTCCGCCGCGGACCGCGACTCCGTCGTGGACGCGGCCGAGCGGCTGCTCCCGCCGCTGCACGAGCATCTCGACCTCGAAGAGGCGAAGGTCCTCCCGCTGATCGACGGTTATCTCTCCCAGCGGGAGTGGGACGCCGTGGTGCACAGCGGCGTGGAGAAGATCCCGAAGTCGAAGCTGCCGCAGATCATGGGGATCACCCTGTACGACTCGGACGCCGAGATGCGGCGGATCATGTCGAAGTCGATGCCGTCGTAGCTGTGGCCGGTGACGGCCCGACTCCGCCGCCGGTCGTACGCCTCGCACGCCAAGCGGGTCTACGGCACGGCCACGCCTCCGCACTACGTCTGATGAGACTTCGGGGGATGCGGCGGCCTGCTCGGCGGCGCCGCCCATGACGTACGGCAGCATGCCGACGGCCCACCGGCCTCAGTCCTGCGTCTTGTCGCCGGGGACCTCGCAGTTGAGCGCCGCCGTACCGACCGCGCGTTGCAGCAGTTCGTAGAGAGTGGTCCGCTCGTCGGCGTCCAGGGCGGCGAAGATCCGGTCCTCGACGACGACCGCTCGCTCGTCGGACAGGACGACCTCCTCCTCGCCGGAGGCCGAGAGCTCGACGATGTGGCGCCGTCGGTCGGCCGGGTCGCGCCGTCGCACGATCAGACCGCGTTCCTCCAGGTCATTGAGCAGGCCCACGACATTGCTCGGGTCAAGGCTCAGCGCTTCGCCGAGGCCCTGCTGGCTCAGCGGCCCGCGATCCGCGAGGAGCCGGAGCGTGATGAGGTGCCGGGGACGAAGACCACCCGGCGCCATCTCGCTGATGTAGACACGCTTCCCCAGCCGGGTCAGGTGCTCCAGGAGCGGCAGCACGCCCTGTCGGGCGGGATCAGCGGCGGGCTTTTTCTTGACCATGGACCAAGGATACTCAGACCACCTGGCATGGGCCCTGCGTCGATGGTCCGGGCCACGGCGGGCCGCGAGGCGCCGGAGACCGGCCGTCCACCGGCGTCAGGCGCTCCTGGTGTGGCGGCGGCAGGCGCGTGCTCCGCCCCGGGCGGATGCTGGATGTGTAGGGACCCGACCGACAAGTCAGGGGGCACGATCATGAGAATCTTCCTCACCGGTGGATCCGGATACATAGGCAAGGCCGTAATCGGCACGCTGGTCCGGCAGGGCCACGCCGTGGAGGCTCTGGCTCGTAACGAGCGCGCGGTCGAGACGGTCACCGCCCTCGGTGCGGCACCACTGACCGGTGGGCTCGGAGATCTCGGGGTGCTCAACGCCGCGGCGGCACGCGCGGATGCGGTCATGCACCTGGCGCAGGCCGAGACCGGTGACGAGGACCTCGCGGCGGCGACCGCCATGCAGGACGGCGTCGGGACCGGCACTTACGTGCACACCGGAGGCGCCTGGGTCTACGGCGACACCGGCGGTGTGGCCGACGAGACCGCCCCTTGGAGCCCGCCGCCCCTCGTCGCCTGGCGCAAGCCGGTCGAGGACGCCGTCCTGGGGAGGGCACAGCGGGGCGGGCGGCCGGTCGTGCTGCGGCTGGGGCTGCTGTACGGCGGTGAGAACCGTCTGATCAACACCTACTACACCGTTCCGGGCAAGGAAGCGGGCGTCATCCCGTACATCGGTGACGGGGAGAACCGCTGGGCTCTGGTGCACATCGACGATGTCGCGGAGCTCTATGCCGCCGCGCTCCAGGCGAAGGCAGGCTCGGTCTACGCCGGTGTGGGTGGCGTGAACCCCACTGCCAGGGACTGCGCGTTCGCCCTCAGTCGTGCGGTGGGGATGGAGGGCAAGATCGCGTCGATCTCACTGGAGCAGGCACGTGAGCGGATGGGGCCGGTCGCGGACGCTTTCGCCCTGGATCAGCAGCTCACACCGGCACGCGCCGAGGCCGAACTGGGCTGGACCCCGGCTCACACCGATCCCCTGTCCGTTCTCGCTCGCGGCTGAGCGGTACGGCTTGCGCACCTTCACGGACAGAGCCTTCCGGGACCCCGGCGGAGCGCGGGTCCCTCGGCGGGGTCAGGCGTTCTTGACGCGGCTGCGGTAGGCGCGCGCCGCCATCCGTGTGCTGCACGCCGTACTGCAGTACAGGCCCGAGGAGTTACGTGTCTTGTCGAAGAAGCCCGTGTAGCACGTCGGGTTCTTGCACATCTTGAGGCGTGCCCAGCCGCCGCGGGCCGCCAGGTCCGCCGCCGCGGCGAACAGCGCCCCGAAGCCGCCGAGGATCCCGTCCTGCGCCGGGACCAGGTGGCAGCCGTCCGCGTCGAGCCGTGGGACGAGGGGGTAGCGGTGGGCTATGCGCTGGAGATACTCCTCGGCGGCGGGCAGTGCCGCCTCCCCGTCCTCGCATCCCGAGTGCGCCCGGAAAATCATCGTGAACGCGTCTCGCAGCTCACGCGCGGCGGCCACGTCCGCGCCGGTCACAGACGTGCCGGCGCCGGGCAGACCCGCGTGGGCCAGCCATGCGGACAGGTCCTCCGGCACGGTCAGACGGTCCCGGCCGCCCGCCAGGGGTGCGGTGTTGACGAGGCCCAGGAGCAGTGCGGAGCTGTCACACGTGGATGGCGGGCACCGGTCGTCCGCTGGGGTCTGCTGCATGGTCACGCACCTCTCTCCTGGATCGACACTCTACAGCACCCTCATCGGTACGTCATGTGGGAAGTGTGTTAGCCAAGCACTCGGCGAGGCTGCTCGCTTTTCTACGTCATTGGCTAACGTGTTACGGTCCTAACAGGGCGATGTTGAGGCCCATGCCGGGCCGGCAGCGGTGCCGCGCCCACACAACCGGAGGTAGTCATGACATCACTGCTCGTCATTCTCAGCGGAGCGACGAAGTGGAGCCAGCAGGACGGCTCGCAGCGCCCCACCGGGTTCTGGAGCGAGGAGTTCGCCGAACCGCACAAGGTGTTCACCGAAGCGGGAATCGAGCTCACCGTGGCCACGCCGGGAGGCCGCCCGGCCGTCGTGGACGAGATGAGCCTGACCGCACAGGCCAACAACGGGGACGAGGAGAAGGCCGCGGAACTGCGCGCGTACCTGGAAGGTGTGAAGGAGCTGCTCGCCGCGCCTGAGCGCCTTGAGGACGTCGACCCCACCGCGTACGACGGTGTGTTCATCCCCGGCGGTCACGGCCCCATGCAGGACCTGGCCGTGAACGAGGACGCCGCCCGGGTACTGCGGACCCTGCTCCCCGACCGGTCGAAGGTCGTCGCGTCACTGTGCCACGGCCAGGCGGCCTTCCTCACCGCCGGCGACGACGAGGGTCAATGGCTGTTCAAGGGACGCCGCATGACGTCCTTCACCGACGAGGAGGAGACTCAGACCGGCCTGGCCGCCAACGCCCCCTGGCTGCTGGGCACCCGCCTCAAGGCGGCCGGAGCCGACTACGTCGCCGGACCGGCCTGGTCCTCGCACGTGATCGTCGACGGCAACCTCGTCACCGGCCAGAACCCCGCATCCGCCGCCGCGGCAGCACAGACCGTCCTCAAGGAACTCGCCGCCCGCGCGGGCTCCCGCCCCACAACCGCCTGAAGGGTCCTCCCCGCGGCGCTGCCGGGCCGTGCCGGGCCGGTGACGGAGCGCCTTCCGTCGGCCTGAGCGGCGGCTAGGAACTCTTGGGCAGGGTGAAGACGAGGCGGGCGCCCGGGGAGTGATCGGGGTCGAGGCTGATCGTGCCGCCGTGATACTCGACGATCTTCTTGCACAGGGCGAGGCCGATGCCGTTGCCCGAGTACTGCTCGCGGGTGTGCAGCCGCTGGAAGACGACGAAGACACGTTCGGCGAACTCGGGCGCGATGCCGATGCCGTTGTCCTCGACGGCGAACTCCCACTCCCCGTCCGTCCGCCGGGCGCTGATGTGGATGTTCGGAGAGCGTCGGGGGTCGCGGAATTTGACGGCGTTGGCGACCAAGTTCTGGAAAAGCATGCCGAGTTGGGTGCGGTCGCCCTCGACGGCGGGCAGCGGGTCATGGGTGATCACGGCGCCCGACTCCTCGATGCTCTCGCTGAGTGCGTAGAGCGTGCGCTCGTAGACATCCTCCAGGTCCACCGTGCTCTGGTCGGCGAGGAGCCGCCCGACGCGTGAGAACGCCAGCAGATCGCTGATCAGTCCCTGCATACGGTTGGCGCCGTCCACGGCGAAGTCGATGTACTGCCGCGCGCGGTCGTCGAGTTGGTCGGAGTAGCGGCGCTCCAGGAGCTGGCAGAAGCTGGCGACCTTGCGCAGCGGCTCCTGGAGGTCGTGGGAGGCCACGTACGCGAACTGTTCCAGCTCCGCGTTGGAGCGGCTCAACTCCTCGGCCTGGGCGGCGAGTTCCGCGCTCGCCGCCTCACGGTGGAGCAGTTCGGCCGCGAGCCGGGCGCGCATGGCCTCGATGTCCGATGCGAGCAGCCGCAGGTCCGCGGGGCCCGATCCGGTGACGGGGTGGGTGAAGTCTCCCGCGGCCACCGTGCGTACGTCGTCGGAGAGCCGATCCAGATGGTTGGTGACTCCCCGGCGCAGGGCGACGACGACGGAGCCGGCCAGGGTCAGGATCACCAGAGCGATCGCCGCGAAGGTCCAGTTCCGCAAGGCGCGCGCGTCAAGGAGGTCCGCCCGTGCGGCGACTCGCTGATCCTCAAGATGCCGCTGCTGTGTGGACATCGCGGTACGGAGCGAGTCGAAGAGGACCTTCGCTTCCTCCGTCCGCTCCCGTGCCACCAGGGCGGGCGTCTCCGACGTGGCGATGGGCCCGGCGATCCGGGACCGCCAGCGGTCGGCGAGCCGCCGCACCTCGGTGAGATCCCGCAGAGTCTGGGTGTTCCCGGCGCCCAGTTTCCGCAACTGCCGTTCGGCGGCCTCCTGGCGGGCCAGTCCCGTGCGGTACGGCGCGAGGAACTCGGGGCGGGCCGTCATGCCGAAGCCGCGGATGCCGGTCTCCTGGTCGACCAGTGCGCTCTCGTACCGGACCGAGGCGATCAGGGCCGGCGAAGAGCGGTCCACCAGGCGGTTGTTGATGGCGGTGGAGCGAGCGAAGATCCACGACCCGCACAGGACGAGCGCGATCAGGAGCACCAGTGCCACCGCGGTGCCCGCCGCCACCCAGCGGCGGGTGGTCCAGCGGGGGAGCGGGACGGCTCGGGTACTGCCGGGGTGTCTTATTCCGTCCGGGTCTCGGCTGCTCACGACGCGCTCTCCTCGTTGCTCCAGGGCTCGGAGAGGCTCCGAGTCAGCGGAGTGTACCGTTGCCTGACAACAACAGTTGTCGCGGGTGTTCGGCGGGCCTAGAGTGCGTCCCATGGGCGCCGATGTCACCACCTCCGCCGAGGGGCGGGAACTGACCGAACTGGCAGAGGAGGCGGTGAACGAGTTGGTACGCCGTATGGTCGCCCAACTCCCCGGCCTCCCAACGGCGGACAGCCCGCACGGGGCCACGGATCTGACAGGATCCGAACCGGCTGCCGGCGGTCCGCTGGACCATCTGCGGGCTCTGGCCCACCTCAGCCGGGCGGTGACCCGGTGTGCCCAGCAGGAGGCCGCCGCGGCCGCCCGAGCAGGCGCCAACTACCCCCAGCTCGGTGCGGCGTGGGGAATCAGCCGGCAGGGAGCGCGACAGCGCTGGCCCGGTCTCGTCTTCACCGCCCGGCCCGCCTCACGCCCACTGCCCCACACCGAGCACAGGAGTCCCACCGTGAACGCCTTCACCACCGACCGGCCCTACACCGTGCTCCTGGTCGAGGACGATCCCGCGGATGCCCTGCTCATCGAGGATGCCCTCGTCGAACGTGGCATGGCCCGCAGCATCGCGCAGGTCCCCGACGGCCTCGCGGCCCTCGACCACCTGCGCGACACCGCCAACGAGCGCCCCGACCTGATCATCCTCGACCTGAACATGCCGCGGATGAACGGCAGGGAACTGCTGGCGGCCCTCAAGAAGGACCAGGACCTGGGCAGCATCCCCGTCGTCGTCCTCACTACCTCCGCCGCCCCGGACGACATCGCGGGCGCGTATCGGCAGCATGCCAACGCGTACGTGGCCAAGCCCATCAACCTCACGGAGTTCATCGAGGCCGTGCAGGGAATCGACGCCTTCTTCCTCGAAACCGCCACCCGCCTGCCCCGTTCCTAGGGCCTCCCGGGACGTCGTTCCCCCGGATTACGGGCGGGGCTCAGGCCCTGCTGAACCCCGCGTCGACGTCGATGGCGGCGAGCCCGGTGATCATGCCCAGCTGGTTGCCGGAAACGCCGAAGCGGTGCCGGTCCACGCTCCCGGTGACGTGTACGGCGAGCGTGCTCCCGCGCAACTCGGTGATCTCGGCGCGCTTGTCGCCCAGGTCACACCGGGCCACCCGTGGCAGGGAACGGCGGAACTCGCTGGGGCGCCGTGGCCTGTCCTCGTCGTCGCGAGCGATCTCACTCCCCGGGGCGCCGGCCTGGTCATGGTCCTCGACGAGGACACTCCCACTCCCCTCCCGGCGGACATCGTCTCGACCGTGCAGGCGTTGGTGGACCTGTTCACCACGCATCTGGAGCGACTGGTCACGGACGCCACCCCGAGCACGCTCGCCCAGTCCCGCGCGGTCGCGCAGGCCAGGTCCCATGTCGTCGCCGAACTGGGCGAGGCGCACGCGACCGCGCTCTCCGGGATCCTGGGCGTCCTGCGCAGCCACCGCCTGGACGACCCCGCCGCCCGGTCGACCGCCGTCGACCTGGCCGTCAACGCGCTCATCGAACTGCGCAACGATTCCCAGTGGGGCACCTCACCGGTGTGGGAGGAGCCGGCCAGGCAGGCTTTCAGTCATCTGTCCGACTCGCTCAAGACGCTGCTCAGCCACAGCGCGGTGCGGCTGGAACTCGACCCGCCCGGGGACGACCGGTCGCTGACGTCGGCCACCGCGCACGCGGCCAGAGTGTTCGTGCGGGCCGTTGTCCTGGCGGCACTGCGGCAGAGCGAGGTCAGGCGGATCAGGGTCGGCTGGCAGCTCGGGCTCGCCGAGCTGGTGGCGACCGTACGGGACGACGGACCGGGCATAGCGCGGGACGATCTCGGCGTCAGCCGGATCGCCCAGCGGGTGGAGGCCCAGTGCGGCTCCTTCGAACTGGACGCCGTGCCCGGCTGGGGGATGACGGCCAAGCTGACGCTGCCCCTGGCGTTGTCCGAGGCGGCGGCCACCAGGACCGCCAGGCCCCTGCCCTCTCCCACGCACGGTGGGACCGCGGGCGCCGCCGACCCACTGGCCGGTCTGGGAGCGCGGGAGCTGGAAGTGCTTGAGCGCCTCGCGCTCGGCGAGCGGAACAGGACCATCGCGCGGGAACTGCACATCAGCGAGTCCACCGTGAAATTCCACGTCGCCAACATCCTGTCCAAGCTCTCGCTCGGTTCACGAGGTGAGGCGGCGGCGCTCTTCCACTCGGCGACGGCGATGTGAGTCAGCGGTCGTGGTGGTCGTCCGGCGCCGCCCTGCCGAGTGTCCATCCTGATACGTCGGCCAACCGGGCACGCCACAACGCCAACCAGACCGGAGCGCTGGAGCCGGTCAGGATAGTGGCGTTACGAAGGTGAATCCACCGTGGAAGTCCTTCCGGCCCGGCTCCGCCGCGGGCTTCCTCCACGCCCTGGTCCACCGTCTCCGGGAAGATCGCCATGGTCCGGGCTCCCTCTCCCGCGATCTTGCGCAGATCCTGTGCCCAGGCCGCCTTCCAGGCCTCGTGACTGATCAGGTCTCCCGACAGCACGCCCCCGGGAACGTTCAGTATCACGGGGAGGGCGGAGCGAAGTTCCTGCCCGAGCAGCTGTACAAGCATCTGCAGGTGGATATCCAGCACCGGCTCTGTCGCGGCCGGTTTCACGTCCGGCGCGGCACCCGAGGTCTGCGTCATACGACTTCCTTTCAGTGAGCGGCATTGGAGCGGGGTCGTGCGGCCCCGCGGACCGCACGACCCCAATTGGCCTCCCTGGACAACCGTCCTGGTACTACCGTCCCGCCGTCGCGACCTCTGCCCCCGCGTTCGACGGCTTGAACTTCGACGTCAGGGGAACCGTTCGGCGGGTGGCGGGCAGTGCGATGCCCTCGCGCCTCTGCCGTGCCACCTGAGTGAGTTCGGCGCGGCCGAACAGGAGGGCGTAACCGGGCGGCAGCTGCGCGAGAACCCGAGTGAGGACCTCGCTCCCCGCGATGTGCCCGACGAGGGTGAGCACAGTGCTGGTGTCCCAGCGTGTGGTGGCCGGGGTTCCGCCGGTTCGAGTAGCCAGCTCCTTCACGAACTCCTGGCCGGACAGCGGCTCGGCCGGGGCGGCGGCGCCGAGCAGACGCGCGGCCTCGGCGGGCAGCTGGGCCGCCAGGGAGGCGCGTTCGCCATCGGCGAGTTGCTGTCCGAAGGCTGTCAGTACACGGGTGACCGACTCCTCGGCCCGCTCGCGGGTGGGGTAGGCGCCTTCGTAGCGCACGGTCTCAAGCATTCGGTCGAACGTGAAGACCTTCGCCGGAGCTGCTGCGGCCTGGAGTTGCATGGGCAGGTGCCTTCCTCGTCTGGGTTCTCGCCAACAAGGCAGACAGATCCGTTCCGCGCCGTTGCGGATGTTCTGTCGTCTTCGGAACCCTCGCGACACGGCCCCTGTGGGGGCCGGCCCGGCCGGGTCCGGATCTCAGCGGTGGGTGAGGAGCCCGGCCCGCGCATGCGATCTCGCGCGCCGTGCACCCTCGATGACGCCACCTCATCCGCCCGGCTTGTGCCCCCGTTCACGCGCTCCATGCGTGCGATCGACGAGAAGTCCGCCGGGGGCGACAGGACAGAGCCACCCTTCAGCGGGTGGTCGGCGAGGGAGGTATCAGGCCGATGATACCGATGAGATCGGCAGGGATCGGCAGGCATTGACGTCAAGTCGCCGTGGAATCGCACTGATACCCGGTGCGGACCTGCCGCGCGAGAAGGTTCCGGCCGGTGCTCGGCGGCTCTGCGGTTCCGATTCGGGCGGGGTCCGCAACGTGGCGAAGCGGCCCCGTGGAAGACCTCGCGGGGTGGCGAAGTGGCCCGGTGGACCCCTGCCGAAATGGCCCACACAGCCGGGCGGTCCTGACCGTACGGTCGACATCACGGCGGCAAATGACCTACCGCCTGCCCTGTCGAGCGGCTCGGTCGCCGACCAGGAGGTGTGATGGGTCATGGCCGGTCATCGCTCGACCGGCCGGCCGTACTTCACGGGCGTCTGTGTGCTCGTTCTCGAAAGACCTTCATCCGAGCAAGGATCTGCCATGCAAGCCATCACTGTCCGAGACCGCGACGCCGGTGTCGGTGGACTCTCCCTGTCGGACATGCCCTATCCGCACGCCGCTGAGAACGACGTCATCGTGCGCGTGCACGCAGCCGGATTCACCCCCGGCGAGCTCGACTGGCCCGGAACCTGGTCCGACCGCGCCGGCCGTGACCGGACCCCGAGCGTCCCCGGGCACGAACTGTCAGGTGTCGTCGCCGAACTGGGGTACGGCACCACCGGCCTCACCGTCGGCCAGCGAGTATTCGGACTCACCGACTGGAGCCGAAACGGATCACTGGCCGAGTACGCCGCGGTGGAGGCCCGCAACCTCGCGCCACTGCCGGCGGACGTCGACCACACCGTGGCCGCCGCGCTGCCGATCTCCGGACTGACCGCGTGGCAGGGTCTCTTCGACCACGGGCGGCTCACGACAGGACAGACCGTTCTGATCCATGGCGCCGCGGGCGGTGTCGGGTCCATCGCGGTGCAGCTGGCACACGAGAGGGGAGCCCGCGTGATCGGCACCGGTCGGGCCGCCGACAGGGACACGGCACTGGGTCTCGGCGCGGACGCCTTCCTGGACCTCCAGGCCGACCGCCTGGAGGACGCGGGCGAGGTCGACGTGGTGTTCGACGTGATCGGCGGGGAGATCCTCGACCGCTCCACCACTCTGGTCCGCGCCGGCGGGACGCTCGTCACCATCGCCATGCCACCCAGGGTCCAGCCCGCCGACGGGCGGGCCGTCTTCTTCGTCGTGGAACCCGATCGCGCCCGGCTCACGGACCTCGCCCGGCGGCTCCGAGACGGACGGCTCAAGCCCGTTGTCGGGGCCGTGCGGCCGTTGTCCGAGACCCCCGCCGCTTTCGCCCCGGACCGGCGCACCGCCGGCAAGACGATCATTCACATCCCCTAGGACTGCCACCAGGTGGGAAATATGACCCTCGATGACCTCGTGGTGCCGGACACCGCGACGTCGGCCGCCGCCCTCGAAGTGGCGTCCGCCTACCACTCACCCGCGCTGCTCAACCATTCCCTGCGCGCTTACGTGTGGGCTGCGGCCCACGGCACGGCACGCGGCATTCCCTTCGACCCGGAACTGCTCTATGTGGCGGCGCTGTTCCACGACCTCGGCCCGGTGCCGGAGTTCGACAGCCATACCGTCTCCTTCGAGGAGGCCGGCGGGCATGTGGCACGGGTGTTCGCGGCCGGCGCCGGGTGGCCGGCGGAGCGCCGCGAACGTCTGTCGGAAGTGATCATCCGGCACATGTCGTCCGAGGTGGACGTGTCGGCCGACCCGGAGGGGTACCTTCTGGCCCGCGCCACCAGCACGGAGATCATCGGCAGCGATCTGGACGACTTCACTCCCGCTTTCAGGTCCCAGGTACTGGAAGGCCATCCCCGGCTCGATCTCGCCAAGGACTTCCTGGCGTGCTTCCAGATCCAGGCGGAGCGCAAGCCGGACAGCTCGGCCGCAGGCGCCGTACGGTCCGGCCTCAGCGCGCGAATGGCGGAGAACCCGCTGGACTCCCACCCCTGAACGGCATTCTCCGCCGCGCGTCTTGTTCGCGCGGTCTTCCCGCAGCCCGCGCGGTGAGGGCGCCGCCGCCCTCACCGCGCCGCCCTCACCGCGCCGGCTCGAACGCCGCGGCGACTGCCCACGTGTCCTCGAACATGCGGTAGCGCGTGATGAACCCGTCGCGGACCTTGATGTCGAAAGCGAAGTCGCTCTCGATGTCGCGGCCCGTCGCCAGGACCTTGGTTCGCAGGGTGCCGAGGACGACACAGCGGTCGCCGTCGCCGACGATCGTTTCGATCTCGAAGTGCTCCACCCTGGCCCCCTGTCCGAGCTGGGTGTAGAAATCGGCGACGCCCGCCCGGCCGGTCTTGCGGCCGATCCACGGCACGACGGACTCGTCGCCGGAGATGAACCAGTCCACGTTCTCGTCGAAACGCTCCGCCAGCTCGCTCGGCGGGGCGCCGGAAAGTACCTGTTCGAACAGATCAGTTGCCGCCTCACGGGCGGATACAGTCGCCATGACACGTAAAGGATGAAGACGTCACGGTTTATTCCGTACTGGCCGCCGCCGGAGGAAGATTGCTCGCGCGGGAGCCGGTTGAGTGGCCGGCCCTTCCCGGTCACCAGGCGTTGATGACCGGCGCGTCGGGTTCGCGCTGCCGCCAGACCTCGTTGAGGCGCGCGAGCCGGCCCGCGGCGGCGATGCCGCGCAGAAACGCGACCTTGCCGTCGCTGATCTCGAACGCCACCGCGCCCACGACCCGGTCCTCGACCACGGCGAGCACGGCGGGGGAGCCGTTGACCAGTGCGACATGGAACACGGGCGAGCCGCCGACCAGCCGCCGCTTCGCCGGCGTGGGCTTGAAGCCCACCCGTACGTAGGAGGCGACCCGCTCGCGCGTCGTGTACCGCACCGTGCGCTTGGCCAGTCCCGCGCCGTCCGAGATCGCCGTCACGTCGTCGGTGAGCAGCGCCACCAGCCGTTCGGTGCGTCCCGACGCGGCGGCGGCGAGGAACTCCTCGACGACCCGGCGCGCGGACGCGGGGTCGGTCCCGCCGCCGCGGCGGCGCTCGGCGGTGACCCGGATCCGGGCCCGGTGGACGTGCTGCTGGCTCGCGGACGCGGTGATGTCGAGGATTCCGGCGATCTCGGCGTGGCTGTACGAGAAGGCTTCACGCAGGACGTAGACAGCACGCTCGACCGGTGAGAGGCGCTCCAAGAGGGTCAGTACGGCCAGCGACACCGATTCACGCTGCTCGAAGGTGTCGGCAGGGCCGAGCATCGGGTCGCCGTCGAGGAGCGGCTCGGGCAGCCAGGCGCCGGCCGCTCGCTCGTGGCGCGCCTGCGCCGAGCGGAGCCGGTCGAGGCAGAGATTGGTGGCGACCTTGGTCAGCCACGCTTCCGGCACCTCGACCCGTTCGCGGTCGGCGGCCTGCCAGCGCAGGAAGGTGTCCTGCACGGCGTCCTCGGCGTCGGCGGCCGAGCCGAGCAGACGGTACGCGAGTGAGGCCAGCCGGCCCCGGCTGGCCTCGAACCGATCGATGGCCGCGATGTCCATGCGTGACAGCCTATGCGGCGACCTTCGCACCGGCCGGTTCGGTCGCGGTGGCCAGGCGGCGCTTGCGCTTCGGCATGCCGAAGGTCGGGTGGGCGATGCCCCACCCGGCCCCCCTGAGCACGCCCGACTTGATCCGCGCGGCGGTCCGGCCGCCCAGGTACCAGGACTTCGACCTGACGTCCCCGTCCACCATCTGGATGATCGCGTCCCGCCGCCCGAGGCTGATGTGGTTGCCGTAGTACTCCAGCCCGGTGGTCGGGACCTCACTGCCCGTCAGGCGCGCGATGATGGCGGCGGTCGCCTGCATGTTGGTGAAGCCGGCCGAGGCGCAGGACATCGGCAGCGGCCGGCCGTTGTCGCCGATCGCGTAGGCGCAGTCACCGGCGGCGTAGACGTCCGGGTGCGAGACCGAGCGCATGGTGCGGTCGACGACGATCTGGCCGGTCCCGGCGACCTCCAGACCGCTGGCGGCCGCGATGGGGTGTACGGCGAAGCCGGCCGACCACACGGTCACGTCGGCCGGGATGGACCTACCGTCGGCGGTGATCGCCCAAGACGGCTCGACGGCTGCGATGCCGGTGTTCTCGTGGACGGTGATGCCGAGCCGGTCGAAGGCCTGGTGCAGATGGCGGTGGGCCTTCGGGGAGAGCCACGTGCCCAGTTGGCCGCGGGCGGCGAGCGCGACCGAGAGGTCGGGCCGGGACTCGGCGAGCTCGGTGACGGTCTCGATGCCGGTCAGACCCTCGCCGACGACCAGCACAGTGCCGCCCCCGCCCAGGCCGGCCAGGCGCTCGCGCAGACGCAGCGCCGAGGCCCGGCCGGTCACATCGAAGGCGTACTCGGCCACGCCGGGGACGCCGTGGTGGGCCACGGAACTGCCGAGCGCGTAGAGAAGCGTGTCGTACGCGAGCTCACCGTCGCCGCGCGCGCCGCCCTTCGCGTCCTCCCGGTCCTCGCCGGTCACGGCGACGGTACGGCGCTCGGGGTCGACGCCGGTGACGCGCGCCAGGCGCAGCCGTACCCCGGTGCCCGCGAACACGTCCGTGAGCTTGCGGAACGCGAGGTCCTGGCCGGCCGCGAGCTGGTGGAGCCGCATCCGCTCGACGAAGTCGGGCACGGCGTTGACGACGGTGATCTCAGTGTCGGCGGGGGAGAGGCGGCGGGCCAGGTTTCCGGCGGCGAAGGCCCCGGCGTATCCGGCGCCGAGTACGACGATGCGGTGCTTCATGGCGTTGCTCCTGTCTCGTTCGCGTGGCCCTTGAACGAGACGGCGCTCCGATTGCTGACAGAAGCCGGGTGTGACGTGGGTCACTCAATGGTCGTGCCGCAGTCGCCCCGGAGAGAGGAGCCCCCGTTTCAGTCCTTCCGGCTGTCCCATGGATTCCCGATCCAGCCGTCGAACGAGGGGATGAGCGCCGCGAGGGCGGCTCCGAGCCGCCAGTCCAGGTCGGGCGCGTTCACATGCACCTTGTCGCCCGACGACCGGAACTCCAGAGGTACTTGTCCGCCGGCGCGCCACTTGATGCGGCGGGGTCCGCGGGGGAAGTCACCACCGGTGCCGCCGCCGAACAGCACGGAGATGATGACGAACGGCAGTAGGGGCGCGAAGAACCACCACACGCACCACCAGAAGAGCCGGCCCTTGTACCCCACGGCGTCGGGGGCGGCTGGGCGGCTCACCGTCCAGCGTGTGCGTATGCCCCGGCTGAAAGCCTTGTCGCGTGTGACCATGCCGAGCGGTTCGCCCTGGGGACCGAGCACATGGAACCGCGCCCGCCGGCCTCCGGTGAGGGTGACGAGGGTGGCGACCCGCGCCTGCCGGTGGTCGTCCGCCCACAGGACGAACGAGCGGGAGCCACTCTTGCGGGCCGCGAGGTAGGCGGATATGCCGCCCGGCGGAAGTTCGCGTTCCACGTAGGCGACCGTCCGCGGGGTTCCCGTTCCGTCGGAGAAGAGGATCTCGCAGTCGAACTGCCCGCCGGGGGTGGTCCGCAGGCTCCGCAGGGCTCGCAGGCTCAAAGTACTGGTCACCCGATGGGCTCCTTCTCGCGTGTCTGTGTCCAGCGGTCGGTACGGTCGGCGGGCCGGCTCAGCGGCTGACGGCGGTCGTGACACCGAGCGCCTTCCTGGGACAGGCTGAGCCGGCGGCCGTACCGGCCGGTTCCGTCACGAGCCTGCGGGTTCGCCGCGACGCAGCGCCACAGCTGACACACAAGTGACGTCATCCTGGGACGTCCCACTCGCTGACCTGCTGGAACATCGCCCGCGCGGTCCGTACGGCGGGACGACCGCGAGCGTGGACGGCGATTCCGCGGCAGGGCGGGGCCCGCGTTCCGTGAGCGCCCCGATGATGGAGAATGAGGCCGGAAGACGGGGCCGGACCAGGGGTCCCGAACGCGAATGGGGGGAACATGTCGCGTTGGAAGCCGCTGCCCGCCGAACTGCACCCACACGTCCGTCAGTTGATCGTGCGACTGCGCGGACTGAAGGACCGCGGGGAACTGAGCGCGCGTCAACTGGCCGCGAAATCCGGGTACAGCGCGAGATCGTGGCAGCGGTATCTGAACGGCAGGTCGCTGCCGCCCCGGGAGGCCGTCGAGGTGATGGCCCGCATCGGCGGCGAGGACCCGACTCGGCTGCTGGCGCTGCACGAGACGGCCGCCGAACGCTGGGCGGAGGGACGTACGGTCACCACCGCTGCCCCGGAGAGCGCCCCGGAGGGCTCTTCGGTGACGCCGCTCCACGCTCCCACGGAGCGGCAGCCGTACGGGCGTCATACGCGCGCCGCGGTCGCGTTCGGAGCGGTGGCCCTGGTGCTGTCCGTCTCCGCGGCGCTCCTGCTGGCCGTGCAGCTGGCCGACGCCCGCGCCGAACTCGCGAACCGTGCCGATACGCCCCCGGCGACCCCGGCCATCGTCTCGGAGACCTTGGTGCCGGTCGTCTACACCTGCCGGCTGGAGGAGCGTGAGGGCCGCTGGTACGCGGGCCTCAGCCGCACCAGCGACACCATCGTGGCGTACACCCACGTGGGGCCGGTGGTGGCCGAGGCGCAGTGCCTGCTGCGCCGGGCGGGTATCTCGACGGGGGACATCGACGGCGTCTTCGGCCCCCAGACGCAGCGTGCGGTCGTGCGCGTCCAGAAGCGGGACGGGCTCGTCGTGGACGGTGTCATCGGGCCGCACACCTGGAAGGCCCTGCGGGAGGCGGCGGCGAAGTGACCGCGGAACACGCCCGGTTGGCCGTGGTGCTGCGGGAGTTGCGGGCCCGTACCGGATTGAGCCTGGCGGCGCTGTCGGAACGAACCGCGTACAGCAAGTCCTCGTGGGAGCGCTATCTCAACGGCAAGAGCCTGCCCCCTCGTCAGGCCGTACGGGAGTTGTGCAGGCTCGCGAACGAGCCCTACGGGCGGGTGTCGGCCCTGTGGGAGATCGCCGAGTCGGGGTGGAGCGGACGCGCCGCGGCCCCCGCCCCGTCCGAGGAATCGCGATCACAGCCCGAGGAACTGCCCCGGCCCTCCGAGGCCGGGCAGCCGCGTGGCCGCAGGAGCCGCGGGGGCCGGCTCATGGTGGTGCTGGTGTCGGCGTACGCGGTGATCGTCGGTGGTGTGGCTCTGGTGTTCTTCCTGCTGTCGGACCGGGAGATCCCGGACGACGGCGGAACACCGGCGGGCTCGGCACCGTACTCCCTCGCCCCCCAATGTCGTGGAGCCGCCTGTGAGGGCCGGGACCCGATGCGCCTGGTCTGCGCCATCGGCCCCGACACCCTCACCACGTACCGCACTTCCACCGGCGCCAACGTGGAGCTGCGCTACAGCGAGAAGTGCGGCGCCACCTGGGCCCGGGTCTGGGGCGCCCGGATCGGCGACCGGGTGGAGGTCACCGCGGCCGGCCCGACCCGCGACGTACGCATCGAGGACACCGTCGACATGGAGACCTACGTCTACACCGAGATGACCGCGGTCCACCCCGGCAGCGCCGTCCGGGCCTGCTTCAAGCCCGTGTCGGCCGACGGCGGACGGGAGTGTGTGGAGGCCCGTGTGGGCGGGGCCGCCGGCGGTGCGCGGAGGGCTTCAAGGCCGTAGATCCGGATGACTTCGGGCCGTGGGCAAGGCACTTCGGCGTATCCGGCCATGCCGTTTCGGGGCAGTGGACGGTCCGGGCGGCTCGCACACCGGCGCCGACCCGCTTCGTTTGCCCCGGTGGTGCACCCGCCGCAGGCTGGAGACATGATGTCCGCCGTCCCTGCCGCAGAGGCACAGCACAGCTGGGCCGTCGAGAGGCCCGGACCGATCGAGACCCGCCCCCTGGCCCGGATCGCCCGGCGCACGGCAGCCCCGGGCCCGGGCGACCTGCTGCTGCGGGTGGAGGCGTGCGGCGTCTGCCGTACGGATCTGCACCTCGCCGAGGGGGATCTCGCGCCCCGGCGCCCTTCGACCGTCCCCGGCCATGAGATCGTCGGCCGCGTCGTCGCCGTCGGGGAGGCGGTGACCTCGTTCCGTATCGGCGACCGCGCCGGCGGCGCCTGGCTGCGCGGGACCTGCGGGAAGTGCCGCTACTGCCGGGCGGGGCGGGAGAACCTCTGCCCCTGGTCCACCTACACGGGCTGGGACGAGGACGGCGGCTTCGCCGACATGGCGCTGGTCCCGGCTGCCTTCGCGTATCCCCTCCCGGAGATCCGGGACGCCGCCTCGCTCGCGCCCCTCCTGTGTGCCGGGATCATCGGCTACCGCGCGCTCCGCCGCAGCGCACTGCCCGAGGGCGGGCGTCTCGGCATCTACGGTTTCGGCGCCTCGGCCCATCTGGCGGCCCAGGTCGCCGTGGCCGAGGGGGCCACCGTCCATGTGCTGACCCGGTCGGCGCGGGCACGGGAACTCGCGCTGAGCCTCGGCGCCGCTTCGGCCGGCGGCGCGTACGAACGCCCGCCCGAACCACTGGACTCGGCCGTCCTGTTCGCTCCGGTGGGCGACCTGGTCCCGGTGGCCCTGGAAGCGCTGGACCGTTCGGGCACGCTCGCCATCGCGGGCATCCACCTCACGGACATCCCCTCGCTGAACTATGAGCGTCATCTCTTCCAGGAGCGCGACCTGCGCAGCGTCACGTCCAACACCCGCCAGGACGGACGCGACTTCCTGGCCCTCGCGGAGCGGATCGGCATTCAGGTCACCGTGAGTCCGTATCCGCTGGGCCGGGCGGACCAGGCGCTCGCCGACCTCGCGGCCGGCCGTGTCAACGGCGCCGCCGTGCTCGTACCGGACTGACCCCGCCCCGGGGGCGGAGCACCGAAGGGACGTCACTTCAGCGCCTGGCGAAGAAGCTCGCTCACGGGGTGAGGACGATGCGGCCGTTCGCCGCGTGGCTCTCCAGCCGTTCGTGTGCGGTCGCGGCGTCGGCCAGGGAGTGGATCTCGATCTCGGTGCCGGCCAGGCCGTCCGCGACCGCCTTCAGCGCGGCCTCGGCCGCGGGCCGGACGGCCTCGGGGTGTGCCGGCATGTAGGCGCCGGCGTTGAAGCCGGTGACGGTGGCGTTGCTCTGCCAGATGCGGTTGCTGTCGATGCGGTGGTCCCAGTCGCCGCTGGCGTTTCCGACCAGCAGGAGGCGGCCGGACGGCGCGAGCAGGTCCAGGCTCTGCGTGCGGACGAGGCCGCCCACGGGGTCGACGATGATGTCGAATTTCTCGCCGTCGAGGGCATCCGGCAGCAGGGCGGAGTCGACGACGGTGTCGTACGGCAGCCTGGTGGCGGATGCCGCACCCATCCGCTCGGTGCGGACCGTTCCGACCACCCGTGAGGCGCCGAGCTGTCGGGCGATGCCGGGAAAGGCGGCCGCGAAGGCGCCCAGCGCTCCGTGGACGAGGACGCTGTCGCCCGCGGACATACGGATCGCGCCGGTGAGCGCGGCGTGGGCCATGATCGCGTTGGGGACGACAGCGACGGCGAGAGCCGGATCGATGTCGTGGCCCTCGGTGGACACGGTTCGTGCCTGGTCGCTGATGTACACCGACGCGTACCCTCCCGTCCCACCGGCGGGAAGTGCCACCACCTGCTCGCCGACGGCGAAGCCGGTGACCCCCTCGCCGAGCGCGCGTACGGTGCCGGCGACTTCGAGACCGGGGACATAGGGCGGTTGTGGCAGCCCTGCGGCGTCCCTGAACAGGCCCTGGCGGATGTAGACGTCGATGAGCCCGACGGCGGCGTGGGTGACGTCGATGGCGAGCCGGCCCGGACCCGGAGTCGGATCCGGCAGATCGGCGGGTACGAGCACGCCCGGTTCGCCGAACCGGCTTACCTGTACGGCTTTCATGAAGATCCCCTTCCACTTATAACGCACGTCGTGATGCGTTATCTCGAACGTAGCACGAGGCGTCGGTTAGCGCATCGCCGTGTGTGTTAAACTTCTGGAATGCGTCAGAGGGCCCGATCGGTCGAAGACAAGTCACGGCGCGCGGCGGACCTGCTGGACGCGGCGGAGGCGCTCGCGGTCGAACTCGGCGGCGTCCGGTACATCACGCTGGCCCGGGTCACCGAGCGGGCCGGGCTGCACCGCACCGGCGTCCGGCGCTACTACGCCAGCAAGGAGGAGCTGCTCCTCGAACTGGCCGAGCGGGGATGGGGCCAGTGGCGCGACGCGGTGCAGGACGAGGTGGTCGACCGCGACGGGCTCAGCCCCACCCGGATCGCGGCGGTGGTCAGCGAGACCTTGGTCGCACTGCCGGTGTTCTGCGACCTCTTGACCCACGTCCCGTTGAATCTCGAAGGCGATGTCGACATCGAACGGGCCCGCCGGTACAAGACGAATGCCTTCGCCGCCCACGACGAGATCGTGACCGCTCTGGACCGCGTGAGCGGCATGACGGCCGAACAGATCAGCGGCCTGCTGGCCGTGGCGATCACGCTCGCCGCGGGATTCTGGCAGGTGTCCCATCCGACCCCCACTCTGGCCGCGTTGTACGAGGAGGTGCCCCGCTGGGGTCATGTCGCGCTCGACTTCGCTCCACGGCTCGACCGCGCGCTCGCGGCGTACGCGATCGGACTCACCGGGCCCGCCCGCCCCGAAGACGCGAGCTGAGGGCTGTCCCGTAGGGCTGTCCCGTAATCCCCGGCGCACGGAGCCGGGATTTACGGAAGAGGCGGCGAACGTGTCGTTTCCGCTCCACTGCGATCTTGTGGAATTCATGATCTAATTTTCTGGACCGGCCAGCACCAAGGCGCAGACATTTCGATGGTCTGCAGTCGCAAGCGAATTCCGTTGAGCGCCGTCGGCTCCAGGACTCTGGTCCTGGATTGAACGGTGTACTGGAATCAAGGAGCGATCAGCCATGAGCGGCACGTTTGAAACGGTTACCGAGATTGACCGGCCCATCGAAGAGGTCTTCGCCTACCTCGCGGATGGCACGAACGACCCTGAGTTCAGCCCGCGCGTACAGCGGATCGACAAGGTCCCGGCAGGCCCCACATCGGTCGGGACGGTTTTTCGGACCACCGTGAAGGACGCGGGTATGAAGTCGAACCGCGAAATGGTGATCACCGAAATGGAAGCCCCCCGGAAGATCCGCTGGAGGGAGACCAGCAAGAATTCGGTAACCGCCTCCGAGGGTGGCTACGACCTGCAGGAAGCCGCGAACGGAAGCACGCAGGTACGTCTCTACAACGCCCTTGAGGGCCACGGCGTCGGAAAGGTGCTGGTGGGTCTGGCGCTCGGCGCGGCCCGTAAGGACGCACCGGCCTTCGGCGAGCGCATCAAGAAGGCTGTCGAGGCATCCTGACCGCTGTGACGTGTGGCACTGTCCGGGTGCCAAGGGTCGGGCGTACGCGATCATGACCGGATGGACGCTCGTTTCCTTGGTATCGCTGAGCTGGTCGAAGCCCCGTCCGTGGCGGTCGTGGTCGACGTCATGCGCGCTTTCACGGTGGCCGCCTGGGCCTTCGCCCAGGGGGCGGAGAAGATCGTCCTCGCCGAGTCGCCGGACGACGCCCTCGCGCTCAAGGCTCGCCACCCGGACTGGGTGGCGGTCAAGGACGGTCCGCCCGCACCCGGGTTCGACACCGTCAACTCCCCGGGTCTGCTGCGGTCCATCGACCTTGGCGGACGGACCGTCGTGCAGAAGACCACGGCGGGGACGGTCGGCGCCCTCGCGGTCAAGGAGGCGTCGCTGGTGCTGTGCGCCGGCTTCGTGGTCGCCGAGGCGACGGCAAGGCTCCTGCGGACGTACGAGTGTGACAGCGCCACGTTCGTGGTCACCGGTGAAGACGGCCGAGCGGATGAGGATCTGGCGTGCGCGCAGTACATCGCCCGGAGGGCCACCGAGGCTGGGACGGACGCTGCCGAGTTTCTCCGCCGCGCGGGCGAGTCCCGGGCCGCCCACGAGTTGGCGGAGGGTGTGCGTGAAGGAGTCCACCCTGATGACGTCGCGCTCTGTCTTGAGCTCGACCGGTTCCCCTTCGCCATGGTGGCCACGATGGAGGACTCCCTCATGGTCCTCCGTGCCCGCGCCGTGCCTTCGCCGCTCGCGGGGCTTCGACCTGACCGCTGGTGAGGTCTCCGGACTGCCTTGGCTCAGCCCGGCGTGTCCATCAGGGTGGTGACATAGGCGTCCAGTCGCTCCTCCACGGCTCGCGCCGTCAGCTCTGTTCTCCCTGCCTCCCGCCACGGCCGCGACACCGCCCGCACTTCTTCCGAGAACGCGAGCCCGTCCCGCACCCGCCAGTACAGCCGCTCGCTCGCGGCCGCGGCCAGGGTTCCACCGGCCTCCTCGTAGGCCTCGGCGAACCGCGCACCCCACGCCGGGCCGTGCAGCAGCGCGAGATTGGTGGAGCAGTGCGCCACGTCGAGGTCCGCCGGGCCCCAGGATGTCCCTGCCCAGTCGACGACGCCGGTGATCCGGGGACCCGCCTGGTTCGGGGGCGACATGTCGAACAGCACGTTGCCGGGGTGGAAGTCGCGGTGCAGGAACCGGCCTTCGTAGGCGGGTGCGGGCCCGCGGATCACGTCGATCGCCGCGGCCCATGCCGCCGCGTCGGCGCCCTTCGGAGTCACGACGGTGTCGGCGGTCGTCAACGTCGCATACGTCCGGGGCCGGCCGGCGGGCCGCAGCGCGTGGACAGCGACGAGTTGACGGGCCAGCAGAGGGATACGTGCCTCCAGTCCCTCGTCGTCGAGGACCGTCCGGCCCGCCAGATGTGTCATCAGGAGCGAGGGATACTCGCAGTGCGCGGCGGCCGGATCGACCGCGACCAGTTCAGGAGCGGGCACGTCGGTCCCCGCCAGCAGGGCCAGGGCGCCGGCCTCCCTGTTCAGCGCGTCCTCGGCGTGCTCCACGTCGACGAAGGTCCGCAGCACCAGGTCACGGGTGCCCGCGTCCCGCGTGCTGATGGTCAGCCTCCGCATTTCGGCGGTGATGCCGCCGTGCAGCGCCTCGGTCCTGACGATCCGTTCGCCGGCCCCCAGCTGCCGGCCCACCCAGGCCAGTGTCAACGGCCGGACGGCCGTCGCCTCGTCGTCGGTCACCGTGCCACCCCATCATCCGGACGACGGCACGCGCGAGAGATTTACGGACGGCGGGGCTGTCGACCGCCGATGCGGCTGCCGTCACTCACCAGGCCTAACGTTGGCCCATGCCGAAGATGCCGCAGCGAGTCGAACTACGCCCGCTCACCCTCTCCGACCAGGACGAGTTCTGCACGCTCGTACAGGCCAGTTCCGAGCTGCACCTGCCGTGGATGCGGCTGCCCGGGACGGCGGAGGAGTTCCAGGCCTGGATGCACCGCTTCGAGGACGGCACCAACCGGGGTTATCTGGTCCGTGTCCGGGAGACCGGCGCGGCCGCAGGCATGGTCAACATCAACTCGATCATCCGTGGCCGCTACCAGGGCGCGTCCCTGGGCTACGCCGCCTTCGCCCCTTCCGCGGGGTGCGGCTACATGACCGAAGGGCTCGTCGCCACTCTGCGACACGCCTTCACCGACCTGCGGCTCCACCGGCTGGAGGCCAACATTCAGCCGGCGAACAAGGCATCCCTGGCCCTGGTCCAGCGGCTGGGCTTCCGCTACGAAGGGGTCTCGCCCGCGTACCTCTACATCGACGGGGACTGGCGGGACCACGAACGCTGGTCCATCAGCGCACCGACCCCCTGGACACCCGATCCATCCCTTCCCGAGGTCTGAGTCGCACGGTCCGCCTACGAGACACGCCAAGCTCCCTCTACGGGACACACACCAAGCTCCCTCGCGCGCGATCCGGCCCGGCGCGGCAAAAGAGTTACTGTTTGTGATGTTCTGTCCTGAATAGTGAGCTGCTGACGCGCACAGCAGAGGTCCACTGCGAAGGAAGCCAACGATGAGTGAGCCGTCGACCCCCGACCCGCCGGACGGAACAGGAAGCGGGACGAACGGCGGTTCGCGGACCGGCGACGTCGGCCCCGTGGTGGACGAACCCGATCCGAATCGCTGGTGGGCCCTGGCCGTCATCGCGACCGCGCAGCTCATGGTGGTGCTCGACGCGACGATCGTGAACATCGCCCTTCCGTCCGCACAGCGCGACCTCGGCATCAGCAACGGAAACCGCCAGTGGGTGATCACCGCGTACACCCTGGCCTTCGGCGGACTGCTGCTGCTCGGTGGCCGGGTCGCCGACCTGGTCGGCCGTAAGCGCACGTTCATCATCGGCCTCATCGGTTTCGCGGGCGCCTCCGCGCTCGGTGGCGCGTCCTTCGGGCAGGAGATGCTCTATCTCTCCCGCGCGCTGCAGGGCGTCTTCGCCGCCCTCCTGGCGCCCTCCGCGCTCTCCCTGCTCACCACGACCTTCCCGTCGGGCAGGGAACGCGCCAAGGCCTTCGGTGTCTTCAGCGCCATCGCGGGCGGCGGCTCCGCCATCGGACTCCTGCTGGGCGGCATCCTCACCGAATGGCTCAGCTGGCGCTGGTGCCTGTACGTGAACGTCCTCATCGCCCTTCTCGCCGTCGTCGGCGCCCTCACGCTGCTCAAGGACCGGGCGGGAGCCAAGGGCGCGCACCTCGACATCCCGGGGGTCGTCCTGGGCAGCGGGGGCCTCGTCGCGATCGTGTACGGGTTCAGCAGGGCCGAGTCCGACGGGTGGACCTCCGCGGAGGTCCTGGCGGTGCTGAGCATCGGCATCGCCCTGCTCGCGGCGTTCACCTGGTGGCAGACGAAGTCATCCGATCCGCTGCTGCCGCTGCACATCATCGGGGAGCGCAACCGTGGCGGCTCGGTCATCGTGATGGCGCTGACGACGATCGGCCTGTTCGGCGCCTTCCTGTTCCTCACGTTCTTCCTGCAGAACATCCTCGGGTACTCGCCACTCAGCGCCGGACTCGCCTTCCTGCCGCTGTCGGCCGGAGTCATCATCGGCTCGACCCAGATCTCGGCCCGGCTGCTTCCCCTCGTACCGCCGCGCTTCCTGCTGGTCCCCGGACTGCTGCTGAGCGCCGGGGGAATGTACTCGCTGACCTTTCTCGACACGCACTCCAGCTACGCGGGGCACATCCTGCCCGGCACGATCCTGCTGGGCTTCGGGCTCGGACTGACCTTCCTGCCCGTCGTCTCCACGGCCACGATGGGAGTCGCCCCACGGGACTCAGGAGTCACTTCCGCGTCGGTCAACACCGCGCAGCAGGTGGGCGGTTCCATCGGTACGTCCCTGTTGAACACGATCGCGACGACGGCCACGGCCACGTATCTGACCAGCCATCTGGCCGCGGCGGCGCGCGAGGGACCTCTGACGCGGGCGGAGCGGACACGCATCGTGAACACGGGCACGGTCCACGGTTTCACCGTCGCCATCACCTGGGCGGCGATCATCCTCCTCGCCGCCGCGGTCATCGGCGCCATCATGATCAACAGAGGATCCCCCCGGGCCGACGCGTCGGACGAAGGGGCGACACCGGAAGCGACCCCGGGTGCGGCGGCCTAGCGACCGAGTCCACGGTCGCGGCTCACACCGGCGGTGAGCCTTCCGGCGTGTCCGAGTAGTCCAGGAGGTCCTGGTAGGTCTGCCCCTCCGGGCGGTAGAAGCGGTTCCTGTCCCACTCGGCGCCGATCGGCGACTCGGCGATCAGGCGCGAGAACGTCAGCGCCGCGGCCAGCGGCCGGTGGTTGACGACGACCGCGTCGATCTTTCCGTCCGCGTTGCGGTGCATCGTCGCCGTGGCCTTGATCGGCCGCCCCGCGACGACCGCGGTGTACTCCTCCACGTGGTAGTCGCCGGCGTCGAAGCTGAAGTCGTCCACCCGGTCGCGGTAGAACCCGCTCACGACCGCGAGTTGTGCCAGCACGGCGTCCCGGTCCCTGAGCACACCGTTCATCACCACGCCCTCAAGGGTGACGTCGTCGGCCAGGTTGTCCTTGAACGACGCCATGGCGGTTCCCTCTCTACGACCAGCGGCTCGGGGCCCCGCCACCCACTCAACATCGGCGTCCGGGCCCCTGCGACGCGGCACGTGCCGATGTGGCGCAAGCGGGTGACGACCGCGACAGGCGGCGCCGTCGGGCCCCTCCGGGCGGTCCGCCCGTCTGCCCGTCCGCCGGCCCGGGTTTTGAGATGCGGCCGGCTCCTGGTCGGCGGTTGCTCCCCACCTGGCCCAGTTTCTCCCGCATGATCATTACGGCCTGGACACTGGCGCTGAAAGTTGGCGGTCAACTCCCTTAAGCTGGCGTCGCTTTGGCGTGATCCCTCACCGAGGTGCGGTTCCACTTGATGGCGGAGGCGACTGTGTCGCCCTCTGTCCGGCGTGGAGTCTCGACGATGAACCTGGGCGATCATGACCGGTCCGGGTGCTACGTGTCGAAGCCCGGCAACTGTGACGCGCAGAAAGGGGAGGTTTGCTGTGTACCGCATGGAGATCTCCTTCGCGTGGTCTCGCGTGGAGCCGCCAAGGGTAGACAGGCATGCGTCCCTCTCGGTCCGGGCGGCCTCGCGATTCCGGTTCCCCGAACTTCCCCGAATCGTCGGCGCCTTGGTATGCCGGGCCCGCAGCGCTGTCCGACGTGACCACCCCGCGGGCGGGGAGCGTCGTTTATCCCGCCCATTCCCCCCTCGAACCCCTAGGACCCTTTTTCCGTGACCTCTCCCTCAGAACCCGCCATTGTGCTCGGCGCCATGACGGTCGTCATGGCTGTCGTCGCACTGCTGCTGGCGCTCTCACGTCGCAAACAGATGCGACGGTGCAGAGAAATGGACGCAGCCCTGAAGAGCGCCGAGGCGCGCACGCGCTCCGCCGAATCCCGCACGGACGACGCGGAGGCCCGCGAGGACCGGTTCCGCGCCGAGGTGAGTCATCTCGTCTCCGCCCGGCTTCCGGCCCTCAAGCTCAATCTGATCAGCTCCCACCATCCGGTCCCCGGGCTGCTCCATGAGAAGAAGGCGGGACCCGAGGACGCGGAGCTCCTCGACTCCGTACTCACCAAGGTGTCGGAGATGGTCCTGACCGAGCGTCGTCGCGTCGACGCCGCCGCCAGGGCTGCCCTGCGGGGCGCGAGCCAGGACTCGCAGGCGCTGTCGTACCGGCTGCAGTCGGAACTCGACGCCCTGCAGAGGGAGTTCACGGGATCACGGCAACTGACGCACCGTATGCTCGCCGCCGACCATCTCAACGAGCAGAATCTGCGGCTCATCCAGCGGACCGCCATCGTGTGCGGGGCGTGGCCGGGACACGTCCGCAAGGACACCTACGTGGCCGAACTCGTCACGGGTGCCTCTTCCCGACTGCGCGGCTTCGACCGAATAAAGATCAACTCGCGAATAGCCTCCAACGTCGGGATCGTCGGCCGTGCCGCCGAGCCGGTCGCCGTGGCCTGCGCGGAGCTGATGGCCAACGCGCTGGAGCACTCCCGTGACGACCTCGCGGTGGATGTCAGCCTGATCCAGACCGGAAACGGCAACGTCAGCATCACGGTTGACGACGCAGGCAAGGGCATGACCGCGGAAGCGGCCGCGCGGGGTGTACGGCTGGTGTCGGCCGACAGCAAAGATGTCATGCTCACCGAGCTGGGCGACCCGCCGTCCCAGGGTTTCGTCGCCATCGGCCGGCTCGTCGCCGACTACGGCTTTCATGTCTCCGTCGACAATCCGTCTCCCTATGGCGGGGTGCGCGCTGTGGTGACCATTCCCCCGAACCTTCTGGCCTCGATCGACGAGGAGGCCGAGCCGCCGTCCGCGATGGCTCCCCAGCCGCCCGTGGCGCCGAAGGCGGAGCGACGGCCCCCCGCGGCGACCGAAACCCCCGCCGCGGACGACGAGAAGTCGCGAGCCTCCGCACCGGACAGTGCGGACGGTCTGCCGCAGCGCCGCCGCCGCGGGCCGGCGGGATCCACCGGCGGACTCACCGTTCCCTCGTACCGTGCCCCGGACCCGGAGCGGTCTCGCAAGGCCTGGAGTGAATTCCAGGACGGCCTCGAAAGCGGCCGAACCGGTTCTGATTCGGAGGAAACACAGTGACCATTCCCAACGGCGAGAACGAGACCTGGTACCTGGACCCCATCACCGAGATCCCAGGAGTCCGCCACGCCCTGCTCATGACCCTCGACGGGATGGTCCAGGCCCGGTCCGAGAACCTTTCGGCGGACGACGCGGACGGCGTGGCCGCGATGACCTCCGCCCTGCACGCCGCTTCTCGCGCCGCCGTCATCCCGGCGCTGGGTGCCGCGCCGGACACCCCCATCGAGACCGTCACGGTGAAGATCGCCGAGGGCACTTACATGGTCATGCCGGCCGGGGCCAACACCCTGATCGCGGCCGCGGGTGACGACTCGATGCATATGGGCGTGGTCGTCCACATGATGGCGCGCCAGGCGAAGAAGCTCGGGGAGCAGCACATGTCCGTCTCCGCCCGTAGCCATGACAGCGCGTCATGAGCCGCGGTCATCAGCGGCGCCTTCTTCCGGCGTATCTGGCGACCGGAGCCGGCGGTGCCCCGTTGCCCACCACCCTCGACACGCTCACGGCCCTGCGTGCCAGCGGGCTTCCGCTCGCCGCTTACCACACGCCGGTGCACCACCGGGTCGTCGAGCTGGTGACGGACGGTTCCCTCACGGCCGTCGAGATAGCCGCCTATCTCGGACTGCCGGCCAGCGTCGGTCTGATGCTCGCCGAACAACTTGTCAGTGACGGACTGTTAAAAGCCAGCGTGCCGGTGCCGGATGCCCTCGCCCCCTCGCGCGCCGGCCGGCCGTCGATGCAACTCATGGAAGAGGTGCTGAGTGGACTCCAGTCACTCCGTGTCGCCTAGCCCGCGTCCCGTGTACCTCCCCGAGGGGGAGCACCAGAGAGCCAAGATCCTTGTCGCGGGTCCTCTCGGCGTCGGCAAGACGACCGCGATCAAGACGCTTTCACAGATACCCACGCTGCACACCGACGAAGTCATGACGGACGCGGCGGCCGGCGCCGACGATCTCAGTTTCGTCGGCCTGCGGGACAAGACGACCACCACGGTCGCCATCGACTTCGGTCGACTGACACTGCCGGGCGGGCGAGTTGTCCTGTATCTGTACGGAACTCCGGGGCAGCGCCGCTTCCTTCCTCTGTGGGAGGGCATCGCCTTCGGGGCGCTCGGTGCGCTCGTCCTGGTCGACACCCGGCGCCTGGACGAATCCTTCGAGGTGATGGATCTCATCGAGGAGCGCGGTTTGCCGTACGCCGTGGCAGTCAATACCTTTCCTGACTCGCCTGACTACGACCTGGAGATCGTGCGCAAGAAGCTCGACCTCGCCCCAGACACCCCACTCGTCACCTGTGATGCCCGCGAGATGGACAGCACTCTCAGCGCACTCATCGCACTGACCGCCCATTCCATATCCTCGGCCGGAGTCGGAGCCTCGTGAGTATCACACCACCAGCCGTCACAGCCGTGCCGCTGCACGGGCCCGAGCACGCGGCCGATCCGCAGCGCAGCTATGAACTGCTGCGCCTCCAGGGGCCGGTCGGCGTCGCGGAGATCGACACCGGTCTCGTCGTCCATCTGGTCACCGACTACCGCGCGGCGCTCGAACTTCTCCAGGACACGGCCACCTGGACCAAGGACACCCGCAGTTGGCTGTCCCAGGTTCCGGAGAACAGCCCGATCAGACCTCTGGTGGAGTGGCGGCCCAGTCTCTTCTTCGCCGACGGGGACGAGCACGCGCATCTGCGCAAGGTGATCACCGACAGCTTCTCGCTCCTCGATCCCAACGACGTGCGGGTCCTGACGTTCCGTCACGCCGACAAGCTCCTCCAGGACTTCGCGGACACCGGGAAGGTCGACCTCGTCAGCCAGTACGCACAGCAGCTGCCGCTGATGGTCTTCAACGGCCTGTTCGGTATGGATGACGAACACGGGCCCCCGCTGGTGGGGGCTCTCGCCGCCATGGTGGACACCGATCCGGCACGGAAGGCGGCCGGCGCCCAGGCGTTCGGCGCCTACCTGGGGACCCTCTACCAGACCAAGGTCGAACAGCGCGGCCACGATCTGACGTCCTGGTTCATCGACCACCCCAACGGGCTGAACCAGGAAGAGGTGATGAATCAGGTCATCATCGTCTTCGGCGCGGGGAACGAGACGACGGCCAACCTCATAGCGAACACGTGCGTCCGAATGCTCAGCGACGACCGGTACTTCGGCACGCTCACCACCGGAAGTCTGCCTGTCCAGCACGCCATCGACGACGCGCTGTGGCACGACTCGCCGCTGGCCAACTACAGCTTCCACTTCCCCAGGAAGGACGTCACTTTCCACGGTACGCACATCCCCGCCGGCTCCCCGGTCATGGTCTCGTACGCCGCCGCGAACACCTGCCCTCACGCCGGGATACCGGCCGACGGCTACCGCTCGGGCACCAAGGCGCACCTGGCGTTCGCCGCCGGGCCGCACGCCTGCCCGGCTCGTGATCTCGCTCTGATGATCGCCACCGCCGCGATCGAAAGGCTCGCCAGCTATCTGCCGGACATCGAACTGGCCGTCGCACCGGATCAGTTGACCTATCGCGACGGGCCCATCCACCGGACGCTCACGTCGCTTCCCGCCCAGTTCACTCCGCTGACCCCCGACGCCAAGGGCGTCACCCCCTGGAGCCGCGGTTCCGCCAGTCCGAAGACGGACACCGGGTCGCCCTCGGCCGCGGGCGACCGCGCGTCGTAACAGCTTCCTGGTCCGTCCTCCCATGCCGTGTCGCGGTGGTGCCGTCGGCCAAGGACCCGCACCACCGTGACACCGCTGGGACAGCAATGTCCTGGCCCTGTCCTCTGCCCGAACGGAACCGCCAAGACGGTTCTCGACCGAAAGGGGATCAATCACCATGACCAACACACGTCCCGGCACCAGTGCGCCGGGCTTCTCGTCCGTACGGCACAAGGTGGGGGCGGCTCTGACCGGCTTCCTCGACGCCAAGGACGAGGCCGCGCCAGGAACAGAGCTGCTCTATCTGACCACAACCCTGCGTACGTTCCTCACCAGCGGGAAATGGCTGCGGTCCGTGCTGTGCGTCTACGGATGGCAGGCCGCCAGAGGGGACGGCGAGATGACGGCCGCCCTGCGCGCGGCCGCGAGCCTCGAACTGTTCCAGGTGTTCGCCCTGGTGCACGACGACGTGATGGACAACAGCGATGTCCGCCGCGGCCAGCCGTCCGCGCACCGGGCGCTGGCCGCCGCGTACACCGAAGGTGGCGGTCCCCGCGGCCGTGCCGAGGCACACGGGCTCGGCGCGGCCGTCCTCCTCGGCGATCTGGCACTCGTGTGGTCCGACGAGCTCCTCCACTCGGCCGGCCTCGACCCGGGCACGCTCGCCCAGGTGATGCCCCTGGTGGCCGACATGCGCAGCGAAGTCATGTACGGCCAACTGCTGGACCTTCAGACGACCGGGCGGCTGACCGGCGACATCGAAACGGCCCTGCACGTGATCCGGTACAAGACCGCCAAATACACCGTTGAACGCCCCCTTCATATCGGGGCGGCGGTGGCCGGGGCCGCCCCGGCCGTGCTGGATGCCTGCACCGCGTTCGGTATACCGCTAGGAGAAGCGTTTCAGCTCCGCGACGACCTGCTCGGTGTGTTCGGGGATCCCGCCGAGACGGGCAAACCGGTACTGGACGATCTGCGCGAGGGCAAGGCCACCGTACTGATGGCCCTCGCCGTCCAACGAGCCTCTCCCACCGAGCGCGAGACCCTGCGCGGTCTCGTCGGCCGGAGCGACCTCGACGAGGACCAGGCCGCCGAGGTGCGCGCCGTCCTGGAGTCCACCGGCGCCCGGCGGACCGTGGAGGAAATGATCACCGAACGCCGGGACGCGGCCCTCACCGCACTGGACGAGGCGCCCTTCCCGGAAGCGGCCTCCGCCCAGCTGCGCCAGATCGCGCTGGCCGCGACGGACCGCCGGACATGACCGCCCGCCCCCATGCCGTCACCGCAACCGAGAGGTGGGAACAGCCCATGAGCGACACGGTCGTGAACGCGACCTACTCCCAACAGGCGGCGCACCTGGTGGCGAGGGTCGACCGGGACCGGTGGGGCAGCGTCCGCCCCTCCTTGTACGAGACCGCCCGGGTCATCTCGGCGGCCCCCTGGCTGCCGGGGGAACCGGGCCGGATCGCGTATCTGCTGAACGAGCAGGCGCCCGACGGCAGTTGGGGCGAAGGGCCGGAGCGCTACCGGCTGCTGCCGACACTCAGCGCCGTGGAAGCCGCGCTGGCGGTCCTCCGGCGGGGCGCCATGCCCGAGGAGACCACCAGGCGACTCGCCACGGCGGTGGACAGAGGCCTCGCCGCGCTGCGCGCGCTGCCCCCGGCGGGACCATGGCCCGACACCGCCGCGGCCGAGATCCTCGTCCCCGGCCTGGTCGCGAGGATCAACGAGCAGCTCCCGCTCATCGCCGACGACAAGACACGTGTCATCGACGGGTGGCGCCCCGGGCCCGGACTCGCGCTGCCCCGTGGCTACGACCAAGCCGTGCCCGAGTACGCGGCGAAGCGGTACGTTTCGGCGGGCAGCCTCCCCGTCAAGCTGCACCACACGTTCGAAGGGATAGCCGGATACATACCGGGGGCCCTCATACCGGACAGGCCCGACCTGCTGGGCAGTTCACCGGCCGCGACAGCCGCCCGGGCCGCGCGGGTCCCGGCGTCACCCGCGGCGGAGACCGTCGCCGCCCTCGAATCGGTGGCGCGGCGCTACGCGGGTAGCTTCCCCGAGGCCGCCCCGATCCTCGTCTTCGAGCGCCTGTGGGTCGCCGCCGCACTGGCTCGCGCGAACCTGCCGGCAGCCAGCCTCCCGACCGTCCGCAGATGGGCCGCCGACATCTACGATCCCCGGGGAGTACGCGGCGCACCCGGGCTCATGACGGACGCCGACGACACCGCCATGGCCGTCCTGGTGTCCTCACTGGTCGGTCTGCCGCACAGCCCGGAGCCGCTCGACCTGTTTCACAACGGCAGCCACTACGACTGCTACATCGGCGAGGACACCGGGTCCATCACCGCGAACGCCCACGCCCTCCAAGCGCTCGGCGACTACCAGCGCCGCCACCCCGAGACCCGGCACATCTACGCTCCCCGGACGAACAAGCTGCGCGACTGGCTCATCGGCAGGCAGCGGCCCGAAGGGACGTGGCCCGACAAATGGCACGCCTCCCCCTACTACGCCACCGCACGGTGTGTGTCCGCGCTCAGGCAGTACGGCGAGGACCACGCGGCCGCGGCGGTCGAGGCCGCCGTGGCCTGGGCCGTCGACACCCAGCGGGACGACGGCTCCTGGGGGGTGTGGGGCGGTACCGCGGAAGAGACCGCGTACGCCGCGCAGATCCTGCTCTCCACCGCCGAGCGCCAGCCGCGCCATGACCGCGCCCTGCACCGCGCGGAGACCTACCTGAACGGCGGAACGAGTACCGGTCACCACCCGGCGCTCTGGCACGACAAAACCCTGTACGCCCCCGGCGCCATGATCGAAGCCGAGGTCCTCGCCGTGCGGGAGCTGCTGCGGACACGTGACGGCCGGCCCGGGCGGGAGACCAACACACCCACAGATGCGGAAAGGTAGGACAGACACGTGACCAGCAGACACGTTCCACCGATCGCGCCCGGGAAGCTGCCGCTCATCGGACACGCCGTACCTCTGATCAAGGACCGTCTCGCTTTCGTCCAGAGCCTGCGCGCGCACGGCCCCATCGTCCGCGTCACCGTCGGCCCGAAGACGCTGACGGTGGTCAACTCGGCCGAGCTGATCCACCAGATGCTCACCAGCCAGGCGGACGAATTCACCAAAGGGCTGCTCTTCGAGAAGCTCAAACTCTTCGGCAAGGACGCCCTGCCTGTCGCGGAAGGCAAGCCGCACCTGCGCCGGCGGCGCCTGATGCAGCCGGCCTTCCACCGCGAGCAGATCGCCGGCTACGTCACAACGATGCGGGAGACCGTGCAGCCGTACATCACGGCCTGGGACGGCGGAACGCCACTCGACCTGAAGACCGAGATGCAACTCATGACGCAGGGCGTCGTCATGTCGGCCCTGTTCTCCTCGACGCCCCGGCGCGAACCCGCCCACGAGATCCTCAACAGCGTCGACACCGTCTTCAAGACCGCCCTGCGACGAGCCCTGTTGCCGATATCAGCCCTGGAGCGGCTGCCCACCCGGCGCAACCGGAGGGCCGACGCCGCCGGCATCGCGCTGCGCACCGCGGTGACCGGCATCATCGCGGAACACCGTGCGCACCCCGACGCGTACGACGACATCGTGTCGCTGCTCCTGACCGCACAGGACGAAACCGGCGCGACGCTGCCCGACGACGAGATCCTCTCGGAGGTCACCGGACTGCTCGCCGCGGGCTCCGAGACCACCGCGGTCGTCCTCGCCTGGCTCTTCCACGAACTGGGCCGCAACCCGGACATGGAGCGCCAACTCCACGAGGAGGTCGACTCCGTGCTCGCGGAAGGTCCGCTCACCGCGGAGCGCGTTCCCCGCCTCGTCCACACCCGCAGGCTCGTCAGCGAAACCCTGCGGCTGTACAGCCCCGCGTGGCTCGTGACCCGACAGGCCATCTCGGACGTGACACTCGGCGAGTTCACCCTGCCCGCCGGCTCGGACGTGATCTGGAGCGCCTACGCGCTGCACCGCGATCCCGACATCTACCCCGACCCCCTGCGCTTCGACCCCGACCGCTGGCTCCCCGAGCGCCCCCAGCCACCGAAGGGCGCCTTCATCCCCTTCGGTTCCGGTAAACGCATGTGCATGGGGGACGCGTTCGCCTGGACCGAGGCGACGATCATCACCGCGCTGATCGCGAACCGCTGGCGGCTGCGGCCGACGCCCGGCACCGTACGCCCGGTCGGAGCGATCACCACACACCCCTCGTCCCTCCACATGGTGCCCGAGCTCCGGCACCACGCCGTCGCGGGGAAGACCCGATGAACGACGCGGTCACCACGGACTCGCGGGCTCTGCCGATGCCCGACCTGCGGGACTCCTTCCCCGGTCCCTTCGAGGTCAGCGCGTACGCCGATGACATCGAGCGGCATGCCGGGCGGTGGCTTCGGACGTTCCCGCTCGTCGGTTCGGAGCGCGCGCTGAGCGCACTGTCGCAGATCACCGGCCAGGGGGTGGCCCGTACCTTCCCGACGGCCGAGCGGGACGACCTCTTTCTCTGCGCCGACCTCTTCCTGTGGCTCACCGCGTTCGACGACGCGCACGGCGAGGCGACCGGGGCCCGCGACCCGGCCCTCCTGGCCCGCACGATCGGTGACTTCGTCCATCTCCTCGCCGGCCACGACGAGCCACCGGGCAGCGCCGGCGCCTTCACCGCCGCGCTACGTGATCTCCTGGGCCGATTCAGGGAACGGGCCACGCCCCTTCAGTATCTGCGGCTCACCGCACACGTGCGGGACAACCTTTTCGGCATCCTCTGGGAGGCCCACCACGTCCACAGGCCCGATCACATCACCATGCCCGACTATCGCGCGATGCGTCCGCACACGGTCTTCGTGCGGACCGTCATCGCCATGGCGGAGGTCGTTCTCGGGTACGAACTGAGGGAGAGCGACAGGGCCTTGGAGCCGGTCCGGGAACTCCAGACGGCTGTCGCGGATCTCGCCGGCTGGATCAACGACCTCGCCTCGTACGCGAAGGAAACAGCCCACGGCGGGGCCGGGACGCTCAATCTGCCCGCACTGCTGATGCGGGAGCACGACTGCGACACCGAAGAGGCGTTCCGGCTGGCCTCCCGTATGTGCGAAGAGCGGGCGGCGGTGGCCGCCGCCCGGATCGTCGAACTGTCCGCCGGTGGAGGCCCGCTCTCCGATCACGCGGGAGCTCTCAAGTCCGTCGCGTCCTCCTACGTGTGGCACATCCACCACTCCCGCTACCGGACCTAGGAGGCAGGGCTCAGGCATGGAAGCCGTTGCACCCGATGGTGCTGAACTCCTTGGGCCCGCCTTCGACGTGGTAGAGCACCACCGTCCAGTCGCCCGGGTCGTCGCTCACCGGGATCGCGTCGATTGACCCGCCCTCGAAGTGGGCCCGGAAGTCGTCGGGATACTCCCACTTGACGGTTCCTCCCGAGGACCATCGGGAGTAGAGGTCGACGGGTTCGCTGGTGAAGCCGATACCCTTCCCAGCCGACTTGAGGGGGCGACCGGTGGTGCGGTCGGTCTCGTGCGGTGGGCGTATCCCGACGGACACGTAGTACGGCGCGGGACGCTTTCCGCTCCCTGCCGACTTGGGGCGGACGGCCACCGACGCGGTGCCCGAGCCGGTGGTGTGCGAGACGGAGGACCGGAGGCCCGAAGGTGGCAATGTGTCGGTGAGACTGGCCAAGTCGCAGGTGCCGATGCCCTGGGCGGCCTGTTCCGGATCCTCCGAGAGGGCCCAACGGTCGTGCGACACACGGTCGTTGGCGATGTGGTCCGGTGGGCCCTCCGCCGGATCGTCCTTGGCCGCCGGCGGGGGTGTGGTGGGCTCAGCGCTGGTCTCGGCGCTGGTCTCGGTGGTGGGCGCCGCGTCGGTGTCCTGATCCTTGTCGCCCTGTTCGGGGAACAGCCAGAGCGCCACGGGTACGACGAGTGCCACCGCGCACGCCGCGAGCAGGCCCTTACGACGCCCGCGCCGAGCGGCGGGCGGCGGCTGCCGGTCCGGCACGGCGTAGGGGGTGGTCTCGGGGTCTCCCCAGCGCCTGGGTTCGGCCGGCTGCTCGGTGGACACGGCCTCCGGCCGGCCGCGACCCTCTCCGGAGGATGCCGGAGCCTCACTCGTCCGCTCGGGTACGGCTTCGGCGTCGCGGGTCACCGACCGGTAGTGCGCGTCCGCGGTCAACGCCGAGTCCACCGCGCACCCGGCGATCACGGCGGCCAACTCGGGCCGTTCCCCCGGCTCCTTGGCGACGCAGCGCCGGATCAGCGCGGCCAGGTCGTCCCGTACGCCCGTCAGGTCGATGTCCTCGTGCACGGTCCGGAAGCTCACCGCCGAGGCGTCCCCGCCGCCGAACGGGGGCCGGCCGGTCGCTGCGTAGGCGATCGCCGCTCCCAGCGCGAAGATGTCCGCAGCGGGGCCGACCTCGTTACGGAGGAGCACCTCGGGCGCGGCGTACCCGGGTGTGCCCGGCGCCATTCCGACCTGGGTGAGGGTCGTCCACTCATGCCCTCGGGCGATGCCGAAGTCGATCAGCTGCGGTCCTTGCGGCGCGAGGATGACGTTCTGCGGCTTCAGATCGCGGTGCGTCACCCCATGACGATGGACGGTGGCCAGCCCCTCGGCGAGCGCGGCGAACAGCCGCAGCGCACTCTCGGGCGGGAACGGCCCGCTCGCGCGCACCGCTTCGCGCAGCGTGGGTCCCGGCACGTACTCGGTGGCCAGCCAGTACGGCGACGCGTCGAGCGACGCCTCGATCAACTGGGCGGTGTACGGGCTGCGTACGGTCTCCATCGTCGCGGCTTCTCGCCGGAACCGGGCCAGCGACTCGGGATGGTCGCTGATCTCGTCCCGGATCACCTTCACGGCCACCAGCCGGCCGCCGGGCGAGCGGCCGAGATACACCTGTCCCATACCGCCGGCGCCGAGCCGGGCGAGAATCTGCCAGGCGCCTATTCGCGCGGGGTCTTGGGGTCGCAGCTCATCCACCTGTAGGACTTTGCCACAGCCGGGATTCGGGCGGGGCGCGAGGGACGCACAAGTGCCCTTCGGACGCACCGACTTGCGGGCCCGAGACCCCGATCCCACGGGAACGTGCCGGGTTCACCCCTTCAGGAAGGGGCCTCGCGTCACCTTTCGCCGTGCGCGGTTGTCGCGGGCAGTTCCACCGTGACGCGGATCCCGCCGGCGGCGCGCGGGGTGACGGTGAGGGTGCCTTCGTGCGCGTGGGTGATGGTCTTGACGATCGCCAGGCCCAGGCCGGCGCCCGCGTGGGCCTCGGCGGTGTGCAGGCGTTCGGAGCCGCGCTGGAACGGGTCGGTGAGTGTCGAGGCCAGCTGTGGGGTGAGCTTCTCGCCGGTGTTCTCGACGGTGAGCACCACGGTCTTGGGGCGGACGCCGGTACTGACCCACACGGTGCCCCGGTCGGGCACGTTGTGGACGATCGCGTTGTGCAGGAGGTTCGTGGTCAGTTGCAGCAGGAGCGCCCCCGATCCGGTCGTGGGAGTGATGTCGCCGGAGGTCTCGACGGTGACGCCGTGCTTCTCCGCGAGCGGGAGGAGTGTCTCGGTGGCTTCCTCCGCCATGAGGGACAGGTCGACGTGTTCCCGGGCGAACGACCGCTGTTCGGCGCGGCTGAGCAGGAGCAGTGCCTCGGTGAGGTCGATGGCCCGGGTATTGACGGCGTGGAGCCGGTCGACGAGTTCGCCGGTGTCGTGGTTCGGATCGGTGCGGGCCACGTCGAGAAGTGTCTTCGAGATCGCCAGCGGGGTGCGCAACTCGTGGGAGGCGTTGGCCGCGAATCTCCCCTGTTCGGCGACGTGCGCTTCGAGTCGGGTGAGCATCGCGTCGAAGGCGTCGGCGAGTTCGCGGAACTCGTCCTTGCGGCCCGGCAACCGGATCCGGTGGGAGAGGGATCCGTTCGTGGCCAGGCGGGTGGCGTCCGTGATGCGGGTCAGCGGGGCGAGCATCCGGCCGGCGAGTATCCACCCTCCCACGAAGGCGAACACCAGCAGGAACGCCAACACCGCGGCGGCCCTCGGAGCGAAGACGTGCAGAAGGCTGGACCGCACGGGAAAGACACCATGGGTGTCGGTGCTCCCGGGGATGATGAGCGCGCGCTCGGGGACGTAACGCAGAAGGAACACCCACACCGCCGCGAGCAGCAGAGCGCCGACGAGCATGAGGAATCCGGCGTAGCTGAGGGTGAGTTTGAGGCGAACACTCATACCGGGCGCCCTATCCACGGTCCGCTCCGTCATGTGCCGCCCCTGGTCGTGTGTCGATGCGGTAGCCGACGCCCGGCACCGTGGCGATGATCCAGGGTTCACCGAGACGCTTGCGCAGCGCCGAGACCGTGATGCGTACGGCGTTGGTGAACGGGTCGGCGTTCTCGTCCCATGCCCGCTCCAGCAACTCCTCGGCGCTGACGACACCGCCCTCGGCGGCGACGAGGACTTCGAGTACCGCGAACTGCTTCCTGGTCAGCGCGACGTACCGGCCCTCCCGGTAGACCTCTCTGCGGAACGGATCCAGCCGCAGATCCGCGATCTCCCGCACCGGCGCCCTGTTGTGCGCGCGCCTGCGGTCGAGTGCTCTGAGCCTGAGGACGAGTTCCAGGAGCTCGAAGGGTTTCGTGAGGTAGTCGTCGGCGCCGAGTTCGAACCCGGAGGCCTTGTCGTCGAGACGGTCGGCCGCGGTGAGCATGAGGATCGGCATGCCGCTGCCGGAGGCGACGATGCGTTCGGCGATCTCGTCACCGGAAGGTCCGGGGATGTCGCGGTCGAGGACGGCGATGTCGTAGGCGTTGACACCGAGGAGTTCCAGGGCGGTGTCACCGTCACCCGCGATGTCGGCCGCGATCGCCTCCAGGCGCAGACCGTCGCGGATGGCCTCCGCCATGTAGGGCTCGTCCTCGACGATCAGCACACGCATTCCGTTGATGCTACGAGGCGGCGCATATCGTCCGCGTATTGAAATCCTCATACGTGCTGACAACACCACGCTGCCTTGAATCGCGGCATGACCCGAACCGCACCATCAGCACCAGGGCGCCCTGTTGCCGACGCCGACGCCGACGCCGACGCCGAGCGCCGGGACACCGGCGACGGGACATGGCACGCGGGCGTCCGCCGGGCGATCCGCGCCGGCTTCCGGCCCGAGCCCTGGAAGCGCGGCCCCGTGCTCGCGGCGCTGGCGTCGCTGCTCGGCCTGCTCCTGCTGCTGCACGCGAGGATCCCCAACCGGATCGGGAACGCCGGCAGCCTGGTGGAGACCTTCCTGCCGTGGTTCGGCCTGTTCGTGCCGGTCCTGCTGACCGGGGCGCTGCTGCGCCGCTCCGCCTCCGCGGTGGTCGCGCTGCTGCTGCCGGTCGTGGCGTGGCTGAGCCTCTTCGGCGGGCTGCTCGGCGACAAGTCCCGACCGGGCGGCGACCTCACCGTGGCCGGCCACAACGTCGGCGCCGACAACCCCGATCCGGCCGGCACCGCGCGCGACCTGGCCGCCTCCGGAGCGGACGTGCTGGCGCTGGAGGAGATCACCGCGGAGGCCCGGGACACCTACGAGAAGGTGCTGGCGAAGACGTACCCGCACCACACGGTGCGGGGCACGGTCGGGCTGTGGAGCAAGCTGCCGCTGTCGGACACCCGGCCGGTCGACGTCAAGATGGACCAGGGGCCGCTGGCGGCCACGAAGCCCGCCGACGTCAAGATGGCGTACAACCGGGGGCTGCGGACCACGGTGGCCACGGACCGGGGGCCGCTGGCGGTGTACGTGGCCCATCTGGGTTCCGTACGGGTGAATCCCAGGGCGGGCCTTTCGACGGGGCAGCGGGACGCCGGAGCGCAGGCACTCGGCCGGGCGATCGCCGCCGAGCCGAACGAGCGGGTGGTGCTGCTCGGCGATCTGAACGGCACGATGGACGACCGCGCCTTCGACGGCATCACCTCACAGCTGCGCTCGGCCCAGGAGACCGCCGGGGACGGCTTCGGCCTCAGCTGGCCGACCGCGTTCCCGGTGGCCCGGATCGACCACATACTCGTCCGCGGCGTGGAGCCGCGGAGCTCCTGGGTACTGCCGGCCACCGGCAGCGACCACCTGCCGGTGGCGGCCGGAATCAGCTGGTGAACACCGGATGACCTGAATTCGCCGGGTTCCGGAGCCGGTCGAGCGGGTCGGTCCTCCGTGGGTTCGCCGTCGGAGCCGTCCGGACGGCGGGGGGCGGAATGGTGTGGGTATTGTCGCCAAAGACGACTCGGAAAGCGCGCGGCGATAAACGAGGGAAGGTCGTTATGGCCAGGAGTGAGCAGGGCCTCATCCGTCCCCGGACCACGACCGTCGATGGTTTGACCATCCGTTTCGCGGAGAGCGGGGCGGGAAGTCAGGACGCCATTCTGCTCAGTCCGTGGCCGGAGAGTATCTATGCCTTCGACCAGGTGTGGGCCCGGCTCGGTCAGGACACTCACCTCCTCGCGATCGATCCGCCGGGATTCGGCCGGTCCGAACGCACCCGGGCTCTGTTGTCTCCGCGGGCGATGGGCGATTTCATCGTCCGCGTCGCCGACATTTTCGAATTGGAGCAGCCGCATCTCGTAGGGCCGGACATCGGCACCTCTTCGACGCTGTTCGCCGCTGCCTCGCGGCCGGGCCGGTTCAGGAGTGTTGTCGTGGGCAGTGGGGGAGCGGCCGTGCCACTCAATCTGACAGGAGTCCTCAAGGACTGGGTCGAGGCCGCCGATCTGGAGCCCTACCGCCGAATGGACGGCCGGGACATCGTGGATATTGCGCTCTCGACCATCGAGGGGTACCAGCCGCCGGACCATATCCGCGACGACTACCGGACTTCGTACGAGGGCGACGGATTCGCCGAATCCATGCGATACGCCCGCGCCTATCCCGAGCAGCTCCCGATCCTCGGTGATCTGCTTTCCGGGATCCAGACACCCGTACGCATCATCCAGGGCGATCACGACCAGGTGGTGCCGAGGGCGAACGCCGAATACCTCCATGAGCGCCTTCCGCACAGCCAGGTGGATTACCTCGACGCGGGCCACTTCTGCTGGGAGGAGAAACCCGCTGAATACGCGGCGCTGGTCGCCGACTGGTGGGAGCGGCACCGCCGGTCCGTCTGAGGATCCGAGCACAACGGCGAAGCAGGCTTCCCCCGGGGACACCGGGAGTCGCGGGAAGCACGGGGATCGCGGACCGATGCCGTGGGGAAGGGCGACACGACCCCCGCGCTTCCCGGTTCTCCGGCGGACCGGAGGAGAGGATCTACCTTGCACGCTCGGGGGGAAAGCCGCGGTGGTGTTCGGTACCGGTCGACCGGGTGGTCCGCGCACACCCCGACATCCCCATCGTCGAGAAATGAGACCCGATGCCCCCTCAGGACACCAAGACCGCCCTTGTCACCGGAGCGTCCGGCGGTATGGGTGCGGCATTCGCGCAGCGGCTGGCCGACCGTGGATACGACCTGGTCCTGGTGGCCCGGAACAAGGAGCGGCTGGACACCCTCGCCGCCGGCATCACCGAACGAACCGGCCGGCGCGCGGAGACTCTCGCGGCCGATCTGACGCGCGACAAAGACCTCGCGAGTGTCGAGAAGCGGCTGCGTACCGACGACGCCGTTCACGTACTGGTCAACAACGCCGGCGGTGGACTGTTCGGGCCGATCGTCACGGCCGATCCGGCCGCCGCCGACGAGCTGATCAAGCTGAACGTCACGGCCTTCACCCGGCTGGCGACGGCGGCCGCCGCCGCGTTCTCCGCCCGCGACGACGGCGTCATCCTCAACGTCTCGTCGGGCCTGGCGGTGGGTATTCTGCCGGTCAGCGCGGTGTACAGCGGTACGAAGGCGTACGTGGTGAGTTTCAGCCAGGCCCTCCGGCAGGAGTTCGCCGACACCGGGGTCAGGGTGCAGACCTTCATGCCGGGCGCGACGCGCACCAAGTTCTGGGACGGCTCGGGCCTCGAACTCTCCGCCCTTCCCGATCGGGCGATCATGTCGCTGGACGACGCGGTGACCGCGGCCTTCGCCGGCCTTGACGCCGGGGAGAGCGTGACGGTCCCCTCGCTGCCCGACTCGGAGTGGGCCACGCTGGAGGAGACCCTGAGGGCAGTCTCCCCGCACTTCTCCGGAGCCGAACTCGCGGCCCGCTACATCCGCTGATCCGCGGGCGGTCTTCCCACGTCCGCCCGTCGACCGTCCGTTGCTGGAAGCGGGAGTGCCATGAAGATTCTGGTGGTCGGCGCCGGTGCCGTAGGCGGCTTCGTGGGTGGGCGGCTGGTGGGAGCCGGACGGGAGGTCGACTTCCTCGTCCGGGCCGGACGTGCCGCTCAGCTGCGTGAGCGGGGACTGCGCATCGTCGATGGCGCGGAGGTCGAGGCCGTCGACGTCAGCTGCGTCGGCGCGGGGAGCCTGGCGGGTCCGTACGGACTCATTCTGCTCTCCGTCAAGCCCGCCGCCCTGTCCTCGGTCATGGATGACATCGAGCCCGCCGTCGAGAGGGACACGGCGATCGTGCCGTTCCTCAATGGAATGGCCCATGTGGACCTGCTCACCGGGCGATTCGGCGACGCGATTCTCGGGGGCGTACTGAAAGTCGTCACGCAGCTCGACCCGAACGGCGACATCCGTCAGTTCGCCCCGGGAGGCCAGATCCAGGTCGGCGAACTCGACGGCGCGCCTTCCGGCCGGGTCACTGCGGTCACGACGGCCTTGTCCGTACCGGGCTTCACCGTGACGGCGCCCGCGAACATCGTCGACGCGATGTGGTCGAAGTGGGTGATGATCGCGACGATCGGCGCGGTCACCACCCTGGTGCGGGGCCCGATCGGTGGGGCCGTCGCCGTGCGGGACGGCGCGGGCTTCGCGGCGGGGACCCTTGAGGAAGCGGCCTCGATCGCCGCGGCGGCCGGACATCCAGTCGGTGCGGATGAACTCGACGGCCTTCGTGGACTGGTGACCGCCGAGGGGTCGTCGACGACCTCGTCGCTGTCGCGTGAACTCGTCGCGGGCCGGGAGACCGAGGTCGAGAACGTACTCGGAGACCTGATCGACCGAGCCGCCGCCCTCGGCCTCACCGTGCCCCGCCTGGAAGCGGCAGCGCTGACGCTGCGTGCCCACAACGCCCGGGTGAGCGACGCCCGGTCGTAGCGGTCCGGCCTTCCGGACGCCGCTCGCGGTGTCGCACGCGTCGTACGCCCCGGGTCCGGGGCCGGTGGAACTCCCCGGCGGTGTCGGGTCGGTACGGCGACGGCGGACCGCGCGCGAGGCGCGGTCCGCCGGTGGTACGTCACCGAGCGGTGCTCCGGGGGGTCGGCCGGCCGTTGCCACCGGAGCACCGGTGAGAGGTGCTGTCAGGTCCTGTCCTCAAAGTAGCGCCGTCCGCCCGCAGGGAGGCGCCGTGTCGCGGGCCGGGCGGGACTCCGAGGTCACGGTCTAGAGGACCGTCGCGCCGTACGCGCTCAGGGCTTCGGTGACGGGCTGGTAGAACGTGGTGCCACCGGTGCGGCAGTTGCCGCTGCCGCCGGAGGTGAGGCCCAGGGCCGTGCTGCCGGCGAAGAGCGCGCCACCGCTGTCGCCGGGCTCGGCGCAGACGTTGGTCTGGATCATGCCGTACACGATGCCGCTGGCACCGTAGTTGACGGTGGCGTTGAGGCCGGTGACCGTACCGCTGTGCAAGCCGGTGGTGCTGCCGCTGCGGCGCACGGACTGGCCCACGGACGCGTTGCCCGCGGACGTGATGTCCTGGTACGAGCCGTTGTACAGGTAGACCCGGCCGTCGGCCGCCGACGGGTTGGAGTGGCGGATGATGCCGTAGTCGTTGGTCGGGAAGCTGGTGCCGGTGCGCGTGCCGATGGACCAGCTGCTGCCGATGTTGGTGCAGTGGCCGGCGGTCAGCGCGTGGGCCACACCGCGGACCGAGACGTTGAAGCCGAGCGAACAGCGGCTGCCGCTCGTGGTGATGGCCTCGCCGCCGGCGATCAGCGGGCTGAACTTGCCGTTGGTGCGCTTGACCGTCAGGTCCGCCTTGGAGTCCGCCAACGCGCCCTTGACCTCAGCCAGTTCGGCCGTCGACACGGTGCTGTCGATGGTGAGGACGATCTTGCCGGTGCTCGCGTCGGTGTACCAGGCGGTGCCGGCCACGTCCGCTTCGAGAACGGCGGAGCTGGCGTCGGCGAGCTGCGAGGCGGTCGCCTTGACCTCGGGGGCCGGGGCGGCGACGGCCGAGGGGGCCGCGAGCGCGACGGCGGTCACGAGACCGGATGTCACGGCGAGGAGCCGAGCCCGTCTCGACGTACCGCTGAGGGGGGAAAAGCGCTTGAAGATCACGAGATCCTCCGTAGGCATGGGGGATGGACAGCCCACCGGTTGGGCGGGCAGTCGGTGCGTGCAGGTCCGGGGCCGGCGGTAGCTGGACGTGGACCTGTCAAGCTGTGCGGTTGGAATCGTTGACGGCCAGGGCTCCGGATACAAGGCCGACTTCCGGACCGTGGGCGGAGAACCGCTCCGGGTGCCGGCGGGGGCGCTCCCGGCCCCGAACCTGGGCGCACCTCCCGGCGTCCCGGCTTTGCTGCAAAACGTGTGCGGGCCGTGGGGCTTGTCTGCCTCACGCGCCGAACTCCCGTGGCTGGGCGCGGGTTTGAGCCTGTTTGCAGTCCCTTTGCGAAAGGTCGCGGCGGGTTCACATCGCGAACACACACCGTTCACGGCTCGGTCGGTCGCACGGTACGGCTGGTGTGTACCGAGTCTGATGGGGTGTCTGCGCCGGTTGGTGCAGCTTCCGCGTCCGCGGTATGTGCGTCGTCTCTGGTGAATTACCCGTGCGGTCGAGATGGCCGAATCTTTGACTCCGCCTCCAGAACGTGTCCGCTACGAGGCGTGAATACGTCCGGAGGCGCGCTCTTGCGGAGGTTCAGGGGGTGTGCTGCGCGCGTTCAAGTCGCCGCCGCGATCGGTAAGTTGGTCCCGCGCGGCAGGTGAATGCCGCGCACCGCATTCACCGGCAGGCCGAGCGCGCGGAAGCCGAGCCCGGTGCCCTGGAGTGGTTCCTCGGGGCGGAGGCCATGCAGGCCGCCGACGAGGTACGCGATGGCGTCGTCCTGTCCGGCGGAAGCATGTGGGGCCTCGGCATCCTGCCCCTCGGATACCTCGACCCCGAACGGTCAGGCGGCGTGGCAGAGCATCGCGGGGTCGGCCGGGGTCGAGGCGCGGGCCACGGTCGCCCGCACGGGGTTGCCGGGGGCCGCGGCCCCCGAGCGGTTCCGTGCGAAGACGACGAGACGCAACACCGCGAACCGCGCGACACCGGCGAGTGCGGAGGCGGACAGATAGACGACCTGCTGGAGCAACGCATCGGGCGCCGCCACCAGTTGGTGCAGGACCAGCATCGCCACACAGGTCACCGCGTACGCCGCCGCCGCGGATCCGGCTGACTGGGCGTGCTGGCTCCAGGTCGCTCGTCCGCCGGATCCGAAGGTGAAGCGGGCGTGCAGTTCGGTGGCGAGGAGCGTGGAGACCACGGTGATCAGAGCGTTGGCGAAGACCCAGGGCATCCAGGAGGCGAGGGCCGCCACGGCGAAGCTGGAGGCGAGCCCCACCCCGCCGCCGCAGAGCACGAAGCGTGCGAACGCGGTGACGGCGCCCCGCTCCCGCTGCTGCCGGCTCTGTGCTGTCTCCATGGTTCGACCCCTTTGACGACTGACTGGCTTGACGGCTCACTCCGCGAAACGCGCACTCCTCGGCTGCGAGGCCGAGGAGTGCGCCCCCCTTGGCGTTATCATGGCACATAAATGGCGCCATGAGGAGTCATTGGTGGCGCGAGGTGTGCTGAAGGTGGCGCCACGATGCTGATGGAGTCACGAATGCGCAGGCCGGCGATGCGGCATGGCTCGATCAGGGCGAGGCGCTCTACCCACCGACCGGTCAGGCGTTGGCCGGTCGCGGCAGCGGCCCGGCGAGTCGGCCGGTGCGGGCCAGGGCGCCCACCGCCGCCGCACACCCGGCCCAGCCGCCCACCGGATGCGGCTGCGACACGACGTGCACGGTGGCTCCGTACGCCCCCAGCAGGCTGGTCATCATCGGCTCCATGCCGGGGTCGGTGACGACGTCGACGGGGTGGCCGAAGGTGCTCCCCGCCAGGGCCAGTCCGAGCCCCAGGGTGCCGGAGGTGGATTCCACGATCGGGGCGCCGGGCAGCAGTTCGCCCCTGCCTCGCGCGGCCCGGACCATGTGCGGGGCGGTGCGGTCCTTGATCCCGCCGGGGTTGGCGCCCTCCATTTTGGCCCAGAAACCACGGCCCGGATCGGCGAAGGGCTCGCCCACCCACAGCGGCGGGGTGTTGCCGACCAGTCCGGCGGCGGTCCGTACGCTCGGCGCGGTCGCGGCGAGCAGCCCGGCGGGCGGGCAGGGGGGAGTCAGGGAGGTCATGGTGTTCAACGGGTTCTCTTTCAACGTCCGGCAATCGACGGGACCGGCCGCTTGAGATCGGAGAGGAGGTGGTCCGTACGGCTCCGCTCGCTCAGGCCGGGGACGTGGTCGTCCTCGGCTCCGCGCACGGGGCGGCGGGCTCCTCCTGGATCCGCCAGACCCCGAGCCCTGCCCGCCCGCCGCCCGGCGGCCCCCTCCTGCCGGTGCCGGCACCCGCCGGCGAACCGGTCGAGGAGACGCCGGGCGAGAGGAGAACGGTCTCGCCATGAACCGCGGCCGGGGGCCTTGGCCGGCAGTCCTGCTGCATCCAGCCGGGCTGGTCGTCACCGGGGCAGTGCGCGAAGAGGGACCCGTCCGTCGCCCGGTCGACCAGGTCGGGCGCCGCCGCCATCGGCGGTACGGCACTCAGGGAGTCGACACCCCTCGCCCCGGGCGACTGGGGCCCGTGAGCGCACACGAAGATATGAAGACCGCGGCCAACACCGTCACCAGCCCGGCCAAGGCCCACCACCCGGCCCGCCTGGAGCCGCACGATGCGCCAACTGGCACATCGCTTAAAGTAAGCGAACAACCACATAAAGTGTCCGCCAGGAAGCCCGCCCGGACTCCGCACCTTCGGAGTCGGCGGGCCGCGGTCGCTCCTGGTGGCCGAGGTGCGCCCCTCCGTCATCTGCCCAAGACAAACCAAACAAAGGGAAGAAATCGGAGATTTCTCCATCGAGTCACGGGTATCGAGCGTGGGGTACTCGGGGTGTGGGCCGTCAGCAGGAGGCCCGGACGAAGAGGGGAGAGCACCATGAAGGCAGTGGTTTTCCACGGTCCGTACGAGGTCTCGGTCGACGAGGTGGAGAAGCCCCGCATCGAGGCCCCGCAGGACGTGTTGCTGCGGGTGACGACCACCTGTATATGCGGTTCCGACCTGCATATGTACGAGGGGCGTACGGCCGCCGAGTCCGGCCTGGTGTTCGGCCACGAGAACCTCGGCATCATCGAGGAGGTGGGCGAGGGTGTCACCAGCCTGAAGCCCGGCCAGCGGGTGGTCATCCCGTTCAACGTCGCGTGCGGCTTCTGCCGCAACTGCCGGGCAGGCAAGACGGCGTTCTGCGAGACGGTCAACCCGGGGTTCGCCGGAGGCGCTTACGGTTACGTGGCGATGGGCCCGTACCCCGGCGGCCAGGCCGAGTACCTGAGGGTGCCGTACGCGGACTTCAACTGCGTACCCCTGCCGCCCGGCGAGGAGCACGAGGCCGACTTCGCACTGCTGGCCGACATCTTCTCCACCGGCTACCACGCCACGGAGCTCGCGGGCGTCCAGCCGGGAGAGACCGTCGCGGTCTTCGGGGCCGGGCCGGTCGGCCTGATGGCGGCCTACTCGGCGATGCTCAAGGGCGCGGCCCGGGTCTTCGTCGTCGACCGCGTCAAGAGCCGCCTCGACCTCGTCGAGCAGATGGGCGCCACGCCGATCGACTACACCGTGGACGACCCGATCCAGCAGATCAAGGACGCGCTCGGCGACGTGGGCGTCGACCGGGGCATCGACGCCGTCGGCTATCAGGCCACGGTGCCCGCGGGACAGGAGCAGCCCGCGCTGGTGCTCAACCAGCTCGTGGAGACGGTGCGTCCGACGGGCTCGATCGGCACGGTCGGGCTGTACGTGCCCACCGACCCCGGCGCGCCCGACCAGGACTCGGCGAAGGGGTTCCTGCTCTTCAACATCGGCAGGTTCTTCGAGAAGGGCTTGCGGATGGGCACCGGCCAGACCGACGCCAAGCGCTACGCCCACCAACTGCGCGACATGATCATCGCGGGCAAGGCGAAGCCGAGCTTCGTGGTTTCCCAGGAACTGCCCCTGATGTCGGCGCCCGACGCGTACGCCCGCTTCGACAAGCGCGAGCCGGGCTACTCCAAGGTGCTCCTCCACCCGCAGCAGACCTGACCCACGCGCCCACCACCGCCCGAACCCCCGCGAGGTTTCCGCGTCCGGCCCGACCGGGCGCGATCCCTCGCGGGCGCGCGGGAGACGCCGGTCAGGAGGCGGCCGGGACGTAGGGGAACGTCCTGGACGGGTTCGATGTGACCGACTCCTTCGTGATGCCGAGCGTGAACGGAGTGTTGGTCGCGAACGAGAACATCACCTCCGGCGCGTTGTCGGTCATGGCACGGCCGTTCCACTCGGCGAAGCCGAGACAGCCCGGGGTGCCGATGGTGTACGGCAGGAGATTCGGCAGGATCGCGTCGACCACGACGCTCGCGTACGCGTCAGGGTCCTGGGAGGTGCCGTACGCACGGACCACCGACGCCACGGACTCGGTGAGCGCCTTGCCGTAGATGTGCAGGTCCTCGGGGCGGGTTGCCGTTGAGGCGATCGCCGAGGTCCTCGTCGAACTGGGTGAACAGCGGGTGGATCATCGGCAGGCCCGCGCGGTTGATCGGCCGCCAGCCGTCGGCGTCGGTGGCCAGGGAGTCCAGTGCCCACACCCCGATCCGGCGGTCCGGTCCGGCCACGGGCAGCAGTTCGGCGTCCGTGACCTCCAGGACCAGCGAGTAGACCGTGTGCCCCGCGAAGAGGTTCTGCGCCTCGGCGGGGTTCCAGCCGGACAGGTCGACCGTCGTCCCGTCCTGGAAGGCGTGGCCGACGGCCTGCAGCACGTTGGGCTCGATCCAGAAGGGGTCACCGGCCTTGCCGGCCCAGACGCGCCCGCCGTCGGGCAGTTCGACGCTCTCACCGGTACGGCCCAGGGCGATCACCGCTCCCTCGGCGGTCGGATCGTGGGCCTCGGGTCCGGCCAGCTGGCGGAGCTCGTAACTCTGCTCGCCGGCCTCGTCCTGTTCGGTGAAGGTGAAACGGTAGGTGAGGTCCTCGACGGCGTCACCGTTCGCGTCAATCTTGATCTCGTACCGGCCTTCGGGGTGGAACCCGCGCGGGATGCCCTCGCCGGCGAGCGAGTGGCTGTGATCGGTGACGAAGACCGTGCCACGCCCCCCCCGGAAGACGAACAGGTCGGTGATGTCCAGCCGCGGGTCCTGGCGGGCGAGGGGTGAATCGAGGTGATGGGACATACTTCGGCGCTCCTCCTTCGACCGGGGCAATCGCCGAACGATTCGAGCCCCCTCGGGGGCCGCGCCGATACAGGACGTCGACCATGGGCTCCCGCTGCGGGACGAACCCCTCTGACGTCACCCATTACCTTTCCATCCATTCCCCCCGATTCTTACCTGTCGAGCCATGTGCCGGGTTTCGCCCGACTGGCCCGCACAGTGAGAGCTGGTCGGAGCCCCTGGGGAGGAGATAGTCGGTTCGACCGATATGCCCGACCGGCGAAGAAAGAGGAGCGCGCATGGGTGGCAGCGAGCCCGACGCGTCCGGACCGGACCGCCCCGGACGAGACCGCTCCGGACCCGACGGCTCCGACGGCTCCGACGTGGGCCGTTCCGATGTCGCCGACACCTCCGGGAAGGCTCCGCACGGCCGGACCCGGGCGGCCCGCAAGCCGCCCACCCCGGACAAGTGGTGGACGCTGACCGCCGTCTGCCTCGGCACGTTCATGCTGCTGCTGGACATCACCATCGTGAACGTGGCACTGCCCGACATCCAGCGGTCCCTGCACGCCAGCTTCTCCGACCTCCAGTGGGTCGTCGACGCCTACTCCCTCACGCTGGCCGCGCTGCTGCTCACCGCGGGCAGCCTCGCCGACATGTACGGCCGCAGGAAGCTCTATCTGGTCGGACTGTCGATCTTCAGTCTCGCCTCGCTGCTCTGCGGTCTCTCCGACGGTTCACTGATGCTGCAACTCTCCCGGGGCCTTCAGGGAATCGGCGGCTCCATCATGTTCTCGGTCTCACTCGCTCTGCTCGCGGACGCCTTCCGGGGCAAGGACCGCGGTGTCGCCTTCGGGATCTGGGGCACGATCACCGGACTGGCGGTGGCCATCGGACCGCTGCTCGGCGGCGCGCTCACCACGGGTCTGTCCTGGGAGTGGATCTTCTACGTCAACCTGCCCATCGGCGTGATCGCCGTCGCGATCACCGTGGTCAAGGTCGCCGAGTCCCGCCAGCCCGGGGCCCGCCACCCCGACTGGGCGGGCTTCGTGCTCTTCACCGCCGCGCTGTCGAGCCTGGTGTACGCGCTCATCAAGTCCAGTCACGACTCGTTCTCCGACTCCGTCGTCATCGGGTGTCTGACCGCGGCGGTCGTTTTGATGGCCGTCTTCGTGGCGGTCGAGCTGCGCACCACGCAGGCGATGTTCGACCTCTCGCTCTTCCGGAAGCCGACCTTCACCGGCGGCCTGGTGGCGGCCTTCGGTCTCAGCGCGTCGATCCTGTCGATGCTGCTCTACCTCGTGCTCTATCTCCAGGACGTACTCGGATTCAGCGCGCTGGGCGCGGGCGTACGGCTGCTGCTGATCTCCGCCGGCATCCTCGTGGTGTCCACGGTGTCGGGACGGCTCTCCTCAAGGATGCCGGTGCGGTATCTGATCGGCCCCGGGCTGCTGCTGACCGGCGGCGGGCTGCTGTGGATGCGCGGTCTGGACGCCTCCAGCGAGTGGACCCATCTGATCCCCGGCATGATCATGTCCGGCGCCGGAGTCGGCCTGGTCAATCCACCGCTGGCGTCGACCGCCGTGGGTGTCGTCCAGCCCGCACACGCCGGTATGGCCTCGGGCATCAACTCGACGTTCCGCCAGATCGGCATCGCCACCGGCATCGCGCTGCTCGGCACCCTGTTCTCCAGCAAGATCAAGTCCTATGTGGCCGACCACATCGGCGCCATCCCCGGCCTCAGCGACCTCGCCCCGCGGATCTCCACCGCTGTCGAATCGGGAACGGTCTCCCAGATCCTCGCCTCCCTCCCGGCCGAGGTCCGCGCCCCGGTCAGACAGCTCACCGCGGCGGCCTTCACCTCGGGCCTCAACGAGATCCTCCTCGTCGGTGGGATCATCGCCATCGCCGCGGGCGTGATCTCCTTCGCGACGATCCGCACCAAGGACTTCGCCCAGCAGCCTTCGGACGGCGCCTAGGGTTCCGCGATGAGTTTCTCGGGCCCGGGGAGTCCCACCACTGTTGTCACCATGAGCAGGAGGAACACGTGGTTCAGCTGTTGAGAGTCCAGAACTTCAACGTCTCGAGTGACGGAATCGCCGCCGGCGAGGATCAGACCCTCGAAAGACCGTTCGGCCATGTCGAGCCCGAGAGGCTGTTCGCCTGGGCCGGCGCCACGGCGAGCTGGCCGATGCGGACGGACCCCGGGGGGAGCCGGGGCCTCGACGACTACCTCACGCGGGACTACGCCCGCAACATCGGCGCCGAGATCATGGGCCGTAACAAGTTCGGGCCCCAGCGCGGGCCGTGGCAGGACCACGAGTGGCTCGGCTGGTGGGGTGACGAACCCCCGTTCCGTACGCCGGTGTTCGTGATGACCAACCACCGGCGTCCGTCGTTCACTCTCTCCGACACCACCTTCCACTTCGTCGACGGCGACCCGGCCACGGTTCTCGCGCAGGCGCGGGAAGCGGCTCAGGGCAAGGACGTCCGGCTCGGCGGCGGGGCCACCACCATCCGGGAGTTCCTCGACGCGGATCTTGTCGACACCCTGCATGTGACGGTCTCGCCCTTGAAGCTCGGTTCGGGCGTACGGCTCTGGGAGTCACCGGACGAACTTCTCGACCGCTTCCACCTGGACGTCGTGCCCAGCCCGAGCGGGGTGACGCACCACCTGTTCTGGCGGCGGTGACCTGAGGCGGAGACCTCGTCGGTCCGCCGTCCGGACGATGCCCGGCTCCTCAGGGCCGAACTCGGCATGTCCTTCCTGCGGCCCGCCCGAAAGGGTGAACCGGCCGCTGAATACGGCGTGTTCCGTTGCCGCAGGCAGCAGGGTGCGATGGCGGGCCGACCAGCGCACGGCCCGCCGCACAGGGCACGGGGGAGGCGGGGGAGTGGGACGAGGGAAGGGGCCGCGGCGGGTCTCGTTGCGGGACCGGGCGAGTTACCGGTTCGACCGCACGCTGGCCCGCAGTACGGGCACGCTGATGGGCTGGCTGGTGATCACCTGCCTGGCCGTCGTCGTACCGGTGAGCGTGCTGCTGGTGTGGACGGATCCCGGCTCGCCGCGGTCGCTGTCGGGCCGGCTGACGGCGGCGTGGCGGACCAGCGCGGAGACGCTTCGCCTGGGTGCGATGACCGGGACGCCGCTGCGCATGATGCTGTCCGCCCTCCTCGGGCTGGTCGCCCTGCTGTGCGTGTCGACCCTGGTCGGGGTGATCACCAACAGCCTGGCCGAGCGGATGGCCGAGCTGAGCCGTGGGCGGTCGACGGTACTGGAACAGGGGCATGTCGTCGTACTCGGCTGGTCGGACCAGATCGGCACGGTGGTGGGCGAGTTGGTCGCCGCCCAGGCGGCGCACCGGCCACGGGCCGTCGTCGTGCTCGCGGAGCGGGACAAGACCGAGATGGAGCGGGCGCTGGGGGGCCGGATCGGTCCGACCGGACGTACGCGCCTCATCTGCCGCAGTGGCCCCGCGAGCGACCCGGCCGTACTCGCGCTGGTCAGCCCGGGTACGGCGAGCACCGTGCTGGTGCTGCCCGCCGGGGAGCCGGGGGCGGACGCCGAGGTCCTGCGGACCCTGCTCGCGCTGCGGGCGGTCATCGGCGAGGGGACGGCCGGGCCGCCGGTGCTGGCGGCCGTACGGGACGACCGGTACCACGCGGCGGCGCGGATGGCGGCCGGATCGCGCGGCACGGTCCTGGAGACCGACACCGTCACGGCGCGGCTGATCGCGCAGTGCGTCGGCCGCCCCGGACTCTCCCTCGTCCTGCGCGACCTGCTCGACTTCGCCGGAGACGAGTTCCACCTCGCCGACGCGACCGCCTTCCACGGCCGCCCTTTCGGCGCCACGCTGCTGGGCCACGCCGACTCCTGTGTGGTCGGGCTGCTCACCCCTCGGGGCCGTACGCTGCTCAATCCGCCGACCGACACCGTCGTCGCGCCGGGGAGCCGGCTGATCGTCCTCACCCGCGACGACGGCACGGCGCGGCCGGCGGACTGCCGGCACCTTGTCGACGCGTCGGCGAAGGCCACGGACCGCCTCCCGGGGGAGGGCGCCGCGCGCCTGCTGATGCTCGGCTGGAACCGGCGTGCGCCGCTGGTGGTGGGGCAGTTACGGCGTACGGCCCGGCCCGGTTCCGTTCTGGACGTGGTGACGGACAGGGCCGTGCCCGGACCACGCGAGGCGGAGGCGGAGCCGGGCGCGTCCGCCGAGGACCGATTGGCCGTACGGCTCCGGTCCGCGCCCCTGTCCCGTCCCGAGACCCTGCTCGGGCCGGACCTCGCCCCGTACGACGGGTTGATCGTCCTCGGCCCCGATCCGGGCGACGGCCCGGACCGCCCCGACGACTGGACACTGGTCACCCTGCTCGCCCTGCGGCTGGCGCAAGAACGCACGGGAGGGAGGGAGTTACGGGTGGTCAGCGAGCTGACCGACGACCGCAACCGGCCCCTGGCACCCGTCAACCCCGGCTCGGACGTCATCGTCAGCGGTGAACTGACCGGACTGCTCATGGCACAGATCGCGCAGAACCGGCATCTGGCGAGTGTGTTCGACGAGCTGTTCTCGGCCGACGGCAGCTCGATCTGTCTGCGGCCCGCCGGGAGTTATGTCCGGCCGGGCGGCGAGGCGACGTTCGCCACTGTCGTGGCCGCCGCGCGCGACCGGGGTGAATGCGCCATCGGCTACCGCCGGGCCGACCGCCGCACGGCGGCACCCGACCACGGGGTCCGGCTGAACCCCCACAAGGGGGAGCGGCGCGAGTGGAGCGCGGAGGACCAGGTGGTCGTGATCACGACGGAAGCGGCCGAGGCGCGGGAGACGGCGGGAGCGGCCGAATCGGCCCACCACGCAGGTGCCCCCCGGCCGGACGACGGCGATTCACCGCACTGATGCCAGCCGGCGTACCTCGGGCGCGACCTCTCGCGCGAAAGCGGTCACCTGCTGGAGGGACTGTTCCTCGGGCCAGAAGACGAAAGCGGTGAACGGCTGTTCGCGCCCCAGGCGTGCCAGCAGCTGCGTCCACTGTCCTGCGGTGCCCCGTACGGGGTCGGCGCCGCGGTCGGCGCGCACGTTTCCCGGCTTTCCGGTGATCGTGCCGACCAGTTGCGCGATCCGGCGGACCGACCGGGGGTCCCGGCCGGCGGCCAGGGCCGCCTCGTCGATGAGCCGGTTGGCCTCGGCCCACTTCTCGTACGGCAGATAGGCGGCGATCGGCGCGGCCCACCCGTCGGCCGTCCGCCCGGCGAGCGCCAGAGCCCTCGGTCCCTGGGAGCCGGTCCAGATCTCGATCGGGTGCGCGGGAGAGGGGCCCGGGCGTACTCCCGAGACCGAGTAGTACTCGCCCTCCAGATGGACCGGGGTTGTCCCGTCGGCCCACAGGGCGCGCAGCACGGTGATCGCCTCCGCAAGCGCGGCGTTGGCTTCGCGTGGGGTGCGCCTGTCCACCCCGAGGCGGGTGATGGCGTCCCAGTAGCCTCCCGCGCCGAGAGCCAGCTCGAACCGTCCGCCCGACACGAGGTCGAGCGCCGCGGCGGTCTTGGCCAGCAGCGCGGGTGGCCTCAGCGGAAGATTCGCCACGTCCGGGAACACGCTGATCCTCCGCGTGGCGGCCAGAAGGTCGCCGGCCAGCACGAAGGTGTCCAGATAGTCGGGTACATACGGGTGGTCCTGGATGCCGATCAGATCCAGGCCGTTCTCGTCCGCCGCCAGGGCGAGAGCGCGGTTGCCCGCCACATCGGTGGTCGGCGCCAACGAGACACCGAACGTCAGATCATCGCGCACAACACTCCATTACCCCACAATTGGTGACTATCGGTCAGATTATCAGAAACTAGGTGGGTGGTTCGGGTCGTGAAGCGGCACCGCGCTCTGGCGCCGTCCCGTGAACTAGTAAAGAAAATATACAGTCACGATGCATTACTGTATTGAGTGAGGCCGGTCTCCGCTTGGCCGACGGTCCGACGCAGGAATCAAGGAGTTCGAAGATGTCCGTCATCGAGATGACCACGTTCACCGTTGCCCCGGAGAACACGCGGGCGATGCTGGACGCGCGTCCCGGCATGGTGGAGGCGTTCCGGGCAGACCGGCGCGGGTTCGTCTCCGCCCGTCTGGTGCGCGTGGCCGAAGACACCTGGCTCGATGTCGTGGAGTGGACCGACGACTCCGCGTGGGACGAGTCGATCGCCAAGGGGGCGAACCTGCCGGCGATCGCGGCGTTCTTCGGCACGATCGGCAAGCTGGTCGGGGCCGAGCGCGGTGTGCGCTACGACGACTCCGAGGACGGCCGCCGCCCGGTCCGCACCATCGCCTACGGCCCCGCGCCGTCGCAGGTCGGTGAGCTGTATCTGCCCGACGGCGACGGTCCGTTCCCGGTCGTCGTCCTTGTCCACGGGGGTTACTGGGCCGCGATGTGGGACCGCCGTCAGATCACCGGGGTCGCGGACGACCTGGTGGGCCGGGGGTACGCCGTCTGGAACGTCGAATACCGTCGCGTCGGGGAGCCCGGCGGCGGGTGGCCCGGGACCTTCCTCGACGTCGCGGCCGCTGTGGACGCCCTCGACGGGATGGATCCCGCACTCGACACGAGCCGCACCCTCGTCCTCGGCCACTCGTCGGGCGCCCACCTGGCCACGTGGACGGCGCACCGCGGCGTACTGCCTCCCGAAGCACCGGGCGCCGGTCCCAGGATCACCCCGGTCGGCGTCGTCTCCCTCGCCGGCGTACTCGACCTCAAGGCCGCCGACGCCACGAGCTTCGGCGTCTCCCTCGGCGACCCGGACGCCGAGCACCCGAAGGACGCACCCGGGCTCAGCAACCCCGAAGCCAGGGCGGCGGTCGCCGACGCCGTCGGCGAAGGGATCGTGAACCTCCTGCTCGGCGGGCACTCCGCCGAACGGCCCGAGCGCTACGACTGGGCGTCCCCCGTCGAACTGCCCGGCGCCGGCGTACCCGTCCTGGCCGTCCACGGCAGCGCGGACGAGTCCGTGCCCGGCGAGTGGAGCCGCCGCTACGCGGAGAAGACCGACGCCGAGGGCGGGAGTGCCCGTTACGTCGAGGTCGAGGGCGGCACCCACTTCGACACGATGAACCCGGCCCACCCCAGGTGGCGGACGGTCACGGAGTGGATCCAGGAGAAGCTGGCCGACCGCGACCGCGACCGCGACCGCGGCTGAGGCCACGGGCATCGCGAGCCACGAATGGGAACGAACCTCACCGAGGAATCCGACACCGGAAAGGTGGCACGTCATGGCTACTCACCCGACCATGATGCGGGCGGCCTACTACGAGAGACAAGGGCCGGCCCACGAGGTCCTGCGGGTCGGGGAGATGCCCGTTCCCGAGCCGGCGCCGGACGAGGTCAGGGTGCGCGTCGCCGTCTCGGGCATCCACGTGGGTGATGTCGGCAAGCGGCAGGGCTACTGGGGGTCCACCATGGCGTACCCCCGCGTCGTTCCTCACGGTGACGGAGCGGGGGTCATCGATGCCGTGGGCGCGGACGTGGACACGGCCAGAGTGGGTCAGCGGGTGTGGGTCTATCTCGCCCAGTCGTACCGTCCGTTCGGCACGGCGGCGGAGTACACGGTCGTCCCCGGCCATCACGCGGTCGAACTGCCCGAAGGGGCCGGGTTCGATCAGGGCGCTCTGCTGGGAATCGCGGGCATCACCGGGCACCGCGCTGTCTTCGCCGGTGGTCCGGTCGACGGATTGACGGTGATCGTCACGGCGCCGCTCGGCGGAGTGGGCCGGGCCGCGACGGCTGTCGCGAGGCGCGGCGGCGCCACCGTGATCGCGACGGTGCGGCACGCCGAGCAGGTCGACGCGGCGTTGAGCGCCGGAGCGCACCACGTGGTCGGGCTGTACGACGGAGATGTGGTCGAGCAGATCAAGGAGATCGCCCCGGAAGGGGTCGACCGGATCGCGGAGACGGATCTGGCCGGCAACATCGAGGCGGACCTAGAGGTGCTCAAGTACAACGGCGCGATCGCCACCTACGCGACGGGCGACGCCAACGCGCCGCTTCCCTACTGGACCCTCGCCACCAAGAACATCGCCGTCCACTTCCTGAGCAACGACGACTTCCCCGAGCCCGCCAACGAATCGGCCGCAGCCGACCTGACGGCGGCCGTGGCGGCGGGGGACCTGCGGTACCCGATCGCCGCACGGTTCCCGCTCGACCGGATCGCCGACGCGCAGGACGCCGCGGAGGCTACGGGCGCGAAAGGACGAGTCGTCATCGACCTGTAGGTCTCGGGCGTCCCCGCCCCGGGCGCCTTCTCGGCCCGGGGCGTCCTCAGCGGGCCTCAGCGGGCCGTGTTCCGCTGAAGGTCCGTCACCACCGCCGCGACCAGGGCGGCGGTGACAAGCCCGGTGAACAGGACGGGGTCGTCCGCGAAGGTGCACCCGAGGAGACCGAGCAGGGCGAGCAGCCACACCACATCAAGGGTCCTGGAGGGCTTCGAGGCACGGCGCAGCAGAGCGAGCGCCGTGATGTAGAGGGCGACCGGGATGGTGTAGGCGGCCGCCACGGCGGTCCGGCTGATCTCGACATGACCGGTGGCCTCGGCGATGTTCACGGTGAGCCCGGCGCCCACCGCCGCCGCGGAGGAGAACACGACGTAGTGGCCGTATCCCCAGCGCAGCGAGGCCGCCAGCGAGGTGAGCTGGCTGGGCGAGTCGAAAGCGAAGTACAGCCACCACATGGCGAAGACGGTCACGAGGCCGCCGATCGACAACGACGCGACGTCGGCGAAGGAGACGTCCGTGTCGAGGGCGGCTCGCATCGCGGCGGCGGCCGCGGCCACGGTCTCACCGAGAACGATGAGGGTGAACAGGCCGAAGCGCTCCGCGATGTGCTGAGGATGCCAGGTGGTCCGCGCCGGCCGCTCCGCCCACGGGGGGATCGTGAGTTCGCCCACCGCCAGGACGGCGAAGGCCACCGGCAGATCGGGAATGATGCCGTACGCGACGATGACCCAGCCGACTTGAACGATGAGGATACCCACCGCGTAACGCAGACTGGATTTCCGCCGTTCGCGGTCGGAGTAGGCGGCGCGCAGCCATTGGGCCACCATGGCAAGCCGCATGACCACATACCCCACGGCGACCAGGACGAAGTCGGAATCCTCGAGCGCCCGCGCCGCACCGGCGGCCACGATGAGCGCGCCACCGATCTGAACCAGCGTCAGCAGCCGGTAGAAGACGTCGTCGGTGTCGTACGCGGAGGCGAACCAGGTGAAATTCATCCACGCCCACCAGATCGCGAAGAACACCATCGCGTAACCGAGCACTCCGTGGCCGATACGCCCGGCCACGACCTCGTGCTCGAACGCGGCAGCGGCCTGGGCCACCGCGATGACGAAACACAGGTCGAAGAGAAGCTCCAACTCGGTCGAACTGCGGACCTGTTCCTCGGTACTGCGCGCCCTCATCGGCCGGTACCAGGTCCAGCCGGTATCGACCGCGGTCGGGTCACTCATGGTGTTCACTCCTGCCCGGTCCCGAACTGGCCGCTCCAACGTGTACCACCGTGAATGGCCGACGGGCGGGCAATGCGGCCTGCGGCGGAAAAGGATCCGGAAAACACGGCGTACAGGGTCGGGATCCGGCGCCCACGAGACCGACGAACAGAAGGTCAGGCGTGCTTCAGCGGTGCGAAGGCCCTCATTCGAGCGAGGAATCCACGGATTCTGACGCGTCGTCGCCCGCGTTCCTCAGATCGCGCCGCTGCTGCTCGACCACGTCCATGAAAACCCGTTTGAATTCGGCGTAGACATCCTCGCCGAGACGCCGCGCGTGGCGAACCTGCATTTCCGCCATGATCTGATCCGCCGCTGCCATCTGGGCGCGACCGCGTTCGGTCGGGCAGACGAGTTTGGCCCGCCGGTCGGCGGGATCGCTCTGCCGCTCGACGTAGCCCAGCGCGGTCAGTTCGTCGACCAGTGTGCCGATCACCTGCTTGTGCGTTCCGGATATCCGGGCCAGTTCGGTGGCCCGGATGCCGTCAGGCTGAAGGTAGGCGAGAACGGCGCCCTGACGGGGCTTGATGTCGTCGAAGCCGAGTGCACGAAGACGCAGGAAGAGTTCGCCCTGGGCCGCGAACAGGAGTCGTCCGGCCAGCACGCCGAGGTCCGGCTCGGCCGTATTGCGCACTGCTCGACTCACCGATCTTTTCCTCCGTCACGCCCCCGCGGGACGCATCCCTTTCTGATCAGGATCAGGTGATTCTACCGCCTGGTAGGCACGCCATGGGTGGTAGGCCCGCACGTCATCCACCGAGGAGCAGCGACCGATCCCCACGGTTAAACTCGGACAAATATGATGATAATGTGCGCGCTGGATCAACGGTCGAGCACGCACAGCGTCGGCAGCCCGGCGCGGAGAGGCACTGTCATGGCCCGAGGCGAACCGAACGGCGCACCCGACCGCGACCTGTGGGAACGCGAGCTGGCCGTCCTCGCCGCCGAGGCCGGCGGCCCGGTCCTGACGCCCGGCGAGGAGGGTTACGAGGAGGAGGTGGCGGTCTTCAACCTGGCCGTCACACACCACCCCGCGGTGGTCGTCGGTGCGACGAGCCCTGAAGACGTGGCTCTGGCCGTACGCGGCGCCGGGAGGCTCGGGCTGAACATCGCGGTGCTCAACACGGGCCACGGCCCCGTCCTGCCCGCGACCGAAGACACGCTGATGATCACCACGTCGCGGATGTCGGACATCACGATCGACCCCGACGCGCAGACCGCGCGCGTCCAGGCCGGAGCCCGTTTCGGGCAGCTTGTCACCGACGCCGCCGCGCACGGCCTCGCTCCGCTCCCCGGCTCCTCGCCGGGCGTCGGAGTCGTGGGCTACACGCTCGCCGGCGGGAGCAGCATCACGATGGGCCGCAAGTACGGATGGGCCTCGGACCATGTCACCCGCATCGAGGCCGTCACGGCGGACGGCGAACTTCGCCACGCCTCGGCGACATCGGAGAGCGAGCTGTTCTCGGCCCTGCTCGGGGGCAAGAGCAACTTCGGCGTCGTCACCGCGATGGAGTTCGGCCTCTTTCCCGTGACGCACCTCTACGCGGGCGCCCTCTTCTTCTCCGGTTCGGACGCCGGTGCGGTCCTTGAGGCTTACCGGCGCTTCACCTCGACGGCTCCCGATGACATGACGTCGGGAATCGCGTTCCTCAACTTTCCGCCGCTGCCTGACCTTCCCGAATTCATGCGGGGCAGACTGGCGCTGGCGGTCCAGCTCTCCTACGTCGGCCAGGAGGCGGAGGGCGAGCGCCTGATCGCGCCCCTGCGTCAGGCGGCCACGCCTTTGCTGGACACCGTTTCCACCATCCCTTACGCCGAGTTCGGGTCCATCGGCATGGATCCCACCGACCCCATCGCCGCCGTGGAGCACTTCGGGCTCCTCGACGAGATGACCCCCGAGACCGTCCGCGTGATCATCGACACCGTCGGCGCCGACTCGGGAAGCCGGATCAACCTGGTCAACATCCGGCAGCTGGAAGGCGCGTACAGCCGCCCGCCGGCGACGCCCCACGCGGTGGGCGGACGCGACGCCGCGTTCTCCGTACTCACCATCGCCGTGGTCCCCCCGGGCCAGGAGGTGTCCTCGTACGCGAATTCGGGCCGGGAACTGTTCGACATCCTCAGGCCCTGGCTGAGCCCGCGAAAACACCCCGGCTTTCTCGCACCGGCCGACGCCACGGTCCAGCGGACCCGGGAGGCCTACGACCCGGCGGTGTACGAACGGCTCCAGGCGGCCAAGGCGCTCTACGACCCCGAGAACAGGTTCCGTGTGAACCACAACATCCCTCCGCGACAGGCGTAGGAAGCCAACGGGCCGGCCGGCACACCCGCCCGGCCCGAACCCGGCTCGACGCCTTTACCGCGCAGCTCGATGGCGTGAACGCAGGTGCGATCCAACAGGCCATATCAGCCTTGGATGTACTGTCTGATGTCGGCGGTCAGGGCCGCATCTGCGGACAGGGGGCGGGTCGTGGCGGTGCTGGTGGTGCAGCATGTACCGGGAGAGGGGCCGTACGCGATCGGCGCCGCGCTCGACGCGGCCGGGCTGCGGACGCGGTTGTGCCGGGTGTGGGCGGGGGATCCGCTGCCCGAAAGCCTCGTCGGGGTCGAGGCGTTGGTCGTGATGGGCGGACCGATGGCCGCCCACGGGCCCGACGGCTTCCCCACCCGCTCCGCCGAACTCGCGCTGCTGCGCGCGGCTTTGGCCGCCGAGGTGCCCGTGCTGGGAGTGTGTCTGGGCGCGCAGCTGCTGGCCGTGGCGGCGGGCGCCTGCGCCCGTGCCGGCTCGGGATTCCAGGTGGGATGGAGCGAGGTCCGTACGCGACGTGCCGCCGCCACGGATCCGCTGTTCGCCGGAGTGCCCGAGGGGCTGGGGGTACTCCACTGGCACGGCGACACCATGGACCTGCCCGACGGGGCGGTCCTCCTCGCCTCGTGCGACCGCTACCCCGTGCAGGCGTTCCGGGTCGGCGCCGCCGCGTGGGGACTGCAGTTCCATCTGGAGGCGGACGAGGAGACCGTGGACGCCTTCGTGGCGGCGTTCCCGTCGGAAGCCGCCACGGATCCCGGCCTGCGGGAGGCCACGCCGGCCGCCCTGGCCGCGCTGGCTCCGCACCGGGACGGCGTCCTCGCCCGGTTCGCCGCGCTGGTCGTGGCGCGGGCCGGACACACCGCGAGCCGCGCTTTCTTCACCCCGTGGGCGGACCGCTGGGAGGAGCGCTTCGCCGCCGACACCCCGGTGTACGCGTCCGCCGTCTCCCGCATGGGACTGCGCCCCGGACAGACCGCGCTGGACCTGGGCTGTGGCACCGGACGCGTCCTGCCCGCGCTGCGCGCGGAGGTCGGGGACCGGGGCACGGTCCTCGGCGTGGACGTCACCCGCGCCATGCTCGCGGCGGCGGTCCGCGAAGGACGCGGCGGCTTCGCGCATCTGCTGATCGCCGACTGCCTGGGCCTTCCTCTGCCTTCGGAGACGGTCGACGGGATCTTCTCCGCCGGGCTCCTCAACCACGTCCCCGACCCGCCCGCCGCACTGCGCGAATGGGCCCGCGTCGTCAGACCGGGCGGCACCCTCCTCCTCTTCCACCCCTCGGGCCGGGCCGAACGCGCCGCCCGCCACGGCCGTCCCCTGAGCCCTGGCGACCCCTTGGCCGAGGCGAACCTGCGGCCGATGCTGGACGCCGCTGGCTGGCGTACGGACTGCTACGACGACGCCCGCTCGTACTTCCTGACCCGCGCCGTCCGAACCGGCTGACGGCATCGGTCCCCGTCCCGACGCTCCTGCGGCGTCCGGGACAGCCCTTAGGCTGGCCACTTGAACGAGAGGGGACGGATCGCGTATGACCACACGTGAGCCCGAGACGTCGAGTGGCGATTCCTCGTTGCCTCTGCCCGAATTCGACGCCCCGCCCGCCGATCCGCCGATCCTCCTCAAGGAGTGGCTGGACAGCGCGGCCCGGCAGGCGGGAGACCCTCCAGCAGCTCACCCTCGCCGGCCCCGTCGAGACCCTCACCGCCGAGGAGTCGGACCGTCTCTTCGCCGCCCGCCCCTCCGCGAGTTCTGGTACGGCAGACTCGACCGTCCGCACCGGCGCCTGCGCTACGACCGTACGGACACCCTGGCGGCCTGGCCCTGGCGGCGACTTCAACCCTGACCGCACCACACACCACGAAGAACGCCGCTCACCGCGAGCGGCGTCCAGCACGATGGGGGACAGATGACCGAGGAGACGACCCGCGCCGAGCGCCTGCTGCACGCCCAGGCCAAGGCGGCCGAGCTCTTCGCCGAGATCGAGTCGCGCGGGCTTGTCGCACCCGGCGTCGGCGAGCAGGCGGTCAGCGACCGGATCCGCGATCTGGCCAACGAACTGTTCGGCCCGACCCGTCACTGGCACAAGCGCATCGTCCGCTCCGGACCCAACACCCTCCACCCGTACCGGGAGAACCCGCCGGACCGGCCCATCGGCCAGGACGACATCGCCTTCGCCGACTTCGGCCCGATCTTCGACGAGTGGGAGGCCGACTTCGGGCGTACGTTCGTCCTCGGCGACGACCCCGTCAAGCACCGGCTCCGTGACGACCTGCCCGAGGTCTTCGCCGCCGGACGCCGCGCCTTCGACGCCGACCCGGACATCACCGGCGCCGTCCTCTACGCCGAGATCAGCCGGCTGGCCGGCGAACGGGGCTGGGAGCTGGGTGGCTGGCACGCCGGGCATCCGGTGGGGGAGTTCCCGCACGAGAAGATCGACGGCGCCGACATCGAGTCGTACATCGCACCCGGCAACGGAACCCGGCTGCGCCGGCCCGACCGCGCCGGACGCGTCTGCCACTGGATCCTTGAGATCCACCTCGTGGACCGCGAGCGCGGCTTCGGCGGGTTCTACGAAGAACTCCTCGACCTGGGCTGAAAGCCCGACCGCGGCGACGGACCGGCCCCGCTCGCGTGGCCCCTTGCTAACGCCGTGCGCGGGGGCGCCGTCGGCGGACGGTCAGGACGGCCCTGACGGAGCCGGTCAGGCGATCCAGTGGCGTGGCGCGCTCGGCCGTGCCTCCGGAACCTCTCGCGGGACGGTGGAGCCGGCCCCGGGTGACCAGCTCGACGGTGACGGCCACCGCCACCGCCTGGATCGCCATCAGCGCGATCAGGACGAAGAGCTGAACGGCCCCGGCCGACAGCGGGTCCGCGCCGCCCAGGAGCATGCCGACGAAGGCGCCGGGAAGGGTGACCAGCCCGACGGTACGCGTCTGGTCGAGGCCCGGGAGGAGCGCGTCGGAGGCCGCCGGGCGAGCGACCTCCATACGGGCTTCCCGCTCCAGGAGACCGAGGGCCATGCCCGCCTCCACCTCCCCGTGACGCAGCTCCAGTTCGTCCAGCGCCCGGCGGCCGGCCAGGACCGTGGCGGTCAGGGCGCCGCCGATGAGGATGCCGGTGATCGGGATCAGGACGATGCCCCTGACCGGTACCAGCCCGGTGAGCAGAAGGGCACCCACCACCGGCGCCACTCCGGCGGCGATGGGCGCGGCCGTCTTCCACCAGGTGTCGTCGGTGGTGATGCGGCGTCCGGCCGTACGTACGGCGACGGCGAACATCAGCAGGATGAAGGCCGCCGTCGCCGGCGCGCGGTGGATCACCCAGGTGATGAGCGCGGAGACGACGGCCAGTTGAACGGCGGCGCGCAGACCCGCCGTCAGGATCTGGCGCGAGCGTCCCGTGCCGGAGTCCGGTGCCAGCCGGAAGAGGGCGGCGGCCCCGGCCGCGACAACGAGAAGTACCGCGAGCAGTACGCCCAGTGTGAGGTTGACGGGCAGGAGAGACGTGCCACTCGCCAGCAAGCCTTCTGTCCCTTCGAGCGTTCTTGTCCGGCCTCATGGAGAGGCCGAGGTCAACCCTTGAGGGTCGACCTCGCCTCAATACACTGACGCGAGGTGTTGACGCGTCTCACTCCCGGTCCGCCCCGGACAGCGCCTCGCTGACCATACGGGTGGCGAAGTCGGGATCCTCGGTGATGCGGTTGATCTGCTCCGCGAGCAGGAAAGCGGTGGCTTCCAGGGGAGTCATCTCCGCCTTGGTCCAGTCGCCGTACTGCTTGCGCCACAGGTTGGGGCTCAGGCCCGTGCCCGCGGCGATGACCAGGCCGGCCATGGTGGGCACGGCCTCGGGGCTCACACTCTGGGGCATCCTGCGCATCGTGGCCACGAGGTTGGGCACCACGTACTCGATGACGTCCTTGTCGTGCTCCTCGTGGGCCTTCCGCAGCCACGTCATGAACAGATAGATGAGCGTGCACGCGCCGTCCAGGACGTCGTTGGCCCCCTTCGGGCCGAGCGAGGCGGCGAACTGCTTGATCAGCTCCCGCTGTTCGGGGTCCGTCTCGGTCTTGCCGCTGTGGATGGTCCTGAGCCTGGAATCGACCATCAGGAGTGCCGTGCCCACATCGCCGGCGGGAGCGTTCTGGGGGCCGTAGGGCGATGACACAGGATTCCTCCTCGGACGGCCGCGACGGGTGGCGGCGGGGTGTGTTCGTACAGTAGACGGCCGATGAGAGGGGTTTGGCCGTTTTTTCCCTTTTCGGCGAGGGTGTGATTGGCGCCGCGTGCCCTCCGGACCGGCGGGCCTTAGAATCGAACGTGTGAGCGACCCGGAACGTATCGAGATGCTGCGCTTCCTCGAACGCGTTCAGCTCCAGCAACTCGCCCAGATCCGGCGCTGGATCGAGCGCGCAGAAGAACGTGCCGGGGAGCGGGAGGAACGCGCCGACGAGGCCGCCGCCGGGACCGCTCCCGAGGCGGGCTCCCCGTCGCCGGAGTGGACGCTCGACGGCGGGAAGCGCGCCTTCCGTGCCGTCCACCAGGACCCCAGATGCTTCGCCGTACGCAGCACCCTGGGCGCGGTGGCCCAGGCGATCAGCCGGGAGCAGGCGATCGACGCCCTCACCCGCGGCGGCCTGACGGCGTGCGAGGTCTGCCGGCCGGACACCGCCCTCGGTCTGCCGTGAGGTCTTCGACGCGCGGCCGAAGCCGGCCGCGGCGTCTCGAACCGTCCCTCGATCGCCGCAGGCCCGGCCCTTGAGGGGCCGGGCCTGCGAGTGGCGCCACCGCGGCCCCCGGCGGTCCGGGGGCCGTACGTGTCAGGGACGGCTCGTCAGATAGCCGCCCATGGTGGTGAAGTACTCCGTCGCGGGCAGCTCCCGGCCGTCCTCCGTACGTACGCGCGTGATCGCCAGACCGTGGTTGCGGCCGGTACGGGCGTCGGCCCCGGCGACTATCACCACGCCCTCGCCCTCGCGGTAGAAGACGCGGCCCGGCGTACCGCCGTAGCGGCCCTCGGACACCACCGCGGCGAGGACTTCGAGCCGCTTGCCCTTGTGGAAGGCGAAGGCGCTCGGGTACGGCTCCGACTGGGCGCGGACCAGGCGTTCGAGGTCCTCCGCCGGCCAGGTCCAGTCGATGCGGATGTCCTCGGCGGACCGCTTGTGGAAGAAGCTCGCCCGCGAGCGGTCCTGCTTGGTGAACTCCGTCTGTCCGGCCGCGATGAGGCCGAGCGCGCCGATGGTGACCGGCGCGATGAGGTCGACGGTCTTGTGGAAGAGGTCGGTCGCGGTGTCCTTCGGCCCGACCGGAACCGCCTCCTGCCGGACGATGTCGCCGGCGTCGAGTTCGTCGTCCATCATGTGCGCGGTGACGCCCACTTCGGGTTCGCCGTTGATCAGGGCCCAGATGAGCGGGGAGAAGCCCGCGTACTTCGGCAGCAGCGAGTCGTGGATGTTCAGGGTGCCGTGCCGGGGCAGGCCGAAGATCCGCGGGGGGATCCAGGTCCGCCAGTTGTTGGCCACGATGATGTCCGGGTCGGCCGCCTTGAGGCGTTCGAACAGCTCCTCGTCGTCGGGGCGGTTACGGATCAGCACCGGGACGCCGTGCTCCTCGGCGAGGTCGGCGACCGAGTCGCTCCAGATCTTCTCGTACGCGTGCTCGCTCTTGGGGTGCGTCACGACCAGCACCACGTCGTGCTCGGAGTCCAGAAGGGCTTGCAGGGTGCGGTGGCCCCAGGTCTGGTAACCGAACATGACGACCCGCATGGGGGTTCCTCCTCAGAGCAGGGAATGACCGAAGGTAGTTAAGCAAGGCTTACCTTAGTGTGCAACTGGCCTGCCCGGCGGCCCAGTCGGCGGGCGCCGACGCCCGGTGCCCCACTCGACAGCCGTGCGGGATTAGCTTAGGCTCACCTAAGTTCAGGGTGGGATCGCTTCCTCGGCGTGCCCACCTTCTGTGTGTTCTCACGTACCCCCACGCCTGACAGGCGGCTTCCCCCGTATGAATGGGAGTGACATGTCACAGGTTCTTCCTGGCGACGCAGCACCGGTCTACGACCTCATAGGCATCGGCTTCGGGCCGTCCAATGTGGCGATGTCGATCGCGGTCAGCGAGCACAACGCACGCGTCGGCAGGCAGGAGCCGGTCACCGCTCACTTCTTCGAGCAGCAGCCGCGCTTCGGCTGGCACCGGGGGATGCTGATCGACGACGCGACCATGCAGGTGTCCTTCCTCAAGGACCTGGTGACGCTCAGGAACCCGACCAGTGAGTTCAGCTTCCTCTGCTACCTGCAGAGCAAGGGGCGCTTGATCGACTTCATCAACCACAAGAACCTCTTCCCGCTGCGGGTCGAGTTCCACGACTACTTCGAGTGGGCCGCCGCCAAGGTGGACGACTCGGCCTCCTACGGCCACGAGGTCGTCGGCGTCACGCCCGTGGTCCGTGACGGGGCCACGGAGTATCTGGACGTCACCGTCCGGTCGGGCGAGGGGCTCGCGGTCCACCGCGCCCGCAACCTCGTCATCGGCACCGGGCTGCGTCCCCGGATGCCCGAGGGCGTAGAGCGCGGCGAGCGCGTCTGGCACAACTCCGAACTGCTCAAGCGGGTGGACGAGTTGGAGGGCTCCTCGCCCTCCCGCTTCGTCGTCGTCGGCGCCGGTCAGAGCGCCGCCGAGAATGTCGCCTACCTGCACCGCCGCTTCCCCGAGGCCGAGATCTGCGCCGTCTTCTCGCGCTACGGCTACAGCCCGGCCGACGACAGCGCGTTCGCCAACCGGATCTTCGACCCCGAGGCCGTCGACCAGTACTTCGCGGCTCCCGAGGACGTCAAGGGCCGGCTCATGGACTACCACGGGAACACCAACTACTCCGTGGTGGACATCGACTTGATCGACGACCTCTACCGGCAGATGTACCGGGAGAAGGTCCTCGGCACGGAGCGGCTGCGCTTCATCAACGTCTCCCGGCTGGTCGACGTGAAGGAGACGGGGGACAGGGCACGTGCCACGGTGAAGTCCCTCGTCACGGGCGAGGAGACCTTCCTGGACGCCGACGTCGTGGTGTTCGCCACCGGTTACGGCCCCGCCGACCCCGTCGGTCTTCTCGGCGAGGTCGCGGACCGATGCCTGAGGGACGACGAGGGCCGTGTCCGTGTCGAGCGCGACTACCGCGTCGCGACGGATCTCGGTCTGAGCTGCGGCATCTATCTCCAGGGCGGTACGGAGCACACGCACGGCATCACGTCGTCCCTGCTGTCGAACACCGCGATCCGGGTCGGTGAGATCCTGGACTCGCTGCTCGACCGCGCGGCCAAGTCCGCCCCGGGCGCCGCCCGCCAGCCCGCTCGTGGGGCCTGAGAGGCCCGACCGGGCAAGCTCTCCTCGTAGATCAAAGGGATAACGTACGGCGACATGAGCACGACTGCGGTTGGGCGCCCCATACCCAAGATGAGAACAGAGGCCCGTCGGCACCGGGCCCTGGGGCTGGGCACGTTGGTGGTGATCCTCCTGGTCGTGGGGGTGGTCTCGCTGGCCGTCGGTGCCCGCGCGCTGAGCCCCACCGAGGTGTGGCACGGGCTGTTCGCGGCGCCGGAATCCGACCAGCGGCTCACCGAGATCAGACTGATCGTGCACACCGTGCGGGTGCCGCGGACCGTGCTCGCGATCGTGGCGGGCATCGCCCTGGGGGTCGGCGGGGCGCTGATCCAGGGGTACACCCGTAACCCGATCGCCGACACGGGCCTGCTCGGGGTGAACGCCGGCGCCTCGTTCGCCGTCGTCACGGCGATCGCCCTGTTCGGGCTCACCGACCCCTTCCAGTACGTCTGGTTCGCCTTCCTGGGGGCCGGTGTCGCCGGTGTCGTCGTGTTCGGTCTTTCGAGCATCGGCAGAGGGGCCGGCAACCCGCTGACGCTCGCGCTGGCGGGGCAGGGGGTCACGGTGTTCCTCGCGGCGATGACCACGGCGATCTCCCTCTCCTACCAGAAGTCGCTGAACGCGCTGCGGTTCTGGAACTCGGGTTCCGTGTCCGGTGTGGGATTCGGCGTCATCTGGCCGGTGACCGCGTTCATCGTGGTCGGGCTGGTGCTGGCGCTGACCACGCTGCCCGCTCTCAACCTGCTCAACCTCGGTGACGACGTGGCGCGCGGGCTGGGTGTGAACATCGCGCTGAGCCGGACCGTCGGCATCGTCGCCATCACACTGCTGGCGGGCGCGGCGACGGCGGCGTGCGGGCCCATCGCGTTTCTCGGGCTCATGGTGGCCCACGTGGCGCGCTATCTCACCGGGCCGGACTACCGCTGGCTGGTGCCGTACGCGGGTGTGCTCGGCGCCCTGATCCTTCTTGTCAGTGACACCGTGGGGCGATTGGTGGTGCGGCCGGGCGAGTTGGACTCGGGCGTCGTCGTCGCCCTCCTCGGCGCCCCGTTCTTCGCGGGCCTCGTGTGGCGTGGAAAGTTCAAGAGCTCATGAGCGGGACGGAAACGGGGACCGGCGCCCGGACCGGCGGCCCGGAAGACATCGGGACCGACGTACGGCACGCGAGGCGGTCGGTGGCTCAGGGCGCGCGCCTGGGCCGGATGTCGTTCGTGTGGCGCCCCTGGATGGTGCTGGTCACGCTGCTGCTCGCGGGGGCGGCCTTCCTGGTCTTCTGCGTGTCCATCGGCGTCGGCGACTTCCCCATCGGCCTCTCCCGGGTGATCGCCACGATCCTCGGCCGGGGTGAACAGGTCGACGAGTTCGTGATCATGGATCTGCGCTTGCCGCGTGCTCTCGCCGGCCTCGTCGTCGGGATCGCGCTGGGGGTGTCCGGGGCGATCACGCAGTCCGTCGCGCGCAATCCGCTGGCCAGCCCGGACATTCTGGGGATCACCTGGGGCGCCGGCGCGGTCGCGGTGTTCCTGGTGACGGTGTCGAGCGGTACGACCGAGGCGGTCGTCAGCTCCGTGGGCTTGTCCGCGGCGGCGCTCGGGGGCGGCCTCGGTACGGGACTTCTGGTCTACTTCCTGGCGTGGCGGCGCGGGATCGACGGCTTCCGCCTCATCCTCATCGGCATCTCGGTGAGCGCGGTGATGCAGGCGATCACCACCTGGCTGCTGGTCAAGGCCGACATCAGGGATGTCGCGCGGGCCCAGGTGTGGCTGGTCGGCTCGCTCGACAACCGGTCGTGGGACGACGTGCGGGTGGCGCTCTGGTGCACGCTCGTCCTCATGGCGGTCGTCGCGGCCGCCGCTTTCCAGTTCAAGCCGATGCACCTCGGCGACGAGGTCGCCGCGGGACTGGGGGTGCGGTACACGGTCGTACGGGCGGTTCTGCTGCTGTGCGCCGTTCTGCTGGCCGCGGTGGGCGTGAGCGTGGCGGGCCCGGTCGCGTTCGTCGCGCTGGTGGCGCCGCAGGTGGCGATGCGTCTGATGCGAAGCCCGACACCGCCGTTGATGGCCTCCGGCCTGGTGGGCGCGTTGCTGCTGATCGGCGCGGACCTGGTCGCGCGTGCGGCGCTGCCGATCACGCTCCCCGTCGGTGTGGTCACCGCCGCGATCGGCGGACCCTTCCTCGTCTATCTGCTCGTGAGGGCGAACCTCAGACAGACAGATAGATGATAAAAAGGTTAGGCAAACCTAATAAGGGGGGCTTGTGGCTGCTCAGTACATCACCGAGACAGAGACCGGGTCGGAGGCCGGCTCCGGGATCGGCTCCGGCGCCGACGAGGTCGTACGGCTGGCAGCCAGAGGTGTCACGGTCGGGTACGGCGGCCGGACCGTCATCGACGGTCTCGACGTGACGATCCCGCCCGGAGTGATCACCACGATCATCGGCCCCAACGGCTGTGGCAAGTCGACCCTGTTGCGCACCCTGACCCGGCTGCTCAGGCCGGCCAGCGGGACGGTCGTGCTGGACGGCGAGGACATCGCCCGGCTCAGGACCAGGGACGTGGCGAAGAAGCTGGGTCTGCTTCCGCAGGCGCCGGTCGCGCCCGAGGGGCTGACGGTGGCCGACCTGGTCGCCAGGGGGCGCCATCCGCACCAGAGTTGGCTGCGGCAGTGGTCGTCGGACGACGCCGATGTCGTCGAGCACGCGCTGGCCATGACCGGGGTGGCCGATCTGGCCGAGCGTCCGGTCGACTCGCTGTCGGGCGGGCAACGCCAGCGTGTCTGGATATCGATGACGCTGGCCCAGGGCACCGATCTGCTGCTGCTGGACGAGCCGACCACCTATCTGGATCTGGCGCACGCGATCGACGTGCTGGACCTGGTGGACGATCTGCACGAGTCGGGGCGCACCGTGGTCATGGTGCTGCACGATCTCAATCTGGCGACGCGTTACAGCGACAACCTCGTCGTGATGCGGGAGGGGGCGATCCTCGCGCAGGGGCACCCGCGTGACGTGATCACCGCCGAGCTGCTGCACGAGGCGTTCGGGCTGCGGGCCCAGGTGATCGACGCGCCGGTGGGCGACAGCCCGATCATCGTGCCGCTGGGCCGCACGCACGTCTGAGGCCGGTCATTCGGCTCGGGCCGAACCGCCGTGGATCCGGCCGGCGTTGGCGTCCCCCGGGGCAACCCAAGGCGAGGTAAAGAGAATTCTTTGGTTAGGCTAGGCTAACCTCACCAACGCAGGTTAAGGTTTGGCTGCCCTAAGACAAGGGTGCAGCGGGTAGCGCGAATGCAAAGGGACTCCGGATGCTTCTCCATAGAACGACGCTCGTGACGCCGTGGCGGCGACTGGCGGCGACACTGTCCGCCGCGGCGCTCGGTGTCGGCCTCCTCGCGGGATGTGGTTCCGACGACTCGGCGGACAAGACGAGCGACGACGCCCCCGCCGCCGCTTCCGGCGCTTTCCCGGTCACCGTGGAGCACGCGTTCGGATCCACGGAGGTCACCAAGGCCCCGAAGCGGGTCGTCTCCGTCGGCTACACCGACGACCAGGCCATCCTGGCGTTCGGTATCAAGCCGGTCGGCATGGTCGACCAGTACCCGAACCCGGCGGGCAAGTCCCCCGACATCAACACCCAGTGGCCCTGGGTGAAGGACAAGTGGGGCGACGCCCGCCCCGAAGTCATCATGAAGAACGGTGACTCGGGCCCGAACTACGAGAAGATCGCCGCCCTGCGCCCGGACCTGATCATCGCGGTCTACTCCGAGATCGACCAGGCCGCCTACGACAAGCTCTCCAAGATCGCCCCGACCGTGGGCCGTACGAAGGCCGAGAAGGAGCCCTTCAGCGCCCCCTGGCAGGACAACGCGGTCCACATCGCCAAGGCGCTCGGCAAGGAGGACGAGGGCACCGAACTGGTCCAGGGCATCCAGGAGAAGCTCGACGCGACCAAGAAGGCGTACCCCGAGTTCGCCGACCAGACCGCGGTCGTCATCTCCTGGTACGAGAACGCGATCTACCCCTTCACCTCCACCGATGTACGCGGACAGCTGGTGACGGGCTCCGGGTTCAAGTACCAGACCAAGATCGACGACATCGCCGGCGGCGACTTCTCGACCGAGCTCTCGCCCGAGCGCGTCGATCTCATCGATGTCGACCGCATCTTCGTGGTCAACGACAAGGCGGACACGGAGGCGTTGAACAAGTCCGAGCTGTTCGCCAACCTGCCCGCGGTCAAGGAGAAGAAGGTGTCGTACCTGCTGGACAGTGAAGGCCCCGCGATCGGCGCCGCCATGTCCCAGGGCACCCTGCTCTCCCTGCCGTACGCGATCGACGAGCTCGTCAAGTCGGTCAAGTAGAGATGACGACGGTGGTCAACCTGTCCCGGTCCCTGTCCCTTTCGCCGTCCGGCCCGGTCGCCGGGTGAGCGCCACCGGCACCCCCGTCGCCCCGGAGACACCGAGTACGGCGACACTGCGTACGGCGAGCGGAGGCGAGGCCACCCGGTGGGTCGTGGCGCACTGCCGCGAAACGCCATGGCTGACGCTCGCCACCGTCCTCACGACGGTGGCGGGCGCGGCGCTCCAGGTGCTTCCGGTGCTGCTGCTCGGCCGGGTGGTCGACGCGGTGGTCGAAGGCGAATCCCGCTCGGTCCTGGTCACCGTCGGAGTACTGATGGGTGCCGCCGCGCTGCTCGGCGCGGCGGCCACCGCCGCATCGACCTATCTGATCGGCCGGCTGGGCGCGGATCTGCTCGCACGGCTGCGGGAACACGCGGTCCGGGCGGTCCTGGGAATGCCCAGCGCACGGGTCGAACAGGTGGGCAGGGGCGATGTGTTGTCCCGCGTCGGCGACGACGTGGCCGTGCTTTCCAGAGGCATCCGGACGGCCATCCCCACCGTGTTCTCGGCGGGCGTGCTCGTCTTCATCGCCACCGTCGGCATGTTCGGACTGGACTGGCGGCTCGGCCTGGCGGGCGCCGGCGCCCTGCCCGCGTACGCGCTCGCCCTGCGCTGGTATCTCCCGCGGTCCGCCCCCCTCTACCGGAAACAGCGGGTGGCCCAGGCCGACCGCGCGCAGGCGCTGATCAGCGGACTGAACGGGATCGACACCGTACGGGCGTACCGCCTTGAGGAGTCCGTCCGCGAGACCGTGACCCGTGAGTCCTGGCGGGTGCGCGATCTCGGTATCGAGGTGTTCCGGTTCTTCGGCCGATTCGTCGGCAGGGAGAACCGCGCCGAGTTCATCGGGCTCGTCCTGATCCTCGTCGTGGGGTACGCCCTGCTGGAGGCGGACGCCGCCAGTCTGGGCGAGGTGTCGGCGGCCCCCCTGATGTTCCACCGGCTCTTCACCCCGCTGGGCGCCATCATGTTCACCTTCGACGAGGCGCAGAAGTCGGGCGCGAGCCTGACCCGGCTGGTCGGGGTGCTGGCGGAGGACACGGAGGACCGGCTGGTGGGTGACCGTTCGGTCGCCTCCGCCCGGTCCGCGCCGTATCCGGTGACGGTGGAGGGGCTGACGTTCAGTTATCCCGACACCGACGAGCCGGTCCTGCGGGACGTCAGCCTGACGATTCCGGCGGGCGGTTCGCTCGCCCTGGTGGGGGCGACCGGCGCCGGCAAGTCCACCCTGGCCGCGCTGATCGCCGGTATCGGGACCCCGCAGGCGGGGTCGGTGCGCATCGGGTCCCACGATCTCGCCTCTCTGGACGAGGCGGGCTCCCGCGCCCTGGTGAGCATTTTGACGCAGGAGACACATGTGTTCTCCGGTCCGCTCGCCGACGACCTGCGGCTCGCCGCGCCGGAGGCGACCGATGCCCAACTCGTCGACGCGTTGCGGACGGTCGGTGCCGGAGCCTGGGTCGACGGGCTGCCCGAGGGGCTGCACACCCTTGTCGGCGAGGGCGGCGAACGCCTGGACGTCACCAAGGTCGCCCAGATCGCCCTGGCCCGGCTGGTGTTGAGCCGGTCGCCGGTGGTGGTCCTCGACGAGTCGACCGCCGAGGCGGGCAGCGAGGGCGCCGCCGAGCTGGAACGGGCGGTCCTGGCCGCCTGTTCGGGCCGCACCACGCTCTTCGTCGCGCACCGGCTGACCCAGGCGATGGCGGCGGACAGTATCGCGGTGCTGGACGCGGGGCGCGTGGTGGAGCGTGGCACCCACGACGAACTGGTGGCCCTGGGAGGCCGGTACGCACGACTGTGGCGGGCGTGGCGAGAAGGTAGCTAGGCCGCCTTGATTAGGCGAGCCTAAGTTAGGTTAGGCTAACTTTCATGTCTGGAAGGGATGCTGAGTCTTCGATGATGGAACCGAGCGCTCGTCTCGTACTGCTCTCCGCCGCGAATCTGGCCGACGTACGCCGACGGGCCGGTGACTACTCCGACCGGACCATCGCCGAAGCGTGCGCCGTCGGCCTGTCGTACTGGGCGACGGGCGGAAGCCCCGACGGTATGGACCTCACCCCCGGCACGCTGTTCGCCGATGTCCTCGGCCGGGTGGACAACGGCGGCGCCGCGCCCGGCGGTTGGAGGACCGGCCCGGACGGCACGGGTGCCTGGACCGTCGCCGTTCCCGACGGTGTCACGCCGGCCGACGCGCAACTCGCCCTGGACGACCTCGCCGACTTCCCCGACCGGCCCCTCGGCACCATCACCCCGTCCGGCGCGGCGGCGCGGATTCAGGCCCTGACCGAGTGGAACGACACCACCGCCGACCGGCACCGCCCCACCATCGTGGAGATGTTCCGCGAGCAGGCGCGTACCAGGCCGGACGCCGTCGCCGTCGTGGACGACAACCGATCCCTGACATACCGTCAGACAGCCGAGCTCTCAAGCCAGTTGGCCCACCGTCTGATCGAACGCGGGCTCACCGCCGAACAGGTCGTCGGCATCTCCCTGGGCCGCTCCGCCGAGATGGTGATCGGGCTGCTCGCCGTGCTCCAGGCGGGCTGCGCCTTCGTCCCGCTCGATCCGCAGTGGCCCGCCGCGCGCCGGGCCGTCGTTGTCGAGGACGCCCGGGTCGTACTGCAACTCGACGCCACGGGCGAGCCCGGTTCCGGAGAGCCGGAGGCAGAGGCCGTCGACCTCGACGCCTGGAAGTACGGGTCCTACCCCGCCGATGGCACCGGAATATCCGTGTCCGGCGCGGCCCTGGCGTATGTGATCTTCACCTCCGGTTCGACCGGCCGCCCCAAGGGCGCGATGATCCGGCACGAGGCGATCAGCGAGCGCCTGCTGTGGCAGATCAACGAGATCCTCGGCTTCGGCCACGACGACGCGTCCCTGTTCAAGGCCCCGTTGTCCTTCGACATCTCCATCAACGAGATCTTCCTGCCCCTGGTGTCCGGCGGCAGGCTCGTCGTCCTGCGCCCCGGCGGCGAACGCGACCCGCACCACCTGCTGAGCGTGATCGCCGAACAGCGCGTCACCTTCACCTACCTCGTGTCGTCCATGCTGGACGTCCTGCTGGAGATGGCCGGCGACTCCGGGCGCCTCGACAGCCTGCGCCATGTGTGGTGCGGCGGTGAGGTACTGACCCCGGAGCTCTACGAGCGCTTCCGCACCAAGCTCGACATCCCCCTCTACCACGGCTACGGCCCGGCCGAGACGACGATCGGTGTCTCGCACGTCATCTACCGGGGCGAGGCGGAACGCCTGTCGACATCGATCGGCAAGGCCAACCCCAACACCCAGCTGTACGTGCTCGACGACGAACTGCGCCCGGTCCCCGTCGGGGTCGGCGGCGAACTGTACGCGGGAGGCTTCCTCCTGGGACGCGGTTACGTCAACGCGCCCGGTCTGACGGCGTCCCGGTTCGTGGCCAATCCGTTCGCCGGCGACGGCTCCCGGCTGTACCGCACCGGCGACCTCGCCCGGTACGCCCCCGACGGTTCGCTGGACTTCCTCGGCCGGGCCGACAACCAGATCAAGATCCGCGGCATGCGGCTGGAGATCGAGGACGTCGAGGCCGGTCTGGCGGAACACCCCGCCGTACGGCACACCTGCGTCGTCGCGAAGAAGAACGCGGCCGGCGGCACCTATCTGGTGGGATACGTGATCCCGGCCGCCGGGAGCGAGGATCTGCGGGCCGAGCAGGTCAAGGCATGGGCCACCGAGCACATGGTCGAGTACATGGTGCCCGCCCACACGGTCGTCATGAAGGAGTTCCCGCTCACCGCGAACGGCAAGCTCGACCGGAACGCGCTGCCCGAGCCCGTGATCGGTACGGGCGCGGTCGTCCCGCCCGCCACCGAGGACGAGCGCGTGGTGTGCGAGGCGGTCGCGGGGCTGCTGCGGCTCGAAGAGGTCGGAGTCGACCAGGACTTCTTCCAGCTCGGCGGAGACAGCATTCTGGCGATCTCGCTGCTGAGCGCGCTGCGCGAGGCGGGCCTCTACGTCACGGCCCGGCAGATCTTCGCCCACAGCAACGTACGGGCGCTGGCGGCGGTCGCGAGCCGCGAGGACGTCACCACCGTGGACCACCGCGACACTCCGACCGGCCCCGTCGTGGGATCGCCCGTCGTGCAGTGGCTCGGCGAGACCACGGACGCGATCGACGGCTTCGTCCAGTCCGTGGTGCTGAACGCACCGGCGGACCTGACCCCGGAAGCACTCGACACGATCCTCGCCGCCGTCGTGGCACGTCACGACATGCTGCGCGCCAAGCTGGTACGTGGCGACAGCTGGAGCTTCGACATCCCGCAGGCGGCCGAGGAGACCGGCCAGGGCGTCACCGGATGGCAGGAGAGCGGCCTCCCGCTCGACGAGTGCGTCGCACTCGCCACCGACGGGCTCGCCCCGGACAACGGCGTGATGCTGCGCGCGGTCTGGCGCCGCGAGGCGCGGCAACTGGTCGTCGCCGTCCACCACGTGGTGGTCGACGGCGTCTCCTGGCGGATCCTGATGGACGACCTCGCCACCGCCTGGCGCCAGTTCAGCTCCGGCGCGCGGGTGGAACTGCCCCCCGTCGGCACCTCGTTCCGCCGCTGGACCCAGCTGCTGGAGCGCGCCGCCTTCGACGCGGACAGCTCCTACTTCCGGCGTCCCCTGCCGGGAGCCGACGGACCGCTGAGCACGCGGGCGCTGTCCGGGGACGACACCGTCGCCCGTGAGCGTACGAGGACGGTCACGGCCGGACCCGAGGTCACGGCCGCGCTGCTGGGGGAGATCCCCGCGAAGTTCCACGCGGGCGTCAACGACGTCCTGTTGACCGCCCTCGCCGTCGCCCTCGCCCGGTGGCGCCGCGATCTCGGGCAGGACCAGAGCTACGCGCACATCGAACTCGAAGGCCACGGCCGTGAGGGGCGGTTCGTCGCGGGATCCGCGGGCTTCGAGCCGGAACTCTCGCGCACCGTGGGCTGGTTCACCACCCTCTTCCCGGTGACCGTCGACCCCGGCACGGCGGACGACTTCACCGCGCCCGGCTATCTGGCCGCCGCGCTCAAGGCGGTCAAGGAGGACCTCGCCCACGTACCGGACAACGGCGTCTCCTACGGCGCGCTGCGGTATCTGGCCCGGTCCGAGTTCGACGCGCCCGCGCCGCAGGTGCTCTTCAACTACCTCGGCCGCTTCGACGCCGGAGCCTCCGGGGACTGGCAACTGGCCCGCACGACAGGGCAGTTGGGCGAGAAGCGCGACCCGAGGATGCGCCTGCCGCGCGCCCTGGAGTTCAACGCGATCGCCGAACCGTCCGCCACCGGCGAGTACGAGCTGGTCACCACCGTCTCCTGGCCCGACGGAATGTTCCCCGACGAGTCCGTCTCGGCCCTCGGCGAGTACTTCCGGGGCGCCCTCACCGGGCTCGCCGCACTCGACGAGGGCGGCCACTCACCCAGCGACTTCCCCCTGGTGCCGCTCACCCAGGCCGATGTCGACGACCTCGACGGCCCGGCGCTGCGGGACATCCTGCCGCTGACCCCGTTGCAGGAGGGCCTGTACTTCCACTCGGTCTTCGACGACGACTCGACGGGCAGCTATGTCGAGCAGCAACTGCTCACGCTGGACGGCGACGTGGACGCCGACAGGCTCGCGGCGGCCGCCACCCGTCTGCTCACCCTCTTCCCCAACCTGGCCGCACGGTTCACCGCGCTCGCCGACGGCCGCGTGGTCTCCGTCCTGGAGAGCGGTGTGGAAGCGCCCTTCACCACGCTGGACCGCCCCGGTATCACCGAGGACGAAATCCGCGACCACGCCGAACGGGACCGCCTCGCCGGATTCGACCTGGCCACCGGGCCGCTGATGCGCTACACGCTCATCCGCGCCGGCGCCGGCCGTGACGTCCTGGTGCAGACCGTGCACCACATCATCGCCGACGGCTGGTCGGTACCGCCGATGCTGCGCGCGCTGCTGGCCGAGTACGACGCGCCGGGCACCGTCCACCCGCTCGGCGGCTTCTCCGACTATCTGAGCTGGCTCGCCGGTCGTGACGAGGACGAGAGCGACCGGGTGTGGCGCGAGGAGCTCGCCGGGCTGCCCGGCCCGTCCCTGGTCGCCGAGGGGCACACCCCGTCCGACCGGTTCGCCGACACGGCCGTGGTCCCCGGCGCGGACGGCGACGACATCGACGCGGCCGTCCGGTCCGCCGGCGTACCGCTGAGCGCGGCCGTGCACAGCGCCTGGGCGGTGACGCTGGGCGGCATTCTGGAAACCAGGGACGTCGTGTTCGGCTCCACGGTGTCCGGGCGGGACGCGGAAGTGCCCGGCATCGGGGACATGGTCGGACTGTTCATCAACACGATTCCCGTACGCGCCCGCTGGACAGCCGCCGACACGGGACGCGACCTGCTCGCCGCCGTCCGGGAGCACCAGAGCGCGGTCCTGCCGCACCAGCACGTCTCACTGGCGCGGATCGGCCGACAGGCAGGCGTCGGCGCCCTGTTCGACACCCTCGTGGTGTTCGACGTCGCGACCGACGTGGACGCGCTGCGCGGCCCCGGAGACGGGCTGGGCATCACCGCCATCGTCAACGAGGGCGCCCCGCACTACCCGTTGACCCTGGTCGTGGAGCGCACGGGCGACGGACGCCCGCGCTTCAATCTGATCTACGACGGTGAACTGCTGCGGGAGAGGGGCGCCCGGGCGATCCTGCGGACGTTCACCCGGACCCTCACCGGCCTGCTCGGCCGGCCGGACGCCCTTGTCACCGAGGCGGCATCCGGGACCCGGCGGCTCCCCGCGCCGCTCACCCCGACGACCCTCGGCGGGCTCTTCGACGCCGCCGCGGACCGTGACCCGGCCGCCACCGCCGTCACCCAGTGCGCCCTGGACGGCGGTACGCGCTCCCTGACCTACGGCGAACTGTCAGACGCCAAGGACGAGTTGGCCTCGGTCCTGCGTGCGGAGGGCGTCGGCCCGGGCAAGCGGGTCGCCGTCGCCGTCCCGCGCTCCGTCGAGCAGGTCGTCGCGCTGGTCGCCGTCGTCACCGCGGGCGGCGCGTACGTACCGCTCGACCTGGCGTACCCGGACGAACGGCTGGAGTACATCCTCGCCGACGCCGCTCCGCAGGTCGTTCTCGTCGACCGCGAACAGCGGGACCGCTTCACCGGCCTGCTCGCCCGCGCGGGTGTGCCCGCCCGCGTACTCGTGCGCGGGGAGGAGCCGGGGGAGGCACCGCCGAGCGGCGCCGAGACCGGCCCGCCCGCGTCAGCGCCGGCCGGCCGGCACGACCCCGCGTACGTGATCTACACGTCCGGATCGACCGGCAGGCCCAAGGGTGTTGTCGTCCCGCACTCCAGCGTGGTGTCGCTGCTCGCGAACACCCGGCCGGACATGGACTTCGGCCCGCGCGACGTATGGGTGCAGTTCCACTCCTTCTCCTTCGACTTCGCTGTCTGGGAGCTGTGGGGCGCGCTGGCGCACGGCGCCGAACTGCTCGTGCCGGAGTACGGGCTGACCCGCTCCCCGGTCGACTTCCACCGGCTGGTCCGCGAGCGCGGGGTGACCGTGCTCAACCAGACACCTTCGGCCTTCTACCAGTTCATCGAGGCCGACCGGCACGCGGACGAACCGGTCACGGCCCTGCGCCGGATCATCTTCGGAGGCGAGGCACTGGACCCCGGCAGGCTGCGCGGCTGGGTCGAGCGGCACGGCACCGGCTCGCCTGAGCTGGTCAACATGTACGGCATCACCGAGACCACCGTCCATGTCACCCACCGGGTCCTGACCGACGAGGACTTCGGCCCCGGCGACGACGTCAGCCCGATCGGCGGCCCGATCCCCGGGCTGGTCACCCATCTGCTGGACGAGTGGTTGCGGCCGGTGCCGCCGGGCCGGGTGGGCGCCATCTACGTCGCCGGGGACCAGGTGTCGCTCGGCTATCTGGGCAGGCCCGGCCTCACCGCGGGCCGGTTCGTGGCGAACCCGTTCGCGGACGACGGCTCCCGGATGTACCACACGGGCGACCTCGCCCGCCGCACGCTGGACGGCGAGCTGGAGTTCACCGGCCGCGCCGACGACCAGGTGCAGCTCAAGGGCTTCCGAATCGAGCTGGGTGAAGTGGAGTCCGCCGTAAGGGAATTGGACGGTGTGGTCGATGTGGCCGTCACCGTCGCGGACAGCGGCGACCATCTCGTCGCGCACGTGGTGGGCCGGGTGCCCGGCGATACCGCCGGTCTGCTGGCCACGAAACTGCCCGCGCACATGCTGCCCGGCCGGGTGCTGACCGTCGACGCCCTGCCGCTGACGGTCAACGGCAAACTGGACCGTAAGGCCCTGGCCGAGCGCGCCGCGCAAGCCCCGGCGCGGCCCCAGGCCCGGACGCCTGCCCTGACCGGATCCCCGGCCCAGGACGGCACATCTCCGGCGCCGACCGATTCCGCGCTCGCCGCTCTGGTCGGCATCTTCGCCGACACGCTGCCCGGCGCGCTTCCCGGCACCGCCGTCGACGCGGACACCGACTTCTTCATGGCCGGGGGCGACAGCATCGTCGCCATCACCGTGATCAACCGGGCGAGGGCTCTCGGCCTGCCGATCGCGCCCCGTGACGTGTTCCTCTTCCGGACCCCGCGCGCCCTCGCCGGACATCTGGCCACGCGCGCACCGCGGGCCGAGGCGCCCGCGCCCGCCCGCCGGGAGGACGGCCCGTTCACACCGACACCGATCTTCCTGCGCCAGCGCGAACTGGGCGGATCCCTCGACCGGTTCGCCCAGGCCAGAACGCTGGTCGCGGCGCCGGGCACCGGCTTCGCCGACGCGCGGCGCGCCGCGAACGCCGTCGTCGCGGCGCACCCCGTACTCCGCCTCCGGCTGCGTGTCGAGCACGGTGTGTGGGCACCGCGCACCGAACCCGCCCGCGAGGTCACCGTCCTGCGTGCGGACACCACCGACGCGTCGGCCGCGGCCGACGAAGCCGCCGGACGGCTCGACCCCGAGGCCGGTGACGTCGTCGCGTTCTCGTGGCTGGAGGCGAGCCGCACCCTGGTGGTCACCGTCCACCACACCGCGGTCGACTCCGTCTCCTGGCTGGTCCTCCTCGACGACCTGGCCACCGCGATGAGCGGGAGGGAACTCGCGCCGCCCACCACCTCGTACGCCGAGTACGCCGAAGCACTGGCATCACGGTCGGTCCAGGAGATCGACGGTCTCGGCCACTGGATCAGCACACTCGACGCCCCCGCGCTGCTGACCGAGGTCGGGAGTCCGCGCGAGACCACCGTCGTACTGCCGCCCGCTGTGAGCGACCTCGTGACCCGTACGGCGCCCTCGGCGCTCGGCGTGGGTCTCACCGAGTTGCTGTGCGGCGCCCTGCGTACCGCGCTGACACACATCCAGCCGGCGCCCACCGATCTCGCGATCGAACTGGAGCGGCACGGCCGGGTCCCCGCTCTCGACCACCACGACTACAGCCGTACGGTCGGCTGGTTCACGTCCATCGCGCCCGTACGGCTCACGGCGCACACCGACCCGGTCGCGGCGGCACGCGAGGTCGCCGAGCGCCAGCCCGACGAGCGCGGACATGTGGCGTACGGCCAACTCAGGTACCTCAACCCGCAGACGGCCCCGCTGCTCAACTCCCGCCCGCAGGTGCTCTTCAACTACCTCGGCCGGGGCGGCGAGTCGGCGGCCCCGCACCTCACTCCCGGCGATCAGGGCAGCCCGTACGCCGTCGAGGTCAACGCCTGGACCGACGAGACCACCGGGTCCCTGCACGCGGCCTTCACCCTCACCGACGGCATCCCCGACGAGATCACCGGGCACTGGCTGAGCGCGCTGGAGCACGTCGCCGACGCCGCCGCGACGGCCGAGCGCACGGCGCCTGTCACCCCCCTCCAGCGGGGCCTGTTCTTCCAGGCCCAGATGGCCGGCCAGGCCGGCCACTACGTCGCGCAGAGCTACTTCACCTTCGACCGGCGACTGGACTCCGACGCGCTGGCCGAGGCCATGGCGTACGTGATCGCGCGGCATCCGGTCGTGGGCGCCGGCTTCACCACCGACGACGACGGCAACCCTGTCCAGATCCTCAGGGCCGGCCGCCGGGCCGCGGTCCGCACCGTCCAGCTGTCCACGGACGCCGAAGTCGACGCGGTGCGCGAGAAGGACCGGGACACGGGATTCGACCCCGGCGAGCCGCCGCTGATCCGGCTGACCGTGGTGCGGCTGCCCGGCGAGCGGGACGGCCTGCTCCTGAGCTACCACCTGCTGCTGTGGGACGGCTGGTCCCGCGAGATCCTGCTGCGGGACCTGTTCGACGCCTACGAGGCCGTCGTCGCGGGCGAGCCGCTGGACGCCTCCCCGGCCACGCCGAGCTTCGAGGAGTACGCCCGGGCCCTCGATGCCAAGGACGCCGCCGTATCGGAACGCTTCTGGGCGGAGCACCTGGCGGGCCTCCCCGGCCCGACGCTGCTGGCCGGTGTGGCACCGTCCCTCTCGGACGACCTGCCGGACGCGCTCACGCGTACGCTCTCCGCCGAACTCTCCGACCGGCTCCGGGACGCGGCAAAGGCGCACGGCGTCACGCTGAACTCGGTGCTGACCGGTGCCTTCGGCCTTCTCCTCGGCGCGCACACGGGCCGCGCCGACGCCGTGTTCGGTGTGACCGTCTCGGGCCGCGAGGGCGAGGGGCTGTCCGACATCGTCGGCGTGCTCCTCAACACCGTGCCCATGTGGACGAGGGCACGGCCGGACGACTCGGTCCGCGACTACCTGGCGGCCGTGCAGACGGCCAGGGTCGAGGCGATGGAGCACGAGCATCTGGGACTCGGTGAGATCCAGCGGGCCAGCGGGCACGACACCCTGTTCGACAATCTGTTCGTCCTCCAGAACTTCCTGGACATGGACGCCTTCGCCGCGATGAACGCCCGGCACGGCATCGAGTCGGTGAAGGCCGACGACTCCACGCACTACCCGTTCACCTGGGTCGTCACCCCCGGCGACCGGCTCACGGTCAAGCTGGAGCACCGCGACGGCGACACCGGCAACGCCCGCCGTCTCCTGGACGACTATCTGCGCGTGCTCGACGACCTGGCCCGGTCGACCGGTCCGGTGGGCGCTCTGCGGGGGGTCGGGCGCGAGCCCCGGCCCGCCGGGCGCACGGACGTGGGCACGGACACCGTCGTCGACCGGTTCGACCTCGCGGCGGACCGCGATCCGGGGCGGGTCGCGCTCGTCGCCCAGGGCTCCACCATGACCTTCGCGGGGCTCCGGGACCGCAGCCGTGCGCTCGCGGGCGTACTGGCCCGGCGGGGCATCGGCCCCGAGACGACCGTGGCTCTCGCGATCCCGCGCTCGCTCGACTCGATCGTGGCGCTGTTCGCCGTACTGCGTGTCGGCGCGGCCTATGTGCCGCTGGAGCTGGACCACCCGGACGAGCGGATCGCCGCGATCGTCGCGGACGCCCGCCCGGACGTGACCCTCACCGTGAGCGGAGTGTCGCCCCGGCTCACCGGCGACCTGATCGAACTGGACCGCCCGCTGCCCGAGGCGGAGCCGTACACGACGTTCGCACCGGACGACCCGGACCGTCTGCGGCACCCCGTGTACACGATCTACACCTCAGGATCGACGGGCAAACCCAAGGGCGTGGTGACCGAATACGCCGGGCTCACCAACATGCTGATCAACCATCAGCGCCGTATCTTCGAGCCCGTCCTCGCGGAACACGGCCACCGGACCTTCCGGATCGCGCACACCGTGTCCTTCGCGTTCGACATGTCGTGGGAGGAGCTGCTGTGGCTCGCCGACGGCCACGAGGTGCACATCTGCGACGAGGAACTGCGCCGTGACGCGCCCCGTCTCGTCGAGTACTGCCTCGCGCACGGCATCGACGTCGTCAACGTGACCCCGACCTACGCGCAGCAACTGGTCGCCGAGGGGCTGCTCGACAACCCGGACCGGCGTCCGGCGCTGGTGCTGCTCGGCGGCGAGGCCGTCACCCCGACGCTCTGGCAGCGGCTCGCCGACACCGGGGGAACGGCCGGCTACAACCTGTACGGACCCACCGAGTACACCATCAACACCCTCGGCGTCGGCACCTTCGAGTGCCAGGACCCGGTGGTGGGGGTGGCGATCGACAACACCGAGGTGTACGTGCTGGACCCGTGGCTGCGTCCCCTGCCGGACGGAGTCCCCGGTGAGCTGTACGTGTCGGGCATCGGCATCGCGCGGGGCTATCTCGGACAGCCCGCCCAGACCGCGCACCGCTTCGTCGCCTGCCCGTTCGGCGAACCCGGCGAGCGCATGTACCGCACCGGCGACCTCGTACTCCGGCGGCCCGACGGGAACCTGACGTATCTGGGCCGCACCGACCAGCAGGTCAAGATCCGGGGGCACCGGGTCGAACTGGGCGAGGTCGAGGCCGCGTTCGCGGCGCACCCGGCCGTACGGTTCGCCGCCGCTGTCGCCCAGCCCGACCCCCAGGTCGACGGCGCCTACCGGCTGGCCGCGTATCTCGTGCTGGACGGCTCCGACCTTGCGGAGGTCGCCGGCGAAGTCGGCGCCGTGCTTCCGGACTTCCTGCGCCCGACGCACTACGCCCAGGTCGACGGCATCCCGCTGACGGTGAACGGGAAGGCTGACACGAAGGCGTTGCCGGAGGCCAGACCGCTCGGCGCGCTGACTACGGCCCGCGAGCGCGGCCCGGAGACCGAGACCGAGACCACGGTGTGCGAGTTCTTCGCCGAGGCACTGGACCTGGACGACGACGAGGTGAGCGCGGAGAGCGACTTCGTGTCCCTCGGCGGGCACTCCATGCTGGCGGTGCGGCTGATCGGGCTGCTCCGCCGCGAGTACGGACCTGTGGTCACGATCCGTGATCTGCTGACCCTGCGAACCCCGGAAGCGATTGCCCGCCACCTTGAAGAAAACAGCTGACACCCAGCGGCCCCGCCCCGGGGCCGACATCCTCCGCACCGCGCTGCGCCGCAACGTCGGAGCCATGACCCGCGGCACCGTCCTCATGGGCCTGTACCAGGCGGGGGAGACCGCCTTCCCCATCGCGCTCGGCCTGATCGTCGAGCACACGATGCAGGACCGGAGCCCCCGGGCGCTCGGTCTGTCGATCGCCGCGCTGGCCGTGATCATCACGACCGTGTCGCTGTCGTGGCGCTTCGGCATGCGCACCCTGCAGAAGGCCAACACGACCGAGGCGCACCGCTGGCGGGTACGGGTGGCGGAGTGCGGACTCCAGCCGGTGGCCAGGGACGTCGACCTGAAGTCCGGCGAGGTGCTGACCATCGCCACCGAGGACGCCGACCAGACCGCCGACATCATCGAGGTGGTGCCGCTGCTGATCAGCTCCCTGGTCGCGGTGCTCGTCGCGGCGGTGGCGCTGGGCCTGGCCGACATCCGGCTCGGTCTGCTGGTGATCGCGGGGACCGTCGCGATCCTGTCGATCCTGGCCGTGATGTCACGGCGCATCGGCGCCAGTACGCAGGAACAGCAGGCCCGGGTCGCGCGGGCGGGCGCGAAGGTCGCCGACCTGATCACCGGACTGCGCCCGCTGCACGGCTTCGGCGGCAACCACGCGGCGTTCCTCTCGTACCGCGGGGTCAGCTCGGACGCGAAGCGTCAGGCGGTCACCGTCGCAAGGGTGAACGGCGTGTACGCGGGCACCGCGCTGGCCCTCAACGCGGTCCTCGCCGGGGCGGTGACCCTGACGGCGGGCTGGCTGGCGTTCGGCGGTCGGATCACCATCGGGGAACTCGTCATGGCCGTGGGCCTCGCGCAGTTCATCATCGAACCGCTCAAACTCTTCTCGGAGATGCCGAAGTACGTGATGATGGCGCGCGCGTCGGCCGAGCGCATGGCGCTGGTGCTGTCCGCGCCGCCGGTGACGGCCCCGGGGGCGGAGCGCCCGGCCCCGGGCGGGGACCTGGAGATCGACTGCGTACGGTACGGGACCCTGCGTCAGCTCAAGTTCCGGGTGCCGGCGGGCGAGTTCGTGGCGATCGCCGTCTACCAGCCGCGCGCCGCCGCGGACCTCGCGTCGATCCTCGCGGTCAACGTCCCGCCGGACGCGTACGAGGGAACGGTACGGGTCGGCGGCCGGGCCATCACGGACCTGTCGGTCGAGGCCGTCCGCGCGCACATGCTGGTGAACCCGTACGACGCGGAGATCTTCGCGGGCACGCTCCGTACGAACATCGACCCGTCGGGCACCAGCCCGATGGTCCCCGAGGCCGTCGAGGCGTCCATGCTGACCGACGTGGTGGCACTGCACCGCGACGGCCTGGACTACGGCGTCCGCGACCGCGGCGCGAACCTCTCCGGCGGGCAGCGCCAACGGCTCTCCCTGGCCCGCGCCCTGGCCACCGACAGCGACGTGCTGGTCCTGCACGATCCGACGACGGCCGTGGACGCTGTCACCGAGCAGCTCATCGCGCGCAACGTCGCGAAGCTGCGCCGGGGCCGCACCACCGTCGTGCTGACCAGCAGCCCGGCGCTGCTGGACGCCGCCGACCGTGTGCTTGTCCTGGACGACGGGACAATCACCGCCGAGGACACGCACCGGAACCTCCTCGCCACGGACGAGGACTACTGCCTGGCCGTGGCGCGGTGAACGGCCGATAGCGGCCCGGGACTTCGCGAAGCGGTGTCCCGGGCTGTCCTGTCATCCCCGTCGGGCGCACGACGACGGGACAGCCCCTGGGCTCAGCCGAGCGCCCAGGCCACATCCCTGACCAGCGCGTGCCGCCAGCCCACCCGGTCGTGTCCCGACGGCGACCTGGAGACCCGCACGGTCGCACCGGCCTCTTCGACCAGGGTCTCGGTCAGTGAGCAGTGGGGCAGCATCCCCGTCTCGTGTTCCCCCACGTCGAACGCGCACCGCAGACCGGACAGGTCGGGGCCCTCCCGCAGACGCGCCGCGACGGTGCCGCCGACCGGGCCGCCCAAGGGGTCCGGCAGAGCCCTGGCGTCCGGCGTCCACCAGAAGGAAGGGGACTGGCAGGCGATGCGGGAGACCAGGTCCGGGAACTCCAGCGCCGCGTACATCGCGCTCAGCCCGCCGAGGCTCTGCCCGGCGACCACCAGCCCCTCCCGGCCGGCCGGTACGCCGGTCTCCGCGACCAGCGGCAGCAGTTCGTCCCGTACCGCCTCCCACAGCTCGGGCCGGCAGCCGAACTCGGCCTCCCTGTCCTTGGCCGGCAGGAAGACAAGGGTGGCGGGGGGCATCTCGCCACTGGCGACGGCCGAGTCGAAGGCGGCCATGGCCGGGTGCAGATACAGCCAGTCGTCCCCGTCGAGCAGAAGGACCACCGGCCCACCGCCGCCCACCGGGTGGACCCGTACCGTGCGCCGTCCGCCGAGCCGTTCGCTGCTCCAGCGGAGCCGGGTGCGGGGGAGCGGGAGCACGTCATCGCCGCCGACGGCCGGCCAGTGCGGCTGAGGAGGGCTGTCCGGAGTCGCGGCCAGGGACCGGTCACCGCCGGCGCCGTCCGGGTTGAACGGGTCGGCGTACGCGGCGTCTCCCACGAGGAGTTGGTAGGTCACCCGCAGCCGTGCGGGCATGGGCACCTCGGCGTACCAGCAGTCCGTCTCGCGCCATCTGCGCAGGGGAACCGGCTCCGACCAGCTCTCGAAGACTATGCTCGCGGGAGATCCGCGCCACAGGAACAAGGTCAGCCAGCCGCCGTCGTCGGCGGGCACCGGCACGGGCGTACGAGCCGCCGCCCAGAACTCGTCGGTGCCCGGCTCGCCGGACAGTCCGAAAGCCACGAAGGCGTTGTCCTCGTCGGCCGCCAGGCGCATGGACGTCTCCTTGTGAGAGGGAGGGGGAAACGTTAGGCTCCCCTGGAATTAGGCGAGCCTAACCTAACGTTAGACTCCCTTCTGCTGGACCCTAGGAGGCACTGAGACATGAGCACCAACCCCTTCGACGACCCCGAAGGCCGTTTCCTGGTCCTGGTGAACGACGAGGGGCAGCACTCGCTCTGGCCGTCGTTCGCCGAGGTGCCCGGGGGGTGGAGGACCGTCCTGGGCGAGAACTCCCGTGACGCGTGCCTGGAGTTCATCGAGACCCACTGGACCGATCTGCGTCCCCGGTCCCTCGCGGCGTCGACGGACGGCTGACCTCTCGGAGAGGGGCACGCCAGGCATGCTCAGCACCAGACTGACGAACGCCCGCTTCCTCACCATGGATCCGGACCACCCCGTCGCCCACGACCTGGGCATCTGGCGGGGCCGGATCGTGGGTCTGGACGAGGCCGTGACCTCTCTGCCGGCCCGCGAGGTGATCGACCTTCAGGGCGCCACCGTGCTGCCCGGCTTCGTCGACGCCCATGTCCATCTGGCCTGGGCGGGGCTCCAGGAGAACACCCCGAGCATCGCCGGCCTCACACGGATCGACGACGTGCTCGCCGTCGTGGCGGAGGCCGTCGCCCGGGAGGGCTCGCCCGGCGGCTGGGTGAGTGTCGCGGGATACGACCAACGGGCCCTGGGCCGTCATCTGACCGCCGCCGAACTGGACACGGTCAGCCACGGGCACAAGGTCTTCCTGCTGCACGACTCCGGGCACGGCTGCGTCGTCAACTCCGCCGTCCTCGGCCTCCTTCCCGCCGGTCTTCCGCACGAGAACGGCTTCCTCGCCGAGGGCGCCATGGGCGCGGCCCGCGCCCTGCGGCCGCCCTACTCCCAGGGGGAGTTGGCCGAGGCGATCGGGCGCGCGGGCCGGACCTGTCTGGCCGAGGGGATCACGGCCTGCGCCGAGGCCGGCATCGGCGGCACTCTCTTCGGCCACAGTCCCGTGGAGCTGGGCGCCTACCAACTCGCCCGCGAGCAAGGTCTGTTGCCGCTGCGGGTGCAGCTCATGGTGGCTGCCGAGCGGCTGCGCACGGCGGCCGGGCACGAGGCCGACGGCATTCCCCGGGCGCTCGACCTCGGCCTGCGTACCGGGTTCGGCGACGGCCGGCTCTCCGTGGGCGCGCTGAAGATCTACACGGACGGCGGGATGATGGCGCGGACCGCCGCGCTCAGCGCGCCGTACGAAGGACTCGACCACAGCGGCCAGTTGCAGGACGACCCGGACGTGCTCGCCGGGACGATCGTGGACGGCCATCTCGCCGGGTGGCAGCTCGCCGTCCACGCCATCGGCGACCGGGCGGCCCAACTCGCCCTGGACGCCCTGGAACGGGCCCAGCGCCTACGGCCGCGCCCCGGCGCCCGGCACCGTATCGAACACGCGGGACTGATCCGTCCCGACCAGCTTCCACGCTTCGCGCGGCTCGGCGTCAGCGCCGTCGTCCAGCCCAACTTCCTCCGCCACTTCGGCGACGACTACGCGGCGATCATGGGCGAGCGACGGGCCCCGTGGCTCTACCGGGGCAGGGCGTTCCTGGACCACGGCGTCCCCCTCGTCGGCAGCTCCGACCGGCCCGTCACGGACGGGTCCCCGCTGCGAGCCGTGCAGTTCATGGTCGAACGCGCCTCCGAGTCGGGCCGGTTGATCGGCCCGGACGAGGGCATCACCGTCGACGAGGCCCTGCACGCCTACACGGTCGCCGGTGCCTACGCGTGCCACTGGGAGGAGCGGGTGGGTAGTCTCACCCCGGGCAAGTCCGCCGATCTGGTGGTGCTCGGGGACGACCCCAGGCGCGTCGACACCTCGCGAATCGGCGACATCGAGGTGGTGGCGACGTACGTCGACGGCAGTCCGGCGGAGAAGACGGCCCCGGACCCGGCCTCCCCGCGCTGGACTCGTTAGTAAGGTAAGGCTAACCTTATTTCGTTTGTCGGAGTGGCACGGCATCAAGCCGTTTCTCCGATCGTGGAACCGAGGAAGGAAAGCCTTGATCACGGCTACGCCGCCCGCCCCGCTGCCGCATGCGCCGTACGCGCCCCTCGCGCCGGCGCCCCCCGTACGCTCCGCACGCCCGGAGGACGCGGCCGCACTCGCCGAGCTGTCCCAACCCTTCGTGCGTTCGGGGGCGTTGAGGGAGCGGCCCGCCTCGCTCTACGCCACCCACGCCGCGGACTTCCTGGTGACGCAAGGCCGGCCCGGGGGCCCGCTCGACGGGTGCGCGGGCCTGCGGGTGCACCCGGCGGGTCTCGGGGAAGGCGGTCGCGGAGCGGTGGGCGTTCTGTACAACTTCTGCGTGGCCGGGCAGCGGCAGGGACACGGAGTGGGGGGCGCGCTTCTGCGCGCCGTGCTGGCCGTGGCCCGCGCCCGGTCGCTCGGCGCGCTCTACACGGCGACGACCGGCGGTGGCGGCCTCTTCCTCCGGTACGGCTTCGCGCCCACGACGGCGCTTCTGGCGCCCGCGTCGTGGGCCGAGTCGCTGGACCCCCGGCGCGACGCGCGGATCCTCGCGAAGGTCCTCTGATCTCTCCACTCGCCCCCGGGGCCGGGTCCCGGGGGCGCTGGCCGCCCAACTCCCCAAACGATCGCGCCGGTTGGGGCCTTCGGTTTCCCGGCCGGCGGGCCCGGGGTCAGACCGCGCCAGGAATCACGGTGGTGCCGGGACTGATCTCGTCGAGGACGCCCCGCAGGACGGCGTGCGGCACGCGCCCGTCGAGCACGTCGGCCCGGCGCACACCGCCTCGGACGGCCCGCAGGCAACCCTCCATCTTCGGCAGCATCCCGCCGGCCAGTCCGGGCAGCAGCCCGTCCAGCGCGTCGGCCGTCAAGCGCCCGATCACCTCGGCGCTGTGCGGCCAGTTCGCGTACAGCCCCTCCACGTCGGTGAGCATCACCAGCCGTTCGGCGCCGAGCGCCACGGCCAGGGCCGAGGCCGCGAGATCGGCGTTGACGTTGTAGACCTCTCCGCCCTCGCCGCGTGCCACGGGGGAGACCACCGGGATATGACCGTCCTCCAGGAGGGCGTGGACCATGCCCGGGTTCACGCCGACGATGTCGCCCACGAGGCCGATGTCGACCGGCCGGCCGTCCACCCGGGCCGGCCGTCGTACGGCCGTCATCGTGTGCGCGTCCTCACCGGTCATACCCACGGCGAAGGGAGGCCCGCAGGCGTTGATGTGGCCGACCAACTCCCGCTGTACCCGGCCGGCCAGCACCATGCGTACGACGTCCATGGTCTCCGGCGTGGTCACCCGCAGGCCCGCCTCGAACCGGGTCTCCAGGCCGAGGCGGTCGAGCATCGCGCTGATCTGCGGGCCGCCACCGTGCACGACGACGGGGCGCAGGCCCGCGTGCCACAACTCCACGACGTCCTCGGCGAATGTCCGCCGCAGTCCGGCGTCCACCATGGCGTTGCCGCCGAACTTGACGACGACGACGGCGCCGACGGGGCGAGGTCCGGAACTCGTGTCGTTCACGAGCTGTACGTGCTCCGGCACGGTCGTCGTGGCCCGTTCGGTCATGGTCTCCGTCTCCAGTGGTGTCCGTGCGTCATGCGTTCTTCGGCTCCCCGCGCACGGTGCGGGAGAAGGCCGCGGGAGGCCCCGCCCATGCTTTCGTTAGCTTAGCCTAACCTAAATAGCGCCTGGGGCGGCGCTCTCTCCCCGGGGGGTGCGGAGGTCAACCGACGGGCCGGGCGGGGGACTTCGGTGAGTGGTCACGTTCGACGCGTTGGCTGGTTACAGGCTCCCGCTGCCTTGTTGAAAGTGCAACCATTGCCCGGTCTCGGGCCGACGGTCCGAGCGCCCTCCCCATCTCCCCACGAAGGCGGATGACATGACCCTGCGTATGCTGCGACTCCCCGGAACAGCCGCCGCCGTGACGGCCGGCGCTCTGCTCGGCCTGCTGGGCGTGGCACCCTCCGCCACGGCGAGCGCACCGGTCGGCGAGGCCTCCTTCTACACGGGAGCCCAGCAGACCGGGGACGAGACGGCGGTCGACCTGGACGCTGTCGGCGTCTGCCAGTCACTGCCGCGGTCGGCCCGGTCGGCGGTCAATCTCTCCGCCCAGAACATCGACGTCTTCTTCCGCCCCGGCTGCGAGACCGGAACACCCGCCGCGCCCGGCGACACCTACTACGTACTCGGCAGCCTCCACACCGCGGGCTTCCCCTTCCCGGCCCTGAGTTACCGGGTCCAGTCCGCGGCGTGAGCCGGTGAGTCCACCGGCGGAGCCCTCGGGGCAACCACCCCCGAGGGCTCCGTCGCGGTGGAAGCGATGCCCGACACCTGTCCTCCAGTCCGTCAGGAGCCATTCACCGGAAAGTCCTGAACGGCCCGAATACTCGACCGGTCAGCAAGATCGTCGAGGGGACCGGACATGACGTACCGAACCAGCCGTCGCACCGCGCGGACGCTGCTCACCACCGCCGTGGTGACGGCGGGCCTGATCGCCGGCAACGCCACGGCACACGCCGAGGACGACCCCCGCGTCGAGGAGATCCGGCAGGCGATAGCGGCGCTCAAGCCGCTGGTGCAGCAGCCGCCGTGCGACCAGGTGCCGGAGCCGGAACGGTGGCTCGACGCCGGGACACCGGACAAGGGTTCCTCCAACGTGGTGATCTCCGCCCACCGCGGAGCCAACACCCTCGCGCCCGAGAACACCCTGAAGTCCTACGAGTACGCCTTCGCCTACGGCGTGGACCTCGTGGAGGTCGATGTCCAGCAGACCAAGGACGGACGTTTCGTGGCGCTGCACGACTCCACCGTCGACCGGACGACCAACGGCACCGGAAACATCACGGACCTGACCTACCAGCAGGTCCGGGCCCTCAACGCCGCGGACTACGAGCCCTGGAAGGGCGGCGAGTACGACCCGGCGCAGATCGCCTCCCTCGAAGAGATCCTCGCTCTGGCGAAGCGGGTCGGCGCCGGCGTCGAGCTCGACGTCAAGGGCTCGGTGACCGAGGAGGGTGAGCTCGCCGAACTCGTCGGCAGGTACGGCCTCATCGAGGAGTCGATCTGGAACTCCGCCGACCCGCGTGTCTTCCAGGCCGAACCCGGCGCCCGGACCATCTACAACCGCGACTCCTGGGAGCCGAACTACCTCCTGTACGAGATCGGTCAGGTCTCCAAGGTGTACGGGTCACGCCTCGACGAGTACACCCCGGAGTCCATCGTCGCGGCGCACGACTCGTGCGGGATCGTCATGCCGCACGCCTACGACGCCGGCGGCGACCAGGAGGTCGCCCAGTTCGAGCTCGCCCGGGAGATGGGCGCGGACGGTGTGCAGACCAACCAGCCCGCCCTCGTCGTCGCGGCGGCCGGAGAGGCGGTCGACTCCCGGCTCCGGGTCCGCCGGGCCAAGGGCGGCCACTCCAGCGAGGTCTGCCTGGTCAACGCCGACAACGGGCTCGGATTCCCCGGCAAGACGGTGCGGCTCACCAAGGGCTGGAAGAAGCAGCTCGACCTGGTCACCGCCGACGGCGGCTGCGCGACCGTGCCGGCCGTCAACTGGCGTGGCTCGCGGGTGACGTTCGCCGGCGACGGCGCCGTGCACGCGTCCCGGACCAAGCTCCACTGAGCTCCGGCTGAGCCCCTTGGGCAGCGGGGAGACCGTACGCCGACGGAAGACCCGGGTGGCCCTGTCCGCCACCCGGGTCTTCCGGCAACGAGTCCGTCCGCACCGCCAACGCGCCCGTGCCGCGGCACGCACTGACCGCCCCGGCGGAACCGATCACCCGCCGGATGCGTCTGTCGCTGGCATGCGCGGATATGTGGCTGGACGGGACATGAGTACCTCTTCACGGACGACCGGTGGCGCCGGATGCCTCCTTGCCGTCCTCGGCGCGGCGACCGCCCCGCTCGTATGGGCACCACGGGCCCGGCTGAGTATCGGCGGCGGGTTCGAGGGCAACGCCCGTGATCTGAGCGTGCTCTACGTCGACCTCCCGCTCATCGCGCTCGGCGGCGCTCTGACACCTCTCCTGGCCTGGGCGCTGACCCGGCGCTGGTCGGGCAGGCCCTGGGTGGCGGTACTCGTGGGTGTGGCCGCGCTGGCGCTCGGGATCTGGGGACTCACGGAGTGGTGGACTCCACGGCACGGAGACCCGGCTCACGGCTCCGGAATCTGACGTCGCCCCGTCAGATGGACTGCCCCGACTCGGGGATCCCGCCGAGCTGACTGGCCAGGGAGTAGAGATTGCCCACTCCCCAGTGCGCGATGATCCTGCCGTCGACCACACGCATGGCGTCGATCGCCTCGAAGCGCATCTTCCGGCCGGTCGGCTCGACTTCTTCGATGCACCGCCGGACCACGGCGATGGCCGCCCGGCTCTCCTCGGTGTCACTCATCGGTCGGCTCCCTGTCGGATCAGGCCGGCGACGAACGCGTCGAACCGGGCCACCAGCGGATCGCCCGATTCCGGGGCGTCGCCGGGCCCCGGATCGGCGGTGAACTCCCGGTGGGCGAAGTACCACTTGCCGTCGGTCTTGGTGTACGTGTCGTGGTAGACGCCCGTCAGAATGACTCCCGAGCCGGGCGCGGCCCCCGGGCGCAGGACCATCAGGAAGCTGGTCCCCGTCGCGCTCCGCCCGTCGCCCTCGATCACCGGCGGCGACGACCAGTGCCGCAGGTGCCCGCCCGCGCGGGCGGTGAACCCGGCGGCGAACTCGACGATGCTCGCCCGCCCTTCGAAGCGCATCTCCGTCGGCGCTCCGCCCGGTGAAGCCGGCGGCAGCCCCTTCTCGGAGAAGACGGCGTCCGGTGCGAAGCACTCCCCGAAGGCCCGGATGTCCGTGAAGTCCAGTCCGTGGCTGTAGCGCGCCAGCAACTGGCGGATTTCCTCGTAGTCCAGAGCGGTCATCGCCATGCGCGTTGTTCCCTTCAGATTCGGTACCCGGACCCTCAGGTCAGGGTCTGTCCGCCGTCGATGGTGAGCGTGGAGCCGGTCATGTGCCTGTTGCGCATGAGGAAGACGAAAGCATCGGCGACATCGGTGGGCTCGCCGACCCGCGGGCCGACCAGGAGCGTGTCCTCCAGCGCCTGGTACATCGCCTCCCGCGCCGCCTGCGGCAGCCCGCTCCACATCTGCGAACGGAGGATCCCGGGCACCACGACGTTCACCCGCAGCGGGGAGAGCTCCACGGCCAGCGCACGGGCCGGCCCCTCCATCGCGGCGAGGACACTGGAGACCGCCGTCGTCCCGGGCTCCGGCCGGCCGGCGGCGGTGCCTCCGACGAGGCCCACCGAACCACCGGGCCGGATGTGCGGGGCGCCGTACTTCACGGCGGTGAGCGCGCCGAAGTGGCGCAGTTCGAAGAACCGGCGGACCACATCGATCTCCGTGTCCGCCAGTGCGCTGCTGAGCAGGGGCTCGGCCGCCGTGTAGACGAGGTGGTCGAAGGCGCCGAGCTCGTCGAAGAGGGCGCGGACCCCGTTCTCGTCGGTGACGTCGACGGTGCGTCCCTCGGCGCCGGCGGGCAGCGCCGCGACCGCCCTGCCGACGCCGTCGCGGCGTCTTGAGGCGACCACGACCGACGCGTTCTCGTCGGCGGCCGCCTCGGCCACCGCGAACCCCACTCCCGAGGCGGAGGGGCCGGTCGGATTCGGCGTCATCCGGACGCGGCTCGACGGGATCAGCCCCAAGGTCCTGTCGGGGTGCTGCGCAAGCTCCAGGAACACGACCTCATCACCCGGACCGTCTACCCGGAGGTCCCGCTGCGCGTGGAGTACGAACTGACCGACCTGGGCAAGGACGCGGTCGTCCCGCTGGGGGCGCTGCTCTCCTGGGTCGAGGCGAACATCGAACGATTCCCCGACCTGCGCGACGACGGGCCCGGCGGCGACGTGTGAGATCCGGGCGGCGGCTGCCGGGCCTTCCCGGCGGCCGGCCCGCGCGGTCGGAGCCGATCACCCGACCGGACGCGTTGGGCAGGGCCCCGGCGGGCCCGCGCCGCCAGGATGGAGCGTGCTGGGCCCCTCCCGCCGCACGGGCGAGGTCGGCGACGCCCGGCGTACGCGTGACCGTCCGTGCCGGTGTTCCCCGTGCGAGGGAGAGGTATGACCGAGACCGAATCCGAGACGGCCGGGAACGGTCTGCCCTCGGCGCACCCCAGTCCCGCCCCCGTACGTGACCTGCGGCTCGTCGGCGCCAACCCGGACTTCTGGTACCCCGTCGCACTGTCCAAGAAGGTGCGCAGGAGACGCGTGCTCGCGGCCACGTTCGCCGGCGAACGCATCGCGCTCTACCGCGGCGACAGCGGCACCGTCTACGCGATCGAGGACCGGTGCGCCCACCGTCAGGTGCCGCTCAGCATGGGCGTTGTGGAGGGCGAGAAGCTCCGCTGCTGCTACCACGCGTGGGCCTACCGGGGCGACGGCCGTATCTCGCAGATCCCGTATCTCTCCAAGGGGGACGGGCGTCCGCCGCGTGGCGTACGGGGTTATCCCGTCCGTGAGGCGTACGGCCTGGTGTTCGTCTTCCCCGGCGATCCGGCGAGAGCGGTGGCCACCCCACTGCCCGAGCTGCCGGCCTTCGGCTCACCGAAGTACAAGACCATGACCTTCTCCCGGACCGTGCGCTGCCACTACTCGTTCATGCACGAGAACCTGCTCGACATGAACCACCAGTTCCTCCACCGCGGCGTCGTCGGCAAGCTCCACCCCGAGCTGCTGGGGTACGAGACCGACGCACGGTCGGTGGAGGCCAGGTACCTGTTCACCCACACCGGGGGGAAGCGGAACCGTGGCGCCGGCCTGCTCGCCAACGAGGGGATCGGCGGGAGCGACTCCAGCGACGTCATGACCATCCGCACCGGGTATCCCTACCAGACACTCGACCTGGTCCCCGAGGCCGCCGACCATCCGGCCTTCCGCCTCTGGGTCGCCTACGTGCCCGAGGACGCCGAGCAGCGCCGGTGTCACGCGTACGGCCTGCTCATGATCGAGAAGCCCGGTATCCCCGGCGCCCTCCAGCTGGCCTGGCCGCTCATCAGGCGCTTCACCGAGCGGGTGTTCGCCGAGGACCGGCTGGCCGTCGAGGCCGAGCAGCGGGCGTGGGACGAGCAGGGCCGGGACCTGAACCACGAGATCTTCCCGCTGATCCTCGACCTCCGAGAGGTGCTGCGCAGCAACGGCGTGCCTCTCGATCCCCAGGCGCGCGCGTGCGGCGGCGCCCCCGCTTGCGACGGCCGGGCCTCGACGCTCGGTGAGGGCCCTGCGGCGCGCCGCTGAGATCTGACGGCCGAACAGGGATGAAATGCACGGATGTGGTCATTTCGTTGCCTGTGGCTGGAGAACTGAGATGCGCGTGATGCTCGTCCACCCGAGTGCGCTGATGTACTCGGAGATCTTTTTGCGGCTTGAGCCGCTGGGCCTGGAACGGGTCGCCGCCGCGGTCCGCAACGCGGGCCACGAGGTCCGCGTGGTGGACCTGCAGGTACTCTCCCGCTCGTTGCTCGACCGCGAGATGGCCGAATTCGCGCCCGAGGCGGTGGGCCTCTCGCTGAACTACCTCGCCAATGTTCCCGAGGCCATCGAGATCGCGCAGCAGGCCAAGGCGATGCTCCCCCAGTGCTTCGTCTTCTTCGGAGGGCACAGCATCTCGTTCATCGCCGAGCATGTGCTGGCGCAGGCCGACGGCGCGGTCGACGCGATCGTACGAGGCGAGGGCGAACCGGCTGTCCCGCTGCTGCTGGACGCCGCACGGGACGGCGGGCTGAAGTCCGTCCCCGGTGTCGTCTGCGCGGAGGGCCGGGGGCCGGCGCCCAAGCTGCTGGACACCCTGGACGAACCTCTGCCCGCCCGCGACCTCATGCGCAAACGCAACCGCTACTTCATCGGCGAGCTCGACCCGTGCGCCTCGATCGAGTTCACCCGCGGCTGCCCCTGGGACTGCTCGTTCTGCTCGGCGTGGACGTTCTACGGCCGCAGTTACCGCAAGGCGTCCCCGCAGGCCGCCGGCGCGGAGATGGCGTCGATCCGGGAACCGAACGTCTTCATCGTCGACGACGTGGCCTTCATCCGGCCCGAGCACGGCCATGGCATCGCCGCCGAGCTGGAGCGCCGGAAGATCCGCAAGCGCTACTACCTGGAGACCCGCAGCGATGTGCTGCTGCGGAACAAGGAGGTCTTCGAACGGTGGGCGCGGCTCGGACTGCGCTACATGTTCCTGGGCATGGAGGCGATCGACGCCGAGGGGCTCGACCTCTACCGCAAGCGCGTCACCCCGGACGACAACTTCCGGGCGCTGGAGATGGCGCGCAGCATGGGCATCGTCGTGGCCATCAATCTGATCGTCGACCCCGCGTGGGACGAGGAACGCTTCCGGGTGGTACGCGATTTCGCGCTCGCCGTACCGGAGATCGTGCACCTCACCGTGATGACGCCGTATCCGGGCACCGAGATCTGGCACACGGAGGCCCGCCAGCTCACGACACGTGACTACCGGCTCTTCGACATCCAGCACGCGGTCGTTCCCACGACGCTCCCGCTGGATGTCTTCTACCGCGAACTGGTCCGCACCCAGGCGGTCATCAACCGCAAACACCTCGGCCTGCGCACCGCGTTCGGCGCGCTGGGCATCCTCGGCCGCAACCTCATGCACGGCCAGACGAACTTCGCGCGCATGCTCTGGAAGTTCGGCAGCGTCTACAACGTCCAGCGTCAGCTCGCCGACCACCAGCGACCCGTGCGGTACGAACTGCCGCTGCCGCCCGTCCGTGAAGCCCCTGTCGGCCGCGAGGAGCTGTACATCCACACGAAGGCGGCCACCCACTCCCGCCGCCAGCCCGACCCGGACCCCGAGCCCGGCTGATCGCCGACATGGAGACACCCCGCCCTTCCGCCGTCCTCGGACACTCCTGTCCGCCTGTTCGGCCTCGTCGTAAGGAGTACGGCCCGTGAAGATCGGTATCGGCCTCCCCAACCAGGTACGGGACGTGCGGGCCGCCGTCATCCCCGAGTGGGCCAGGAGGTCCGAGCAGGCCGGCTTCTCCTCGCTCGGCACGCTGGGCCGTATCGCCTACCCCGGCGTCATGGACACCGTCGCCCTCGCCGCCGCCGCGGGCGCGACCAGCACCATCGGGCTGCTCACCACCGTCCTGCTCGGCCCCGTGTGGCCGTCGGTGATCCTGGCCAAGGAGGCCGCCAGTATCGACGCGGTCTCCGGCGGGCGCTTCACCCTGGGCCTCGGACTCGGCGGCCGACCCGACGACTTCGTGGTGGAAGGGCTCGGCCCCCGCGGCACCGGCAAGCGGCTCGACGCGGACATCGAGATGTTCAGGCGCGTCTGGGCCGGCGAGAACGTCCCGGGCAGCGACAGGGCAGCGGTGCCCGCGGGTTCCCGCCAGGTCCCGATGCTGTTCGGCGGCATGGCGCAGGCGTCGTTCAACCGCGTGGCCCGGGCCGGTGACGGCTGCGTCGGCGCGACGGTGCCCGCCCCCATGGTCGCCCCCGTCTTCGAAAGCGTGCGGGCCGCGTGGCGCGAGGCCGGCCGCGAGGGATCGCCGCGACTGGTCGCGATCGCCTACTTCGCCTTCGGCGACATCGACGCCGCCCGGGCCAACGTCTACGACTACTACATCGCCCTCGGCGACGAGACGGCCGATCTCGGGGCGGCCGGGGTCAGCGCGGGGGCGGACGCCGTGAGGGCGACGATCGATTCCTTCGCCGAGATCGGCGCCGACGAGCTGATCTTCCACCCGGCACTCGACAGCCTCGACGAGATGGCGCGGCTGGCCGAGGTCGCGCTGTAGGGGCGTGGGCCACCGGATTCGCCCAGGACGGTGTCGACGGCGTGGACGGTGTCCTGACGCCATTTCAAGGCGACGGCCGAGCACAACCCTCAAACCGGCGGTCACCTGTCCGGCGCACCTCAGACGTCCACCACCAGGACCGGCGTACGGGAGCGGCTGCAGCACAGCGTGATGGCGCGGTTCGTCCGCTGCTGGGCGGGGGACTGGAAGACGTCCCGGTGGTCGGGGGTGCCCTCGATCACCCGGGTCAGACACGTACCGCACACCCCTGTCTCGCACGTCGTCCGCACCGCGACCCCGTTCTCGCGCAGGGTGTCGGCGATCGTGCGGCCCGACTCGACACGCGCCTTCACCCCGCTGCGCGCGGCGACCACGGTGAACGGGGTGCCCGAGTAGTCCACGTCGTTGGCGAAGTTCTCCTCGTGGATGGCCTCCTCCGGAAGCCCGGCCCGGCGGGCCGCCTCCTCGACGTGGTCCATGAAGCCCCGCGGCCCGCACACGTAGACATGGGCCCCGCTCCCGGCCGCGCGTACGATCGCCTCGGCGTCGAAGGCGGCCACCGTCTCCGGCTCGTCGTCCGCGTACCACGACACCCGGTGCTCGCCCGCGAGCGCGGCCAGTTCGTCCGCGAAGGCGAACCGGCCGCGGTCCCTGGCCCGGTGGTGCACCTCGAACTCGGCCCCGTCCGCCGCCAGTTGCCGGGCCATCGCCAGCAGGGGCGTGATGCCGATGCCGCCCGCGAACAGCACGGAACGGGGCACCGCGCTGTCGACCTCGAAGTTGTTCTTCGGCGGACTCATCAGCAGGTACTGCCCCGGCCGGACCCGGCTGTGCACCCGGCGCGAGCCGCCCTTGGAGTCCACGGTACGCAGGATTCCGAGACGGTACGCGGACAGGTCGGCCGGGTCGCCGCACAGGGAGTACTGGCGTACGAGGCCGGGCCCGAGGTGCAGGTCGACATGGCTGCCCGCGGTGAAGGGCGGCAGGGGAGCGCCGTCGATCCGGGCCAGTTCCAGCGCCACGACGTCGGCGGCCACCGGCACCCGCCGCCGTACGACGACCTCCAGGAGCCCGTCCGCCTCCACCGCCCCGGCGCCGGTCCCGTCGGTCACCACCCCGTCGGTCCCTTCGGCCCCGGCCACCGCCGGTCCGTCCGCCGTTGCAGCCGCTTCCGCCGCGTCCCCGGTCATCCTGTCCTTCGTTCCGGGGCTCCGCCCCTGTGCCGTTGCCATCCCGTACACCTGCCTCCTCAGACCGCTCAGACCCCTCGGACCCGCTCGGACCCGCTCGGACCGCTCAGCCCGTCGCCGCGAGTGCGGGTTCGTCCCTCGCCGTGGCGGGCGCCGCCGTCTCGTCGTCCGGTACGAGCCGCACCCGCGCCGAAGGCACCGTCAGCCGTACGGCGGTCCCGTCGGGAAGCGCCCGATGGCGCTCCGAGTGGCACTCGAAGGTCAGCTCACCGACCTTCACGTGATGACGCACCCGCTCGCCCTCGAAGGCGGTCGCGGTGACGACACCCTCGAAGGAGTTGCCCGTGGTGGTGCCCGGCTCCTCCGACGCCGGGGCGATCGTGAAGTCCTCCGGGCGCATCAGCACCCGCACCCGGCCGCCGGCGGGCAGGGAGCAGTCGTCGACGGTGATCCTCCCCGCGTCGGACGCGATCCGTCCGAAGCCGTCGGCCACATGCTCGACCACACCGGGGACGAGGTTGGGCGCTCCCACGAAGCGGGCGACGAACAGCGAACTCGGCTGGTCGTAGATGTCCTCCGGGTGTCCGCTCTGCTCGATGTTGCCGGCCGACATCACCGTCACCACGTCGGACAGGGCCAGAGCCTCGCTCTGGTCGTGGGTCACATAGACCATGGTCACCCCCGTCTCGCGCTGCAGCCGCTTGAGTTCGAACCGCATGGACTCGCGCAGCCGCGCGTCCAGGTTCGACAGCGGCTCGTCCAGCAGCACCAGCGCGGGCCGGGTGACCAGGGCGCGGGCCACCGCGAGGCGCTGCTGCTGTCCGCCGGAGAGGTTGGTCGCCTGCCGGCCCGCGTAGTCGGCGAGTCCGACGGCGGCGAGCGCCTCCTCGACCCGGGCGCGCTGCTCGGGACGCGACAGCTTCTCACCGCCCGCGCGGCGCACGGTGAGCGGGAAGGCGACGTTCCTGTACACGTCCATGTGCGGCCAGATCGCGTACGACTGGAACACCATGCCCAGGCCCCGGCGGTCCGGGGAGACGTTGATCCCCTTCTCCGAGGAGTACATCGTGGTGCCGGAGAGCGTGATGGTGCCCCGGTCGGGGCGCTCCAGGCCGGCGATCGACCGCAGCAGGGTCGTCTTGCCGCAGCCCGAGGGGCCGAGCAGGGTGTGGAACTGCCCCTGGGTGACTTCGAGGTCGATGCCGTTCAGCGCGAGGGTGCGCGGTCCGACCGTGACTCCACGGCCACGCAGTCTGCGGCTGCTCTCGGCGCCGAAATTCTTGGTGAGTCCCGCAATCGTCAGCACGACTGCCTCCTGTGTTGGTGTCGCTGATGGTGGGATCGCTCTTCACGGGGTCGCTGCCGGTGGGGTGTCACGCGTGAGGTCACTGCACGCGCACCCCCTTCCGGCCCCCGATGAGGAACGCCAGCCCGACGAAGACGCACAGCACGAGCACGAGCAGCACCCCGATCGCGGCGACCGCCGACAGACCGCCGTTCTGGTACTCCTCCCACACCAGGACCGACACGGTCTCCCGGCCGGGGCTGTAGAGCAGGATCGTGCTCTGCAACTCCCGGAAGCCCACGATCAGTACGTAGATGAAGCCGGAGATCATGCCGGGCGCCGCGAGGGGCAGCAGGATCCGCCGTACGGTCGTCAGCCACCCGGCGCCGGAGACGTACGCGGACTCCTCCAGCTCCGGCGAGATCGACCGCATCGACGCCGACGCGTACCGCATGCCGTAGGGCAGGAAGCGCGTCATGTAGGCGATCAGGATGATCCACAGGGTGGCGTAGATGGGCAGCCGCACATGGAGATAGACGAAGCCGATGGCCAGGCCGAGCACCAGGCCGGGGACGATGATCGGGGCGAAGGCGACCGCGTCGAGCACCCCGCGTCCCCTGATCCTGGTGCGTACGACGAACCAGGACGTGATCGTGGCCAGGATCATCACGCCGGCCGCGGCGCCGACCGTCACCAGCACGGTGTTCTTGAACGCGATCAGTACCGACGGGTCGCCCAGGATCTCCGTGTAGTTGTCGAAGCTCATCGAGGCGAAGGCGTCGGCGCCGGGCGTCTGGTAGTACGGCAGCAGAGAGGCGTACAGCAGCACTCCGAGCGGCAGCACCACGACGACGGCGAAGTACAGGACGAGGAACGCCCCGACGTACGGCCTGGCCCGGCCCAGATCGGCCCGGCGGGGCTGGAACGCCTTGCCGGACACCGTGGCCGACTGCTTCAGGCTGCCACCGGTGCGGCCCGCCAGGAAGACCCCGACGCTGGCCACCACGAGCAGCAGCACCCCGAGCGCGCCGACCGCCTGGAAGTCGATGGGGTAGCTCTGGAACAGCTCGTAGATCTGGCTGGTCACGACCTGGATATTGGCCGGGAGCCCGAGCAGCGCCGGGATCTCGAACACCTCCAGGCTCTGCACGAACAGGATCAGCCCGGCCCCGGCCAGTGCGGGTTTGGCCAGCGGGAGCGTGACCCTGCCGAGCACTTCCCAGCGCGTGGCGCCGGAGGTGCGCGCGGCCTCCTCCAGCGACGGGTCCATGGCGCGGAACGCCGACGCCATGAAGAGGAAGGCGATGGGCGCGACATGCAGCCCCTGGACCCAGATCATCCCTTCCATGCTGAAGACGTTGAACGGCCGCACCCCGAGCAGACCGTCGGTGATCTCGTTGAAGAGGCCGATGTCCTGGCTGGAGAGGAACACCCACGACGGTGCGTAGAGGATGCTCGGGACGATGAGCGGGATGATCGACGAGACGTACACGAGCCGGCGCAGCGGCGCGTTGGTGCGCGTCGACAGATAGGCCAGGACCGTGCCGAGGCCCATGCCGAGCAGGGTGGAACCGATCGCGAAGACGACGGTGTTCCACAGTGTCGACCCGACGCCGCTCTCGCCCAGGGCGCGGCTGAAGCCGCCGAAGGACAGCGAGCCGTCCTTGACGAAGGCGTCCCGCAGCAGGATCGCGAGGGGCGCGGCGACGAGGTAGACGACGACCGCCGCGGTGACGAGGAGGGCGAGGGTACGCGGCCGGGGCATACGGGGCCGGGGGAACCGGCGCCCGGCGGGCTCGGGCGGCGGGCTCGCGAGCCGTTCCGGCGGTGTTTCGGTGAGGGTCATGACACTCCGTCCGGGATCACGGGGTCCTTGCCGGAGAGCAGGTTCCCGTAGGCCGCCGACCAGTCGGCGCCCTTGGTGAGGAGGGTCCGCCAGTCCTCGACCAGGACCTGGTCGTCGTCGGGGAGCAGCGGACGGTAGCCGGGGACGGCCGAGGGGTTGGTGGGGATGCCGCTCACGTTGTGCAGCAGTGGCTGTGCCTCGGTGAGATAGAAGTCCGACCAGAGGAGGGCGGCGGCGGGGTGCGCGGCACCGCGCATCGGTACGGCGCCGAGTACCTGGAGGTTCACCGGGCCGACGACGGGCTTGTAGTCGACCGCTCCCGGGTCCTGGGCGGTGACGTAGTGCAGGAAGTCGGTGACGAACACCGAGTACTCACCGGACTTGAGCAGGTCGTGGGAGGTCAGATGGCCGCTCACCTGGCGGGAGTTGGCCGCGATCTTCTTCATCATGGTGATGAAGTCCGCCTTGCTCATGCCGTGCGACCGGTAGTAGCGGTAGACGCTGAGGTACCAGTTCTCGTCCTCCTTCTCCAGCGCGAGCTTCCCCTTCCACCGGGGGTCGGTGAAGTCGGCCAGCTCACGCGGGGCGTCGGAGGCCTTCACCAGTCTGGTGTTGTGGACCGGCAGGGTGGCGATGAAGTAGGCGCCGACCATGAAGGGCAGCCGGGCACGCTCGTCGACGGGTATGTCGGTGACGTACTTCCCCAGCAGCTCGCGCTCGTTGAGGATCGCCATCTCGATGTCGCTCGTCTCCACGACGTCGTTGAGGGGGCGGCCCGCGTCGGACTCCTGGAGGATGCGCTGGCGCAGCGCCTCCGTCGTCGCCCGGTACACCGAGACGCTGATGCCGTACTTCTTCTCGAAGGCGGGCGCCACCTCCGCCGCGACGTTCTCGCTCGTCGTGTAGACGACGAGGCCGCCTTCCTTCTTCGCCTCCTCGACGAGCGCGTCGTGCCGGCTGTCGCCGGTCATGCCGTTGTACTTCGTGTACGCGGCGGTGTTGTCGATCGGGGAGAGCGAGGACGGGGTGCCGCACGAACTCAGCAGCACGGCGGCCGTCGCCGCACCCACAGCGCCGAGGACACGGCTTCGCAGACGGCCCATGGGATGCTCCGTTTCTTGTCGGTACGGGTGCCTGGTGCCCGGCCGGACGTATGCCGGCCGGACCGCTGCTCAACTGGTCGCGCTGAGCTCGTTCTTGACGACCTGCCACGCGGAGAGGGCGAGCAGGGGGTGCGCGCCGAGTTCCACGAGATCGTCGAAGCCGTCCCCGCGCAGCGCGGCCCGCTCCTTCTCGCCCAGTCCGCCGGCGTCGATGGTGGCGTCGCGGTCGGAGACGAAGGCGGTGCGGAAGTCGCCTTCGGTGATGACACGGCGCAGGAACTTGTTGAGCGGCAGGCTGCTGGGCTCCGGGAAGCGGTAGTAGACGTAGTCGTCCTGGGCGAAGATGTGTCCGCCGTGGCGGGGGACGCTCTCGTCGCCGGGGACCGGTCCGTCCGCCTTGGCCGCGAGCGGCGGGGCGAACTGGATGACACCGTGCCCGTGGTGGGAGAGTTCCTGGTACGAGAGCAGCGTCCCGGGCACGTCGCCGATGATCCCCAGCATCACGAACCAGGTGAGCAGTTCGCTCTCGCCGACCTCGTCCAGATTGACCGGAGTCAGGTCGAGGAGCTCGTCGTACCGCCCGGCCGCCGCCTCCTGGATGACCCACCGGTCGAACTCGTAGTTCGGCGCGGTGTAGCGGGCGGTGCCGGGGAAGTGCGACATGCCGCCGCTGGCGATGACGGCGATCCTCTCGGGCCTGGACTCGAGGGACTTGGCGATCGCCCGGCCCAGTGCGTAGCAGCGGCGGGGGCTGGGGAGCGGCGGGAGGTAGCTGTTGACGAGCAGCGGGATGACGGGGGTCTCCCGGTCGCCGAGGATGTACTCGAACGGGGTGAGGAAGGCGTGCCCCAGCTCCGCGTCCTGCGAGTAGGTCAGGTCGAAGTCCTGGGCGATGACCCCCTTGAGAAGGTCGACCGCCAGGTCGGTGTGGACCTTCTTGCGCCGGCTGAAGTGGGTGTACCTGGCCTCGCACTCCTCGGAGATGACGAGGGTGAAGGTCGGTACCGCTTCGAGCCAGAACGTCTCCAGGTGGTCGATCCCGATCACGAGGACGGCGTCCGGGTCGGTCTCGTCCAGGACCGCGGCGAACTGCTTGAGCGCGTCGGTGCTGGTGTCGAGCTTGTCGAGTTCTTCGTACGGCGGCCGGCTCAGCAACTGCGGGGCGTGCACCGCGGCTGCCGCCGCGACGATCTCTGCCATGGTGTCTCTCCTAGGCTGTGGCTGGTGCGATCGACCAGCGCGGGGGAGTGATCGGTGCGATCACGGGGTCTCTTCCTCGTCGACGTAGCGGACCCCCAGCGCGGTCAACCGCTCCCGCAGGCTGTAGAGGTCCAGGCCCAACGTGCCGGCGGCGAGCGTCGCGCGCTTCTCCGCCTCCAGGGCCTCGCGCCGGTGGGCGGCGTCCACGACGGCCGCCAGTTCCCCGGCCGGGACGATCACCACGCCGTCGTCGTCGGCGACGACGAGGTCCGCGGGGCTTACGTGAGCTCCCGCCGCGACGACGGGGACGTTCACGGAGCCGGGGGTGGCCTTCACCGTGCCCTGGGCGGAGACCGCCCGGGACCAGACGGGGAAGTCCATGTCGTTGAGTTCGGCCACGTCCCTGACCCCCGCCTCGATGACGAGACCGGCGACACCCCGGCTGCGCAGCGAGGTAGCGAGGAGTTCGCCGAACATGCCGTCGGTGGACTCGGACGTGGTGGTGACGACGAGTACGTCGCCGGGGCGGCACTGTTCGACGGCCGCGTGCATCATCAGGTTGTCGCCCGGGTGACTGAGGACCGTCACGGCGGGCCCGCAGAGCCTGGCACCCGGGCGGATGCTGCGCATGTACGGCTTCATCAGTCCGCGCCGGCCCATGGCCTCGTGGACGGTGGCGACCGGGAACGGCGCGAGCCGCTCGACGAGTTCGGCGGGCGGGCGGCGCTCGACCCGTACGACGACGTGGTTCATATCAGCTCCTGGGCGACGACGGGGAAGATCCGCTGGTAGGCCTCGGCCTGTTGCGCCGAGCGGTCGCCGCCGTTGCGCACGTACTGCACTCCTCTGCGCCGCCCCAGATCGCCGTAGTAGTCGACGAGATGGTTCTGGGCGCCCATGGCCTGCATCGCGGCGAGCTTGACGTCGGCGACGGGAGTGATGTCGAGGAGCAACTGCGGTACGAATCCGCACTGTTCGCTCTGGTGCGGTTCGAAGAGCAGGACCTGCGGTGCGCCGAGGGGCGGGTGCGGTGACGGGAGGCCGGCCGCCTGCGCGATCATCCGGCAGCGCAGCACCAGTTCATGGGTGAGCTGGTGGTCGAGGTTGTACGGATCGCGCGCGGCGTGGGTGAGGATCACGTCGGGCCGCAGGGCGCGCATGTCCTCCACCAGCCGGGACCGCAGACGCTCGGTGGCGACGAGGGGGTAGTCGCCGGAGTCGTAGAAGTCGATGGACGCGCCGAGGATCTCCGCCGCCCGCGCGGCCTCTTCGCGCCGGGTGCGCTTGACGCGCTCGATGTCCATGCCGGGCTGCTTCCACAGTCCCTGGGACTCCCCGCGCTCGCCGTAACTGAGGCAGCGGATATGGACGGCGCCGCCGTTCTTGGCGTAGAGCGCGGCGGCTCCGCCTGCCCGCCAGACGAAGTCGGCGGCGTGCGCGCTGACGATCAGCACGGTCTTCTGGTCGTTCTTCCCGTCGTTCACGGGTGTTCCTTTCGATGCCGGAAGAGGCGGGGCGCCAGTCCGGGCACGGTGGGCCGGTCAACAGGTGAGGGCTCCGCGCGGCCGGTCACAGGTCATGGGTCTGTGCCGCGAAGAGTTCGGCGGGGTCCACGAGCCTGCGGGTGATGCCCTGTTCGTGTGCGTAGCGGCAGAGGGTGGCCAGCATCGGGGCCCCGGAGACGAGCCCGCCGGGCCACGGGTCGGAAGTGCCGATAGCGGGGAGTACGTCTCCGACCGCCGGCAGGACCGGCTCCCACGGCTCGATCGCGGCCCGCGCCCGGTCGGCGACGAGCCGCTTCGCGCGTTCGAACGCGGCGTAGACGTTGAGGACCAGCCAGGGATGGCGCGCGGCGAGCGCGGACTTGATCACCACGCAGTGGGTCGCGTGCCGGAAGCCGGTGGCGCTCGCGTACCGGGCACGTTCCTCGGCGGGCGGGTCGAAGAGCCTGCGCACCCGGCCGCCGAGCCGGTCCCGGCCGGGGGAGCGGTCGACGAGGTTGCTGTCGGAGAGATAGAGGAGCGAGGCGTCGAGTTCCCCGGCGGCGAGCAGCGAACCGATGCTCATCGAGGCGGGGACGGACTCGACCCGTACGCCCTCCGGCGGCCGGAAGCCGGTGCCGGCCGCATGGCTCACGCCCGCGCCGCGCTCCATGAACCAGGTGATGCCGCGCGGGTCCACGCCGTGCTCGTCGGCCAGCACACCGCGGCTCCACACCGCGGACGTCTGCTGGTACTCGGGGACGCCGACGCGCTTGCCGGTCAGATCGGCCGGTGTCTCCACACCCGCGCCGGTGCGGACGATGATGTCGGTGTGGCAGATGTGCCGGGTGGTGAAGACCGGCAGTCCCACCCAGTCACCGGTCCCCCGGTCCACGTCCTGGAGCAGCGCGGACAGCGACATCTCGGAGATGTCGAAGTCCCCGAAGCGCAGCTGGCGCCAGAACATCTCGGAGGGGTGCAGGGCGGTGGCCGCCCACCGCACACCCTCGGCCGTGATCTCGCCGTCGAGCAGGGGCCGGGTCAGCGGGCCGGGGTTGAGCGCGAGCGACACCTCAACGCTGCCGCCGCTCGCCGGCGCGGGGGTGGCCGCCACGGCTAGTTCCTCTCCCGGTCGAAGAGGACGAGGAAGTAGCCCGTCGTGGAGGAGTTGTAGATGATCGGCCGCGTGTCGCGGTAGATCCAGCCCTCCGCGGCGGCGTCGTTGAGTGCCTTCTCCATGTCGGCGCCGACGGTCTCTGGAGTCCTGCCGGTCGCACGGATGTCGACGACCTTGTATTCGAGCATGGTGTCCTGTCCTGTTTCCTTTGCCGGAACCTCGCCTGGCGTCGTGCCCGGGGCCCCGGGGGTCCGCGTCGGGCGGTGCGCTCAGAAGCGCGCCTCGCGTACGTCCTTCGACATCTCCCGCCAGTCCCGCGTCGCGTCCATGAGGATGTCGCCGGCGCGCACGGCCCGGTGGGACGCGGGGTCGGAGCCACGAGCGGGAAGGCCGGCGGCGACCTCGTCCGTCGCTTCCAGCAGCAGCCTGCGCGCGGTGGAGATCGCGAGGTCGGTGGAGCCGAGCGCCTCCCGGCTGCGGTCGACGATGCGGCCCATACCGGTCTGGATGGCGTAGTCCTGGGTGTTCACGCCCTCGACCCCGGTGAAGGTCCGTGTCCGCTGCACCTCGCGGTCGATGAGGTAGTCGTTGCCGGGATTGCGCACCAGCCAGTGGGTGCCGTCGGCGAAGTGCCGCGGCCCGCGTCCCATCTCGTCCTCGTGCTCCTCGAACCAGCCGGGCTCCATCGGCTGCGCGGGGTCGGCGGAGTGGGCGAAGTTGAAGACGGCGGTGTTCTCGTCGTCGATCGGCACCCACACATGGCCGTGGAGCACCGGGTACGGGGCCGGGTCGCCCTGCCAGGTGATGAGGCCGCCGCGGATCTGCATGAACGGCATGGCGAACTGATAGGTCCGCAGATAGATCCGGCCACCGCCGATCCTGCGCAGGCTGGCGTAGGTGAACCCGTGGTCGGCCACGTCCACTTCGAGCCTCGGGTGGGTGTCGAGCGCGCGCAGGTGCGAGGTGTTGCTCAGGTCGTTGTTGTGCGCGAACGAGGAGTGCGCGGTGTCGATCCCGCCCTCGATGGCCTGCAGGTAGTTGCAGGGCTCGTTGGCCTGGGAGACCCCGAGATGGGTGGCGGGCGCCCGCAGCCACTCGTAGTCGGGCGGCTCCGGCATCCGGTCGATGGGGCCCATGTACGTCCAGACGATCCCGCCCGCCTCGTGCGTCGGGTACGACAGCGTCCCGACGCGGAAGCGGAACTGGGACTCCGGCGGCTCGGACGGCGCGTCGACGCAGTTGCCGTTTACGTCGAACTTCCAGCCGTGGTAGACGCAGCGCAGTCCGCACTCCTCGTTCCTGCCGAAGAACAGCGGCGCGCGCCGGTGCGGGCAGTGCGCGTCGAGCAGCCCGACGTCCCCCGCCGAGTCGCGGAACGCCACCAGGTCCTCGCCGAGCAGCCGTACGCGCACGGGCGGACTGTCCGGCTCCGCGATGTCGGAGGCCAGGACGGCGGGGATCCAGTAGCTGCGGAAGACCTCTCCCATGGGGGTCCCGGCCCCGACGCGGGTGAGGCGTTCGTTCATCTCTGTCGTGATACGCATATCGCTCCTTCCCTCTCCGCCGATCGACGCGATCAGCAGGTCAGAACGTTCAGAACTCGTCGCCGCGGTCGCCCCAGGGCAGGACCGTGGCGTGGATGACGGGCTTGGCGAGCTCCCCGGCCGTGCCGAGAATGGCGTCGTGGACGCCGTCGAGCCCGACGGTCATGGAGGACATGGCGCCGATGGCGTAGCGCTTGGCCGCCATCAGTTCCAGGGCGCTCTCGACCGCCTGGTAGCTGTGTCCGCGCACTCCGCGGACGGTGAGGTATTTCCGTGAGATCTGGCCGAACCGCACGCCGTCGAGCGGTTCGCGCGAGCTGACGGCGGTGACGACGGTGCCGCGCTTACGGGCGAGCGCGATGGCCTGGTTGACGGTCCCCGAGGAGCCGGCCGCCGTGTCCACGACCACGTCGGCGAGTTCGCCGCCGGTGATCCGGGACACCTCCTCCACCACGTCGACGTCATCGGCGCTGATGGTGTGGGTGGCGCCGAGCCGGCGTGCCACGTCGAGCCGGTGGGCGTCCTTGTTCAGTCCGACGGCTATGACCGACGCCGCCCCGGCCACATGGGAGGCGAGTACGCAGCCGAGGCCCTGCTGGCCGGGGCCGATGACCACGACGGTCTTCCCGGGTCCCGCACGGCCCTCGCGGTAGGCCCACTCGTAACCGTTGGCGATCGGCAGTGCCATGGCGGCCAGTTCGCTCGGCACACCGTCCGGCACCCGGTGCAGGACCGAGCGCTCGTGCAGGCTCAGATACTGGCTGAAACCGCCCCAGAGCCCGGATCCCGTCGCGAGCGAGGTCGTCCCGTAGCGCAGCGCGGTGGGGTCGTGCGACGGGTCGGAGCCGAGGCAGAGCCGGAATTCGGACGTCCGGCAGAACCGGCAGTGCCCGCAGGGCAGATACTCCTCGACGGCCACCCGGTCGCCCTCGGCGACGCCCCAACGCCTGGCGGCCCCGGCGCCGACGGCCACGATCGTGCCGACGTTCTCGTGTCCCATGACCCGCTCGGGCAGCCCGTCGGCGTTGTACGCGACGACGTCCGAACCGCAGACACCGGCCGCCTCCACCCTCAACAGGGCGTCGTCCTCGCCGACCTGGGGAACGGGCAGCGTACGCAGCTCGGTCGTGCGCCGGCCGGTGGTGACGGCGGCGACGGTACTGACGGGAAGCTTCATCGGCCCTGGACTCCGGGGGATTCGAGTGTCGTAGGTCACCTGACTCGCGGCACATTAATCGTTAACAATTTTGTCGTCAAGGAGAAATTCATCGGACTTACTGACGTCTTCCACCCCCCGCTTACCTGGTAGTTTGCCCCATTTCATTCGGATTTGGAGCACTGGACAACGTCCACATGATTGGCAACAATCCTTCTCGAAGAGTCGTTGACCATCCGGGTCGACTCTGCCGCTCGAAGGGATGTGGGCTGTGATCTACGTGCTGGTGTCCGGCGCCTGGCACGGCGGTTGGTGCTGGGGCCGGGTCGCCCCACTGCTGCGCGCCGCCGGCCACGAGGTGCATACGCCCACGCTCACCGGCGTCAGCGACCGGGCCCATCTGCTGGGCCCGCACATAGGTCTGAGCACCCATGTCGAGGACGTCGTCCGGCTGTTGGACACCTACGACCTGACCGACGTGCGCCTGGTGGGGCACAGCTACGGGGGGCAGGTCGTGGCCGGAGTCGCCGAGCGGCGCCCGGAGCGGCTCGCCGCGCGGATCCATCTGGACGGCTTCGTGCCCGAGGACGGCGACGCCGCCATCGACCTGCTGCCGCCCCAAGTGGCCACGCACTACCGGGAGTCGGTACGGGACGCCGGATTCGGCTGGCTCATCCCGCCGCGCTCGCTGGCCACCCTCGGCGTCACCGACGAGGCCGACGTGGCGTGGCTGACGCCGCGTCTGACACCGCACCCCTGGGCGACGTATCTGGAGCCGGTGCGGGTGGGCGCGAAGGCCGCGTCGGTCCCCGGCCGGTACATCGACTGCACCGACTGGCTCGGGGTGTTCGCCCCGTTCGCGGACAGGGCCCGCGCGCTCGGCTGGGACGTCCGGCGGCTGGCCACCGGACACGAGGCGATGGTGACGGCGCCGGAACAACTCGCCGCGCTGCTTGTGGACGAGGGGGAAGAGATCGCGCACGAGGGGAAAGAGGGGGACGGTTCCTGACCCGCGGCGCCCGCGGCCCCGCACGCAACTCCCAGGCAAGGAAACCGACATGGAATGGCTTGTACACACCGAGAACCGGGTCCCGGCGGAGATGACCACCGCCGAACGAGAGCGGCTGCGAGAGGCGGAACGCGCCAGAGCCATGGAGCTCCGGGCCGAGGGTGTGCTCAAAAAGCTCTGGCGGACCCCGGGCCGGCCCGGCACCGTGGGCCTGTACGAATGCCGTGACGCGACGCATCTGCATGACACGCTGTCCTCGTTGCCGATGTTCCCCTGGCTGGAGGTGACGGTGGAGCCACTCGCCACCCATCCCCAGGAGAGAGTCGCCGGTGACGGTCGTACCGCCGCGGGGAAGGCTCGTGGCACCGACGGCGTTCCGCACGGTCACGTGACGGGCGTCCCCTCGCCGGGCAGATACGGCGGAAGAAGCGAAGGGCACGATGAGCAGCCGGTTTGAACAGGCCCAGTCCGAGTCCCGGTCCCAGACCCCGGTCGACCTCGTCGACCGTGTACGTCTGGCCATCGCGCACGGCGAACTACTGCCGGGCCAGCACCTGGTGGAGAACGACCTCGCCACCATGTTCGACGTCTCACGCGGCGCCGTACGCTCGGCCCTGATGGTCCTCGACTCGGACGGCCTCATCACGCGCTCACCCAACCGGGGCGCGCGGGTGCGTCCCATCTCCATCTCCGAGGCGGTGGAGATCACCGAACTCCGCGCGGTCATCGAGGGGTTGTGCGCGGCGAAGGCGGCCCAGCGCGCCACCGCCGGTGAACGCGCCGAACTGCGCGGGCTCGACGCCCGGATGCGTGCGGCCGTCGAGGCCGGGGACACCACGGCGTACAGCAGTCTGAGCGAGACGGTGCACCAGGCGATCCGGGAGATCGCGGCCCAGGCGACGGCCGTCGACGTGCTGGACCGGCTCCGCTACCGCAGTGTCCGCTACCAGTTCAGCGTGGCACGGCTGCCGGGCCGCCCCCGGCAGGGCGCCGATGAGCACAGCGCCATCGTGAACGCGGTCGTCGCCGGCAAGGCGGACAAGGCGGAGTACGAGATGCGCTCGCACCTCGAAAGCGTGATCGGCGCGCTCTACGACCTTCAGGCCCACGGCGGTCTGTACGGCGTCCCGGGATCACCGGAGCGGGCTGCGCCGCTCAACTTCTCCTGAAGAGCGCGGAGTTGACCCGAACGACTTCGGCCCGAGCCGCGACAGCCGGCTCGGGCCGAAGCCGTGGCCGGCGTCGCGGGGTCTAGTGGCCGTGGGAGGCGAGGAGCAGGGCCGTCACACTTCCGGCGTCCGTGATCTCTCCCGTACGCACCGCCGCGACGGCGTCGGGCAGCGGGCGCCGGTGGACCGTCATGCCGACCTCCGCGCCGTCCCTGCGCATCGTGCCCGGCCTCAGGTCGGTGGCGAGCATGAGGTGGGTGCGGGCGGTGGTGACGCCGGGCAAGGGGTCGATCACACCAAGTGTGTCCACGTGCGCGGCCGTCAGGCCCGTCTCCTCCTCCAGCTCGCGCAGGGCGGCCCGGTAGCGGTTCTGCCCGTCCGTCCCCCCGCCGGGCAGATGCAGCATCCGGCGCTGCTGGAGGTAGAAGTCGTCCTCGACCAGGAGGACTTGGCCGTCGGTGTCGAGTGCGACCACGCGTACGGTGTCGTCGACCGCGACGTGCTCGTAGACGCCCGCTGTGCCGTCCGGCATACGCACGGCGTCCCGACGCACCGTCAGGACCGGTCCCTGGTGCACGATCTCTGTTCCCAGCCGCTTCCACCCCATAGCGGGGATTCTGTCATCGGCGGGGGACGGGAGACGGAGTCGGGGTCCGGGCTCAGGCGCGAAGCGCCGCGACCGCGTCGCCGATTCGGGCAGGCCGAGGCGGCGCTGTACGTCGGGGGCGAGAAGCACCTGCCGGCGCAGCTGCTTCTCCAGATGCCTGGCCCGCAACGAAGGCGCTTCGTGGTACATCCGGGCGACCGCGAGCTGCTCCGCATCCAGGCCCTTGACCGACTGGAGGGCGAGGAACGCCGCCCGGATCGCCGACCAGGCCGACTCCTCGGCGCGGCGTCAGGCCGGCTCAACGCGCTCACCGCGACGCTTCCCCGCGCCGCACGGGTGGCCTAGCCCCCTGTCCGGCGCAGGTCACCCGGCGGAACCGTCCGCATCGCCGGGGGCTCGGAGTCGTTGTGTTCGGGGAGGGCCGGACGGTGGTCTCAAGGGGTACGGCGGCCCTCGCGAAATCCGAATCGATTGGAGAGCCATTTCAATGTTCCGTTGTCTCGCCGCGGTTCTGACGGCCGCCACCGCGGCCACCGCGCTGTCGACCACACCCGCCGTGTCCGGAGCCTCGCCCCGGACCTGGGTGATCAAGCTGACCAATGAGGAACGTGCCAGGGCCGGCTGTCCGGAACTGCGCGGCAACCTCGCCCTCGGCAGGGCCGCCCAGCGGCACTCCACGGACATGGCCAAGAACGACTTCGTCGGCCATACCGGTTCGCGCGGCAGCACCCTGGAGACCAGGGCGCAGGCCGCCGGCTACTCCGGATGGAGGTCGCTCGCGGAGAACGTCGCCGCAGGCCAGTGGAGCCCCGCGGCGGTCGTCAGGAGCTGGATGCGCTCGCCGGACCACCGGGCGAACATCCTCAACTGCTCACTCACGCACATGGGCGTCGGCTACGTGATGAAGCGCGGCACCGCCCATGGAAAGTACTGGACGCAGGACTTCGGCAAGAAGTCCTGACACCTCCGGCGGGCGGTTCCTGAAGCCGACGGGCCAAGCAGGTTTGGTGGGAGAACGCGGGGTTACACGGAGTGCGTACTGAACGAAACGGACTGCCTGAACCTCAAGATTGGAAGCATCATGATTCTCCTTGGTGTGATTCTGCTTGTCATCGGCGTATTGGTCGGAGTGTCCCTCCTCACGACCATCGGCGGCGTGCTCGTACTGATCGGCGCGATCCTGTGGATCCTCGGCGCCACCGGTCGCGCCGTCGGTGGCCGTAAGCATTACTTCTGAGGCTCCCGGGCGGTGGAGGTCCCACTTACACGCGCGTGATGCGCGTGATGGCCTCAAGCGTCAGGTCGCGGTCGTGCGGTTCCCGGGCCAGGGCGCGGTGGAGCGCCAAACCCTTGATGAGGGCGTCGAGTTGGCGGGCGGTGTCCGGGTCGAAGTGCCGTTCCAGATGGATGCGACTGCGACGCATCCACTCATGGGTGAGTTCCCGGTACTCCGGTTGCCGAGCGGCGAGGGTGTAGAGCTCCTGGGTGAGGACAAGGTCGCGCTGGGGCCCCTCGGACAAGATGTGTACGAGGTCGGCCACAGCCGCCCTGGCCTGATCGCGGTCGGCCGGGGCGGACAGATGGGTGTCGAAGACCGCGACGATGTGATCGGTGAACTGCCCGAAGGCTTCGCGCAGCAACTCGTCCATGCCACTGAAGTGGTACGTCATCGAACCCAGGGGCACCCCGGCCCGCGCGGCGATCCTGCGGTGGGAGACGCGGGCGAGGCCCTCCTCGGCGATGAGGTCGAGGGTCGCGGCGATGATGCGTTCACGGCGCCGCGGATCGGTGTGTCCGGTCGCCATGTCAGCGCGTGCGGAGGGCACGGACAGGGCGGGCGGGAGTCCGGGCCCGCCCCAGGTCCGCGCGCCGGTCTCGCTCGAAGTGATCCATCGGCATAGGTGTGAACGTACACCGAGGGATCGGGGCTGTCCTCGGATCAGGCCGGTCCGCGGCGCCGGGGCTGGAGCACACCGCTGAGCAGGATCACCAGCAGCCCGGCCGCGGGCACCACCAGCAGGCCCACCCGAAGACTCGTCGCGTCGGCCACCAGCCCGACGACCGGTGGCGAGAGCAGGAAGCCCAGTCGCATCAGCCAGGAGACGATCGTGAGCCCCGACCCGGGTTTGAGACCGGGCAGTTCATCGGCCTCGTGCATCGCCGCCGGTACCAGCGTCGCCACCCCGAACCCGGCCGCCGCGAAACCGAGGATCGTCCCGCTCGCCGTGGGCACGGCCAGCGCCAGGCCCATGCCGACCGCGGCGATCAGCCCGCCGGAGCGTGCGACCGTACGCTGACCGAACCGGTCCACGAGCCTGTCGCCGATCATGCGGCCCACGAACTGTGCTCCGACCAGGGCGATATAGCCCGATGCCGCCAGCGCCCCCGGGGCACGCAGCGACTCGGAGAGATAGAGGGCGGCCCAGGAGTTGCCCGCGTCCTCGACGAGCGCGCCGGCCGCGGCGATGAGTACCAGCGCCGCCAGCACGTACGGGGTGCGCGGACGCGCTGTCATACGCTCCTGCCGCCGAGGCTCCGACTCCCGGTCCTCGGAGTCCGTCCCCTCCGCGGCCGGCTCGGTGTCGGGTCCGGTCAGACAGAACCGCAGGGCGACACAGGCCGCGATCCCGAACAGCACTCCCGAGATCAGCAGATGCTGGCCCCGCGACAGGCCGAGCGCGATCGCACCCGCGGCCATCGAGCCTCCGACGACCGCGCCGATGGACCAGATGGCGTGGAAGGAGTTGATGATCGACCGGCCGTAACGGCGCTGCACCCGCAGACCGTGGGCGTTCTGCGCCACATCGGTGATCGCGTCCATCGCCCCGGCCAGGAACAGCGCCGTCGCGAAGAGCACCACGGAGCCGGCCGTACCGGCGACCAGTACCCCCACGGCGGTCAGCAGTGTGCCGGCCACGGCCACCCGCCCCGACCCCAGCCGGCGGATCAGCACCCCCGCCGCGAGACCGGCCGCGATGGCTCCCGCCGGGAAGGCCGCGACGGCCAGCCCGTAGGCCGCGTTACCGATGCCGAGATCCGCCTTGATCTGCGGAAACCGCGGCAGGAGGTTGGCGAACAGCGCCCCGTTCGTGAAGAACAGCACCGCTACGGCCGTGCGAGCCTGCCGCTCGGCCGGGGCAGGCGGGCGCATCACGTCAACAGTCATGAGCGCGAGCGTACAGCTAGAGCGTACGAACGTACACTCCGAATGGGCTACGGCAGACGTCGGCCTTCGGCCGGACCGGCGGCGGCGTACAGGCGCGCCGCGTCACGGCCGGGCGGTGCGCCGAAGAGGCGGCGGTACTCACGGGTGAACTGGGACTGGCTGTCGTAACCGACCAGGTGCCCGGCGCCCGCGACGTCGTTCGGCTGGGCGAGCAGCAGGGAACGGGCCTCCTGGAGGCGAATGCGTTTCTGGAACTGCAGCGGGCTGGTGGCGGTGATGGTGCGGAAGTGCCGGTGGAACGCCGAGGCGCTCATGCCGGCGAGCCGGGCGAGGTCGTCGATGCGCAGAGGCTCCGCGTAGTTGTCGCGGATCCATTGGACGGCCCGGTTGATATGGGTCAGATTGCTGTCGGGCAGACCGATCTGGCGGATCATGCCGCCGTGCGGTCCGGAGAGCAGCCGCCACAGGATCTCCCGCTCGATCAGCGGAGCGAGTACCGGCGCGTCCGCCGGGTGGTCGAGCAGCCGCACCAGCCTGGTCGCGGCGTCGAGCAGTTCGTGGCCGGCCTCCCCGGTGGCGAGCGCCGGCGGTACGGCGGCGCCGCGCGTACGCCGTGGGGCCGTTCCCTCCAGCAGCAGCGGGGCGATCGCGCCCGGCCGCAGCGCGAGTCCCAGGCCGAGCGCGGGGTGGCCGGGGCCGGCGTCGAGGAAGTGACCGCTGACGGGGAGATCCGTGGTGACCATCAGATACTGGCCCGCGCGGTACTCGTGGACCTCGTCACCGAGCAGGAGCCGCTTGCCGCCCTGGGCCATGACCACCAGGAGCGGCTCGGTCAGTGAATGATGCGGCTCGACGGTCTCCACCCGGGAGAGGAACAGTCCGTCGATCGTGGAGCCGCCGTCCGCACGCGCGTGGGACGCGATCAGCGTTCGGAGTTCATCGAGCAACTCGGTCGTGGTGGACATGCACTCCACGAAAGCACTCCCGACCGATCCGGGCAAGCCCGATCCGGGCGAACTCGGCAGGATCGTGCAAAAGCCCGAGCGGATCGGTCTACACCCGGGGACCCCGTGCGAGGTGTGCTTGAGGTGTTCGTTCCTGTACGCCATCCAGCAAAGGCGGAGCTCATGTCACTCGACCACTACGTCACCCTCGGCCGCTCGGGACTGCGTGTCAGCCCCCTCGCACTGGGCGCCATGACCTTCGGGCAGGACCCCGGGGGCGCGGGCTGCAGCGTGGAGGAGTCGGAGAAGATCCTGGCCGCCTACCTGGACCGGGGCGGGAACTTCATCGACACGGCGAACTTCTACACCAACGGCCACTCCGAGAAGATCCTCGGCGACTACTTCGCCGCACACCCCGGGCTGCGCTCACACACCGTGCTGGCGTCCAAGTTCTTCTTCAACATGTTCCCCGGCGACCCCAACGGCGGCGGCGCGGGCCGCGGGTCGATCACCGCCCAGCTCGACGAGTCGCTGCGCCGGCTCGGCACCGACTACCTGGACCTGTACTGGTTGCACAACTGGGACCGCAGCACGCCGATCGAGGAAACCATGCGGACCCTCGACGATCTGGTGCGGGCGGGCAAGATCCGCTACATCGGGTTCTCCAACACCCCGGCGTGGGTCACCGCGCAGGCACAGACCATGGCCCAGCTCCGGAGCTGGACCCCGCTGATCGCGCTCCAGGTCGAGTACTCGCTGCTGGCCCGCACCGTGGAGGGCGAGATCGCCCCGCTCGCACAGGACCAGGGCATGGCCCTGGTGCCCTGGAGCCCGCTGAAGAACGGCTTCCTGTCCGGTAAGTACCGGCGCGGCTCCGAGGTCGTCGACTCCGCGCGCACCGCGTTCGTCGGCGGGCCCGGCGAGGAGGAGTACGCCGTCATCGACGCGGTGGCCGCCGTCGCCGACGAACTGGGCACCAGCTCCGCCGCCGTCTCCCTCGCCTGGCTGCGGGCCCGGCCGGGCACCGTCGTACCGATCCTGGGAGCCCGCCGCGTGGAGCACCTGGAGAACAACCTCGCCGCCCTTGAGACCACGCTCGGCCCGGAACACCTGCGGGCCCTCGACGAGGTCTCCGCCCCGACGCTCGACTACCCGGCGCCCATGCACGGCGAGCCGCGCGCGATGCTCCAGTTCGCCGGGGCCACGGTGGACGGCCAGGAATCCGCCGTGTATCCGCCGCTGCTGCAGAGCGACGTCCGCTACTGAGACCACCGTGCGGGCCGCGCCCGCCGGCCGTACGGTCGGCGACGTGCACGAACCGCCAACACCCCTGACAGCTCTGCCGGGAACCTCGGCTTCCGGGTGGTCCGGGGCACCCCGCGCGACTGAGCGGATCAGGCCCGGTGCCGGTTTCCCGGCACCGGGCCTGTCGTGGTGACTCAGTGCTGTTCAGCAGGTCTTCACGCGGGGTCGATACGGGAGATGGTGCCGCCGAGGGCGAGCACGTACAGCTCGCGGTCGCCGCCCTGTACGAAGGAGATGACCTCGCCGCCGCTGACCCCGAGGTCGCCGTGACCGGTCACCTTGCCGTTCTTGAGCTTCAGCGACCGGACGGTGCCGTCGCAGTAGTCGCTGTACAGGTACTGCCCCCTGAGCTCCGGGATCTTGGATCCGCGGTAGACGAATCCACCGGTGACCGAGCAGCCCAGCCCCAGACGGTCGTACTCGAACACCGGCGGGACGTGGTTCGCGGGCTCCGTGCCGCCGCGGAAGGGGTGGTTGCCCTCCATCGACGCCCAGCCGTAGTTCTCGCCGCCGCCGCTCCTCGCCGACGCCCAGTCGATCTCCTCCCACTCGCTCTGGCCGACGTCGCCGATGAACATGTCGCCGGTGCCCGCGTCGAAGGAGAACCGCCAGGGGTTGCGGAGCCCGTACGCCCAGATCTCGTCCTTCGCGTTCGGGTCGCCCACGAAGGGGTTGTCCGCCGGGATCGCGTAAGGCTTGGCGCCGTTCGGGTCGATGCGCAGCATCTTGCCGAGCAGCGTGTCGAGCTTCTGCCCGTTGCCGTGCGGGTCCCCGCCCGCGCCGCCGTCGCCGAGCGCGATGTAGAGGTAGCCGTCGGGGCCGAACTTGATGTCGCCGCCGTTGTGGTTCTCGTACGGCTGCGTCTGGGTGATGACGGTGCGCCGGGTGTTCGGCTGGATCTTGCCGTACCGCATCGTGAACTCGTCCACGGTGCTGGTGCCTTCAAGGTCCGTGTACGAGATGTAGAAGTGCTTCTGGCCCTTGTCGAACGCGATGCCCAGCAGGCCGCGTTCGCCGTCGGTGGTGGTCTCGGCGGAGATGTCGAGGACCGGTCGTCCGAGCCCCTGTGCGCCCAAGACCCGTACGGTACCCGCGCGTTCGGCAATCCAGACCTGGCCACCCGGGCCAGCGGTGCCGGCGATCGGATTCTGGGCTGTGGCCACTTGCGTCAACTCGACTCCCGCCGCCTTGTGCGAGGCGGCGGAGGGCTCGTCGGCGGACGCCGTGGTGAGGGCGAGGGAAGCAACGAGACAGACGGCGCTGATGATCGCCGAGCTTCTGGTGCGAACTTTCACCGTGACTCCTAGAGGCGGCGAATGGGGAGGTGACCCGGCTGCTCGGGGCAGAGTTCTTGGGCATCGCCCGCGCGCCAGCACGCAACCTGGGTGGGGAGGTCATGGGCTACTGGCCACGGATGAATCTACAGGGACCGCGACGGTTGGCCTAGACCAATGCCCCACCCATTTACAGCCGTTCGCTTTCCGTCGTCCGGCGTTCAGCGCCGCGTCCCGCCGCCGGTTCAGCGCTGGATGGCCTTGGTCTCCAGGAACTCCTCCAGGCCCTGGCGGCCGTACTCGCGGCCGTTGCCGGACTGCTTGTAACCGCCGAACGGGGCGAAGGGGTTGAACCGCGCGCCGTTGATGTCGACCTGTCCGGTGCGCATGCGCCGCGCGATGGCCAGGGCGTGCTCCTCCTCGCCGAACACGGCTCCGGTGAGGCCGTAGATCGTGCCGTTGGCGATCTCCACAGCGTGGTCGTCGTCCGTGTACGGGATGACCGCCAGGACCGGGCCGAAGATCTCCTCCTGGGCGATCGCCGACCGTGGGTCGACATCGGCGAAGATCGTGGGCCTGACGTACGCGCCGCCGGTCAGTCCCTCGGGCCGGCCGGGTCCGCCGAGGACCAGGGTGGCGCCGTCGGCGATACCCCGCTCGATGTAGGCGGTGACGCGTTGGCGCTGCGCCTCGGAGGCCAGCGGACCCAGACGTACGCTCTCGTCGGCCGGGTCGCCGACCGTGTACTCGGCGGCGGCCTCCCGCAGCAGAGCGACGACCTCGTCGTGCAGCGCGGCGGGGACGAGCATCCGGCTGTACGCGCCGCAGACCTGGCCGTTGTTGGCCCAGGCGACGGCCAGCCCTCCGGTCACGGCGGCCTTCAGATCGGCGTCCGGCAGGATGATGTTGGCCGACTTGCCGCCGAGCTCCAGGGCGACCCGCTTGACCGTTTCGGACGCGACGGCGGAGACGCGCCTCCCCGCCCGGGTCGAGCCGGTGAAGGACACCATGTCGACGCGCGGGTGGGCGGCCAGCGCCTCGCCCACCACCTGGCCGGTGCCGTGCACCACGTTGAACACCCCGGCCGGCAGACCGGCGTCGGAAGTGACCTCGGCGAAGATCCGCGCGGCCAGCGGGGCGAGCTCGGCGGGCTTGAGCACCACGGAGTTCCCCGCGAGCAGGGCGGGGACGACCTTGGTGACGATCTGCTGGATGGGGAAGTTCCACGGCACGATCGCGGCGACCACGCCGACCGGCTCCCGCACGATCAGCGAGTTCGCGATCTCCTCGGTCCACGCGAAGCTCTCCGCGACGTCGGCGAGACTGTCGACCGCCATCGGGGGCAGCGCGATGGCCAGCGTGTCCGTCAACGACCGCGCGGCGCCCATCTCGGCGGTCATGGCCGCGGCGATCTCGCCGCCGCGCTCCTTCAGACCCGCGCCCACGCGCCGGACGACCGCGGCGCGTTCGGCCGGGTCCGTCGCGGCCCACCCCGGGAAGGCGGCGCTCGCCGCCTCCACGGCGCGGTCGACGTCGGCCGCCGTGCCGTCGGGGACGGCGGCGACGACGTCGCCGGTGGCGGGGTTGACGACCTCGATCAGAGGGCCGTCGAACGGGACGGCGCGGCCGTCGATCCAGTGGGCGGGGGAAGGGAAGCTGAGTGCTTTGTCGGTGTTCATGACTGCGAGCGTCACAAGGTCCGGGAGGCGCAACCAGGGACAGAGTGTCCCGTGATCCCGGTCACATGCGGCTGTCGGCGGGGCGGTCGCGGAGCAAGGGCGCCGGGGGAATACCCCTCGCCCGGGCCGTGCTGAGGAGAAGGGGATCATGGAGAGGTGATCATGCCGCTCGGGCCACCGGGACGGCATGGCCCGTCACCGGGAGGAGTGTGGGCGAATGGACCGCGCCGAACTGGCCGATTTCCTGCGTACCCGGCGCGAGGCGCTCCAGCCCGAGGACGTGGGCCTGCCCCGTACCCGCCGTCGGCGAACCGGCGGTCTGCGCCGCGAGGAGGTCGCCGACCTCAGCAACATGTCGACGGACTACTACACCCGTATCGAGCAGCGGCGCGGGCCGCGCCCCTCCGAGCAACTGCTCTCCGCCATGGCACGAGCCCTGCGGCTCTCCCCGGACGAACGCGACCACCTGTTCCGCCTGGCCGGATACCCCGTCCCGCGACGCGTCCCACGCACGGATCACATCAACCCCGGCATTCTCGCGGTCTTCCGTCGCATGGAGGACACCCCGGCGCAGATCTTCAGCCGCCTCGGCGAGACCCTCGCCCAGAACCGGCTCTCCACGCTCCTCTTCGGCGACCAGACCCGGCACACGGGACCGCACCGCGCCCTGGCCTACCGCTGGTTCACCGACCCCGCGGAACGGAGTCTCCTCCCGCCCGAGGACCACGCCAGGCACAGCCGTACCGTCACCGCCCAGCTGCTCGCCACCCACACCCGCGACCCGGCCGACCCCCGCACGGCCGCCCTCGTGGGCGAACTGCTCAGGACCAGCCAGGAGTTCGCCGCCATCTGGAGCGAGCACCCGGTCATCGGCCCGTACTGCGACCCCAAACACATCGACCACCCACGGATCGGCGCCCTGGAACTGCACGGCCAGACCCTGCTGGACCCCGACGAGTCCCAGATCCTCACGGTCTTCACCGCACCGCCCGGCACGGAGAGCGACGAGAAGCTGAAGTTCCTCTCGGTCCTCGACGACCAACTCGTCTAGGGCGCCCGACGCTTCCGGTCACACGGACCTTCCGGTCAGGGGGATTGGGGGAGCTGCGCGCGCACCCACGCGGGATCGGGGTTGACATGCGGCCGGCCCGCCACGACGACGGTCGGCACGGTCTCGTTGCCCTCGTTGGCGGCTCTCACCGCTGCCGCTCCGGCCGGATCCCGCCAGATGTCGACCCAGTGCAGCCGACGCGCGTCACGGCCGAGTCGGATGCGCAGCCGCAGGCAGTACGTGCAGCCCGACCGCCAGAAGACGACCGGCCGGCCGTCGACCGCGCCGCGGCGCTGTGCCTCCAGCGCACCGATCGACCTCGGGAACACCAGAGGCGAGTGCGCGGCCGCGAGCAGCACGAACACCAGCACGGAGAGCGCGGCTGTTCCCGGGCTCCCCGTGAGGATCTGCCCGGTGGCGACGACTGAGCCGCCGAGCACGAACACCGTCGGGAGGATCCAGGAGCGCATCATGATGGCCCAGGCTATCGGTGCGTCGGAATGAACCTCGAATGAGCTCCGACAAGGTCGCTCACCCGCGTGTCCGCCGGACGTGTGAGAAGTTCACTCGGCGGGCGATGACTTTGCCTCGGGGGAGGAGTCTCCTGTTCGGCGGCGCCTGCCGGACTCGCGTCTGTCCGGCTTCAGACGCGACGCACAACGCGACCCCGAACAGGAGACTCCTCGGATGACCGATTCGGAAGTGACAACGGAACGCGGCCGAAAGGCCGGGGTCTGGCCCCTGATCCATGCCGAGCGAGCGGCGCTGGCGGCCGATCTCGCGGATCTGACCGCCGAGCGGTGGGCGATACGGTCGCTGTGCGACGAACTGACCGTGCGCGAGGTATTGGCCCATCTCACCTCGGGGGCGAGCCTCAACTCCGTACGGTGGCTGGCTGGGGTGATCCGCTGCCGGTTCGACTTCGACAAACAGGTGGCCATGCGGCTCGCCGAGCAACTGGGCGCGACCCCGGCCGAGACGCTTGAGCGGTTCCGGCGGATCGTCCCGAGCACGACCAAGCCTCCCCTCCCCGCCCTGGCCATGCTGGGTGAGACGGTCGTGCACGCGCAGGACATCCGGCGCCCGCTGGGGATCCGCCGCGACCATCCGATCGAGGTCGTCACGAGGGTGGCCGAGTACTACCACGGGACGGACCTCGTGGTCCCTGCCAAGGGACGTATCGGTGGCCTGAGACTCGTCGCGAATGACGGCCCCTTCACGACGGGTTCGGGGCCGCTCGTGTTCGGCTCGACGGTGGCCCTGGTGATGGCCATGACCGGGCGCGCGGCGTACTGCGACGACCTTGAGGGCGACGGTGTCGACCTCCTGCGCGAGCGCTGCCGGCAGGCGGCGTGACGGCGGGCCCCGCCCGTCCGGCCGCCGAGAGCTCCTGGCCCCGTTCCGCGGGACCCTCAGCGGCCCTCAGCCCGGAGCAACTCCCGCTCCGCGAAGGCGCGGAAGCTGCCCGGCGCGCGGCCGGTGAGCCTCTGGACCGTGTCCGTGGTGCGGTCCTCCGTCCCCACCGCGATGGAGCGGTCCATGCTCGCGAGCAGCGCGGCGTACTCGGCCGGCATGAAGGGGGCCAGGCGGTCGCGCATCTGCTCGTAAGTCAGCGGGCGGTGGCTCACGGCCCGGCCCAGGACCTGGCCGAGGATGTCGGCGACATCGCCGTAACTCAGCGCCTGTGGCCCGGTGATGATCAGGTCGCTGTTCGGCGCCCGGGTGTCGGTCAGCGCGTGCACGGCGACGGACGCGATGTCGTCCGCGTCGACGAACCCGACCCGGCCTTCGCCGGTGGCCGTCAGGACGGTCCCGTCCGCCCGGATGCTCTGCGCGTGCGGGCTGTCGCCGGTGAAGTTCTGCATGAACCACGAGGGCCGCAGCACGGCCCATTTGCCGAACAGGCCAGGCAGCGCCTGGTGGATCTGTCCCGTGGAGGGCCCGCCGGCCGGGATGGCCGACGAACTCAGCAGCACCGCGCGGCGCACGCCCGCCGAACGGGCCTGCTTCAGGAAGGGCAGCATGACGCCGGCGGGCTCCAGGGAGCCGAGCGGCGGAATGAGATAGACGCGGTCCGCGCCGCCCAGTGCCCCGTCGAAGGTCGCGGGGTCGTCCCAGTCGAAGCGGACCGCCTGAGCGCCGGCCACGGCGGTGGCGCGCCGGCTCGCGGCCGTGACGCGGTGCCCGCCCGCGACGAGTCGGGAGACGAGGCGGCTGCCGGTGGTTCCGGTGGCGCCTATGACCAGGGTGGTGCCCGAGGCGCCCATCAGTTCACGGTCTCCGCGACGGTGCTCCGGTGGATCTCCATGTCGGGGAAGCCGTGGACGTCGACCCGGCCGGGGATCTCCTTGTCCAGCAGCAGTCGCGGGCGTTGGCGGCAGACGTCCGCCGGTGCCGTGTCCGTGGGCATGAGCAACTCCGTCCAGTACGATGCGGACCGAGGGTCCGCTTCTTGGCCGAACGATACGGACCCCGGGTCCGCTTTGCAACTGGAGGAATCTCATGGCCGAGCCGGCCGAGCGCAAGCCGCGCAAGGACGCGGCCCGTAACCGGGCTGCCGCCCTCGCGGCGGCAGACGACCTCTTCGCCCGCTGCGAGAGCCCGGAGTCGGTCACCATGGCCGACATCGCGGCGGCGGCCGGCGTCGGCAAGGCGACCCTCTTCCGCGCCTTCGGCGATCGCACCGGCCTGATCCACGCGCTGTACAAGGCACGCCTCGAACCGGTCGGCACCGCCATCGAGGAGGGACCGCCACCGCTGGGACCCGCCACGCCGCCGCTCCAGCGCGTACCCGCCCTGCTCGACGCGGTCCTCCGCTTCAAGCTCGACAACCGCCACCTCGCCCTGGCCCTGGAGGGCGCGGGTGGCGACAGCCCTTACCAGGCGGACCACTACCAGCGCTGGCACGGCATGCTCCAGGCCATACTGGAGCGGATCCCCGGTCTGACCGACAGCGACTTCACCGCCCACGCGCTGCTCGCCGCCGTCCGCGCCGATCTGGTCGAACACCTCGCCGGTCAAGGGGGCGTGCCTCGTGAGCGGATGCGGGAGCAGCTGGCGTCCTTCGTCGCCAAGGTCCTGGACTCCCGTACCTCCTCCGGTACTTCCTCGGGCTGACGGTCTCAGGTCCCGTCGCCGCGCAGGAGCTGTTCCATCGCGGTGGCGTCCTCGGTGAACGAGTCGCGCTTGCGGTGGGGGCCGCATCCCTGGACCAGGCGGGCGTAGTCGGCCGCAGCGGCGGCGATTCGTTCCCGCAGGACCGCTCCGTTCGCCTGGGCGCCGAAGTCGTCCGTCGCGGCGTACACGCCCCGCGACGACACCAGGGCGTGCAGATAGGAGAACATCGGCCGCAGCGCGTGTTCGAGGACGAGGGAGTGCCGTTCCGTACCGCCGGTGGCGCCCATGAGGATGGGCATGTCCGACAGGGTCTCCTCCGGGAGCACGTCGAAGAAGGACTTGAACAGACCGCTGAAGGAAGCGTTGAACGCCGGGGTGACCGCGATGACCCCGTCGGCGTCGGCGACCGTGGCGAACGCCTTCTCCAGCGGGGCGGACGGGAATCCGCTGAACATCGCGTCGATGATCGCGTGCCCCAGGGGGCGCAGCTCGACGAACGAGGACTCGACCATGACCCCGGCGCCGGCGAGTTCCGTGCGTACCGCCGCCTCCAGCCGGTTGGCGAGCATCCGCGTCGACGACGGCTCACGCAGCCCGCCGGTGATGATCGTGAGTCTGGTCGTCACGCCACCCATCCTCCAACTCCCGTCACGATTCGGTGGGTTCCCCGGTGCTCGCCGCGTCGCGTTCCCTCAGGAGCGACTGGTGGGTGGGGGCGGCCGGTGCCTGGGGGGAGCGGCCGACGGCGAACTCCTTGCGGAGCACCGGCACCACCTCTTCCCCCAGGAGGTCGAGCTGTTCGAGCACCGTCTTGAGCGGCAGTCCCGCGTGGTCGAGGAGGAACAACTGGCGCTGGTAGTCGCCCGCGTACTCCCGGAAGCCGAGCGTCTTGTCGATCACCTGCTGCGGAGAACCGACCGTCAGGGGCGTGAGCGAGGTGAACTCCTCCAGGGACGGGCCGTGCCCGTACACGGGCGCGTTGTCGAAGTAGGGCCTGAACTCCCTTACGGCGTCCTGGCTGTTGCGGCGCATGAACACCTGCCCGCCCAGACCGACGATGGCCGTCTCCGGCGCGCCGTGGCCGTAGTGCGCGAAGCGCTGCCGGTACATGTCCACCATCGTCCGTGTGTGGGACGAGGGCCAGAAGATGTGGTTGGCGAAGAAGCCGTCGCCGTAGTAGGCGGCCAGCTCCGCGACCTCGGGAGTGCGGATGGAGCCGTGCCACACGAACGGCGGGACGCCGTCCAGCGGGCGCGGCGCGAGGGTGAAGCCCTGGAGGGGCGAGCGGAGCTTTCCCTCCCAGTCGACGACCTCCTCACGCCACAGACGGCGCAGCAGGCCGTAGTGCTCGACGGTCAGCGGGATGGCCTTACGGATGTCCTGGCCGAACCACGGATAGACCGGCCCGGTGTTGCCGCGCCCCAGCATCAGGTCGGTCCGTCCGCCCGACAGATGCTGCAGGACGCTGAAGTCCTCGGCGATCTTCACGGGGTCGTTGGTGGTGATCAGCGTGGTCGACGTCGACAGGATGATCCGCTCGGTCTGTCCGGCGATATAGCCGAGCAGGGTGGTGGGTGAGGACGGGACGAACGGCGGATTGTGGTGCTCACCCGTGGCGAAGACGTCGAGACCGACCTCCTCCGCCTTACGCGCGATGGCCACGGTGGCCCGGATCCGTTCCGCCTCGGTAGGGGCACCACCGGTGGTCGGGTCGGGGGTCACATCACCCACGGTGAAGATTCCGAACTGCATCCCGGTCACCATGTCACCGACACCTCTCAGCTCGCGCGGGGCCGCCCGGGCGCCTCTTGCCCGTCGCGGCACGCGACATCCGCCCCCGTAGCATCACAAACCACCTGATTTCTACCCAATGGGGCTGACGCCGAATCCGGCGGGCCCGGAGGTCCGTCGCAGCTGGGCCGAGAGATGGTGCTGCAGCGGCCGGCCCACCGCCGCCAGATCGTGGACGAACGTGAGCGTGTCGTCGTCGGTCAGGGTGTAGCGGCGGCGCGTGGCGTCGACCTCCTTGGCCGTGGGGGTGCGGGCGACCTCGTGGGTGGCCAGGTCGACCGTGCTCCCGGCCGCCCGGCCCACGGAGATCTCCGCGATACCGGTGGGCTGGGTGATCAGCGCCTCCACCCGGCCGTCCGGCTGGAGCCGTCACCAGCCGCTCTCCCGGGCCGACGGCCGCAGCGGCGCCCCGTCGGCGTCGAGCAGCCAGGCCCGGGTCTCGTAACGGAGGAAGGGGCGGCCGTCGTGGCTGAAGGTCATCTCCTGGGCGTAGTCGAAATCCTCACTGAGCGTGGGGTACTCGCCACGCCCCCGGCCGCTCCAGGTGCCCAGGAGGCCGAGCACGGGCGCGAGCAGTGGGTGCGGTGCGGGTGCCTCGTCCGCTCGGTGGCTGTCGGGGTACGGGTGCTCTGGTGCGAGGTCGAACACGGTTCACGCTCCTGGAGTCGGGGCCGGTGCCGCGTCGAAGCCTAGGCCGCCGGATCCCTCGCGCCTTCCCCCGAGCCGATGCGGCCGGTGCCGCGCTGTCCATACGTTCTATTTACGACGTTTCGCCGCGAGGAGGAGGAAAATGGCAGATGTAGAGAAGTGATGGAGGCGAGAGATGACCCGAACCCGCTACTCCAAGGACCGCGGGCTGACCACACGCATGGTGACCACCATGTTCCTGATCGGTCTGCTGTACGTGGTCCTGGTGGGTGTGCTGCTCGCCGTGCTGGGAAAGTTCTGGCCGGTGATCCTTATCGTGGCCGGTGGCCTGTTCATCGCGCAGTTCTGGTTCAGTGACAAGATCGCGGCCTTCGGCATGGGCGCGCGCGAGGTCACTCCGGAGCAGGCACCCGAGCTGCACGGCGTCGTGGACCGAATCTGCGCGCTGGCCGACATGCCGAAGCCCAAGGTGGCGATAGCGGACAGTGACATACCGAACGCCTTCGCGACCGGCCGGAGCGAACGCAGCGCCCTCGTCTGCGCCACCACCGGCCTGCTCCGCAGACTGGAACCGGAGGAACTGGAGGGCGTCCTCGCCCACGAGATGTCGCACGTCGCGCACCGCGACGTCGCCGTCATGACCATCGCGTCGTTCCTGGGCGTGCTCGCGGGTCTGATGACCCGGATCGCGCTCTACAGCGGACTGTCGAGGAGCGCCAGCAACGCCGGGCCCGCCGGTATCGCCATCCTGGTGATCCCGCTGGTCAGCGCGATGGTGTACGCCATCGGCTTCCTGCTCACGCGGCTGCTCTCCCGCTACCGGGAGCTCTCGGCCGACCGCACCGCCGCACTGCTCACCGGCCGTCCGTCGGCGCTCGCGTCGGCGCTGACCAAGGTGGACAGCCAGATGGCACGCATCCCGACGAGGGACCTGCGGAAGGCGGAGCCGTACAACGCCTTCTTCTTCGTGCCGGCCTTCTCGTCCCGCGAGAGCCTCGGGCGGCTGCTCTCTTCGCACCCGACCCTCCAGCAGCGGCTGGACCAGCTCGCCCGGATGTCCGCCGAGCTCGCCCGCCCGTAACCCCGACCCCGTCGTCACCGTGAGGAGCTGGTCCCCTTGGGTCTTCTCGACACCATTCTGGGCCGGAGCAAACCCGTCCGGCCCGATCTCGACCAGCTCTTCGCGCTCCCGTCCGCCGCGCTGACCCTCCAGGCCGGAGCCGGCTACACGCCCACCGGCCTGGGCTCGGTCTGTTTCGTCGGCGTCGAGGGCGGGGGCTTCGCCCGGATCCGCCAGGACGTGCGGGAACTGCTCGACGCGGACACCGGTGAGGGCGGCCACCCGGTGGAGTTCAGCCAGGACTCGTACGGATACACCTGGCTGCTCTCCCGGCAGGCGCCCGACGACGCCGCCGGTCTGGTCAACGATCTGCACGCGGTCAACACACTGCTCCAGGACGGCGGGTTCGGCCCGCAGCTCCTCTGCTCGCTGATCAGTTTCCGCGACGCGGAACAGCGGCCGCTCGCCCTCGTCTACCTCTACAAGCGCGGCAGCTTCTACCCCTTCGCGCCGCTGCCCGGCGCCGCCGAGAAACGGGACAACCCGCGAGAGCTCCAGGTCAGCGGGATCCTCGGGGACGACCTGCGGATCGAGCCCGACCTCGCCCGCTGGTTCCCCGTCTGGGGCGCGCCGGGGCTCTGACCCGCCCCGTCCCCTCCGCCGGTTCAGGCCGTACAGCGGTCGAGGACAGCCGTGGCCGAGTGCGAGGGCGTGGACGTGGGCGCGGGCGTTGCCATCCGCTCGCGGTACTCCCGGGCCGCCGCCATCAGCCCGTCGAGGGCCTCCCGCGTACGCACGAGGTCGTCGATGTGCTCGGAGAGCCGTTCGCGTTCCTGCGCCATCCGCTCCAGCGCCGAGTCTGAGTTCACCTCGCTGGGTGCGTCGACGCAGGGCAGCAGTTCGTGGATCGTCCGGCTGGAGAGCCCCGCCGCGTACAGCCGCTGGATGAACGCGACCCGCTCGACCTCTTGGTCCGTGTAATGCCGCTGCCCGCTGGGGCTGCGGGTACTGGCGAGCAGCCCCTGCTCCTCGTAGTAGCGCACCGACCTGACGCTGACTCCGGCGCGTGAGGCGAGTTCACCGATCCGCACAAGGCCCTCCCGATGGTGTCCTGTGTCATGCGTCACAAGGCTTGCCTCTGACGTCGATGTGAGGTTTTAGCGTAACCGCAGTGCTCGAAACCCGGGCAACGCGCACCTCGCATCGCGAAGGAGTCCTGACGTGACGACCCTCTTCACCCGTTACCAGCTCGGCGGCCTCACGCTGCCCAACAGGGTGGTCATGGCCCCGATGACCCGGGTCCGCGCGGCTGCCGAGGGTCTGGCGACGCCGTCGATGGCCGCCTACTACGCCCAGCGGGCCACCGCCGGGCTGATCGTGAGCGAAGGGGTGCAGCCGAGCACGATCGGCCAGTCCAACCCCGGGACCCCCGGACTCCACACCGACGAGCAGGTCGCCGCGTGGCGCCCCGTGACCGCCGCCGTCCACGCCAACGGCGGGCGCATCTTCGCCCAGCTCATGCACGGCGGACGGGTCTCGCACACCGACACCATCGGCACACGGCCGGTCGGCCCCTCCGCCGTCCCCGCCGTCGGCGACGTATTCACCCCGACCGGGCCCCAGCCCGCCCCGGTGCCCCGCGCGCTGGACACCGCCGAGGTGCCCGAGCAGGTGGAGTCGTACGCCAGGGCCGCCCGCCGCGCCACCGACGCCGGCTTCGACGGTGTCGAACTGCACGGCGCCAACGGCTACTTGATCTCGCAGTTCCTCTCCTCCAACGCCAACCTGCGCACGGACGGGTACGGCGGCCCGGTCGCCCACCGGATCAGGTTCGCCGTCGAGGCCGCGGCCGCCACCGCCGACGCCGTCGGCGGGCACCGGACCGGCATCCGGCTCTCCCCGGGCGGGACCTTCTGGGGAGTCGAGGAGACGGAGGTCGGCGAGCTGTACGCCGCGCTGCTGACCGAGCTGGCCCGACTCGACCTGGCGTACGTGCACATCGAGGCCACCACCGACGACGAGGTACTGGTCGCCCTGCGCCGGGCCTGGCCGGGCACGCTCATCATGAACCCGACCCTCCCGATGGGACCGAAGCAGACCGGCAGGGAGGACGCCGACCGCTGGCTCGGGCTGGGCGCCGACCTCGTCAGCTTCGGCCGCGCCTTCATCGCCAACCCCGACCTCGTCGAGCGGCTGCGCGCCGGACTGCCGATCGCGCCTGTCGACGAGGCCACGTACTACCAGGGCGGGGACGCGGGCTATCTCACCTACGCGGCCCACGACTACGCGGCCTGACGGCGGCGGAGCCCCCCGGTCGACGGCCGGGTGAGGGTCGTTCCGGAGCGTGCGCCGAAACGGCCGCCGGCCTCCCGCGGATCAGCACGGGAGGCCGACGACCGCGTACGAGCGCTTTACAGGTTGTCGCCGAAGATGATGGCGGTGTTGAAGCTGTCGTTGATCCACGTGGCGACGAACTCGCTGTTCACGATGGAGTTGCCACGGTCGTGGCCCTCGCCCCGCTCGCCGGCGGCGGCGGCGCCGGCGCTGCCGAGGACGGCGAGAGCGGCGAGAGCGGAGGCGGCGACTGCTGTACGGATACGCATGGGTGTTCTCTTTCTACGGGTTGTACGGGGACAGTCGGACTCTGCACCCATAGACGCCCGGCGCCCCTTGATAACCGAGCGGTGGAGGAGACCACTCCGATGCCGGGCAGGGCCTCGCTCGTCGGACGGACAGCCGTTCTCGCCGCGGCGCCGGCGGGATCGCCGGGGGTGTCGGGAGACGGCGGGGCCCATTCGGGCGTTCACTCGAACGGCGTAGTCCGGCTGGTCGTGGCAGCGGGAGCGGCGGATTGTCGGCCCCATGCCGGAGTGGTCCGGAGAGCGGGCCACCTACTCGGCCGAGGAGGCTCTCATGGCACAGACCGCGTCCCCTTCCGGGGCTCGACACACGCCGTCCCGCAAGGGGCACGGAGGCCCCGTGTGGGCGACGGGCGGAGCGATGTTCGCCGGGGTCCTGCTCTTCGTGGACGGCGTGCTGGCCGTCCTGAACGGTGTCGTCGCCATCGCGCGGGACAACGTGTTCACGCTCAGCGGCAGCTACACCTACCAGTTCACCCTGACCTCGTGGGGCTGGATCCATCTGGTGGTGGGTGTGCTGCTGATCCTCACCGGGCTGGGCATCGTCCGCCGCGCGCCCTGGGCGCGGGTGATCGGGGTGGGCATGGCCGCGATCAGTGTGGTGGCGAACTTCATGTGGCTGCCCTACCAGCCCGTCTGGGCTGTGGTCACCATCGCGATCGGCGTCTTCGTCATCTGGTCGCTGCTGACCGACCGCCCCAGGGCGGCGCCGCGGTAGCCGACGTACGACGGAGCGGCCGGGTTCTTCCCGGCCGCCCCCGTCGTCACGATGGGTTGTTACGCGCCCCGCCGTCGGCCCGCCCCGGCCCCGGTCAGGAACGCGGGCGGCGGGCCTGGTCCTCCCGCTCGGCGTTCTTCTCCTTGATACGCGCCGCTTCCTTCCGGACCTCGGCCTGCGTGGCGCGTTCCCGCCGCAGCCAGGAGGGATGCTCCTCCTTGAGCGCCTCGATCTGCTCCGTCGTCAGCGCGTCGGTGACCCCGCCACGGGCGAGACCCGCGATGGAGACGCCCAGCTTGGCGGCGACCACCGGCCGGGGATGCGGACCGTCGCGCCGCAGTTCCAGCAGCCACTCGGGCGGATCCGACTGGAGCGCGTTCAGCTCGCCGCGCGAGACGACGCCCTCCTGGAAATCGGCTGGGGTGGCCTCGAGGTACACACCCAGTTTCTTCGCCGCCGTGGCGGGCTTCATCGTCTGGGTGGTCTGGTGCGACTTCATGGTGTCCAGACTATCGAGCGGGTAAGGGCCGTCCGACCACGACCGGTAGCCTGGCTGAGTGACAGGCTCGGAGGTACCCCTCGCGTCCCCCACGTTCCGGCTCGGTTACGTACCGGGGGTGAACCCGGGCAAGTGGGTGCGGATCTGGAACGAGCGGCTCCCCGACGTACCGCTGACCCTGACCGTGATCCCCGCCGCCGACGCGGCGGACACGCTGCGCGCCGGGGAGGCGGACGCGGGATTCGTACGGCTGCCGGTCGACCGGACCGACCTCAGCGCGATCCCGCTCTACACCGAGACGACGGTCGTCCTCGTACCGAAGGACCACCTCGTGGCCGCGGTGGACGAGGTGTCGGCCGCTGATCTGGCCGACGACATCGTGCTGCACCCCCTCGACGACACCCTCGACTGGGACGGACCCCTGCCCGGACAGCCCGCGAAGGAACGCCCCGCCACGACGGCGGACGCCGTGGAACTGGTCGCGGCGGGTGTGGGACTCCTCGTCCTGCCGCAGTCAGTCGCGCGCCTGCACCATCGCAAGGACCTCACCTACCGGCCGGTCTCCGACGTCCCCGAGTCGCGCGTCGCGCTGTCGTGGCCGGAGGAGCGGACCACCGATCTGGTCGAGGAGTTCATCGGGATCGTCCGGGGGCGCACCGTCAACAGCTCACGGGGCCGCCGCGCCACCCCGGCCCAGGAGCAGGGCTCGTCGAAGGCCAAGCCGAAACCGAAGCCCAAGCGCGCGGACGCCGCCGGCACCGCCCGCCGGAAGCCCGCCACCGGGAAGTCGGCGGGCAGGAATCCCCGGAGCGGCGGCGCGGGCGGCTCGGGCGGCGCGAAGACCGGCAGACGCGGCAAACCGGGCCGCCGCTCCTAGGGCGTGTTCGAGAAGTGGCGTCGTCCGCCCGCCGGGCCGGACGGGACTTTCTGAAACGCGCCCCAGGGGCTGGTTCACCGACCCGTACGGCTGAACGTCAGATGTGTGACCCCGCTGGGCGTGGAGACGGCCTCGATCACGTAGTCCTTCTCAAGGCCCTCCAGTCCGTCCCAGAGGCGTACGCCCCGGCCGAGCAGGATCGGGACCACCACGATGTGCATGTGGTCGATCAGCCCGGCGGTGAGGAAGTCGCGGATCATGCTGGGACCGCCGCCGATACGGACGTCCAGGCCGCCCGCGGCCTCGCGGGCCCTCGCGAGCGCGTCGGCGGGCGAAGCGTCGATGAAGTGGAACGTCGTGCCGCCCTCCATCTCGATCGACGGGCGCGGGTGGTGGGTGAGGACGAAGACCGGTGTGCGGAAAGGCGGGTTGGGCCCCCACGCGCCCTTCCAGTCCGGGTCCTCGTGCCATCCGGGGTGGCCGAACTTCCCGGCCCCCATGATCTCGGCGCCGACTCCGGGAGTGAACAGCCGCAGGAAGGCGTCGTCGACACCTTCCGAGCCGCCGTCCTGGCGAAGCATCCCCCGCCCCCACCGGGTGTCGAACATCCACTCGTGCAGCCGTTCGCCGGCGTGGCCGAACGGTGCGTCGAGGCTCTGACCTTCGCCGGTGGCGAAACCGTCGAGCGAGACGGAGATGTGCTGGACGCGGGCAAGTGACATGGCTGGTGCGTGCCTTTCCCTCGGTTGACCGGGCGTCGCCGGATCGGTTCGCGGTGAGACGACGCGGTCGCCGCTCAGCTGGACCCGGCGCCCGCGTTCCCTTCGACGAGCTTCGCGAGATTGTCCAACGACATCCGCGTGCCCGTCTCGCTGTCGGCCACCGACACCGCGTCCGGGATCCCCTCGTGCACCATGACGACCTCCGTACCGCCCTCGACGTCCCTGAGTGTGGTCGTCATGGTCATGCTGCCGAGGAGCGCGGGGTCGGCGCTCTCGAACTCGATGACCTCCACCACCCGCTCGTCCGGCACCAGCCGTTCGAAGTGCCCGTGGTACGTGTCGGTCCGCGCGGCCGACTTCCCGGTGTCCGTCGGCTCGTCGTAGACGAGCGAGACACGGAACCTCCCGCCCTCGCGGTCGTCGAACTCGTGCACCTGGGTGCTCATCCCGTCCGGCGCCCGCCATTTCGCGACGGCGTCGGCGTCCAGCAGGGCGCGGTAGACGGCGGTACGCGGTGCCCGTACACGCCGGGACATCTCGATCGAGTACATGAACTCAACCTAGCGTTCCGTCACGGCCGCGGCGCCCGCCTCGCGTTCGGGGGTGCGTTGTGCCAGGTCAGCGTGTTGCTCCGGTGGAGTTCGTAGAAGAGCCAGCCCAGCGAGACCGCGGCCAGCAGAAAGTAGGTGAACCGGCTGGTGACACCGTCCCAGAGCGCGTGCAGGGCGACCGCGAGCACGAAGGTGACCACGAGTTGCGCGGTCGCGGCGAGGGACCAGCGCGCCCCCACCGCCCCCCACAGCGCCCCGCAGATCAGCCCCGTCCACGCCATGTGCGCGGCGGGGGAGGTCAGTCCGCGCAGCAGCAGGGTCTCCTCGACGTCCCCGATGTTCCCCTGGGACTCCAGCAGCGCGGTGAAGGCGTACCCCATGGTCTCCAGCGTGGCGAACCCCATGCCCGACGCGACCCCGATCAGCAGTCCGTCCGAGACGTGCACGGTGCCCTGCCGCCACTGCCACAGCAGGATCAGCACCGGGACGATCAGCTTGCACGACTCCTCGATCAGGCCGATGCCGATCAGGGACGACGTGCCGAGGCCGCGCAGAGTCTCGAACTCCAGCCGCCCGGCGGTCACGATCCCCACGACGCCGCCGAACAGCGCCGCGGTCCCGAGCACGAACGGCCCGACCTGCCACTCGCCCGTACGCCCCGCGACGTACGTGAGGAAGGAGAGAGGGACGACGAGAGCGCCCAACAGGATCAGGGACGGTACGTAGTTGACGTTGCCGGTGTCGACCAGTGTGCTCTGCACCAGGAAGTACAGCCCCAGACCGACGGCCAGAACTGGCAGCCATGCCCACTTGCGCATGGTCGTGGGCATCGCACAGCACCTCGTTCTCACGTCGGCGGCGGGTCGGGCCACCGCAGCGTAAGCCGGGCCGGGCCGTGCGCGAGGCAACGACCCGGCCGCGTCGATACGCTCCCACCGACGTCGGGAACGTGGCGCCGCCCGTTACGGGATGCGTGCCACGCCCGAGTAGATACCGCTCAGCTCCTGCTCGGGCACGTTCGCGCCCTTGAACCACGCGGGCGCCGTGACCAGTCCCGGCTCGACCAGCTCAAGTCCGTCGAAGAACTTGCCGACCCCGGCGTGGGTGCGGAATCCCAGCCTGATGCCGCCCTTCGCGTACTCCGCGACGACCTTGTCCGACAGCTCCGGCATCAGGTCGGACGCGGCGTGCGACAGCACCAGGTAGCTGCCCGACGGCAGCACGTCCACCAGGCTGGAGACGATCTCGTACGGGCCCTGGTCGTCGGGGACGAAATGCATCAGCGCGATGAGGGAGAGCGCTATGGGGCGCTCGAAGTCCAGGGTGGCGCGGGCGTACTGCAGTATTTCCTGCGGATCGCGCACATCGGCCTGGATGTAGTCGGTGGTGCCTTCGGTCGTGCTGACGAGCAGGGCCTCGGCGTGGCGCAGGACGATGGGATCGTTGTCCGCGTACACGATGCGGGCCGTCGGCAGGATCCCCTGGACGATCTGGTGCAGATTGGGCTCGGTCGGGATGCCGGTGCCGATGTCCAGGAACTGGTTGACACCGTTGTCAGCGAGCCAGGCGGCGGCGCGGTGCATGAACGCCCGGTTCTGGCGCGCCGCGTCCGCCGATTCGGCCGGCAGCCGCTTGCCGACCTGACGGTCGACCTCGTAGTTGTCCTTGCCGCCGAGCAGCCAGTCGTAGACCCGCGCAGGGTGCGGCTTGCTGGTGTCGACCTGAGGTTTGGGCGTCCCTGCCGTCATACGAAGCTCCGTTGGGTGCGTGGCGGTACGACGGGAGGCGGTACGACGTGTTCGCGCGCCGTTCGCCGGGCTTCCCCGGACGTCACCGGCCGTCCGGGGAATTCTGCCACAGCGCCCGGGAGTTGATCCGTTCGCGGTGGGCGGGGGCGGGCTCGGTGCGGCTCAGGCCATCGGCAGGCCCAGACCGTAGAAGGTCACGCGGTACGCGCCCAGATCCCCGGCCTCGTTGCCTATGAGCAGGTCCTCGGGAGACACCACGCCCATCGCGCGCGCCGTCGCCACGATCGTCTCGGCCAGCGCCTGTCCGTCGGGCCGCCCCGGACCGCCCGCGTCGATGCGCAGCCGGGGGCTGTCCGGGTCGGGCCAGGGCCTGCCGGTCGTCGGGTGTTCGAACGCCGTGCCCCAGCCCAGCGAGGCCGGGTTCACCGACTCGTCCGCGAAGGAGGCGAGCATCAGCCGGTCACCGCAGTCGATGTCGAACAGAATCGGCGCGCCCTTCCCCTCGATCCGGCCGTAGATCGGCATCCACATCGGGGTCCGGAGCGCGGTCGTCTCGGCCGGCAGTGTCGTCAGGAAGTCGGCGAGCGCCCTGGTCATCGTCTCCCAGCTGCGGACCCGCCAGCCGCCGGGGAAGGTGAGGCCGCCGTTCGACCCGTCGGGCCGGAAGCCGAAGAAGCCGGTGATCGCGTGGTCGTCGTCGTGGCCCTGACGTACGAACCAGTTCTCGGCCGGGTCGGTGGGCTGAAGCACCAGTTCGGGGCCCGTCGGACCCGCGCGCAGTTCGATGGTGTCCGACTCGCCACGCCAGCGCAGATACGGGGAGCCCCAGCTCTGCACGGGTCGCAGGAACGGCGCCAGCCTGCCGTGCACCCCCATGATCGACGCCTCGCCGAAGGTGGCGGTCAGCTCGTCCTTGACCATCCGGAAGGCCTCCGCCTGGGAGGCGGCGTCCGGGTCGGCCTGCCGTACGGGCACGGCCAGTTCGACGTACGCCTCCCCGGCCACGTACCGCTCCTCGTACTTCCCGACCGGCCGCAGCCGCGCGTCGCCGGTGGAACGGCCGGTGACCACTGTCGGGCTGTCGCTCCAGCCCCAGCCGAGCCGGACGACCAGCGCCCGTGTCGCGTCGGACGTCCAGCCGCCGGTGTCCGCCGCGCGGAGGCGGACCGCCAGGGCCGCTACCGTCTCGTCCGTGGCGCTGTGTTGTGGTGCGCTGCCCCGCTGTTCGGTCATACGACCGATCTTGCCGTACGAACCGGCGGATCTCCGCCGGGAGTTGCGGAGTTGGAACATCCATTACGGATCGGGCGGCCGGAGAGGCGTCAGCCGTTCTCGTCGGGGTCGGAACCGGTGCGTTCGTCGCGGTTCAGGGCCGAGATCTCGGCCATGTCCGCCTCGCTCAGCTCGAAGTCGAACAGGAGGGAGTTCTCCTGCACGCGCTCGCGTGTCACCGACTTGGGGAAGACGATGTCCCCTCGCTGGAGGGCCCAGCGGAGGGTGACCTGCGCGGGGGTCCGGCCGCGGTCGTCCGCGATACGGACGATGACCGGGTCGCGCAGCACCGTGCCCTTGGCCAGAGGCGACCAGGCCTCGGTGGCGATGTCGTGCTCGGCGTTGAACGCCCTGACGTCGTCCTGGGTCAGATAGGGGTGGATCTCGATCTGATTGACGGCGGGTGTGACCACGGAATTCTCCATGAGACGGCGCACATGGTGGGGCTTGAAGTTGGAGACGCCGATGGCCCTGACCCGCCCGGCCCGGTAGAACTCCTCCAGCGTCTGCCAGGCCTCCACGAAATTCCCGGTCCTGGGCCGGGGCCAGTGGATCAGGAAGAGGTCGAGCTGCTCCAGCCCGAGGTCTTCGAGGGTCTGGTCGAACGCGGTGCGCGCGGCGGCGGCCTCGTGGAGACCGTTGTTCAGCTTGCTGGTGACGAAGAGGTCGTCCCGGTCGATCCCGGAGTCGCGGATCGCGTCGCCGACCTCTTTCTCGTTGCCGTACATCTCCGCCGTGTCGATGTGCCGGTAGCCGACCTCCAGCGCGGTCAGCGTCGCCTGCCGGGTGTCGGCGGGCGGGATCTTGAAGGTGCCGAAGCCGAGCTGGGGGATCGTCACCCCGTTGTTGAGCGTGACGTTGGGTACCGCGTGCATGGTGCTCCTTGACTGTGCCGCTTCGACGGCGGTGAGGGGCGGTGACGAGGACGGTGAGAAGGCGGTGGGGGGGGGACGGTGCACAGCACCGCCTTCCCGATCGTATTGCCGGTAAAACAGCTAGATGAGGCAAATGCTCCATCAGTGCCCTCGCCGGACCGGGCCCGACGGCGCGTCAGACGGCCCTTGGTGAAGAGGAGATGGCGTCCGCCTTATCTCCAGGTTGCGGGCAACCTTCTGTATGCCTCGCCCGTCTGCCACGGCATGAAGATCTCTTTTCTCATTCACAACGCATACGGGATAGGAGGGACGATCACCACCACGTTCAACTTGGCCCGGGCGCTGGCCGATCGGCACGATGTGGAGATCATCTCCGCTCTCCGGCACCGGGAGCGGCCGAACCTCAACCTGGATCCGCGCGTACGGCTGCGGCCGCTGGTTGATCTGCGGCACGAGAAGAACGATCCGCGGCATCTGACCCCGGCGAAGATCTTCCCCGCGTCCGAGTACCGCTATCACCAGTACAGCGCGCTCACCGACGAGCGCATCGGGGAAGCCCTCGCCTCGCTCGACGCCGATGTCGTCGTGGGCACCCGGCCCGGCCTCAACGTGCACCTGGCCCTCCAGGCACCCGCGCGGACCGTACGCGTCGGCCAGGAGCACCTCACGCTCAACAACCACCCGCCGCGCCTGCGCAACGCGCTGCGCCGGGTGTATCCGCGCCTCGACGCGCTCACCCCCGTCACGGAGGCCGACGCCGCGGCCTACCGGCGCAAGATGCGGCTGCCCGGCGTCCGGGTGCAGGCGCTGCCCAACAGCGTTCCGGCCCCTGCCCTCCCGCCGGCGGACGGCGGCGAGCGTGTCGTGATGGCCGCCGGACGGCTGGTGCCGGTGAAACGGTTCGACCTGCTGATCGAGGCCTTCGCCGCCGTCGCCGCCGAGCGGCCCGACTGGCAGTTGCGCATCTACGGCAAGGGCGAGGAGCAGGAGCGCCTGCGCGCGCTGATAGACCGGCTCGGCCTCTACAACTCCGTTTTCCTGATGGGCGCCGTGACTCCGATGGAAGCCGAGTGGGTCAAGGCCTCGATCGGCGCCGCGACCTCGAACTTCGAGCCGTTCGGCATGACCATCGTCGAGGCGATGCGCTGCGGACTGCCCGTCGTGAGCACCGACTGCGAGTACGGCCCCGGCGAGATCATCGCCCCCGGCGAGGACGGCCGGCTGGTCCCCGTCGGCGACCGGGACGCGCTGGCCGGCGCCCTGCTGGAGCTCGTACGCGACGACGAACTGCGCCGCCGGATGGGCCGCACCGCACTGGAGAACTCCCGCCGCTACGCTCCCGGCCCCGTGGTCGCCCAGGCCGAGGAGCTCTTCGAGGATCTGCTGGCGGCCCGCAGGGACGGCCGCCCGCCGGCGCCCGGAACGGACCACGCCCTGGTGAGCGGCGGTTACGCGGCCAGGGACACCGCGCTCGTCGCGGCCGGCAATGTTCTGCGGACAGTACGGAAGGCGCGGCGATGAGCGACGACAACAGCACGAACGGCGGACCGGTGGCCAAGCCCCGGGCGGACGCGACCGTGGACCAGGAGGGACGTCTCGTCGTACGCGTACGACTGCCGCTGCCCGCCTCGGCTGGCCCCCGCCTGCTGCTCCAACTGCGCCCGAAGAAGGGGCAGTCGGAGGAGACCGGCCGCGTGGCCGCGCTGGAGCACGTCGGGCAGGACGAGTGGCGGGCCGTTCTGGAGACGGCGCCCGCCTTACGGGAGGGGCGCTGGGACGCCTACGTGCTGGGACTGCCGGGCGAGGCGCGCACACCGCTGCTGCCCGGCCTGCGCGATCTGCGCGCGTTGGTGTCCGGCGGTGGAGAGGGCCGTCGGACGCCCTTGGCGGTCCGGATCCCCTACGCGACCAAGGACGGCCGTCTCGCGGTACGCGCCTGGCTGCGGGCCTCGCACGCGGAGGCCGGCCGGATCGTCTTCTCCGGCCACGGGATGACCGCGCGGGCGCGGCTGTTCGGCGCCCGGCTGGGGGAGGGCGCGGCGGTGCTGCTGCACCGGCGGGGCAAGGACGCCCCCGTACGGCAGATCACGCCGCGGGCCGACGGGGAGCGGGACCTCTCCTTCACCGTGGACTACGAGGACCTGCTGGCGGAGGGCGGACAGCCGGGAGCCGGGGCGGAGCAGGAGATCTGGGACGTGTACGTCCGCCCGGCGTCGGGCGAGCCCCGGATCAGGCTGGCCCGGCTGCTGGACGACGTCGCGGACCGCAAGGCGGTCTTCGTCTACCCGGCGGCCACGCTCGGCGGGATGACGGTGCGTCCGTACTACACGGTGGACAACGATCTCTCCGTGGCGGTCGCACCGTCCCCGGCCTGAGGGCTTGACGAGGGGCCGGGTCCGGCTCAGCCGGCGGCCCGCAGTGCCGTCGACACCAGGGTCTTCGCCTCCGCCTGCACCTCGCTCAGGTGCTCCGGGCCCCGGAAGCTCTCCGCGTACACCTTGTACACGTCCTCGGTCCCCGACGGCCGCGCGGCGAACCAGGCGCTGTCGGTGCAGACCTTGAGGCCGCCGATCGCCGCGCCGTTGCCGGGCGCCTCGGTGAGGACCTTGGTGATCGGCTCGCCCGCCAGGGTGTCGGCGGTGACCTGGTCCGCGGAGAGTTTCGCGAGGACGGCCTTCTCCTCCCTGGTCGCGGGGGCGTCCACGCGGGCGTAGGCCGGGTCGCCGAAGCGCTCGGTGAGGGCCGCGTAGTGCTGGGACGGGGTGGAGCCCGTGACAGCGGTGATCTCGGAGGCCAGCAGGGCCAGCAGAATGCCGTCCTTGTCGGTGGTCCACACCCGCCCGTCACGGCGCAGGAAGGAGGCGCCGGCGGACTCCTCGCCGCCGAAGCCCAGGCTGCCGTCGAAGAGACCGTCCACGAACCACTTGAAGCCCACCGGCACCTCCACGAGCGTGCGTCCGAGGTCGGCGGCGACCCGGTCGATCATCGAGGAGGACACCAGCGTCTTGCCGATCCCGGTGCCGGCCGGCCAGCCGTCGCGGTGCGCGAACAGGTACTGGATGGCCACGGCCAGATAGTGGTTGGGGTTCATCAGACCGCCGTCCGGCGTGACGATGCCGTGCCGGTCGGCGTCGGCGTCGTTGCCGGTGGCGATGGTGTACTTGTCGCGCTGGGCGATCAGCGAGGCCATCGCGTACGGCGACGAGCAGTCCATCCGGATCTTGCCGTCCCAGTCCAGCGTCATGAACCGCCAGGTCGGGTCGGCGAGCGGGTTCACCACCGTGAGATCGAGCCGGTGCCGTTCGGCGATCCGTCCCCAGTACCCCACCGAGGCGCCCCCGAGCGGGTCGGCGCCGATCCGGATTCCGGCGTCCCGCACCGCGTCCAGATCCAGGACGGCCGGCAGGTCGTCCACGTACCGGCCCAGGAAGTCGTGCCGTCCGGTGGTGTCGGCGGCCAGCGCACGCGCGTACGGGATCCGGCGGACCTCTTTGAGGCCCGCCTCGATCAGGGCGTTGGCGCGGTCCTGGATCCAGGAGGTGGCGTCGGATCCGGCCGGCCCGCCGTTGGGCGGGTTGTACTTGAAGCCGCCGTCGGCCGGCGGGTTGTGCGACGGCGTGACCACGATGCCGTCGGCGAGGCCCGCCGTACGGTCCCGGTTGTGGTCGAGGATCGCGTGCGAGACGGCCGGGGTGGGCGTGTAGCCGTCGTCCGAGTCGATCAGGACGGTGGCGCCGTTGGCGGCCAGCACCTCCAGCGCGGTGACCCGGGCCGGCTCGGACAGGGCGTGCGTGTCGGCGCCGAGGAACACCGGTCCGTCGGTGCCCTGGCGGGTCCGGTAGTCGCAGATGGCCTGGGTGGTGGCGGCGATGTGGTCCTCGTTGAACGCCGCCGACAGGGCGGAGCCGCGGTGCCCCGACGTACCGAAGGTGACCCGCTGCGCGGGCTCGGCCGGATCCGGGTGCAGCGCGTAATAGGCCGTCACCAGCCGCGCCACGTCCACCAGATCCCCGGGCTGCGCCGGCTGCCCGGCCCTCTCGTGCACCATCGGCGAACTCCAATCGTGTCGGTCGGTCGGCCGCCGCGCGGGACGTCGAGCCCGTCGTCCCGGCGCGTGCCACGTAACCCTATGAGGTCGGGCGGCGCCAGTGGGCGCCGCCGTCCCCGGGACCGGCCCCGGCCCGGCGGATCTAGGACCAATAATGATTTGCCTAATAGTTTTAGGCATTGTTAGCGTGCGATACATGAAAGCCGTGACCGAACAGGACATCCGCACGTCGTTCGTCAATTGCTCCAAGGGCGAGGCGGCGCGCCTCCCGCTGCCGCGGGACCTCGCGGAGCGCCCCTGGGAAGACCTGGACTTCCTGGGCTGGCTCGACCTCTCGGCGCCCGACCGCGGCTATCTCGTCGCCGAAAGGGACGGCGCGCTCGTCGGCGTAACGCTGCGTTATCCCTCGCGCCGCCGCGGTTATCTGCACCGCAGCATGTGTTCCCTCTGTCTGACCATGCACCCGGGCGGCGGCGTATCGCTGATGACCGCCCGGAAACGCGGCAGGGCCGGCCGGGAGGGGAATTCGGTCGGTCTCTACATGTGCACCGACCTCGCCTGCTCCCTCTATACGCGCGGAATTAAGGCGGCGGCGCCCGGCGGACGCATGGAGGAGAGCCTGACGGTGGAGGAGCAGATAGAGCGGACCCGCGCGAACCTCTTCGGCTTCCTCGACCAGCTCGCTCCCTGACCCGGGGGGCCTGGATCGCCCGTACGGCCGTACCGCTCCGGCGCGGGCGGGCGCGAGCCGGCGCCGAGCGGGGCAACGTGTTTCCGCTCCCCGGCGGCCCGCCACCACCGGATGTTCGCGAGGACCCGGCGGGCCCGCCGCCCTACGATTGCCCGGAAAGCAGCCCTCTTCGACGGAGAAGGTGCGCCGCATGACGAAACTCGGCCTTCCGGACAGAATCCAGGCCTGTCTGTTCGACCTCGACGGTGTCATCACCAAGACCGCCGTCGTTCACGCGGCCGCCTGGAAGGAGACGTTCGACGAGTTCCTGCGGGAGCGCGGCGACGGGGAATTCCGCCCCTTCGACGCCGTCGCGGACTACAACAAATTCGTCGACGGTCTTCCCCGGGCCGACGGGGTACGGGCCTTTCTCGGCTCGCGCGGAATCCAGCTGCCCAACGGTGAGCCGGACGACCCGCCCGACCGGAACTCCGTCCAGGGACTTGGCAACCGTAAGAACGAACGGCTGCTGAAGAGGATCAGGGCCGGTGGCGTCGAGGCGTACGAGGGTTCGCTGCGCTACATCCGGGCCGTCCGGGCGAGCGGTCTGCGTACCGCCGTGGTCTCCTCCAGCACCAACTGCCGCGACATCCTCCGGGCGATCGACGCGGAAGCGCTCTTCGACGTCCGGATCGACGGGGTCGTCGCGGCGGAGCGCGGCCTGCCCGGCAAGCCCGACCCCGCGCCCTTCCTCGCCGCCGCGCAGGACCTCGGAGTCGAGGCGTCGGCCGCCGCCGTGTTCGAGGACGCGCTGGCGGGCATGGAGGCGGGCCGGTCCGGACACTTCGGATACGTCGTGGGCGTCGACCGGGTGGGCCAGGCCGACGCGCTGCGGGAGCACGGCGGGGACACCGTCGTCACCGACCTGGCCGACCTCGCCGGTCCCGGCGAACTCGACCGCCTCGACGACGGCCGCACGGCGGACCGCGCGGGCCCCGGAGCCGGCCCCGCCCGTACCGCCCGCGCCGGTCAGGAGCCGAAGGCATGATCACTGACTCGATCTTCGCGGTGGAGCCGTGGTCGCTGCGCGAGACGGACCTCGATCTCGACCTGCTGCCGCAGAGCGAATCGGTCTTCGCGCTCTCCAACGGCCATGTCGGCTGGCGCGGCAATCTCGACGAGGGCGAACCGCACGGCCTGCCGGGCTCGTACCTCAACGGCGTCCACGAGCTGCACCCACTGCCGTACGCCGAGGCCGGATACGGCTACCCGGAGTCCGGCCAGACCGTCATCAACATCACCAACGGGAAGATCGTCCGGCTGCTGGTCGACGACGAGCCGTTCGACGTGCGCTACGGGCAGCTGCGTTCCCACGAGCGGGTGCTCGACCTGCGTTCCGGTCTGCTGCACCGTACGTGCGAGTGGACCTCACCGGCCGGCAGTACCGTACGGGTCCGCTCCACCCGGCTGGTGTCCTTCACCCAGCGCGCCGTCGCCGCCGTCTCCTACGAGGTCGAGGCGGTCGACACCGAAGTACGGATCGTGATCCAGTCGGAGCTGGTGGCCAACGAGCAGCTGCCCGGGGCCGACACCGACCCGCGCGCCGCCGTCGCCCTGGAGTCGCCGCTGGAGGCGGAGGAGAACTTCGCGTCCGGGCACCGGCTGCGGCTGGTCCACTGCACCCGCCGCAGCGGTCTGCGCGTCGGGGCGGCGGCGGACCACTTCGTGTACGGGCCCGACACGACCACGACCCAGAGCGAGTCCCACGACGACATCGCACGGGTGACCGTCGCCACGGTGCTGGCTCCGGGGAAGACCCTGCGCCTCGACAAGCTGGTGGCGTTCGGCTGGTCGAGCACCCGGTCGCTGCCGGCGGTGAGCGACCAGGTGGACGCGGCTCTGGCCGGTGCGGCGAGCGTCGGCTGGAAAGGGCTCGCCGAGGAACAGCGCGCGTACCTCGACGACTTCTGGAGGTGCGCCGACGTGGAGGTGGACGGCGACGAGAAGATCCAGCAGGCCGTACGGTTCGCCCTCTTCCATGTACTCCAGGCCGGCGCCCGCGCCGAACAACGAGGCATCCCCGCAAAGGGGTTGACCGGTTCCGGCTACGACGGGCACGCCTTCTGGGACACCGAGGCGTTCGTCCTGCCGCTGCTCACCTTCACCTCACCCGACGCGGTGTCACATGCCCTGCTCTGGCGCCAGAGCACGCTGCCGGCCGCGCGGGAGCGTGCGGCGCAACTCGGTCTGCACGGCGCGACGTTCCCCTGGCGGACCATCGACGGCTCGGAGTGCTCGGCCTACTGGCCGGCCGGCGCCGCGGCCTTCCATGTGAACGCCGGTATCGCCGATGCCGTGGTGGGATATCTGTCGGCCACCCGCGACGAGGAGTTCGAGCGCGACTGCGCCGTCGAACTGCTGGTGGAGACCGCGCGGTTGTGGCGCTCCCTCGGCCACCACGACCCGCACGGCGCCTTTCACATCGACGGTGTCACCGGGCCCGACGAGTACAGCGCCGTCATGGACGACAACACGTACACCAACCTGATGGCCCGGAGGAATCTGCGGGCGGCGGCCGACATCGTGGAGCGTCACGCCGATGTGGCGACCCAACTCGGCGTCGACGAGGAGGAGTCCGCCACCTGGCGGGACGCGGCCGACGCGATGAACATCCCCTACAACGAGGAGCTGCGGGTCCACGAGCAGGACGCCGGATTCACCAGCCACCAGCACTGGGACTTCGAACGCACCAGGCCCGACCAGTACCCGCTGCTGCTCCACTTCCCCTACTTCGACATCTACCGCAAGCAGGTCGTCAAACAGGCGGACCTGGTGCTGGCGATGTACAAGTGCGGCTCGTACTTCGACGACGACCACAAGGCGCGGAACTTCGCCTACTACGAAGCCATCACCGTCCGTGACTCCTCGCTGTCGGCCTGCTGTCAGGCGGTCATGGCCGTGGAGACGGGACATCTGCGCCTCGCCTACGACTATCTGACCGAAGCCGCGCTGATGGACCTGGAGGACCTGGAGCACAACACCCGGGACGGTCTGCACATCGCCTCGCTCGCGGGCGCCTGGACGGCTCTGGTGGCCGGCTTCGGCGGTATGCGGCACAGCCAGGACAGGCTGGACTTCTCGCCGCGGCTGCCGGAGGAGATCAGACGGCTCGCCTTCACGCTGAAGTTCCGGGACCGGCACCTGCACGTCGAGATCACCGCCACGACCGCTACGTACACCACCTCCACCGGCGACCCGCTGAGGATCCACCACTACGGCGAGCCGGTCACCCTGCACGCGGGAGTCGCCGAGGCCCGCACCATCCCGTCCTTCGTCGCACCGCCGACGCCCGAGTACCCGCCGGGGCGCCGGCCCAACGCGGGCGGGCGCCGCCGCTGACCACACGCGACGCGCCCCTTTCGCATGGCCTGGCAAATGGTGTGAAACTGGACAACGGCGAGTGGAATCACGATCCACTCCAGAGGGGATCAGACGCGGTCGCACAGGTCTAATCGATGGTTCCGGCCCCTCGGCTACGCCGAACCGGGCCTGGCTTGCGACGCGGCCACACCCGCCGTGGCGGGCCGAGTGCCTGGGCGCGGCAGTACTGAGGAGTGCTTCCATGGCCAAGGCAGTAGGAATCGATCTCGGTACGACCAACTCGGTGATCGCCGCGTGGGAAGGCGGCGAGGCGTCCGTGCTCCCGAACGCGGAGGGCACCCGCACCACACCGTCCGTGGTCGGCTTCACCGACTCGGGAGAGCGCCTGATCGGGCAACTGGCCCGCCGTCAGGCGATTCTCAACCCCAAGGGCACCATCTACTCGGCCAAGCGCTTCATCGGCCGGCACTACGACGAGATATCCGACGAGGCCAAGGCTGTCGCGTACGACGTCGTCGAGGGCGAGGGCGGTGTCGCCCGTATCGACGTACGGGGCAAGCTGTACGCGCCCGAGGAGATCAGCGCGCTCGTCCTGCGCAAACTCGCCGAGGACGCCGGACGGTCCATGGGCGAGCGGGTCACCGAAGCCGTCATCACCGTGCCCGCCTACTTCAACGACGCGCAGCGCACCGCCACCAAGGACGCCGGCAAGATCGCCGGCCTCGAAGTGCTGCGCATCATCAACGAGCCGACGGCCGCGGCGCTCGCGTACGGGATGGACAAGAAGGAACACGAGACGGTGCTCGTCTTCGACCTCGGCGGCGGCACCTTCGACGTCAGCATCCTGGACGTCGGGGACGGCGTCGTGGAGGTCCGCTCCACCGCCGGTGACAGCCATCTCGGCGGCGACGACTTCGACCGCCGGCTGGTCGACCATCTCGCCGACGCCTTCCAGCGGGACAACGGCATCGACCTGCGGCAGGACCCGCAGGCCCTGCAACGGCTCTTCGAGGCGGCCGAGAAGGCCAAGACGGAGCTCAGCTCGGTCACCCAGACGCAGGTCAGTCTGCCCTTCGTCACCGCCGACGCGTCCGGCCCCAAGCATCTGACCGAGACGGTCATGCGGTCCACGTTCGAGCAGATCACCGCCGACCTCGTGGAGCGCTGTCTCGACCCCGTCCAGCAGGCCCTCGCCGACGCCAAGGTCACCGACCAGGACATCGACGAGGTCATCCTGGTCGGCGGCTCCACCCGTATCCCCGCCGTACAGACCCTGGTCCGCCGGCTCACCGGCGGCAAAGAGCCCAACATGAGCGTCAACCCCGACGAGGTCGTGGCGCTGGGCGCCGCGATCCAGGCAGGTGTCCTCAAGGGCGAGGTCAAGGACGTCCTGCTGCTCGACGTCACGCCGCTCTCCCTCGGGGTCGAGACGCGCGGCGGCGTCATGACGAAGATCATCGAGCGCAACACCACCATCCCCGTCCGGCGCTCCGAGACGTTCTCCACCGCCGCCGACAACCAGCCGGCGGTCGACGTGGTGGTCGTCCAGGGCGAGCGTGAACTGGCCGCCGACAACCGGGTACTGGGCCGGTTCCAGCTCACCGACATCCGCCCCGCGCCCCGGGGTGAGCCACAGATCGAGGTCACCTTCGACATCGACGCCAACGGCATCCTCAACGTCAACGCGAAGGACCAGTCCACCGGCAAGGAACAGTCCATCACCATCAGCGAGGGCTCCAACCTCGACAGGTCCGAGGTCGAACGGATGGTCGACGAGGCCGAACGCAACCGCGGTGAGGATCAGGCACTGCGCGAGGCCGTCGACGCCCGCAACGAACTCGACGCCGCCGCCTACCAGGTGGAGCGGAGCCTCACCGAACTCGGCGACGCCGCGCCCGAACACGAGAAGGCCCGCGCGCAGATGCTGGTCACCGACGCCCATCAGGCGGTCAAGGAGGAGGCGGACCCGGCGAGGGCCAGATCGCTCACCTCCGAACTCCAGCAGGTGCACGCCGCGCTCGCCGCCCGCCGGGCCGGGCCCGGCCCCGGCGCGGACGGCGCCGGACCGGCGGCCGGACAGGGCTCCGAGGACGAATCCGGGTCCGGGTCCGGCAGCGGAGCCGACGACGACGTCATCGACGCCGAATTCAACAAGAGCTGAGCCGCCGCGATGACCATCTCTCCGGAACCTGAGGCCGAGCCCCCCGAGGACAACTCCGCGGGCAGCTGGCCGAACGACCCCGCCGCCCCGAACCGTCCGGTCGAGCCGAAGCCCGGCGCCCCCGGTGCGTCCAACGGTCCCCCTACGCCCGGCGGACCGGGAGCCCCAGGGGATGCGGACCTGGTCCCCGTGGCCGAGCTGGACGAGCTGCGAGACCGCTGGCGACGCGCTCTCGCCGACCTCGACAACCTCCGTAAACGCCAGACGAAGGACCTCGAACGCGAACGGGACTCCGAACGCGCCCGCGTCGCCACCGCCTGGCTCCCCGTGGTGGACAACCTCGAACTCGCCCTGTCCCACACCGAGTCCGGCACCGAATCCCTGATCCAGGGCGTCAAGGCCGTACGCAACCAGGCCGTCGACATCCTCGACCGGCTCGGCTACCCCAGGGACGACGAGACCGGCGTCCCCTTCGACCCGCTCCGGCACGAGGCCGTCACCGTGGTGGAGGACGCCGAGGCCGAGCCCGGAACCGTTGTCCAGTGCCTGCGCCCCGGCTACGGCACCCCCGGCCGCCAGCTGCGCCCGATGGCCGCCGTCGTCAGCAAGCGGCAGGAGTGACCCGCCTATGGCAGTCGACCTCTACGAGGCCCTCGGCGTGCCGCGCACCGCGAGCACCGAGGAGATCCAGCAGGCGTACCGCGCCCGCGCCCGCAAGTACCACCCCGACATCAACAAGGAACCCGGCGCCGAGGAACGCTTCAAGGAGCTGAACGAGGCCTACAGCGTGCTGTCCGATCCCAAGACCCGGGCCCGTTACGACCGCTTCGGCGCGGATTTCCGGAAGATCCCCGAGGACTACGACGAACGCGTGGGGGCGCGAACCGGAGGGGGAGCGGGCACGGGAAGAGCGGGGCGTACCGGACCGGGCTACGGCGGCGGCGACCCCTTCGGCGGCACCGCCGGCGCCGGTGGCTCCGCCGGATCCACGGGTCCGGGCGTCGACTTCGAAGACCTCTTCGGCGGCATCTTCGGCGGTGGGCCGCGGGGCCGCGTGCCCGGCGCCGACCAGGAGACCGAACTGGTGCTCACCGTTGAGGACGCGTACCAGGGCGGCCGGCGCAGTCTCACCCTCTCCGGCCCCGACGGCCGTCGCAGCTACGAGGTGAACATCCCCCGTGGTGTCACCGAGGGACAGCGGATCCGCCTCGCCGGACAGGGTGGCCGGGGCGGCAACAACGCACCGGCGGGCGACCTGTATCTCCGGGTGCGTCTCGCACCGCACGACACCTACCGCGTCGACGGCCGCGACCTCACCGTCCAACTCGCCCTCTCCCCCTGGGAGGCGGCGCTCGGCGCGACCCTTCCCGTCACCACACCGCACGGGACCACCAAGGTGTCCGTCCCGGCCGGTTCCTCCAGCGGGCGCAGGCTGCGGCTCCGCGGCGAGGGACTGCCCAACCCGCGCGGCAAGGACGGCGACCTCTACGCCGAGCTGCGGATCATGGTGCCGCGGCACCTCTCCGACCGTGAGCGCGACCTCTTCGAAGAGCTGGCGGGCGTCTCCGACTTCGACCCGAGGAGGATGCGATGACCCCTCCACCACGCCGCCCGGCGCGCCCTCGGACACGCACCGTCTACGCGTTGGCGCCGCTGCCCGGACTCTCCCTGGAGACCGTCGCCCGCCGCTCGGGCATGCACCCCGACGCCGTCCGCAAGTTCGTCGCCCTCGGTCTGCTGGACGCCCGCCGCGAGGCGTCCGGCCGGCTCCGGTTCGCCGAGAGCGCCCCGCTGGAACTCGCCCGGATGGAACGGCTGAGGGTCGGTCTGTGCCTCAACTACGCCGCGCTGGGCGTGGTGGTGGACCTCCTCGACCGCATCAACCGCCTCGAAACAGCCCTGCGCCGCCGAGACACCAGGAGTGATCAGCCGCCATGGACATGAACCGGCTCACCCAGAAGTCCCAGGAGGCGCTGCAGGACGCCCAGACGGTGGCCGTACGCCTCGGGCAGAACGAGACCGACGGCGAGCATCTGCTCCTCGCGCTCCTGGACCAGCGGGACGGCCTCGTCCCGCGACTGCTGGACCAGGCGGGCACCGACACCGGGGCGCTGCGCACCGCCGTGGAGGCCGACCTCTCCCGCAGGCCGCGCAGCACCGGCCCCGGAGCGGCGCCGGGCCAGGTCTTCGTCACCCAGCGCCTCGGCAGACTGCTGGACACCGCCGAACAGGAGGCGCACCGGCTCAAGGACGAGTACGTCTCCGTCGAGCATCTGGTGCTCGCCCTCGTCGACGAGGGCTCCGCCAGTTCCGCCGGACGGCTTCTGAAGGAGTACGGCCTCACCAAGGAAGCCTTCCTCGCCGCGCTCACCCGGGTCCGCGGCAACCAGCGAGTGACCTCCGCGACCCCCGAAGGGGCCTACGAGGCCCTGGAGAAGTACGGCCGCGACCTGGTCGGCGAGGCACGCGAGGGCACCCTCGACCCGGTGATCGGCCGCGACGCCGAGATCCGCCGCGTCACCCAGATCCTCAGCCGCAAACGGAAGAACAACCCGGTCCTCATCGGCGACCCCGGCGTCGGCAAGACGGCCATCGTCGAAGGACTCGCCCAGCGCATCGTGCGGGGCGACGTCCCCGAAGGGCTGCGAGACAAGACCGTCTTCTCCCTCGACATGGGGTCGCTCGTCGCGGGCGCCAAGTACCGCGGCGAGTTCGAGGAACGACTCAAGGCAGTCCTCGGCGAGGTCAAGGCCGCCGCCGGGCGGATCCTGCTCTTCGTCGACGAACTGCACACCGTGGTCGGCGCGGGAGGCGGCCCGGAGGGGGCCATGGACGCGGGCAACATGCTCAAGCCCATGCTCGCCCGCGGCGAACTCCATATGATCGGCGCCACCACGCTGGACGAGTACCGCAAACGCGTCGAGTCCGACGCCGCGCTCGAACGGCGTTTCCAGCAGGTGCTGGTGGACGAGCCGAGCGTCGAGGACACCGTCTCCATCCTCCGGGGACTGCGCGAGCGCCTGGAGGTCTTCCACGGCGTACGGATCCAGGACACCGCCCTGGTCGCGGCGGCGACGCTCAGCCACCGCTACATCACCGACCGCTTCCTCCCCGACAAGGCCATCGATCTCGTCGACGAGGCCTGCGCCCGGCTGCGCACCGAGATCGACTCCATGCCCGCCGAGCTGGACGAGATCACCCGCCGGGTCACCCGTCTGGAGATCGAGGAGGCCGCGCTCTCCAAGGAGTCGGACGCCGCCAGCGAGGCCCGGCTCACCGAACTCCGCCGTGAACTCGCCGATCTGCGCGGCGAGGCCGACGCCAAGCAGGCGCAGTGGGAAGCCGAACGCCAGGCCATCCGCCGTGTCCAGGACCTGCGTCAGGAACTCGAACAGGTCCGGCGCGACGCGGAGGAGGCCGAACGGAACTACGACCTCGACCGGGCCGCGGAACTGCGCTACGGGCGGCTCACCGAACTCGAACGCCGGCTCGCCTCCGAGGAGGATCAACTCGCCGCCAAACAGGGGGAGACCAGGCTCCTGCGCGAAGTGGTCACCGAGGACGAGATCGCCGAGATCGTGGCCGCCTGGACAGGTATCCCCGTGACCCGGCTCCAGGAGGGCGAACGCGAGAAGCTGCTCCGCCTGGACGAGATACTCCAGGAGCGTGTCATCGGCCAGGACGAGGCCGTCCGGCTGGTCGCCGACGCCATCATCCGGGCCCGGTCCGGCATCCGCGACCCGCGCAGGCCCATCGGGTCCTTCATCTTCCTGGGACCGACCGGAGTGGGAAAGACCGAACTCGCCAAAACCCTCGCGGCCGCGCTCTTCGACTCCGAGGAGAACATGGTCCGTCTCGACATGAGCGAGTACCAGGAGCGGCACACGGTCAGCCGGCTGGTCGGCGCGCCCCCGGGTTACGTCGGATACGAGGAGGGCGGCCAGCTCACCGAGGCCGTACGCCGCAAACCGTACTCCGTCGTCCTGTTCGACGAGATCGAGAAGGCCCACGCCGACGTCTTCAACACCCTCCTGCAGATCCTGGACGACGGCCGCATCACCGACGCCCAGGGCAGGGCGGTCGACTTCCGCAACACGGTGATCATCATGACGTCCAACATCGGGTCGTCCCATCTCCTCGACGGCGCGACCGCCGGCGGCGAGATCAAGCCCGACGCCCGCGATCTCGTGATGGGCGAGCTACGGGCCCACTTCCGCCCCGAATTCCTCAACAGGGTCGACGACATCGTGCTGTTCCAGCCCCTGGGCCTGGAACAGATCGGACGCATCGTGGAGCTTCAGTTCGACGAACTGCGCGGGCGGCTCGCCGAACGCCGGATCAGCGTCGACCTCACCCCAGGGGCCCGTGAACTCATCGCCCACCAGGGCTTCGACCCCGTCTACGGCGCCAGGCCGCTGCGCCGCTACATCTCCCACGAGGTCGAGACCCTCATCGGCCGGGCGCTGCTGCGCGGTGACGTCGAGGACGGCGCGACGATCCTGGTCGACGCCCAGAACGGCGAACTCGTCGTCACGTTCGCCGACAGCAGGCCACGGGAGACCGTGGGACAGGGAGCGTGAACACCATGGAATCGCCCGTCACGGAAGCCGGGACCAAGGAATCGCGGGTCACCGTCTGCCCGCACTGCGGACGCAGGAACCGGGTGCCGGCCGAAGCGGACGGCACCCCGCGCTGCGGCAACTGCCACTACGCGCTTCCCTGGATCGCGGACGCCGCGGACGACGACTTCGCCCGGATCGCCGAACGGCCGGGCCCCTCCGTCCTCGTGGACCTCTGGGCCGTCTGGTGCGGGCCCTGCCGCACGGTCAGCCCCGCCCTGGAACAGGTCGCCCAGGAACTGGCCGGGGAGATCAAGCTCGTCAAGGTGGACATCGACCGGTCGCCCGGGCTCGCCGCCCGGTTCGAGGTCCAGGCGGTGCCCACGCTGCTCCTCATGGACGGCGGGGAGATCATCGCCCGGCAGGCCGGCGCGGCGCCCGCGCCCGCGCTGCGGTCCTGGGTGCGACAGGCCATCGCCGACCGTAAGTCCGTCCGACGGGAAAAGGAGTGAGCACCATGAGCATCGGAGTCGACCCGCATCTCTCCATGGTGCGATCTGTCGAGCCGCTGACCCCGGAGGGCTGTGAGGAGTGCCTGCGGCTGGGCACGCCCTGGGTGCAGCTGCGGCTCTGTCTGACCTGCGGGCACGTCGGTTGCTGCGACTCATCGCCGCTCAGGCACGCTCGTTTCCACGCGCGTGCGGACGGCCATCCGATCGTCGAGCCTTACGTACCGCGCCAGAACTGGCGCTGGTGCTATCTCCACGAGGCACTCGTCTGATGTCCGCCGACGGCGTCCGGGGCGACGAGGTGCCGCCCGACGAGACGGCCGATCTGAACGGCGCCTACCCCCGGCTGAGCCCCGAACAGATCGACATCCTCGACCGGTCCGGCAGCCGCCGCACCTTTGAGGAGGGCGAACGCCTCTTCGTGGAGGGGGAGACCTGCGAGCGGTTCCTGGTGATCCTGCGCGGTTCGGTCGTCGTGGTGAAGGGGCCCGGAAGCCCGGACGAGCGGGAGATCCGGGTCCATGGACCCGGCAGGTTCCTCGGTGAGCTCGGCCTCCTCGAAGGCCGGGCGGCCTTCTACTCCGTGATCGCCCGAGAACCCGGCGAAGTGCTGACGCTCCCCGTGGAGAGTCTGCGCGAACTCGTCGTGCGCGAGCCGGGCTTCGGGGACCTCGTACTCCAGGCACTCCTCGTCCGCCGTGAACAGCACGCCGGCGAGGGCGTCGGTTTCCAGATCATCGGCTCCGGATACTCGGCCGACAGCCGCAGGCTGCGCGAGTTGGCCGCCCGCAACCAGGTGCCGTACCGCTGGACCGATCTGGAACGCGACCCGGGCGCTGACGCGCTCCTGAGCCGTTTCGGCATCACACCCGGGGAGACACCGGTCGTCCTGTGGGGCGGACGGCACATCCTGCGCAACCCCTCGAACGGCGAACTGGCCGCGCTCATCGGTCTGCCCGCGACCGGCGTGCCGCCCGACACCGTGCGCGACCTGCTGGTGGTCGGCGCCGGACCGGCCGGTCTGGCCGCCGCTGTCCACGCCGCGTCCGAGGGACTCACCACGGCGATGGTCGACAGCGTCGCCACCGGCGGTCAGGCCGCCACGTCCGCGCGTATCGAGAACTATCTCGGCTTCCCCACCGGGATCTCGGGTGGCGGGCTGATGGAACGCGCCGTGGTCCAGGCGCGGAAGTTCGGCGCCGCCATCACCGTGCCCGCCGAGGCGATCGCCCTGCGCGAGAGCGACGGCCACTACGTCGTCACCTTCGCCGACGGTACGGAAGCGGCCGGACACCACATCGTCGTGGCCACTGGCGCGCGCTACCGAAGGCTGACCGTCCCCGGCGTCGAGCGTCTCGAAGGCACGAGCGTCTACTACGCCGCCACCCTGGAGGAGGTCCGGCAGCGCGGCAACGATCCGGTCGCCGTGGTCGGCGGCGGCGACTCGGCCGGCCGGGCGGCGCTCTTCCTCGCCGGGTTCGCACCACGTGTCGAACTCCTGGTGCGCGGAGGTGAGTTGGGCGCCTCCATGTCGCGCTACCTGGTGGACCAGATCGAACGCCACCCACGCGTCGAGGTACGTCCGCACACCGAGGTCCGGGAAGCGCACGGACGGAACTCGCTCGAAGGGCTCACGGTGGAGGACAACCGCACCGGGGAGCGGAGCCGTACACAGGTACGGGCGCTCTTCGTCTTCATCGGAGTCAGGCCCCACACGGGCTGGCTCAAGGGCACGCTTCCCCTGGACGGGCGCGGCTTCGTCCTGTCCGGGCCCGACGCCGTCGCGTCGACCAGCCCGGTGCCCCGGCGGTCGCTGACCCCCGCCCCGCTGATGCTGGAGACGACGCTCACCGGGGTGTTCGCCGCCGGCGACGTACGCGGCGGTTCCGTCAAGACCGTGGCATCGGCGGTCGGCGAGGGCGCGATGGCGGTCCGCCTCATCCAGGAACGGCGCGCCCGCGAGGGCTTCGGCACGCCCTGAGGGCGGTTTGCCACCGCGCCCGCCCGGGGTGCTCCACCCGGCCCGATCAGCCCGATCAGCCCGATCAGCCCGTGAAGTCCGGCGCGTAGACCCAGTCCCTGGTGGGGCGGTCCGGTACGTCCACCCTCGGCCCCTCCGCCGAGCCCACCGGGCCGAGCACCGCTGCCAGTGACTTGACCACCTCCGACGCCAGTACCGCCTGGCCCGACGTCGAGAAGTGGATGCGGTCCGCGCTCAGCAGATCAGGCCGCGCGTTGAGGGGGTGGTCCCACATATCGACGAGCACCATGCCGTACTCGGCCGCCAGGCGGAGCGTGATGTCGTTGAGCTTCCGCACCCGCTGGGGGAAGTCGGGGATGGTGGTTACGTCGAACGCCCTGCCCAGCGTGAACGTCGTCAGCCGCGCCCCGGTCCCCGCCGCCAGCTCCAACACCTGCCGCGCCGTGTGCTCGGCGAGGCCGAAGTCGGGCCGCCGCCGGAACAAGTCGTTGGCACCGCAGGAGATATGGAGCAGGTCCGGGCCGAAGGCGACGATCTCGTCCATCTGCCGGTCCAGCGTGTCGGCGGCCGTCGCCCCGATCGTGCCCGTGTTCAGATAGGCCAACTCGGGGTGGACGCGCCGCAGTACGCCGCGGACCCGCTCCGCCCACGGCTCGTTCGCGTAGCCGGGGCTCGGGTCCCCGGTGCCGACGGCCAGGCTGTCGCCGGCCACCGCGAACCGTCGCCACGGAGCACCGGCGAGGAGCTGTGCGGCACGTGCCGGTGAGAGGCAGAAGGGATCGGTCTCTTCGGTGAGGGCCTTTGCCGCAGTCGTCATGACACAAAAGTACGATCGATCGTGCGGATACTGCAAGCGATCGCCGCACCGGAGTGTCGGGCCTCCATGTGCCGGGCGCCGGCGTGGCCAAAGTGCCGGGAGATACCGGAATGTTCGGGTGTGTGTGCGGGCAGTAAGGCCGAAGTCCCGCTATTGGTATGGACCTTGACGCGGTTGGTCGGTGTCCCTACGGTGGCCAATCAGCTCCATTGTTCACAAGCTCGTTCCCTGTTCGCATATGCGACCCCACACTCCGCAGGAAGGCGCTTGCGATGCGTGCTCGAAGGCTGCTCCCCACCCTCCTCGCCGTTGCCACGACGGCCGGCGTGCTGTCCGCGACGGTCACTCCCGCCCATGCCGCGGTCATCAACGTGAAAACCGCCGCCGAGTTGAAGTCGGCGCTCACCGCCGCCCGGCCCGGCGACACGATCCAGCTCGCCGACGGCCTCTACACCGGAAACTTCAAGGCGCTGGTCGCCGGCACCGCCAACTCCCGCATCACGCTGACCGGTTCGGAGAAGGCCGTGCTCAGCGCGGGCGGCGGCTATGTGCTGCACCTCAACGGCGCCTCCTACTGGACCGTCAAGGGCATCACCCTCACCGGCGCCCAGAAGGGCATCATGGCGGACGGCGCCAACGGCGTCGTCATCGACTCCGTCGTCGTCCACGACCTGGACATGGAAGGTGTCCACTTCCGCCAGAGCAGCCGCGACGGTGTCATCAAGAACTCGCGGATCTACGACACCGGCAACGACGGCCGGGGCATGGGCGAGGGCGTCTACGTCGGCTCCGCCGGAGGCACCTCCGACAAGAGCGACAACGCGCAGATCATCGGCAACACCATCGGCCCCGACGTCGGCGGCGAGGCCATCGACATCAAGGAAGGCACCACCGGCGCGAAGATCATCGGCAACACCTTCGACGGCCGGGGGCTGACCGGTGCCAACTTCGACGACTCCTGGGTCGATGTGAAGGGCAACAACACCCTCGTCGAGAACAACACCGGGAAGAACACCACCAACAACGGTTTCGAGACCCACACCCAGCAGTCGGGCTGGGGCTGCGGCACGGTCTTCCGCGGCAACAAGTCGGATCTGACCGGCGCGACCGGCGACAAGCAGCTCGCGATCAACGTCACCGCCGACACCGCCGGCTGCCGGACGACCGTGCACTCGAACAACACCGTCACCGGCGGCCGCGGCCTGACGAACATCGCCATCACGCCCTGACCGCCGCCCGTATCCGTCGCCATACGCACCGCCGGGCCCTCAGCCCGGCGGTGCGCCGCACAGATCGTCCAAGGCGAACGAGTCCGCCTCACGCTGCAACACCCGCTCGGCCTCCAACTGCGCGAGCAGATCGTCGAGCAGCTCGGTGTCCTCCGGCTTCTCCAGGAATTGCAGTACGGCCCGCTGGAAGGCGCCCCGCAGCGTCGACGGCATGGCGTCGGACGCGTCCACGCAGATCTGATCGGCGTCGTTGAACATCCGCACCACGTCCGCCGAGGCCCCGGTCGGGGCGTTCTTGCCCGTCGTGGCCGCCGTCCGGGTTTTGCCGGACGGGAAATACGGCCGTTCCCCCGGGCCCGCCGCCTCGACCCAGTCGGCCTGCGTCCGGGGCGAGGTGAGTTCCAGCATCAGTTCCCACGCCGCGTCGCTCGGCTTGAACACCGCTGCCATGTCGCCCGAGACCTCGAAGACGTTCCTGTTCTTCGGCGGCCAGTCGATGAACCGGGAGGTCGGAGCGGGCGTCACGTCGTCGCCGTAGTGGCGGCCGATGAAGGAACCCTGGTGCTCGCGAGTGCAGTCCTTCCCTTTCAGAAGGCCGTAGCTGCCCGCGCCCAGCTGTTCGAAGTGCCTGGTGAGCGAGGACCGGCCGTTCCCGGGCTGGTCGGCGGCGAGCAGGGTGGCCCAGTCCTGCCACGCCTGCTTCACGGGCTCTCCGTCCCACGGCAGTCGGCCGGTGGCGAAATCCTCGTACACCGCGTGTCCCTGGCGTTGCAGCAGCAGATCCTCGATCCAGTCCGTGCCGGGCCACCCGGAGGTCGCGCCCGAGGCCATGCCCAGACACCACACGGCTTCTTCCGGCCCCGCGTCCTCCTCGCCCGCTCTGCTCCAGACGATGGACTTGAGGTCCACCCGAATGGGAACCCAGTACGTGTGTCTGACCGTGCCCGCCGCGGTGGTGACCGAGAGACTGGGTGCCCACGGCAAGATTGCCTTGTTCTCCACGTCCCCCTCCAGCGGCTGGGCGTCCCCGTTGAGCGCGTACTCGGCGAGCTCACCGGGGCCGTTGAGGATCGCCACGTCGGGCGGGGTGTCCGTCCGCAGCTGGGCGACCAGTGTCTCGCGCAGCGAGCGTGTGCCCTTGTACACGTACTGCCGGCCCGTTCGTTCCCCTATCTTCGCGAGCGTCGTCTTGAACGGCGTCTCCTCGCCGTCCGTCCATGGGCCGAGAACCACCAGCGTCGGCTCCTCCTCGGCCGCGCAGCCCGCCGAGAGGAGGGCCGCCCCGGCGAGAAGGGCGCCCGCGAGCACCGGGCGGAAGAGACGGTACGCAGCCCTCACGGCGTCCTCCAGAAGATCTTCAAGTGTCTTCGGCCGTAGTGGAACAGTGTGAAACCCGACGCCACGGCGCCCACCGAGCCGACGGTCAGGGCGACTTCGGCGGCCAGCGCCCATTGGCCCGGATGAGTGCCGCGCAGGGCGACGGCCAGTTTCTCGTCCAGATCCTCGATCGTCAGCTCTGCCTTGGGCGTCGCGAGCACCGCGGACAGCTCGATGCCCGCGTGCCGCACTTCCCGCTGAGCGCGGTGCTGGCCGACGGCGCCCAGGACCAGCACCCCGAGGACCAGGGGGACGGGCAGCGCGTACATCACCAGCAGCAGGCTGCGCACATGCAACCGGTCCCGGATGAAGTCCAGGGTGCCGACGACCGCCAACAGGAAAACGAGCAACGCCAGCAGGGCTCCCGACGCCGTCACGGCGGACAGTGCGCTCCAGCCCGAGAGCTTCGACGCGTCCGCGTCCAGCTCCCCTTCGAGGGCCTCGATGCGGTCGAGCACGGCCATGGGCTCGGGCGGGTTGCCCGTGTCGTGCAGCAGACTCTCCGCGTAGGCCAGCCCCGCCGTGCGCAGGACCCTGTTCTCGTGATGGCTGTCGGACCAGCGTATCCAGTCGTCATAGGCGACCACGAGCCCGGACACCACACGCACCTCCTGCTCCTGGGCGGTGCGCAGCGCCTTGGTCTGCGCGATGTTGTTGAGGCTCTGCTCCGCCTCGGTCAGCAGCGACGGATACCTCTCGCCGAGCCCGACGAGACCGATCTGGGACAGGGGAGGTCTGTGGCTGTGGCCGAGACGTCGGGTGGCTTCGACGTCCGCGAGGTGCAACGACGTTCTGGCGTGGGCCAGTTCGACCATGGCGGGGGCGTAGCGCTCGCGCAGCTGCTGCGTACGGCCGTGCAGGTCGAGGTACGCCGTCCCGGCGAGCGCCAGGACGGTCAGCGCGAGCGCGGGCAGCAGCAGCATGCGGCTGAACAGGAACGGGGCGGTGTGCCGCCGCTTGCCCGTGGCGGGCCTGCGGCCGGCGGACCAGCGCCACGTCGGCCGTCCTGTCGAATGCCACACGGCGCGGCCCGTCGACCGCCCCGCGGCCCGGGCGGACCGGAGCAACGCGGGCACGGTGAACCGGCGGCCCATCACCGCTCCCCGGCTGCGGTGTCCGCCTCCGCCGGCGAGTCAGGGGCCCGGCCGCGCAGCCGGCCCGGCCGCCAACCCCGCAGTCGGCCCTGGCGCTGCTCGCCCCTGCTGTGGGCGAACGCGAACGGGCGGGTGCGGTAGGCGTTGTCCAGCAGAGCCCGCTCCAGGGTGGTGTGCTCGCGCGAGGTGGTACGGGGCACCTGCTCGGAGAGCCGCTCATAGCCGGCGCCCAGTTGTTTCCGCAGCTCGTGCTCGGTGCGAGGCATCGGGACCTCGTCGTCCAGCGCCCGGCGGAGCGTGCGCAGCGGATCCGGTTCCGGGGGAGTGGCGACCAGCCGGAGCAACAGCTCCAACAGGTCGGTGCGCAGGCGCTCGTGTGCGAGACGGTCCGTCAGCCCCTCGTATCTGGCCAGCCGGTGCAGCGCCTCGCACGCCTTCTTGGCGGCGGCCACGGTGGGCGGGGAGCCGTCGGCCGGCAGATCCGCGTGGATACGCACCATGCCGGTGCGGGCCGCGGTGCGGTGCCGCGAGTCGGCGGGAACGGCTTCTAGCCGGCCGAGGGCGAGTCCGGTGTCGCCGTCCGCCAGATGGATACGGGCCAGGCCGAAGGCGGCGCTGCCCAGCGCGTGGTTGCGCTTCCACACCGCGCTGTAGAAGACCATCGCCTCCTGCGGGCGGTCGAGGACCTCGTGGCAGTAGCCGAGCGCGAGCTTGGGCGCGTACTCGCCGGGAATCGCCGCGTACACCTCGTCGAAGTCCCGCAGCGCCGACGCCGTGTCGTCTCCGGCGAGATGGAGCAGCCCCTGGTGCCAGCGCAGCCGCCAGTCGGACTCGGCCAGCGCGCCGACGGCGGCCTGGGCCCGCCCCAACTCGGCCGTGGCCGACGCCAGATGTCTGCCCGCGTCGGCCGACTGGTAGCGGCCCACCTCCAGGTGGAGACGGCAGCGCAGGAGCGCCAGCTCGGGGGAGAGCTGCCAGTCGGCGCTGAGCTGGAGCAGCCCGGCCGGATCGTCGTACGACGTGCGCTGCAGCTCCTTCCAGTTCGGGTCCTGCGGGCTCACCTTGGGCACGGGCAGGCCGACGGCCACCTCGGCCGGTTCCGGCGGCCGTATGGCCAGGGGCCGCTTCTCGTTCCCGCCGTGCCGCCACTGTTCGAGGGGCGGCGCCTTGCCGAGCTCGCCGTCGAGCGCGGCGGGCGCGACCGAGAACAGCGGTGAGGGCTCGAACGTCTCCTCGTCGAGGCGCAGCGAGCGCAACTCGCGCAGCACGCCGCGGAGCTGCACGGACATCTCCTGCGCGTCGGCGAACCGGTCCTCGGGCCGCGGTGCCCGCGCCCGGTGCAGGACCCGCTGGAGTGAGGTCGTACCGAGGTCGGCGGGGCGCGCGGGGACCCGGTCGAGCAGTTCCTGGAGGACGGCCCCGACCGCGTACAGGTCGGCCGCCACCGTCACCTTGGTGGAACCGCCGAGTTCGGGAGCGGGATAGGTGACCGGGCCCGCGTGACCGATCTTCCGTACGCCCGCCACATCGATGAGCTTGATGCCGGTGCCGCAGTGGATGACGTTGGTGAGGGACAGGTCGCCGTAGACGAAGCCCTCGTCCTCGTGCAGATAGCGCAGAGCGTCCAGGATCAGCAGTCCGTAGACGGAGATGAACTCATGGACGCGATAGCCGTCGAACGGCGCCGCGTTGCGCGCGATCTGCTCGGCGACCCACTGGAGCGGCGCGCCGTCCGCGAACTCCATCACGATGAACCGGGCCTTGTTCGCCGGGTGTTCGGGCTCTTCCGGGCGGCCGGGATGCCGGGCGTAGTTGAACACCTTGATGATCGAGGGGTGGTTGAGACTGACCAGCCGGAGCAGTTCGAGCCGGGAGATCCACCGGTCGGTCGGGTCGTCGGGATCCCGTACGCCCTTCAGCGCCACCGGACGGCTGTCCAGCATCTGGTCGCGGGCCAGATACACCTGACCGTAACTGCCCTCGCCGAGCAGTCCGACGACCTTGTACTGCTGGTGCAGCTCCTGGCCGTGTACGAGACCGGCGTCCGGCTCCTCCGGGGTCTCCGGGCCGGCGTCGGGCTCGGGCTCGACGAATGCGTCCGGATCGGCGACGGTGATGTGCGGCAGATCGGTGAGGCCGCCGCCGGACGGATTCACGACGTACTCACCGGGTGAGTTGGGGCGGTCGAGGAGTTGTACGGCGGCCCCGGTCCCCTGGACGGCCTCCTCGACGGCGATGTCGAGCAGGAAGAGGTCGTACGCGAGGGCGGCGCTCTTCTGCGGTACCTCGCCGTCCGTACGCAACTCGGCCAGCCGCGAGGCCAGTTGGCGGTACACCGGCCGCGGCGCGTCGGTGATGCTCCCGTCCCCGGAGTGCGCGAACAGCCTTCGGAACCTCTTCTCCAGCTCGGCGAGCACGGCGAGTCGCGCCGCGACCGCGGTCGTGCGGCGCTCGGCCCACGCGTCGTCGAGCAGACTGTCCACGACCCCTTCGAGCAGCGGGGACGCCGGGTCGCGGAAGACGAGCAGCAACCGGGTCAGCCGGCCCTTCCGCAATGCTTTGAGCAGCGGCAACGCCGCCTCGCCCGTCGGGGCGGTCCTGTCGACCGAGAGGAAGGCGGCGGAGATCGGCGGGCCCTCCCCGGCGATCAGCGCCAGCAGGCGGTCGTGCTCGTCCGGTGTCTCTCGCTTCTCCGGCCCCTCATGCTCGTGCGGTCCGTGCCGTACGTCCGGTCCGGTGAGGCCGGACGGTCCCACCAGGCCGATGCGTTCGGCGGTGCGGGCGACCAGCTCGCCCGCCGTCCGGCCCTGGGCGTCCACGGCCATGTCGATCGAGCCGACGGGAGGTCCGGTGGCGTCGCCGCGGCCGGCCGGCCGCGGGTTGCGTTCCCGGTCGGCGAGATTGAGCGTCGCGTAGATCGCCGAGATGTCGTCGGGACGGCCGTCGCGGGCGAAGACCAGCTCGACCGGTTCGGTGGCCGTGCGCCTGCCGGCCGCCGGGTCTGCCCCGGACACCGGATCCGGGGCGGGGGCCGGTGCCGTGCCCGTCGCCGGAGTCGCGTCGATGAGCCAGTGGGTCACCTTGCGGCGCAGGGCGGCGGAGCGGCTCGAACCGCTCCTGGGCGGATCGATGGGGATGGTGTGCGACAGGGCCGCGCGTCCCGTCACCTTCAACTCGTCCCGGTGATCGGCCGACCGGGGCCGCAGGACCGACAGATACCGCAGGATCGTCTCGGTCGGGATCATGTAGGCGTAGTCGACCGAGAACCGGTGGTCCTTGTATCGGTACGTCATGATGCCGATGACCCCGCCCGTGCCGGTGTGCACCACACCGCCGCCGCTGTAGCCGGGGCGTACCGCGAACGACTCGTCGACCGGATTGAGCTGGACCCACTCGGAATACCGGGCCGGGCCGCCGCGCCCCATGAGGCGGGCGTTGATGGTCTCGCCGCCGGGCAGCTCGTCCGTATAGCCGACGGAGTGCACCAGTTCGTTGAGAGCCGGGATCTGGCGGTGCAGCACGGCCGTTTCCACCGGAGGCACGGAGTCCAGCTTCAGCAGTGCGATGTCGGCGCTGAAGTGCGAGGTCGGCGGCCTGAGGTGGTCGGCAAGCACCTCGGCCCGCAGCCGCAGGGGTGGCTGCGCGTAGCTGCCGGGGAATTCCGCGTACAGCCGCTCGACCGGCCGGGGCGGATCCTCGCGCCGGCCCGCTCCCCCTGAACCGTCCGGCCCGCGGCGGGTTTTGTACAGCACCACATGGGCGCAGGTGAGCACCAGCCCACCCGGCAGCAGCACGCCCGCACCGAGCGGCGGGGCGGCGCTGTTCTCCCCCTCGACCAGCCGGACCCGCCAAGGGCCCTCCTGTGACGGGGAGTTGGATGTGGACTCCAGCTGCCTCATACTGCTCAACAATAACCACGGGGTGTGACAACTGACCCCCACTGGGTAACGAGAGGGCTGGAATGGGCGGACGTGGGGGACGCGGCGGGCACGACGGCGAGGAGACCGTCGGTCTCGCCGAGGTGATCGGCCGGATCCGCGAGGAGCTGGAAGCGGCACAACAGGCCGGCCTCGAGAAAAGCCTCAAGTTCCGGGTGGAGCGGGTGCACGTCGAGTTCTCCGTGCAGGTGCGGCGCGAGGGCACCGGGAGGGGCGGCCTGAACATCGGCGTCGTCACGGCCGAGGCGGGCGGGACGGCGGCGCGCGAGAGCATGCACCGCATCGAGATCGAGTTGATGCCGCACGACAGGGACGGCCAGTCGGGAGAGTGGGGCGCCTTCGTGGGCGGGCCGGGATGGTCCAGGGACGTGGGCGAGGAGGTGCCGGACGAGAGGAGGTCCCCGTCCGGCACCTGAGGGGAGCGGCGGCCCGGATGCCGCCCCGGATCAGCCGGCCGCGTCCGAGCCCGCCATCAGGACCGGCGGGGGAAGGATCACTTCCCGCTCGATCTGTCCGCTCTCCCGGCCGCCCACCGACCAGGTGCCGAGGGTCAGTTCGGCCGTGATGCCGGGACCGAAGCCGGCGATCACCCCGCGCGCGCCGTGCTCGGCGCCGCCGTCCTCGAAGAACCTGTCCAGCGCGTCGAAGATGACGGCGCTCGCGATGTTGCCGCGCTCGGTGAGGGTCGCTCTGCTGTAGCGGAACATCTCCGCCCCCACGTCGAGGTACTGGCAGAGGTCGTCCAGGATCCTGGGGCCTCCGGCGTGCACGATGTAGAAGTCCAGTCCGGAGATGTCCCAGTCGTGCGGCTCGGCCATCTCCCGCATGGCGGGCGCGAGTACGGACATGGTGCCGGGCACCCGCTTGTCGAGCATGAAGTGGAATCCGGTGTCACGGACCGCGTAGGAGATCCAGTCCTCCGTGTCGGGCACCAGATGGGAGCCGTTGCGCTCCAGTTGTACGCCGGTGCCTCCCTCGCCGCGTACCACCGCGGCGGCGACGGCGTCCCCGAAGAGACCGTTGGAGAGCAGATTGCCCACCGCGAGGTCCGTCGGCTGATAGCAGAGCGAGCAGAACTCGCAGGACACGATCAGCACGTTCGACCGCGGGTACGCGGAGCAGAAGTCGTGCGCCCGGTTGATGGCCGCACCGCCCGCGGCGCAGCCCAGTTGAGCGATCGGCAGCTGCCGGGTCTCCGGTCGGAAGCCCATGCTGTTGATGAGCCACGCGGTCATCGAGGGCATCATGAAGCCCGTGCACGACACGTAGACGATCATGTCGATGTCCCGCGGCGTCAGTTCGGCGTGGCCCAGGGCCCGGACGACCGCCTCCGGCACCCGGGTCTTCGCCTCGGCCTCGTAGACGGCGTTACGGGTGGTGAAGCCCGGATGCTTGAGTGTCGTCTCGATGGGCTGCACCAGACGTCTTGTCCGGACACCGGTGTTGCTGATGAGCCGCACGGCGAGTTCGAGTTGGGGGTGGTCGGGGTGGAGCTCCCGTGCCAGTTCCACGGTCTGTTCCAGGGTGATGACGTGCTCGGGGACGGCGATGGCGGGCCTGCACAGAGTTGCCATGATCAGCTCCTTACCAGGTGACCGGCAGGGCGAGCGGGTATCGCCAGATCGAGACGGTGTTCCACCGCACCTCCTCCGCCGGGACGGCCAGACGAAGGTCGGGGAAACGGGTGAGCAGTGTGCCGATGGCGACTTGGAGCACCATGCGCGCCAGGTGGGCGCCCAGGCAGTGGTGGCTGCCGTACCCGAAGGTCATGTGCACGGCGGGGTTCTCGCGGTGGAAGTCCAGCTCGTCCGGCCGGTCGTAGGCGAGTTCGTCACGGTTGGCCGTCAGGTAGGACACGTGCACCGTGTCGCCGGCCTTGATGACCACACCGTCGAACTCGACGTCCTCCGTCGCCACTCGGGGGATGCCGACGCCCTGGCGGAAGGGGATGTGACGCAGCAGCTCCTCAAGTGCCCGCGGGAGCAGTTCGGGCCGGGCGCGCAGCTCGGCCGCGTGCTCGGGCCGGGTCAGCAGCGTGTAGACGATGTTGCTGATGTTGTACGTGGTGGTGTCGTGACCGGTGATCACCAGGAGCATCGCCAGCACGGCGAGTTCGTCCGCGTCGAGCATCTCCTCGCCGATGCGGGCGGTGGCCAGGCCGCTGATCAGGTCATCGCCGGGCGCCCGCCGCCGCTCCGCCGTCAGCTCGGAGAAGTAGGCCCGCAGCCATGCCTTCGCCTCGACCGCCGAACTCCGGTCGGCCGCGTTCATGGACATCATGTCCATGGCGCGCTGCCGCAGTTGGGGACGGTCCGCCTCGGGGACGTCCAGCAGCTCGCAGATCGTCATCAGCGGCAGCCGGTCCGCGAGGTGGTCGGCGATGTCGGCCGGAGCGCCGCTCTTCTCCATGGTGTCCAGCAGAGTGTCCACGGTCCGCTGGGTCCATGGGCGCAGCGCCTCCACCTGCGGGGTGGTGAAGGCCTTGGTGATCAGCCTGCGCACCCTGTTGAGCGCGGGCGGGTCCATCAGGTTGATCGACTCGGACTGCGCGATGGGCGCCGGAGTGATCCGGGGGAAGTCCCGCCCGATCAGGGCGGCTCTGCTGAAGCGGCGGTCCGAGGTGACGGTTTTCACGTCCTCGTACCGGGTCACCAGCCAGCATTCGCCCTCGCCGTACGGCATACGCACACGGGCGACGGGTGCCTCGACACGCATCCGGGTCATGAAGGGGTCGGGTTCCAGGGCCTCGTCATGGCGGAAGGGGCAGGTCTGTACTGAGTCAACGCCGGTCATCACAGCACTCCCACGGCAAGGATGGTCACTCAGGGTGACGTTGGCAACTTTGAGTTCATTCCGTGTGGGGAGTGCCGCCATGCGCGGCGATGCCAAGCTCACCTGTACGGGTAACCGGCGGTCTCGGGCGCACTCGCTCCGACACCGTGTGCGGACTTCGAAGAGACGTAGTCATACATTCGGCCATCTGCTTATGGAGCCTTTACAGCGCTCCGCGGAGCGTTACGGCGCACGCCCGGCGGGGTGGCGGAGCCGCGAACGCGCCGGAGCGCGACCACCTCGCTCGTACACCTGACCGAAGCGGTCAACGTGGCTTCCGCGCGGGTGTGATGGAGGTCGGGGCGGGTGCCCGGAGCGCTGTCCCCACGCTCTAGGGTGAACGCCATGTCCACCCCTGAACTGATCCGCATCGTCTCCCGCGACTCGCCGATGGCGCTCGCACAGGTGGAGCGAGTGCGTGCCGAACTGACCGCGCTCCACCCCGGCATCGCGACCGAGGTCGTCCCGGTCAAGACGACCGGTGACAAGTGGATGGGCGATCTCTCGCTGGTGGAGGGGAAGGGCGCCTTCACCAAAGAGGTCGACGCCGCCCTCCTCGCCGGACAGGCCGACCTCGCGGTGCACTGCGTGAAGGACGTGCCCGCCGACCGGCCGCTGCCCGCCGGGACGGTCTTCGCCGCCTTCCTGAAGAGGGACGACATCCGCGACGCCCTGGTCCACCCCGGCGGACGCACCCTCGACGAGCTGCCCGCGGGCACCAGGATCGGTACGTCGTCCGTACGGCGCGTCGCCCAGCTCGCCGCCTCCCACCCGCACCTCCTCTGCGTACCGATGCGTGGAAACGCCAACCGCCGGCTGGAGAAGCTCGCGGCCGGCGAGGCCGACGCCCTGCTGCTGGCCGTCGCGGGTCTGGAGCGGATCGGGCGCACCGACGTCATCACCGAAGCCCTTCCGGTGGACCTCATGTGCCCGCCCATCGGCGCCGGGATCCTCGCGCTCCAGTGCCGCGAGGACGACACCGACACCATCGACGCGGTCTCCGGGCTCGGTGACCCGGACACGTACAAGGAAGCCTCCGCGGAGCGGATGTTCCTCCATGTCCTCCAGGGGCACTGCAACAGCCCGATCGCCGGATTCGCGCACGCGGAGCGCAGTGGCGGCCTCTCCCTGCGCGCCCGGGTCTTCACCCCGGACGGCAAGACGGTCCTCAACGCGCACGAGTGGGCGGGCCCGCTCGACCCGGCGACCCTCGGCACGTCCGTGGCCGTGGCACTCCTCCGGCAGGGAGCGCGCGAGTTGATCGACTCCATCGCTCACTGAGGTTCCCGCTCGCCCGTCGCCTGGCCGAAACCCGTTCGCCCAGGGCGAGTTGACACACAGCCGTCACACAAGAGCGGAATGGACGACCGGCGGGCGCGGGTTCTCGGGGACATGACTGTGGGAGTAGCACTCAACGCGACGGATCCCGACAACCAGATCGACGCCACCGTAACGCTCGCCCAGGAGGCCGCGGCGGCGGGACTGCGGTCCGCCTGGTTCGGCCAGACCTTCGGCGCCGACTCGCCGCAACTCGCCGCGATCGTGGGACGTGAGGTACCGGACCTCCAGGTGGGTACGTCCGCGATCCCCGTATTCGGACGGCACCCGCTGATCGTGTCGAGCCAGGCGCTGACCGCGCAGGCGGCCACGCACGGCCGCTACCATCTCGGGCTCGCGCTCGGCACCAGGTTTCTCACCGAGGGCGGCTTCGGCATCCCGTTCGAACGCCCCGTCGCGCGGCTGCGTGAATTCCTCACCGTCCTGCGGCAGTTGACCGAGACCGGCAGCGCCGACTTCGAGGGCGAGCTGCTCAGCGCCCACACCCCCATGCCGGCGCGGGTGCCGGGAGCCGACTCCGGTGTGCCCGTGCTGGTCGCCGCGATGGGCCCCCAGGCGCTCCGCGCCACCGGGGAACTGGCGGACGGGATCCTGCCGTACCTCGCCGGGCCGCGTGCGCTGGCCGAGCACATCGTGCCCACCGTCACCGCGGCGGCGGAGGCCGCCGGCCGCCCCGCGCCCCGGATCGTCGCGCTCGTGCACGGTGTGGTCACGGACGACGTCGACGCCGTACGCGAGACGGCCACCGACGCGCTCGCCTTCTACGAGCAGATCCCGTCCTACGCGCGTGCCATCGAGCTCTCCGGCGGCGAACGCGCCGTCGACGTCGCCGTGATAGGCGACGAACGGACGGTGGCGGCCGAGGTGCGCCGCTACCGGGACGCCGGGGCGACGGAGGTCGTGTTCGCGGGCACGGAGATCGCGGGGGACGCCGACCGGCGGCGCACCTGGGACCTCCTCGGCGGACTCGCCGGCTGACCGCGCACTCGGCGTCCACCACTGGCAAAGCGCCTGGTCAGGCCCCTGCCCACAGCTCGGGCAGGGGCACTGTCAGTGGTGGGCGGCAAGATGTGAGACATGACGACACCCGCAGCCGTACTTGTCGACGCAGCCGCCTACGCCGTCGCGGTGGAGACCGCGACGAAGGCCGCCGCCGCCTACTACGCGACGGGCGAGAGCGCCCTCGACGACGACGCCTACGACCGTCTGGCGCGGGGCATAGCGGCCTACGAGGCCGCTCACCCGGACGAGATCTCCGCCGACTCGCCCAGCGGGAAGGTGGCGGGCGGCGCGGTCGTCGGGGACGTACCGCACACGGTGCCGATGCTGTCCCTGGACAATGTTTTCGGTGGTGACGAGTTCACCGTCTGGGCCGCGTCGGTGGAGCGCCGGATCGGGCGCCCGGTCGAGCGCTGGAGCGTCGAGCCGAAGCTGGACGGCCTGGCCGTCGCCGCCAGGTACGAGGAGGGCCGGCTGGCCCGGCTCATCACGCGCGGGGACGGGCTCGCGGGCGAGGACGTCTCGCACGCCATCGGGATGATCATGGGTCTGCCCGACCGCCTCACGGAGCCTGTCACGCTCGAAGTGCGCGGTGAGGTCCTGATGACCACCGACCAGTTCGAACAGGCCAACACGCTCCGCACGAGCCACGGCGGGACGCCGTTCGCGAACCCGCGCAGTGCCGCTGCCGGCAGCGTCAGAGCCAAGGACCGTCCGTACCAGGTGGAGATGACGTTCTTCGCGTACGCGGCCCTGCCCATCTCCGATACCGGTGCCGACCTGGCCGCCTCGTTGGCCGCGCTGCCACACGGCGAGGTGCTCACGTATGTGGCGGGTCTGGGCGTGCACACGACGGCCGGCACCACCGTTCCGCCCAGGACGGTGACCGACGCCGAGGCCGTGCGCGTCCGCGTGGAGGAGATCGCGGCGCTCCGGGCGGAGCTGCCGTTCGGTATCGACGGCATCGTCATCAAGGCCGACGCCGCGGCGGACCAGCTGGCCGCCGGATCGGGCTCCCGCGCGCCCCGCTGGGCGATCGCCTGGAAGCTTCCGGCGGTCGAGAAGGTGACACGGCTGCTGGACGTGGAGTGGAACGTCGGCCGGACGGGCACCATCGCGCCCCGAGCCGTCCTGGAGCCGGTCGAGATAGACGGATCGACCGTCGCCTACGCCACCCTCCACAACCCGAACGACATCACCCGCCGTGACCTGCGGATCGGCGACCACGTGATGGTGTACAAGGCGGGCGACATCATCCCCCGGGTCGAGGCGCCCGTGGCACACCTGCGCACCGGCGACGAGAAGGCCATCGTCTTCCCCGAGGTGTGCCCCCAGTGCGGCTCGGAGATCGACACCTCGGAGCAGCGGTGGCGCTGTGTCCGGGGCCGTAACTGCCATGTCGTCGCCTCCATCTCGTACGCCGCCGGACGCGATCAGTTCGACATCGAGGGGCTGGGCGCGACCCGTGTCGTCCAGCTCGTCGACTCCGGTCTCATCGCGGACATCGGCGATCTGTTCACCCTCACCCGTGAGCAGATCCTCGGCCTCGACCGGATGGGGGAGACCAGCACGGACAATCTCCTGGCCGCGATCGAGCGGGCCAAGGGGCAGCCGCTGTCCCGCGTACTGGCCGCCCTCGGGGTGCGCGGCACCGGCCGCTCCATGTCCCGCCGGATCGCACGGCACTTCGCCTCGATGGAGCTGTTGTGCGCCGCGGACGAGGCGGCGATGCAGCGTGTCGACGGGATCGGGGTGGAGAAGGCCCCGACGATCGTGGCGGAGCTGGCCGAGCTGGCCGGCCTCGTCGAGAAGCTGCGCGCCGCCGGGGTCAACATGATCGAGCCCGGCGCCACGCCCCCGTCCGACGATCCGGCGGCTTCCGAGGACGGTGAAGTCGCCGCGCCGGGCGGCCCGTTGGACGGTATGACCGTGGTCGTCACGGGCGCGATGACTGGCCCTCTGGAGAAGCTTTCGCGCAACCAGGTGAACGAACTGATCGAGCGGGCGGGCGGCAAGTCCTCCTCCAGCGTCTCCAAGCGCACGTCCCTGCTGGTCGCGGGGGAGAACGCCGGATCCAAGCGGGAGAAGGCCGAACAGCTCGGTACGCGCATAGCCTCGCCCGACGAGTTCGCGGAGCTGATCGCGGAGCTTCTCGACGACAGTGACAGCGCCGCCGATGGGGCCGATGGGGCCGGCGGTGACAGCGCCGCCGCCGCGGGGCGGTGACGCGGAGGGCATCGGGCGGTCGGGTCCGCTGCCCCGGACCGGCGGTGTCAGGTGGGGCCGGGGCCGAAGCGGCGCCGGTAGGCAGACGGCGTGAGGCCGGTCTCGCGGCGGATGAGCGTCCGCAGGTTCGTGGCCGTGCCGAGGCCGCTTCGCCGCGCGACCAGCTCGAAGCGTGACTCGCCCCGTTCGATCAACCGGCAGGCCAGGGCGACCCGTTCACCGGTGAGCCACGCCAGCGGTGTCGTGCCCAGTTGGGCCTGGAAGCGGCGGTGCAGTGTCGCGGCGCTGACCGACGCGCGCGCCGCGAGGTCGGCCACCGCGAGCGGGGAGTCCAGCCGCTCCTGCGCCCAGGCGAGCACGGGTGCCAGCGACTCGTCCGGCAGATCGGGCACCGGGCGCTCCACGAACTGCCGCTGCCCGCCGTCCCGGTGCGCCGCGAAGACCAGCCGGCGGCTCACGGAGTTGGCGACCTCGGCGCCGTGGTCACGGCGGACCACATGGAGTCCGAGGTCGAGCGCGGCGGCGCTTCCCGCCGCCGTGAGGATGTCCCCGTCGTCCACGAACAGCACATCCGATTCGAGTGATACGGAGGGGAAGCGGGCCCGGAAGGAGTCGGCCCACTGCCAGTGCGCCGTGGCCCTGCGCCCGTCGAGGACCCCCGCCTCCGCCAGAGTGAAGGCGCCGCTGCAGAAGCCGACAAGGCGCGCCCCGCGCGTGTGGGCCCGCCGGACGGCGTCCAGCACGGCAGCGCGGCGGGGCACCTCGACATCGGGCCGGTTGGGGACGATCAAAGTGTCCGCCGTGTCGGCCACCGCCAGCTCGGCGACGCCCGTGAGCGTGAAGAATCCGTCTCGCATCAGGGTGTCCGGCTCGGGGGAGCAGAGGCGGAAGTCGTAGAGGTCACGGCCGATCTCGGGCCTGCGCAGACCGAAGATCTCGGTCGCGCAGCCGAGTTCGAAGGGGTTCGAGTTCTCGTCCACGATCACCACGACCCGGTGGGTGCGTCGAGGGACGTCCGAGCCCGGGCCCGAGCTAGGGGGCGAGCCCTGCGAGGATTCTTGCGCCATATGAGATTGCTAGCACTCACGCCGGCCGAGCGGAACCGGCGAGCATGGGCGCATGAACGATCGAACCGGCCGGCCCATCTCCCTCGACAAGGCGCTGACCTCCTTCGACGCCCTGTGGAGCCCTCGTATCGTGACGCGGGTCAACGACTACGACGTGCGCGTCGCCAAGGTAGAGGGCGAGCATGTCTGGCACGTCCACGAGGACACCGACGAGTTCTTCCTGGTACTCGAAGGGGAGCTCCACATCGCGTTGCGTGAGCCCGCGGGAGAGCGCACGGTCGTGCTGCCCCGGGGAGCGGTGTTCACCGTCCCCCGTGGCACGGAGCACAAGCCGTACGCCGCCTCCCGCACCGCGATCATGATGTTCGAGCCCTCCGGGACGTCGACGGTCGGCGACCGGCACGACGAGATCCCGGCCCATGTCGACGCGACGACGGGCCACCGACTCGGCGCCTGACGGTGCTCGCGCGTTCCCCGCCGTCCCGCACCGGACTGCCTATACCGGCCCGTTCGACGACAACGACGGCGACGGCGGACGGACGCCGGGCCGGACGTACGTCACGTCGAAGTCGGACGCCCAGAACTCACCGTCCTCCGATCGCTCCCAGCCGCCGCTGATCGTTTCGCCGGCCTCGTCGAAGGTGCCGGTGAATCGCTGGTGGAAGCCCGGCGCCGCACGCCACTGCTTCCAGACGCCTGCGGTCAGGCTCGTACGGTAGACACGCGCGACGCCCCGGCCGTCGGCGTACAGCGTCGTGAACTCGTCGGCGGTGTCGTCGTAACCGGTGATCGTGCTCGTGGGGAAGGGCGCGTTCGCTCCCCACTCCGGCGGAAGCACCGTCGAGGGCCCCAGATCCGCGCGCTGGACCAGGAAGGCGCCGCCCTCCAGCCAGGCGAACTCGGTCCGCACCGGACCCGCCCGGTGCCCGGCCGCCCACATGTCCCACTCGCCCACGAGAACGTCCAGGCGGCTCAGCGCCGGGTGGGGTGTCGGATGGCGCATCGGTTTCTCCTCTTCGCGGTTCGCCGGCAGAGCTGCCCTGTGCCGGTGGTGACTCGGAAACCCGCCCGGACTCATCGTTCCGCCAGATCCGAACCGCGGTAGAGGCTGGTGAGAACCGTGGGGGACCGCCGACGGAGTCACAGGAGGAGATCTACGCCTGGCCCGTCTCGAAGCGGCTGATACGGCCGTCGGTGACGGTGAAGGCCCAGCGCGTGCGCATGGTGCCGTACGTCGCGTTCGTGAACGAAGCCTTCAGCGAGCGGCCCCCGTCGGAGGCGGTCTCGACGTCCATATGGCCGCCCACGGAGAAGATCTCCTTGTCCACCCAGCCCGCGAGGTCCCGTTCGCTTCCGTCGTCGGACATCGTGGCGTCCGGCGTCAGAAGGGCGAACAGGGCATCGCGATCGCCGGCGTTGATCGCCGAGACGAACGCGGCGACCGTCGGGTCTTCGGGGCTGACGCTCATGTGTGGTCCTCCTTGTGACTGGGTTGGTGTGACCGGGTTGGCCGGCGCGTACGCCGACGGCACCGCCCGCCGCCCGGACGGCGCCCTGAGGCAGTGCCATCATCACGCCTGCCGCAGCGCCTCGCCGCCCGGCGGAACCGGGCCTGCGGGGAGGGTGTACAGCCTTCTTCCAACGATGTAAAAGATGCCTACGGGCCGCATCAGCACCGTCCTCGCCCGTATGACCGAGGAGGGCAATCGACCATGCATGCCTCGTACGACCCGTACGCCCCGCTGCCACGCCCCACCCCCACGGCTCCCCGCACCGCCACCGTCAGGAGTCCCAGGAATGCCGGAAGTCCCCGGAACCGCGCGACCGCCTGGCTCGGCGCCCTGCTGCTCCTGTGCGCGAGCCTGGTGATGGCGGCCGGCCCCGCCGAGGCGAAGCCCGCCGCCTGGCAGCCCAAGCCGTCCCCGATGACCACCCCGTGGACGAATCAGGTTCCGGTCGACAACCCGCTGCCGGAGTATCCGCGCCCCCAGCTCACCCGCCCCGACTGGGCCAACCTCAACGGCATCTGGGACTTCGCGGTCACCGGCGCGAACGCGGGGCAGCCCGCCACGTTCCCCGAGCAGATCAGGGTCCCGTTCGTCGCCGAGTCGGCCCTCTCCGGTATCCAGCGCAAGATCACCCAGAGCGACAAGCTCTGGTACAAGCGGAACTTCACCGTGCCGGCGAGCTGGAGTGGCCGCAGCGTCCAGCTGAACTTCGGGGCCAGTGACTGGCAGACCACGGTCTGGGTCAACGGCCGACAGGCCGGCGCCGCCCACAGCGGGGGCTTCGACGCCTTCACCTACGACATCACTCCGCTGCTGACGGCGGGCACGAACACCGTGGTCGTCTCCGTCTTCGACCCCTCCCAGACCGGCGGCCAGGCCGTCGGCAAGCAGCGGATCAACGACGTCACGCCGCACCCCGGCGGAGGCATCTTCTACACCGCGGCGTCCGGCATCTGGCAGACCGTCTGGCTGGAGCCCACCGCGTCCACGCACATCACCCGGCTCGACATGGTGCCCAGCCTCTCCGACAGCACGCTGAAGGTGACCGTCCGCGGCGCCGGCACCACCGGCGGGACCGCCAGAGTGACGGTCTCCTCCGGCGGTACGACCGTGGCCGCCGCCACCGGCCCGGTGAACAGCCAGTTCTCGGTGGCGATCCCGAACCCGCGTCTGTGGACCCCTGAGGATCCGTTCCTGTACGACGTGAAGGCCGATCTGCTGTCGGGTACGGGCGGCACGACCGTCGACTCGGTCGGCAGCTACGCCGGGATGCGCTCCATCTCCGTCGGCAAGGTCGGCGGCGTCCAACGCCCGCTCCTCAACGGCGAGTTCGTCTTCCAGACCGGCACGCTCGACCAGGGCTACTGGCCGGACGGCATCTACACCGCGCCCAGCGACGAGGCGTTGCGGTACGACCTCCAGAAGCACAAGGACCTCGGTTTCAACATGGTCCGCAAACACATCAAGGTGGAGCCGCAGCGCTGGTTCTACTGGGCGGACCGGCTCGGTCTGCTGGTGTGGCAGGACATGCCGTCAATGGACACCCGGACACCGGACAGCGCCGCGCGTGTGCAGTGGGAGGCGGAGTACGACCGGATCATCGACCAGCACCGCAGTTCGCCCTCACTGGTCATGTGGGTCAATCAGAACGAGGGCTGGGGCCAGTACGACCAGGCCCGCATCGCGAACGAGGTCAAGGCGTACGACCCGTCCCGCCTCGTCAACAATATGAGCGGCGTGAACTGCTGCGGCTCCGTCGACGGCGGGAACGGCGACGTCATCGACAACCACGTCTATGTCGGGCCAGGCACCACGACACCGACGGCCACGCGCGCGGCCGTCCTCGGCGAGTTCGGCGGGCTGGGCTGGAAGGTGCCCGGACACGAGTGGTACCCCGGCGGCGGTTTCAGCTACGAGGACCAGGCGAGCGCCGCCGCGCTCGACAACCGTCTCGTCGGGCTGATCGACACCATCCGCGAGAATCAGATGCCGAGCGGACTGTCCGCGTCCGTCTACACCGAGATCACCGATGTCGAGAACGAGGCCAACGGCCTGCTCACGTACGACCGGCAGGTGGTCAAGGTCGACGCGGCCCGGCTCCGGGCCGCCAACCTCGCGCTCGTCGAGGCCTCACGCAACCCGCCGCCCCCGGTGACGCTGCCCACCGGCCAGAACAAGTCGCTCCGGGTGACGACGCCCGGTCACACCGGCAAGTACCTTCGCCACCAGGACGGGCTCACGTTCACCGCGCCCGTCGACGCGAACAGCGACGCCCTGCTGAAGAACGACGCCACCTGGAAGATCGTCCCCGGTCTCGCGGGCAGCGGCTGCTACTCCTTCGAGTCCCGCAACTACCCCGGACAGTATCTGCGGCACCGCGACTTCCGCGTGTACAAGGAGGCGGGCGACGGCTCGGCGCTCTTCCGCGCCGACGCCACGTTCTGCGCGCTGCCCGCCGCCGGGGGAGTGCGGCTGGCCGCTTACAACATGGCGGGCGCCTATCTCCGGCACATCAACTCGGAGGTGTGGATGGCGACTCGGGGCGGTGCGCGTGCCTGGGACAACCCGGCCGCGTTCACGGAGGACACGACCTGGTCCGTCGACAATCCCTGGGCCGGCTGACGGCGGGAGTGTTCCACCGGATGCCGGGCGGCGCCGCTCCCGCACGGGAGCGGCGCCGCCCGATCCGAACGACCGCCCGGCGACGAGATACACCCCCTAGGCCGGGGACCCGCCCCCGTACCCGTAACGGCTGTCCCGCGGACAGACGTCCCGTCCGCGGAGGTGCGTCGTGTCGTTCGTCATCTCCCGCACCGCCCAGCCCGGCAGCAGCCGGCCGTCGAAGAGCCCTTCCCAGAAGGCGTTGAGGTCTTCCGGTGTGGACACCAGGCCGCCGGAGGGGCCGAACTCGTGACCGGGCCGCTCGCCGGGCGCGGGCCAGTAGGTGTTCTTCAGGCCGAGGGGGCGGAGCACGGTCCGCTCGATGTGGGTGCGGCAGTCCTCGCCGGACGTGTTGCTGATCAGCAGGCCCAGGACGAGGTGGTTGGTGTGGGAGTACCCCCAGTCGGCGCCCGGTTCGAAGTCCTGGTCCGCGGCCAGCACCAGCGCGAGGAGGGCCTCGTCCGTGTACGGGCCTCCCGACCGGTCGATCAGCTTGGTGTAGTCGGGCAGTCCGCTCCGCTGCCTCAGCAACTCCCTTACGGTGACCGGGTGTTCCGCCAGTCGCGGGACATGGCGCCGGGCGGGTGAGTCGAGCCGTACCTTGCCGTCCGCCACCAGTCGCATCACGGCCGCGACCGTGAACGCCTTGGTGCCGTCGGCAAGTCGGAAGCGTGCGTCGGCGTCGACCGTCGGCCGGTCCGTCCCGCGCTCCGCCGTTCCCGCCGTGCGGGCGCGGACGTCGACGTGGGCGAGGGCGCCGGGCTCCCCGTCCCGCTCGGCCGGCAGGACCAGTTGGTGCTGTACGCCGCCGGCGCGGGCCTTGCGCGCGGCGGCGACCGGGCCGGCGGCGAAGAGCGCGGGCGCCGGCAGTGCGGCCACGACGACGCGGCGACCCTGTCTCCCACCGCCCGTGACGACGGTGCCGGTACGCGGCCAGGTCAGGGCCGTCCTCTCGGTGCCGGTGCCGGTGCCGGTGCCGGTCCCGGTCTCGGACTCGGTGGCTGCGGCGGTCATCTCGCGGCTCATGGTTGAATCCCTCCTTGTACGCGGCCCCCCCCGGCCAAGTCCCGGCCGATGAAACGAGCTTGATCCCTCGGGGCCCTGAGATCAGGGGGGCTGGACGGCACATCGTGGGGTGTAGCCACCTCCACCGCGACACTGAGGCTGTCCTCAGGAGCCGCCGTCATGCCGGCTGGTCGCCTGCCGCCCCTGTGGCATTTGTTCAGTGTGCGAACGCAATCCTCGGTGAGTGTCAGTAGCCGCGATTCCCCCGCCGGGCCGCTCTTCACCGCCCGTCGGCGCGACGGCAGTCCACGGCAATTTGGATAGACCCTTGACAAATTAGGGGCCCGTTGCCAGCATGCGGAACTCTCGCGGGTTTCCCGCGAATGTTCGGTGACGCATCACATGCCCCTGCACGGATCAGTACGGCTGCTTTCCGGGTGACGGGACATCACCCGGACCGCAGGTTCCTCCCTGAGTGAGACACGGTGGCGCGCTCGCCCGCGCTTCCGCCTGCCTCACCCCCCATGATCAGGTAAGGAAGGAAGCTCGATGTCAGGACTCTCAGGACGGCCGCGCCCGAGACAGAAGTGGCTGAGGTGGCTCGCGGTACTGGGTCTGGTGGTGGGTGGCGGCGCGATCAGCGTCCCCACCGCCGCCGCCCACCCGGGCCACCCCGGCCACGAGGCAGCACCCGCCGCCATTCCGGCCGGCGACTACCAGCAGGTACAACTCGCGCTCGGGTCAGCCGAGCTGGGCGAGGCGATGTCACTCGCCGTCCTGCCCGACCGGGCCGTCGTGCACACGGCGAGGGACGGAACGGTCCGCTACACGGACCCCGCGGGCAACACGAAGTCGGCAGGCAAGCTGGACGTCTACACCCATGACGAGGAGGGCCTCCAGGGGATAGCCGCCGACCCGAACTTCCAGACCAACCGGTATCTGTACCTGTACTACTCGCCCAAGCTCAGCACCCCGGGCGGCGACGCGCCGGTCACCGGCAACGCCGCGGCCTTCGAGCCGTGGAAGGGCCACCTCAACCTCTCCCGCTTCACGCTCAAGGCCGACAACACGCTCGACCTGGCCAGCGAGAAGGTCGTACTCGAAGTCCCCAACGACCGTGGCCAGTGCTGCCACGTCGGCGGTGACATCGACTTCGACGCGGCCGGGAACCTCTACCTGACGACGGGCGACGACACGAACCCGTTCGAGTCCTCGGGTTATTCGCCGATCGACGAACGCGGTGACCGTAACCCGCAGTTCGACGCCCAGCGCTCCTCGGGCAACACCAACGACCTGCGTGGCAAGGTCCTGAGGATCAAGCCGACCGCGGCCGGCGGCTACACCGTGCCCTCCGGCAACCTCTTCGCGCCCGGTACCGCCCGGACCCGTCCCGAGATCTACGCGATGGGCTTCCGCAACCCGTTCCGGATGTCCGTCGACAAGGCCACCGGCATCGTCTACCTCGGCGACTACGGTCCCGACGCGGGCGTCACCAACGCGAGCCGCGGTCCCAGCGGCCAGGTCGAGTTCAACCGCATCACCGGTCCGGGCAACTACGGCTGGCCGTACTGCACCGGCACGAACACCGCCAACGAGACGTACAGCGAGTTCACCTTCCCCAGCGGCCCCTCCGCCGCCAAGTACAACTGCGCCGCTCCCGCGAACAACTCGTTCCGCAACACCGGCCTGCCGACCCTGCCCGCCGCCAAGTCGAGCTGGATCAAGTACGGCGGCGACGCGGGCTCCCCGCCCGAGTTCGGCGGCGGCTCCGAGTCGCCCATGGGCGGCCCCGTCTACCGCTACAACGCCAATCTCAACTCGAATGTGAAGTTCCCGCAGTCGCTCGACGGCCGCTTCTTCGCCGGTGAGTACGGCCGTAAGTGGATCAAGGCCATCGAGGTCAAGGCCGACGGTACGCCCGGCGTCATCGAGGCCTTCCCGTGGACCGGCACCCAGGTGATGGACCAGGCATTCGGCCCGGACGGCGCGCTGTACGTCCTCGACTACGGCACCGGCGGCAACAACCAGGCGCTGTACCGCGTCGAGTACGTCGGCGCCGCCAACCGCAACCCGGTCGCCAAGGCGGCGGCCGACAAGGTGTCCGGACCCACCCCGCTGACCGTCGCGTTCTCCTCGGCCGGCAGCTCCGACCCCGAGGGCAAGGCCCTCACCTACTCGTGGAACTTCGGCGACGGCACCACGTCCACGGCCGCCAACCCGAGCCACACCTACACCACCAACGGCACCTTCCGGCCGACGCTCACGGTGCGCGACCCCGAAGGGCTGACCGGCACCGCGAGTCTGGTCGTCACGGCGGGCAACACAGCGCCGACCGTGACCCTCCAGACACCCAAGGACGGCCAGCTGTTCTCCTTCGGTGACACCGTGCCCTTCCAGGTCACCGTCAGCGACCCGGAGGACGGGACCATCGACTGCTCCAAGGTCAAGGTCACCTATCTGCTCGGCCACGACGAGCACCGGCACCAGATCACCCAGGCCACCGGCTGCTCCGGCAACCTCAACGTGCCCGCCGACGGTGAGCACGACAGCGCGGCCAACATCTACGGCGTCTTCGACGCCGAGTACACCGACGGCGCCGGGCTCACCACGCACAGCGCCCGAATCCTCCAGCCCCGGCACCGCCAGGGTGAGCACTTCTCCGCCCAGTCCGGCGGCATCCAGGTCGCGGCGCACGCCAACGCCGAGGGCGGCAGCACCGTCGGCTTCACCGACAACAACGACTGGATCTCCTTCAAGCCCTACAACCTGGCCAACGCCAACAGGTTCACCGCCCGGGTCGCCTCCGGCGGCGTCGGCGGCACCCTGGAGGTACGGGCCGGGTCCGCGACCGGCACACTGCTCGGCTCGGTGGCCGTGGCACCCACCGGCGGCTGGGAGAACTTCGTCGACGTCTCGGGGAACATCACCAACGCCCCCGCCGCGACAACGGAGTTGTTCCTCGTCTTCAAGGGCGTGACCGGGCAGGGCAACCTCTTCGACGTGGACGCCTTCACCTTCGCCACCGGCACCGGCGGGTCGAGCCAGACCGTCGAGGGCGAGTCGTTCAGCTCGGGGCAGGGCGTCCAGGCGGCCGACCACGCCCCGGCGAGCGGCGGCAGGACGCTCGGCCACATCGAGAGCGGTGACTGGGCGGGTTACGCCTCCGTCCCGACGGCCGGGGCCAAGACCTTCTCCGCGAAGATCTCCTCGGCCGGAGCCGGCGGCACCATCACCATCCGGTCGGGATCGGCCACCGGAGCCGTCCTCGGCAGCGTGGCCGTACCCAACACCGGCGGCTGGGAGACCTTCCAGAACGTCTCCACCGCGCTGACCGGCACCGGATCGTCCGGGGCGCTGTTCCTCACCTTCACCGGTGGGTCCGGGGCGCTCTTCGACATCGACACCCTCACCCTCACCAAGTGACGCGAGTCAAGGAGACAGTGATGCTCCGTCAGCTCCGCACCCTGCCGAAGACCGCCGCGGCGGCCTTCGCACTCACCCTCGGCCTCGCCGCGTCACTCCTGGCACCGGCCACGGCGGCCCAGGCCGCCGACCCCGCCTACCGGGTCCTCGTCTTCTCCAAGACGGCCGGCTTCCGGCACGACTCCATTCCGGTCGGTACCCAGACCATCCGCGACCTCGGCGCGGCCAACAACTTCACCGTCACCGCCACCGAGGACAGCAACGCCTTCACCACCTCGAACCTGGCCAACTTCAAGGCCGTCGTCTTCCTCTCCACCACGGGAGACGTCCTGAACACCAGCCAGCAGTCGGCGCTCCAGGGGTATGTGGACGGGGGCGGCGGGTACTTCGGCATCCACGCCGCCGCCGACACCGAGTACGAGTGGCCGCAGTACCAGCAGCTCGTCGGCGCCTGGTTCAAGAGCCACCCGGCGATCCAGCGGGCCACGGTGAAGAACGAGGACCGGTCCCACGCGGCCACCTCGCACCTCGGCCAGACCTGGTCCCGTACCGACGAGTGGTACAACTACCGCACCAATCCCCGCCCGCAGGTCCGGGTGCTCCAGAGCCTGGACGAATCCACCTACAGCGGTGGGGAGATGAGCGGCGACCACCCGATCACCTGGTGCCACCCGCAGGGCAACGGCCGGTCCTTCTACACCGGACTCGGCCACACCCAGGAGTCGTACGCCGACCCCGCGTTCCGGTCGCTGCTGCTCGGCGGCATCCGCTACGCGGCGGGCTTCGCCAAGGCCGACTGCCGCGCGGAGACCGGCTACACCCCGCTCTACAACGGCTCGACCACCGGCTGGTCCCAGGCCGGACCGGGCAGCTTCACCAACACCGACGCCACGCTGAACGCGCAGGGCGGCATGGGTCTGTACTGGTACCGGGCGAAGGAGTACGCCTCGTACTCCCTCAAGCTGGACTGGCGCATGGCCGGCGACGACAACTCCGGTGTCTTCGTGGGCTTCCCGGCCTCCGACGACGTCAACACATCGGTGAACCAGGGCTACGAGATCCAGATCGACTCCACCGACGCGGCCGACCGGACCACCGGGTCCGTCTACGGCTTCAAGGCGGCGGACATCGCGGCCCGGGACAACGCCCTGAATCCGCCGGGGAGTTGGAACACGTACGAGATCCGGGTGGAGGGGGAGAGGCTCCAGGTCTTCCTCAACGGCGTACGGATCAACGACTTCACCAACACCGACCCGGTGCGCTCCCTCCAGCAGGGGCACATCGGGATCCAGAACCACGGCACCGGTGACGACGTGTCCTTCCGCAACATCAGGATCAAGGAACTGGGCGGCACCAACCCGCCTCCGACCACCACCTACGAAGGGGAGTCCTACACCTCCGGCCAGGGCGTCCAGCCCGCCGACCACGCTCCGGCGAGCGGCGGCCGCACCCTCGGCCACATCGAGAACGGCGACTGGGCGGGCTACTCCCAGGCGTCGCTCACCGGCGCGAAGACCTTCGCGGCGAGGGTCTCGTCGGCGGGCGCGGGAGGCACCGTCCAGATCCGCTCGGGCTCGGCGACCGGACCGGTCGTCGGCTCGGTCGCGGTGCCGAACACCGGCGGCTGGGAGACCTTCCGGAACGTGTCCACCACCCTGACGGGCACACCGTCCGGTCCGCTGTTCCTCACCTTCACCGGTGGCGGCGGCGCCCTGTTCGACATCGACACCTTCACGATCGGCCGCTGACCGGCCGGTAGGCGACACCGCAGGTGCGATGGCGAGTTGGCCCCGGGGGATCCGTCCCCCGGGGCCAACTCATCGTCCGGGGGCCGTGGTTCAGGCCGGACGGTGGCGGCGGTGGACCCTCGCCTCCCACGGCGCGAGCGTGACCGTCGTGCCCAGTGGCTCGGTGTCGGGGACGTTGCCGATCAGCGCAACGGCGTCGCGCCAGCCGTCGTCCGGCAGGTCGACCTCGGCCGTGTCGCCGGTGAAGTTGCCGAGGACCAGCAACTCGGTCGCCGTACCGTCCGCCTCCACCAGCCGTCGGGTGTACGCGTACACCCGCGGGTCGTCCGGCAGCAGCATGGTGAAGTCGCCGTGCGCCACCACCGGTTCGGCGTGCCGCAGTGCGATCAGCCTGCGGTAGTGGTGGAAGACCGACGACGGATCCGCGTACGCCGCTTGTGCGTTGACCTCGGTGTGGTTCGGGTTGACCGGGATCCAGGGGGTACCGGTGGTGAATCCCGCGTGCTCGGAGGCGTCCCACTGCATCGGCGTCCGGGCGTTGTCCCGCCCCATCGCCCGCAGCCCCGCGAGCACACGCACCGGGTCGGTGCCCCGGTCGACGGCCTCCGCGTAGTGGTTGAGCGACTCGATGTCGCGGAAGTCGTCGACGGAGGTGAACGGGGCGTTGGTCATGCCCAGTTCCTCCCCCTGGTAGACGTACGGCGTGCCCCGGTGCAGATGCAGGACGGTGGCCAGCATCGTCGCGGACCTGACCCGGTTGCCGGGTCCGTCGTCGCCGAAGCGGGAGACCACACGCGGCTGGTCGTGGTTGTTCCAGTAGAGACTGTTCCAGCCCGTCCCGCTGAGGCCGTCCTGCCAGCGGCCGAGCGACGCCTTGAGGTCGAGCAGGTTCAGCGGCCGTACGTCGAACTTGCCGTCGCCGTGGTCGAGTCCGACGTGCTCGAACTGGAACACCATGTCCACCTCGGCGCGCGCCGGATCGGTGAACAGCCTCGCCTCCTCGACGGTGACGCCCGGCATCTCACCTACGGTGAGCAGCCGTTCGGGACGCCCGGCGAAGACCTCGCGGTGCATCTCCTGGAGGAACTCATGGATCCGGGGCCCCGAGCCGTGGTGGGTGCGGTCGGGGAGCGCCGGGTCCTTCGAGATGAGGTTGATGACGTCCATCCGGAAGCCGTCCACGCCCCGGTCGAGCCACCAGTTCATCATCCGGTGGACGGCCGAACGGACCTCCGGATTCTCCCAGTTGAGGTCGGGCTGCTTGCGGGAGAAGAGATGCAGATAGTACGCGTCGCCCGGCTCGTCGTACTCCCAGGCGGAGCCGGAGAAAAACGAGCGCCAGTTGTTGGGTTGGGCGCCCGGCGTGCCGGGGACCGCACCCTCCCGGGCGGGCCGCCACCAGTACCAGTCGCGCTTGGGACTGTCCGGTCCCCGCCGGGACTCGATGAACCACGGGTGCTCGTCGGAGGTGTGGTTGACGACGAGGTCCATGACCAGCTTCATGGAGCGGGCGTGGACGGCGGCGAGCAGATCGTCGAAGTCCGAGAGCGTACCGAAGGACGGATCGATGTCCTGGTAGTCGCTGATGTCGTAGCCGTTGTCGTCCTGCGGCGACGGATAGACCGGCGACAGCCACAGGACGTCCACGCCCAGTTCGGCGAGATGGTCCAGCCGGTCGATGATGCCGCGCAGGTCCCCCACGCCGTCGCCGTCGGAATCGGCGAAGCTGCGCGGATAAATCTGGTAGACGACCGCGGACTTCCACCAGGGCTCGGGGGAGGGGGAGTCGGTGCTCACGTGCCTGAACCTCGCATGATCTCGGTATTGGTGGGACAAGGGGGTCAGAGTCGGCGCGCCTCCACGAGCACGAGGCGTTCGGGGAAGAGCGTCGGGGCCCGCACCCCGGCGACCGCCAGCATCCGCCCGGTCAGCTCCACCCCGTCCGCGCGCTCCCACCAGAGCGGGTCGGACCGGTGGGGCCCCTCGGTCCGGTCACCCGGCCGGTGCGGCCGCACCTGGTAGCGGGCGTCCGCGTCGAGTCCCGGCAGCCGGACCGGGCCCGCCGGAGACATCACGCTCGTGGCCGTCTGGACCAGGGCGTACAGCGCCCGCGAGCGGTCGGGCGCCACCACGCCGTGCACCCAGAGCGCCGGATCGGGATGGTCCCCGTGGACGACCGTGCCGGCGTGCAGCAGCGGCCGGAGCTCCTTGTACGCGGCGACCCACTCGGCGAGCCCGGCGCGCTCGGCGGGGTCGGCGGCGGTGAGATCCCACTCGATGCCGAAGTGCCCGAAGAGCGCGGTCCCTGCCCGGAAGCCGAGCGTATGGGCGCGGCCCGTGGTGTGGGCGACGGGCGAGCCGACATGGGCGCCGAGGAGCTCGGGCGGCAGCAACAGCCCGGTCCAGCGCTGGATCTGCTGGCGTTCGAGGGCGTCGATGCAGTCGCTGGTCCAGACGCGGTCGGTGCGCTCCAGGATGCCGAGGTCGATCCTGCCACCCCCGGACGAGCAGGACTCGATCTCCAACTCGGGGTGCCGGGAGCGCAGTTCGTCCATGAGGCGGTATGTGGCGGACGTCTGCGCGTGGACCCCGGCGGCGCCCCTCGGACTGTGTCCGGCCTCCACGAGATCCCGGTTGTGATCCCACTTGAGGTAGTCGATGTCGTACTCGGAGACCAGCGCGTCGAGCCGTTCCAGCAGATACTCGTACGCACCGGCGTGGCCGAGGTCGAGCACCTGCTGCTGCCGGGACTCCGGCGGGAGCCGCCCGCCCGTCGCGAGGATCCACTCGGGGTGGGCGCGGGCGAGGTCGGAGTCGGGATTGACCATCTCGGGCTCGACCCACAGCCCGAACTCCAGCCCCAGGAAACGGACATGGTCGACCAGCGGACGCAGCCCGTCGGGCCAGACGGTCTCGTCCACGTACCAGTCGCCGAGCCCGGCCCGGTCGTGCCGGCGGCCCTTGAACCACCCGTCGTCCAGGACGAACCGCTCGGCGCCCACCTCGGCGGCGGCGTCCGCCAGGGCGGTGAGCCTACCGAGGTCCTGCTGGAAATAGACGGCCTCCCAGGTGTTGAGGGTGACCGGCCGGGGCCGCCTCGGGTGGTACGTCCTGGCGCGCAGATGCCGGTGGAAGCGCCCGGCCATCTCGTCCAGCCCATGGCCGTACGACCCGACGATCCACGGGCTCGTGTACGACTCGCCGCCCGCCAGCAGGACTTCGCCCGAGAGCAGGGCCTCGCCGCCGCCGAGCAGGGACACACCCGCGGGCGTGCGTTCGGCCAGGGTGCGGTGGTTGCCGCTCCACGCCACATGCAGACCCCAGACCTGGCCCGTACGGAAACCGAAGCCGCGCTCGCCCGCGAGATGCAGCAGCGTCGCGTCCGTGCCCGTGCGGCCCCGCCGGTTCTCGCGGAGATGCGTACCGAGCGTGAACTCGTGCCGCTGCGGGCTGCGTTCACGCAGATGCCGGCCCGTGAGGTCGAGGAGTTCGGTGGCGTGGGCGGGCACGGGGAGGGTGAGCAGCAGACCGTCGAGGACGTACGGGCGCTCGCCGGTGTCACGGTTGGTGACGGTGGCACGCTGCCGTACGAGTCCGGAGGGGGTCAGCTCGATCTCCAGCACGAGGCCGAGCCCGGCCTGCTCGTCCACGGCGTCGACGGTGAGCTGGTGCGCACCGGGGAGGTCCGGCGTACGGACGGTACGGATCGACCGGACGGTGAAGGAGGTGGAGAAGTTGGCGCCGTCGCGGTGCCCGGTGAGGCCCGGCGTACCGAGCCAGCCGGCCGAGTGCTCCGGCAGGAGCGAGAGCGGGACGGGCTGATCGAGGGTGTTGGACATCTGCCGGGCGGCGCTCGCCGCGGCGAGCTCGGCGAGTCCGGTACCGCCGGTGTCCGCGGTGTCTCCGAGATCGTCGCCCCAGTGGAGCACGCGGGGCAGCCGGTCGCCGGTGCAGTCCAGGACCAGGCTCGTACCGGGGGCGCGGAGGTGGAGGTGGCCACGGGTGGCACCGGTCTGCATACGACTCCTCGGATTGTCGGTCGTCGGTCGTCGGTCGTCGGTCGGCCGTCGTCCGTCGGCCGCCGGTCGGCCCGTACGTGACCTCGTGATCTGCTTCAGTTTTGAGGTGAGGGTTTCCGCCCGTCAATGGTGCCTCGATCTTGCCGGGGCTCCGGGGTCCGGGTCCGGGTCCGGCGACCTGATGGCCGGGGGCGCGGGCGCGGACTTGACTCTCCCGTCGGGGGAGACAGGAGAGTTGAGGTCATGGACGGCGACGCGCTTCAACCCATCGGCGAGCTGGCCCGGCGTACCGGGCTGACGGTCAAGACCATCAGGTTCTACTCCGATCGCGGAATCGTGCCGCCGGCCGGCCGCACCCCGGCCGGCTACCGCCTCTACGGCCCCGAGGCCGCCGCGCGCCTGGATCTTGTCCGGACGCTGCGCGAGCTGGGGCTCGACCTCCCCACGATCCGCCGGATCGTGGACCGGGAGCTCCCGCTGCCCGGTGTCGCCGCGACACACGCGCAGGCGCTGGCCGCGCGGATCCGCGTGCTTCGGCTACGGCACGCGGTGCTGACGGCGGTGGCCAGACGTGAATCCACCCCTGAGGAGATCGAACTCATGCACAAGCTGGCCCAGCTCTCCGAGGACGAACGGCGCCGCCTCGTCGCCGACTTCCTCGACACCGTCTTCGGCGGCCCGGACGCGGCTCCCGCGCCGGCGGGCCCACCGCCGAACAGGTCCGCCGGCAGCACGCCGGGCGTCAGGCGGTCGATGACCCCCGAGCTCCCGGACGACCCCACCGACGAACAGCTCGACGCGTGGCTGGAGTTGGCCGAGCTGTCGCAGGACCCGGACTTCCGCGCCGCCGTGCGCCGGCTGGTCGAGGACGACGCGGCGGACCGAGCCGGGGCCGAGGAGGGAGCGGGACCGCGCCGTAACGCCGTCGCGGTGGTACGTGACGCGGCCGCGCCGGCGCTGGCGGCCGGTATCGACCCGGACTCGCCACGGGCCGATCCGGTCGTCGCCTCGGTGACCGCCCACTACGCCGGCGTGCTCGGCCGCCACGACGACACCGCCCTGCGGCACCGGCTGCTCGGGCGGCTGGCCGCTGCGGGCGACCCGCGCAGGGAGCGTTACCTCCAACTCCTCGCCGTCATCAACGGATGGCCGGCCCCGGAGAGCCTGAGCCCGGCGCTCGACTGGTTCGCGCGCGCCCTGAGCGCCCGCACTCCGGCGTAGCGGGAACCGTCACCACTGGTACGGGAGGTACTTTCCGTCGAGGGTGATCACCACGCGGTCACCGGCGGGGTCGGGCACGCGCCGGACGTCGAGCCGGAAGTTGATGGCGCTCATGATGCCGTCGCCGCACTGTTCGTGGATCAGTTCCTTGATCGTCGGGCCGTAGACCTGGACGACCTCGTACAGCCGGTAGATTGTCGGATCGACCGGCACCGCCGATTCCAGCGCCCCTCGCGACGGCTGGAGCTGGAAGGCCATCGCGACGTCGTCGCCCAGTTCCAGCAGGGCTGCCGCCGTGGTGGCGTCGTCCTTCTCCATCGGGTGCTGGCCGAGGAGTGCGGCCGTGGTCCAGGCGAGCGGTTTACCGACGGCTTCGGCGAGTTGGGCCCAGGTGATCCCGGTCCTCACCTTCGCCTCGCGGACGGCTTCGGCGGCTTCGTGCTTGCTGACCATGTGCATCTCCATTCCGGACCGCGGCCCTGGTAGCGCGCGGCCAAAGCATAGGAGAGACACGGCGGGAGGGGTACGGCCCGTCTCCGCGACGGGAGGCACCGTCCGGCGCGGCGCGGCCGATCAGCCTCGGGGGTTCCTCCTCGGGGAAGTGGCTCGACCCCCCTGACGGTTCTCGAAGCCGTCGCGCTGGTCGATTCCCCGAGAGGCGAGGGGCGGCAGGGTGTCGAGGAACGCACCGAGCACCGCGTCGAACTCCTCCCGCCGCTCCAGGTTGGGCATGTGCCCGGCGCCCTCGATGACCGCGAGCGTCGCGCCGGGTATCCCGTCGCTCATCACGCGCGCGTCCTCGACCGGCGTGTACTCGTCCTCGCTGCCGACCACGACGAGCGCCGGCACCGTCACGCGCCCCAACATGGCGACATAGTCGGGCCGTTGGGCCCGTCCCCGCAGGGCCGCCGCCGCTCCCTCGGGAGGCGCGCCCCGCATCATGTCCCGTACGTGCGCGGCCACAGCGGGCAGCGCCTCGACATTGCGCGGCGCCACCATCTTGTGCAGCACCTCGTCCGCGTACGGTCCCATCCCCTCCCGCAGGAGCCGGTCGGCCATCGCGTTGCGCGCCACCTTGCCCGCCTCCGTCTCGGCTGCGGCGAAGGTGTCGGCAAGCACCAGGCCCCGTACCCGCTCGGGGAAGAGCCGGTAGAACTCCAGGACGATCTGGCCGCCCATGGACAGCCCGCCCAGCACGGCACGGTCGACGCCCAGCCGGTCGAGGAGTGCGGCGATGTCCCACGCGAAGGTGGTGAGCGTCGTCGTGCCGGGCACGACGGTGGACCCGCCGTAGCCGCGCAGATCGGCGGCGATCACCCGCCGCCCGGGGCCCGCGAAGGTCTCGGTCTGGGGCCGCCACATGGAGCGGTCGAAGGGGTGGCCGTGCACCAGGACCAACACCTCGGCGTCGTCGGCGCTCTCGTCCCCGCCCGTGTCGTCGTAGGTGACAGTGATGTCGTGAAGCGTGGTGGTGCTCATGTCCGCGTCCTTCGCTCGGTGCTCGGTGCTCGGTGCTTGGTAGTTGGTGCTCGGCCCCTGTGCTGTCCGGCTTGCGCCTCGATGCTAAGTGGTGCAATATCTCAATGCAATGATGAGATTGATCTCGGTGCAATCTGGAGGGGGCGTCATGGACGACTACCGTCTGATCGCCGACCAACTGGCCGCCGACATCCGGGCGGGCCGCCTGCGCCCCGGGGAGCGGCTGCCGCCGCAGCGGGCGTTCTCCCGGAGCCGTGACATCGCCAACTCGACGGCGGCCAGGGTCTACGGCGAGCTGATCCGGCGCGGACTGGCGGTCGGCGAGGTGGGCCGCGGGACCTTCGTACGTGCCGCGCCGCCCGGTCCGCAGCCGACGCTCGCGGAGCCCAGCGAGGCCAGGGTCGACCTGGAGGTCAATTTCCCCGTACTTCCCGAGCAGGCCGAACTGCTCGCCGCCGGTATGGCGCGCATACAGCGGCCCGACGTGCTCGCGGCAAGCCTGCGCCCGCTCGGCGGCTCCGGGTCCGCCGCCGCCCGCGAGACCGCCGCACCGCTCCTCGCGCGCGGCGGCTGGGCACCGGAACCGGAGCGGATCCTCTTCACCGGCAACGGCCGCCAGGCGATCGCCGCGGCTCTCGCGGCCTGTGTCCCGGCCGGGGAACGGCTCGGCGTCGAGGAGTTCACCTATCCCGTTGTCAAGGGCATCGCCGCCCGCCTCGGGATCACCCTCGTCCCGCTCGCCATGGACCAGGACGGCCTCCTGCCGGAAGCCCTGGCCGACGCGCCGCCGCTACGGGCCGTCTATCTGCAACCCACGCTCCACAACCCGCTCGGCATGACGGCCCCGCCCGGCCGCAGGGCTCAACTCGTCGAAACGATGCGGACGTTGGATCTGTACGTCATCGAGGACGCCATCTACGGATTCCTCCGCGACGACGTTCCGCCGCTCGCCGCCCTCGCCCCCGAACGCACCATCGTTCTCGACAGCATGTCCAAGCGGCTCGCGCCCGGCCTGACACTCGGTTACGCCGTGGCACCGCCCGGCTTCGAGCAGCGCCTGGCCTCGGCCCTGCGGTCGGGAGCGTGGTCGGCGGGCCGGTTCGCCCTCGACGCCGCGACGCGGTGGACGGCCGACGGCACCGCCGCCGCGATCGGCCGGGCCAAGCGCGCCGATGCGGTGGAGCGCCAGCGGATCAGGGCCGAGAGCCTGGCGGGCTTCACCGTCCATGCCGACCCCCGTGCCTATCACTGCTGGTGGGAACTGCCCGAGCACTGGCGTGCCGAGACGTTCGTGGCCGCCGCCGCCCGTCATGGCATCGCCATCGCGCCCGGCGCGGCGTTCACCGTCGGCACCGGGCGCGCCCCGAACGCCGTGCGGCTGGCTCTGGGCACCCCCTCCCATCCCACGCTCACCGACGCCCTGGACCTCCTCGCCACGCTGGCGCGCGGCACGCCGGAGGACGCCGCGCCGGAGTGACCCTCGGCGGCGGCGCGACACCCGTGGCCAGGAGCTGTCAGGCCGTCAGACGGCGCGGGAGCCAGCCCAGTTGGGCTTCTTCCTGATACTGCGCGCCGCCCTCGTGGCCGTTGAACTCGTACACCTCGATCGTGCGGTCCTCGTGCGCGTAGGCGTTGAACGCCGCGAACACCGTCGACGGCGGGCAGGTCTGATCCTCCAGAGCCGCCGAGAACATCGCGGGGGCACTGCCGCGCGCCGCGAAGTGGACCCCGTCGAAGTAGCTGAGGGTCCGCCGGACCGACTCGCCCCGGCGCCGGTAGGTGTTGAGGTACATGCCCACCTCCCGGTACGGGTGCTTGTCGGTGAGTGTCGTCGCCCGGGGGAAGTCGCAGAGGAACGGCACGTCGGGCGCGATCGCCACCAGGTCCGGCACCAGCCCGGCCACCGCCAGTGTGATCCCGCCGCCCTGGCTGCGGCCGATCGCTGCCGTGCGGGAGGCGTCGGCGAGCGGATGGGAGCGGGCGGCCTCCACCGCGCGGACCGCGTCGGTGAAGACCCGGCGGTAGTAGTACTCGTGCGGGTCCTCGATTCCCCGGGTCATGAAGCCGGGGAAAGCGGACGCGCTGCCCACCGGGTCCGGGGTGTCGCCGCCGCCCCACCCGGCGCCCTGGCCCCGGGTGTCCATCACGAAGTACGCGAAGCCGGCCGACGGCCAGAGGAGCCGGGAGTGGGGCAGCCCGCGCCCGCCGCCGTAACCGACGAACTCGACCACCAGGGGCAGCGGTTCACGGGTGCCCGCCGGCAGGACGAACCAGCCCTTGACCGGGTGGCCGCCGAAACCGGCGAAGGTCACGTCGTACACCTCCACGGTCGACAGACCCGTCTCGACGGGCTTGAAGACCGGGTCCAGATCGTGGGTGCGGGCCTCGGCGAGAGTCGTCGCCCAGAAGGCGTCGAAGTCGGCCGGTTCCACGGAGCGGCTTCGGTAGCTCCGTAGCTCGTCGAGGGGCAGATCGAACAGGGCCATGTGCGGTATCACCTCGGGGTTCGCGGGCGGACGAGCACACCGTACGTCCCGTGTCCCGGTCGCAGAAGTGTCCCCGGGGGGCCTCGGGAGAGACGGGCGGGGCCGTCCAGGAGTCGCAGGCGTGTACGAAAGAAGTTTTGGCGATCTCTTGACCGCCGCCGCGCCGGAGGTCCACAGTACTCGTTAATGCGCATTACTAATACGCATTAACGATCCGGAGGAACACGGTGGAGGAACCCAGGAAGCGGGCCCGGCCGGGCCGGACCCCCGCACCCACGGGCCGTACGTCCAGGCCGCGCCAGGCCGAGGTCGCCAGGCTCGCCGGGGTCTCACAGGCCACGGTCTCGCTGGTGCTCGGGGCCCGGAAGCAGGGCGCGACCATCTCCGAGGAGACCCGGCGGAAGGTGCTCGACGCCGTACGCAGCCTCGGCTACGTCCCGGACCCGGCGGCCAGCCGGCTCGCCGCCGCCAGGAACAACCTGCTCGGGGTCTTCAGCTTCACGTCCACCTTCCCGACCGACGTGCAGCACTCGTACTACCCGTTCCTCGTCGGCGTCGAGCAGGAAGCCGCCGCACGCGGCTACGACCTGGTGCTCTTCACCGGCTCCAGCACGGGCGGCGCGGGGGCCGCCGGACCGCACGCCCTCAACCGGGTACGCCTCGCCGACGGCTGTCTCTTCCTCGGCCGCCACGCACCCGCCGACGAACTGCTGCGTCTGGTCGCCGACGGCTTCCCCGTGGTCCACCTGGGCCGCAGGGACGAGTTGGAGGGACTGGCGTGGGTCGGCGCCGACTACGTCAGCGCCAGCAAGGAGGTCGTCACGCATCTCGCCGGGCTCGGCCACCGGCGGATCGTGCTGGTACGCGAGGACGACGAGGCCGCCGCGTCCACCGACCGTGAGCACGGCTTCCTCAAGGGTCTGGAGGAGGCCGGACTGCCCGGTGGCCCGGCCGCGGTCTTCCGCTCCGCCGACCCCGAGCACGACCTCACCGCCGAGCGGCTGCGCGGCTGGCTCGACGACGGCGTCACCGCGTTCGTCGCCGAGGAGACCGACACCGGGGACGCCTGGCGGGCGCTGCACGGCGCCGCGCACTTCGTCGGCATCGACTGCCCGAACGACGCGTCGCTCGCGCTGCTCGGCAGCCCGCCGCCGGACCTGTCCGACGGGCCGACGCCCACCGGATTCGACATCCCCCGGCCGCAGTTGGGCGCCGCCGCCGTGCGGATGCTCGCGGCGCTGGTGGCGGGGGAGCAGGCCACGGAACCGCTGGTGGCCTGCGGCTTCCGACCCGGCACAACGGCGGGCACACCGCCCGCCCGTCTCTGACCGCCCGACCGAACACGCAGCAGACCGAACGCACAGCAGACCGAACACACACCAAGCACCAAGTACCAAGCACCACAAGGCACTTCAAGGAGATCCGTGACATCCGCACCCGACATCCTCATCGTGGGCTCCGGGCTCGGCGGCGTGGCCGCCGCCCTCGCCGCCTGCCGTGCCGGACGCACCGTCGTCCTCACCGAGGAGACGGACTGGATCGGCGGGCAGCTCACCTCCCAGGCCGTCCCGCCGGACGAGCACCCGTGGGTCGAGCAGTTCGGCACCACCGCCTCGTACCGCACACTGCGCGAGTCCATCAGGGACCACTACCGCCAGTGGTACCCGCTGCGCTCCGAGGCGCTGGCCCTCACCGATCTCAACCCCGGCGCGGGCCGCGTCAGCAAGCTCTGCCACGAGCCGCGCGTCGCGCTCGCCGTGCTGGAGGCGATGCTCGCGCCGCACCGCTCGTCGGGCCGGCTCACCCTGCTGACCGAGCACCGCCCGGTCGCCGCCGAGGCGGGCGACGACGACACCGTACGGTCCGTCACGCTCACCGACCTGCGGGACGGCAGCCGCCGTACGATCAGCGCCCGTTACGTGATCGACGCGACCGAGACCGGCGAACTGCTCGAACTCGCGGGCGTGGAGCACGTCATCGGCGCCGAGGCGCGGAGCGAGTTCGACGAGCCGCACGCCCCCGATGAGGCACAGCCCCTCAACCAGCAGGGCATCACGGTGTGCTTCGCGCTCTCCCACCACGAGGGCGAGGACCACACCATCGAGCGCCCGGCCGACTACGACTTCTGGCGCACCTACCAGCCGGACTTCTGGCCCGGACCCCTGCTCGGCTTCCTCGCGCCGGACCCCCGCACCCTTCAGGCCGTACCGCGCACCTTCGTGCCCAACCCGGACCTCGACCCGCTCGACGTCACCGCCGACCAGTCGGCCGACGCGGGCGACAAGGAACTGTTCGGCTTCCGCCGGATCCTCGCCCGCAAGCTGCACCGGCCCGGCGCGTTCGACTCCGACATCACCCTCGTCAACTGGCCGCTCAACGACTACTGGCTCAAGCCTCTGACAGGCGCCGGTGAGGAGACGTCGGCCGCCGCGCTCGCCGAGGCCCGCCAACTGTCGCTCTCGGTCCTCTACTGGCTCCAGACCGAGGCGCCGCGCGCCGACGGCGGCAGGGGATTCCCCGGCCTGCGGCTGCGCCCCGATGTCACCGGCACGGCCGACGGGCTCGCCAAGGCGCCGTACGTACGGGAGTCACGCCGTATCAAGGCCGTCACCACCGTCACCGAACACGATGTTGCGATCGACATCGTCGGACCGTACGGCGGGACCCGCTACCGGGACTCCGTCGGCGTCGGCAACTACCGCATCGACCTGCACCCCTCGACCGGCGGCGACAACTACATCGACATCGGCTCGGTGCCCTTCGAGATACCCCTCGGCGCGCTCGTACCGCGCCGCGTCCGCAATCTGCTGCCCGCCGGAAAGAACATCGGCACCACCCACATCACCAACGGCTGCTACCGGCTCCACCCGGTGGAATGGAACATCGGCGAGGTCGCGGGCGCGCTGGCCGCGCACTGCGTCGCCGAGGGCGTCGAACCGCACCAGGTCCAGGCCGAGGACAAGCGGTTCGACCGATTCGCCCGGCTGCTCGACCGCGAAGGAGTTCAGCGCCACTGGCCCGACGTACGGGGCTACTGACGACCCCAGCTACTGACGACACCCAGCGACACGGGGCGGAACAGCCGGGCAGGAGCAGCTCCACCTGCCCCGCCCGGCCTACCGCCCGCACCATGCCAACTGTGCACAAGGAGGTGCCCAAGCCATGAACACCCACCGCATCCGCGTCGGCATCGACGTGGGCGGAACCTTCACCGACGCCGTGGCCGTAGACGCCACGACCCTGCGACTCCTGGGGCAGGTGAAGGTCCCCACCAGCCACCATCACGAGGACGGCGTCGCCCACGGCATCGTGGAAGCTCTCGACCGTCTGCTGGAGCAGACCGGACACGCCCCGGAGGACGTGGCCTTCCTGGCCCACGGCACCACCCAGGCTACCAATGCCCTGCTGGAGGGCGACGTCGCCACGGTCGGTCTGATCGGTGTCGGCGCCGGACCGAGCGCCGGGTTCACCCGCAGGCTCGCCGCCTTCCGGAAGCTCGAACTCACCCCCGGCAAGCGGCTTCCGCTCGCCTACGCGCATGTCGCCGACCCGGACGACGCGCCCGCCGTGCGCGCCGCCGTCGACGCGGTCGTCCGCGAGGGCGCCCAAGTCGTCGTCGCCAGCCAGCCGTTCAGCGTCGACCGCCCCGAGGGCGAGGACACGGTCGTCGCCGCCGCCAAGGAGCGCGGACTGCCGACGACCGCCGCGCACGAGATCACCTCGCTCTACGGGCTCCACAAGCGGACCAGGACCGCCGTCGTGAACGCCGCGATCCTGCCCCGCATGCTCGCCACGGCCGACCTGGTCGACGCGTCCATCACCAAGGCGGGTGTGAGCGCGCCGCTGATGGTCATGCGCTGCGACGGCGGAGTGATGTCACTGGACGAGATGCGGCGCAGGCCGCTGCTCACCGTGCTGTCCGGACCGGCGGCGGGTGTCGCGGGCGCGCTCATGCAGGAGCGCATCAGCGAGGGCCTGTTCCTGGAGACCGGCGGCACGTCCACCGACATCAGCGTCGTACGGCGCGGCAAGGTCGCCGTCCGGCACGCCACGATCCTCGGCAAGACGTCGTATCTGTCGGCGCTCGACGTCAGGACCGTGGGTGTCGGCGGCGGCTCGATGGTCCGTATCGGCGGCGGAAAGGTCACCGGCGCCGGACCGCGCAGCGCGCACATCGCGGGGCTGCCGTACGCCTGCTTCGCGGCCCTGGACGATCTGCGGGACGCGAAGGTCGCCACGATCCGGCCGATGGAGGACGACCCGGCGGACTACGCGGTGCTCGACGCCGCCGGCGGACGCTTCGCTATCACCATGACCTGCGCGGCCAACGCGCTGGGCCGGGTCCCCGAAGGCGACTTCGCCCACTGCGACCCGGCGGTGGCGAAGGCCGCGATAGCCCCGCTGGCCGCCGCGCTCGGCACCGACGTCGCCACGGCGGCGGCCCGTGTCCTGGACGCGGGGACCGACCAGGTGAAGTCCGTGGTCGACGCGATGATCCGGGACTACCGCCTGGACAAGGACACCGCCGTGCTCGTCGGCGGTGGCGGCGGCGCGGCCTCCGTCACCCCGCACCTCGCGGCGGTCACCGGCCAGGAGGGCAGGATCGCCCGCCACAACGAGGTGATCAGCCCCATCGGCGTCGCCCTCGCCCTCATCCGCGAGCAGGTCGAACGCATCATCCCCGGCGCCGGCCAGGAACAGATCCTCGCCGTACGGGCCGAGGCCGAGGCGGCCGTCGTCGCCCAGGGCGCCGCCGCGGACGGCGTCGAGGTGGAGGTCACCGTCGACCCGCAGACCAGCACCGTGCGGGCCGTCGCGACCGGCGCCACCGAGCTGCGTACGCAGGACCGCGCCCACCGGGCCGACGACGCCGACCGGCTGCGCGCGGCCGCCGACAGCCTCAAGACCGACCCGGCGTCGGTGCGGGTGCTCGCGGGCACCCCCGCGCACACCGTGTACGGCACCGACGTGCACCGCCGGTTCCGCGCGGACCGCCACCCGGTGCGCGTCGTGGACGCCGACGGGGTCGTACGGCTCCACGCGCCGGACGCCCGCGTCGAGTCCACCACCGTAGGCCGGGCGCCCGAAGTACTCGCCGGGCTGGTGGGGGAGGCCACGTCGTACGGCGACGGCGGCGTCCGCGCCCCCGCCCTGCGGCTGCTCATCGGCTCCCGGATAGCCGACCTCTCCGGCGTACTCGACCCGCAGCCGCTGCTCGCGCTCGCCCGCAGCGAACTGGGGGCACGCGCGGCCGACGAGCCGGTCATCGCCGTACTGGAGGTGCGCTCATGACAGCCACTCTGCTCGACCGCCCCACTCTCGCGGCGATCGAGGCACTCGAAGCGGCGGACGACGTCGAGTTCGGCCTCCGGCTGCTCGCGAACACCCCCACGAACGAGAGCCGTGACCCCGCCCTGCTGCGCCAATGGGCGCGCACCGCCGACGAGTTCGGCGCCGCGCTCGCCCATGTCGCCCCCACGGCACGGGTCGTGGAGAGCGGCGACGGCCTGGAGAGGGGCCTGCTGGCCCGGTACACCTCCCGGCCGGTCCCGACCGTCGAGCTGTTCACCGACACCCTGGCCCTCGCCGAGGAGCTGATCGACCGGCTCGGCTGGCGCCACTGGTACCCGGCCGGATCGGTACGGGAAGCGGCGATCGCCCACGAGGCGGTGCACGAACAGCTCCACCACGGACCGGCGAAGGCCGCCCTGAAGCGTTCCCTCGGCCATGTCGTGCTGCGCGCGGGACGCCACCGCCTGTACGGCCATGTCGCGGGCGCCGACGAGATCGCCGCCCACGCCTACGCCCGCACGGTCTGCGGCCTCGGCCGCAGCCCGCTCCTGCTGACGGCCGCCCTGGCCACCGCGGCCGATCCGCAGCAAGGCTCCCCGCACGGAAGAAAGAAGTAACGCCATGGGCGTCGTCATCCTTCTTGTCATGGCGGCCGGTGTCGCCGCGATGCTCACCCGCAGGCTTCCCACCGCCTTCGCCCTCGTCATCCTGGCCGTTGTCATCGCCTTCCTCGCGGGGGCCCCGCTGACCGGTGAGAACAGCGTCCTGGACACGGTCATCCAGGAGGGCGCGCCGGCCCTCGCCGCCACGATGATCGCGATTCTGCTGGGTTCCTGGCTCGGCAAGCTCCTCGACGAGACCGGTATCGCGGGCACCCTCGTCCGCAAGATCGTCGAGTTCGGCGGCGACCGGCCGGTCGTGGTCGCCCTCGGTGTCCTCGCCGTCTCCACCCTGGTCGGTACGGTCACCGGCTCCGCCCCCGCGGCGATGCTCGCCGGCATCATCGGTATCCCCGCCATGATCGCCGTCGGCATCCCCAAGGTCACCGCGGCCGGCACGATCCTGATGGGCATCGCCGCCGGTATGCCGTTCGAACTGCCCATCTGGCAGTTCTTCTCCACCGCGCTCGAACTGCCCGTGGACACCGTGCGCGGCTTCATGATGAAGCTGTTCCCGTTCGCGCTGGCCGCCGCGATCCTCTTCGTCCTCATCGAGACGCGACGACGCGGTGTCGAACACGCCTGGTCGCTCAAGTCCGCGTCGGCGAAGCCCGCTTCGCGCCGCAAGCAGCTCGGCGACGCCCCGTGGTACGCGCTGCTCACCCCGCTCGTACCGCTGATCCTCGCCCTCGGATTCGACATCGCGATCCTGCCGTCGATGCTGGCCGGTGTGCTGTACGCGCTGGTCACCACCACCCGACCGGGCGAGATGAGCAAGCGGCTGCTGCGCACCCTGTACGGCGGCTTCGAGATCGCGGCGGCGCCGATCGTGCTCTTCATCGCGATCGGCATCCTGCTCGCCGCGGTGAAGCTGCCCGGCGCCGTGGAGGCCCTGGAGCCGCTGATCAAGGCCGTCAGCCCGCAGAACCCGGTGCTGTTCGTCGTGGTCTTCACCCTGCTCGTACCGCTCTGCCTCTACCGCGGGCCGCTGAACGTCTACGGGCTCGGCGCGGGTATCGCCGGTGTCCTCATCGCCGCCGGCATCTACCCCGCCGTCGCGGTTCTCGGCATCGCCACCTCCTACAACCAGGTCTTCGGTGTGTCGGACCCGACCAGCACCCAGACCGTGTGGAGCGCGCAGTACGCGGGAGTCACACCGCAGCAGGTGATGCTGCGGACCCTGCCGTACGTCTGGGCCGTCGCCCTCGGCGGATTCTGCGTCACCGCCGCCACCTATCTGTGATCTCTCAACTCCCCGGGACGGAGCACGACATGACACAGCACGAGAGCGACCCGAAGCGGCACGTCGGCGACAGCGGCGAGCCGGGCAACCCCGGCCGGCGGATATTCCTGCGCGCCGCGGCCGCGACCGCCGCGGTGGCTTCCGGTGTGGCGGCCACCGGCCTGACGGCCGGGAGCGCGAGCGCCGCCGGCGCGCCGGCCGCCGCCGCACCCGGCGGATTCCCCGACTACCGCTATCTGAAGACGCTTCTGACGCCCTCCCAGCTCAAGTACAACCCCACCGGGGAGATCATCTTCCCGTGCGTCCGGGGCGTCTACGACAAATTGGCGAACCCGCTGGGCCGCTACTACCTCTACTACGGCCCGCACGACGCGCCCGGCGGTATCTGCCTGGCCTACGGCGACTCGCTGGAGGGGCCGTTCACCGAGTACACCGCGAACCCGATCGTCTCCAACAACTGGCAGCCGCACTACAAGGTCAGCCACGTCGCCTCGCCGCACGTCCTGTGGAACGAGGACGTCAAGGAGCTGTGGCTCTACTTCCACGGCGAGAACGGCACCACCCGCCTCGCCCGTTCCAAGGACGGCATCACCTTCACCTACGACAAGGTGGTGCTCACCACCGCGATGATGCCCGCGGGCAGCAGCGAGACCTCGTACGCGCGCGTCTTCCGGCACGACCTGCCCTCGCGCGGCGCCCGCTACGTCATGCTCTTCATGCTCAACAACCAGTCCAACCACCGTGACATCGCCTGGGGTTGGTCGAAGGACGGCCGCGACTGGACGTTCGACCAGCAGCCGCTCGTCCGCCATTCCGACGTCGGCGCGAACAACATCGGCGGCCCGCATCTGCTCAGCCGGGACGGCAGCACGTACGTCGTCTACAACACCAGCAAGGAGAACGGCGGCAATCTGCTGATCACCGAGGTCGGCGACGACTTCAGCCGCCGTCATCACCTCGGTCTCTTCTACGACTCGGCCAACACCGCCCCGGACAACGGGCGCAGCGCCTCGCCGAGCTTCGGTACCGACCGGGGGGTGCCGTACATGATCTACGAGGCCGGTGAGCGCCTCCAGGGCTCGATCGCGGTGGCACGCGCCTGACCCACCCTCGCCGGACGGGCCGTGGACAGGCCCGTCCGGCGAGCCGGGACAGGGCCGTCGTACCGTCTGGGGAGGCCCGGCCGAGGTGACCGGGCCCGGCACCGAACCAGGAGCACCCTTGTCCAGTTACCGTCAGCCCGGCGTCGTCCTCAGGGACCACCGCTTCTCCGTACCCCTCGACCACGCGAACCCGTCGGGGGAGCGGATCGAGCTGTACGGCCGCGAGGCCGTCGCCGCGTCCAAGGCCGACGCCGATCTGCCCTGGCTGCTCTATCTGGAAGGCGGCCCCGGCTTCGGCGCCCGCCGTTTCATCGGCAAGCAGGCGTGGCTCGGCCGGGCCCTCGAAGAGTTCCGGGTGCTCCACCTCGACCAGCGCGGCACCGGATTCTCCACCCCGCTCAACCGCCAGACCCTCCCGGCGCTCGGCGGCCCGCGGCAGCAGGCCGACCACCTCGCCCTCTTCAGGTCCGACAACATCGTGCGCGACTGCGAGGCGATCCGCCCGCAACTGACCGGCGGCGCCCCGTGGACCGTGCTCGGCCAGAGCTTCGGCGGGTTCTGCGCCGTCCGCTATCTCTCCACCGCGCCCGAGGGCCTGCGCACCGTACTGATCACCGGCGGTCTGCCCTCGCTCGACGCCGGGCCCGACGACATCTACCGCGCCGCCTACCCGCGGATCGAACGCAAGGTCGCCGCCCACTACGCCCGCTATCCGCAGGACGTCGAGCGGGCCCGCCGTATCGTCGACCACATCGCCGAGCACCGCCCCGTCCTGCCGAACGGCTACAGGCTGACGCCCGAGGGGTTCCAGTCGCTCGGCATCCTCCTGGGCACCGGCGACGGCACCCACCTGCTGCACCAGCTGCTGGACAACGCGTTCGTGAGGACAGCGGCCGGGTACGAACTGTCCGACGCCTTCCAGGAGAAGGTGGCCGCGGAGCTCTCCTTCGCCGGGCACCCCCTGTACGCACTCGTCCACGAGGCGATCTACGCCCAGGACGACCACCCCACCGCCTGGTCGGCCGAGCGGGTACGCGCGGAGTTCCCCCGCTTCGACGCGGAGCGGGCACTCGCCGGGGACACCCCGCTGCTCTTCACCGGCGAGACGATCCACCCCTGGCACTTCACCAGCGACCCCTCGCTGCGCCCGCTGCGCGAGACCGCCGAACTGCTGGCCGCGCGCACGGACTGGCCCGCGCTGTACGACCGCAGCCGACTGGCCACCAACGAGGTCCCGGTCGCCGCGGCCGTCTACCACGACGACATGTACGTCGACACCGGCCACGCGCTGGAGACGGCGCGTGCCGTCCGGGGGCTGCGCACCTGGGTCACCGACGAGTACGAGCACGACGGGGTCCGCGTCTCGGGCCCACGGGTGCTCGACCGGCTCCTCGGCCTGGCACGGGGAGAGATCTGACGAGCGCGGCGCACGGGCCGCTCGCCGCCCCGCCGGACCGTAATCTGCGGACATGACTGAACCGACCGGACAACTCGATCCCATGCCCGCCGACTGGCAGCGCGCCCTCGCCGTGGTCGCGCACCCCGACGACCTGGAGTACGGCTGCTCGGCGGCCGTCGCCGCCTGGACCGACGAGGGGCGTGAGGTCACCTATCTGCTCGCCAGCCGGGGCGAGGCCGGCATCGACACGATCGACCCCGTGGACGCCGCCCCGCTGCGCGAGCGCGAACAGCGGGCGAGCGCCGCGGTGGTCGGCGTGTCCGAGGTGGTCTTCCTGGACCACGAGGACGGTGTGATCGAGGAAGGAATGGCCCTGCGCCGCGACATCGCGGCGGCCATCCGCCGCTACCGTCCGGAGCTCGTCATCACCCTCAACCACCGCGACACCTGGGGCGGCGTCGCCTGGAACACCCCGGACCACCGCGCCGTCGGGCGCGCCACGCTCGACGCCGCCGGAGACGCGGGGAACCGGTGGATCTTCCCCGAGCTGACGGAGCGGGGGCTGGACCCGTGGGACGGCGTGCGCTGGGTGGCGGTGGCGGGATCCGACACCCCGACGCACGCCGTCGACGCGACGGCCGGGCTGGAGCGCTCCGTACAGTCCCTGCTCGAACACCGCACCTACATCGAGGTGCTCACGGACGAGGACCCGGAGACGTACTGCCGTACGTTCCTCACGGCCAACGCGGAGAGGACGGCGGCGCGCTTCGGCGGCCGGCCGGCGGTGCCGTTCGAGGTCTTCGGCCGCTGACTGGAGGGCGAGGCCCGGAGCGGCGCGCTCTCGCGCCGACTCCGCGGCCGGCCCGGTCGGGCCGGCGAACGGCTCCTCGCAGAGCTGTTCCCAGGAGACAAGCGACCGCTTAGTATGCGGGTGAGCGCGTACCGACCCTCATCTGTGGAGGCCCCCGCATGCAGGCATGGCGAGTGCACCGGAACGGCGAGCCGGGCGAGGTGATGCGCCTGGACGAGGTGGACCGGCCGACGCCGGGGGACGGACAGCTCCTGCTGAAGGTCCTGGCCGCCGGCATCAACTTCCCCGACGCGCTGCTCTGCCGGGGCCAGTACCAGGTCCGCCCGCCGCTGCCCTTCACGCCCGGCGTCGAGGTCTGTGCCGAGACCGAGGACGGGCGGCGCGTCATCGCGACCCCGGCACTGCCCCACGGCGGACTCGCCGAGTACGTCGTCGCCGACGAGGCCGCCGTACTTCCCGCGCCCGACGCCCTCGACGACGCCGAGGTCGCGGCCCTGCACATCGGCTACCAGACGGGCTGGTTCGGCCTGCACCGCAGGGCGCGCCTCCAGGCCGGCGAGACGCTGCTCGTGCACGCCGCCGCCGGAGGTGTCGGCAGCGCGGCCGTCCAGCTCGGCAAGGCCGCCGGCGCCACCGTCATCGGCGTGGCCGGCGGCGAGGAGAAGGTGCGCGTGGCAAGGGAGTTGGGCTGCGACCATGTCATCGACCGGCGCACCGACGACATCGTCGCCACCGTGAAGGAACTCACCGGCGGGCGCGGCGCGGACGTCGTGTACGACCCGGTCGGCGGTGACGCGTACACCAAGTCCACCAAGTGCGTCGCCTTCGAGGGCCGCATCCTCGTCATCGGCTTCGCGAGCGGCACGATCCCGAGCCCCGCGCTCAGCCACGCGCTCGTGAAGAACTACTCGCTCGTCGGCCTGCACTGGGGCCTGTACAACCAGAAGGACCCCGCCGCGGTCCTGCGCTGCCACCAGGAACTGACGGAACTCGCCGCCAAGGGTGTCGTCAAGCCGCTCATCGGCGCGCGCGTCCCGATGGCGGACGCCGCGTCGGCCGTCCAGCGCGTCGCCGACGGCACGACCACCGGCCGTCTCGTCGTCCTCCCCGCCCTCGGATCGGGGGCGAGCGACTGATGAACGCCATCGACGCGGCCGAACTGCGCCGCCGGACCGGGGACTTGCTCGCCGCGCACCCACCGGGCGGCACGGAACCGACCGATTTCCTGAAGGCCCGCTTCGACGCCGGACTCGCCTGGGTGCACTTCCCGGCCGGTCTCGGCGGACTCGACGCCCCGCGCTCCCTCCAGTCGGTCGTCGACGCCGAACTGGCCGCCGCGGGCGCCCCCGACAACGACCCGCGCCGTATAGGCATTGGTCTGGGCATGGCCGCTCCCACCGTCCTGGCCTTCGGCACCGAGGAGCAGAAGCGCCGGTTCCTGCGGCCCCTGTGGGTCGGCGAGGAGGTCTGGTGCCAGCTCTTCAGCGAGCCGGGCGCCGGATCGGACCTCGCGGCGCTCGGGACCCGCGCGGTACGGGAGGGCGGCGGGGACGGTGACGGCGGTGACGGCGGTGACTGGATCGTCAACGGGCAGAAGGTGTGGACATCCAGCGCCCATCTCGCACGCTGGGCCATCCTGATAGCCCGGACCGACCCCGCCCTGCCCAAGCACCGGGGCATCACCTACTTCATCTGCGACATGACCGATCCCGGCGTCGAGGTCCGGCCGCTGCGCCAGATAACCGGCGAGGCCGAGTTCAACGAGGTCTTCCTCACCGATGTCCGGATCCCCGACGCCCACCGGCTCGGCGCGGTCGGCGACGGCTGGAAGGTCGCCAGGACCACGCTGATGAACGAACGCGTCTCGATCGGCGGCGCCCGTCTCCCGCGCGAGGGCGGCATGATCGGCACGGTCTCCCGGACCTGGCGTGACCGCCCCGAACTGCGCACCCATGAGATGCACCAGCGCCTTCTCACACTCTGGGTGGACGCCGAGGTCGCGCGGCTGACCGGTGAACGGCTGCGCCAGCAGCTCGCCGTGGGACGGCCGGGACCCGAAGGCTCGGGCCTGAAGCTCTCCTTCGCCCGGCTCAACCAGGAGATCAGCGGACTCGAAGTCGAACTGCTCGGTGACGAGGGCCTGTTGTACGACGACTGGACGATGCGCCGCCCGGAACTGGTCGACTTCACCGGCCGCGAGGCCGGCTACCGCTATCTGCGCTCGAAGGGCAACTCCATCGAGGGCGGCACGAGCGAGGTACTGCTCAACATCGTCGCCGAACGCGTCCTTGGTCTGCCCGCCGAGCCGCGCGACGACAAGGACGTCGCATGGAAGGACCTCACCCGATGAGCACCGTGGATGACTCGCCCGACCTGCTGTACTCCGAGGCGGAGGACGATCTGCGCGCCGCCGTACGGTCCCTGCTCACCGGCCGCGGCGACATCCCCGCCGCGCTCGCCCGCGCCGAGTCCGGCGTCCCGTACGACACCGCGCTCTGGACGTCGCTCGCCGCCGGGATCGGCGCGGCCGGGCTGCTCGTACCGGAGGCGCTCGGCGGGCAGGGCGCGAGCCACCGCGAGGCGGCCGTGGTGCTGGAGGAGCTGGGCCGGGCGGTCACGCCCGCGCCGTATCTGACCAGTTCGGTGATCGCGACACAGACGCTGCTCGCCTGCGCCGCGGATGACCGCGACGGGGGCGCGGCCAAGTTGCTCGGCGCGCTGTCCGAGGGCCGTACGGTCGCCGCTCTCGCCGTCCCGCTCTCCACCGGACCCGACGCGCCGCTTCCCAACAGCCGACCGGGGGCGGCGATCGGGGCGGTCGCCGACGCCGCGGTCGCGGATGTCCTGCTCGTCCTCGGGGACGACGGGCTGTACGTGGTCGAGACGGCGGCGCCCGGCGTCACCATCGGCGCGCAGACCCCGCTCGATCTCACGCGCCCGCTGTCCACCGTCACCGTGGATGCCGCCGCACTCACCGCCGGGACCCGCATAGCCGGCGCGGACACCGCCGAGGCCGCCGTACGCCGCGGACTGCTGGCCGGTGCCGGACTGCTCGCCTCCGAGCAACTCGGCCTCGCCGAATGGTGCTTGGAGGAGACCGTGCGGCACACCCGCGAACGGCACCAGTTCAACCGGCCCGTCGGCTCGTTCCAGGCGCTCAAGCACCGGATGGCCCAGCTGTGGCTGGAGGTCGTCTCCGCCCGCGCCGCCGCCCGCAACGCCGCCGACGCGCTGGCCACCGACAGCCCCGGCGTACCGCTCGCCGTTGCGGTCGCCCAGGCCTACTGCGGCCGGGTCGCCGTGCACGCGGCCGAGGAGTGCGTCCAGCTCCACGGCGGTATCGGCATGACCTGGGAGCATCCCGCCCATCTGTATCTCAAGCGGGCCAAGTCCGATGAGATCGCGCTGGGTTCGGCCGGATCGCACCGCGAAAGGCTCGCGGCGCTGACCGGCCTGCAAGCGCCGGGCGCGCCGACGGGCTAGTTCCTTCCGCCGGTTCCACCGGCATACCACCTGGACAAGCCCCCCTTTGCGTACTGTTTAATTGCGACTCGTTCGCAATAACGGTTGATCTTCAGTAGGGGTGTGGAATCCATGACCGACCGTTCCATACGTGGCACGGTCGCGGCGGCGCTGGCCGGTTCGCTGGCCCTCACCGCCGTGGCCTGCTCGAACCCGGAAAGCGGCTCCGGCGACGGCGGCGGGGACCAGGAGTCCGCGGTCGTCGGGATCGCCTACGAGCCCGACAGCCTGAGCCCGCTGCTCGGTTACGGCAAGGACGGCAACTCCAAGCTCTTCGACGGACTTCTCGCCGTCGACGGCTCCATGAATCTGAAGCCCGCCCTCGCCTCCGCGCTCCCCGAGGTCGCCGCGGACGGCATGACCTACACCTACCAGCTGCGCGACGACGTGAAGTTCAGTGACGGCAAGCCCTTCTCCGCGGCGGACGTCGTCTTCACTTACCGCACCATCCTCGACGCGAAGACCAACAACCCCTCCAAGTCCGAGCTGGCCGCCATCAAGGACGTCACGGCCAAGGGCGAGAGCACGGTCGTCTTCACCCTGAAGTACCCCTACGCGCCCTTCGCCCAGCGGACCGTGCTCCCCATCGCGCCGGAGCACGTGGCGGGCAGGCAGGACGTCAACTCCGGTCCGTTCACCAGCAAGCCCGTCGGCACCGGGCCGTATCTCCTGACCAACTGGTCCAAGGGCGAGAAGATCAGCCTCAAGGCCAACCCGGAGTACTGGGGCGGCGAGCCCAAGGTGAAGAAGTTCACCATGGCGATCATCAAGGACGACGACGTACGCGCCACCCGGCTGCGCGCCGGTGACCTCGACGGCGCGATCCTGCCGCCCAACCTCGCCAAGGGCTTCGGACACGACAAGGGGAAGCGCACCTACACCGCCACGTCGTACGACTACCGCACCGTCACCCTGCCGACCCACAACAAGGTCACCGGCGACAGGGCCGTACGCCGCGCGCTCGATGTCGCCGTCGACCGCGACACCATGGTCGACAAGATCCTCGACGGCGCGGGCAGAGCCGCGTACGGCCCTGTCCCCACCGACAGTGAGTGGTTCACCAAGGGCACCGAGCGCCCGCACGACCTCGCGGAGGCGAAGCGCATCCTCGACGAGGCGGGCTGGAAGACCGGCCCGGACGCCATCCGTACGAAGGACGGCGTACGCGCGAGCTTCCCGCTCTGGTATCTGACCGGCGACAAACTCCGCCAGGACCACGCCCTCGCCTACGCGTCCGACGCCAAGAAGGCCGGCATCGACATCAAGACCCAGGCCGGTACGTGGGAGGTCATCGAGCCCCGGATGAAGGTGGACGCCGTCCTCGCGGGCGGCGGGGCGCCCGGCGACCCGGACTTCGACCAGTTCAGCCTCCTCAACTCCGGCCTTGCCGGTGACGGCTTCAACAACATGGCCTGGTACGACAATCCGGCCGTCGACAAGGCTCTGGACGCCGGTCGTGAGAGTGGGGACAAGGCCGCGCGGAAGGCCGCGTACGACACCGTCCAGCGCGAACTGGTGAAGAACCCCGGCTACACCTTCCTGACCCACATCGACCACATCTATGTCGTCGACGACACTTGGGGCACCCTCACCACCCAGGTAGAACCGCACGACCACGGCCTCGCGTCCGGCCCCTGGTGGAACGTCGAGCACTGGGCCCGCACGCCGTGAGCCGCCGCCTCCCGTGGGGGGCGATGGCCCGTATGACGGGGCGGCGGCTGCTGTTCGCCGCCCCGGTCCTGCTGGTCGTCACCTTCGGCGTCTTCGCCGTCGCCGCCGCCTCCCCGTTCGACCCCGTCAAGGCGTACGCCGGCACCGCCGGTCTCACCGCCTCGCAGGAGACCCTCGACCAGCTGCGCGCCAACCTCGGCGTGGACCAGGCACTCGTCCCGCGCTGGTGGGAGTGGCTGACCTCGGCCGTCACCGGCGACCTCGGCGAATCAGGCGTCATGCGCCGGCCCGTCGCCGAGGTGATCACCGAACGCCTCGGCTGGTCCCTGCTCCTGGCCACCACCGCGTTCCTCCTCGCGATCCTGCTCGGTACGGCGCTGGGCGTGGCCGCGGCCCGCCGCCCCGGCGGCCTGCTCGACCGCTGCGTCAGCACGGTCGCGTACACCCTGGAAGCCGCCCCGGTGTTCTGGCTCGGGCTGCTCGCCATCTGGTTCTTCGCGCTGCGGCTCGACGTCCTGCCGGCCGGCGGTCTCACCGACTCGGGGAGCGACATCGTCACCTTCGGCCAGGTCACCTCACATCTGGTGCTGCCGGCGGCCGTGCTCGGTGTCTCACAGAGCCCGTGGTTCTACCTCTACGTACGGCAGGGTGTCGCGGACGCGCTGGAGGAGGACCCCGTACGCGGGGCGCGCGCCAGGGGGCTGAGCGAGCGGACCGTGCTGCTCGGACACGCCTGGCGATCCGGGATGCTGCCGATGCTCACCCTCATCGGCTCGCGCGTGCCCGAACTCATCACCGGGGCGCTGCTGATCGAGACGGTCTTCAGCTGGCCGGGGATCGCCGCGGCCACCGTCGAGGCGGCGACCTCCGTGGACTTCCCGCTGCTGGCGGCGCTCACCGTGCTCGCCACCGCGGCCGTACTCCTCGGCAATCTCCTCTCCGACCTGCTGTACGGACTCGCCGACCCGAGGGTGGGCTTCGATGGCTGACACCACAACGCTGACCGCACCCAAGGCGGCGGACGACGGCGCGCGATGGCGCTCACGCGGACGCAGCCGCCGCTCGACCCGTACCGTCCGCGCCGTCACCTCCGCCGTGATCGTCGCCGCCGTGGCACTGGCCGTTCTGATCGTCCCGCCCGTCGCCCAGCTCGACCAGCAGGCGGTCGATCTCGCGCTCAAGCTCCAACCGCCGTCCCTCGACCACCCGTTCGGCACCGACGACGTCGGCCGCGATCTGCTTCTGCGCTGTGTGTACGGGCTCCGCGTCTCGCTCCTCGTCGGACTGGTCGCCGCTCTCGTGGCCACCGTCATCGGCACGGCCGTGGGGGCGGCGGCCGCGGCCTTCGGCGGCTGGACCGACCGGATCGTCATGCGGCTCGTCGACACCTTCTCGTCGGTCCCGCACCTGCTCCTCGGCATCTTCATCGTCGCGATGTTCCGGCCCGGCGTCTGGCCGGTGATCGTGTCGGTGGCGCTGACGCACTGGCTCTCCACCGCCCGGATCGTCCGCTCCGAGGTCCTGTCACTGCGCTCGCGGCCGTATGTGGACGCCGCGGTCTCCGGCGGCTCCTCGCGGTGGCGGATCACGGTGCGCCATCTGCTGCCCGGGGTGCTGCCGCAGGCGGGGCTCGCCGCCGTACTGATGGTGCCGCACGCCATGTGGCACGAGTCGGCGCTCTCCTTCCTCGGCCTCGGACTGCCCAGCCACCAGGCGAGCCTCGGCAATCTGGTGCAGACGGCGCGCGGCTCGCTGCTCGCGGGCGACTGGTGGCCGACGCTCTTCCCCGGGCTGTTCCTGATCGTCCCGACCCTCGCCATCGCCGGGCTCGCCGGGGTGTGGCGGGAACGGATCAATCCGCGCCGCCGATCGGAGCTGATGCTGTGACCACCCCCGAGCCGCCCGCGCCGTCCCCCCTGTCGTCGCCCCTGCTGTCGGTGCGCGGCCTCGGCGTCCGCTTCCGGATGCGGGGCGGCAGGCATGTCGCGGCCGTCACCGACGCCGGCTTCGACCTGGCCGCGGGGGAGTGCCTGGCGCTCGTCGGCGAGAGCGGCTGCGGCAAGTCGGTGCTGGCGTCGGCGCTGCTCGGGCTGCTGCCGGGCAACGCGCAGACCACCGGGTCCGCCCTGCTGGCGGCGCGTGGGCCGGCCGGGGAAGTGGACCTGCTGACCGCCGACGAACGGACCCTGGCCCGTACCGTACGGGGTCGGCGTGTCGGGCTCGTACCGCAGAGCCCGGCGGCGCACCTCACTCCCGTACGCACCGTGCGGTCCCAACTGGCGGAAGTCCTGCGCGAGTTGACAGGTGTCCGGGGACCGGCGCTCGCGAAGGCCGTCGAGGCCGCGGCCGCACGCACGGCCTATCCCTCCGACCACCTCGACCGCTATCCGCACGAGCTCTCCGGCGGCCTCGCGCAGCGCGCCGCGACCGCCCTCGCGCTGATCGGCGACGCCCCGCTGCTGCTGGCCGACGAACCGACCACCGGACTGGACCGCGAGTTGGTCGACCGTACGGCGGACGAACTGCGCCGCCACACCGACGACGGCCGAGCCCTGCTGATGATCACCCACGATCTGGCGGCGGCCCAGCGGATCGCCGACCGCGTCGCCGTCATGTACGCGGGCCGGATCGTCGAACTCGCCGACGCCGACAGTTTCTTCGGCGGCGACGGTCCACGCCACCCGTACGCGCGCGGGCTCCTGGACGCCCTGCCGGAGCGGGAGTTCACCGCCATCCCGGGAACGCCGCCCGAGCTGGGCGATCTCCCCGACGGCTGCGCCTTCGCCGCCCGGTGCCCGCGCGCCACCGACATCTGCGCCACGCTGCCCGTCCTCACACCGGGTCACGGCTCGTCCGTCGCCTGCCATCACGCGGAGGAGCGCGTCGATGCTTGAACTCCTCGGCATCACCGCCGGTTACGAGCCCGGTGCCCCCGTCGTCAGGGGCGCTTCCGTCACCGTGGCCCCCGGCGAGTCGGTGGGGCTCCTCGGCCCCAGCGGCTGCGGCAAGTCCACCCTCGCCCGGGTCGCCGCCCTGCTGCACCGGCCCGACGCGGGCACCGTCACCATCGACGGCACCCGCGCCACCGGCTGGCGCCACCGCGCCCCGAAGGCGCGGCGGACCGCGATCGGGGTGGTCTTCCAGCAGCCCCGGCTGGCGGCCGACCCCCGGCTCAGGCTGACCGACCTGATCGCCGAACCCCTGCGCGCGGGCGGCCGGCGCGCCGAAGTGACCGGCCGCGTGGGCGAGTTGGCGCGGACCGTCGGGCTCACCGACGACCTGCTCGGCCGCAGGCCGCACGAGGTCAGTGACGGTCAGCTCCAACGTGCCTGTCTCGCCCGCGCGTTGGTGCTTCGCCCGCGCTGGCTGGTCTGCGACGAGATGACCGCCATGCTCGACGCGTCTACCACGGCGGCGCTGGTCACGGTGGTCGAGGAGTACCGGCGCGCGGAGGGTGCCGGACTGCTGGCCGTCGGCCACGACCGGGTGTTGCTGGAGCGCTGGTGCGACCGTACGGTGCGCTGGACGGAGATCGCCGAGGCCGTCTGAATCGCAGCCGTCGGGTGGTCGAACTCTTCGTAAGACCCTGCCCCTTGAGGCAGGTGGCGGCGGATACTCGGCTGGGTCCTTCCGGTCGATCTATCCGGGCCCCGCCATGATCGACCGGAGAGGGCCTCGTCCCCGCCCCACAGATCTCGGAGGCATCATGGCCCTCACGACCCGACGCAGAGCGGTGACCACCATCGCCGCCGCGTTCGCCGGAGCAGTCGCCGTCCCCTCGTACGCGCAGGCGGCGGAGCGCGGCAACGGCCCTCGGCCGCTGCGCCGCGCCCACGCGCACAACGACTATCTGCACGAGCGTCCCCTCCACGACGCCCTGTCGCACGGTTTCACCAGCGTCGAGGCCGATGTCTTCCTGGTCGACGGCGAGCTGCTGGTCGCCCACGAGCCCGCGACGCTCGACCCCACCCGTACACTCCGCTCGCTCTACCTCGACCCGCTGCGTGACCGCGTCAGGGCCAACGGCGGCGCCGTGTACCGGGGTTACCGCCGCCCGGTACAGCTGCTCATCGACATCAAGACCGACGGCGCGGCCGCCTATCTGGAGCTGCACGACCAACTGCGCGCCTACCGCTCCATCCTGAGCACCTACTCCCACGGCGGGGTACGGCACGGGGCCGTCACTCCGGTCATCTCGGGCGACCGCGCCGCCCGCGTCCCGATGGAGGCCCAGCGGACCCGCTACGCCTTCTACGACGGCCGGCTCGAAGACCTCGGCAGCGCCGCGCGCGCCTCGTTCATACCGCTCATCAGCGGCAACTGGACAACGAGCTTCACCTGGCTGGGAGTCGGCGCCTTCCCCGCCGCCGAACGCGTCGAACTGCACCGTGTCGTCCGGACCGCCCACCGCCGTGGCCAGCGTGTCCGGTTCTGGGCGACTCCGGAGGTGGCCGGGCCCGCCCGCGACGCCGTCTGGACCGAGCTGCTCGACGCGGGCGTCGACCACATCAACACGGACGACCTCGCCGGACTGGAGAGCTTCCTCACCAAGAACGACCGGTAGCCGGTAGTCGGCGGGCAAGTCAACCGGTAGTCAACCCGTACGGCCTACACGCCAGTTGCTCGCACAGCCCCTCCGCTCCGCCAGACTGACGGCCGAATGCCGCAATTCCGGCGCGGCGGAGGAGGTTGGCGATGGCCATTTCGATCTCACTGGTCCTACTACTGCTGGTACTCACCGTGATCTTCGTCCGCAACAGCGGACTCAAGCTGGGGCACGCGATCATCTGCGTACTGCTCGGCTTCTTCCTCGCGGGCACCAGCATGGCACCCACCATCCAGGACGGCATCGACTCCACCGCGAACGTGGTGAGCAGCCTTCAGCCGTAGTCCACAGTTCGTCGTCCCCGGTCAGAAGACAGCTGGGCGGCCGGGCGGCCGTGAGTCGGTGAATTACCATCAGATATTTTATGGGGCGGTATTCCGTGGGGCATGAAGTGGTGCTATTTATATAGGAGTCCATGACCCCACTCATCGGAGAAGTCTTCGTGCGCTCAAAAAGACCACTCATCGCCGCTGTTCTGGCAATGGTCGTAGCCGCGACGGTCGCCCCCACAGCGACCGCGGCACCGAAGGCGGACGGCAAGTACGTGGCCATCGGCGACTCCTACGCGGTCGCCCCCGGTACGCGTACCTACGACAATCCCGACGACCCCTGCCGGCGCGGTCCGCTGACCTACCCCCGGCTCTGGGCCGCCCAGCACCCGTCCGTCGGTTTCGTCGAGGCCTCGTGCTCCGGCGCGACCACGGCCGATGTCGTCAGCACCCAGATACCGCAGCTGACCGCGGACACCACGCTGGTGACGGTGCAGGTCGGAGGCAACGACGTCGGTTTCGTCGATGTCCTGACCAACTGCATCCTCACCATCGACGACCAGGACTGCATCAACGGCGTCGAGCTCGCCAAGCAGGCCGCCACCGGTGCGCTGTCCCCCGCGCTCGCCCAGACCTACGGCGCGGTGCGGGCCGCCGCGCCGTCGGCCGAGGTCGTCGTCGTGGGCTACCCGCGGCTCTACAAGATCGGCGGTTCCTGCGGAATCCTCGGTCTGAGCGACGCCGAGCGTTCGGCCATGAATTCCGCGGCCGACGTACTGAACGACATCATGGCGAGCCGCGCGGCGGAGGCGGGATTCACCTTCCTGGACCCCCGTCCCGCATTTGACCCGCACGCCCTCTGTTCGGATGGTTCGGAATGGGTCACGAGCCTGGAATGGAACAAGATCAATGAGTCCTACCACCCGAATGTGGAAGGACACAGGGACGGTTATCTGGCAGCCCTGAATTCCATTACCGGCTGATCGGACCGCACTGATCGAGAATAACTGAACCACTGAGAACGGGTGAGGGCATTTCCGCGAACGAGCGGAATGCCCTCACCGCATTTCACTGAATCACCGGCACCGGATCCTCCACGGGTCCGCCCGCACCGGCGCCGCCCGATTCGTCGCCGTCGTTGCCGTCTTCGCCGTCGTCGCCGACCAGCATCTGCGAGGCGGCCAGTTCGCGGTACAGCACGTCGGCCTCGACCAGTTCCCGGTGCGTTCCCGTGCCGCGTACCCGGCCGTGTTCCAGCACCACGATCTGATCCGCCCCCGTCACCGTCGAGAGCCGGTGCGCGATCAGCAGCACGGTGCAGCGCCGCGCCGCCTGCTCGACCGCCTCGCGCAGGGCCCGCTCGAAGCCGCTCAGTGCGCCGGACCGCCCGCCGTCGAGCGGAATCGTCCGGTGGGGACGGTCCCCGAGTACGGCCGAGACCAGGCGGCTGAGCACCCGGCCGGGCCCGACCTCGGCGAAGACGCGGGCACCGGCGGCGTACATCGACTCGATCTGCTCGGCGAACCTGACCGGCGAGCCGATCTGGGCGGCGAGCCCCGCCCGTACCCCCGCGGGGTCCGCCGGATACGGCTCGGTGGTGCGGTTGGCCCACACGTCGAACACGGGCGGATAGACGGTCAGTGCGTCGAGTCGTTCGGCGAAGGCGTCACCCGCGCCGGCCAGCAGCGGGCTGTGGAAGGCGCACGCCACCTGGAGCGGTTTGACGGAGTGGCCCGCGTCGCGCAGCCGCGCGACCGCCGCGTCCACCAGCTCGGTCGGGCCCGAAATGACCGTCTGGGCGGGCGAGTTGCGGTTCGCGGCCACGACCTCCCCGCCCAGGCCTGCCAGCCGCAGCACCTCTTCCACCTGCTCGGTCGACGCGGTGACGGCGGCCATCGTGCCGGGGTCGCCGCCCGCCGTGCGGGCCAGGATCGCCTCGGCGCGCTCGGCGCTCGCGGTGATGACGTCCTGCGAGGAGAGGGCGCCGGCCACCCCGAGCGCGACGAGTTCGCCGTAGCTGTGGCCCGCCGCCATGGCCGGGCGTACACCGACGGAGGCGAGCAGTTCGGCGGCGGCGAGTTCGACCATGCCGAGCGCGGGCTGCGCGACGGCCGTGTCGGTGATACGGGCCAGCTGCCCGGCCTTCCCCTGCTCGCCGAAGGCGGCCGGCGGGTGGGGGATGCCGGCCCAGCGCGCGCCGAGCTGAAGGTAGCGCTGCAACTCGGGGAAGGCGACGAAGAGTTCGGCGAGCATGCCCGGACGCTGACTGCCCTGGCCGGGGAACAGGAACGCCAGTTTCCCTGTCGCGTCACCGGCCCTCCCGTCGGACCTGCCGGAAACACCGGCGCCCGGCGCGCCGGCGACCCCGTCGGCCGCGTGGATCCCCGCCTCCGGAGCGTGCTCCCCCTCGGCGGCGCGCTTCAGCAGCTCGGGCAGGTCGGCGAGGCTGTCCGCCACCACGGCGATCCACACCCGCTCACCGCGGACCGCCGCCCGGTCGCTGCGCCGTGCCGCGCTACGCGCGTAGTCGCGGAGCCTCCACCGGCCGCCCTCGCGCAAGAGGTCGCCGAGGGCCCGCACCGACCGCCTGGCCGCCTCGGCGTCCCGGCCCCGGAACGTGAAGAGTTCGGCCGGCCACGCGTCAAGGGAATGCGCAGGTGGTGCCTGTGTGTACGCGCGTAGAACGACGTGGAAGTTGGTGCCGCCGAATCCGAAGGCGCTGACCCCCGCGACCCGCTCCGCCGGCTCCACCGCCCACGGCGCCGCCGCCGTGTGGAAGACGAACGGGCTGCTCTCCGCCTGCCAGGCCGAGTTGGGCTCCTTCAGATGCAGGGTCGGCGGCTTCACACCGTGGTACAGCGCCAGGGTGGCCTCGGCGACCGTGCTCCAGCGCTCGGCGAAGGACGCCGCGAGGAAGGCGTCCTGCCCGAGCGGGACGAACTGGGTACGGAGATCGTCCGAGCCGATCCTGGCGATGAACTCGGTTTGATCAGAGGGGAGTTGAGGGGCACCGGGGCCACGGCGGCGCAGCACGCGCACCCCGTGGTGCAGCACCGTCTCCGATCCGTCGAGCCCGGCCAGCACGCCGGTGAGCTCGGTCGGCAGCCCTGCCTCGTCGAACAGCGCGAGCTGGCTGTCGAGTACGACACCGGCCGCGCCTCCTGCGACGGTGGCGGCGGCGGTGTGGGGACCGATACCGCCGAAGGCCCAGGTGGGCAGGTCAGGGCGGGTTCCGCGAGCACCTGCTGGAGGAGGACGAACGTGCTCAGCTCGCCCGCGCGTCCACCGCTCTCCGACCCGCGCACGATCAGTCCGGTGGCGCCGGCTTCGGCGGCGGTCAACGCCTCGGCCAGGCTGGTGACCTCGGCGAGGACGCGGCGGCCGGCGAACTCGGCGGGCGACCTCGCGGGGTCGGCGAGCAGCACCGTATCCACGAGTTCGGGCAGTTCGCGGGCGGCGGCCGAACAGCCTTCAGGTATCCGGACGCCGAACGGCACAGCGGACCAGCGGCAGGTGCGGTCGAGCAGATCGACCACTTCTCGGGGGTCACCGGTGGGCAGTTCCAGCACACCGACCGCGCCGGAGGCGGCGGCGGAGGCGGTCAGGCGTGGGGACGGTCGTTGCAGGGGGTTGAGCGGATGACCGAATGCGGCAGGGAAAAATCGTTGGACCAAGCAGGTCCGGGAGTCCGCATGAACTCTCCAGGTGCGGGGGGCAGTTGTGGGGATTCGCAGTTAAGTGGCCGCGCTTCCCCAGAGTCAACCGATCACAGAGAGTGGTCATCCCTGTTTGTCGAACGTATGTACGGCTTTGGCGCGGGGTGGATTCAGGCGGACAGGGCGTTGGGGGGCGTTTTTCATCTGCGTCATCCGTGGATCGTGTCGCCGATATCGACATGACATGCGCCTGGAACGTCGGGGGCTCGTACGCGCCGGAAGCTGTGTCCCAGATCACAATAACTTTCTCGATGGGTGTCCGGTTCCGGCCTTATGGCTACGGAGTGTGAGAAGAATCCGGTCGGCGGACCTGTTGACCCCGGCGCATGGGTTTCGGCACTTCAGCGGCGCGAAATGGCTGTTCATGGCCCTTCCGGAGACCTTCTTTCGCAGCGTACCGACGCTCAATGTCCAGTGAGAGACGAAAGATTGGCAACGGAGCGCAGCCGAGAACCCCTGTCAAACCAGCGCAAAGCGCGACCTCACGTTCTGCCGCCCCCGAGCGTCTACGTACCGAACGAGAACGTCGCAGGAGAGGGAGACCGACATGGACCCGCGTACTCACACCCGTCACGCGCTCGTGGAGACATCGCTGGGCGGCCTGACGGTCGTCGCGTCGGGGGACGAGATCATCGGTCTCTACTTCCCGCACCACTGGTACATGCCGTCCGAGGCGAGCCTGGGCAGGCGCGTCGACGTCCAGGACGACGCCCTGCTCACCCGGGCCGCGACCCAGCTCGGCGAGTACCTCGACGGCGACCGGACGACGTTCGACCTGCCGACGCGGACGAACGGGGACGCGTTCCAGGAGAAGGTCTGGGCGATGCTCCGGGAGATCCCGTTCGGCGAGACCACGACCTACGGCGAACTGGCCGAACGGCTGGGGCACTCGCGCAGTCGGTGGGCCAGGCGGTGGGCCACAACCCGATCTCCATCATCGTGGCCTGCCACCGGGTGGTCGGCAGCAACGGGAAGCTCACGGGCTTCGCCGGCGGCCTTGAGCGCAAGCAGCGGCTGCTGGAGATCGAGGAGCCGGAGACCGTGAAGGCGGCCAGGCTCTTCTGAGACCGGATCCGGACGCGGTGCCGGTACGGAGCCCGTACACACGAATCCGTACGCCCGACCTCACGTTCCGGAGGGCCCCGACGTCTACAGAATGATGGACATGAAGAAGCCTTTCGAGCGGGTGGTCGAGGAGCACGCGGCCACCGTCCTCCGCGTGTGCCGGGCGGTGGTCGGCGTCCATGACGCCGACGACGCCTGGTCGGAGACGTTCCTCGCGGCGATGCGCGCCTACCCGGACCTGCCGGAGGACGCCAACGTGGAGGCATGGCTGGTGACCATCGCCCACCGCAAGGCCATCGACATCACGCGCGCCGGACAGCGCCGGGCCGTCCCGGTCGCGGAGCTGCCCGAGCGCCCGTCGGCCGTCGGACTGCCGGGCGAGAGCGACCGCGATCTGTGGCAGGCCGTCAGGGCGCTTCCCGAGAAACAGCGGCAGGCGGTGGCGTACCACCACTTCGCCGGACTGCCCTACCGGGATGTCGCCGAGATCGTCGGCGGTACCCCGGAAGCGGCGCGGCGCGCCGCGTCGGACGGCATCAAGGCACTCAGAACCACCCTCGCGGACCCCGATCCGGACCCCGATCCGGACCCTGATCCGCCCTCCGACTCGGATCCCGATCCGGACCCTCGTCAGGATCGTGTCCTGAAAGGAGCAACGCCATGAAGGACAGCACCGCGGGCCCGGACATCCGCGCCTTCCTCGACCGCGCCGCCGACGACACCGCCGACGCCGAGACCCTCGCCGGCCTGCACACCAGGCTGGAGCACGCGGCGAGCCGTGACGGCCTGCTGGACGTCGCGTACACCGTTGTCGACAGCCCCGTCGGCCGCCTCCTGCTGGCCTCCACGGAGAAGGGCCTCGTCCGCGTGGCCTTCACCAACCAGGACCACGACAAGGTCCTCGACGGTCTCGCCACCACGCTGAGCCCCCGGGTGCTGCGCGCGCCCAGGCGCCTGGACGACGCGGCCCGCGAACTCGACCAGTACTTCAGCGGCGAGCGCAGGACGTTCGACCTGCCCCTGGACATGTCGCTCTCCCACGGATTCCGGCAGCTGGTCCAGCGTCACCTCCCGGAGATCTCCTACGGCCGGACGCTGAGCTACGGCGAGGTCGCACGGCTCGTCGGCAACCCGAAGGCGGTCCGCGCGGTCGGTACGGCCTGCGCGACCAACCCGCTGCCCGTCGTCGTCCCCTGCCACCGCGTACTGCGCGCCGACGGAACGCTCGGCGGCTACGCGGGCGGTCCCGCCGCCAAGTCCGTACTCCTCGACCTGGAATCGGCTGCCTGATCGCGGCCGATTGGCCTCTTTACGACTGACGCGGCTCTCCTCGCCACCCCACAATGGCAGGCCCATGACATGTCATGACCGGGAAAACGGGGAGGGCACATGAGTCCGTACCGCACCGAAAGACCCTTGCGAGGACTGTTCCGCACAGCCGCGTCCGCGGTGGCGGCGCTGACCCTGCTGCTGGGCTGGTTCGCCGCCACCGGATCGGCGGCGCACGCACAGGAGGCGCCCGCGCCGTCCGTCGCCGTACCGTCCGCCGCCGCGCCGTCCGGCGACAGCAGGGCCGTCGAGGTGCGCGGCGGCGACGTTCTTTACAGCAGCATCGGGACCCGCTGCACCGTGGGCTTCAACACCCGCAGCGGCAGCACCTCCTTCGGTCTGATGGACGGCCGCTGCGTGCGGGGCGCCTCCAACTGGTACGCCGACGCCGCCAGGAGCGTGTTCGTCGGCGTCACCGCCGGATCGAGCTTCCCGAACAACGACAACGCGGTCATCCGCTACACGAGTACGGCGGTGGTCTTCCCCGGGGAAGTCTCGCTCGGCGCCGGCGGTGCGCAGGACGTCGTCCGGGCCGCGCGTCCGACGGTCGGTCAGTCGCTCTGCCACACGGGCCCGGTGAGCGGGGTCCGCTGCGGAACGGTCACGGCCGTGAACGTGTCGGTGCACTACCCCGAGGGCACGATAAACGGACTGTTCAGCTCCAACATCTGCTCCGACCGCGGCGACGTGGGCGGGCCCGCGTTCTCCGGAACCACCGCTCTGGGCACCATCATCGCCAGTAGCGGAAACTGCTCCTCGGGCGGAGTCACCTACTACCAGCCGGTCGTGGACCTGCTGGCGATCTACGGCCTGTCCATCTACTGAGGACCCTCGACTCCCCGGGAGGTGGCCGACATCGGCCACCTCCCGGCGCCCGCCGGAGCCGGATCCGGCCATGGTCCCTCCGGGTCAGCCCCGTGCCGCCCGGAGCAGGATCTCCGCGCCCCGGCGCGCCTCGTGGGCCGGTTCGGCGTCCCGCCGCAGCTGCGCGGCGACGACCGCGCCCTCCACCAGGAGGTAGACGGCGTCCGCCACGACGGCGGGATACCCCGCGTCGCGGACGGTGCCGGTCAGCAACTCCCGGAACGCGTCCTTGTGCCGGTGCACCTCCGCCGCGACGGCCGCGTTGGTCGGGCCCAGTTCGCCGAAGGCATTCATCCACGCGCAGCCCCGGAAGTCCGGCTCGCCGAACCAGTCGTACAGCCAGTCGAACAACGCGAACACCCGCTGCTCCGGCCCCTCGGCGCGGGCGACGTACCCGGCGATCGCGCCCATCATCCGGTCGTGCCGACGGCGCAGGAACGCGCAGACCACGTCGTCCTTGCACGAGTAGAGCTGGTAGATGCGCTTCAGCGGGACGCCCGACGCCGTGCGGAGCCGGTCCATGCCGACGGCCTGGATGCCGCGTGCGTAGAACACCTTCTCGGCGGCGTCGAGCAACCGCTCCCGGACCTCCCGGACCGGATCGTCTGACACGGGGACGGGGGACACGAAACCTCACTAGGGCGTGGCACGTTGACGTCGAGAACGATCGTTTTCTAGACTACCAGCGAGTCAGAGAATGACCGTTCTCAGGAGATGGCCCATGACTGTCCGCCCGCCCGTACCGCCATTCGACCTCGCCGCCGCGCTGAAGAAGGTGCAGGCCGCCGAGGACGCCTGGAACACCCGCGACCCCGAGCGTGTCGCGGGCGCGTACACGGTCGATTCCGTCTGGCGCAACCGCGACACCTTCGTCACCGGGCGCCCGGCGATCGTCGAGTTCCTGACGGACAAGTGGTCGCGGGAGCTCGACTACGCGCTCCGCAAGAACCTGTGGGCGTTCGAAGGCGACCGGATCGCGGTGCGGTTCCAGTACGAGTGCCGTGACAGCGGCGGGCAGTGGTGGCGCTGTTACGGCAACGAGTTGTGGGAGTTCGACGAGGACGGACTGATGCGGCGCCGCGAGGCGAGCATCAACGACCTGGCGATCGAGGAGTCCGACCGGCGCGTCTTCGGTGCGCGCCCGGAGAGCGAACACGGGGTGGAATTCCCGATCCGATGAGGCGGGGGCGATGCGGCGGCGCGCGTGGATCCGCCGGACATCGCCCTACGCCGCGCGGGTGGCGATCCCCGGGTACGTGAGCACCAGGCCCGCCGCGTCGTAGACCAGCCGGCAGTGGAAGTCGAAGACGGCGGCCGAGTAGTCGTAAGCCTGCCGCGCGTCCTCGTCGGCGACGCGCCGGTAGTCCTGCTCCAGCCGCTCCACCGAGAGGTCGAGGGCGCGTACGTACGCGGCCGGCGCCCGGGCCGACTCCCCGACGGCCAGCCGGAAACGGTGCACGGGAAGGGTGTTGGTCATCGCCGAGGACTCCAGATCGACGTCGAGACACCCATCGAGGTAAGGCGCCGCCGCCCCGTCCACCTGCCAGTGGCCGGCGCCGTCGGCCTGGAGCACCGTGGAGCGGGTCCCCTCCTCCGACCGTCCGGTGACGACGGCCCGGCGCGTCACCCAGTCGGCGTCCACGGTGATGTCGTAGTCCACCGTCCAGGTCCGGCCGTCCTCGACGGCCGTGGTGCACCCGACGATGTGCCGCGCGTCGCCCGATGGCCGGAAGTACACGACCTCGAAGCCCTGGCGCGCGTGCTCGTGCGCCCATGCCGCGGTCGCCGGAGGGGGTACGAAGGTGGTCACCCGCGTACGGTTTCATGCCCGGCCCGCACGGAGAGGCGGACGCGCTCATCGCCGGGCGTCGGCGAAGTCCACGATCGTCCTGAGCCCGGGGTCGTAGCCGTCGGTGGTGTCGACCTCGATCCACGGCGCGTCGACCGAGACCCGGTCGAACGTGTCGTGCCCCAGGGTGTGCGCGGCCGGATCGATCGGCGACGCGGGCTCGTGCGCCCTACGTACGGGATCCTCGCCGGCCCTCCGCAGCCGGCGCGCCAGTGCCACCTCCGCGTCGACGGAGCAGTGCACGACGCGGATCTCGGCCCGGCCCCACAGCGCCTCCGGACCGGGCCGCCACAACCGGTCCTGGAACGCGGCCTCCGCCACGGTCGTGACCCCGGCGCCGACGAGCAGATCCAGCACGTCGAAGAAGGCGGGCAGCGTACGGAGGTTCAGCGCGTTGCCGAGGCCCGGCGAGAAGCCCGGCGTGGCGTGGACCATGCCTTCCTTGATCTCGTCCCGGCGGACGGCGGGGCAGCCCACCGCGCGTGCGATCTCGTGCGCGAGGGCGGTCTTGCCGGTGCCGGGAGGCCCGCCGACCACGATCAGCGTGGGTTTGGTGTCCGCGTTCATCGCGCCTCCGGTGCGGGTCGTTGGAGCCGGCCAAGACCGCTCACGCCTTCGCACGCAGCCCGGCCCCCGGGCGATGTCAGAATGCCTCCATGATCGTAAGACTCGCTGGGGAAGAGGATCTGCCGGGCTTTCTCGGCCTGGCGGGCCAGGTCGAGCACTGGTTCGGGCCCATGGTCGACGATCCCGGCTTCAGTGGCGCCGTCGTCGAACACATCAGTGCTTCGAAGGCCCTTGTCGCCGCCGACGAGGAGCAGGCCGGGCAACCGCCCCTGCTCGGGGGCCTGTTGTTCGGCGCCGACGCGCCGACCTTTCGCATCCACTGGCTCGTCGTGTCGGAGCGGGCGCGCGGCCGGGGTGTCGGCGGTGCGTTGGTGGCCGACGCGATGAAGCGGTTCGTCACGGGCCCCGGCACCGTCGAGGTGGTCACCTTCGGGGCCGACCATCCCGGAGCCGTCGTCAGCGGCGCCCGGGTGTTCTACGAGCGGCTGGGCTTCAGCCCCGCCGAGGCGACCGACCCCGGCCCGGAGGGCGGCTCGCGGCAGGTCTACCGACTGGCCGTCGGCCGACCGGCCGGCGTCGTGAACAGGCCAACACCGCAGGCGAGTTGACGTCACCTCAGGCACGGCGCCGGGTCATCGGCCGTGCGCTCGCGATGACATAATCCCGCGCATGACTTCAGGCACCCCCTCCGGCACCCCCAAGCCCCAGATCGACACCAGCAAGCCCCACCCCGCCCGGCTGTACGACTACTACCTCGGCGGCAAGGACAACTACCCGGTCGACCGGGAGCTGGCGGAGAAACTGGCCAAGGGGGCGCAGCGCGGGGCGCAGATCAACCGGGAGTTCATGCACCGGGCCGTGGCATGGGCGGCCAGGAGCGGTATCGACCAGTTCCTCGACATCGGCACCGGCATACCCACCGAGCCCAACCTGCACCAGATCGTGCAGAAGATCGTTCCGGCCGCCAGGATCGTCTACGCGGACAACGACCCGATCGTTCTCCGGCACGCCGAGGCCCTGCTGGTGAGCACTCCCCAAGGGGCCACCGAGTACCTCCACACCGATGTACGGCAGCCGCGGGAAGTCCTCGAACACGCCCGCCGTTCCCTGGACTTCGGCAGGCCCGTCGCCCTGTCCCTCGTCGCGGTGCTGCACTTCCTCGGGGACGACGACGACCCCTACGGCGTCACCAGGACCCTCGTCGACGCCCTGCCGTCCGGCAGCCTTCTGATCATCTCGCACGGCACCGCGGACTTCCTGGACCCCGAGCAGGCGAAGAAGATCACCGGCACCTACCGGTCCGGCGGTATCAATCTGCGGCCCCGTTCGCGCGCCGAGGTCGAGCGGTTCTTCGACGGGCTCGACATGGTGGAGCCCGGTCTTGTGCGCGCCCCCGAGTGGTACAAGGACACGCCCGCACCGGCGAACGAGGAGAGCGGCTTCTACGTCGGTGCCGCACGCGTGCGGTGAGCCGCCCCACCGGAGCCGCCGGCGTCTCAGCCGTCCGACGGCGCGCCGGCGTGTCTCCGTACCCGCGGTTCGCGGAGCTCGTACAGCCCGACGCACGCGGCCAGCACCGCCACGCACCCGGTGAAGATCAGCCCCGCGACCCGCAGGCTCAGCAGCAGCGTCAGCGCGCCGATCCCGATCACCGGCAGGGAGATGCCGACGTACGCGACGACGAAGAACGTCGAGATGGTGCCGCCACGCGCTTCCGGCGGCGCCGCCGCGCCGATGGACGTGATGGCCGCGCGGAACGCCAGCCCCTGCCCCAGCCCGGCGCAGATCACGCCGACCACCAGCAGTGCCAGCGATTCCACCAGCAGGGATGTGCCCACCAGGAGGACCCCCGCCACCAGCACCAGGCTCCCGCCCGGCAGCGCCCTGGGCGCGCCCACCCGGCCCATGAGGGACTGTCCGACGGTGGAGGCCAGGAAGACCGAGAACACGACGGCGCCCGACACCGCCAGATTGGGCTCGCCCAGGGTCGTCGCGATGAACGTCGGTGACACCGCCGTGCACAGCCCCAGCAGGGCGAAGCCGGCGAACGCGGCCAGCGCCGCCGGCGCGAAGATCCCGCGCACCTGCGGGGGGACCCTCAGCCCCTGCGGACGCAGCCTCGGCTTCCGTGTCCGGTGCTCGACCGGCTCGGGCAGGAACCACGTCAGGACCATCCCGATGATCGCGAGCCCCAGTGCCGCGGCGAACGGCAGCCGCAGCGGGAGCGGCGCGTACTCGGCGAGCAGCCCCGCGAGCAGCGGACCGCATCCCAGCCCGCCCATGTTCGCCGCCGTGGCGGCCAGCCCGGCGCGTGCGGCCCGGCCCGGTGGTGCCAGCTCCATCACGGCGGCGGTGGCGGCGCCGCTGAACAGCCCGGCCGCGAAGCCCGACAGGAGACGTCCCGCGAAAAGCAGGGGCAGTCCGCCCTCCGACAGGAAGCACACCGCGCTGGCGACGGAGAGTCCGAGCCCGATGAAGAGAACGGGCCGGCGGCCGGCCTGGTCGGAGAAGTTGCCGGCCAGCAGCAGCACGGCGATGACCCCGAAGGCGTAGACGGCGAAGACGACCGTCACCATGAACTCGGAGAAGCCGAGCTCCTCGCGGTAGAGCCCGTACAGCGGTGTGGGCAGCGTCGTACCCAACATGCCGATGGCGAAGACGGTCGCGGCGCCGAGATAGCCGACGGAGAACCCTCGCGTGGTGCGCTGCGGCATCGGCACTGCGTCCTCACTGAGCGAAAAGGGGGTATTCGTCCTTATATCCTCCGTGTGGCGGCAGGGTGTGTCCAACGACAGGTCAGAGATCCGCGGCCGTACGCGCGTCGAAACGCGCCGCCGTGAACGCCAGTGAGACGTTGTGGCCGCCGAAGCCGAAGGAGTTGGCCAACCCCGCCGTCCAGGCCCCCTGGCGAGGACGGCCGGATACGACGTCGAGGTCGATCGCCGGGTCGAGCGTGTCGAGGTTCCTGGTGGCCGGCACCGTCCCGTCCCGCAGTGCCAGCACCGTCGCCATCGCGCCCAGGGCCCCGGAAGCGCCCAGCAGATGGCCCGTCATCGACTTGGTCGCGGTGACCACCGGGTGTCCGCCGACCGCCTCGGCGACGGCGTCCGCCTCCGCCACGTCACCCTGCGGGGTGGACGTCGCGTGCGCGTGTACGAGCCCGACGTCCTCCGGGGCGAGCCCGCCCGACCGCAGGGCCGTTCGGATGGCGCGCACCTGGCCGGCGGGGTCCGAGGCGGTGATGTGCCCGCCGCTGGACGTCACCCCGGCGCCGGCGAGCACGCCGTGGGCGCGGGCGCCGCGCGAGCGGGCGAACTCCGCGCGCTCCAGCACCAGTACGGCCGCGCCCTCGCCCAGCACGAAACCGTCGCGCCGCGCGTCGAACGGCCGCGAAGCCCCCGCCGGATCGTCGTTGGCCGTGGACAGTGCCATCATCCGCCCGAACCCCGCCAGCGGCAGCGCGTGCAGACATGCCTCCGCCCCGCCCGCCACGACCACATCGGCCCGGCCGAGCCGGATCAGGTCGAGCCCGGTGGCGATCGCCTCGGCCCCGGACGCGCAGGCGCTCACCGGCGTGAGCGCGCCGCCCAGGGCGCCCAGGTCGATGCTCACCCAGGCCGCGGGCCCGTTGGCCATCAGCATGGGCACGGTGTGCGGCGAGACCTTGCGCGGCCCGGACGTCTCCAGGATGTCGTCCTGGCCGAGCAGTGACAGTACGCCTCCGACTCCCGTGCCGATCACGACCGCGATCCGTTCCGGATCGGCCGCCGGACGCCCCGCGTCGGCCCAGGCCTCACGGGCGCTGACGAGTGCGGCCTGCTCGCACCGGTCCAGCCGGCGGGCCTCGGTCCGCGGCAGCGCCGTCGCGGGGTCCACCCGCAGCCGGGCCGCGAGCCGGCTGGGCAGCTCCGCCGCCCACTCGTCGTCCAGCGCGCCGATCCCGTTCTCCCCGGCGCACATCGCGGACCACGTCGACGGCGCGTCACCACCCAGCGGCGTCGTCGCCCCGAGCCCGGTCACCCAGACCTCCGTGTCCGCGCCCGTGTTCATGTCCGTACCGGTGCCCGTATCGGCGTCGTTTCCTCGTGTCGCTGTCATGATCCGCACCGTAGCCAACCAACCGTCTGGTCGGCAATGTAGGGTTCCCCCATGCCTCGTACCGATCAACTGGTAGGAACCCGCGCCCGGCTGCTGGCCGCCGCCCGCGACGAGTTCGCCGCGCACGGCATGGGCGGCGCACGCGTCGGCCGTGTCGCCGAACAGGCGGGAGTCAGCAAGGAACGGATCTACGGCTACTTCGGCAGCAAGGAGAAACTCTTCGCCGCCGTCATCTCCGAGGCCCTGACCGAACACGCCGCACTGCTCGGCCCGCCGTCCGGCGACCCGGCCGAGTACGCCGGCCGGATCTACGACCTCCACCGGCGCAACCCGCAGCTGCTGCGCCTGATGATGTGGGAGGCCCTGCACTACGACGGAGGCGGCCTGCCGAACGAACAGCCGCGCACCGCCCACTACCGCGACATGGTCGCAACGCTCTCCGACACCCTGGGCTCCGACTCCGACGGGGAGGCGGCGAGCACTCTCCTCGCGCTCATCGGCCTCGCCATCCTGCCGACGGCGTTCCCGCAGATCACCCGGCTGATCCTCGGTCCGTCCGCCGGCGACGACACCGATCTGCGCGCCCACATCGTGCAGTTGGCGCGCCGGATGGTCTCATCGCCGGGTGAGGCACCCACGTTCGGATACGCACCCATCGAGTGAATCGTATGCTTTAGATGCGATTTCTTAATATTCGTCTCGTGGCGTGTCCCCTCGGCCCGGTACGTCCCGGCCAGGCAGCTTTGGGCCATGACACAGACCAAGGCCGTCGCGACCGGCCTGCGAGAGACGAGCCGCCCGCCCCGCCGGGACTGGACGGCCGACGGCGGTCTCCTCTGGCCGGCGGTCGTCGCGAGCGTGTACACGATTGTCCAACTCGTCGTCCTCGTACCGGGATCAGGGCTCGGCTGGGACGAGACCGTGTACACCAGCCAAGTCAGCCGTGCCCCTTCCGACACCGCGTTCTTCAGCGCCCCACGCGCGCGCGGCATCACCTTCCTCATCGCCCCGGTGACCGCGCTCACCTCGTCCGTCGAAGTGCTGCGCGTCTACCTGGCGTTGCTCTCGGGCGCCGGGCTCCTCCTGGCCCTCGGCGTCTGGCGACGGCTGCTTCCCGCCTCCGTACTCGCCCTCGCCGGCGCCCTGTTCGCCGGTCTCTGGATCACGCTCTTCTACGGGCCGCAGGTCATGCCGAACCTCTGGGTCGCCCTCGGCTGCCTCTGCGCCGTCGGCTTCTTCGTCAGGGCGGCGCTCGACCGGACCGACCGAACGGCCCTTGTGGGTCTCGCGATCGCCGTGGCCTTCGTCGCGCTCATGCGCCCCACCGACGCCTTCTGGCTCAGCGCGCCGCTCGCACTCGTCGCCCTCGCGGTCCGGCGGTGGCGGCGGTGGGCCCTGCTGACGGCACTCACCGCGGGCGGGGCGGTCGGCTGCGCGGAGTGGATCATCGAGGCGTACGTCAGCTACGGCGGGCTCTTCACACGGCTCGCCCGGGCCAGCGAGATCCAGGGGCACCTGGGCTGGCACCTCGTCTTCGGCGACCACATGCGCTCGCTCGACGGGCGGTTGCTCTGCCGCCCCTGCTCCGTCCGGTGGCGGCGGCCCGCCACCGCGATCTGGTGGTTCGCGCTGCCCCTGCTCACCCTCGGCGGGGTGCTGGTCGCCGCACGCCTGCGACGGCTGCCTCTTGTGCTGGTGCCGACGCTGGTCGGTCTGTCGATGGCCGTGCAGTACCTGCTGCTGATCGGATACGCCGCGCCGCGCTTCCTGCTCCCCGTGTACGCGCTGTTCGCCCTGCCCACCGCTCTCTTCCTGACCTGGCTCGTCCGGACGGCGAGGCCCCGCCGGCTGGTCGTGGGGCTGCTCGTGACGGCGGCGGTCGCGCATCTGTGGGTCCAGGGTTCCGTCGTCGCTGACCGCGCCGAGCGCAGCCGGGCCGACCGGGTCAAGTTGAACGGTGTGGCAGCCGTGTTGGCACGCCAAGGCGTCACACCGCCGTGTGTGATCAGCGGTACCGAGGCGATCAGGGTGGCCTTCCGCGCGGGGTGCGCGTCGCGTCAGACCGGCGGCCACGACGGCAGCATCACCCCCGCCCAGCTCGTGGCCGTCTCGCGCGAGAGGCCGGTGGCCTTCGTGGTGGCGGGGCGGGCCCGGCCACCGGCGTACGCGCGCGGCTGGCGGGTCGAACGGATCCCGGACCTGCCGGGGCTGAGCGACTGCCGTGTCTATCTGTCACCGTCAGCGCGACCGGACCCGGCGCCCACGCCTTAGAGCGGGCGTGGGCGGCGGCTCAGCCCTTCTCGCGTGCCCGCAGGAAGCGGTCGCGGCCCTCGGCCAGTTCCACGAGCGGGTCCGGGTAGTCGTACTCGGCCCGTTCGGCCTCCGGGAGTCTCCACGGCTCGTGGACGGCCGAGCCCGCCAGCCCGCTCAACTCCGGTACCCAGCGCCGTACATAGCGCCCCTCCGGGTCGAACCGCCTGCCCTGGACCACCGGGTTGAGCACCCGGTTGGGGCGCGAGTCCGTGCCGGTCCCCGCCATCCACTGCCAGTTGAGCTGGTTGTTGGCGATGTCGCCGTCCACCAGCAGCTCCAGGAAGTGACGCGCGCCGACCCGCCAGTCCACGTACAGCGTCTTCGTGAGGAAGCTCGCGGTCAGCAGCCGCCCGCGGTTGTGCATCCACCCCTCGTGGCGCAGCTGGCGCATGGCGGCGTCCACGACGGGATAGCCCGTACGGCCCGCCTTCCATGCCTCGATCTCCGCACCGGCGGACTCCTCGGACCGCCAACTGTCGTGCTTGGTGCGGTAGTCGGCCGCCGACGCGTCGGGCCGGGCGGCCAGCACCTGATGGTGGAAGTCCCGCCAGCACAGCTGCCGTACGAACGCCTCCGCACCCGCACCGCCCGCCCGGCGCGCCCGCACGACGAGTTCGGTGGGGGAGAGCGTGCCGAAGTGCAGGTGCGGCGAGAGCCGCGAGGTCATGTCGCCGGCCAGATCGTCGTGACCGTCCTCGTACGCCGCGAGCCCGGAGCGCTTCCAGGCGGCGAACCGCTTCCGGCCCGCCTTCTCACCGCCCTCCGCGAGACCCTCCGAGACTCCCGCCGTGTCCGCGCGCGCCGGGACACGGTCGGAGCCGATCGTGGCCGGCACCGGTACGGTCCGGGGCGCCGCGAGTACGTCGCGCGGGCGCTCGCGCGACCAGCGGCGGAAGTAGGGGGTGAAGACCGCGAAGTGATCCGAGCCGTTCGGTGTGACGGCGCCCGGCGGGAGCGCGGTGAGTGTGGCGTCGTGGACGCGGAGCCGGCGGCCGTCGGACTCCAGCCCGCGCCGCAGCCGTTCCTCGCGCCGCTGGGCGTAACGGCTGACGCCGCCGGCCGTGCGCACCTCGTCCGCGCCCGCCTCGGCGGCGACCTCACGCGCCCGCGCCACCACGTCGCCGGTGCGTACGACGAGCCGGCCGCCGCGCTCCCGGAGCCCCGCGTCGAGATCGGTCAGACAGTCGGCGAGGAACGCCCGCCGGTTGGGCGCGGCGAACCCGGCCGACGCGATGGCCTCGTCGAGGACGAAGAGCGGCACCACCTCGTCCGCGCCGGAGAGGGCGGCGTGGAGAGTGGGGTTGTCGTGCAGGCGCAGGTCGCTGGTGAACAGCACGACCGAGACGGTCATGGAGCTCCTTCCGCTCAACGGTGGTCACTCGTGCCCGCGGGTCTGTCCGTTCGGGCCGTCAGGAGTGTCTACAGGGGTATCTATAGGCCCACGACGTGGCGGCGCCGCGCGACGGCGCGCCGACGGCGCTCGCCGCCGTATCGGCGAGATGCGCGACGGGAGGGCACCCGCCCGGGGGACGCTCAGCGGTGCGGTGTCACCCGAAGAGGCGCATCTTTGACGCGGCTGACAGACGTGCGGCCGACGACCGTGGTGGACTGAGGCCCGCCACCAGAGCTCGCCGGGGACAGCGCGTCCGAACTCCCCGTCCGATCCGATGAACGGTCAACACGGCCGTCCGACACGAGGAGAGGAAACGCGATGCGCAGACACGGGGCCGGGGCACGACCCTCCGGAGGACAGCGGGGTGTCTCGCGGCCGGAAGCCCTCACGAGATCGGTGCGGACCGTGGGCGTCAACAATTCTGTGTACGGGCTCCGCTCGGCGAACCGCGCCGGGGAGGCAATCCGGCTACGCGACGAACCGCCTGTCGTTCCCGGCGATCCGAGACGTACCCGCACCACCGGCGGCGGTGAGATCCCGCAGGGCGGGAACACCGACCCGGGCGACCTGGCCCGCGCCCACCGCCCCGTCGCCCACGGCGCACCACCCCTCGCCGGCCGGGGGAGTGGCCGATGAAGACAGTCGACGGACCGACCGACCATGTCGTCGTGGTCGGCGCCGGGCTCGCCGGGCTCTCCGCCGCCCTGCACCTTCTCGGCGCCGGACGCGCCGTCACCGTCGTCGAACGCGGCACCGTGCCCGGCGGCCGTGCCGGGCATCTCGAACGCGGCGGCTACCGGATCGACACCGGCCCCACCGTCCTCACCATGCCCGACCTCGTGGAGGAAGCGTTCGCCGCCGTCGGCGACAAGCTCGCCGAGCGGCTCGACCTCATCCCCCTGCACCCGGCCTACCGGGCGCGCTTCGCCGACGGCAGCGCGCTCGACGTCCACACCGGCGCCGACGCGATGGCGGCCGAGGTCGAACGCTTCGCGGGCGCCCGTGAGGCGGACGGCTACCGTCGTTTGCGCGGCTGGCTGGAGAAGCTGTACGCCGTACAGATGCGGCGTTTCATCGACGCCAACTTCGACTCGCCGCTGCGACTGCTCCACCCCGACCTCGTACGGCTCGGGGCACTCGGCGGCTTCGGCCGTCTGGACGCCCGCGTCGGGTCGTTCCTCGCGGACGAACGCCTGCGCCGCATCTTCTCCTTCCAGGCCCTGTACGCCGGAGTCCCGCCCGCCAAGGCCCTGGCCGCGTACGCCGTCATCGCCTACATGGACACCGTCGCCGGGGTCTACTTCCCCCGTGGGGGCATGCACGCCCTGCCCCGGGCCATGGCGGAGGCCGCGGCCGACGCGGGCGCCGACTTCCGTTACGGCCACGACGTCACGCGCCTGGAACGGTCGGGCGGCGGCGCGGGAGCCGGATCCGACACGGGATCAGGTGACCGGATCACGGCCGTCATCACCGGCCGGGGCGACGACCAGGTACGCATCCCCTGCGACGCGGTCGTCCTCACACCCGACCTGCCCGTCACCTATCGCCTGCTCGGCAGACGGCCGTACCGTACGGTCCCGCTGCGGTTCTCACCGTCCGCCGTGGTCCTGCACGCGGGCACCGACCGCACCTGGCCGGCGCTCGGCCACCACACCATCTCGTTCGGGCGGGCGTGGAAGGGCACATTCAGGGAACTGACCCACACCGGGAGCCTCATGAGCGACCCCTCACTGCTCATCACCCGCCCCACCGCCACCGACCCGTCCCTCGCCCCGCCGGGCCGTCATCTCCACTACATCCTGGCGCCCTGCCCCAACACCCGTATCGGGCCCGGTGTCACGGAGTGGGCGGACCTCGGTCCGCGCTACCGAGACAGCCTGCTCGCCGAGCTCGAACGGCGCGGACTGGACGGACTCGGCGCCGCCATCGAGGAGGAGTGCCTGGTCACACCCGCCGACTGGGCCGCTCAAGGACACGCGGCGGGCACGCCCTTCTCCGCCGCCCACACGTTCGCGCAGACCGGCCCCTTCCGCCCGCGCAACCTGGTGCGCGGCACCACGAACGCCGTGCTCGCCGGCTGCGGCACCACGCCCGGAGTCGGCGTGCCCACCGTCCTGATCTCCGGCAAGCTCGCCGCCGCCCGCGTCACAGGCACCGGCACCGGTGGCCGGGGGACCGTCCGCGCAATGAAAGGACGGCGCCCATGACCGAGCGCGAACTCGACGCCGCCGGCATCGCCGACCCCTGTCTGCGCGCCGCGTACGCCGGCTGCCGCCGGCTCAACGCCCGCCACGGCAAGACCTACTTCCTCGCCACCCGCCTGATGCCCGTCGAACGCCGGCCCGCCGTGCACGCCCTCTACGGCTTCGCCCGCTGGGCCGACGACATCGTCGACGACCTCAAACACCCGGCGACGACCACCGCCGAGCGGGCGGGCCAACTGGACGCCCTCCAGGCGCGGTTGGCGGACGGGCTGCGCTCCGGCCGCAGTCGTGAACCGGTCGTCAGGGCGCTCGCCCACACCGCGGCGAGCTACGGAATCGACCACCGGCTGTTCACCGCCTTCATGGCCTCCATGCGCAGTGACCTGACGGTCACGGACTACGCCACCTACGACGATCTGTACCGCTACATGTACGGCTCGGCCGCCGTGATCGGCCTCCAGATGCTGCCCGTGCTCGGCACCGTCGTCCCCCGCGAAGAAGCCGCCCCGCCCGCCGCCGCACTGGGTGTCGCCTTCCAGCTGACCAACTTCGTCAGGGACGTCGGCGAAGACCTCGACCGCGGGCGGATCTATCTCCCCGCGGATCTGCTCGCCGCCCACGGAGTCGACCGCGAGCTGCTGAAGTGGAGCCGTACCACCGGCGCCCATGACCCGCGGATCACCGCCGCGGTGAAGGCCGCCGTCGCCCTGACCCGAGGGGTCTACCGGCAGGCCGCGCCGGGGCTCGCCATGCTCGACCCGCTGTCGCGGCCCTGCATCCGCGCGGCGTTCGTCCTGTACGGCGGGATCCTCGACGCCGTCGCCGACGACGGGTACGCCGTACTGCACCGCCGTGCCGTCGTGCCGCGCCGACGGCGGGCAGCCGTGGCCGTCGACGGGCTCGTACGGGTGGCGGCGGCGCGGACGAGGGCCGCCGCGCGGGTGCCCGGCACGCCGGCCGGACCCATCGGCGCACGACCGGCGCGGGCGCGTCGGGGCGCCGTGCACGAGGAGGTGGCGTGAGCGATCGACCCATGCGCGGCCGGAGGCGGTACCCGCTGAAGCTGCGCCGGCGTGCCGTCAACTGGGCGCATCAGAAGCCCAGTTGGCGGGAGGCGCGGCCGGGCGTCATCGCCGACGCGTTGCGGCGGGCGCTCGCCCGGCCGTCCGGCAACTGGTACGTCGTCGGAGCGGCCCGCGACGTACGCCCCGGCCGGCCGCTGGGACGGACCGTCGCCGGCGTCGAACTGGTCCTGTGGCGCGACGAGTCGGGGAAGCTGGTGGCGGGCCCGGGTGCCTGTCCGCACCTCGGCGCGCCCCTCAAGGACAGCCGGGTGCACTGCGGCACGCTCATCTGCCACTGGCACGGACTCGCCCTGGACGGCGGCCCGTTCGCGGGCTGGGAGCCCTACCCGGCCCACGACGACGGGGTGTTGGCCTGGGTACGGCTGGATGGGCCGGGCGGCGAGAGGCCGTTGGACCGGCCGGTCGTTCCGGCCCGGCCCGAGGCGGCCGGATCCGTCGACGCGGTCTACACCGGCTTCGGTGTGTGCGAGCCCGAGGACGTGGTGGCCAACCGGCTGGACCCCTGGCACGGAGCCTGGCTGCACCCGTACTCCTTCGTGGATCTCACGGTCCTGTCGACCCCGGAGGGAGGCGGGGAGGGGCATGGCGACGACGGCTCCGACGCGGGTGACGGCTTCGCCGTCGACGTCTCCTTCAAAGTCGCCGGGCGGGCCGTGGTGCCCGTGCGCGCCGTCTTCACGGCGCCGGAGCCGCGCACGGTCGTCATGCGCATCACGGAGGGCGAGGGCCGCGGCTCCGTCGTGGAGACCCATGCCACCCCCCTCGGCCTCGACGACCGCGGTCGGCCCCGAACCGCCGTCGTGGAGGCGGTCGTCGCCGCCTCCGACCGACCTGGCTTCGCCGCCGCCCGCGCCGCCGCCCCCGCTCTGCGCCCCCTGATGCGCGCGGTGGCCGGGCGCCTGTGGCGCGACGACCTCGCGTACGCGGAACGCCGCTGGCACCTCCGCGGCACGGGCCGCTTTCCGGGCTAGGGCGTCCTTCCGAAGTAGCGTCGTCCGCCCGCGGGGCGGGGCTCGCGGCGGCTGATGCGTGCGATCGCAAGGCGGAGCACCGCTCTCGTACCGGGCGTACCCGGGCGACTTTCGACAACGCGGGGGCGCCTCCCGTGCCCGAAGGGCTACGGGGAGAGCGTGCGTGCCGGACGCCGTGGGCCGGACGGGACTTCTGAGACACGCCCTGCGGGCTGTCCCGTCGTCCCCGGCGGGCGCGCGACAACAGCTACGGCACCTCGCTGCGGTGTCGGATCGCCCGAATACGCCCAGGAGGACGACCTTCCGCCTTGCGACACACGGCCTCCGACGCAGCGCGCTGAACCACCGGGATGACGGGACAGCCCGCAGGAGCTGTCCCTCGGCTCGGGCCGGAGCGCCCGGTCCGGAGCAGGGAGCGTTTCCCCCCCGGCGGCGACAGCGCCGGGCTCTAGGTATCCGTACTCATGCCCGCGCGCCGCGCCGACCGGCAGTGTGTTCGACATGAGCGAGCCGCCCATCGCGCCCCCGGCCTTCGACGCCCCGGTGAAGCCCCGCCCGGAGCGAGGCCCCGACGTGGGAGCCTCCTGCGCACTCATGTTCGTCGAGCTGGTCGCCGTCGCCGTGATCGTCGTTCTGTGGCCCTTCTTCGACCATTTCGATCTCGACCCGGCCGCCAGCGTCGAGGCGGCATCCCTCTGGCGTTATCTGCCCGCCCTTGGCGGAGTCGGCCTCGTGGCGTTCCTGGCCGCCGTCGTCGCGTCCCGCGCGCGAGCGACCGTGACCGCGGTGAGCCAGGGCGCCATGGCCATGCTCATCGCCTGCGCCTTCTTCGCCGGAGCCGCCCTCCAGGCCCATGAGGACGAGCGGAATCGCCCTGTCCCCGCACCGACCGGACCGGTGGGCTGCCGCAGCGGCGGCGACAACAGCGAGTGCGCGCGGTACGGCGGATGACCGGGACCGGGGCCGGCTGCCGCCGCGCGGGTCAGCGCCGGGCCAGCCGTACGAGCGCGCGCAGCCCGGCCGACCGTCCCCTGTCCGGTACGGTCCACAGCGTCTGACCGCGTACGCCCCACCGCTCCAGAAGCGCGTTGGCGGCCAGGAAGCCCGTGGTCGCGGCGCGTTCCATGAGCGCCACCGGCAGATCCGTACGGACGAGGTCGCCCGCCACCACGACAGCCGGGTCCGGAGTGCGTACGGTGGGCCGGTCGCGGTAACCGCCCACCGGGAACAGCGGACAGTCCGACCGCCATTCGTGCCGCGCGTCGACGGTCCGCGCGTCCCGCGTCTCCGGGTACACCCGGTGCAACTGATCGACCAGCAGCCGCTGTTGGAGGGTCCGTTCGGCGCCGGGGGCTACGGCGTACGCGTGCAGCTCGATCACCGAGCCGCCGGTCCGGCTCGCCCATCGCGCCGCCTCGCCCTCCCAACGGTCCAGCACGCTCACGTTGTCGAGCCCGCCGAATCCGCTGGTGCCCAGGAAGCCGGGCCGGTCGGCGGCCACCGGGCGGTCCAGCCACAGACGCGACACCAGGAACGGCGGGGCCTCCCGCAACCGTCCGATCCGCCCCCGCCACGCCGCGTCGCACAACCGGGGGGAATCCGCGACCACTTGACGCAGCCCGCCGCTGTCCAGGGCGAGCACCACCGCGTCGTACCGCCGTGGCCGCCCCTCCGCCGTCACCGTCAGTCCACCGCCGGCCGCCGGTACCACGGCGTCCACCGGCGTTCCGGTGCGCAACTCGACGCCGTGGCCCGTGAGATACGAGCCCAGCGGCTCCCACAGGGCGCTGGGGAAGGGCTCGTCCGGTACGTCGAAGAGCAGGCCCTCGCTCGATCCCAGGAAGTAGATGTGGAACATCAACACCAGCTCGGCCGCGGATAGTTCGGCGGGATCGGAGAAGAAGCTGCGGGAGAACACCTCGAACGCCAGATGCCGCGCCGCCTCCGGGAACCCGATCCCGGCCAGGAATTCCTGGGCGCTGACCTTGTCCAACTCCTCGTAGACCTCAGGCACCCGTACGTCGAGCAGCGGCAGCGCGGCCCTCGGATCCATCCGGCCGAGATCCCGCCAGCCGAACGTGGGGCTGAGCCCGACGAATCCCAGGGCGCTCCACGGCGGCGTGCGGGGGACGCGGGCGAAACTGTCGTACGCGCCTCCGCTGTGCCGCAGCGGATAGTCGGGCAGCCCGGTCAGCGTCCCGAGGCCGGGGTCGGCACGCCGGAGCAGGCCCCGGAGGTTGTAGTACTGCCGGAAGAAGGCATGAAAGCCCCGGCTCATGGTGGCCGCCGAACCGTCGGCGAGCGTGACGGGCCACCCGGTCAGACGCCCACCGAGGCCCGGCTCCCGCTCGTACACCGTGACGCCCGCACCGCGCTCCGCGAGCGCGGTCGCGGCGGCGAGCCCGGCGATACCGCCCCCCACGACCGCGACATCAGGCGCGTCACCGGCGAACCGGTCCCGCCCCGGCGCCGGCCGGATCACCCGAGCACGGCGGTCCCGGCCCCGGCGCGGGACGGTCCGGCCGTCGCTTCGGCCTGTCCGGCGCCGGGCGGTCACCGCGAGCCCCGGCGGCCCAGGAAGGTGTGCGCGATACCCGTCTGCCAGCCCGGCATCGGCAGCACCCGGACCTCCGCGAACCCGGCGCGGCGCAGCCGTTCGGCGAACGCCGGCGCGGTGTCGAACTCGACCACGCTGCGCCACAGATGACGGTAGAGACCGGCGTCACCGGCCAGCCGCCCGGCGGGAAGGACGACGCCCCTGCACACGGCCGTCCAGACCGCGCGGTCCACGGCGCGTCCACCGAGCGCGTACTCGTGCACACCGATCCGGCCGCCCGGCGCCAGCAGGGACCGTACGAGAGCGAGTGTGCGATCGGGGTCGGTGACGTTCCGGAAGAGGTACGCGGCGAAGACCGCGTCGAACGGGCCGGTGACGCCCGCCTCCGCCAGCCGTTCCACGGACGCGTGGACGAACGAGACGCCGTCCGGCCACGGTTTGGTGACGGCTCGCTCCAGCATTCCGGCCGAGGCGTCCACCGCGACGATCTCGGCGTGGGGGGCGGCCGTCAGCAGCGCGGCCGTCGACGCGCCGGTCCCGCACCCCAGATCGAGCAGCCGGAGCCCGGCGCCGCCACGGGGCAGCCGCAGGCGCCGCGCGGAGCGTCTGAGGTGTGCGTGGTAGCCGGGGTTGACGCCCACCAGCCGGTCGTAGGCGAGCGCGGCGTGGTCGAAGGCGGCGGAGAGTTCCGCGTCGTGCAGGAGAGTCATCTGACGGCCGTTCCTTTCGGTCCCACCTGTTTCGTCGGTCTCATCGGTCTTGCCGGCTTCTCCGCGTCTCATGGAGCCCCGGGCCGTCGTCTCAGCAGCCACGGCAGTTCCGCGACGGTGCGCAGCATCGGCCAGACCGGGGTGCGCAGGCCGATCGTGAAGTCCTCGTACGGCCGGGTGCCGCCGTCAAGGAAACGGAGCAGCCGCTCCATCGGCACACGCCGGAACAGGCCTTCGAAGAACTCGGCGCCCTCGACCCGGCCGCTGTCCAGCCCCCGCAGCAGAACGGCGTCCATGGCCCTGGCGCGCGCCGAGTAGGCGGGCGGCGGCTCGGGCACCCGTCCGGCGTGGTACGCGGCGGCGACGGCCCGCGCCTGCCGCTGCACGGCGGCGAAGGTGTAACCGGTCGACGGGCGCGTGGCACCGCCGGCGGTCCCGATCCGGAACACCGAACGGCCCGCGCGCCGCGGAAAGCGGCCGTCGGTCATCGGGATGACACCCTGCTCGGTCGCGGTCACCTCGAACGGGCCGAGCCCCAGGACCCGCTCGGTGTACCGCCTGAGCGCCCGGGCGTATCCCGCGTCGTCCAGCACCGCGCGGGAGAACTCGGTGTATTCGACCAGGGCCTCGTAGGCGCTCGTCGGCAGGACGTAGCCGAACGACAGTCCGTGGACGGGCTGCGGGGTCCGGAAGTCCATCAGATCGGCGGTCGCGGGATCGAACACCGGTCGCTCGGTCCGGACGAACCAGCCGCGGAAGTGCTGGAGCAGCGTCGTCCGCGCCGGTGGCAGGACGCGCGGCGGACGCGAGTCGAACACCCAGCGGGCCCGCAGTGCCAGCTCACTCCCGTCGGCGGCGACGCCCGTCACCTCGGCGCCGCGGCCGGACGCCGCGTCCCTGATCCCGTCGACGCGGGCCACCACCCGGCGCGGCGCACCGGGCCCGTCCATCCGCTCCGCCAGCAGGGCTTCGAAGGAGCCGGACCGCAGCATCTTGTAGCGGAACGGGGCGGGCCGCCCGACGGTCGCCGCACCGTCCCGCCCGCGTACCCGCAGTGAGTCCCAGGAGGCGGTCAGCGCGCTGTCGAAATCCCCGGGGGAGGCCTCCCAGAAGCACCAGGTCCGCTCGGGCGGCCTCAAGGGGCCGGCAGGGGCGTCGACCAGGGTCACGGCGGGGACCGGGTGTCCGGGAGGAGGGGTGCGGAGCCGGTACGCGAGGGAGAGACCGGCCGCGCCCGCACCGACGACGATCACGTCCGTCTCCCGCACCACACCGCTCCTCGCCTCGGTCCGTCCCGCCATCAGGCCGTCATGCCGTCAGCATTCCGCATCGGCGGCCGACTTGGACGCAGGCGGCGCGGGCGGTGTGGTGCGGGTGCGCTGCCGCCCGCGTTGCGCCGAGCCCTTACGACGAAGCTGCCGGCAACGTGAGGTCGGTGCAGCCGTGTTGCTCGGCCCTCCGTTCGGCGAACGTGCCGAGAGCCTTCCTCGCGAACTCGGTCACCTCTTCGTCGACGTAGACATATTCCGTCGGAGCGACCCGGAAGACGGCCCGTGCGCCGTCACCGGGGCAGCGGGCGGTCGCCCAGAAGAAGCCCTTGGAACCGCCCGCTCCGCGCTTGAGATCGCCGCGGTCCGGATCGTCCGAGCGCGGGCGCTGCGCAAAGGGTCCGAACGCCGCCTCGAACTCGAACAGGTTGACGGCGTCGGCCTTCGTCTCGCCCAGTACGCATTCCTCCAGGGGCGCTGTGCCGCCGGCCGGACCTTCCTTGATCCAGTGCACATGGTCCTCATCGCCCAGCGGTATCCCCCCGCACGTCCCCGTCGCGTCGAAGCGCGAGGCGCGCTCCGGCTCGGCGGCGGGTGTCGGGATCCCGCCGCCGGCCTTCGCGTCGCAGTTCCAGCGCCCCGCCGCCTCGACCGCGGTGGCGGCCACCAACTCCGCGATGCCTTGGGCTCGGGACGCGTCCGCCGCGTCGTCGTCCTGCGCCGTCACGACCACCGACCCGGGCTTGTTGTCACAGGCGAGGACGACCGCCGTGTTGACGAGGTCGGTGTAGCCGCGCCACCCACCGCCGAGGGGTACGGGCGGGCCGTCCGCGTCGCCCTCGCCCAGCCGGTCGAAGACGTCGGGGCCGTCGCTGTTGGACAGGGAGTCGGGGATCCGGCCTATGGTGAGGTCGAGGCCCGCGACCGTGCACGAGTCGTAGTCGCCCTCGGACCCGCCGGCGCGGTAGTCCCGCGACAGACGTGCCCCGTCCTTGCCCGTGAACCCGGCGGACTCCTCGTAAGGGATCAGGCCCTCGCAGAACGTCTTCAGACTCTCCTCGTAGCGCCAGCCCTTCCCGGTGTCGCTCATCCGGTACCACCCGTAGCCGGCGGCGACCGCGAGTGCCAACGACAGTGCCACGTAAGGGGCCCAGCGGCGTACGGCTGCCTTCACTGACTGACCTTCATCTCTGTGCTCTCTCCGGATCGTTGTCCAGGGCCGGTTGGCGTGCGGCGCCACCAAACCCCTCCCGTTTCCCGGCGGATGATACGTGTGCCGCGCGCGGCTCCCGGACGGTCCGTCGTGGGCGATGCCCCGGGGCCGGTATACCGGCCCCGGGGCATCGGATGTCGCGTGTGCCGGCCGGTGTTCTCGGGGGAATCCGGCACTCGCGACGGTTCACGGGCGGCGCGAGGTCGCCCACGGGCCGCCTGGCATCCGCGGACGGTGCCTCGGTTCTAGACGATCGGCTGCGTCTGGGTGCAGTTCTTCCACTCGACCCACGGGCGGGCGCCGCCGTTCTTCGGACCGGTGGCGTACGTCGGGTCGCCGGTGATGGTCTGGTTCTTCTCCTCGTGGGTGATGTCGATGCCGAACAGCTTGAAGCCGAGCGTCACCTGGCCGGCCGAGATACCGAAGCCGATGCCGAGTGAGGCGTTCCACCAGTCGGTGTTGGCGTTGTAGTCCAGGCGGGACAGTTTGGCCTTGTCGTGGAGCAGGCGCTCCAGCGGTCCCGCGTCGCTGCCGGGTGCCTCCGCGGCGTCGGAGGGGGTGGGCAGGGCGTCGCTTGCGGGGAAGTCGCCGCGGCCGCGCAGCCAGTCCTCGATGAGTTTGCTGTCGCCGTCGTTGTCGAGGACCAGTTCGGCGGACTCGGTGTGGATCTTGGATTCGATGGTGCCGCCACCGCCGCCGACGTCGATGGTGACCGGTGTGCCGGGGACGTTGGCGCCCGCCCCGGCCTGGACGCCGGCGCCCGCGCCGTTCTCCTGGCTGGTGGTGATCACCAGTTTCTCGGGCCGGTGTTCCTTGCCGTCCTTCTCCTCCTGGTCGTAGGTCGCGGCGTCGTAGGTGACGGCGACCTGCTGCATGCGGGTGGCCTTGCCCTGGGCGAGTTCGCCGCCCTTGGCGTCGACGCTGAAGGTGTAGACGAAGGTGATCTTCCCGGCGTCCGGGCCGGTGTTGGCACGCATGACCACGACGTCCTCGGTCATGGTGCCGGTCCCGAACTCGCCGGATATGTTGCCGAGATCGGTCGGCTTGCCGTCCTTGTCCTTCCCGCCCTTGCCCTTCGTGAAGGACTTGCCGAAGCTGACGCTGCCCGCCGCCTCGGTGCTGGTCTTGGTGATGTCGACGTCCGGCGCCTTCTCCGGCGGCAGGTCGGGCTTCTTCTTGTCGGCGTGGTAGCCGCAGATCATGCCCAGTTCGGAGGAGCGGGGGCCGGCGGGCCTGCTGTTGCACTCGTCCTGGGCCTTCAGATACTCGGTGAACTCCTTGGCGTCCTCCAGGTTGAGCTCCAGGTCCTTCTGCGGGTCGCCGGTCTTGTTGCCGTTGAACAGCCACTGGCCGCCGCTGCCGCTGCCCTTCATGTAACTGCCGCTCAGGGACGCGCTGCCGCCCCAGTCCTTCAGACCGGGGATGCCGGCGGAGATGCTGGCGGTGACGCCGCCTCCGGACTCGGTGATCCGCTCCAGGGTGACCGTGCCGTCCGACCACTGCTGGAGCTTGACCTGCTCGGAGCTGCTGATCTTGATGAAGAGGATCTGTACGACGACTGTTTCCTTGGTCTGATCCTGGGAGAGCAGGCACTTCGCGGGCTGGAACGGGTCGCCGGGCGGTCCCTCGGGTGTGCCGTCGCCCCCGCCGCCGCCTCCGCCGTCGTCGCCCCCGCCTCCCTCTCCGGAGTCACAGCCTTCACCGCCATCACCCGCGTTGACGATCCGGCACACCGCGTCCTGAAGACCCACGGCCGTGTCCTCGGGAACGGTCAGCGCCACGATCCCCGCGACGACCGCGGCGACGACGCCGATCATCGCCACGTACTCGACACCGCCCTGACCCGTCTCGGCGTGCGCGTGCGCTCTGCGACGATGATCATTGTCGTTCATCCGAGCTCCTCGTCCAGGCCTTGACCGGTTCACTTGTTGGGGCTGGAGAGTAAGGAGTGTCCCGGGCCCAGTCGCAGGGCCTCAGGGCCCACTCCTGGGCCCACTGTGGAAAGGGCCCCCTGATCGGGCTGTTCATGGCGCCGATACGGGCCTCCGCGGCGTGGGAACGGGCGTGACGGAGGGGATGTCGAGGGGGGTGTGGAGGTTCGGCGTGCCGCGTGCGGGAGCGGTACGGTTGGAAGGACGAGGGCTTCAGGACCCCCAGTGGGTGGCATGGGCCCAGGAACGTCGTAGGTGAAGAGGTGCTCCGTATGGACGCGGATCGCGCCGAGCGTCTGACCGCGGAACTTCGTGACCGCGGAGTCATGGCGCACCTGGTGCACGCGGGTGTTTACGAGTTCGGCATCCGGGTCGTCCTCGACGACAGGATCGAGGCGCTCTGGGACATGGACGGAGCGGCGGGACTGGACGCGGAGATCGTCAACGAGGGAGCCCTGATCGGGTTCGTCCCCCATGTGCCGGGGTCGGAGGACTTCACCGAGGAACAGCTCGTGAACTGCATCGCCACCACGAACTACGCCCTCGACACCCTCCAGCGCCCCGCCGAGCGCGTCTCCGGACACGAGGCGCCCGCACAGCCCGCGCCGCCGTCGGACCGGTCGCCGTCCGCGACTCCTCCGGCCCTTCGGCATCAGCGCCGGGCCCACTGGATCCATCGCGGCAAGTCATAGCCACACCGGTCCCGCCCGGCCGGTCATGACCACGTGATCCGTGGGCGGGGTCGCGGACGCGCGTGCGCCGACTTGCGCCGAGAACCCCCCGGCGTCACTCCCACCGCGAAGTGGGGCATTCCGCGAGACTTGCCGCATGTCGGGCACTCACGGTAATACCTCGAACGCAAAGAGCACGCGGAGTGCGGCGGTACCGGGCAGCACCCCCCTCCGGGCACTCGACGCGCAGCAGTTGGACGTACTGCGCGGTGTGGGGCGGGAATGGCAGCGGGTGTCGGCGGGCTGCGACGTATGGCGGCGCGCGCTGCCGGTGGATCCGGATCTGGGGTCTCTCCCCTCACCGGCCCAGATCACGCCCGCCCGCTTCGGCCGGGTCGTCCCGGTCTCCCCCTTCGGCCCCACGGTGCTGGGCACCCCGCCGCCCCGGCTGCCGCCCGCCGGCGCCGCGGAGGAGGAGGGCCCACCGTCCCCCGTCGACCGGCCCCGCGGCATCTACCGGCTACGGCGCCTGCTGCTGGGACCGGCACTCGCGAGCACGGCCATCGCCCGCGAGCGCATGCGCAAGCTGGTCGCCCTGCCCGTCCTGTCCGCCGACGCGCTCTCCTCCGTCGCGTACGGGCCCGAGGCGATGCTCGTCGTTCTCGTTCTCGCCGGCAGCGCCGGAATCGGGTACACGATCCCCATCGCGGCCACCATCGTCTTCCTGATGCTGGCCATCGGCGTCTCGTACCGCCAGACGATCCGCGCCTATCCGCACGGCGGGGGCTCGTACATCGTCGCGAGCGACAACCTGGGCCGGGTCCCGGGGCTCGTCGCCGCCGCCGGGCTGATGACCGACTACATCCTGACCGTGGCGGTCTCCATCGCCGCAGGCGTCGCCGCGATCACCTCCGCCCTGCCCTCTCTGGACTCCTCCTCCGTACTGATCGGCGTCGCGGCCATCGCCGTCCTTCTCGCCTGCAACCTGCGCGGGATCCGGCAGGCCGGTGCCATCTTCGCCGCGCCGACCTACGCCTTCGTGATCGCGATGGTGGCGCTGATCGCCGTCGGCCTCGCCGACGCGGGCGACCGGAACTTCGACCCGGTGCCGGATGCCCCTGCCGGCGCCACCGAAGGGCTCGGCATCCTTCTCGTGATGCGGGCCTTCGCGTCCGGCGCGACGGCGATGACCGGCATCGAGGCGATCTCCAACGCGGTCCCCGCGTTCAAACCCGTGGAGTGGCGCAACGCCCGTACGACCCTGACCTGGATGATCGGGATCCTCGTCACTCTGTTCGCCGGCATCGTCGCCCTCATCCACTTCGACGGAATCCTGCCGCGCTCCGGCGAGACGGCGCTGTCCCAACTCGCCCACAGCAATTACGGCTCGGGCCCGATGTACGTGTACACCCAGGCAGCCACCGCCGCCGTACTGCTCCTCGCGGCCAACACCGCGTTCAACGACTTCCCGCGCGTCCTGTCCCTGCTGGCCCGCGACGACCACGCGCCGCGCCTCTTCGCGCGGATGGGCGACCGGCTGGCCTTCAGCAACGGGATCATCCTGCTGTCGGTCGCGGCGGGGCTGGTGTACGTGGCGTTCGACGGCCGCACCGCGTCACTCATCCCCCTGTACGCGGTCGGCGTCTTCCTCGCGTTCTCCTTGTCGCAGGCCGGAATGGTGGTCCACTGGTGGCGTCTGAGGGACCGTCACTGGCGCAAGAGCCTGGTGTTCAACGCGACCGGCGGATTTCTCTCCGCGGTCGTCCTCGTCACGGCGGGCATCACGAAATTCACCGAAGGTGCGTGGGTCGCGCTGGTGGCGGTCGGGGCGTTTCTCCTGGTCACGACGCGCATCCGGCGCCACTACGACACCGTGGCAGCGGCGCTGCGGCTCCAACGGCACGCGATCGAACTCCCGCGCCGGACCATCGCGCCTCGCGTGGCGGCGCCGGCCGAGGGCGTCGAGGGCTCGCCCGACGGGTCCGGCTCGCCGGGTACGCCCGAGGGGCGCGAGGTGCGGGACCCGGAGGCGTTCCACGAGCCGGGGGAGGCGGAGGAGACGGAGGAGGTGCCCGAGGAGATCCGGCATCTCTCCCTCGTACCGATCGAGACGCTGGACCGCGCCGGTATGCGCGCGCTCGCGTACGCCGCGTCGCTGGAGCAGCCGGTGCTCGTCGTGCACGTCAGCACCGGTGTCCGGGAGGCCGAGACCTTCCGTGAACACTGGCGGCTGTGGGGCGACCATCTGCCCCTCCAGGAACTCGTCTCCCCGTACCGTGCCGTCATCGCGCCCTTGGTGAACTACATCGAGGCCCTGCACCATCAGCGGCCCGACCTCACCCTCACGGTGATTCTCCCGGAGGTCGTCATGCGCCAACGGCGCTACAGCGCCCTGCACGGCCGGACCGCACCCCGCCTGCGCCGTGCGCTGCGCCCCCTGCGCAAGATCGTGGTCACCTCGGTGCCGTTTCATGTCTGAGAGCCGCTTGATATGTTTCTGGCATGAACAAAAGGGGAGCGGACGGCAGCGCGGGGGACGCGGACTACGGCACGATCGGCGGCGGCTACGCCGACCACCGGCGGCCCGACGAGCGGATAGCGGCAAGGATCACCGAGGCACTCGGGTTGTCGAGGACGGTTCTCAACGTCGGTGCGGGAGCCGGATCGTACGAGTCGACGGAGCTGGACGTGACCGCGGTCGAGCCGTCGGCAGCCATGCGGGCGCAGCGGCCGGCGCACCTGCCGGCCGCCGTCGACGCGGTCGCGGAGGATCTGCCGTTCGGGGACGGCACCTTCGACGCCGCGATGACCACGTTCTCCATCCATCAGTGGAGCGACTTCGAAGCGGGGCTCCGTGAGATGCGCCGCGTGGCGCGGGGGCCGGTGGTGATCCTGACCTGCGACCCGGATCTGGTACGGGAGTTCTGGCTGTACGAGTACGCTCCGGCGATCCTGGACACCGAGGCCCGGCGCTATCCGTCGATCGAGACGATCGCCCGGACGCTGGGCGGCAGGGTGTCCGTGAGGCCGGTGCCGATCCCGGTGGACTGCACGGACGGTTTCAACGAGGCGTACTACGCGCGCCCCGAACGGCTGCTCGACCCCCGGGCGCGGCAGGCATGCTCGGCCTGGAGCTTCGTCGCCGCCGACGAGCGGGAGCGATATGTCGAGGCGCTCCGGGGTGACCTGGAGTCGGGCGCCTGGGACCGGCGCCACGGATCCCTGCGTCAACAGCCCGTGCTGCACGGTTCGCTGACTCTCATCCGCGCGATTCCGTCGTAGCCGGCACGGAAATTGAGATGAGGCGACCGGCCGGTGTCGGCTACTGTCCTCCCAAGTCCAGCGGCCCCCGGGCGAGTTGACGTGGCGGGCCGGCCCTCGGACCCACAACTTCACACGCGGCACCTCCCGGTGCGCGGGCCGCGGCTGCTTCTTACGGGGAAACCACGCCGCACGCCGTTCTGATCTCGGGGGGGGGCACAAGCACCGGGGCGCCCGGTGCGCAGGCGACGGATACTTCCTTTCTCTCAAAAAGGGGACCCGGGTTCGAATCCCGGCGGTCCGGCTCCGGCCGGGCTGTGGTGCAGCGGCCCAGCATCCATGTCTCCGTCGCCGACTCCTGATCTCGGGCGCCCCGGTGCCGTGCGCGCGCCGCGTTCTCACTCGGTGCAGGCCTGGGCGATCGACAGGCTGTTCTCGTAGAGGTGATGGCGGATGATCCGGCCGTCCTGGACGGTGAGGCGCAGCGCGAAGGGCCCCTCGAAGGGCTTTCCCGTCGCGCGTACGGTCCCCGCCAAGTGCCCCGTCAGGACGGCGTCCTCGCCGTCGACCAGGAAGGCGTCGACGGTGGCGCGCGCGTCCTCGGGCACGACGTGCTCCATCAACTCCGCGAACTGGGCGGCGCATTCGGCTCCGGTGGAACGCGGGCGGATCCAGGGGACCACGGGGTTCTCGGCGAGCAGCCAGTCGACCTCGTCGGCGAAGATCGCGGTGAGCCGTTCGGTGTCTCCGGCCACCCGGGCGGCGAGGAAGTCCCGCACGACGGCCCGAGTCGCGTCGGAGGCGGAACTCGTCGTGCTGGCGGGGGAGTTGTCCGGCATGGTGTTCTCCTCGCGGGCTGCTGCCGGGAACCCCGCGCGGGCTCCCGTCGATGTTCTCGATCCTGCCGGGGGAGGGGAGCCGGGTCGATTACCCCCGAGGTAATCGACTCCGCCGCCCGGCCGGTCACTGACCCGGCTGCGAGGGCGGCACCAGCGCCTGGAGCGCGGCCAGCGCGCCGTCCGCGATCGGGGACGGCGGCGCCGACTCGGGCGGGACCCCGCGGAAGGCGGTCGGTGCCATTCCGTAGACCGCGCGGAACCGGCGCGAGAAGTGGTACGCGTCGGCGAAGCCGCACTGGACCGCAATGTCGCGCATCGAGAGGTTGCTCAGCCACAGCAGCGGCTCCGCCCTCGCCAGCCGGAGCCGTTCGAGCCCTTCGACGGGGCTGACCCCGAGATGCCGCCGGCAGATACGGCAGAGCGTGCTCTCCGAGACCCCGGCGGCCCGCGCCAGTCGCGCCAGGGCGAGCGGCCGGGCGACACCGTCCGACCAGTGGGCGCGGACGGCGGCCATCATGGCGACCAGGGGTTCGGGGAGCGGCCGCGGGCCGGTCTCGGGGCCGGGGCCGTGCACGAAGGTGAGGAGCAGCAGCCGCAGGGTCTCCTCGGCGTGCCGCTCCCAGCCCGGCGGGCGTGTCGCGCCGAGTGCCAGGAGGTACTGGCAGAGCGCGGCCATCGGATCGCCCCGCCCCGACAGTTCCCGGACGATCGGCCAGTCCGTGTCGTCGGGGGTCTCCCCGCCCGGTACGTCGGGGCGCAGCCGGAAGTGGGTGTAGGCGTGCCGGGTGGGCCGGTGGATGTCCCAGTGGAACGTGTCGCGCATACCCGGCCGTACGAGCAGCAGCGCGCTCGGCGCCAGAGGCACGGTCAGATCGCCGCAGACCCAGCGGGCGCTGCCGTGCAGCAGCCAGACGAACTCGTACGAACCCGCGTCCCTGGGCCCGAAGACCGACCCGGGCGGATAGTCGGCGACCGCGGGACCGAGCCGCGCCATCAGCGCCGGCGCCACGGGTTCCGGTCCGACCGTCACGGCCTCACCTGTCGCAGCCCCCGGACCGGTCGCGCCGCACCCGGGGCGTACGGATGTCCGTGGTGCCCTTGTAGGCGTACGGGTCCCGGCCCGCGACCAGCACGATGTCCCGGAAGTCGGCCTGGGCCATGGGCTGTTCGGCCTCCGGGGGCGCCCAGGGGAGCGGGGACGAGGCGCTCATGTAGTGGTTGACCAGGGCCCGGCGGAAGCCTCGACGGCCGGAGTTGGGCAGCGACTTGTGCAGGAGATAGCCGTTGAAGAGCAGGACCGACCCCGCGGTGATCTCGACGGGTACGGCGTCGGACTCCCCGTACGGGAAGTCGTAGGACTCGACCGTGCAGTCGTAACGGGCGTCGTCGTGCTCGCGGTTGGGGTAGATGACGCCTGGCCGGTGCGAACCCGGCAGGACCCACAGACAGCCGTTGTCGACGGTGGCATCGTCGAGGGCGAGCCAGGCGGCGGTGAGCGACCGGTCCCGGGTCGGGATGAACATCTCGTCCTGGTGCCACGCCTGCCCCGGCCGGCCCTCGGACTTGACGAACAGCATCGACTGCATCGACTTGATGTCGGGCCCGATCACGTCGGTCAGCGGGCCGACGACGGCGGGATGGCGCATGGTGTCGAGCATGAGCGCCGACAGCTTGTGCGGATAGTGGACGCACAGGAATCTGCGTACGGCCTCGTCGTCGCTCTCGCCCGCGACGGGCGGCAGCGCGCCCTCCACGACTCCCCGCTCGCCACGGCAGATCCGCACGGTCTCCTCGCGCAGCTCCGCCACCTCGGCCGGCGTCAGGACGCCCGGCAGTACGGCGTAACCGTCCCGGTCGAAGCGGGCGGCGAGGCCGTCGGCCGCGGAGGCGGCAGGCGCGGAAGCGCCGGTGGAGTTCTCCGGAATCGTACGGACGGTCATCGAATTCCCTTTCTCCCCGGGGCGCCGGATCAATGGAATGCGGTGCTGTTCCCGATGTTCCTGAATATCGCGCCCGCGTGCCATGGCTCGCCCGTGCGTACGGATGGCGAATCCTGTCACTCCGCATGATCCGATCATCTGTCAGAAACAAGCGGGACAAAGGCCGTTCACGAGTCTTGACGCGTTTCGCGGCATCCGAGTAGCGTCTTGCGGCACTTGCTAATACGTATTAGTTGGGAGTGCTCATGGCCCCTCCCGAACGGCGTCGACGGTCCACCCAGCGGGACATCGCCCGGCACGCCGGCGTCTCCCAGGCGACGGTGTCGCTGGTGATAAGCGGCGGCGCGGCGAGTAACCAGATCGCTGAATCGACACGCCGGGCCGTTCTGGCCGCGGCCGAGGAACTGGGGTACGCGGCCAATGTCGCCGCGCGCAGTCTGAAAGGCGGCCGGAACCGCCTTCTCGGGCTTTACACCTTCGAATCGGTCTTCCCGACTGACCAGCGCGATTTCTACTACCCGTTTCTGCTCGGCGTCGCGGAAGAGACGGCGCGGCAGGGCTACGACCTGCTGCTGTTCAGTTCCGACCGGGGCGAATCCAGCACCGGTACGCCGACGGCCGAGCGGTCGATCTATGCGGGCGGGGCCAACCGGCTGAAGATCGCGGACGGTTGTGTCCTGCTCGGCAGGAACGTCCGCCGCGAGGAGCTGTCGGCGCTGGTGCGGGAGGACTTCCCGTTCGTCTTCGTCGGACGCCGCGAGGTGGACGACGGTGAACTGTCGTACGTGGCAGCCGATTACGTCTCGGCGACCGGAGCCCTCGTCGCCGAACTGGCGCGGCTCGGCCACCGGCGGATCCTGTATCTGCGCGCTCTGGAGGACAGCGAGCCCACCAGGGACCGCGAGGAGGGATACCGGCGCGGGCTGGCGGAGGCCGGCATCGTCCCGGACGAGGCGCTGATCCGGCGGCTTGCCGATCCGGCGGACCTGTCGGTCGACCATCTGGAGGAGTGGATCGGCGGACTCGGGATCACGGCGCTGCTGGTCGAGCCCACCGAGGACGACCGGCTCACCGGGGCGCTGGCGACGATGGCGGGCACCGAACGGGTCCGGTTCCCGGCGGACTGCTCGCTGGCCCTGCTGGGTGATCCGCCGTCCTGGACACCGGAGTCGCGGAACTGGACGCGGTTCTCGCTGCCGCGCGCCCGGATGGCCGGCGAGGCGGTACGGGTCCTGATCGGACTGCTCGACCGGGAGAGCCCTGAACCGCGACAGCTGACGGTGCCCTGCGAGTTCGTACCGGGTGACTCGATCGGTCCCGTCCCCGCTCGCCCCGTCCCCGCTCGCCCCGTGCCCGCCGACCCGGACGGGAGGCCGACGACATGATCCGCATGATCGTGCAACGGCTGCTCATCGGGGTTTTCGTCATGTGGGGCGCCGCCTCGCTGATCTTCCTCATCGTCCGGGCCGCGCCCGGCGACCCGGCGACCGTGCTGCTCGGCCCGGACGCCGACCGGGGCCGGATCGACGAGCTGCGCGCCACGCTCGGACTCGACCGGTCCCTCGGCGCCCAGTACCTCAGCTACCTCGGTGATGTCTCCCGGCTCGACTTCGGCGAATCGCACCGGCTCGGCAGACCCGCCATGGACGCGGTCCTCGACCGGCTGCCCGCCACGATCGACCTCACGCTGACGGCCACCGCGATCGCGGTGATCGTGGGACTGACGCTGGGCCTGCTGGCCGGCGGACGGCCGGGCGGTCCGCTGGACCGGGTGGTCTCGGCCTGCACCATCGCCCTCCAGTCGTTCCCCACCTTCTGGATCGGCATCATGCTGGTGCTGGTCTTCGCACTCGGCCTGCGCCTGCTGCCCAGTTCGGGCGTCGGCACACCGCAGCATCTGGTGCTGCCGGCCGTCACCCTCTCCTTCCCCTTCATCGCGATCATCGCCCGGCTGACCCGGACCAGCATCGCGGAGACGATGCGCGAGGGCTACGTCCGGACCGCGCGCTCCAAGGGACTGACAGAGCGTCAGGTGCTGGTCGGCCACGCCCTGCGCAACTCGCTGATCCCGGTCGTGACCGTGGTGGGCGTCCAGGTCGGGGCCCTGGTCGGCGGGGCGGTGATCGTCGAGAACGTCTTCGCCTGGCCCGGCCTCGGATCGCTGGTGGTGGACGCGGTGGCCAACCGCGACTACGCCGTCGTACAGGGCGTCACGCTTCTGATCGCGGGCATCGTCGTCGTACTCAACCTGATGGCCGACCTGCTCATCGCCCAGCTGGATCCGCGTATCCGGACGGGAGCCGTCTGATGGCCGGCATCGCCGCCGTGCCCGAGAAGGTGACGACGGCGCCGCCGCGGAAGCGGCGCCGGCTGCTCTCCCGTATCCCGTATCTGGTCGTGGGCTTCTATCTGCTGGTCGCCCTTCTCGGACCGCTGCTGATCGACTACGACCCGGTGCACACCTCCCTGGAGGACCGGCTGCTCCCACCCGGCTCCGAGACGTCCACCGGAGGCACCGCGTGGTTCGGCACGGACGGGCTCGGCCGCGACGTGCTCGCCCAGATCGTCCACGGCGCCAGGACGTCGGTGCTCATCGGCGTGTCGACGGTCGCGATCTCCTGTCTGGTCGGGGTCGTCCTCGGTGCCGTCGCCGGTTACGTCCGCGGCGGCGTCGACGCCGTACTGGCCCGGATCTTCGACATCCTGCTGGCGTTTCCGGCGATCCTGCTGGCGATCGTGATCGCCGGCGCCTTCGAGCGCAGCGTCCTGCTGGTCGTCGTCGCGCTCTCCGCGACCGGCTGGATCACCTTCGCCCGCGTCACCCGTGGCGTCGCGCTCTCCATCAGGGAACGCCCCTGGGTCGACGCCGCGCGCGTACTGGGAGTGCCGGGCCGGGCCATCCTCGCCCGGCACGTGCTCCCGTTCACCGCGGGACCGATCGTCGCTCTGGCCACGCTCGAATTCGCGCTGGTGGTGCTCGCCGAGGCGGGGCTCAGCTTCCTCGGCATCGGGCTGCCCCCCTCGACCGTGTCATGGGGACAGACCATCGCGAACGGCAAGGAGTACCTCGAACCGCAGTGGTGGATCTCCACACTGCCCGGCATCGCCCTCTCCCTCCTGATCATCAACGTCGGGATTCTCGGTGACCAGCTCACCGCCCGCTACCGGCGTGGCCGCACCGACTGACGACGACCGACCCTCGTTCGCAGACAGGAGCACCACCATGACCAAGACGCGTGAGTACGGCAGGAGCCGGCTGCTCCGGCTCGCCGCCACCGCCACGGCGACCGCGGCGCTCCTCGCCGCCTGTTCGACGACATCGGGCGACGACGACAACGGCGGCGGCACCGGAGGCTCGGGCGACGTGACGGCCGCGGGCACCTACCCGATCGAGAGCCTGGACCCGCACGGTGCCCAGGGCGCCTCCACCGGAACGCAGTTGGCCGGGCAGGAGATCTTCAGCAGACTCGTGAAACCCGACCCGGACGGCACCCTCAAGGGCGACCTCGCCACCTCCTGGAAGCCCAACGGGGACGTCACGGCCTGGACGTTCACGCTGCGCGACGGGGTGAGGTTCTCCGACGGCTCCCCGCTCGACGCCGACGACGTGCTCGCATCCTTCCAGCGGATGATCAGCCTGAACGGCCCCAACGCGGGCAACTTCACGGGCTCCACGATGAAGAGGACCTCGGCCACCGAAGTGGTGCTCAGCAGCCCGGCGCCCGACGCGTCAGTGCCCGGGAAGCTCGGCACCTTCTACGTCGTCCCGTCGGACGTCGGCAAGGACGACACCGCCTTCTTCAACGACCCCGTCGGCTCAGGGCCGTTCACCGTCGACGGATTCACCCCGGGCGAGTCGCTGGTGCTGGTGCCCAACAAGGAGTACCGGGGCGAGAAGCCGGCGCCGAGCCGGGTCACCGTACGGAACATCCCGGAGCTGTCGGCGCGCATGACGGCCCTGCGCACGGGCGAGGTGGACATCGTCTGGGGCATCCCGGACGACCAACTGGCCTCGCTGGAGCGCGAGAAGGACCTGACGGTGCGGACGGTGCCGAGCAGCGCCGAGTTCACCATGTGGTTCAACTCCTCGACGCCCGCCCTCAAGGACGCGAAGGTACGCCGGGCGATCTGGCAGGCGGTCGACTTCAAGACGATCATCAGCGAGCTCTACCCCGAGACCGGCAAGCCGGCCGACGCGCCCGTGACGGGCGTCGTCCTCGGCCATGTGCCGCAGCCGCCCGTGGCGCACGACGCGGCAGCCGCCAAGGCGGCCCTCACCGACGCGGGCTTCGACTACTCGAAGAAGCTCCGGCTGCAGTTCGCCAACGCCGAGTTCCGGCCCTTCATCCAGGCCGTCGTCTCGGACCTCCGGAAGATCGGCGTACTTGCGGAGCCGCTGGAGAAGGAGCAGGCCACCTTCACCGAGGACCTGATCGCCCTCAAGTGGGACATCAACTTCCAGCAGCTGGCCACCCCCAGCTACGACGCGGCCAGCAACCTCGGCCGCCTCTACACCTGCGAGGCCAACCGGAACGGCTACTGCAACAAGGAGCTGGACGGTCTGCTGGCGGCGGCGGGAGCCACGGCCGACAAGGAGGAGCGCACCGGCCTCTACGGCCGGGCGAGCGCGATCATCTGGCGGGACGCCGTCGGGATGTACCCGATGTCGGTGAGCATCGCGTACGCCTGGAACAACGACCTCAAGGGCTTCGTCCCCGACGCCAGCGGCCTGCCGGACTTCGCCGGCGTACGGAAGGGCGGCTCGTGATCCCCGCCGGAACCGCCCGCGAACACGGCCTCACGAAACCGTCGCCCGCGACCGACGGACCGCCCCTGCGGATCGACGGCCTCGTGGTGGACCTGCCCGGCCCGCGCGGTACCCGGGTGCGGGTGGTGGACGGCGTGTCCTTCGACGTGCCACGTGCCACGACGGTCGGGCTGATCGGCGAGTCGGGCAGCGGAAAGACGATGACCGCCCAGGCGATCCTGGGCCTGCCGCCCGAGGGCGCCACCCTGTCGGGCCGGCTGCTGTGGCACGGCGAGGACCTGATCGCCGCCGATCCGCCGCGGCGACGTGCCGTACGAGGCCGGGAGATCGCGATGATCTTCCAGGACCCGCTGGCCGCGCTCAACCCGACCCAGCGGATCGGCCGCCAGGTCGGCGAGATCCCGCGCCGGGACCGGCTGCCGCGCGCCGAGGTGAGCCGCAGGGTCGTCGAACTCCTCGACCGGGCGGGTGTACCCGAGCCGAAGCGGCGGATGCGCGCCTACCCGCACGAACTCTCCGGCGGCCTGCGCCAACGCGCCATGATCGCTGTGGCGTTGGCCGGGAAGCCCTCGCTGCTGCTCGCCGACGAGCCGACGACGGCGCTCGATGTCACCGTGCAGTCCCGGATCCTGCGGCTGCTCGCCGACATCCAGGAGACGGAAGGTTTGTCGATGCTGCTGGTCAGCCACGACCTGCGGGTCGTGTCGCACGTCGCCGAACGGGTCGTGGTGATGTACGCGGGCCGGGTCTGCGAGCGCGGGCCCGCCCGCGACGTACTGCGCCGGCCCGCCCACCCGTACACCGCCGCCCTGGTACGCAGTGTGCCCGCCGTCAGGACCCGTACGGCGCTGGCCGATCCGCTGCCGGGCGCCCCGGCGACACCCGCGAACCGGCCGGCCGGCTGCGCGTTCCATCCGCGCTGCCCGCTGGCCCGTGCCCGGTGCCGCGGTGAGGTGCCCGCGGTACGGGAGGTGGCGCCGGGGCGCTGGAGCGCCTGCCACTTCGCGCAGGAGGTGCTGGGACCGTGAGCGCGAGAGAGCGGGAGGGCGAGCTCCTCGGGGAGGAGCGCGCGGTTCCACCGGAGCGCGCGCTGCTCGACGTGCGCGGTCTGCGCGTCCGTTACGGCGGGCGGGGATGGGGCCGCGGGGGCGGGCAGCTCGCCGTGGACGGTGTGAGCCTGTCGGTGGCACCCGAGGAGACACTCGGACTGGTCGGCGAGTCGGGCTCCGGCAAGACGACCGTCGCCCGGTGCGTGGCGGGTCTGCTCGGGCCCGGCGCCGGGACGCTCACCTTCGACGGCCGGCCCCTTGGCCGCGCGGGACGAAGACCGCCGGAGATGCGGCGCGCGGTGCAGATGGTGTTCCAGGATCCGCGTTCGTCGCTGAATCCGCGTATGACCGTCGCCTCGGTCATCGCCGAGGTCTGGAGCACCCATCCGGTCACCGCGCCCGAGGGCGACCGTACCGAGGCACTGCACCGGCTCCTCGCGGACATGGGGCTCGACCCGGAAGTGGCGTCGCGGCGGGCGGGGGACCTGTCGGGCGGTCAGTGCCAGCGGGTGAGCATCGCCAGAGCGCTGGCGGTACGGCCCCGGCTGCTGGTGTGCGACGAGGCGGTGTCGGCGCTGGACGTGTCGGTCCAGGCCCAGATCCTTCGGCTGCTGGTCGATCTGCGCGCCAGACACCGGCTCGCGATGCTGTTCATCTCCCACGACCTGGGGGTGGTCCACCAGATCGCCGACCGCGTCGCGGTGATGCGCCGGGGCGTGATCGTGGAGGAGGGACCGACCGGCGAGGTGCTGACCGCGCCGCGTGACCCGTACACCCGGGCGCTGCTGGACGCGGCCCTGGACCTGGACGACTCGGTGCCGGGCGACGGCACCGCCGACGACGAGGCGGTCGTATGAGCGAGGGTCGTACGAGTGAGAAGCGTGCCGGCGTGACTCCGGCGGCGACCGGCTGGAACACCTGGGACGTCCGCACCCACACCGGGATGAGCCTGCTGCCGTCCGGACCACGGGTGCGGTTGGGCGTACTCGGCGCCGAAGGCCCCGTACTCGACGGCTTCACCTGGCGCGACGGGCTTGAGCGGCTGGGGCACCACACCGTGGACGGCACCTTCGCCGAGGTGACGGTACGCGCGGCGGGCCACCGGCTGCGGCTGGTGTTCGCGGGCGGACCCGGCGAGGTCCTGCACGCACGCGCTGTGAGCACGGGCACCGTCGTGCTGTCCGTCGAGGGGCTGGACGGCGTCGACGACCGTACGGGCCGGCCTGATCCGGGCGGGGCCGCGCCGAACGGCACCTTCCGGGTCGCCACCGTCCTCGCGGGCGGCCTCCGTTGGACGCTCACCGCCTCGTCGCCGGCCCGCAGGATCGAGGGCCCGGCGCACGCGCTGGTGCTGGCGTTCGACCCCCCGGCCGGGGACGAGACCGAGGAGACACAGGACACCGCCGAACCGGCCACCGTGGACCTGCGGGTCGCGCCGGAGGGCGCGCCGGGCTCGGTGGCGGAGACCGGCGGAGTCCTCGCGGCGCGCCGTACCGCCGCCGACCGCACGCGGCTGCGTTCCGGCGGCTGGCTCGGCGACGCCGCCTCCGCACTGACCAGGGCCGTCACCTGGAACACCGTCCACGCCCCCGACATCGACCGCGTCCTCACCCCGACCTCACGCGACTTCGTCTGCGCCGAGCGGAAGGGCTTCTACGGCACCTGGGCCCTGCACGCCTGGGACACGTTCTTCACCGGCCTCGCCGCCTCCGCCGTCGACCGCGACTACGCGCGCGGGGTGTTCGGGCAGATCCTTCCGTACGCGGACGAGGCCGGCATGATCCCCAACCGGGTCTCGGACGACGGGGGCCGCACCGACGACCGTTCGCAGCCGCCGGTCGGCGCGCTGACGGTGTATCAGGCGTACCTCGCGGGCGGCCTGTCCCCCGGGACGCGCGACACCGCGCTGCTCGAAGACACCTTTCCGGCGCTGCTGGCCTGGCACGACTGGTGGCCGCGCGCCCGCCGGGGGCCGCACGGGCTGCTGGCGTGGGGCTCCGACCCCATCGCGGGCGACCCCGCGTCGGCGACCCTCGACCGGGCCAAACGGGAGTCGGGCCTGGACGATTCGCCGATGTACGACGAGTCGCTGTACGACCCGGCCACCCACACCATGGACCTCGCAGACGTGGGGCTGAACGCGCTGCACATCGCCGACGCCGAGGCGCTGGCGGAGATCGCCGACATCCTGGGCGAGCACGCGACGGCCGGCCGGCTGCGCGCCGAGGCGGAAGGGGCGAAGGAGGTCGCGGACCGGCTGCTGTGGGACGGTGGGCGGGGCGGTTACCGCAATCTCACCGCCGCGGGTGCGCACGATCCGCACGTCTCCCCGACGATGCTGTACGCGCTGCTCGGCGGGCTGCCGGGGGCCGGCCGTGCGGCGGACGTGGCCGCCGAACTGCTGCGCCCCGAGGCCCTGGGCGGCGTACGGCCGCTGCCGAGCGTGGCCCGGAACGACCCCGGTTTCGCGGCGACCTACTGGCGCGGCCGGATCTGGGCACCGATGGCGTATCTCGCCGTGCGGGGGCTGCGGCGCTACGAGTTGACCGAGCTGAGCCGGCCGGTGGTGGCGGCCCTGCTGCGGCTGTTTCTCGACGAATGGCGTGAGTACGGCCATGTCAGGGAGAACTATCCGGCCGTCGACGGGGAGAATCTGACGGGTCTTCAGAAACGTTCGGACGGACTGATGGCCTGGGGAGGTCTGTTGGCGTATCTGGCCTTCGGCGAACTGGCGGACGCGCGGCCCGACGGCTGGCGGTTCGCGCACCCGGGCGAGCCGGCCGAGCTGCGGAACCTGCCGCTCGGCGAGGGCCGCCTCGACGTACGGGCGGCCGACCGGCTCACTGTCGCCCTGGACGGACGGGTCCTGCTGGACATGGCGCCAGGCGTCGTCGTACGGCGATACCGGCTGACCACCGAGCGGGTCACCGGGACCGCCGAGGGCGCGGGCGACCTGCTGGTCACCCCACCGGGCGGTGGCCCGCCCGTGCCGGTGGACCTACGGGGCGGACCCCGGAGCTTCACGTTCGGCCCGGACGGAGGGCCGGCCGAACGTGGGGCTCCGGCCACCGCCGCCGACGCCACCACCGCCGCCGACGGCGCGGACAGCACGGTCGAGGCACGCGAGGGGAGCGGCACATGAGCGCGGAGACGTCGGCGGCCACGGACATCCTCGTCGTCGGCGGGGGACTCGGCGGAGTGGCCGCCGCCCTCGCCGCCCTCGACCGGGGGCGGTCGGTGCTGCTCACCGAGGAGACCGACTGGATCGGCGGCCAGCTCACCAGCCAGGGCGTGCCGCCCGACGAACACGCCTGGATCGAGCAGTTCGGCGCCACCCGCACCTACCGCGCGCTGCGCGAGGCGATCCGCGACCACTACCGGACGTGGTATCCGCTCACCGACGAGGCCAGACGGCGCCGGTATCTCAACCCCGGCGAGGGGCGCGTGAGCGCGCTGTGCCACGAGCCGAGGGTCGCCGCCGCCGTCCTGGAAGCCATGGTCGCGCCGTACGTGGCCGCCGGCCGGCTGCGGATCCTGTACGGGCACCGGCCGGTCGGAGCCTCCGTGGACGGCGACCGGGTACGGTCCGTGGTCGTCGAAGGCCCGGACGGTACGCGCGTCGAGGTGTCGGCGCCGTACGTGCTGGACGCCACGGAACTGGGTGAGCTGCTGCCGCTGACCGGCGCCGAGCATGTGACGGGCTTCGAGTCGCGGCGGGACACGGGGGAGCCGAGCGCGCCCGACAAGGCACAGCCGGCCAACATGCAGGCGTTCTCCTGGGTGTTCGCCGTCGACCATCTGGCGGGCGAGGACCACACCGTGGACCGGCCCTCCGGCTACGACGGCTGGGCCGCCTACCACCCCCCGCAGTGGCCGAACCGGCTGCTGAGCCTGAGCGCACCCGACCCGAGGACGCTGGAGACCGTGCCGCGCGGCTTCACGCCGAACGCCGACTCGGGGCCGGTCGTCGCCGACCAGAGCAAGGACGCGGGCGACAAGGAACTGTGGGAGTTCCGCCGGGTCGTCTCCCGGAAGCTCTACGCGCCCGGCTTCGTCGCGAGTGATGTGACCATCGTCAACTGGCCCATGATCGACTACCTCCCGGGACCGCTGATCGGGGTGGACGACAAGGAGCGGGACCGGCATCTGGCCGGGGCCCGAGAGCTGAGCATGAGCATGCTCTACTGGCTCCAGACCGAGGCGCCGCGCCCCGACGGCGGCACCGGCTGGCCCGGCCTGCGGCTGCGCGGCGATGTGTTCGGTACGGCGGACGGGCTGGCCAAGGCGCCGTACATCCGGGAGTCACGCCGCATCGTCGCCCGGCGGCGGATCGTCGAACAGGATCTCTCCCTCACCGTCAGGGGCGACCACGGCGCCGTGCGGTACCCGGACTCCGTCGGAATCGGGATGTACCGGATCGACCTGCACCCGTCCACGGGCGGCGACACGTACATCGACGTCGCCAGCAGCCCCTTCCAGATCCCGCTGGGCGCGCTGCTCCCCGTGCGGCTGCGGAACCTGCTGCCGGTCTGCAAGAACATCGGCACCACCCACATCACGAATGGCTGTTACCGGCTGCACCCCGTCGAGTGGAACATCGGCGAGGCGGCCGGCTCGCTCGCGGCGTACTGCCTCGACAACCGGCTCGATGTCGAGCAGGTGTACGAGGACGGCGAGTGTCTGCGCCGCTTCCAGGACGAACTCACGCGCGCCGGGGTCGAACTGGCCTGGCCCGAGGTCAAGGGGTACTGATGGACGGTCGGAGCAGAGGCGCCGGGGGGAAGAGACTGAGCCGCCGGGACATGAAGGGCTGCCGGCCGGGACCGGACCGCGACGAGAGGAGACCGGCCGACGGCCGCGCCCTGCTGGCCGGTGTCATGGTCCCGCTGGTCACACCGATGGACCGGCGGGGACGACCGTCGGCCCCGGCCGCCGACGCCCTGCTTGGCGCGCTGGCGGCGGCGGGCGCCCGGAGCCTCATGCTCTTCGGCAGCAACGGCGAGGGACCGCTGCTGCCCACGGCGCGACTGGGCGACTTCGCCACGGGGGTGGCCAAGCGCTGGCGTGAACTGACCGACGGCGGGCCGGTGTTGATGAATGTCACGGCCCCCGGCACCGCCGAGGCGCTGGCGCGGGCGGAGGCCGTCCTGCCCGCCGGGCCGGACGCGCTGGTGCTGAGCCCGCCGATCTACTACCACCACAGGCACGACGAGATCGTCACCCACTACGCGTCCATGGGCGGCCTCGGCGTTCCCGTCGTCGCCTACAACGCCCCCCGCTACAGCAATCCGCTGACGCCCCATCTGCTCGACGAAGTGACGGAACTCCCGCACCTCGTGGGCATCAAGGACAGCTCGGGCGACCTCGCGCTGTTCGGCCACGCCGTCGCCGCGGCCCGCCGCCGCGACGACTTCGGGGTCAGTCAGGGCGCGGAGGGGCAGGCACTCGACGGTCTGCGGCTCGGTGCCGACGGTGTGGTCCCCGGAGTGGCGAATCTGACGCCCGGAGCGGCAGTTGAGCTGTTCCGTGCCCACAGCGAGGGACGAGACGACGACGCGCGGGGCGCGCAGCGACTGCTCGACCAGGTGCTGGCGCTGCACACCGTGCGGCCCGGGGTGCCCGCCGTGAAGGCGGTCCTGGCCGCACGAGGGCTCTGCCCGCCGCATGTCGCGGCGCCCTTCACGCCGTGCTCCGAGCAGGAACGGAGCGCGCTGCTCGACCTGATCGCTCCTCTCGACGCACACCTCATACGCGCCTGAGCCCGTGAGGGCGCGAGCCCGATCCGGTCCGCGCCGGATCCGCACGCCCCCGCCGGGCCGGTAGGTCCCTGATCGGAGCCACAGGCCCCCGACCAGGACAGGACGTCACCGATCAGTCCAGTGCGGCCCCGATCACTTCAGTACGTCCAGGTCTGGACCGTAATGCCTCACGCCGGCTCCCTCTCCTCCGTACCCCCGAAAGGGGTGGCCCACCATGTCCGACACCGGACCCAAGCGCACCGCCATGAACCGCAGATCGTTCGCCCTGGGCGTCGCCGGCGTCTCGGCGACCGCCGCGTTCGGCCCCGCGGCACCCGGATCCACGGCACACGCCGCCGACCTGCCGTCCGCACCCGGCCGGCACGGCTCCTTCTTCCACGAGCAGACCCTCTGGGACTCCGTCGACGGCCCGCTCGTGAACTACCACGTCCACGCGCTCGCGGTCCTTCCCGACGACACGGTCCTCGCCGTCACCGAGGGCCGCCACGAGGTGTGCGACGCCGGGCCGCGCGATCTGCTGCTGCGCCGCAGCACCGACGGCGGCAGGACGTGGGAGGCGAGCCGTTCACTGGTCACCTCCGCCGACGGCGAGTCCTGGGGCAACCCGGCGCTGGTCGTGGACCGCGAGACGCGGGAGGTCTTCCTCTTCTACATGCTCTCGCTCCGCCTGCCCCAGAACACCTCCTGCTCGGGCGACTCCGGCGATCTCTACGTGATCTCCAGCCGGGACAGCGGCAGAACCTGGGGCGAAGTGCGCAACCTGGCCGGGCTGTTCGACGGATTTCCCTACAACTGGGCGCTGCACGGCCCCGGTCCCGGCCACGGACTCCAGCTCAGGTCGGGCCGGCTGCTGCTCAACTGCTCACACCGCAGGGTGATCGTCGGCAACACCGTGGCCGAGCGCTACTACGGCGTCGCGCCGATCTACAGCGACGACCACGGCGCCACCTGGAGGGCGACCGGCGAGGTGCCCGTACAGGTCAAGTACCCCATAAACGAGGCGCGGATGGTGCAGCGCTCCGACGGCACCGTGCTCGTGAACGGCCGCGCCGCGGCGGGCGGCGAAGGACAGCGCATCGTCTCCGTCAGTTCGGACGACGGTACGACCTGGTCCCAGCCGGCGTTCGACGGCGGGACCGGCTCGTTCAACGCGGTGGACGCCGGCCTGCTGCGCTACACCGGCGGTCCAGGCAGCCGCGACACCGACCGGGTGCTGTTCAGCCGCCCGGACTCGCCCGTCAGATACAACATGACGGTGTCGGTCAGTTACGACGAGGGCATCTCCTACCGGTACCGGCGGGTCATCAACGAGAATCGTTCCTTCTACTCGGATCTCGCCCGGCTCTCCGACGGCACCATCGTGCTGCTCTACGGCTGCGACGGTGATCTGGCGAGCGCCCCGCGCCGGGTCAACGTCTGCCGGTTCTCGCTCGACTGGCTGACCCGTGGCCGTGACAGCCTGCGCCGCGGGCCCCGCCACCGGGAGACCGTGATCGCCCTGTCCGACACGGACCGCAAGGTCACCGGCGGCGCCGTGAGTACCGTCGCCGATCCACTCGCGCGGCGTGGCGAGCGTCTGGTCCTGACCCCCGAACTGGTGGGCGGCGCGGTCGAGTTCACCTTCCGGGTGCCGCGCACCGGCGAGTACGAACTGCTCCTGCGGCACTACCGGTCGGCGGACGGCGCACTGGCCACCGTCACCGTGAACGGCACCAACCTGCCCGCCCACGTGATCGACACCACCGCGCAGTCGGCGGACGGCTTCGACCTGGCCCGTATCGGCACCACCCGGCTGCGCGCCGGGCGGCACACCGTGCGGTGCGCGGTGACGGGTACCGGCAGGGGCGGCGGGACCCTGCTCGGCCTCGACTCGCTCAGCCTGGTCGAGGCGCCGGGCTCCGCCGACGTACGCGCGGAGGTCGTCGTGGACAACGACCGGCTGGGCTTCGCGGTCGTCACCGGAAGCTGGCCGACGGCGACGGCCGACCCCGGCTTCTGGGCGGGCAACTACCGCACGGCGCCCGCCGGTTCGGGAGAACGGATGGTGCGCTGGCGCCCGGCCGTGCCCCAGGACGGCGTGTACGAGATCCAGACGTCGTACCCGCCGGGTGCGGGCCGCGCGGGCAACGCCCCGTACACCGTTGTCCACGCGGACGGAACCGCCACCGTCCGGGTCGACCAGCGGGTGGCGGGAGCCGCCGATCCGCGCGGCGGCTCATGGGTCACGCTCGGCGAGTACCCGCTGCGGGCCGGTCTCGGCACATCGGTCGAGCTGGCCAACGACGCCGACGGGACGGTGGCCGCCGACGCGATCCGGCTGCTGGGCCCGCGGTCCTGAAGCGGCGCGGGGGACGCCCTGGCCCCGGTCGCCCGTGAACGGGGCCAGGGCGTACCGCGCCGATGACGTGGGGAGCGGTTACCGCGACACCTCGGCCCGTGCCGCCGCCAGGAGCGCGTCGGAGAGCGGGTCGCCGTGGACCGCGCGGGCCAGGATCACCGCTCCGACCATCGTGCTGAGGCGCGCGAGGCCGTCGTCCGCCTCGTCGTCGCCGGCCATCTGCCGCGCGAAGGCCCGTACCCCTTCGGTGTAGGTGTACCGCGCGGCGCTGCCCGCCGCGCCGCGCGCCATGTCCACGGCCAGACCCGCCGTGGGACAGCCGCCCGCCATGTCGTCGCGGTGCTCGGGGGAGAGGTAGTCGTCGACGAATTCGCGGAGGGCCGCCTCGGGATCGCCGTCGTGTGCTCCCGTCGAGGCGACGCGCTGCTCCTCGGCGCCGTCGAACGCGCGGGCAGTGGCCTCGTCCACCAGGGCTTCCTTGGAGTCGAAGTGCTTGTAGAAGCCGCCGTGGGTGAGCCCGGCGGCCTTCATCAGGTCGGCGACGCTGACACCGTCGGTTCCCTGTTCCCGGAAGAGACGGGAGGCGGTGCCGACGATCCGGCGGCGGTTCTCCTGCGCCTGCTCCTTCGATACGCGGCCCATCAGCCACCTCCCTGAATAAATGTTCGATGACATCTATCATACGCCCTCCCTTCTTCCGTTTTTAGATGATGCATGTAATCTAAATCTTGGCGCGCGACCTGAAGAGGTCGTGCGCACCTATGAAGGGATCAGGCATGGAACTGAACAACGCCGTAGCGGTCGTCACGGGCGCCAACCGAGGGCTGGGCCGGCGGATCGCCGAGCAGCTGCTGGAGCGGGGCGCGAAGGTGTACGCCGGAGCGCGTCGCCCCGAGACGGTCGACCTTCCCGGCGCCGTACCACTGCGTCTGGACATCACCGATCCGGAATCAGTCCGTGCCGCGGCCGCTGCCGCACCCGACGCCACGCTCCTGGTCAACAACGCGGGTATCTCGACCCACACGCCGCTCATGTCGGGCGGGATCGACCGGATCCGGCTGGAGATGGACACCCACTTCTACGGGACCCTCCAGGTGACCCGTGCCTTCGCGCCCGTCATCGAGGGCAACGGCGGTGGCTCGATCCTCAACGTCCTCTCGGTGCTGTCCTGGGTCCACCCGGCCGGATACGGCGCGTACAGCGCGGGCAAGGCTGCGGCCTGGTCCCTGACGAACTCGGTCCGCGAGGAGCTCGAACCGCGCGGTATCCAGGTGTCCGCCCTGCACGTGGGCTACATGGACACCGACATGGCCGATTACGTCGACCCCTCCCGGAAGACCGACCCGGCGGCCGTCGCCGCCCAGGTCCTGGAGGCGCTGGAGAAGGGCACCCCGGAGGTCCTGGCCGACGAGCTGACCCGCCAGGTCAAGCAGGGACTGGGTGTGGTGACCGGCTGACAGGCCGGCCCGCCCACCCGGGCGCGACCACACCGGACGGTGGACGGATCAGGCCTCCAGGGGTTCGGCGTAGCGCCGGAACTCCGCGCGGTCCCGATGCATCCCCCAGAGCGTGTCGGCGAGCACTGCCGGGTCCTTGCGTGGATGCCCCGGACTGATCGCGCCCGGGATGATCAGCTGCGTCGCGTGGATGTTCTCGTGCGCGAGGGCGTCGTGGAGCATCTGCGCGTAGGCGCTCTCGCCGGCGAACGCGATGGAGGTTCCCGCGCGATCGGGGTGCGGCTGGACGGCGGTGCCGCCGTTGATGAACAGCACCGTGCCGCGGCCGAGGGTGCGCATCCCGGGAAGGACCTGGCGGACGGCCGTCATCGGACCGACCACGGAGAAGGCCAGCGGGGCCTCGATGTCCGCCGGGGCGGTCTCCAGGACCGGCTTCATGAAATCCCGGTGGGGGATGGGGCTGTACTGGAGGACCTCGACCGTACCGAGGTCCGTGGCGGCCGCGTCCAGGGCCGCGGAGAGAGCGGCCGGATCGCGTACGTCGGCGGCGAACCCGCGCGCGTTCACGCCTTCACCGCCGAGTTCGGTGGCGAGGGCGTCGACGTGCGCCTTGGTACGGGAGACGAGCGCGACGTCGAAGCCCTCACGCCCGAAGCGGCGCGCCACGGCGCCGCCCAGACCGCTGCCTGCTCCGACGATGGCGATGGTGGTCATAGGGGGTCCTTGTCGTGAGAGCGGTGCACGGTGGAGTCGTGACGGTGGCCCGCCGGAGCGCGGCGGGCCTCAGCTCCGCGTGTTCAGCGGGGGACGAGCTTGAGGGTCGCGGCGCGGGCGCCGTCGGCCACCATCGGATCGACGTAGCTGTCGCTGAAGCCGCCGTACTTGCTGCGGTAGGCCCGGTCGATCCGGTCGTTGAGCGCCGGGTCGTCCTCCTCCACGAAGGTGACGTCCTTGTCCACGCCGCCGGCGGTGATGTGGCCCGCGTGCCGCGCGGTGGCCGCGCGGAACCAGACGCCCTCGCGTCCGTTGAAGGCGCGTACGTGCAGGTCGTCGCCCTCGCGGACCACCCAGATGGTCGTGGGCGGGCGCGGTGTGTTGTCGTCGCCGCTGAGGGGAGCGATCTCCAGTTCGTCGGCGCGTTCGATCTTGTTCAGCTCGTCCTTGGTCCAGGTGGCCATGGGGCGGTCTCCTTGTCGGCGGAGTCCCCGGAGCCGGATCCGTTCGGCTCGGTCGACTCGGTCGGGTATGACGGTGTACTCCGTTCCAGCCTGGCGACCATGACCCATCACGCGCACCTCAACGAGCTGGGCCGATTCCGTGAGACCGCCGCGCCCGACTGGGCCCCGCGCCGTTGGCCTGCCCGGCAGCCGGTGCCCGCCGCCCCGGGCGCGGCTACTCCATATGGATGAAACCCGGCCGCCCCGAGTGGCGCGGGCCGTCGGGCGGACATGCAGGGCACCGCTCAGAGGCGCGGCCAGGGCCTTCCGCCGAGCCGCTCGATGTCCGTGTTGAAGCGCTTCAGATACGCGGCGAACGCGGCGATGTCCTCTTCCGGCCACTCGGCCATGACCCGGTCCAGGGACCGCACGATGGCCTCCCGCTCCTCGTCGAGGACGCGCGCGCCCTCGTCGGTGATGCGGAACTTGCGGGCCATGCCGCCGTCGGGGTCCGGGATGCGCTTCACGTACCCCGCGCGCATCGCGGCGGCCGTCTGCCGGTTCAGGGTGGAGGCGTCGAGTCCGAAGGCGTCGCTGAGTTCGCCGATCGACATCGGGCCCTGGAGGCGAATGCGGCTGAGCAGGATGTAGGCGCTGCGCTCCAGTACGCCGTCCTTGCGGCGTCCGCCCATCTGGTTCAGAAACGTGTGGCGGCTGAGCAGCATCTGCTCGTACTCGACCTCGTGCGTGGCCCCGACCATGCCTGTGTCGCCTCCTGCCTCTCTTGCCGGGCCATTGTCGCATCACGCCCGCATGGCCCGGACATCATCTTCTCATCTTTGTGCAGCGTGCACGTAAAGTGCTCGATACACATGATATGTATGATGCACATGATCTTTTCGGATAAGACAGCCCTAGGAGCCCCCTTTCATGGACGCCCCACAGCTCAGATTCCGCTCGGGCGGTGTGGTCGCGACGCTGGCACTCGCCGGCACCACGGCCGCGATCATGCAGACACTGGTCACCCCTCTTATCGCCGACCTCCCGAAGATCCTGAACACCAGCGCGTCGAACGCCACTTGGGTGATCACGACGACCCTCCTCGTGGCGGCCGTCTGCGTCCCGGTCGTCGGCCGCCTGGGTGACCTGATCGGCAAGCGCCGCATGCTTCTCGTCTGCTCGGTGCCGCTGATCGCGGGTTCGGTGGTGTGCGCGCTCTCGTCCTCGGTCCTTCCGATGATCATCGGACGCGGGCTCCAGGGCATGGGTATGGGCATGGTGCCGCTGGGCATCGCCCTGCTGCGTGACGTCGTCCCCACGGAGAAGCTGAGCTCCTCCATCGCGCTGGTGAGCGCCTCCATGGGAATCGGTGGCGGCCTCGGCCTGCCGATCGCCGCGGCGGTCGCCCAGTACGCGAACTGGCGTGTTCTCTTCTGGGGCTCCGCCGTGCTCGCCACGATCATCGCCCTGCTGATCTGGTTCCTGATCCCGACCGTGCCGGCCGGCGCCAAGGGGCAGCGGTTCGACGCGGTCGGTGCGGTCGCCCTCGGCGCCGGTCTGGTCAGTCTGCTGCTCGCGATCTCCAAGGGGGCCGACTGGGGCTGGGGTTCGGGTACCACGCTGGGTCTGTTCACCGCCGCCGTCGTCTTCCTGGTCGGCTGGGGCATCTGGGAACTCCGTACGAGCGACCCGCTGGTCGACCTGCGCACCACGGCCCGTCCCCGGGTCCTGCTCACCAACATCGCGTCGATCTTCGTCGGGTTCGCGATGTACGCGAGCATGCTGGTGATCCCGCAGCTGCTCCAGTACCCGGAGGCCACCGGCTACGGGCTCGGGCAGTCGATGCTGGCCGCCGGCCTGTGGATGGCCCCGGGCGGCGTGATGATGATGATCGTCTCCCCGCTCGGCGGCAAACTGACCAACGCCCGGGGCCCGAAGCTCACGCTCCTCAGCGGAGTCCTGGTCATCGCCGCGGGCTACGGGCTGTCGCTCGCGCTGATGGGGTCGGCCTGGGGGATCATGCTGGCCATCATGGTGATCAACAGCGGTGTGGGCCTTGCCTACGGCTCGATGCCCGCGCTCATCATGAGTTCGGTCCCGCTCTCCGAGACGGCCGCCGCGAACAGCTTCAACGCGCTCATGCGCTCACTCGGCACCTCGGTGGGCGCGGCGGTCATCGGCATGGTCCTGTCCCAGATGACGACCGACATCGGCGGCTTCAGCATCACTTCCGAGAGTGGCTTCCGCACCGGCCTGCTGATCGGCTGCGGCGTCGCACTCCTCTCCGCCGCGATCGCGGCCGTCATCCCCGCGGTGCGTAACGCCTCCGTCGGCCTGGAGAAGACCCACGCGAGTTCCGAGCCGGAGAGGTCCTCGGTCCAGGCGTGAGCGAGCCCGCGCGAGGGAGCGGTGCCCCGGGGCCCGCTCCCTCCGACGGACCTACGCCGTGCCCGGCGACGCCTGCCCCCGTACCGGTGCCTGTGCCTGGACCACCGCGTCCAGCGCGTTCAGACGGCGGCGGAGCGTGAAGCGGTGACCGGCGAGGGACGCCAGTGGCGGTACGAAGCCGAACGCCTGGAACACCAGGGGCACTTCGTCACTGGTGGCCTGCGTGCCGTACACGGCCACCGAGACGGCGAGGAGCAGCATCGAGGCGAAGTACCACCCGATCGCGGCGATCGTCGCCGACGTACGCGCCCGATGGCGGTTCTCGGCTAGCCACACCAGCTGGTCGGTGGGCGGAGCCCAGCCGTCGCCGCGGCCACGCTCCCACAGACCGGTCAGAAAGCCGACCTCCGCCGGCTCCGCGCCGACGAAGAGCAGCGGGATCAGCCGGCCGTCCGCGGTCAGGACCATCGTGCGGGACGACGCCGGGGTCCTCTCCGGCCCGAGATCCAGCACGTCCCGCCACGCGATCCGGTGCGTACCGAACAACCGCCGTGCCACCAGCCGGTCTTCGTACACCACCGTCCGGCCCCGCCACGCCCCGACGAGCCCGAGGAGCACCGGCGAGAGCAGGGCGGCCATGCTGAGGACGAACAGCACCGGGAGCCCGTCCAGGAGGAGGGGCGCGAGGACGAGCTGCGTCGCGCCCCCGCCGAACACCAGGGTCCCGAAGGCCAGTAGGACGCCAGGCAGGCGGTACTTCTTGACCGGAGCGGTCGGGGGGGCATTCGTCATCCGCCCATGCCACCACAACTTCCCGGCGGTCGGCGCGAGTCGCTGTCGGACCTCCCCCGGAGCTTCACGGTCGCCGCCCGTCGCCACGCCCGAGCGGTCCCGGGGGCGTGGTCCTCGTCACGGCACGTACCGTATCGCCGCACGTACATACGTACGGCGGTGGAGTGCGGCGCCCCGCGCTGACGCCGTCGTGGACCACGGCCTGCGTCAAGTGCCGCCCGCCGTAGGCGTGGTGGGGGCGGTCCGGTCCGTGCGGGGGGTGACGGCCACGCACACCAGCCCCGCCACCGCGGGCACCAGCGGGACCACCATCGCCCAGGGCGCGGACGCCGCGTACACGAGCGCCCCCGCGGCCGCGCCGCCGGTGAGCGCGAGAAGCCGGGCCACCGAACCGAGATCCGCGCGGCGTTCGCCCGGCCGTCCGACGGCGTGCGCGACCACCTGGGTGAGCGTGCCGGTGAAGTACGTTCCGGGTCCGCCCGCGGCCCCCGCTCCGGCCAGCGCCGCGGACTGGATCCCCATGGCGGCGGCGAGCACGACGAGCACGACATCGAGCCACGGCCGCGCGGGCGCCCCGTCGGCCGCGCCCCACCCGACGGCGACGCCCGCGAGGAGTACGACCTCGACGGCGAGACACCGCACGACCGCGCGCGGCCAGCGCGCCCCCGGCTCTTCCGGCCGGCGCCGGGCGAACGGCGCCACGGCCGCGACCCCCGCCACATAACCGCCCAGCGCCAGCAGCGGCGCGGCCGGCCCGCCCTCGTGGCCGGTCCCCGTCAGGGACAGGCCCAGCAGCACCAGGTTTCCGGTCATCACACCGGCGAAGACCTCTCCCAGCACGGTGAACGCCAGCACGTCCACCACCCCCGAGACCCCTGCGAAAAGGATCAGCGCACCCCACTGGGCCCGGCCCGGACGCACCGGTTCGGTCGTCGACACCCCGTAACACCGCCTTCGCGTCCGCTGCCCGAAGAGGCCACCAATACGGTGCGAGGGCCTGGCCCGCACCACGCCGAGCCGCTCCCGCGGACCCGCTCACCCGTCCGGCGCACCTACGGCGTGCGTAAGGCGAGGGGCCGGTCGGCGCGGGGCCGTCCGACGCAGGCCTGAAGCCGCGTCAGCTCTCCGTGGGGTCCTCCGCGTTGCGCCAGACCGTGAGGTCGATGGTGACGTAGTTACTCGCGTCGTTCTCACGGGACTTGCCGCGGTACGTCACCACACCGATGTGGCCCGCGTCGCTGAGCACGCAGATCTGCGAGCCGTCGCCGAGCTGGTCGAGGGTGATCTTCTCGGTGTAGCGGGTCTCCGTGCGGCACGTCTCCAGGGAGCCCTTCTGCGAGTTGTTCAGCAGGACGAGCTTGCCGTTGGCGGTACCGACCCAGGCGTCCCCGAACACTCCGTCGACGTCGTAGTAGAAGTCTCCGTCGCCGTAGGAGGCGTCGCCGCCGTCGACGGGGCGAGGCGGGTTGTCGCCGAGCATGACCTGGTAGTTCTCCGTCATGTCGAGACCCGTGTACGAGGCCGGTTTCGGGTCGGGCCGCTTCTTCCCCCCGCCCGACGCGTCGTCGCTGCCCGTACTCTCACCGCCCGAACCGCTGCCGCCGCCTGCTCCACTGGAGCTGTTGCCGGGCGACTTCGACTCGTCGTCGCCTTCCGAGCCGTTCGGCAGCAGGGACCCGACGACCGCCAGGACGACGATCGCGCCCACGACCGACGCGGCGACGATCAGCCCGGTCCGCTTCGACTTGGGCGGCTGCGGGGGCACATAGGGAGCGTGCACCACAGGAGGCGGGGTGTGGTAGCCCGGCGGAGGCGTGCGGTGCATCGGGTGGCCGGGCATCGGAGGCACCGGACCGGGAACGCCCGGCGCGTTCTGCGTCGGCGCGGCGGACGGGGAGAACGCGGTCGGCGCGTACGGGTTGGGGTTGACCGGCCCCGGTCCCGGATTCTGCGGCGAGAACTGGGTCGGCGTCGGCGCGACGGTGGGCCGCGGTGGCGGGGTCTTGGCCGGTTCGGGCAGCCGCAGCCGCTCCGTGATCGATCCGGCGACCGACTGGGGCAGCCAGTCCTCGCCCTGGCGCAGCGGTTCGGGCGAGATCTCGTGGCAGAGCTCGATGATCTCCGTCAGGCTCGGCCGGGCTTCCGGGTCGCGAGTCAGACAGCGGGTCACCAGGGGTAGCAGCTCCGCGGGCACCCGGCTGAGGTCGGGATCCTCGTGCACGATCCGGTAGAGCACCGCGTGCGAAGACCCCTCACCGTAGGCCGGTGAACCGATCGCCGCGAAGGCGGCGATCTGGCCGAGGGCGAAGATGTCGGTGGCGGGCCCGACCGTACCGGCCGCCGCCTGTTCCGGTGCCATGAACGCCGGGGTGCCCACGCTGACCCCGGTGCCGGTGAGCGCGGTGGTCTCCGCGGCGCGGGCGATACCGAAATCGATCACGCGGGGGCCGTCGGAGGCGAGAAGCACGTTGGCGGGCTTGAGGTCACGGTGGACGATGCCCGCGCCGTGGATGACATGGAGGGCCTCGGCGACCCCGACGGACAGCAGCAGCACGCTCCGCAGCGGCAGCGCGCCGTGCTGCGCCACTGCGTGGGCCAGCGAGGGACCCGGCACATACGCGGTGGCCAGCCAGGGCTGCGAGCCCTCGGTGTCGGAGTCGATGACCGGCGCGGTGTACAGACCCTGCACCCGCTGCGCGGCCTGGACCTCCCGCTGGAAGCGCCGCCGGAACTCGGGGTCCTCGCTGAACTCGGGGCGGATCACCTTGATGGCGATGGGCCGGCCGCCCGGCGTGTAGGAGAGATACACCTTGCCCATACCGCCCGTGCCGAGCACGGCCGCGAGCCGATAGCCACCGACGACGGTCGGGTCGCTCTGTTCGAGCGGTTTGAAAAGGTTGGCCGAAGGTGAACTGGTCATGGCGATCATCCCCTGTTTACGGCAGTTCAGCTCCTGCCGATGCCCCGAAGTCAACCGGGAGCGTATCGACTTTCCATCGGTGTCCTCACCACGTACGGCAACAACCCTGCAACAACGGGGCTTTCCCGGCCGTGTCGGTCCCGCGGGTTCGCGCATTGCCAGGATCCTTCGCGTCGCCTACCGTTGCAGCGTGCATCCAGGTGTAAGGCTCGTGACGCGCATTCATGTCGACCTTCTGCGGTCGGCCAGTGCCCTCTGTCTTTAGTGCCACCTGACGCGTAGTCGCGTTCAACGCCGCGCGCGCATCCGAATCGCCCGGGGTCCACTCGGCAAGGCCCCCATCACCGCGGCGGTATCCCCTCTTCTGTGGCCCCTTTCTCTTCTCACCGCACCGTGCTTCGCCGTGGGCTGCCCTCTGACGTGGGCCGCCCGGGCGCGGCGGCGCGCGTGATTCCCCACTGAGCGAGCACGGCGAGCACGGCGGACGCATCGAGCACGGCCGCCCGCTCGACAGTGAATCGGAGGACTGACATGAGCGACGAATATCTCTGGTACATCCCCAACACGGTCGAGCCCGGCCACCGCGGTGACGACACCACCGACGGGTGGGGCACGCTCGGCTTCTCCACCGAGATCGCCCGCGCCGCCGAGGACCACGGCTGGGGCGGAGCCCTCATCGGTACGGGATGGGGCAGGCCGGACACCTTCACGGTGGCGACCGCGCTCGCGGCCCGTACCACCACCTTCAAACCGCTGGTGGCGATACGCCCCGGCTACTGGCAGCCCGCGCACTTCGCGAGCGCCGCGGCCACTCTCGACCAGCTCAGCGGGGGACGCCTGCTGGTCAACATCGTCAGCGGCCTCGACAACGCGGGCGCGTACGGCGACGGAGAGAGCGACCCGGCCCGCCGCTACGACCGCACACGGGAATTCCTCCAACTCGTGCGCCGGCTCTGGACGGAGGAGAACGTCAGCTTCCGCGGCGAGTTCTTCGGCGTGGAGGGCTCCACCGCGAGCCCCCGCCCGTACGGCGCCGAGCACGGCCGCACCCCCAGGCTCTACTTCGGCGGCGCCTCAGCCGCGGCCGAGGCGGTCTCGGCCACCGAGGCGGACGTCCAGCTCTTCTGGGGAGAACCCCTCGACGGCGTGGCCGAGCGCATCGGCCGTCTCAGGAAGCTGAGCGAGGACCTCGGCCGTACCCACGCGCCGCTGGAGTTCGGACTGCGCATCACGACGCTGGTCCGGGACACGACCGAGGAGGCCTGGCGCGACGCCGAGGCCAAGGTGGCCCAGCTGGCCGGTGTCCGTGACACGACGATCGACAAGGGGCGGCGTCGGGCCGTCGGCCAGCAGCGGCTCTACGACCTCGCCGAGCGCGGAGACGTTCTGGACTCGTGCCTCTACACGGCTCCGGGGCGGGTCGGGGGCGGCGGCGCCGGGACCACCTGGCTGGTCGGCTCCCCTGACGATGTGGCCGCCGCGTTGCGGAAGTACGGAGAACTCGGCATCACGCACTTCATCCTCTCGGACACCCCGTACCGGCCGGAGGTGGCCCGTATCGGAGACCAACTGCTGAGCCGGCTGCGGGAACGCCACCCGGTGGCGTGAGGGCGGCCCCCGTCTCAGGGGGGCAGCGGGCGCCGCAGGGCGCTCCGGCCGGCGCGCCACGCGTTCAGCAAGCGGGCCGCCAGCCGGTCCTCCACGAGCACGGTGGCCCGGACGCCGAAAGCGACATCGGGCTCCAAGTGCGGCTCGTCGGCCAGCAGCCCCGCGACGACCTCGCGCCGCACGACCTGTTCGTGGACGGCGTCGGCCTCCACATGTTCGTCGTAGAAGTGCTCGGCGGCGGGCCCCGCGCCGGTCCGGCGCATGGCCTGCGCCAACCGCCGGGACCCCGGGGAAGAGGTCACCTCCACCACGGCGAAATGGCCCACGAGGGCGCCCCGGCGCGCCCGGTGCAGCCCGAGCGTGGACATCAGGTTGACGGAGGCCAGGGCCTCGGCGGGGGTCGCGTCCACGTAGTGGCCGTAGCGGATGTCCAGATCCAGATCCGCCATGAGATCGGCGAAGAGCCGTGCGTGGATGGACTCGGGGTGGCCGGCGCCGAACTCGTCGAACTCGACGGCCACCATGCCCGCCTTCGCCCTGCCGTGCAGCCGGGGGAGAACCCAGGCGTGCGGGTCGGCTTCCTTGAGGTGGTACGGCGAGCGCAGCGCCGCGTACTCGCGCAACTGCTCACGGGTGCCTTCGCGCTGAAGGAAGTGGGTCATGCTCGTGGGGTCGTGGCCCCTGGGCTCGACGAGCAGCCCGGCCAGGGCCTCGTCCACGGTGTCGCCCTCGCCGCCGGGTGCGGCCTCCCGTACGGCGCCGAGGAACCGGTCCTCCAGGTGGTGGCGCAGACGCAGCAGCTCCGGGTCCCACTCCCGCCGGTCGTCGACCCCGTCGAACCCCTGGTAGTGCAGCTCGTACAGGACGTGGAGAGCCAGTTGCAGATCGTCACCGAAGGGGTCCGCCGCCGCCACCGTCTCCGGCGTGATCGCGACGGCCCTTCCTTCGCCCAGTGCCGTACACACGGAGGCCGAGACCACGCCCCGCGCCTCTGGCAGCGGCGGGCTCAGCGCGCGTGACTCACGGTACGTCGCCACCGTCGCGCCCTCCCTCCTCCTGGGCTCCGCTCCTCGCTCCGCGGCCGTCCGCCGGGTCCAAGCGCTCCTCGCCGCGCGCCCGGCGGCGATGGCTCGTGTCGCACCACGGGTAGGAGCGGCTGCGGCGGCAGACACAGAGGGCGACCACGAAACGGTTCGAGACGCATGTCTTCCCGGCTCTGTCGACCGCCTCCACCGGGCCCTCCATGAGGACCGGCCCGTCGCGGTCGACCGAGACACGGCGGGGGCGCGGGGGCGGGTGTCCAGACGAGTTCGGCACGGTTGACCACCAGCTTTTCCTTGTCCGCCACGTCGCGGGCGGCCCGTGCGTCGTGCGGCACGAGCCCCCTCACCTTCCAAGCTCCCCCCAAGTACGCGGACGCACCACCCGAGGACCGGTCCGTGGAGGGCCCGCCCTTCATGAAGAAATCCTCATCCCGGCTTCATGCCGGCGAACGTCCCGGTCGCCAGGATGGGCGGCATGGCCTTCTCACTTCGTCTGGCCGCCCTGGCGGCCGTCGTCGTCGTCCCTCTGGGGATCGCCGCGACCAGCTACGCTATGACCGACGGTCCTGAGGCGCCCAAGGTGCCCCCCGGAGTACAGCTCGACGACACGCCGAGCGGCACCCCGAGTGGTACGCCGAGCGACCCGGGCGGCGCCGGACCTGGAGGGCCTTCGCCCACCGGCTCGCCCACGGGTCCACCCACCGGTTCGCCGGACGATTCACCCGGCGACGACATCGTGCCCGGGCCGTCCGCCGGCGACGGTGACGACGATGACGACGACTTCGGTGATGACGGTTGACCTTCCCAGGATCTCCGCCCGCGTGCGGATCCTGCTGTGGCTGCTGGTGGTGATGGCCGTGGCCCTCGGGGCGGTGGCCGTCACGGTGCGCTCGATCCTCCACCGGGACGTGGAACACCGCATGGTCGGATTGCTGTCGCAGGAGACGGGCGAGTTCGCCAACTTCGTGGAGCAGGGCGTGGATCCGGAGACCGGCCGGAGTTTCGGCGACACCCGCAGGCTGCTCCAGACCTTCCTGCGGCGGCAGTACGCGGACAGGGACGAGGAGTTGCTGGGGCTGCCCCACTCCTCCGCGAGCCGGCCCGACGTCATCCGGCAGCGCCGTGACTTCCCCGACCATGTGGCCCTGTGGCGGGACGACGTCGCGCTCTCCCGGATCCTGGCGTCCAAGGACTCCTCCGGCACACTGCACCGTGCACAGGGGGAGCTGCGATGGGCCAAGGTCACCATCCGCCCCCTCGGTGACGCCCCGCCGGGAGCCTTCGTGGTCGCCCTCCACGCGGACCGCGAACGGGCCGTCGCCGACAAGACGTTCTGGACGCTGCTGGCCCTGTCGGGCATGGCGCTGATCCTGGTGAGCGGCATCGGCTGGGCCGTCGCCGGCCATATCCTCGCCCCCGTCCGGGTCGTACGGAAGACCGCCGCCGAGCTGACCGAGCGGGATCTCACACGCCGTATCCCCGTCGAGGGACGTGACGACATCGCGGCGCTCGCGGAGACGTTCAACGGAATGCTCGACCGGCTTGAGCAGGCGTTCGCCGCGCAACGGGTCTTCGTGGACGACGCCGGGCACGAGCTCCGTACTCCCATCACCATCGTGCGCGGGCATCTGGAGCTGATGGGCGACGATCCCGCGGACCGGGAAGAGACGATACGTCTCGTCACGGACGAACTCGACCGGATGAGCCGCATCGTCGAGGACCTGCTGCTGCTCGCCCGGGCCGAGCGGCCCGACTTCGTCCGCCCGGAGCCGGTCCAGCTCGCGGAGCTGACGGCGGACGTCTTCGTCAAGGCGCGGACGCTCGGCGAGCGGGAGTGGCTGCTCGACGGAGTCGCCGACCGCGAGGCATCCCTCGATCCGCAGCGGATCACCCAGGCCATGGTCCAGCTCGCGCAGAACGCCGTCCAGCACACCGTGCCCGGCCAGCGCATACGGATCGGCTCACGGGCGGACGGCGAGCGGATCGAGCTGTACGTCGCCGACAACGGCCCCGGCATTCCGCCCCAGGACGCCGAGGTCATCTTCGAGCGATTCCGGCGCGGTACCGCCCGCCGGGGCACCCGCACCAGTGGCGCCGGACTCGGACTGGCCATCGTCAAGGCGATCGCGGAAGGCCACCACGGCCGGGTCGAGCTGCGCCGTACCGACGGCGGCGGCGCCACCTTCGTACTCATCCTGGAGACGGGCTCATGAATCGCATTCTCATCGCCGAGGACGAGGAACGGATCGCCTCCTTCGTGGAGAAGGGGCTCCGGGCCAACGGCTTCACCACCGCCGTCGCCGACGACGGCGACTCCGCGCTGCACCACGCCGTGTCCGGCGGATTCGACCTGGTGCTGCTCGACATCGGCCTGCCGGGGCGGGACGGATTCACCGTCCTGCGGGAGATGCGCGAGGCACGCGTCACGCTGCCCGTCATCGTGCTGACGGCCAGGGACTCCGTACGCGACACCGTGGCGGGACTCGAAGGCGGCGCCGACGACTGGATGACCAAGCCCTTCCGCTTCGAGGAACTGCTGGCGAGGGTCCGGCTCCGGCTGCGTACGGCGGCGCGCGCGCCGGAGGTCACCATGCTGCGCAGCGGCAGCCTCAGTCTCGACCTGAGGACGCGGCGCGCACGGGCCGGCGAGCGGACCGTGGATCTGACGGCGCGTGAGTTCGTGCTGCTGGAGATGTTCCTGCGCCACCCCGGTCAGGTGCTGTCACGCGAGCAGATCCTCTCCCATGTGTGGGGCTACGACTTCGACCCCGGCTCCAACATCGTGGACGTTTATGTGCGGGCGCTGCGGCGGAAGTTGGGGGCGGAGCGGCTGGAGACGATACGGGGCATGGGCTACCGCATGCCGTGAGCGCGAAGGACGGCGGAGGACCGCGTACACGTGCGCGGGGCCCGGGCCGACGGGACCGCCACGCACATGAAGCGGCCTTCACCCAAGGCTCATTCGGGTCTCACCGCCCACCCCCAGGCTGATCGTCGTGCCCCTGTCTCTCCGGCAGACCCTCTGCCTCTGCGCCGTTCTCAGCCTCTGCGCCCTGCTCGCCGTGCCGGGAAACTTCCCCGGTCTCAGCGGCGACGCGCGGCTCACGCTCATCGTCTTCCCCCTCGCCACCTGCGTCTGGATCGCCACCTCGGTGGACGACACCTACGTCGCACTCGGCGCCGGACTCGTGCTCACCGCGACCGGGGTGATCAGCAGCGAGACGCTCTTCGCGACGCTCGGCGACGAGACGGTGTGGCTGCTGATATGCGCGTTCGTCCTGGCCACCGCCGTCACCAAGACCGGACTCGCGGGCCGCGCCGCCGCCTTTCTGGTCGGCGGGGCAGCCACCGTACGGCAGTTGGTGCATCTGACGACGGCCGGGCTGGTCGTCACGGCCTTCGCCGTGCCGGCGACCTCGGGCCGTGCCGCGCTCGCCCTGCCGGTCTTCCTGGCGCTCGCGAAGGCGCTCGCCGACCGGACCCGGCTGGTGGTGATGCTCGCGCTCCTCTTCCCCACGGTGATCCTGCTCTCCGCCGTCGCCACACTGATCGGCGCCGGCGCGCATCTGATCACCGTCAGTGTGCTGTGGGAGCGGACGGGAGAAGACCTGGGCTTCGTCGCCTGGCTGATCCTCGGGCTGCCGCTCGCCGTGGTCTCCTCGCATCTGGCCGCCGAGCTGGTGCTGGTGACGACGACCCGGCGGGGCGACCGGACGGGGCCCGTACGGATCACCACGGCACAGATCCAGGAGCACTCCGACGCACCGGTCGAAGGACCGCTCACCCCGTCGGAGGCCCGGTGTCTCCTGCTGCTGGGGACGGTCGTCCTGCTGTGGTGCGGCGAACCGCTCCACGGTGTGTCGCCCGCGGTGGTCGCACTCATCGGGGCCGTGGTCGCCTCCTCACCGGCGCTGGGCACGGTGCGCCTCAAGGACGGTCTGCGTACGGTGCCCTGGCCACTGCTCCTCTTCATGGCCGCGACCATGGCGATGGGCACGGCGCTCGCCGAATCGGGGGCCGCCGACTGGCTGGTGGGGTGGGTGCCGGGCGGGGCGTCGGTGCCGCCGTGGATGTTTCTCGCCGGTGTGATCGTGATCAGTACGGCGGCGCATCTCGCACTCCAGTCCCGTTCCGCCAGGTCGTCCGTGCTCGTCCCGCTGGTGATCGCCGCGGCGCTCGCCGCCGGCGTCAATCCGGTCGCCGCGGCGTTCGCCTCGACCGCCGCCGCCGGTTTCTGCCACACCCTCCCCGCGTCTGCCAAGCCGGTCGCGCTCTTCGCCGACCTGCCCGCCGGCACTCCCACGTACACCCCGCGCGACCTCCTGCGGCTCTCGGCCGTACTCGCGCCGCTCACCGCGGCACTCGTGCTGCTCTTCGCCCTCGCCGTCTGGCCGCTGCTCGGCGTGCCCGTCCAACTGGAGACCCAGCCATGAGCTACCGCATCGTCATCGCCCCCAGCGGTTTCAAGGAGTGCCTCTCCGCGTCCCAGGTGGCCGAGTCCATCGCCGAAGGCGTCCTGCGGGTGATCCCCGACGCCGACATCGATCTGATTCCGCTGGTGGACGGGGGAGAGGGGACGGCGGAGGCACTCGCCGTCGCCGGTGGCGGCCGGCTGGTGCGGCGCACCGCGACGGGCCCGGTCGGGCGCCCTGTCAGCACGCACTTCGCCCTCATCGGCGAGGACGGACCCGGACCGATCACCGCGGTCGTGGAGATGGCGGCGGTCGCCGGTCTCGCCCTCGTACCGGCCGACCGGCGTGATCCGGCGCAGACCACCACGTACGGCGTGGGTGAGCTGATCCGGGCCGCCCTGGACCTGGGAGCGCGGCGCGTACTCGTCGGCTGCGGGGACTCCGGCACGTCGGACGGGGGCGCCGGAGCGCTCCAGGCGCTCGGGGCGCGAGTGACCGACCACCGTGGCCGCGAACTCCCGCCGGGCGGTGCGGCGCTCGTGGAACTGGACCGCGTCGACGCGTCCGGACTCGACCACCGCCTCGCCGGCACCGAACTGCTCGTGGCCTGCAACCCCTTCAACGTGCTGTGCGGTGCCCACGGCGTGGCGCGGGTGTTCGGGCCGCAGAAGGGCGCGACCCCCTTCGGTGTGGAGGTGCTGTCGACGGCCCTGGAGCGCTGGGCGGCGGTCCTCACCCGCGATCTGCCGCCGGGGATCGATCTGCGGACGGCCCCCGGCACCGGCGCGTCCGGTGGTCTGGGGGCGGGACTCGCCGCGCTGGGCGGCCGGCTCCTGCCCCGCTTCGAAGTCCTGCTCGACCGGCTCGACCTGGACGCCAGGCTGTCGCGCGCCGATCTGGTGATCACGGCCGAGGGGGCGCTCGACCACCAGACGGTACGGGGCAAGATCCCCGCGGAGGTCGCGAGCCGGGCGCATGCGGCCGGGGTGCCGGTGTTCGTACTCGCGGGCACGATCGGGCCGGGCGCGCACCTGGTGCGGGCGATCGGCGTCGACGCCTACAGCGCGATCCTGCCGGCCCCGATGTCGCTGCCCGAGGCGATCGAGGGCAGCAGCGAGATCCTCGCGGACGCCACGGAGCGCTCCCTGCGGATCCTGGAGCTGGGCACGAGGCTGGCCGTCCGGGCGGCGTGAGGCGTCGGCGGTGTGCGGCGCCGGCGGTGTGCGGGCCCGGTCCGGGCCGGTGTCCGTGCCGCTCGGTGAGGGATTCGAACCGGCGTGGCCAGAGGACGGTCACTCGGCGCCGGAAGGAGTATCGGCGGTGACGCCGACGACGCGTGCCACCGCCTCGACCACCGTACGGCGCCGTTTGCGGCGGCTGATCGGCGCGGCCAGGGCCGAGAACTCCGGGTTCATCGTCGCCCATGACGTCGAGAGCGCCTGGATCAGTGCCAGCAGCTGCACGGCGCTGAAGTGGGACGGGACCGATCCGTCGTCCTGCGCGGCGGCGATGCGGCGGACGCGGAGATCGTTGGTGTCGATCAGGGTCTGGAGAGGCGTGGCCCCGGCGCGCTCCAGGCGGTACCAGGTCGACAGCCGCAGCCGCTCGGGGTCGTCGGCGAAGTGGTCGAACATACGGCCCGCGTACGCCGGGAGATCGTGCGCGTCGAAGTCGACCTCGGCGAGGGACTCCTCGACGTAGTTTCTGAAAACGGCGTCGAAGAGCTGTTCCTTGTTCCCGAAATACGTGTAGATGCGTTCCTTGCTGCTCGCCGCCCGCTCGGCGACGCGGTCCATGCGGGCGCCCGCGATCCCGTACGTGGCGAACTCGTCGGTCGCCGCCTTCATGATGCGGGCTCGTGTCGCGTCCGGATTGCGGGGCATGGACCCAGCTTACCTACCAACTAGTAGGTTGCCAACCGGTGTGGGGCGAGGCACCATGGAAGTACCAACCAACTAGTACGTAGGTATTAAGGAGCGCATCATGGCACGCCACACCTGGCTGATCACGGGAAGCTCCCGCGGCATCGGGTACGCACTGGCCAAGGGGGCGCTGGAGGCCGGCGACAACGTCGTCGCCACCGCCCGCCGGCCCGAAAAGCTCGCGGAACTCGCCGACACCTACGGCGACCGCGTCCGTACCGTCGCCCTCGACGTCACCGACCCGGAGGCCGCCCGCACCGCCGTCGCGGTCGCGGTCGAGGCGTTCGGCTCGCTCGACGTGGTCGCCAACAACGCCGGCCAAGCCAACTCCGGGGCCATCGAGGACATGGACCCGGCGGACTTCCGGGCCCAGATCGAGACCAACCTCTTCGGTGTCGTCAACGTCACCCGCGCGGCGCTGCCGCACATGCGGGCACGGCGCACCGGTCACTTCCTCCAGTTCTCCTCGATCGGCGGACGCGTGGGAGGCACCGCGGGCATGGGCGCCTACCAGACCGCCAAGTTCGCCGTCGAGGGCTTCTCCCAGGTCCTGAACACCGAGGTCGGGCCACTCGGCATCAAGGTCACCATCGTCGAGCCCGGCGCTTTCCGCACCGACTGGGCCGGCTCGTCCATGACCCTCCTGGAGCCCAGCCCCGACTACGAGCAGACCGTCGGACGGATGCACGCCTACCGCCGGGAGAACGAGGGCAAGGAACAGGGCGACCCCGCCCGCGCCGCCCGCGTCCTGATCGACATCGTCAACAGCCCCGAGCCCCCGCTGCGGATCCTGCTGGGCGCCGACGCGGTCACCTACGCGGAGAAGGCATCGAAGGAACGTGCCGCCGAGGCCGCGCGGTGGGCCGACGTCAGCGGCTCCACCGCGTTCCCCACGGCGGAGGCGGCCGTCTGACGACAGCACGGGTGCGGAGCCATACCCTCCGGCGACCTCTCCCGGGCCTTCGCGGCGCGCCACGTCGACTCACCCGCCGATCCCCGGACGGGGTGGATCCGTCCGCCGGACCAGGCCGCCGGACACCGGCGCGGCGCCGGGATCGCGGTCCCCGTCCTGGTGGCGCAACACCCAGTCGTCGAGGTCGCGGGCCGCTTCGAGCGGCGCGGCGGCCAGGTAGGGCCGCCACCAACTCCCCACGCCCGCCGGAGCCTTCGTCTCGCCGGAACGCGGCTCCTCCCCGAAACGCTCGAAGGCGGCCGCGGCTTCGCAGAACCGCAGCGCGGCCGCGAGGACCTGGGCGGCGTCGGCCGACGCGGAGCCCGCCGAGCGGGCGGTACCGTCGGGCCTCAGCTCGTACTCGCCGATCGGGACCGCGGTGCGGGCGAGTTCGGCCAGCTCGTACGCGGCGAAGGCCATCTCCAGCCTCGCCCGCGCAGCGTCCGTGTACGGCGCTCCCGTGCCGCCCTCGGCCTCCGCGGCCATGTCAGCCGCCCCCCGTCGCGCGCAGGAAGTAGAGGACGGTCATGGTGACGGCGACGGTCAGGATGGTGCCGCGCAGGAACCGCGCGGGGAGTCGGCGTGCGAGGTGGGCGCCCGCGAAGCCGCCGGCCACCCCGCCGAACAGCATCGCGGTGAGGATCAGCGGCCTGCCGAGCGCGTCCGAGGCGACGAGGAACAGCGTGGTCGCACTGAGATAGACGGCCGCGACCTGGGCGATCCGCATCGCGTTGCCAGCCGCCGTGTCCAGACCGAGCCCGATGCTCCACAGCGCCAGCATCATGATGCCTATGGCTCCGCCGAAGTATCCGCCGTACACGGCAAGGACGAACTGCGCGATCAGCAGAGCCCGCGCGCTCATGCCGGTACCGGCCGAGCGGCCCGTCGCCGCGCTCAGCGCACGCGAGAAGGGGCGGCCGAAGGCGAGGACCAGCGTGGCGAAGGCGAGCAGCCACGGCACCGCCGCGCTGAACGAGGCCGTCGGCAGGGTCAGCAGCAGGCCGGCACCGACCGCGCCGCCGATCACGCTCACCGCCGTGAGCGAGGTGGTGGATGTCCCCCCGACCGGGGTCAGTTCACGCCGGTAGACCCACGCACCCGCCAGGGCCCCGGGCACGAGGGCGATGGTCGACGACGCGTTCGCCGTCACCGGGGAGAGCCCCGCCGCGACGAGCGCGGGCAGCGCCACGAACGTACCTCCGCCGCCCACGGCGTTCAGCGTTCCGGCGACGGCACCGGCCAGCAGGACGAGCGCGATCTCGGTCACCCGCCGAGCATCACCCGGTTCCCCGGCGGTTCACAATGCGTCATTGCCGCACCCAGCCTCAGCCCCTGCCTTAGGCTGGAGCGGATGCGCTACGACTTGGACGACCTGCGGCTCTTTCTCGACATCCTGGCGGAGGGGTCGATCACGGGAGGCGCCCGCCGGGTACATCTGAGTCTCCCGTCCGCCAGCGCGCGGGTGCGCGCGCTCGAACACACCGCCGGTGTGGCACTCCTGATCCGTGGTCGCAGGGGCGTACGTCCCACCCCGGCCGGGACGACACTGGCCCGCCACGCACGCGACGTCCTCGCCCAGACGGCGCGGCTGGAGAGCGCGGTGGCGAGCTACACCCGTTCCGAGGCCGCGCCGCTGACCCTGCTGGGCGGTGGCTCCGCCATGCAGGGATTCGTACCGCGGGCCCTGGTCTCGTTCCTCCGCGCGCACCCGGACGTCGACGTCCGGGTCTCCGAGAGCCGCACCCCGCAGACGTTGCGGATGCTGACCGACGGCGAGGCGGACCTGGGAATCGTCATCGACGACGAGGAGGCCCGCGACCGAGGCCTGGACATGGAGCCTCTCGGCGACGACTCCCTCGTCGTGGTCGGCCAGGCCGGCGGAATCCTCGCCGGGCGAACCGGCCTGACCTACAGCGAGGTCGCCGAGCATCCCCTCGTCGGTCTCGACGCCGACTCCTCGCTGCGCGGGTGGATCGAGAAGAACCTCGGCCCGCACGCCCCCGTGGTGCGCTACCGCACGACCGTCGCGAGCCTGAACATCCTCGTCGCCCTCGCCGCCGCGGGGGTCGGGCTCGCCGTCGTACCGCGACGCACCGTCGACCCCGGCCGGCCGCTCGACGTGTGTGAACTGGACGAACCCTGGGCGCGCCGGCTCCATCTGCTGGCCTGGGGCGCGAAGGCCGGGACGTCGCGGAAGGCCACCGCGGCTCTCGCGGAACATCTGCGCGACGCGGCACGGTCCGAGCGGACTTCCCACGGCGGTCCCGGAGAACCGCCCGAGGAGCGGCATCAGCAAGGCGGCTGACGGTATGTCACGCGTGCAGATGGCGGATGACCGCGAGTACCCGTCGGTTCAGGTCCTGCGACGCCGGCAGGCCCAGCTTGTCGAAGACGGCGGCCACATGCTTCTCGACGGTGCCCGCGGAGACAGTGAGCGACTGCGCGATCGCCGCGTTGGAGCGGCCCTCCGCCATCAGCGAGAGCACCTGGCGCTCCCGTTCCGTGAGCGGCGCGAGATCGGCGGCGCGGCTGCTCGCCCCGGCCAGCTGGGTGACCACCTCCGGGTCGAGCGCGGTGCCGCCCGCCGCCACACGGGACAGCGCGTCGGTGAACTCCGCCACATTCGCCACCCGGTCCTTGAGCAGATAGCCGACACCCGCCGAGCCGGCAGCGAGCAGCCGCGTCGCGTACTTCGTCTCGATGTACTGGGAGAAGAGCAGCACCCCCGTGCCGGGGTACTCGCGCCGGATGTCGATGGCCGCGCGAAGGCCCTCGCCGGGCTGGTGATCTCCATGCCGCCGTCCACCGTGCGTACTCGCTGAAGGAGCCCCGTCAGACCACTGCCCGCGCCGAGGGCGGCGCCGCCGTGCCCGTCGTCGGTGACGTGCAGCCGCAGCACACCGTCCCGCTGACTGACCCGGACGACGGCCCGTCCGGCGCCGCTGTGCTTGATGACGTTGGTGAGGAGTTCGGTGACGCAGAAGTACGCGATGGTCTCGATCGCGGGCGTCGGCCGCACCGGTACGTCCACCGAGAGCTCCACCGGTACTGAGCAGCGTGCGGTCACCGTTGTCAGGGCGTCGGACAGCCCGTCGTCGAGAGCGGGCGGATGGATTCCGCGGGCCAGATCGCGCAGCTCCGCGAGGGCCTCGACGGCGCCCAGGTGCGCACCGTCGACGAGTTCACGCACCCGCGCCACCTCCGGCGGCCATTTGTCCGCGCCGTCGCCGTCGTGGAGATCGCGTTCGAGCCGGCGCAGCAGCGCGACCGAGTCGTCGACGGCGAGTGCGCGTGTCTCCTCCAGATCCCGCACCCGTTCGGCGAGCGTGCTTGCCCCGAGCAGCGCACGGATCAGCCAGCGGTCCGCCGCGACGACCAGACGGGTGGCCCAGGGGGCGAGCAGGAGTGTGCCGACGCCGAGCAGTACCGCGAGGGAGGTGCCGGGCAGGGTGGTGACGTGAAAGCCGCCGAAGGGCAGCGGTGTCACGATCGGCAGGCCTTCCGGGTCGTCCGCCTCGGGGTGCTGCCCGCCGAGGGTCCACAGCAGGGGCGTGGCCACGTCGATCAGTCCGACGAGCCAGATGAGTACGGCGTACAGCCCGAAGCAGCACGCCGGCAGCTTCGCCAGTACGTAGGCGGCCGCCCGCCAACTCGTGCCGTCCCTCAGCCGTGCGTCGAGCCGCCCGAAGATCCCCCGGCCGGGGCGGAAAGGCGGCGGGGTGGCGACCCGCTCTCCCAGGAGCCGTGCGGCGAGCGCACGGTGCAGGTCGCCGAGCGCGCGGGCCGCCGATGGTGGCCTCCCCGGCGTCGGTCCGGTCCAGGCCCTTGATCATGCGCATCGTCGTCGACTTGCCCGACCCGTTGGGGCCGAGATAACCGGTCACCGCACCCGGCCGCACATCGAAACTCAACGCGTCGACGGCGAGTGTGGGTTCGTACCGCTTGGTGAGACCTCGGGCCTCGATCATCGCAACTCCCTGCACCGTGTTCCTGGCGTGCTCACTGAGCCTCACGCTAGGCGCGCGGCACCCCCTGCCGGAACGTGGCTTTCCTCCGACCCGACCTGGGGGTTTTCCCCCAGAGCCGGGACGCCGGCAGATGCGGGGGAGCGTCGATCCGCCGGGCGCCGCGGGGGAGGTCCCCACGGCGCCACGCGCGCTCTCACCCTTGTCGGGGCGGGTTCACGCCGGGTTGACGTGGTACGTCTGCCCGGCCGTCGTCCGGATCGTGATCACCCCTCCCGGGGTGGTGTACGGCACGGTGTCGCCGTTCGCGTCGGTCACCCGGAACGCCCCGCCGCCCCACGGGTTCTTCAGCCGGAGCGTGCCGCCCGCCTCGCTCCGGACGTCGGCGTACTCGACCCTGCCCGCCGTCCTGGAGCTGGAGACCACGAACGCGCCCTTTTGCCGGAGCTGGTAGAAGCTCGCGTCCTTCGTCGCGGGCCAGGCCGGGAAGAGCGTGACGACGCCCTGGTCGCTCTGGACGAGCATGCTGTTGATCGCCTCGGTGGTGCCGGACTTCTCGATCCCGTGGTTCGGGTCGGTGATCCGCAGGTTGGCCGCCGTACGCGCGGAGAGGACCGACTTGAGGCGGTCGATCAGCGCCTGCGCCGGATAGCCGACCCTGGCCGCCTGGGTGAAGACCTTCGGAAAGCTGTTTCGCTGGTCCCAGCTGTTCATCGCGTCGACCGTGTCGCGCGCGACCTGGAGCCGGCCCGCGTCCGAGTTGACGCCCAACTGATCGGCGGGCTGGACGAATTCGAGATTGATGGTGTTGTCCCCCGGGCGGATGACCCTGGTGTCGGAGCCCTCCATGGTCTCCGCGAGCGAGTAAACAGTCCTGCCGCCCAGGACGGTGGTCGGCTGGGCGGGCAGGTTGTTCAGGATGTTCTGCCAGACGGGCCGTTCGGCCGCGTCCACCCCGAGCGTCTCGCTCCCGGAGATCGCCGCTGTCAGCACCTGCTTGAGCATGCCGATGTCGGGCGAGGAGTTCCTGCCCCAGGTGCCCTCGTGCGGCCCGCCCCAGAGGGTGTACGTGCCGTTCGCGTTCCGCTCCAGCCAGTGCTCGAAGAACTGCGCCACCTGCGTCAGGAACGGATAGCCCTTGGTCCGCAGGAAGTCCAGGTCCTGCGTGTACTCGTAGTAGGAGATGAACTGGGTAGCGGAGAAGAGGGAGTTGGAGACCTGCTGGTGGTACTGGTCGTCCGTGGTCGATCCGCTCGTCGAGCCGAACGGCCCGATGCCCACCGGGTACAGCACCCCCGACGGCACCCCGCCGCTCGGGAAGCGCCGGTCGACGTAGTCCGGCTTCACCCGTCGCAGGTCCTGCTTGGCCCGGCGCTGCGCCTCCGGCACATAGCCGAGGATCAACTCATGGAAGGGCAGGGCGAGTTCGGGACGATTGCTGGAGTAGACCCCGTAGAACGGTGCCTGCGCGTTGTAGTTCAAGTGGTAGTCACCGTTGAACTGCGGCGCGTCCGTGGTCGTCCAGATGCCGAAGAGACCCGGTGCGGTCCTGCCCTGCCGGCTCGACGCACCGATGAAGTACTGCGCCGGGTAGTAGAACCGCTCAAGCGCCGCGTCGTTCAGATTGACGCCAGACCGCATCCAGTAGTTCTTCCACCAGGCGACCCGCTGTGTGTCGAGTGTCCCGATCGAGCCGGTGTTCTCCGCCCGTACCAGCGCCACGGCGTCGTTGCGCGGCGCCACCGGGTTCCGGCCGCCGCCCGCGATCGCCGTCACGAGGTGCGCCGTCTGGCCGGCCGGGAGGGTGAAGACCGTCCTCGCCGTCGGGCCGGACACCGTGGGCGGCTGAACCCCCGTACCACCGAGGACCGTTGATGCCAGCGCCCCGCGCGACACCCAGTTGGCCCCGGGGGCCGTGGCACGCTCCGCCCACATCACCGGCCCGTTGACGCCGGCCGAATTGGCGTAACTGGCGTTGCCGCCACCCACCGCGCCCGCGAACGTCGACGCCTGGAGCTGGACCGGCCTTGTGCCGGCCGAGGTGACAGAGGTGACCAGCACGTTCTTCTCGGCTGCCAGCCAAGTCCTCATCGACAGCGGGGTGTCACCCATCGACACGGACGTGGTGATCGACCCGTCCACGATGTGCTGCTCCTCGCGGAACGGCTCGGCGGGCGGGGTCGTACCGCCGCCGCTCGCGTACAGCTCGATCTGGCCGACGCGCGCCCGTGGGTTGTCGGTCGAGTCGGGGGTGGTGTTCTGTGTCGGCTCGGTGATGTTCAGCCGGATGTACCGGGTCTGTACGGCGGCGATGGTCCGGTCGATCACGTCGGCCGTGTTGTTGGTGACCGTGTTGACGGTGGTCCAGGAGGAGCCGTTGGTACTGGTCTGGAACGTCATGTTCCTGGTGTTGAACGCGGCGTTGCCGGGGCGCGCCGCGTTGTCGTTGCGGACCACGTAACGGGCGACGGACTTCACGGAGCCGAGGTCGAGGGTGATCCACTGCGGTTTGCCGATCGCCGAGACCCAGCCCTCGTACCCGCTGCCCCACTGCCCGTTGACCGCCCGTGAGGCCGCGAAGGGGTCCGTGGTGCTGCTGGCGGTGGCCGTGGCGCCGAGTGCCAGATTGCCGTTGTTCTGCGGGGCGGTGCCCTGGATGGTCACACCGCCGATGGGCGCCGGGCGCGCGGGGTTGCCGCTCCAGAAGTTGCCCTTGGAGACGTAGAAGGACTTCACGCCTGTGCTGCCGCCGGAGGTCACCCCCACGTCGCCGTTCCCGAGGAGGGCGGTGTCCGGCATCGTGTTCTGTACGGAGCCGGGGTAACTCTGGCTGGTCCAGACTCCCTTGATACCGGCCAGCTTCGGCCGCAGGGCGTCCCACTGCGCGCTCGGCGACGGCGCGTCCGCCACGGCGGCGGGTCCGGCGGGTGCGGCGAGCGCGCCGCCGGGGACGGCCAGCGTGACCGCCAGGGCGAACGCCAGAATCGCCGCGTACCGCGAACGGTGTCGCCGGGTCGTACGGCTCCGCCGGGGGATGGCGGACCGCGTCGTTCTCTCCTGCCCCATGTGTCTCTCCTTCGAGGGGGGTGAGCGGGGATGGTGCGAGAGGTGGCGTGTGCAGGGGTGGTACGCCTACGGGTGGCGCTGTGTGAGCGGTGCGTGTGCGTCGGTGTGTTCAGGTGGCCCGGAGCCGGTGCGCCGCGGCAGCCTCCAGCAGCTCGAGCACCGCCCGTTCACCGGGGCCGAGTTGGCCGCTCTCGCCGAGAACCAGTCCGAGCGCCGTGTGATCCTCCGCCGTCAGGGATCCGACCGGGCGCAGCAGCCGGGCCAGGGGATGGTGGAAGTCGTGGACGGTGAGGGCGAAGCCCTTCCCGGCGACGAGCCTCCCGACGGCGGCGAACCGGCCGTTGGCCGACGCCGCGACGGTGCGCAGGACCCCCGGGCGATCCCGTAGCGGCATCAGGGGACGAGGCCAGTCGGCAGGCCCGAGCGTGACCGGGTCGAAGAAGCGATGCCGGGCCTCGCCGCCCACGTCCGCGACCAGCACACCCCAGGCCGGGACGGCGTACAGGCCCGTGAGCATGGGCGCCTTGCCCACCGCCGCCAGGACGAGCGCCTCGTGCGGTTCGGTACGCCACCGGCTGAGCCCGCCGTCCATGCCGCACGCGACGAGCTCACCGGCTCCGGTGAACGTCAGCTCCCGTACCGGCCCGTGCGGCACCGGCAGGACGGTGCGCGCGATCAGCCGCTCCAGTCGGGCGTCGAGGACCACGATGTCCGTGCTGCCGCCGAACGCGACCGCGCCGCCGTCAGGCGAGACGGCGAGACGGTGGGCGGTGTCGATGCCGAACGGACTCAAGTCCGCGAAGCCGGGGCCGAGTTGCGGACCGGCTACCGCCGCGGCCGGCGACAGCGCGGCACCCGCGACGAAGCCGGCGGCCGTGCCCGCGGGCCGCATACCCGTCAGGGCCCTGCCGTGCGAGACGTGGACGGTGTCACCACGCCGGTAGTGCACCAGGGCCCTGCCCTTCCCGGGCTCGTCACGGACGGCCACGACGTTCTCCTCGTCCACGCACGCGACAGCGTGATGGTGGAGCTCACCCAGGTAGACGTCCCGCCAGGAGCCGTCGGACAGCAGGGCGACGCGGGTGCGACCGTCGGCCTCGTGGTCGGTGAGGGTGAGAACGGGAGCGTCGACCCCGAAGGACAGCCACTCGGCGGCGCCGGTGACGAGCGGATGTACCGAACGCGAGGCGTCGGCCGCCGTCGCGGTCACCGTCATCACCGACTCCTCGTCCGCCGCGGTCAGCCGGGCGAGGAGAGGGGCGTCACGGTGGTCCGCCGGGAACAGATCGGCGTACCGCTTGGCCAGCCGTACGCCGTCCGCCAAGGGCACCGAGGTGATGAGCTCCCCCAGTACGTTCCGGTGCCTCGGCCTGAGGTGTCCGGCGGCCCGCCGGTCGATACCGGCGGCATCGTCCCAGATGGCACGCCCGGCCATACCCGACCCCTCCCTCCCGTCGACTCCGCCCGGAAGGAGGAGCATTCATGATTCCGTGCCCTGCCACCTCGCACTACGCTGACTTTCACACACGGGGACTTCAGGGGGAATGTCGATGACGGATCCGATGTCGGTGCTGGCGATGACGGGAGCGACCACGATCGTGGCCGCCATGGCCACCAGCACATGGGAGAGCGCGCGTGGACGCGTCGCGGAGCTGTTCCGGCGCCGGGGCGAGGACGAGGCGACGGCGATCGCCGTGCAACTTGACGGGGACGCGCACCTGGTGGCCGACGAGGACGACACCGAGGGCGTGCGCGAGGAGCTGATCCGGCCCTGGGCCCGGCGGTTGGCGGCCCTCCTGCGCGAACACCCCGAAGCCACCGAGGAGTTGCGGCGCGTGGTGGAAGAGGTCGCGGCAGGCCTGCCCCGTACCGAGCAGCACTGGACGCAGAACGTCACGGCGCACTCCGGCGGCACGGCCTTCGGCACCCAGGGACCCGGCAGCAGCGTCCACATCCACCGGCACATCACGCCCGAGGAGGCCGCGTCGGGCGACAGCGCGCCCGGGGGCGGCACGTCCGGGGACGGCTCCTCGGTGTGAGCGGCCCGGCACCGAACGGCCCGGACCCCGGGCCCTTGGCCCGCCAAGTGGTGCGAGCCGAAGGCGGGTTCGCGTACGGAGCGATCGGCGCGGACATCCATGTCTTCGGCGACGGCCGTCCCGTCTACGTCCTGCGGAACTGGCAGGGCGCGCCCGTGTCGGACCCGGAGTGGCTGCGCGAACTGCCCAGCAGGATGCTGAGCGCCCGGCACGAGGTGGTGCCGTTCACCGGCCGCGAGCACGACCTCGGGGAGCTGCGCGGCTGGCGCGATGCGCCCCGGCGGCTCTCGGCACGCTGGCTCCACGGTCCGGGCGGCCAGGGCAAGAGCCGGCTCGCCGCTCGCCTCGCCGCCGAGTCGGCCGCCGCGGGCTGGCTCGTCGTGACCGCCGTACACGGGCCGGGCACCGTACTGCCGCCGCCGGGCAGCCAGGACCTCCGCGCGGGGGACACCGCCGGGGTGCTGCTGATCGTCGACTACGCGGACCACTGGCCGCTGCCCGACCTGGCCTGGCTGCTCAGCAACGCGCTGCTCCACCACGACGCCCTGCCCGCCCGGGTACTGCTCCTGGCCCGCGACATCACCATGTGGCCCGCCGTGCGCGCGACACTGGCGGACGTGCAGGCGGCCACCTCGCGTCAGACGCTGGAACCGCTGGCAGGTGAAGGGGAGGGCGAGGGAGAGGGGGAGCCGGGGCGTGACGACCGTACGGGAATGTTCCGTGCGGCGCGCGACGCCTTCGCGGCCAGGTACGGACTCGCGGCGCCCGACACCGTCGGTCCGCCCGTGCCGCTGGCGGGACCCGAGTTCGGGCTCACCCTGACGGTCCACATGGCGGCGCTGGCCGCCGTGGACGCCCACCGCGCCGGACGGCATCCGCCCGGCGACGCGGCGGGTCTGACGACGTACCTGCTCGACCGGGAGCAACGGCACTGGGCCCGGCTCTCCGACACACCGGGCCGTCGCACACCTCCCGCGGTGATGAACCGCGCCGTTTTCGCCGCCGCGCTGACCGGTGCGGTCGAACGGCCCACCGGCACCATGGCGGTCAACTCGCTCGGACTGCCGCTTCCCGCCGAGACCGTGCTCGCCGACCACGCGGTGTGCTATCCACCCGCGGAACCCTCGGAGCCCGGTGACTTCTCCGATCCCGAGGGCCCTGCCGACCTCACTCGGGGCACGGTGCTCGAACCCCTGACACCGGACCGTCTGGCGGAGGACTTCGTCGCCCTCACCCTGCCCGGCCACCTCGCCGACTACCCGGCGTACGACTGGGCGCCGACCGCGCTCAACGCACTGCTCCCGCACACGGACCGTGTCTCGCCGCCCCCCTGGCTGCCACGTGCGCTGACCGTCCTGGCGAGCGGAGCCGCCCGCTGGCCGCACCTGGCGACGCTGCACCTGTACCCGCTGCTCCGCGAGGCGCCCTGGCTGGCCGTCGCGGCCGGCGGCGCCGCGCTCGGAACGGTCGTGAGTCTGGACGACATCGACATCGGGCTGCTGGAGCGCATCAACGCGCACATACCGCGCCGCGACGACGCGGACCTGGACCCGGCCGCCGCGGTACTGGCCGTGCGCCTCGCGGAGCACTCTTTGGCGATGACGGACGACCCGGCTGAACAGGCCGTCATCCATCTCAACCTCGGCTGGAGCCTCGGCGGGGCCGGCCGTTACGACGAGAGCCTGGCCGCCCAGGAGCGCGCGGTCGCGCTCTACCGCGGCCTCGCCCGCACCGAACCCGCCGTCCACGAAGCCGACTTGGCCCGCGCTCTGAACAACTACGCGGGCAGTCTGAGACGGGAGCGGCGTTACGACGAGGCGGTGCGCGCCATGGAGTCGGCGGTGGAGCTGCGACGCCGGCGCCTACGGCCCGGCCATGGATCCGACATCGCCGATCTGGCGCTCTCCCTGTCCAACTACTCCAACAACCTCGGCCGGGTCGGCCGATGGCTCGAAGCGCTGACGGCGGACGCCGAAGCCCTGGAGCTGTACGCCGGGCTGGCGGCGGCCCGGCCCGGCGAGTACGGCCATGGCCTCGCGATCACCTTGCTCAACTTCGGCAGCACCCTGGGCAGTGCGCTACGCCTCGACGCCGCGCTGGCCGCGACCCGGCGGGCGGTCGACGTGCTGCGTTCCCTGGCCCGGAGCGAGCCCGCCGCCCACGAGGGAGGGCTGGCCCAGGCGCTCTCCAACCAGGCCCAGATGCTGGTGACCATCGGCAAACCGCAGGAGGATCTGGTCAGGGATCACCGGCTGCCCCCGTCGGAGGACCTCTTCCGGATGAGTGGCTGGCGCGGGGAGGCATTGGAGGCGGCGGCCGAGGCGGTGGAGATCCTGCGTCGCCGGGCCCGGGCCAATCCGGCGGCCCTCGACGCCGACCTGGCCGCCGGTCTTCAGGCGCTCAGCACGGTGCAGCGGGCCATCGGTATGCCGGAGGAGGCGCGGACCACCGCCCGTGAGGCGGGGGTCTTCGAGGAGCGCAGCGAGCCTCGCCGGCGCGTCCACCGCGCCCCGGAAGACATGGAGTACGGCCGGGGGACCCACGATGTCGCCGATGACGCGGTGATCGTTCTCTACCGCCACCTCTGCGTTACGGAGTTGACGGTCCACGGTCCCGAACTCGCCCTGCTGCTGCGGTCCCGGGCCCGGCTCGGGCCCGCTCCCGATCTGGACACTCTGGCGGAGGCCCTGGAGATCCACCTCCGCCTCGCCGATGCCGATCCCGTCGCCCACGAGCCCGCGTACCTCGTGGAGTTGAAGCAATTCGGGTGGGAACTGTGGTGGGCGGGGCGGCGGTCCGAAGCTGTCGAGACCATGGAACAGGCCCTCGATCTGGTCCGTGCGCTCGCCACCGAGAACCGCGAGGAGTACGGCGAGCAGTTGTTGTGGGCCGCGGACGCCCTGGCCACGATGCTCAAGGGGGTCGGCCGCCGCCGGGACGCCCGCGAGGTACGGCGCGCGGCCAGGCGGCACCTGGCGACCCTGACCTAGAAACCACTGGCGGGCGCGTGTTCGCCCTCCCCCTCCTCAGGCTCCTCGTGTTCGCTCCGGGCCGTCTCCAGGAGACGCCGCCAGGACGTGACTGTCGGCCTTCGCCGTAGCAACGCCCGGCGCTCCCGCTCTGTCATGCCGCCCCAGACACCGAACTCCTCCCGGTTGTCGAGGGCATGGGCCAGGCACTCGGTACGCACCGGACATCCCAGGCACACGGACTTCGCCCTGTTCTGCTCCTGGCCCTGCACGAACAGGGTGTCCGGGTCGACCGCCCGGCAGGCACCCCGTGCGCTCCACTCCAACTGTGCGTTCATAGCGCCCCCTTCCCCTGGAGGGTCAGACGCTACAAAACGCTTCACCGTTGCGACAGATGGCAGTTGGTCGATCACTCCTTCGGGTGAGCGCTCGTACGAAGCGCGAGGTGACAGCGGAGTCCGGGGTTCGTCATCCCAGATGCCTCAAAATATTCCTTGACAAGAATATTCACACCGATGAATACTTTGGGCATGGACAGGATCGCATCAGCGCTCGCGGACGCGGCGCGATGGCGCATCGTCGAGCTCCTCGCGGAGCGGCCGCGGTCTGTCGGTGAGCTGGCCGAGCTGACGGGCCTGCGGCAGCCGCAGACCACCAAGCATCTTCAGACGCTGGCCCGCGTCGGCCTCGTCACGGTCTTCCCCCTCGGACAGCGTCGCGTGTACGCGGTCGAGACGGCGCCCCTGATCGCACTCTCGGACAGGTTGCGGGAGTTGGTCGGGACCGCCGACGCGCACGCCGGGGAGCGAGACGTCGTCGCGCGGTACCGCGCCACCATCGAGGCGGAAGCCGCGGTCGCGGACCGGGAACGGTGGGCGGACGGGCGTACTTTCTCCTTCGAGCGCGTGCTGACCGCGCCCCCGGACGTCGTCTGGCGGCACTGGGCCGACCCGGACCTGCTCGCCTCCTGGTGGGCACCGCCGTCGATGACGGTCACCGACTGCGCCATCGAGCCCAGGCCCGGTGGCCGCGTCGTCCTCGACTACCGGGATGCCGAGGGGCGTTACCTCTCCACGGGCGAGGTCCACACCGCGCGGGAACCCGAACACCTCGTGTTCGACCTGTCGGTGCTGGACGGCGCGGGGGCGGTCTCGTTCACCGGCCACTACGACCTGACCTTCGCCGAGGCGCCGGAAGGCACCCGACTCCGTCTCGGCCTGCGCATCACCGGAACGACCGTCGATGCCATGCCCTACATCGCCGGGATCGAGACCGGCTGGGGCCAGGTGCTCGACAACCTCGCCGACGCCGTCGGGCGCGGCCCGGAGCACGTCCGAGGCACCTGACAAGACATGTACCGACCGGAAGGAACGCACGACATGAACGACACGACCAACTCGACCGGCCGCAGGGTGAGAGCGAACATCAGCCTGACCCTGGACGGACGTTACAGCGGTCCCGGAGGCCCGGGTGACCTGGGCGCGATCGTCCCGTACGCGGTCACCGAGGTCGCGCGCGACCATCTCACCCGCATCTGGGAGGGCGCGACGACCGCGCTGCTCGGCCGGCTCAACGCCGAGGGTTTCCTGGGGTTCTGGCCGTCGGTCGGCGACGACGAGAACGCCGATCCACGTGACCGCGGATACGCCAGGTGGCTGGTGGGCGCGGAGAAGGTGGTCCTCTCGACCACCCTGACCGAGGCGCCGTGGGAGCGCACCCGAGTGGTGAACGCCCCCGCCGCGGACGTCGTCACCGGGCTCAAGGCCACGGGCGAGGGCGACATCCTCGTCAACAACAGCGCGAGCGTCATCAAGGCGCTGCTCTCGGCGGACCTGATCGACCGGCTGTACCTCATGATCTGCCCCGAGATCGCCGGTGGCGGGGAGCGGCTGTTCGACGACGGCCTGCCCGCGTCGAAGTGGACGCTCACACGCCAGGAGACCGGTGCCCAGGGCGAGATGGCCCTGATCTACGACCGCGCCCGCTGAACAGCCGTCGACCGGCTGGAGCGGCGCTACCCGGGCATCGCCGTCGACCGACAGACGACGGAGCCGGCCACCGGCTCGACGTCCAGGCGTTGATCCCGGTGCGGACGTAGAGCCCGCACGACAGTCTCTTGCGGATACCAACCGCCACCCCTGCAAACCTCGTTGGCGGCAAGATCATCGAATCGAGCGAATACCGAAGGCTTCTCGGGGCCGACCTGGCGCACCGCCATTACTGTTCCACGGTATCTGGACGGATTCCCAGACATATGCCCCGCTTCATCCTCTTTCCCGGTGTCAGGCACGCCCGCGTGCCGGACACCGCCCCTACGAAGGAGACTTCGCTCGATGACTGTTGACACCGGCGCCGAAGAGCGGCTGGACTCGGCACCCCGGTCCAGCCTGAGCACGGCGGCTGCCCGCAACCTTGCCACCACCAGCAAGTCCGCCCCACAGATGCAGGAGATCACCTCTCGCTGGCTGCTGCGGACGCTTCCCTGGGTGGAGACCAAGGGCGGCGTCTACCGGGTGAACCGCCGACTGAGCTACACCGTCGGCGACGGGCGGGTGGAGTTCGTCCAGGACGGTGCCGATGTCCGGGTGATCCCCCGGGAACTGGGCGAACTGGCCGTGCTGCACGGCTTCGACGACGAGGAAGTGCTGACCGCCCTCGCCGACCGTTGCGTCCAGCGCGACTTCCGCGCCGGGGAGACGCTGGTCGAGCGCGGCACGCCCGCGGAGCAGATCCATCTGATCGCGCACGGCCGCATCAACCAGACCTCCGTCGGTAAGTACGGGGACGAGACGGCCGTGGCCGTCCTTGCCGACGGCGACCAGTTCGGTGAGAACGCGCTGCTGGACGCGGACGCCCGGTGGGACTACACCGCCACCGCCGAGACCGCGGGCACGCTGCTCACCCTGGACCGCGCCGACTTCGCCGCCGTGGTTTCCGCGGCCCCCGGCCTCCGGGCCCACGTCCGGCGGTTCAGCTCGCTTCCCCTCCAGCGGCAGAATCGTCACGGCGAAGCCGAGATCGCGATGTCGGCCGGGCACACCGGCGAGGCCGAACTGCCCGGCGCGTTCGTGGACTACGAACTGAAACCGCGCGAGTACGAACTCTCCGTCGCGCAGACCGTCCTGAAGGTCCACACCCGGGTCGCCGACCTCTACAACGGGCCGATGAACCAGACCGAGGAGCAACTGAGGCTCACGGTCGAGGCGTTGCGCGAACGCCAGGAGTACGAGCTCATCAACAACCGGGAGTTCGGGCTGCTCCACAACGCCGACTTCAAGCAGCGCATCCAGCCCCACTCGGGCCCGCCCACCCCGGACGACCTCGACGAACTGCTCTGCCGCCGCCGTGGTTCCAAGGTCTTCCTCGCCCACCCCAAGACGATCGCGGCGATCGGCCGTGAGTTCAACCGCCGCGGTCTCTATCCGGACCATGTGGACCTCGGCGGTCAGCAGGTCCCCGCCTGGCGCGGCGTCCCGATCCTGCCCTGCGGCAAGATCCCCATCACCAAGGAGAAGACCAGCTCGATCCTTGTCATGCGTACCGGCGAGGACAACCAGGGCGTCATCGGACTGCGCCAGACCGGACTGCCCGACGAGCTCGAACCGGGCCTGTCCGTACGGTTCATGGGCATCGACGAGAAGTCGATCATCTCCTACCTCGTCTCCACCTACTACTCCGCCGCCATCCTCGTGCCCGACGCCCTCGGCGTACTGGAGAACGTCCAGATCGCCGGCCGGCACGGCTAGGTCCTGTCCTCGAAGTAGCGCCGTCCGCCCGGGGCCTCTCGTACCCGGCGGTCACGAGAGCCCCCGCGCGCCGGGCCGGCCGAGCGTGCCCGGACACGGCACACCCACCCCACCGAGGAGCCATGGATGCCCCACCCTGAGCTCTCCCCTCCGCAGTCGAGTCTGCCCGCGGCCGCGTCCCACTTCGGGGCGTACGTCCTCGCCAACGCGGCCGCGCGCGCCTCTGATCTCAGAGCCGCCGCCGGCGGCCGCCCACCCCCGGCGCCCTCCGCGGACGTCCCTGGTCCCGAGGCGCGGCCGCCCACCGCCGGCCTGGAGCGGATCCTGCGGGGTCCCAGCGGCCTGGGGACCTCCGGCCTGTACCTCGCCCGCCGCGAAGAGCCGGAGCCGGAACCGGAGGCGGAGGCGGAGGGGATCCCGATCCCCGGTCTCTACCATCACCCCGTGCCGGAGCCCGACCCCCTGCGGGTGGAGGAGGTCAGCCGCAGGATCAAGGCGTGGGCGCTGGACGAGGTCGACCTGTATCCCGACGACTGGGAGGACCAGTTCGACGGCTTCTCCGTGGGGCGCTACATGGTCGCCTGCCATCCGGACGCCCCCACCGTCGACCATCTGATGCTCGCGACGCGTCTGATGGTCGCCGAGAACGCGGTGGACGACTGCTACTGCGAGGACCACGGAGGCTCACCCGTCGGCCTCGGCGGGCGTCTGCTGCTGGCGCACACCGCCCTCGACGCCTTGCACACGACAGAGGAGTACCAGCCGCTGTGGGCCCTGTCGCTCCAGTCGGACGCGCCGCGCCGCGCCTACCGCTCCGCCATGGAGTACTTCACCCGGGAGGCCAGCCCCTCCCAGGCCGATCGCCTCCGGCACGACATGGCCCGTCTGCACATGGGCTACCTCGCCGAGGGCGCCTGGGCGCAGCTGGACCATGTCCCCGAGGTGTGGGAGTACCTGGCGATGCGTCAGTTCAACAACTTCCGCCCCTGTCCGACCATCACCGACACCGTCGGAGGGTACGAACTGCCGGCGGATCTGCACGCCCAGCCCGCCATGCAGCGGGTCATCGCGCTCGCGTCAAACGCGACCACCATCGTCAACGACCTGTACTCCTACACCAAGGAACTCGCCGGCCCCGGCCGACATCTGAACCTGCCGGTGGTGCTCGCCGAACGTGAGGACCTGTCCGAACGCGACGCCTATCTGAAGGCGGTCGAGGTCCACAACGACCTCATGCACGGATTCGAGGCGGAAGCCGCGGCCCTCGCCGCGGCCTGCCCCGTCCCGAGCGTGCAGCGCTTTCTGCGCGGGGTGGCCGTCTGGGTCGACGGCAACCACCACTGGCACCGGACCAACACCTACCGCTACAGCCTGCCCGACTTCTGGTAAGAGGAATGGACTCATCTGTGACCAGCACTGACCGCACGACCGTCGCCGCCCCCACCAGCGCCTCCGTGTTCATCCCCTCCCCGGTGACTCCCTACCAGGGGGACATCGCGCGCTACTGGGACCACGAGGCGAGGCCCGTGAACCTGCGTCTCGGCGATGTCGACGGCCTGTACCACCATCACTACGGCATCGGCGACGTCGACCACGCCGCCCTCGGCCGCCCCGAGGACAGCGCGTACGAGAAGAAGCTGATCGCCGAGCTGCACCGCCTGGAGTCGGCGCAGGTCGAACTCCTCCTGGACCACCTCGGCGACATCGAGCGTGACGACACGCTCGTGGACGCGGGCTGCGGCCGGGGCGGCTCGATGGTCATGGCCCACCAGCGCTTCGGGTGCAAGGTGGAGGGCGTCACGCTCTCCGCGAAGCAGGCGGACTTCGGCAACCGGCGCGCCCGCGAACTGGGCATCCAGGACCACGTCCAGGCCCGCGTCCGCAACATGCTGGACATGCCCTTCGAGTCCGGGCAGACAGCGGCGTCGTGGAACAACGAGTCGAGCATGTACGTCGACCTGCACGACCTCTTCGCCGAGCACTCCCGCGTCCTTCGCGCGGGCGGCCACTATGTCACCATCACCGGCTGCTGGAACCCCCGTTACGGCCAGCCGTCCAAGTGGGTGTCCCAGATCAACGCGCACTTCGAGTGCAACATCCACTCGCGCCGGGAGTATCTGCGGGCCATGGCCGACAACCGCCTCGTGCCGCAGGCGGTCATCGACCTCACTCCCGACACGCTGCCCTACTGGGAGCTGCGAGCCACGTCCTCGCTGGTCACCGGCATCGAGGAAGCGTTCATCAACTCCTACAAGGACGGCTCCTTCCAGTACGTCCTGATCGCGGCCGACCGTATCTAGCGGCCAGGGCCTAAGCCTTGGACTCCACCCGGCCGAGCGGGTCCGGGCCGGCGGCCAGTTCCTCACGCGCCGACTCCCAGGCGGAATCCCCGGGGTAGAGCTCCGTGCGGAGATAGGCCCAGGTGAGCCTCTGGATCGCGGCGACCCGCCCCGGGTTCTCGTCGGTGGTCTCGGCGACGTCGTATCCGGACACCCCGCCGAGACCGTGCTCGGCGTCGAACAGGGTGAGCAGGGACTTGGGGCCGGGGGAGAGGACGTACGGATCCACGTGCCAGGACGGGCCCCGGACCGTCAGATGGGTGGAGGTGTCCTTGTCGCCCGCGACCACGAGGGTGGGCGTCGCCATCTTGGAGAAGTCCGTGGTCAGGAGGAAGGGAAAGTTCTCGGCCACGGACTCGGTGAGGGCGTTGCCGCCACCGCCGGTCGTGGCGAGCAGCACACCCGCCTTGATCCGGGGCTCGGCCAGGTTCACCTCCGTCCCGTCGTGCGGGTCGGTGAGCCTGGCGCCGAGCAGCAGGCTCGCGGTGTGCCCGCCCATCGAGTGCCCGGCGACGGCGACCCTGCTCCGGTCCAGGCGCCCGAGCAGTCCCGGGACGGCGGCCTCGACCGCGTCGAGCTGGTCGAGGACGCGCGTCATGTCCTCGGCCCGCGACCGCCAGTGGAGAGGCGCCCCGGGAGTCTCGGGAGGCAGGCTCAGGGTCGTGGAGCTGAGATGGGTGGGCTGGATGACGACGAAGCCGTGGGCCGCCCAGAAATTGGCGAGGGGGGCGTAGCCGTTCAGCGAGGAGAGGTTGTTCGAGTAACCCTGCCCGTGCGAGAGGAGGACGACCGGCAGGTCGCTCCCGGTCACGGGTGCGGAGACCCGTACCTCCAGGTCCAGGGCCCTGGAGGGAGCCGGCAGCACCACCGGAGCGACCGAGAGGACGGGAGTCGGTGAGCTGAGGGTGCCGGCCGGGTAAGTCGGTTCACTCATGATGCGTATCCGCCGTTCGAGAAGAAATCGGAGCGTCGTTCCGTTTCAACATACGGAGCGTTGTTCCGCTTTGTCAATCTCTTCGGAGCCGGACCCGAGGGTGACTCTTCGTACATATGTGCCCGTGTGACCTGGGGCGTGTCACGACCTATAGTTACGCGTAGTGACGAACCGTCCTCAGGTCGGAGGATGGGCCGTCGCTCGGTTCGTGATTCGGTTCGGCGTCTAGGGGGTCGCTCATGGCCAGCGCGTTTCAGGAGCTCAAGCTCAGGGGGATGTTCGCCGCGTTGGACGCGGACGGCGACGGCTATCTGCGCGAGGAGGACTTCAGGGAGCTCGTCGCGCGCTGGGGCCGGCTGCCCGGGGTGGACCCGGGGACCGAGCTGAGCGCTCGGGTCGAGACGCTGCTGATGGGCTGGTGGGCGGCGCTCCTGGAAGCGGGGGACGCCAACGGTGACGGCGCGGTCGACATGGGCGAACTGCTCACGCTCGTGGACCGGTTGCCCGCCATGGTGGCGGACGTCACCGCCACGGCCGACACCGTCTTCGACGCCGTGGACACCAATGGCGACGGCCATATCTCCCCGGAGGAACACCGCAGGCTCGTCGAGACGTGGAACGGGCAGTCCGTGGACATGACGGGTGTCTTCGAACTGCTCGACCCGAACGGCGACGGCCATCTCAGCCGTGAGGAGTTCGCGGTGCTGTGGCGCCAGTTCTGGATCAGCGACGACCCGAAGGAACCGGGCAACTGGCTCTGCGGCCGACTGCCCAGCCAGCCGGCCGGCGCGTGACCGCAACCCTTCGGCATCGGCGGGAGTCTTAGCGGTGGAAGGGCAGTTCTCCTGAAGGACACCACACGTTTGCCTACGGCCCAACAGAGGTTCCCTCCATGCCGATTCGCGCACAGAACCGTCGTGTCTCCCGTACCGCCGTCGCCGCTTTGGGCGCCGTCGGTCTGATCGCGGTGGGCGCTGCTCCCGCCGCCTTCGCCGACCAGGCCGCACCCGAGCTGGTCGTGGGCGACATCGCCCCGATCGAGGGCGTGCGGCCGGGCAGCAGCCTCGATCAGTCGGTCACCGTGACGAACAAGGGCACCACGGCCGCGGACAAGGTCTGGGTCTTCTACTCGGTGACCCGGGGACTCGACTTCGCGGACGTTCCCTCCAACTGCGAGACGCACCAGGTCCCCTCCTACGACGAGATGACCGCCAAGTGGAACGTGGTGTGCGAGTTCGCCCAGGCGGTGGCGCCGGGTGCCAGTTACGCGCCCGAGAAGCCTCTCGTGATCAAGGCGCTCGACCGTGCGCTCAAGGACGACCTGCGCGTGCTCGTCGCGGACAGCGATCCCCAGCTGGACGAGTCCGCCACGACTCCGGTGCCCGGCACCGCACCCGCGGTGAAGCTGGTGGAGCGTCAGCCCGGGGGAGAGGGCACCGAGCAGGCCGTCGACGTGCCGGTGACCTCCGTCAACACCGCGGACTACCAGGTGACGGGAGCCTCCCTGACGGGCGATGTCGGCGACACGGTGATCCTGAAGGCCCAGTTCAACAACAGAGGTCCCGCCTGGGTGCTGACCAGGGAGGGGGAACCGCTCGTCCAAGTCCTGATCACGCCGCCGGCCGGAACGTCGGTCGTCGAGCCCCACGGGTTCTGCGAGGCCAAGGGCAAGGCGTACGCCTGCGGCACCAGCCAGAGGTGGGTCGACGAGGACGGGGGCGAGACCTACGTCTTCAAGCTGAAGATCGACAAGAAGGTGGCAGGCGCCAAGGGCTCGGTGGCACTGAGCACCGAGGCCCGGCCGTTCGACCCCGACAAGACCAATGACAGGGACGACGTCACGCTGGACGTGACGGACGGCGGCTCGACCGGCTCGACCGGTTCCAGCGGCTCCACGGGTTCGACCGGCTCGGCAGGCTCGACGGGCGGTTCGTCCGATGGCTCCGACAGCTCGGCCGGTGGTTCGTCCGCCGGTGACAGCGGATCGAGCACCACCGGCGGCAACCTGGCCGCCACCGGCTCCTCCTCGGCGACACTGCCGATCGCGGGCGCCGCACTCGCGGTGGCTGTCGCGGGTGCGGGCACCCTCGTCGCCGTACGCCGCCGGGCTCAGAACCCGAGCTGAACCGACAGGCGGTCCAACACGCGCGCGAGGCCCCGGATTCTTGGTCCGGGGCCTCTGGGGTGCCACGACTCCGGCTATCCGCCGCCCCGCCGGGTGCCGAGCAGGGTGCGTACCGTCTCGGTGATGCGCGCGACCAACTGCTCGCGGTGCTCGTTCAGATAGAAGTGCCCTCCCGAATAGGTGTGCGTCCCGAGGAAGTTGTCCGTCAGCCGGGGCCAGCGGTCCAGCTTGTGGCGCGCCACGACAGTGTCGTGCGACCCGGTGAAGACGGTCAGCGGCACCGGCAGAGGCGGTCCGAGCGTCTCCCGGTCCCAGGTGTCCGCGAGCGCCAGATCGCTGCGCATCAGGGGAGCGAACGCCTTCCACAGGTTGTCGTCGGTCAGCAGCCGGTCCGGGATGCCGCCCGTGGTCCCGAGCCAGTCACGCAACCCGGCATCGGATGTCAGGCTCCGGGTCAGCGGTGGCTCCGCCGAATCCGGCTGCGGCGCGCGAAAGGACGACACCCCGAGCCAGAGAGGGAGTTCGCGTCCTGTCTCCGCGAGGCGGCAGGCGAACTCGTAGGCGACACGGGCACCCACGCTGTGGCCGAAGAAGGCGAACGGCCGGTTCAGCAGCGGCGTGAGGGCCTCGTCGAAGAACGTCACGAGGTCCGCGCAGTCGGCGACGAGAGGGATCGCCTGAGCGTTCCCGCGCCCGGGCGCGTCCAGCAGACAGATGTCCCAGTCCTCGGGGAAATGACGTGTCCAGCCCCGGTAGAGCAGATGGGAGCCACCCGCGTGGTGGAAGAGGAAGAGACGCACCACCGGGTCGTCGACGGGACGGCGCCGGGTGATCGGTCCCAGCGGGCCTGCGGGTCTCACTCACACCCTCCCTGCGGTCGTCGGAGATCCGAGCCCTGCGTACGAGGGCGGGCCGTGTCCTTCACATCACCAACCCGCCGTCTATGCCGAGTACTTGGCCGGTGATGTAGGAGGCTCGTTTGGACAGGAGGAACGAGACCAGATCGGCCACCTCGTCCGAGGTGCCGAACCGCGACAGCGGGATCTGGCCGAGATACTTCTTCCTGGCCCTGTCGGACACCTCGGCCGTCATCTCCGTCTCGATGAACCCCGGAGCGACGGTGTTGGCCCGTATGCCGAATCTGCCGTACTCCTTCGCCATGGCCATGGTGAAGCCGATGATCCCGGCCTTGGCGGCGGAGTAGTTGGTCTGGCCGACACTCCCGTGAACGCCGGCGATCGAGGACAGCGTCACCAGATTGCCGGCCCGGCGGTTGACCATCCGCTCTATGGCCGGACGACAGATGTGGTAGTTGCCGTCCAGATTGGTCGTCAGGACGTCATTCCATTGAGCGTCCTCCATCGTCGCCAGCGGCTTGTCCCGGGTGATGCCGGCGGCCGTCACCACCGCGTCGACCGGGCCGAGTTCGTCCTCCGTCGCCGCGAGGAAGGCACGGCTCTCGTCCGCGTCGGTGACATCGACCTGCTGGGCGAAGACCCGGGAGCCGTGATCGACCGCCTCCCGTTCGGTCTCCTTGGCCTCGTCCGAGCGGGAGCGGTAGCAGAAGGCGACGTCGAATCCGTCCTGGGCCAGTCTGGTGACAACCGCCCGGCCGATTCCCCGGGAACCCCCGCTCACCAGCGCGATTCGCCTGCCGGTCACGCCACCGACCCTTCGGCCAGCAGGGAATCGACCAGATCCCGTAGCTCGGGAAGATTCTGTACGGAGCCGATGGCGGAGTCCTTGACGGAAATGCCGTAGCGCTGTTGAAGCCGGGACGATATTTCCAGCACCATCAGCGAGTCCATGTCGAGGTCCTCGGCGAAGTGGTCGCTGTCACCCACCTCTTCGGGTTCCAGTTCGAGGGACTCCGCGACGATCGTGCGCAGTTCTTCGACGTCCACTGCTGATTCCATTGCGGACTTTCCTTTCATTCGGTGTCTCCACCGGTCAGCAGAAGGGCGGCTGCCGCGTCATCGAAGTCGCCGCCTCCTGTGAATGCGAGCACGGCTTCGCTTCCGTGCGTCCGGATGTGAACGGCGGCGACGGCGCCCTGGAGCACTCCCAGGGCGCCCGAGCAATCTCCCAGCCGCGCGGTGAGGTCCAGGCTCTGTTCCCGCCCGGTGGACGGCGGTCGCGCGGGAGCGCCGGTGAGCCGCAGTCCGACGGGGACGGGAGCCAGGGCTTCGGTCTCCGCGACAGTGGGCGCGAGTTCGGCGCCGCGGGTGTAGGCGGCCAGGCGCGCGTAGACACCCGACCCACGTACGGGGGCATGCGCGGAACCTCCTTGGGAGGCTTCGGCCGCGGATTCGAGCACGACGGCGCACGCCACGTCGGAGGCCCTCGTGCCGAGGAGCTTGTCGACGTGTTCGGTGGCCGGTTCGACGCCGACCACGACCGCTCTGCGGCAGCGCCCCGCCACGATGAGGTTCCGGGCCCAGTGCAGAGCGTCCAGCCCGCTGGTGGCGCCGTTGCAGACGGTGAGATTGGGGCCGCGGAGCCCGTACCGGATGGCGACCCAGCCGGCGACGACATTGCTCGACGTCTGCGGCAGACCGAGCGGACTGAGTCCGACGACCGTCTCGCGGGAGACGGTGTCGGTGAAGTCGCAGGCCGTCTGCAACGAGCCCAGGTTGGAGCTGACCACCACGGCGGTCGTGTCGCCCGTCCCCAGGAGCCGCCCCTCCCCGTCGAGAAGGCCGGCGTCGGCCAGCGCCTGTTCGGCGGCGTACAGGGCGAGGCGCGAGGCACGGTCCTTGTGCCGCATCTCCCGGCCCTTCAGGGCCGTCGCCGGATCGAAGCCGTCCGCGGGTGGTTGGTCGGTGAGCAGGTCGCCCACCGACCGCAGGCCGGGGACGGCGAGCCCGACGCCGGTGACAAGGGTCTCTCGCGCCTTGGCGAGCACCGGATCCGCGAGGCGCGCGTCGGTCGTCGGTGCGGGGGTCATGCCGCGGCCTCGACCAGCGCGACCGCGTTGATTCCGCCCAGGCCGAACGCGTTGATCTGCGCCGTGGTGATGTCGGCCGCGGTGGCACCGCCACGGACCAGGCCGAGTCCGGCCGCCTGCTCTATGGGATCGGTGAGGCCGAGCACCGGCGGCACGGTGTTCCGCTCCATGGCGAGCACGGCGACGACCAGACTGAGGAGTCCGGAACCTCCCAGTGTGTGGCCCGTCATGGATTTGATGGCCGTCATCAGGGGGGCGTGGGCGCGGCTCGTACCCGCGAACACCTCGGAGAGGACGGCGGCTTCGGTCTCGTCGTTACGGGGCGTACCGCTGCCGTGCAGCATCACCAGGTCGATGTCCCCGGAGCTGACACCGGCACGCCGATGGGCGTCGAGAACGGCCGTACGTATGCCTTCGGGGTCGGGAGCGGTGGCGTGCTGGGCGTCGCAGTTCATGCTGACGCCCGTCAGCCGGGCGAGCGGACGCCGGTCGTGCGTACCCGGGCGCTGGAGGACGACCGCCACGGCCCCCTCACCCATCAGCATGCCCTTGTGCGTCACGTCGAACGGCCGCAGTTCTTGCGGCGATTCGTTCTGCACCCGGTCCAGCATTCCGAAGGCACTCTCGGTGATGGAGTCCGTGCCCGCGACCACGACCGTGTCGGCCGTGCCGCAGTCGAGCATGTCGGTGGCCAGACCCAGTGCGTAGAGCGAGGCCGAGCAGGCGTTGGCGAACGTGTACGTGGAGACGGCACCGAACGCGTCGCGCAGAGCGCCGCCGAAGTGGAGGTCCGAGGGACGGACCGGGACGCCCTCGGTCCACCACAACTCCGTACTGCGCTGCTCCCGCAGCGTCGTACCGACGAGTACCGGTGTCCGGGAGAGGTCCTCGGACAGGCCCGCGTCGGCGAGGGCCTGCCGGACGGCGAGGACCAGCCACTTGGTCGCCCGCCAGGGCTCGTCGCGTAACCCGGTCCGGTCGTCGATCTCGTAGGCGTGGCGGGTCCGGTACTTGGTGCTGTCGAAGGCCCTCAGCGGGTTGCGCGTCTCCTGCCCGGCGCAGAGCGCGTCGAAGATCTGCCCAGGCGTACGGCCGATGTTGGCGATCGCGCCACTGCCCGTGATGTCCCAGGTCATGACTGACTCACCCGCTTCCGCAGCTGGAAGGAGGCAAGCTTTCCGGTGGAGGTGACCGGCAGCTTGTCGAGGAACTCCACCCGCGCCGGCCGTTTGAAGGGCGCCAGCCGGCTCCGGATGGCGGCCGTGATGGAGCGACGGATCCGATCGGTGTCGGAATCGGGTTCGGCGACGGCGTAAAGGACCGCCTGTTCCAGCCCGTTCGCGTCGGCCTGGCCGACCACCACGCACTCCCGGACGCCTTCGACGGTCCGTACCACCGCCTCGATCTCGGCGGGCGGGACCTTGTAGCCGCCCAGATTCAGCAGGTCGTCGGCGCGGCACAGATGCACCACCGTGCCGTCGGCGTTACGGATCGCGATGTCGCCGGTGTACACACCGCCGTCGGCGAAGGTCGCGGCCGCGGCGTCGGGCCTGCCTAGGTAGCCGAGGGCGACCGTGGGGCCGCTGATGTGGAGCCGGCCTTCGACGCCGTCGGCCACCGGGAGGCCTTCGGCGTCACGGACGGTGGCCCGTACGTCGGGTACGGCCAGCCCGATGGTCCCGGGCATCGGCCGGTCGGCGGGGGTGGCCACCACGATGTGCAGTACCTCCGTCGCACCGAGCCCGTTGATCAGACCTGCGGAGAAGGTCTCCTGGATACGCTCGCTCAGCGCGGCCGGCAGATGCTCCCCGGCGGCGACGCACAGCCGCACCGATTCCGTCCGCGGAGCCCCGTCGGAGGTGGCGGCGGCGTCGGCCAGCGCCGCGTACAGGCGCGGCACCGACCACATCACCGTCGGCCGGTACTGGTCGAGCGCGGCCGTCACGGTGTGCAGGTCGACGCTGCCGCGCATGAGGACCGCACGGGCACCGGCCGCGAGCGGGAAGAGCACCGTTCCGCCGAATCCGTAACCGAAGGACATACGTGCCGTGGACAGCACCGTGTCGTCCTCGCGCAGCGCCAGCAGCGAGCCGAATCCGGTCAGGGCCGCCTCGATGGCACCCGCGCTGTGCCGGACTCCCTTGGGCAGGCCCGTACTTCCGGATGTGTACTGGATCAGCGCCTCGCGGTCCGACGGCCACGGGACGGCGGCCCCCGGGACGGAGCCGGTGCTCCCGGTGCTCTCGGCGCCGTCCGCACTGTCCGCGCTCTCCGCGCGGATGTCCCGGCCGGCGATCCGGCTTCGGTCCGAAAGGAGGGTTTCCAGGGCTCGCTGCCGCTTCGGCGCGGCATCGAGATGGATCACGCTCGCCGCGCAGTCGTCGGCGATGTAGGCGATCTCCTCGTCGTTGAGGAGCGGACTGACGACAGCGGGCACGCATCCGTGCCACCACATACCGAGGACAGCCGCGACCGTGGTGACGGAGTCGTCGGCGACGATCAGTCCACGCGTGCCGGGAGGAGTGCCCTTCGCGGCGAGCGTCCCCGCGTACCGTAAGACCGCGTCGTGCAGCCCTCGGTAGGAGAGATCGCCGCAGTCGGGGTCCGTGTAGGCGATCCGCTCCCCACGCCCCTGAGCGAGGTGGGATCCCACCAGCCGATCGACGAGGTCGACGACCTCGGGCGCCGCCTCCGGGTGGGCCTCCGGTGGATTGTCCAGCTTGCCGAGGAGGACGGCTGCCGAGTCCGCCACGCAGCGCATGGCCGCAGCATCGGCGGGACTGAGTTTTACCTTGAATTCTTTCTCGACACGGACGACCACCTCGGTTTTCTCCAAGGAATCCAGACCGAGGTCTTCGAAAAAGAGAGCGTCGTCCTCGATGCTTACTTCGTCTGTTTCAAGAACTTCGGCCACGATTGTCCGCAGCCTTTGCAGCGATGTGTCGATATTCGCTATGTGGGACACAGTTGACACTCCCTCAAAAGCACGGTTTTCAAAGCGGCGCGCCGAACGGATGGCGGCCTTTACAAGCCATAATCGAACCAGGTCGATCGGTACCCTCGGGCGCGGATTTCGCAAACGGCGAGAACTGGTCGTTCGCACTGGTAGTCCGGCACGGCGGACGCTTCTCGCGGGGGCGTCGACACGCGTAAACGCCTGCCGCCTTACCGCGCTAAAAAGGGAAATACCGGTGTGTGTGGCGATGGGGCAGAGATGGCGGAAAACACTTTCCAGAACCAGGTCCGTGTGGGGCGGGGGCACCGTCCTGCATGTGGCGCGCCGGGCCTGTCCCCCCGTCCCGGCTGGCCCCGCGCGGGATTCTCTGACTAGAGTCAGAGAATGGACGCGGCGCAGATCGAACAGGTACGGCGGTTCAACCGAACCGTCACCGAGCGTGTGGGTGTGCTCCACGACCACTTCCTCGGCGGTGACCGGCCCATCGGCGCCGCTCGGCTGCTCTGGGAGATCGGCGAGGAGGGCCAGGACGTACGGCGGCTGCGTGAGCGCCTCGGGCTCGACTCCGGGTACGTCAGCCGGCTCCTGCGCTCCCTGGAGGCCGAGGGACTGGTGACGGTTGAGCCGCAGCCGCGCGACAGACGCGTGCGCACCGTACGGCTCACCGGCGCGGGGCGGGCGGAGCGCGCCGTACTCGACGGCCGGAGCGACGAACTGGCCGGCTCCCTGCTGGAACCGCTCAACACCGCCCAGCGCGCACGGCTGGTCGAGGCCATGGCCCAGGTCGACCGGTTGCTGACCGCCGCGACCGTCACGCTGGAGGCTGTCGACCCCGGCCACCCCCACGCCGAGCACTGCCTGCGGTCCTACTTCAGCGAGCTGCGGGAGCGGTTCGAGTCCGGCTTCGACCCCGTACGGAGTCTGCTGCCCGACGCGGGTGAACTCCGGGCGCCGCACGGCCTGTTCATGGTCGCCCGGCTGCACGGTGAGCCCGTCGGCTGCGCGGGGCTGAAGCTGCCGGCGGGCGCCCCGGCCGAGATCAAGCGCATGTGGGTGGCGCCCGAGGCCCGTGGCCTCGGTCTCGGCCGCCGGTTCCTCGCCGAACTGGAGGCACGGGCCGCTCAGCACGGCCGCGACGTACTGCGCCTCGACACCAACAGGGCGCTGAGCGCCGCGATCGGCCTGTACCACTCCTGCGGCTTCGAGGAGGTCGCCGCCTTCAACGACGAGCCGTACGCCCACCACTGGTTCGAGAAGCGGATCGAGGGACCGGCGCCGGCGTGAGCGTCCCGGCCGGGGCCACCGCTCAGCGGCTCACAGCGGTCTCGTGGTCGACGCGTGACAGTTTCTCGGGGTTGCGCACGGCGTAGAGCCCGGTGATGAGGCCCTCGTCGATGAGCAGGGCCAGGACGGTGTCGATCCGGTCGCCCAGCCGCAGAATGAGCGCCGGATAGCCGTTGACCTGTGCCGGCCGGAGTACGACCCCGGCGTCGAGCCTGCCCAGCACGTGACCCACCCGGTCGGCGCCCACCACGGGCGCCAGCGCGGCCTGGACGATTCCGCCGCCGTCGGTCAGCAGGACGATGTCCGGCGCGATCATGTCGAGCAGGCGCCGCAGATCGCCCGTCTCGACAGCCTGTTGGAAGGCCGCGAGCACGCCGCGCGTCTCGGCCGGGGAGACGGTCTCGCGCGGCCTGCGCGCCGCGACGTGGGCGCGCGCCCGGTGCGCGATCTGACGGACGGCGACCGGGCTCTTGTCGACGGCTTCGGCGATCTCGTCGTAGTCGATGTCGAACACCTCGCGCAGCACGAACACCGCACGTTCGGTGGGCGCGAGCGTTTCGAGGACCAGCAGCATCGCCATCGAGACGCTGTCGGCCAGCTCGATGTCCTCGGCCACGTCGGGCGTGGTCAGCAGCGGCTCGGGCAGCCAGGGGCCGACGTACGACTCCTTGCGCTGCCGGAGCGTCCGCAGCCGGGTCAGCGCCTGGCGCGTGGTGATCCGGACCAGGTAGGCACGCTTCTCCCGGACCGTGTCGAAGTCGACGTCCGCCCAGCGCAGCCATGTCTCCTGAAGGACGTCCTCGGCGTCGGCGGCCGAGCCGAGCATCTCGTAGGCGACGGTGAACAGCAGATTGCGGTGGGTGACGAACGTCTCGGTCGCCGGGTCCACGCTGTCCTCACGCGTGAGGTGCCCGGCCGTGCCGGTCGTCCGGTCGCTGCGCTTGTCCATAGTCGGCTCCCGCCTGCTCGCTCTGGGCCGTGTCACGCACAAGACGCCACCCCCGACCGTCTTGTGACACCCAGGACCGGTGGCCTACGTCACATCGCCAGGCTGTCACAGGGACCGGTCGGGCGGCATCTCGTGTTCGTCGGACGCCGGGCGTACGAGCCGCCCGGCACATGGCCCCACCAGTGAGGACGCAGTCATGGAACCCCGTATGAACCTGTTCGCCGGCGAGACCGGTACCAAGATCGGCAAGCGCATCCACGCCGTCAGCCACGTGATCCACGGGTCGCGGCTGCCGAAGGCCGTCCAGGAGCTGGTGCGGCTGCGCGTCAGCCAGATCAACGGCTGCGGTTTCTGCGTCGACATCCACGCCAAGGACGCCGCCGCCGGGGGCGAGCTCCCGGTCCGGCTGAATCTGGTCGCCGCCTGGCGGCACTCCACCGTGTTCACCGAGGCCGAGCGCGCGGCGCTGGCGCTCGCCGAGGAAGGCACCCGCATCGGCGACGCCTTCCAGGGCGTGTCCGACGACACCTGGGCCCAGGTGTGCGAGCACTACGACGACGACCAGGTCATCGCACTGGTCTCGCTGGTCGCCATGATCAACGCGACCAACCGCCTCGGTGTGATCCTGAACAACCGGGGTGGTTCGTACGAGCCGGGGAGCCTCGCCGGTATCGCGAGCTGATCGTCGTACGCGTCACGGCCCGGCCCCGGCGTGCCGTCATGTAAATCCACCGTGTTGGGTTATTCCGTACGTCCGACAGCTTGAACGGAGCCGGGGGGAAGGGCTACTGGGGCGCCGGTCGGATTACGGGGCGAGTCGCCGACACGCGGGCCTGGTGCGGTGACTGCCCTGGGAGCCGGTCAAGAGGCCGCGGGAGCAGGCCCGATCGGGTTTCCTTGATTGGTGTGGAGCTCCGGTGGCGAGTCCGCTTCGGAGTTCGTCCAGCATATTGACAAACTTCCGCGCCGGTTCATACGTTCACATGGCAGCCGGTTCAGCACGGTCCCGTCGAGGGCGACTTCCCCGGCCCGGCCTGCTGGACGTCCTCACCCGGCTTCGACCGCCGCACTCTCCCGTGCGGCGCCGATGGGAGCGTGCGACCACCTTGACCAGCGACAACCGGCGAGCACTCGTCGTCCGCGGCGGCTGGGACGGGCATCGGCCCGTGGCGATCAGCGACGGATTCGTCCCGTTCGGTCCGCACGCTGACCGAGAGGGGGCTGCTGTGGGCGAGCCGCTGAGGATCCGCGTCGTGGGCGCGTAAAGGATCGGCGCCCCCGCCCCGGTGGCCGGTGCCGAGCACTGATCAGCGGCCCGCCCCGACGCGCCGCTCCCGACTGCCCGCCCTCGCTCTCAGCAACAGGAGACCCCCTTCATGCACGACGACCGGAAGCTGGTCGAGGCACGTCTGGAACGCGTCCTCCGGGAGCGCGTCCGGCCGGCCGTCCACCCCGTCACGACACCCCTCGCCGTGGAGATCTGGTCCACCGCGGGCGAGCCTGTCCCCGTCGCCGAAGGACTGACGGCACCGACCACCCCCATCGCCCCCGGCACCCCCTGGGGCCTGCCGTGGGGCACCAGTTGGTTCAAGGTCACCGGCACCGTCCCCACCGAGTGGGCGGGCCGTACTGTCGAGGCCGTCCTCGACCTCGGCTTCACCCCGCGGACCCCGGGGTTCCAGTGCGAGGGCCTCGTCCACCTGCCCGACGGCACCCCGGTCAAGGGGCTCCACCCGCGCAACGCGTACGTCCGCGTCGGCGCACCGGTGGCCGGCGGGGAGCAGGTCCACTGGCGCGTCGAGGCCGCGTCCAACCCCGACCTCGAAGCGAGCGGCGTGCCCTTCCGGCCGACACCGATGGGTGAGCGGGCGACGGCGGGCGAGGCGCCCCAGTACGTGCTCGGCGAGATGCGGCTGGCCGTGTTCGACGAGACGGTGTGGAACCTGGTCATGGATCTGGAAGTCCTCGGCGAGCTCATGGCGGAGCTCCCCCTCGACGGGGCCCGCCGCTGGGAGATCCTGCGCGCGGTCGGCCGCGCGCTGGACGCCGTCGACCTCCAGGACGTGAACGGCACCGCCCGGGCGGCGCGCGACGAACTCGCCGGCGTACTCGCCGCGCCCGCCGCCCCCGCGGCGCATCGCGTCAGTGCCGTCGGGCATGCCCACATCGACTCCGCCTGGCTGTGGCCGCTGCGCGAGACGGTCCGCAAGGTGGCCCGTACCGCCTCGAACATGACGGCGCTCCTCGACGAGGACCCCGACTTCGTCTTCACCATGTCGCAGGCCCAGCAGTACGCCTGGATCAAGGAGCACCGGCCCGAGGTGTACGCGCGGGTCAAGAAGGCCGTCGCGGACGGCAGGTTCGTACCGGCCGGAGGGATGTGGGTGGAGTCCGACACCAACATGCCGGGGTCCGAGGCGATGGCCCGTCAGTTCGTCCTCGGCAAGCGCTTCTTCATGGAGGAGTTCGGCGTCGAGAACGACGAGGCATGGCTGCCCGACACCTTCGGCTTCGCGGCGGGCCTCCCGCAGATCATCAAGGCGGCCGGCTCCACGCGCCTGCTCACCCAGAAGATCTCCTGGAGCCGTACCAACACCTTCCCGCACCACACGTTCTCCTGGGAGGGCATCGACGGGACCCGTATCTTCACGCACTTCCCGCCCGTCGACTCGTACAACTGTGAGATGACGGGCCGTCAGATAGCGCACGCGGCGAGGAACTTCAAAGAGAAGGGCGTCGCCACCCGCTCGCTGGCGCCGACCGGTTACGGGGACGGCGGCGGCGGGACCACGCGCGAGATGGTCGCCAAGGCGGCGCGGATGCGCAGCCTGGAGGGCGCGGCGCGGGTCGAGTGGGAGGCACCCGCCGACTTCTTCGCCAAGGCCGAGGCCGAATACCCCGAGCCGCCCGTCTGGGTCGGCGAGCTCTACCTCGAACTGCACCGCGCCACGCTCACCAGTCAGGCGGGCACCAAGCGCGGCAACCGGCGCAGCGAGTCGCTTCTCACGGAGGCCGAACTGTGGGCCGCGACCGCGGCGGCCCGTACCCGGACGCCTTACCCCTACGAGGAGTTGGACCGGATCTGGAAGACGGTGCTGCTCCACCAGTTCCACGACATCCTGCCCGGCTCGTCCATCGCCTGGGTGCACCGCGAGGCCCGCGAGACATACGCCCGCGTCGCCGAGGAACTGGAAAGCATCATCGCGGGCGCGCAGCGCGCACTCGCCGGTGACGCGTCCGGTGGCACCGTACTGGCCTTCAACTCGGCCCCGCACACCCGCTGTTCGGTCCCGGCCGGAGGCGCGTCGGCGCACACCGAGCAGGGCGAGACGGTGCCCCCCGCCCCACGTGAGGGCGGCGGCTACGTCCTCGACAACGGCCTGCTGCGCGTCGAGATCGACGCCCGCGGCCTCGTGGTCTCCGCGCACGACCGCGACGCGGACCGGGAGGCGATAGCACCGGGCCAGGCGGCCAACCTCCTCCAGCTCCACCCCGACTTCCCCAACCAGTGGGACGCGTGGGACGTCGACGCCTTCTACCGGAACGTCGGCAGCGACCTCACCGAGGTGGCCGAGCTGACTGTCGAGGGCGCCTCGGTACGCGTCGAGCGGTCCTTCGGTGCGTCGCGTGTCACCCAGCGGCTGTCGGTTCCGGCGGACACCAAGCGGCTCGACATCGACACCGAGGTGGACTGGCACGAGACCGAGCGCTTCCTCAAGCTGGCGTTCCCGCTGGACGTGAAGGCCGACAGGTACGCCTCCGAGACACAGTTCGGCCATGTGTACCGGCCCACCCACCAGAACACGAGCTGGGAGTGGGCCAAGTTCGAGGCGTGCAACCACCGTTTCCTGCACGTCGACGAACCGGGCTGGGGCGTCGCCGTCGTCAACGACGCGACCTACGGCCACGACGTGACCCGCACGGTGCGGACCGGCGCCGACGCGGGCACGACGACCACCGTGCGCGCCTCGCTGCTGCGCGCGCCCCGCTATCCGGACCCCGAGACCGACCAGGGCGTACACCGCTTCCGGCACGCGCTCGTGCCGGGCGCGACGATTGGCGACGCCGTCCGCGAGGGCCTCCGCGCCAATCTGCCCGAGCGCCGGGTCACCGGGTCCGCGGCGGAGGTCGCACCACTCGTGACCGTCGACAACGACGCCGTCGTGGTCAGCGCGGTGAAGCTGGCCGACGACCGCAGCGGAGACCTGGTCGTACGGCTCTACGAGGCCCACGGCGGCCGGGCCCGCGCCACCGTCCGTATCGACGCCTTCGCCACCGGCAGGGCCGTCCTCACGGATCTCCTCGAACGCCCGCTCCCGGACACCGAACCGCCGGCGGCGGCCGGCGGCGGTGTCGAACTGGCCCTGCGCCCCTTCCAGATGGTGACGCTGCGGCTGCCACGCGCCTGACGAAGGACCCGACACATCACCGGTGCGCGGGTCACCCGCGCGGCGCTCCCGCGCCCGGCCTGACGGCCGCCCGGACACGACCACCGAATCGGAGGCCCTAGCGCCGATCGAGAAACCCGCACCCCGCAACCCCCGGGAGCGGTCGAGGCCGCGTCCCCCTCGGTGGGCGGGACGACGCCGGCAAGAACCCGCGCGAGGAGGCCGGAGACCGGATACGCGCCGAGTACGAAGAGGCATGGGAGACCCGCACCTCATGACACGCACCCCCGCGCAGGACCGCGCCCACTGGGAGCGGACCGCGGACCGGCTGCTGCTCGCCGTCCGGCCGTACGCCACCGGCGAGCACGCCCTGATCCAGCTGCCCGGCACCCCGAGCCACAACGGCGTACGCAGCGACGGCCTGGAGGGCTTCGCCCGTACCTTCCTCCTGGCCGGCTTCCGGCTGGCGGGAGCCGGCGGAGCGGACCCGCACGATCTCGCCGGGTGGTACGCGGCCGGCCTGGCCGCCGGCACCGACCCGGACAACCCGGAACGCTGGCCCACGTTCGCCGAGTGCGACCAGGCCAAGGTCGAAGCCGCCTCTGTCGCGCTCGCGCTGCACGAGACGCGGCCCTGGATCTGGGACCGCCTCGACGACAAGGTCAGGGGCCGGGTCCTCGACTGGCTCGCCCCGATGGTCGGCGAGCCGATGCCCGGCAACAACTGGATCTGGTTCCAGGGCGTCACCGAGGCCTTCGCCCGCACGGCCGGCGGGCAGTGGCGACAACAGGACCTCGACCGTGTGATCGCGCTGACCGACGGCTGGTACGCGGGCGACGGCTGGTACTCCGACGGGCTCACCGGCGGCGAACACCGCAACTTCGACCACTACAACGGCTGGGCCATGCACCTGTACCCGCTCTGGTTCTGCCGCATCCTCGGCGACGCCGCGCCCGGCGGGCTCCTCGACCGCTACCGGGACCGGCTGCGCCGCTTCCTGGCCGACCAGCGGCTCCTGGTCGGGGCCAACGGCTCGCCGCTCGTCCAGGGGCGCTCCCTCACCTACCGGCACGCCGCCCTCGCCCCGGTGTGGACAGGCGCCCTGTTCGATGCCACACCGCTGGCGCCGGGGGAGACCCGGGGGCTCGCCAACCGGATGCTCGACCACTTCACCGCCCACGGCGCCACCGACGCCGGGGACCTGCTCACCCTCGGCTGGCACCGGCCCTACCGCGGCATCCTCCAGGTCTACTCGGGGCCGGCCTCGCCGTACTGGGCGAGCAAGGGATTCATCGGCCTCGCACTGCCGCCCCGGCACCCGGTGTGGACCGAGGAGGAGCACCGACTCGGCGTCGAACAGGGCGACTTCACCCGTACGCTCACCGCGCCCGGCTGGCTCGTGTCCGGCACCGCGTCCGACGGTGTCGTACGTGTCGTCAACCACGGCGGTGACCACGCCGACCCGGCCCGGCCCCACGCGGACGACCCCTGCTACGCCCGCTTCGCCTACTCGACGCACACCGCACCCGAGACCCCCGGCGACCCCACCGCGGGGCCGGGCGCCTGCGCCGACGCCGAGCCGCTCGACAACGCGGTCGTCCTGCTCGACGCGGCGGGACGCGCCTCGCACCGGCGGCCGGCGACCAGGATCTCCGTGGACGGTGCCACCGCCGTGTCGCGTTCGCGCGCGCACTGGCCCGAGGACGCGACATGGGACCCGTTCGGCGGCCCCGACACCCGCTACACGCCCGGCCCCTGGATCACCGTCGGCTCCGCGTTGCGGGGGCCGGTCGAGGTACGGGCCGTACGCGTCGACGGTGACCCCGGGGCCGGGCACGTGCTGCGCATCGGCGGCTGGGCGCTCGCGACCGACCCGCGGTCGGCGCCGGAGCCCCGTGCGGTCGACGGCGACAAGGCCCGGGTCGAGGGCGCCGGCGGACTGGTCTCCGTCGTGGTCGGCGCGCACCGACTGCCCCGTCCCTCCGTCGTGGCCGGCACCGGCAGCAATGCCATCGGCGCCGCCTCCGCCACCCCCGTGGTCCAGACCGAGGGCCACGTCGCCCACGGCACCGCCCACATCGCCCTCGTCCACCTCGGCGGCGCCGACCCCGCCGTCCTGCCCCAGGTCACCACCCGCGCCGAGGACACCACCCTGCTCGTCGAGGTGACCTGGCCGGACGGCGCACACGACACCGTCCGGCTCCCCGCTCCCGACCCCGACGAGCACCCCGCCGCGTACGGCCCCCGGAAGGACCAGCACCGTGCATGACGACCGCCGGATCATCGAGACCCGGATCCGAAAGCTCCTCGACCGGGTGATCCGCCCCGCGCTCTACAGCACGGCCCGTCCCCTGGCCTTGAGCGCCTGGCACGTCGACGGCGAACCCGTCCCCGTGGCCGACGCCCTGCGCGCCGACTACGAACCCTTCGCGCTCGGCTCCACCTGGGGCGGGCCCTGGGCGACCACCTGGATGCGGGCGTGCGCCGAGATACCGGAGGAGTGGTCGGGCCGCCGCGTCGAGGCCGTCTTCGACCTCGGGTTCGATCTGACGAAAGGGCCCGGCGGGCAGGCGGAGGGCCTCGTCCACGACGCCCGGGGCGCCCCTCTTCAGGGCCTGCACCCCTACAGCCGTACGGTGCTGCTCGCCGAATCCGCCACCGGCGGCGACCCGGTCGACCTGCTGATCGAGCTGGCCGCCAACCCGCCCATCGTCGCCAGCGCCGGCCTCCACATCCACCACGGCTCCCCCGAGACCGCGGGCACCGAGCACATCTACCGGCTCGCACAGGCCGAGATCGCGGTGCGCGAGGAGGACATATGGCACCTCATCCACGACATCGAGGTGCTCGACGAGCTGATGCACGAGCTGCCTGTCGGCTCCTCGCGGCGCCACGAGATCCTCTACGCCCTGCGCCGCGCCGCCGACGCGGTCGTACCGAGCGATGTGGCGAACACCGCGGCCGAGGCCCGGAGCCGGCTCGCCGATGTGCTGTCCCGGCCCGCGCACGCCTCGGCGCACACGGTCGCCGCCCTCGGCCACGCCCACATCGACTCGGCCTGGCTGTGGCCGGTCCGCGAGACCGTGCGCAAGTGCGCGCGTACGTTCACCAACATGACCACGCTGGCGGGGGAGTACCCCGAGCTGGTCTTCGCCTGCTCCTCGGCACAGCAGTACGCGTGGATGAAGGAACAGCGCCCGGAGATCTTCGCCCGTATGAAGAAGGCGGCTGCCGACGGCAATTGGGCCCCGGTCGGCGGCATGTGGGTCGAGGCCGACGGCAATCTGCCCGGCGGTGAGGCCCTGGCCCGCCAACTCGTCTACGGACGGCGCTTCTTCGCCGAGGAGTTCGGTGTCGAGCAGCGGGGCGTGTGGCTGCCCGACTCGTTCGGCTACACCGCCGCGTACCCCCAACTCGCCAGGCTGGCGGGCGCCGAGTGGTTCCTCACCCAGAAGCTGTCCTGGAACGAGACGAACAAGCTGCCGCACCACACCTTCGACTGGGAGGGCATCGACGGCACCCGGATCTTCACCCACTTCCCGCCCGTCGACAGCTACAACGCCTCCCTCACGGCACGCGAACTCGCCCACGCCGAGAGCAACTTCGCCGAGAAGGGGCCGGCCACCCGCTCGCTCGTCCCCTTCGGTCACGGCGACGGCGGTGGCGGTCCCACGCGCTCGATGCTGGAGAAGGCCCGCCGTCTGCGTGATCTCGAAGGCTCGCCCAAGGTCGTCGTCGAAGCGCCCGACACGTTCTTCGCGGCCGCACGGGCGGAGCGCGACCAACATCCCGTGTGGCGCGGCGAGTTGTATCTGGAGAACCATCGCGGCACCTACACCAGCCAGGCTCGCACCAAGCGCGGCAACCGGCGTGGCGAAGCGCTGCTGCGTGAGGCCGAACTCTGGGCCGCCACCGCCGCCGTCCGGGCCGGCGCGTCCTACCCGTACGCGCGTCTGGAATCGCTGTGGCGGCGCGTGCTGCTCAACCAGTTCCACGACATCCTGCCCGGCTCGTCCATCGCCTGGGTGCACCGGCAGGCCGAGCGTGAGTACGCGGAGATCCACGCCGAACTGGAGACGCTGATCGCCGACGCGGCCGGCCGGCTGCCCGGAGACCCCGCGCTCCTCAACGCCGGACCGTACGCGCGCCGTGAGGTCACCGTCGTCGCCGACGGCGGGTTCACCGGCGGGCAGCGCCTGTCGGACGGCCGTACGGCGGTCCTCGCCGAGGTCGCGCCCCTCGCCTCCGGCGGCATCGCGGGCGCGCCCCGGGAAGCGGTCACCGCCACGGCCCGGGACGGCGGTTTCGTCCTCGACAACGGTGTGCTGACCGTCGTCGTGGACCGGCGCGGCCTGCTCACCTCCGTCTACGACCACGCCGCGAAGCGGGAGGCGATCGCTCCCGGCGCGGCGGGCAACCTCCTCCAGCTCCACCCCGACGACCCCAACCTGTGGTCGGCGTGGAACATCGACTCGTACTACCGCGACACCGTCCGCGACCTGGACGAGGCCGAGTCGGTGGCCCTCGTGGACGAAGGACCGCTGCTGGCGTCCGTACGGGTCGAGCGCGCGTACGGATCCTCCCGTTTCGTCCAGCACATCGACGTCGTCGCCGAGAGCCGGCAGGTGACCGTCCGAAACGACATCGACTGGCAGGAGCGGGACACCGTACTGAAGGCGGCCTGGCCGCTGGACGTACACGCGGAACGGGAGAGCGCCGAGATCCAGTTCGGCCATGTGCAGCGGCCCACACACGAGAACACGAGCTGGGACGCGGCACGCTTCGAGCTGTGGGCGCACCGCTGGGTGCACGTCGGCGAGCGGCACTGGGGCGCCGCCCTGCTCAACGACTCCACCTACGGGCACGACGTCCGCCGCGACACCCGGGAGAGCGGCGGCACCACCACGACGGTCCGCCTCTCCCTGCTCCGGTCCCCGCACAGCCCCGACCCGGGGGCCGACCGAGGCAGGCACAGCTTCAGCTACGCGCTGCTGGCCGGGGCGGGGATCGAGGAGTCCATCGCCGGAGGCTACGCGCTGAACCTGCCTCTCCGGCCGGCCCCGGCGCTGGCCCGGGCCCTGGTCGAGATCGACACCACGGATGTGGTCGTGGAGTCGGTGAAGCTCGCGGACGACCGCGGTGGCGACATCGTCGTACGACTGTACGAAGCGTGCGGCGGAGCGGTCTCGGCGCGCCTGTCCGCGGGCTTCCCCCTCGCCACCGCCCACGACTGCGACCTGCTGGAGCGGCCGTATCGGGAGCCGGCCCGGCCGGACCAGGAGGTGGCGCGTGTGGCGGGCGAGGATTCCGTGGACCTCGGATTCCGGCCCTTCCAGATCCGCACCCTGCGTCTGCGCCCCGCCGTCGAACTGACCACATGACCTGATTCGCCGGGAGGTTGAGCGCGACGCGTCCGGCGCACCGCCCGCGTCGTACCATTTTCCATCGATCTGTTGCCTTCGGGCGGCGGCGGCGCGGAACCGCCGCCGCCCGAGGCTGGGAGAGGAACGTTGACCACCAACACGGTGAGACCCCCCGACACGGGGAGACCTGAGAAGCGCACGATCCGGCGCGGCACCAACCTGCCGCGCATGGGGGACTTCAACGAGTCCGTGATCCTGGATGCCATTCGCCGGCACCCGGCGGGCCTGAGCCGGGTCGAACTGGCGCAGGCCACCGGCCTGTCCGCGCAAACGGTCTCGAACATCACACGCCGGCTGCTCGACCAGGGCGTGGCCCGCGAGTCCGGAAAGCAGAACACCGGCAGCGGCAAACCCCGCACGCTGCTCGAAATCGTCCCGACGTCGCGCTACGCCGTGGGAGTCCACCTCGACCCCGCCGTGATCACCTGCGTTCTGGTGGACCTCCTCGGCACGGTCGTGGGCCATCGCAGCAAGCGCACCCCCAGTGGCGGCGACACCGACGGGACCGTCGCGGACATGGCCGCCTCGGTGCGCTCGCTGGTGGCCGAGTCGGGGATCGAAGACGAACGGGTCCTGGGCCTGGGCATCGCCGCGCCGGGGCCGATAGACGCGTCCGCCGGCTGGGTGGTCGACCCGCCGGAGCTGCCCGGCTGGGGACGCTATCCGCTGCGCGACCGGCTCAGCGAGGCGACCGGACTTCCCGCTCTCCTCGACAAGGACGTCACGGCCGCCGTCGTCGCGGAGCGCTGGGCCGGGGCGGCCACCGAGAGCCGCAACCTGCTCTTCTTCTATCTCGGCACCGGCTCCGGGATGGGGCTGGTCGTCGAGGACACCGTGCTGCGCGGCGTCTCCGGGAACGCGGGCGAGGTCGGCGGGCTCGGCGCGGCCTGCTCCACGCGGACACTCGTCGACGAGGCCATCGCGCTGGGCGTTCTCGGCGCCGAGTACACCGTGCTGGATCCGGCCGACGCCCAGCGTGGTCTGGAGCGGCTGGCTGCGCTCGCCGCCGAGGGGGACGCACAGGCGGACGGCATCATCGAGCGCCTCGCCATCCGCATCGGCCGCGGAGTCTGCGCCGCGGGGACACTCCTGGACGTCGACACGATCGTCTTCGGCGGCCCGACATGGCTCCTGCTCGCGCACCGTCTTCTCGCGACCATCGAACCGATGGTCGCGCGGTCCCCGTTCGTCAGGGCCACCCACCCGACGACGGTCGTCACCACCACGCTCGGCGAGAACGTGGCGGCCGTGGGAGCCGCTTCCCTCGTCCTCGACCAGGCACTCTCCGCCCAGCCCAGGTCTCTGCTGCTGGGGTGACAGCGGGGCGGTCCGAAGGGCCCGCGGTGGCCGTGGGCCGCACCGGTCAGCTCGCCCTGATCATGTCCGCGCACTTCTCGCCGATCATCATCGTCGTGATGCACGGATTGACCGACGGCAGGAACGGCATCACGGACGCGTCCGCCACCCTCAGCCCGGTCACCCCCTTCACCCGCAACTGAGGGTCGAGCGGCGAGTCGGCGTCGTCCACCGCCCCCATCCGCACCGTGCCGGCCGGGTGGTACACGGTGTTGTGCGTCTTACGGATGTACTCCAGCAGCTCCTCGTCGGACAGGGCGTCCGGCCCCGGCGCCAGCTCCTGCCCCTTCCACTCCGTGAGGGGCTCCTGCGCCGCGATCTCGCGGGCCAGCCGCAGGCCGTACGTCATCACCCGGATGTCGTGCTCGTGGGTGAAGTAGCGCGGATCGACCTTCGGCTTGTCCCTGAAGTCGCGCGTACGCAGCCGGACGGTGCCGAGCGACCGGGCGCGCGTGACGTTCGGCGTCAGACAGAAGGCGTTGTCGGAGGTCGGGTAGCCGCGCCGGTAGGTGTTCATGTCGAAGGGCACCGAGCCGTAGTGGAACATCAGGTCCGGCCGGTCCAGGCCCGGTTCGGTGTCGGCGAAGATCCCGATCTCCCACCACTGCGTGGACCTGGTGACCATGGGCTGCCGCGCCTCCCACATGATCACACCCTCCGGGTGGTCCTGGAGGTGCGACCCCACTCCGGGGGAGTCGACCCGTACGTCGACACCGCTCTCCCGCAGATGGCGGGCCGGACCGATGCCCGACAGCATGAGCAGCTTCGGCGAGTCGATCGACCCGCAGGAGACCACGACCTCACGGCGCGCCGCGACGGCGCCGCTGTGCACCGTGTCCGGTTGCAGATACTCCACGCCCGTGCAGCGCCGCCGATCGGTGGTGTCGTCGAACAGCAGCCGCTTCGCCTGGAGGCCGGTGCGCACCTCCAGATTCGGCCGTCTGCCGAGGATCGGGTGCAGATACGACACCGAGGCCGACGAACGGGTCCCGTCCGGGCGCGAGTTGATCTGGAACCAGTGGGCCCCGCGCAGCACCGTCCGACCCGTGTTGAACGGTGTGGTGGGAATGCCCGCCGCCGCGCACGCCTCCAACAGGGCAGTGCCGCAAGGGTCGTTGGGCGGGATCGTCATGATGTTCACCGGGCCCGATCGGCCGTGGTGGTCACCGGGCGCGTCGTTGGTCTCCAGCCGCTTGTAGAGCGGGAAGCACTCGGCGGCGCTCCACCCGGTGCAGCCGAGGGTGCCCCACTCGTCGAGATCCTCCGCGGGTGCCCAGAAGGCGATGCACGAGTTGTGCGAGGAGCAGCCGCCGAGGACCTTGGCGCGGGCGTGCCGCATGAAGTCGTTCCCGTTCTCCTGCGGTTCGATCGGGTAGTCCCAGTCGTAACCGGACTCCAGCAGCTCCATCCACCGTTCGAGCTTCAGGACGTTGTCGTCGCCCACGTCCGAGGGACCCGCCTCCAGTACGCAGACGGTGACGCCGGGGTCCTCGGTCAGACGCGCGGCGACGACGGCCCCGGCGGTACCACCGCCGACGACGACGTAGTCGAACTCGGCCGCGGGGCGTGCTGTGGACATCGCTTCTCCAGGTGCAGGGTTGTGGGGGATGGCGGCTACTCGGCGGGCTCGGGGGGAGGCTCGGCGGGTGTCGTCGGGTCGGACGCCTGGAAGCGGTGCTCGGCGAGGACCCCCGTCTTGCGCCGCTGAACGAACCAGTAGTAGGCGAAGCCGCCGCCCGCGACGATGCCGACGAAGAGGAAGGCGCCCCAGCGCAGATACCAGTGCTGCGGGCCGGTCGCGTTGTACACCGCGGCGCGCGGCCAGGCCAGGTTGAGCGACATCGCGCCGCCCCAGACGACGGCGAGGATGTTGACGGGCAGTCCGAACCGCCCGAGCGAGAAACTGCCCTCCATCGGCTGCCACTTACCGCGCAGCCGCCTGATCAGCATGGGGACGGTGACCATCAGATAAGCCACGTAGATCATGATGATCGCGATGCTCGTGATCACCGAGAAGATCTGCGGCTGGTTGATGTTGACGACCAGGATCACGAGGCCCACGACACCGATCAGCACGGCGGGGATGACCGGTGTGTGGAAACGAGGGCTGACCCGGGCGAGCACCGATCCCGCCGGCAGGTTGTTGTCCCGCGCCATGGCGAACATCAGCCGGATGCCCGCCGCGTGGACCGCCAGTACGCAGACAGTGATCGCGATGACCACGCACCACAGGAAGATCTCGCCGATGGTCGACCCGAGCGTGCTGAGGACGACGAACTGGAGACCGTCGGTCGACAGCCGCTGGGACCCCAGATCAGGCACCGCCAGCAGGGCGAACAGGAGGATCAGCCCGCCGAGGAGGAAGGAGGCGACCAGTGCGCGCAGGATCGCGCGCGGCGCGTTGCGGCGCGGGTTGTGCGACTCCTCGCCGAGCGACGAGGCCGTGTCGAAGCCGTACATGACGTACGCGGAGGCCAGCGAGGCGGTGAGGAACGCGCCGAAGTACCCGAGGCTCTCGCCGGTCCCGTGTCCCTGGGTGTCTGTCAGCACGGTCTGGGGGCCGCGGGTGATGTGGACGGCCAGGAAGATGATCAGCGCGACGGCGGCGATCAGCTCGATGAAGACACCGGCCGAGTTGATCCGCGCCATGAGTTTGACGCCGAAGGCGTTGACGACGGTGGAGAAGAGGATGAGGACCGAACCGAGGAGCACGGCGTTGGCCGCGTCGTCGTACTTGCCGGTGCCGTCACCGATGAACTGGAACGTGCTGTCGATCTGCGGCAGCGTGACCTGGTACGCCAGCGCCACGGCCGACAGCGTCACCATGGTGGCGGTCATCATCATCCAGCCGCCGAGCCAGCCGACGTGCGGACCGCCCATGTTCTTGGACCAGTTGTAGATCGAGCCGGCGACCGGGTAGCGGGCGGCGAGCTCGCAGAAGCACAGAGCCACCATCAGCTGGCCGACGAAGACCATCGGCCAGGACCACCAGTAGGCCGGGCCGCCGAAGCTGACACCGAAGAAGAAGAGCTGGAAGGTGCCGGTCAGGATCGAGATGTAGCTGATGCCGGCCGCGAAGGTGTGGAAGTTGCCGAGGGTCCGCTTGAGCTCGGGCCGGTAACCGAGCGCGCCCAGCGCGTCGTCGTCGTCCTGGGTCTGGGTCCGGGCGGCGGGCTCCGGACCCCCGGGAGGTGACGGGTCCGCGCCGCCCGGCCCGGTCGGGTCCGGTTCCGGACCGGAGGGCGCACCCGGCGTACTCACTCGAACCACCCCTGAGGAGTCGGGGAGAGATTGCGCCACACGTGCTTGGCCTCCTGGTACTCGGCCAGTCCGGCTGGCCCCAGCTCACGCCCGAAGCCCGACTGCTTCATCCCGCCCCATTCGGCCTGCGGCACGTACGGGTGGAAGTCGTTGATCCAGACGGTGCCCGCCCGCAGCCGCGACGCCACGCGCTGCCCGCGCCCCACGTCCTGCGACCAGACCGCCCCGGTCAGGCCGTAGACGGTGTCGTTGGCGAGCGCGACCGCCTCGTCCTCGTCCCTGAACCGCTCGACCGTGAGCACGGGACCGAAGGACTCGTCACGCACCACCGACATCCCCGGAGCGCAGTCGTCCAGCACGGTCGGCGGATAGAAGAACCCGTTGCGCAGTTCCGGGTCGGTGGGGCGCTTTCCGCCGCAGCGCAGTACGGCGCCTTCGGCGAGCCCGGCCGCCACGTACGCCTCGACCTTGTCGCGGTGCGCCGAGGAGATCAGCGGCCCGGTGCGGGCGTGCTCGTCGAACGGGCCGCCCATCGGGATCCTTTTGGCGCGGCGTACCAGCTCGTCCACGAACGTGTCGTGAGCGTCGTCCTGGATCAGCAGCCGCGCGCCGGCCGAGCAGACCTGCCCGGAGTGCAGGAACACCGCCGTCAGCGCGTAGTCGACGGCGCTGTCGAAGTCGGCGTCCGCGAAGACGATGTTGGGATTCTTGCCGCCGAGCTCCAGGGCGACCTTCTTCACCGTGGGCGCGGCGGCCGCCATGATGCGGCGGCCCGTGACCAGCCCGCCGGTGAACGACACCATGTCGACACGCGGGTCCTCGGTGAGCGGCGCGCCGGACGTGGCACCGGCGCCGAGGACGAGATTCGCCACGCCGTCGGGCAGCCCGGCCTCGGTCAGCAGCCGCATCAGCATGATCGCCGTGTGGGGGGTCAGCTCACTCGGCTTGAGAACGAAGGTGTTGCCGGCGCCGAGCGCGGGAGCCACCTTCCAGGAGGTCTGGAGGAGCGGATAGTTCCACGGGGTGATCAGCGCGCAGACGCCGACCGGTTCGTGCACGACGCGGCTGTCGACGCCCGCGTCGCCGGTGTGGACGATCCGGTCGGTGCCGCCGGCGGCCGTCAGGTTGCCGAAGTAGCGGAAACAGTTCGCGATGTCGTCCATGTCGTACTCGCTCTCGACGAGCCGCTTCCCCGTGTCCAGGGACTCGGCCTGCGCGAAAGCGGCCTTGTCCCGCTCCAGCAGCTCGGCCACGCGCAGCAGCAGCCTGCCCCGATCGGCGGACGGGGTGCCCGGCCAGGGGCCACGGTCGAAGGCGTCACGGGCGGCCTCGACCGCGGCGGCCGCGTCCTTCGGGCCTGCCTCGTCCACCGTGGCGACGAGTGTGCCGTCCGCCGGGCAGCGGATCTCGCGGACCTGACCGCCGGCGGCGGCGGTCCACTTGCCACCGATGAACAGCTCCGGCATGGCGGACTCCTCGGGATCGGACGAGCGGGGTGCCGCGAGAGCGGAATGTGGCGCTCTATCAACAGAGAGTAAGGAGCCTGGGCCGTGTCCGCCTTCCGGGAGACACCGGAGGGTTTGCCGGGGGCCATGGCCGGCGCTTTGGGGGTGTCGGGCGTGCCTGCCCGAGGGCGGGGTCCGCGGTCGGCCGCCGTCCGGGGTGGTCACCGGGGGCGGCGCCGCGTCATCCGTAAGGAGGCGGCTCCGCACCCGGGAGGGCGCGGGTTCGGAAGAGGCGGCCGTCCCCTTGTTCGTACCGGCACCGAATCGAGGTCGGTAGGTCGGTACGGAGACGGCGGCACACGCGGGCGGCAGCGCCCGGCGCACGGGTTCGGAAGGGCGGCCGTCCCGTCGTCGTGCGGCACCCCGCCGGTGTCCGCACGACAACGGCGGCACCCGCGGGCGCCCGCACCGTCGTCGTATCGGACGAGTGGGGGCCGTGCGGCCTCGGTCCGGCGCGGGGTTCCGGGTGCGGCATCCGTCCACCGCACCCGCAACGCCCCGCCTCAGGCCTCCGGCCCGACTCCGGCCAGTGCCGACGCCGGGTCGGGGGCCGGCGGGCCGGCGGGGGCCCAGCGGGAGCCGATCCTGCGGTACGGCCACCAGCGGCCGTCACGGCCGTAGCGGAGCTGAGTGTCCGCCCCCACCACGGTCCAGCGGGCCGCCGCGCCCGCGCGCAGCTGCGGGCGTTCGCCGCCCTCCCAGGCCTCCGCCAGGTCCGCCTTCGCGCGCGCCAGCACCTCGGGTTCCGGGTGCCACTCGTCCTCCAGCACGGCGAGGGCGGCTGTGCCGCCGTGCCGCCAGGCGTCCACCGCCAGTTCCAGTTCGGCGCGCTGCCGGCCCGTGCCCCCGGCGAGCCGTACCGCGATCAGAGGGTCGCAGGACGAGGCCGCCAGCCGGACCGCGTCCTGACCGGGCGTCAACTCCACGTCGAGCGGCTGCCGTTCGTGCCCGGAGGACAGCGCTTCTCTCAGCAGCCGCAGCGCGCGCGACGCCGCGTCGGCCGCCAGGAACTCCAGGGCGTCCGCGTCGATCCCGGGCGGCGGCTCGGCCTCCGTGTCGAGGGACGGCGGCAGGCCGGGCTCCTCCGGCACCGGCGGGGGCGGCGGCAGCGGCGGAAGGATGTTCCGTGCCCCGAACGCCTCGTCCGCGCGTACGCCCTCCGGCTCCTCAGTGGTCGCTCCGTACAGCTCCCCGTCCGCGCCCTCGGCGGGAGTCTGGCGCGTCCGCGCGGCCCGCGCCGAACGCACCTGCAACTCGTCGAGCAGCTGCCGCTCGCCCCGGCCCCGCATCAGTAGGAGGACGAAGGGATCCTTGTCCAGCAGACGCGCCACCTGATAGCACAGCGCTGCCGTGTGCGGGCAGAGATCCCACGCGTCGCAGGCGCACTCCGGCTCCAGATCGCCTATGCCGGGCAGCAGTTCGACCCCCGCCCCCGCCGCGTCCTCCACAAGATGCGGCGGCATGTCCCGGTCCAGCAGCGCCGCGATATGGCCCGCGCGCTCCACCGCCATGTCCAGGAACCGGTCCCACTCCTCGGCACTGAGCTGCTGCAACAGCACGTCGCTGCGCTGAGCCGTGCCGTCCCTGTCCCGTACGACGGCGGTGATCCGCCCGGGTCGTACCGAAACCGCCCCGACCGCCCCCTCACGGGCCTGCCTGCGCCCCTTCTTGAGCTGCTGCGAGTCGAGCGCGGTGTCCTCCAGCGCCTTCAGCCACGCCCGTCCCCACCAGGTCTCCGCGAAGGCACGGCCCGCCGCGGGCGGCAGGGCGGCGAAGGTGCGCTCGTCCCCGCCGTCCGTACCGCGACCGCCGCCGCCACCACTGCCGGCTCCGGTCATCGCGCACTCCCTCGCAGCTCGACCAGATCGGCGAGCTCGTCGTCGGTCAGTTCGGTCAGTGCCGCCTCGCCGCCGGTGCCGAGGACGGAGTCCGCCAGGTGCTGCTTGCGTGCCAGCATGTCGGCGATGCGGTCCTCGATCGTGCCCTCGGCGATCATGCGATGGACCTGCACCGGCCGGCTCTGGCCGATGCGGTACGCGCGGTCCGTCGCCTGCGCCTCGACGGCCGGGTTCCACCAGCGGTCGAAGTGCACGACATGCTCCGCGCGAGTCAGATTGAGACCGGTGCCCGCCGCCTTCAACGACAGCAGGAACACCGGGACCTCACCCTCCTGGAACCGCCGCACCATGGCTTCGCGCTGCTGCACCGGTGTGCCGCCGTGCAGGAACTGCGTCGGGACGCCACGCGCGGCCAGATGCTGTTCGAGGAGCCGCGCCATCTGTACGTACTGGGTGAAGACGAGCACGCTCGCCTCCTCCGCGAGGATCGTGTCGAGCAGTTCGTCGAGCAGTTCGACCTTCCCCGAACGCCCCGCGATGCGCGGCGAGTCGTCCTCCTTGAGGAACTGCGCGGGATGGTTGCAGATCTGCTTGAGCGACGTGAGCAGCTTCATGACGAGGCCACGGCGTTCCATGCCGTCGGCCGCCTGGATCGCCGCGAGCGTTTCGCGTACGACGGCTTCGTACAGTCCCGCCTGCTCCGTGGTGAGGGACACCGCCCGGTCGGTCTCGGTCTTCGGCGGCAGCTCCGGCGCGATCCCCGGATCCGACTTGCGCCGCCGCAGCAGGAACGGCCGTACCAGCGCGGACAGCCGCTCCGCCGCCCCCGGATCGCCGCCCTCCACCGCCTGCGCGTAGCGCGTGCGGAAAGTGGCGAGCCGGCCGAGGAGGCCCGGCGTCGTCCAGTCGAGGATCGCCCACAGCTCGGAGAGGTTGTTCTCCACCGGAGTGCCGGAGAGGGCGACGCGGGCCTTGGCGCCGATCGTGCGCAGCCGGCCGGCCGTCGACGAGTACGGATTCTTCACGTGCTGCGCCTCGTCGGCGACGACCATGCCCCACTCGGCGCCGGCGAGCTTCGGCGCGTCCAGACGCATCGTGCCGTACGTCGTGAGCACGAACTCGCCGTCCTGGAGGGCGTCCAGGCTGCGCGACGCGCCGTGGAAGCGGCGCACCGGTGTGCCGGGCGCGAACCGCTCGATCTCGCGCTGCCAGTTGCCCATCAGCGACGTCGGGCAGACCACCAGGGTGGGACCCGCCGCCGACTCGTCGCTCCGGCGGTGCAGATGGAGGGCGATGACCGTGATCGTCTTGCCGAGACCCATGTCGTCGGCGAGACAGCCGCCGAGACCGAGCGAGGTCATCCGGTGCAGCCAGTTGAGGCCGCGCAACTGGTAGTCGCGCAGTGTCGCCGTGAGGGCCGCCGGCTGGCCGATCTCCTGGTCCGTGCCCTCCGGGTCGGCGAGCCGGTCGCGCAGCGCCGCGAGCCAGCCCGAGGCCTGTACCTCGACCCGGCGCCCGTCCACCTCGGTGGACCCGGTCAGGACTGCCCCGAGCGCGTCGACGGGCGTGAGCTTGCGGTCCTGGCTCTCCCGGGCGCGTTTGGCCTCCTCGGGGTCGATGAGGACCCACTGGTCGCGCAGCCGCACGACCGGGCGTGTCGCCTCGGCGAGCCGGTCCAGTTCGGCGCGGGTGAGTTCCTGGTCGCCCAGCGCGAACCGCCAGTTGAAGGCGAACAGCGCGTCTGCGGACAGGAAGGACGGCAGGTCCGAACCGCTCCGGCCGAAGGCTCCGCCCCCGCGCGTGTCGTTCTCGTCGTCGGTGGCTCCGCCCGGCGTGTCGCCGGACGGGCCGATGACGGCGCGCGCCGTCAGCTTGCGCGCCAGCGCCTTCGGCCAGTGCACCTGGACACCGGTGGCGGCCAGTGCTCGGGAGGCCTCACCGAGCAGTTCGGTGACCTCCTCGTCCGCGAGGTCGATCGCGTCGGGCACCGTGGCCGACAGAAGCGGGGCCAGCGGCGGCCAGGCGCGTGCGGCGCGCCTGAGGGCCAGCAGGGCGTCCATCCGGGCCCGGGGGCCGAAAGCGTCGCCCGAGCCGTCCACGGCCCCCGTACCGGCCCACACGTCGCCCGCGTCGGCGACGACCGTGGGGTCGCTGACGCTGTGCATCTGCAGGACGGCGCGGAACGCCGTGGCCGACCCGAGGGCGTTCCCGTCCGGGGAGCCGTCGGCGGCGTTGTGGTCCGGCACGGCGGCCAGGCCGGGCAGTTCGACCCGGAGCGACAGCCGTACGCCCGCGTCGTGCCCGGCGGCCACGTCGGCGGCCCAGCCGCGCAGTTCGGGCAGCCTGTGGGGCTCCGGCGCGGCGAAGGCGGGCGATCCGGCGGCGATCGGCGCGGCGGGCGTGCGTACGAGACCGTCGGCGACCGCGTCGAGGAACTGCCGCAGCAGCCGTTCCGGCTCGGGGAGCAGGAGCGGGCCGGTCGCCGTCGCGTCGAGCGGTACGGCGTGCGCGCTGGGCGGCATCGAGGCCGCGAGCGCGCGGATGCGCTCCAGATCGTCGGCGGCGACGGGTCCGGCCCGCCAGGCGTCATGACCGGCCGCCGAGAGGCCGGGCAACAGCCTGCCACGCGCGGCGAGTTGCAGCGCCAGCAGTGACGCGGCGCCCCAGAAGGCCGCCGCGGGCGACGCGTGCGCGGCGGCCCTGGCGCGGGTCAGCACCGGCAGCGCGTCCCGTACGGGCAGCGACAGCGCCGGAACGGTACGCGGGCGCACGTCGTCGCCGACGACGGTCAGTTCCTCGACGGGCCGGTCGGGCAGAGCGGCGCCGTCCGGGTCCCAGAAGGCGATCCGGCCGGCTCTGGCCGGGTCGGCGGGCAGGAACAGCGCGTCGCAGCGGGCGAGTTCGGCGATCTGGGAGGGCGTAGCCGCAGGGGGCCTGTATACGGCGATGATACGTTCCTCAAGTTTGACTAGTGAAGGTGGAGGCGGCCGAGGGTACCTCGCCGCGGTCGCCCGCGGACGGCCCCGGACGGTGACAAGAATCATGGGTCACCTCCGGGGTGTAGGCAGCACCACCCCCTCGGTCGGGAGTAGCCCCCCATTCGCTCCGGGTGTTGGCCGCATGGCTTTGAAGGCCCAACTCCGCGTAGCTTTCTCCCGGTCGGCGCGATCAAGCTTCAACCGCGCCACTCGAACGGCCTCACAGACCTGCCATTTTTCCACCTAAACGATCTACACGATCGTCGGCCTACAGACCGGAGACCGACATGCCCCAGGCCCCCGCAGAAGTCGCGGAGACCACCACCCCCGGCCCCGCGGCCGCCCGCACAGGCGGCAGCGACTTCGCGCCCCTTCTGCGGACGGTCAGGGAGCAGGGCCTCCTCGAACGGCGGACCGCCTGGTACGCCCGTGACATCGCCGTCAACCTGATCGAACTCGCGGCGATCGTGACCGGCCTGGTGCTGATCGGGGACTCCTGGTGGGCGCTGCTCCTGGCCCCGGCGCTGGCGCTCGTGTCGGCCCAGATGTCGTTCATCGCGCATGACGCCGGCCACGCCCAGATATTCTCGACGCGCGGTAAGAACCGCGCCGTACAGCTTTTCCACGCCAATCTTCTGCTCGGAATGAGCCAGGACTGGTGGAACGACAAGCACAACCGGCACCACGCCAACCCGAACCACCTGGAGAAGGACCCGGACGTCGGCGCCGACATCCTCGTCTTCGCGCAGCACCAGACCGGAGGCCGCAAGGGTTTCCGCCGCTGGCTCACCCGCCACCAGGCCGTGATGTTCTTCCCGCTGACCACCCTGGAGGGCATCGCCCTCAAGGTGTACGGATTCCAGTCCGTCTTCTCCCGCACCACCAAGCGCCAGACCCCGCGCGAGCGCCTCCTCGAAGGCTCGCTGCTCGTGATCCACGTCGTCGCCTACCTCGCGCTCCTCTTCACGACGCTCAGCGTCGGCCAGGCCGTCGTCTTCCTCCTGATCCACCAGATGATCTACGGCCTCCACCTGGGCATGGCCTTCGCGCCGAACCACAAGGGCATGAAGATCCCGACCGAGGAGGAGTTCGCGAGCTGGGGACATCTGCGCCGGCAGGTCCTCACCTCCCGCAACATCCGGGGCGGGTTCTTCACCGACTGGTTCCTGGGCGGTCTGAACTACCAGGTCGAGCACCACCTCTTCCCGAGCATGCCCCGTCCGCACCTGCGGCTCGCCCAGCCGGTGGTCCGCGCGTACTGCGACGAGATGGGCGTCACCTACGTGGAGACGGGCCTGGTCGACTCGTACCGGCAGGCACTCGGACACCTGCACGAGGTCGGCGCCCCGCTGCGCGCCGCTGCCTGACCCCCGCGGTACGGATCGCCGCTCACCGGCGCATCGGACACGCGGAGACCGCATAGTGGAACTGGCGGACGTTCGCGAGCGTTCTATCTGCAGTGAGCGGCTTCGGCCGCGAAGGAGGCGTCGAAAATGTCGAGTAGGGCAAAGATCGCTGTCGGGGGAGTGGCCGTCGGTCTTCTCCTGATCCCATTCATCGGATTCTGGATGTCGCTGCTGGTGGTGCTCGGCGTGCCCGCCGTGGCCTATCTGATGCTCGACCCGTCGCAGCGCCGTCGGCTCAAGCGCATAACGCGCAAGGAGATCGGCCGCTGACCCCGCGCTGACCCGCGGCACAGCCCCCGTACACATACCGGACCCGGTTGCGGTCCCGCGGCGGTACGGGGGCCTTGTGAGGCGCCGGGACGGTCAGGACGGGCGAACAGCGATCCTGTCGAGCGCTTCGAGGAGCTTCGGCAGCTCTGGCCCGCGGCCGACCGGCAGCACCTCGTTCGGTTCGTCGTCGAGCAGGATGTAGGCGATGTCGTCGGTCCTGGCGACGAGGGACCAGCCCGGGCCGTCGGCCCGCAGCATGCGGGCGCCGGCGGGCGCGAAGCCGGAGCGGATCCGGCCCGGCGGAGGCGATGACTCCAGGTAGCCGCGCAGCTCCTTCAGGACACGCCGTACCCCGTCGTGGAGAGCATCCGTGCCGTCGAGTTCCCCGCCGTCCCGCGTGGTCGCCGATTCGGTCTTCTCCTCGGCGGGCTCGCCCGCGTCGCCGTCTCCGTCCTTGACGGAATCCGTACGCGCGTCGGCGTCCGCGGCCGCGTCGGCAGCCGCGTCCGCCCGATGCCGCTCGTCCTCGGAGTCGAACTGTTCGCGCCAGGCTTCCCACTGAAGCGCGATCTCGTCCGCGCCCAGACGGCGCTGGGCCGCCCCCCAGCTCGTCGTGTCCGGCGGCGCGAGCGGTCTTGCCCCGTCGTCGTCCACTCCCGGCTCCGGATCGGGGTCGTGCGGCGCGGGGATGCCCGGCGCCGCGACGGAGAGGGCCAGCGGCCAGCCCGGAAGCGCCGCGACCACCGTGCGTTCGTCGGGGGACAGGTCGTATTCCATGCCGCAGTCCCACGCGGCGATGGCGACGGCCACCAGCGACACGTCGTCGACGGCCACGGTCCAGCGCGCGCCGCCGCCGTCCTGGCCGAGCACCAGACCGTATCCGCGGTCGTACGGCTCCAGCCCGAGAGCCGCGCACGCCTCGGGGAAGTCGTCGCCGAGCACGCTGGGGAACTGCGCCGGTGTCAGCAGCACGGCCGACAGCACAAACAGCGCGTCCTCATCGGCGGATTCGTCCGTACCTGTCACGGCACCTACCCATCCGAACGGTCGTGTCCGATCAGTCGTCGGCGCACCTTAGCCAGTCGGCCGCCCGGCCGTCGAGAGGTCGGAGGTCACCCGCGCGCGTCGGACCCCTCCGTCACACGGCGGGCAGCCCCAGGAGGCTGCGTGCCACCTTCTCGGGCGACTCGTCCCGCTCACGCGCCAGCGCTATCACCGCACGGCACGCCAGCTCGCTGACGCCGAAGGACAGCGCCTCCGGGGAGACCCAGCCGGACGCCTCGTCCATCCGGTCCTGGTCGTCGTCTGCGGTCGCCGCCACGTAGGAGGCTGCCGCCTCGAACAGATTGGGCTGCCGCGTCCGGGTACGGGGGGACGCGCCAGGCTCGGTGACCGGTGTGGCGGTCCGGCTCGGTACGAGCAGCCGACGCAGCTTGTCGAACATGGTCCGTCCACCTTTCGCGCATCCCTCGGGTCCCCCGCCTTCTACCAAGGTTGGATACCCGTTCACGCGACGGTGCACTCGGCGCGGCCGTCCGGGGTACGCGGCCGACGCGGGTGTCCCGGCCGGCTCAGTCCTCGCGTACGGCGAGCGCGAGGAAGCGGGCGTCCTCGTCCACGTACGAGACCAGCCGCCAGCCGGCCCCGGCGAGCAGGGGACGCAGCATGCCCTCGGCCCGCAGGTCGTCCGGTGTGAGCTGCCGCCCCTGCCGGGCGGCCAGCGCGGCGCGTCCGATCGGGTGGAAGAGCGCCAGACGGCCACCAGGCCGTACGACCCTCGCCAGCTCCCGCAGATCCGTCGCCGGCTCGGGCAGATGCGCGATCAGTCCCGCGGCGAAGACCGCGTCGAGGGAGTGCGCGCGCAGCGGCAGGCGCGCCACGTCCGCGCGCAGCAGGACGCCGGCCGCGTCGCGACCGCTCCGTACGGCCGCCGCGAGCATCTCGGGGGTGAGATCGGCACCCAGCACCGTGCCCCGTGGCCCCACGACGTCGCGCAGGGCCGTCAGCGCCCTCCCGGTGCCGCAGCCCGCGTCCAGGACGCTGTCACCGGGACGCAGGCCCATCCCGGCCGCCGCGGCGGCGTAGGCCGGGCCGTCGTCGGGGAAGCGCGCGTCCCAGTCCGCCGCGCGGGCGCCGAAGAATTCCTGTACGTGCGTGTGGTCATGGCCCATGGGGACATGATCCCCCGCCACCTGTCGCCCTCGCCCCGCCCGCCGTGGGGGCGAGGCGTACCCATGCGCGCCCCGGGTACCCGGACGGCCCCGCGCCCCGCGTTGCGGGGCCGCCCGTACCACGCGAGTGTCGGAGAAACCGAGTCAGAGGAGGACTGTCCCATGCCCATCGCCACGGTCGATCCCGCCACCGGCGAGACCCTCAAGACGTTCGACGCCATGGGGTCCGACGAGATCGAGCGGCGGCTGGCCACGGCTGCCACCGTCTTCGACCGGTATCGCCTCACGGACTTCGGCCACCGGGCCACGATGCTGAACCGGGCGGCCGACCTCCTTGAGGAGGATCAGGACGAGATCGCCCGCACCATGACCACCGAGATGGGCAAACCGATCGTCGCCGCACGCGCGGAGGCGGCGAAGTGCGCCAAGTCGATGCGCTGGTACGCACGGCACGCGAGTGAACTGCTCGCCGACGAACACCCGTCGGACGCCGACGTGAAGGACTCGGGCGCCGCGCGCGCGTACCTGCGCTACCGCCCGCTGGGCGTCGTGCTGGCGGTCATGCCGTGGAACTTCCCGCTCTGGCAGGTCGTACGGTTCGCCGCGCCCGCCCTGATGGCGGGCAACGTCGGTCTGCTCAAGCACGCGTCGAACGTCCCCCAGACCGCGCTGTATCTGGGCGACCTCTTCAGGAGGGCGGGTTTCCCCGAGGGCTGCTTCCAGACGCTGCTCGTGGGGTCCGGCGCGGTCGAGGGCATCCTGCGCGACCGCCGGGTGGCGGCGGCGACCCTGACGGGCAGCGAGCCCGCGGGGCGTTCCGTCGCGGCCGTCGCGGGCGACGAGGTGAAGCGGACCGTACTCGAACTCGGCGGCAGCGACCCGTACATCGTGATGCCGTCGGCGGACATCGACCGGGCCGCGCGGGTCGCGGTGACCGCCCGGGTGCAGAACAACGGGCAGTCCTGTATCGCGGCCAAGCGCTTCATCGTGCACGCCGATGTCTACGACGCGTTCGGTGAACGCTTCGTCGCCGGGATGCGGAGGCTGAGGGTCGGTGACCCCATGGACGAGTCCACGGACGTCGGCCCGCTCTCCAGCGAACAGGGCCGCGCGGATCTGGAGGAACTGGTGGACGACGCGGTCAACCGTGGCGCCATGGCCCGCTGCGGAGGGCGGCGTCCGGACGGGCTCGACCGCGGCTGGTACTACGAACCCACCGTCCTTACGGACGTCTCCGCCGACATGCGCATCCACCACGAGGAGGCCTTCGGCCCGGTGGCCACCATGTACCGCGTGGCCGATCTCGACGAAGCGGTGGGCGTCGCCAACGACACACCGTTCGGGCTGAGTTCCAACGTGTGGACGCGCGACGACCAGGAAGCGCGGCGCTTCGTGCGCGATCTCCAGGCCGGCGGTGTCTTCTTCAACGGGATGACCGCCTCCCACCCCGCGCTCCCCTTCGGCGGCGTCAAGCGCTCCGGCTACGGGAGGGAGTTGTCGGCACACGGGATCCGCGAATTCTGCAACGTCACGACCGTCTGGCACGGTGCCGAACCGGACGGCAACGGCTGAGGGGCCGACCGGCTGTGCCCTTGAACACCCCCTGTTTGCCCGGGGTGTTCAAGGGCACACGCAGTTCGTGCTTCGGACAGGAGGCACGTCCGTGGAGCGGCGTGCCGCTCCGGGCGTCGCCCGGCTGCCGGCCGTGCGCTCCCCGGGCGACGACGGCCGCGTCGAGCGAGGAGCTGAAGAGCATCATGACCCCTCGGGTGATGGCCTACCGGGTGCGGCACGAGGACGTCCCCGACACCTCCGAGGCCTTCGAGCGGGCCGCCCGGCTGCCGGACGGGCCCGAGAAGCACCGGACGCGCGGGGAGATCGTGTGCGCCTGGCTTCCGATGGCCGACCGGCTGGCCGGCCGGTTCAGGCACCGGGGTGAAGCGCTGGAGGATCTGCGGCAGGTCGCGGCGATCGGACTGGTGAAGGCCGTGGAGCGGTACGACCCGCACCGCGGCACCGCGTTCGAGAGCTTCGCCGTGCCCACGATCACCGGCGAGCTCAAGCGGCACTTCCGCGACCGGCTCTGGTCCGTCCATGTGCCCCGGCGTGTGCAGGAGTTGCGGGGCCGTGTGCGTGACGCCCGCGACGAACTGGCCCAGCGGTACGGGATGCTGGCGCCGACGGTCGAGGAGATCGCCCTGCACTCGGGAATGACCGAGGACGACGTGGTCACGGGCGTCGAGGCGATGGACTGTTTCAGCGTGCTGTCGCTCGACGCGAGCCTGTCCTCCCCGGAGGAGGGCCCCACCCTCGGTGACTCCCTCGGCGCCTGGGACGAGGCGCTGGACAGGGTGATAGACCGCGAGTCGGTCAAGCCGCGGCTGCGCCGGCTTCCCGACCGGGAGAAGAGGATCCTCTATCTGAGGTTCTTCCGCGGGATGACGCAGAGCAGCATCGCCGAGGATCTGGGCATCTCGCAGATGCATGTCTCGCGGCTGATCAACGACTCGTGCGCCCGCATCCGCAGGGATGTGATGCGGGACGCCGCGTAGGCCGGTGACGGGGTGGCGCGCGGCCCGTGGGCCGCGCCCAGGTCATCGAAGCGCCGGACGGGTGTCCGGCGCCTGAGGACGCCCCCGCGGGTCAGGGCGGTGTCACACTCGATCCGCCCTGCCGCGGGATCCCGGTCCCGGTGCCCGATTCGTGGCCGTACTGCTCCGCCTGCATCCGGAACATCGAGGCGTATCTGCCGTTCGACGCCAACAGGCTCCCGTGATCGCCCTGTTCGACCAGTCGGCCCTCGTGCAGTACGTAGATGAGATCCGCGTACCGCACACCGGACATCCGGTGCGTGACCAGGACGACGGCACGCCGTTCGTTCGCCAGCCTCCGGATCCGGTCGAAGGCCGCGATCTCCGCTTCCGGGTCGAGGGCCGATGTGGGCTCGTCCACCACGATCACCTGGGCGTCCCGGTAGTGCGCGCGGGCCAGGCCGAACTTCTGCCACTGCCCGCCGGACAATTCGGAAGCCCCCCGGAAGACGCGGGCCAGCAGGGTCTGGAAGCCGTTCGGCAGAGTCTCGGCGATCAGGTTCGCACCCGAGTACCGCGCCGCCGCCTCCAGATCGCCCTCGACGGCGTCCGGTCGGCCGATCTCGATGTTCGCCGCCGCCGTCACCGGCCACCGCTCGAAGTCCTGGGTGAGCAGTGACACCCGGTCGAAGATCTGCTCGCGGTCCGCCTCGGCGATGTCGACGCCGTCCCATGCCAGCCGCCCGCTGTCGGGGAGGTGAAGCCCGGCGAGCAGCTTCACGAGCGTGCTCTTGCCGGAGCCGTTCTCGCCGACCAGGGCGACCACCGAGCCCATCGGGATCGCCAGGGACAGCTCCGTGAGCGCGGGCGTCTCCCGGTCCGGATACTTGAAGGAGACGCCCTCCAGGGTGATCGCCTTCGTCGGATCGGGGATCGGGAGCCCGCCGGACGGGATCGACCGGTTGGCGGCCTCGGCGAGGAACCTCTCCATGTCGCGTACGTACAGAGACTCCTCGTGCAGCGAGTTCGTCGTCATCACGAGAGCGCCCAGGCTCGCCGAGCCCGTGCGGACCGCGACCACCGCGGTGCCCGCGACGGCCAGGTCCATCCGTCCCGACATGATGAGCCCCGCCATCGTCCCGTACGTGAGGAGCGCGGCCACTCCCGACAGGGCGGCGGCGAGCAGTTCGGTGACGGCCTTGTCCTTCGCCAGCCGCGTCGCCTCGGTCTCCGCGCTGTCGGCCATGTTGCGGTAGTGGCGCAGGAGGAAGGGGCCAACGGCGTGCACCCGGATCTCGTGCGCCGCGGAGCGGGAGGTGAGCAGTGAGGCGATGAGTCGGCTGGCGCGCAGATGCTCGACCCAGGACATCACCGACACGTACCGCCGCTGGGAGACGCGCATCGCGCCCCAGCCGCGCGGTGCCGCGATCAGCAGGAGCATCGGCAGCAGCAGCGGGTGCAGCACGGTCAGCACACCGCCGACAGCGAGCAGCGAGATGATCCCGTTCATGGTGGCGACGCAGGCACCGATCATCTCCCGCGACGAAGGCGGGCCGAATTGCGCCGTGTCGATGAGACGACGGAACTCGCCGTCCTCGATCGCCTCCAGCTCCACCCGTGCGGCGGCGCGTAAGTACTGCTCGTTCGCGGCTCGTTCGACCTTCGGCTCCAGCCGGCCCGCCGCCGAGGTCGACCACGACGCGAGGAGCGCGCCCGCCACCGCGACCAGGGCGCCGGTGATCAGGGCGGGTATCGCGTCGGAGACACGGTCGGCGGCGCTCCCGTCGGCCAGGAGTGAGCCGAGCACGGAGTTGACGACCAGCAGCCCGAGCGCGGCCGTCAGCCCCTGACCGGCTTCGGCGATGCCGACGGTCACCAGCGCCGGCCGGTCGGTTCGCCAGGCGAGCCGCAGGGTGCCCGCGACCATTCGCGGCATCGCGCGCACGGCCGACAGCAGGCTGAGTTCGAGCGGGGCCCACTCGTGGTCGGACCAGCCCCTGTCGTAGCGGAGCGGTCCGCCGAACAGTTCGCGTTCGCTGTCCGACACCACGCTCTCGGCGGGCTTGGGACGCTTCAGCAATCTCACGCCGCGCCACCCCCGGCGTCAACGCGACACATCGAGGGCCGGGCGCGGACACAGGGTCTCTCGAACGTGAGGTGAACGGCGGAAGGCAGGGAGGCAAGCTTCATGGGTCCTCCAGGAGCGACGTCGATGTGCCGGGCGTTGGATGAACGCTGCTGATCAAGCGGTCGTAACGGGGGGAGCGGTGCGAATTCTCGCCGGAGGAGTCCGAGTTGACGGCGGTGACAGGACGACGTCCGGGAAAGTGGCCGTAATCCTGTGTTCGTTTCAGTCACGTCTCACAGGTGACCCGATCGAGGGAGTGCGTTGCGGTGGTGAATTGACACAAGGAGCGACTCGGCGCCGGACGCTGTGGAGGGGAAGCGATCTGTCGTCGGAGGTGGGGCAAGGAGTTGCGAAGGCATATGGCGGCACGGTTGGTGATCGTTCCGAATGACGGGAACGGCCGGTTCCGTGTGACGCTCCCACCCCGCTGGACCGCTTGCCCGTGAGCATCCGGTGCGCGAGGCTGGGCGACCGACGGGGAGATACGGGGCACAGGGCGCGGTACCTGTCTGAACGGGGAGAGTGGACATCAATGGCGTTGGAAGACGGACTTGACTGGCTTCTGGAGGATCTGACCGGTCGGGTCGAGCCGATACGGCACGCGCTTGTGCTGTCCAACGACGGGCTGGTGACGGGCGCGAGTTCCGGCCTGGCGCGTGAGGACGCCGAGCATCTGGCGGCGGTCTCGTCCGGTCTGCACAGCCTCGCGCGAGGATCCGGCCGGCATTTCAACGCGGGCAAGGCGCGGCAGACCATGATCGAGTTCGATGAGGCGCTGCTGTTCGTGACGGCCGCCGGGGACGGCAGTTGTCTGTGTGTGCTGAGCGACGCGGACGCGGATGTCGGTCAGATCGCCTATGAGATGACTCTGATGGTGAACCGCGTCGGCGAGCATCTCGGTATCGCGGTCCGGCAGTCGGCGCCCACGCACTCGACGGTCACGGACGCCTGAAGCCCCGGCCGGGGGTGCGATGCGAGGGCCCGTCCGGGAGTCTGGATGAGTTATCCACAGGGCGAGCGGGATTCTTGACCCGGAGATACAGTTGTCACCGAGAGTAGTCAATCACTCACGGGGGAGACCGTCGATGTCCGTCATGGAAATCTCGGAGACACTGGCCGCCGGACGGGCGGCCCAGGAACTGCGCCTGAGGCGGGGCGAGTTCGAGCTGGCAACGCAGTTGGGGCATGTCCGCACGGTCGGTGGGGCCGTGAGCGGCCGCCGGAGGGTGGCGCGCGGAGAGGTCGAGCGGCTTCGGCGGGCGGCCGGCTTCCCCGAGGTGCTTCGCGAGCGGGTGCGGACCGTGGGCACGGCCGAGGGGGCGGAGCTGATGGACATCAGCCCCGGCCGCTTCACCCGGCTCGCGCGTGCGGGGTATCTGGTGCCGGTGCGCTTTTACCTCAATCGCTATCGAGCGGTGGTCTGGCTCTATCTGGCCGAGGAGCTACGGGCTTTCGCGAGCGGTGAACCGGGCCTGCTGACCGGCCGGTTGCCGAGGACGACGACCGGTACGCCCGACGCCGGCACCGAGGGAGACGCGGCGGCCGGGAAAGCGGCGAGGGCGGTGGAGGACTGTCGTCCGCGCAACTGGCGTGGGCGCCGTATCGGTCTGCTGCTGCACGAGAGCGACGACCGGTGGGAGCGTGCCGCGATCGTCGGTTCCGTGCTCGATCCGATCCAACTCGCCGAGCTGGTGCCGGATCCCTACGAGCGCGCGTGTCTGAACCGGCTCCGACCGGACCTCGCGCCGGGGCGGCCGGGAACGGAGGCGGGGCGCGAGACCGTACGGCGGCTGCTGAGCGCCGACGATCCGGACGAGATCAGCTGGCACCGGTCCAGCCTGACCGCGCTGCTGGCCGACGCCCGCCGGGACCGGCACGCGCCACGCCCGAGCGGCACCACTCCCGTGGAGGCGCATGTACCCGAACAGGTGCCGGCACCTGAATCGGCCCGAACGTCCGAACCGGCATCGGCGCCCGAACCGGCCCGGACCTCCCTACGGGTGCGGACAGTTGAGCCGGTTCCGCACGGTGGCGGACGGGGACGGCCGCTGCTGACCCGGCTGAGGATCAGGCGGAGTCGGGAGAGGGAGGCCGGCCCGGCGTCCGTCGTCGTGCCGGCCGGCGGGGGCGCGGACAGGCCCTAGCAAGGCGACCAGGCCCCCGCCCTTCCCGCTTCCTGCCCGCCCTGGCCTGCCCGGTCAGGGCTTGGCTTCGCCGGTGACCATGGTGAGTTCGGGGGAGAAGCTGCCCCACTCGCCGTCGGGCAGCTTCGCGCGGATCTTCACCTTGTACGAGACGCCGGGCTTCTTGCCCGCGAAGACACTCTCGGTGGTCCTGCCCTCGGGCGGCTTGTTGCCCCAGACCAGTGTGGTGGTCAGGTTCCCGTTGAGATGGATCTCGTACGAGGGCACCTCACCGTCGACCTTCGGCGGCAGCCACGACAGATCGAGGTAGTACGCACCCTCCTTGACGTTCTTGTGCCGTGCGACCTTGAAGCTGATCGGTGCCGTGTCGGGGTCGTCGCCCGGGCCCTTAGGGGTGCTGATCTTCAGCGGCTCGCTGGCCGGGGAGGTGTTGTCGGCCGCGTCGCGGGCCTGGAGGGTGAACGAGTAGTCGGTGCCGGGACGCAGCCCGCCGACCTCGGCCCTGGTCGCGTCGCCGCCGACGCTGTGGATCTTCGATCCGCCCTGGAGGATGTCGTACGAGGTGATGCCCTGGTCCTTGTCCGGTGCGCTCCAGGTGAGTTCGGCGCCCTTCGAACCTCGGTGCTTGCCCCGCAATTTCACCGGCCGCGCCGGCGCCTTCTTGTCCTCGGGGGTCACCGCGGGCGTGGTGACGGGTTTCCTCTGGCTGTGCGGGGAGAGGTTCCCGGCGGCGTCCTTGGCCCGCACGGAGAACGAGTAGGCGGTGGACGGCTTCAGGCCGGTGATGTCGATCATCAGCTTCTCGGCGGGAACGTCCTTGATCTTGTCCTTACCGCGGTACACCACATAGCCGCTGACCGCGACATTGTCCTTGGCTGCTTCCCACATGACGTGTGCGGACAGCGCGCTGCCGGCCTGAACGCTGAAGCCGGTCGGGGCCGATGGGGCCTCGGAGTCCTTGTCGTCACCACCGCCACCGCAGGCGACGAGAGCTAGGGCGGTAGCGGTAACGAGCGCGACCTGGGTGGGGGTCCGTCGCACGATCGTCTCCTCCGTCGAAAGCAAGGGGCAATGGTCTAGACATATATGACACAGTGTCGCGTTCACTTCAAGAGGCGTCACCTGTCGGAATTCGAATTCGACGGAAGCCGGAGACCGCCGGGGCGGTGCTGATCGCGCCGCACACCCGCCCCCGCGCACAATGACCTTGGCCCATCGGACAGCTGAAAGGAACCGAACGTGTTCATCGATCTCTCAGGCAAGACCGCTCTGGTCACGGCCTCCACCCAGGGGATCGGGGCGGCCATCGCCACCGGGCTCGCCCGTTCCGGAGCCCGTGTCGCGGTGAACGGGCGCTCCGAGGAGTCCGTGGCCGCCGCCCTCGACAGTCATCGTGCCGCGTCCCCCGACGCCGAGTTCCTGGCCGCACCCGGCGACGTCTCCACCGAGAGCGGCGCGGAGCAGGTCCTCGAAGCCGTGCCCGAGGTGGACATCCTCATCAACAATCTGGGTGTCTACGGCGTCCGGCCCGCGCTGGAGATCAGCGACGAGGAGTGGCGGCGCTACTTCGAGGTCAACGTTCTCTCCGCCGTCCGGCTCACGCGGGGCTGCCTCCCCGGGATGACCGAGCGCGGCTGGGGGCGGGTCCAGTACATCGCGAGTGACTCGGCGATCGTCACTCCCGCCGAGATGATCCACTACGGCGTTTCCAAGACCGCGTTGCTCGGAGTCTCGCGGGGCTTCGCCAAGGCGGCGGCGGGCAGTGGCGTCACCGTGAACTCCGTGATCGCGGGGCCCACCCACACCGGTGGCGTGGAGGACTTCGTCTACGAGATCTTCGACAAGTCCCTCCCCTGGGAGGAGGCCCAGCACGAATTCATGGTGAAGTACCGGCCGCAGTCGCTGATCCAGCGGCTGATCGAACCGGAGGAGATCGCGAACATGGTCGTCTACCTCAGCTCGCCTTTCGCGTCGGCCACGACGGGGGCGGCGGTGCGCGTCGACGGCGGATACGTCGACTCGATCGTTCCCTGATCTCGGATTGATGACAGGATGGCTCGCTGTGCAGACCAACACACTTGTCGTCCGTCGCGCGACACCCGCCGACGCGGCCGACATCTCCGGACTGTGGCTGAGATCCTTCGCGGCCGCCCTCCCGAGCGTCACCCGCCCCCACAGCGAGCAGCAGGTGCACGCCTGGATCAGGGACATCGTCCTGCCGACCCAGGAGACCTGGGTGGCGACCACGGGGGAGACGGTCGTCGGAATGATGGTGATCGAGGGTGGGGACGTCGACCAGCTGTACCTCGATCCCGACCACCGGGGCTGCGGCATCGGAGCCCGGCTGCTCGATCTGGCGAAGCTCCGTCGGCCGGACGGACTGTCCCTGTGGACGTTCCAGGTCAACGGCCCGGCGCGGCGCTTCTACGAGCGCCACGGCTTCGTCGCCGTCGAGAAGACCGACGGCCGGGGCAACGAGGAGAACGAGCCGGACATCCGTTACAGCTGGCAGCCCTGACACCAAGGGCGAGATCGCGTCACATCCGAGGCGCGGCCGCCCCGTTACCGCCCTCGGCCGTTGTGGGTTATCGCGCGCGGGCCCCGTCGCGTCCGCGAGGGGCGCCACCGACATGCCCTGCTCACCCGTACCGAAGCCGACCTCCGCGGCCCGGACGGCGGGCGGACAGGCCGGATTTGGCCAGTTGGTCTAGACCTTGACAGGTAATGAGGATTCCGGTTTGGTTCCCTCACCCCCATGGCGGCCGTCGTTCACCGACGGCCGCGCGAAGGAGTGAGTCGTTTGCGTCAGCGAATCCTTGCACTGTTCACCGCACTGGTCTCGGCCATGGCCCTCGCGGTCTTCCTGCCGGCCTCGACCTCGGCGGCGGCCACGTCGGCCGCCGCGTGCGCCACCGGCTGGAACGCGTCCACCGTCTACTGGGGCGGCGACACCGCGTCGTACAACGGCCGTAACTACACCGCGAAGTGGTGGACCCAGAACGAGAGACCCGGCACGGTCGACGTCTGGGCCGACAACGGCGCCTGTGGTGGTGGCCCCACGGACCCGCCCGTCCCGGGTGGCTTCGTGGTCAGCGAGGCTCAGTTCAACCAGATGTTCCCGAGCCGGAATTCCTTCTACACCTACAACGGTCTCAAGGCCGCGCTGAGCGCCTACCCGGCCTTCGCGAACACCGGCAGCGACACCGTCAAGCGCCAGGAGGCCGCGGCCTTCCTCGCCAACGTCAGCCACGAGACCGGCGGTCTCGTCCACATCGTCGAGCAGAACACGGCCAACTACCCGCACTACTGCGACACCTCGCAGTCGTACGGCTGTCCGGCCGGCCAGGCCGCCTACTACGGCCGCGGTCCGATCCAGCTCAGCTGGAACTTCAACTACAAGGCCGCGGGCGACGCCCTCGGCATCGACCTGCTGCGCAACCCCTGGCTCGTCCAGAACGACGCGGCCGTGGCCTGGAAGACCGGCCTCTGGTACTGGAACACCCAGAACGGTCCCGGCACGATGACCCCGCACAACGCGATGGTCAACAGCCGTGGATTCGGCGAGACCATTCGCAGCATCAACGGAAGTCTCGAATGCAACGGCGGCAACCCCGGTCAGGTCCAGAGCCGGATCGCCAAGTACCAGGCATTCGTCCAGATCCTCGGCACCACGCCCGGTGGCAACCTCAGCTGCTGAGTCCCGAGCTTCACTACGACAATCGGATGTAGCTCAGAGAACCCTTCTGCGACCTCCTCGTTGACTGGTTCGGGGCAGAGATCCTTCTGCCCCGACCGGATCAGTGTCCGTACCCCGCCGCATCCGCGCGGCGGGGTACGGCCGACGAGTGGAGGTTCGCCATGGCAGGCGGTACCAAGCTGGAGCCGGGGCCCGTCGTGGGGTCACGGCCCGCGGAGACCCAGGCCCTCGTGCCACCTCAGTCGCACCAGCCTCATGAACCCCCCGACACCCAGACGTACGCCCAGACGGAACGTCAGACGGACGTCCTGGCGTACGCCCAGACGGACGCCGTCGCGTTCGCCGGAGTGAATTCCTCTCCGCCCGCGTCACCGCCCAGCCGCACCCGGCGTCTCTTCCTGCGCGCGGCGTTCGCCCTCGGGGTGATCGGCGGTACGGCAGCGGCTCTGGCGCCCATCCTCCGGTCGGACCCCCGCACCCCGGTCTCACCGGGCGCTGACGCGGCGGGCCCACCGGCCGCGGAGCACTTCGACGAGATGTACGGCGGCCGGCGCATCCAGGGAACGGACGCCGGGGTCCTTGTCGACGGCCGGCCCCTGCACATGATGCGTCGCGCCGACGGCAGTTACGTCAGCGTGGTCAACCATTTCGAGTCGTTCCCGACGGCCCTCGCGACCGCCCGCGCGGCGGTCGACGACCTCGGCGGCAGCCGACTCGCGCTCGCCGGACCGGCTTTCCACTGACCGCAGGGAGGACCCTCGACGGTGCACATCAGAAAGAATCAGCGGAATCTCACCAGCGCGGAGAAGAAGCGCTTCGTCACCACGCTCCTGGAGCTCAAACGCCAGGGCGGTTACGACGACTTCGTCCGCCAGCATGTCCGGTACTACCGGGCCGACGGCGACGGCGGGCCCCGGACCGGACATATGGCGCCGACGTTCCTGCCGTGGCACCGCAAGTATCTGCTGGAGTTCGAGCGGGCGCTCCAGCGCATCGACCCCAAGGTGACGGTGCCGTACTGGGACTGGACGACCGACAACACGCCGGCCGCGTCCCTCTGGTCCGAGGACTTCCTGGGCGGCGACGGCCGTTCGTCCGACGGGCAGGTGACGACCGGGGCCTTCGCCTACGCGGCGGGCAACTGGACCATCAACGACGGGGTGCTGGAGCGCAAGTTCCTCGTGCGCGCCTTCGGCCGCCCCACCTCCCCGATCGCGCTGCCCACCAAGAACGAGCTGGCCTGGGCGATGAACGAGCCGGTCTACGACGCCGCGCCCTGGGACTCCACTGTCACCCGCGGTTTCCGCAACCGTCTCGAAGGCTGGACGGCGGGCAGCGACAGGACACGGTGGCGCAACCACAACCGTGTCCACCGGTGGGTGGGTGGCCAGATGCTGGGGGCGACCGCGCCCCACGACCCGGTCTTCTGGCTCCATCACTCCTTCGTGGATCTTCTCTGGGACCGCTGGCAGCAGAAGCACCCGAAGGCGACCTATCTGCCGCGGCGGAAGCTGGACGACGACGATCCGCAGTCGGGCCGGGCCATCAGCCTGGACGAGCCCATGCCGCCGTGGCGGACGAAGCCGTCGGAGGTGCTCAGCCACAGGGCTCTGTACCGGTACGAAGCCTGAGCCCCGCCCCGCGTTGCCGCGCGGCGTCTCCCGGAGCCCGGCCTCCACGCACAACGGCCTCCCGCATCGAAATGCGGGAGGCCGTTGCCTCATGCCTCAGTCAAGAACCCGAGCCAGGGGCGTACATCGAAGACGTACGCCCCTGTGCCGGAGGCTCAGCGGCCGTAGCCGCCGTCGTGCTGCTTCTCGGCGTCGGCGTTGACGCACGTGTTGCCGAACGCCGGGTTGAGCAGACCGATCGCGTCAACGGTGTTGCCGCAGAGGTTGACCGGGATGTGCACAGGCACCTGGATCAGGTTGCCGGAAAGGACTCCGGGCGAACCGACGGCCGCGCCCTCGGCGCCGGCGTCGGCAGCGGCCATACCGGCACCGCCGGCCAGCACGGCGCCCGTGCCGACGAGAACAGCAGCTGCCTTCGCGATACGCGACATCAAGTTTCTCCTTGAACGTTTCGAGCCCAGCCGCAGGATGCGCGGCCTTCACGCACGTTCAACGCGCAAACGCACACTCGGTAACGAAATTGACCCAATTGGTGGGAGAAGAGCATGTGACAAAGGGGTGTACGAGTGTTTACCCTCGGGGTGAACGCTTGTGCACCCCCTCCGCCACACGTCGTCACGGAGGTCATCGCCACAGATCTACGGAGAGCAGATGCCCGCAGCGCCCATACCGGGGCCGGAACCGGATTCGGAGTCAGGCCCGTCAGCGCGGTCGGTGCCGGAACCAGGGCGGGAGAGGGATTCGCGGCCCGAGCCCGTGGAGGGGCGGCGACGCCGCTTCCTCGTGGCCGTCCTGGCCTTCTGCGGCGTCGTGGTCGCCGTGATGCAGACCCTCGTCGTCCCCCTGCTCCCGCACGTCCCCTCCCTCACGGGCAGCACACCGGCGGCGGCGAGCTGGCTCGTCACGATCACGCTGCTGACCGGTGCGGTCTTCACACCCGTACTCGGCCGCGTCGGCGACATGTACGGCAAGCGCAAAGTCCTCATCGCGTCGCTCGGTGTGCTCGTCGCCGGGTCGGTCCTGTGTGCTCTCAGCTCCCAGATCGGTGTACTGATCGCAGGCCGGGCCCTCCAGGGCGCCGCGCTCGCCGTCGTACCGCTCGGCATCAGTATCATGCGCGACGAGCTTCCGCCCGCGAGGCTGCTGTCCTCCGTCGCCCTCATGAGCTCGACCCTCGGCATCGGCGCGGCCGTCGGACTGCCGGTCGCCGCCCTCGTGGTCCAGAACTTCGACTGGCACACCATGTTCTGGGCGTCCGCCGTCCTGGGACTGGTCGACATCGTGCTCGTCCTGAGCTGCGTTCCGGAGTCGCCGCTCCGTACCCGGGGCCGGTTCGACGCCATCGGCGCGCTCGGACTCTCCGTGACCCTCGTCAGTCTGCTGCTCGCCGTCACCCAGGGCGCGGACTGGGGCTGGACCTCCCTGCCCACCGTCGGCCTGCTCGTGACCGCGCTCGCCGTCGGGCTGCTCTGGGGCGTGTACGAGCTGCGCACCACGTCCCCCATGGTCGACCTGCGGGTGTCCGCGCGCCCCGCCGTGCTGCTGACGAACATCGCCGCCCTGCTCATCGGGTTCGCCTTCTACGCGAACTCCCTCGTCACCGCGCAGCTGGTGCAGGAACCCACGAGTACTGGCTACGGCCTCGGCGCCTCGATAGTGGTCGGCGGGCTCTGTCTGCTGCCCGGCGGTCTCGCGATGGTGGCGCTGTCGCCGGTCTCGGCCCGGATCTCCGCGAAGTACGGCCCCAAGACTGCTCTGGCTCTCGCCGCCGCGGTGATGGCCGTCGGGTACGTCGTGCGCTTCTTCACCAGCCACAGCCTGTGGCCGATCATCGGCGGCGCCACGGTCGTGGCGGCGGGCACCGCCATCGCCTACTCCGCCCTGCCCGCCCTCGTCATGCGCGCGGTCCCGGCGGGGGAGACAGGCGCGGCCAACGGCCTCAACACCCTGATGCGGTCCGTCGGACAGGCCTTCTGCAGCGCGGTGGTCGCCGCCGTGCTCGCCAACATCACCTTCCGGACCGCCGGACGCACGGCACCGACCCTCCACGCCTATCTGCTGGTCTTCCTCGTCGCCGCGGGCGCGGCCGTACTCGCCCTGGCCGTCACCCTCTGCCTGCCGGGCCGCGCCCCGGCGGCGAAGGCGGGTACGGTCGGGAAGGAGCACGCAGCAAGCCGAGGGTTCGCCGAGGAGGGCGCATGACGACCGGACATGCCGCCTCGCCCGACGAGGCGACGGACCCGGGCAAGGACCCCGGCGCGAGCTCAGGCCCGGACACGGGCGCGGCCCCGGCCCCCGACCTCGCCGCTGACTCCGGCGCCGACCCCGGCACCGGTCGTTTCGCGATTCTGCGGGCCGCCCGCCGCGCCTTCACCCAGCGCCCGTACGCCGAGGTGACCATGCGCGGCATCGCCGCCGACGCGGGCGTCAGCGCCTCGCTCATCGTCAAACGCTTCGGTACCAAGGAGCGGCTCTTCAACACCGTCGCCGACTTCGGCCCCGCCGCCGACAGACTCTTCGCCGCCGCGCCCGCGGAGCTCGGCAGGCACCTCGTACTCACCATCGTCCGACTGCGTCGCGAGAACCTCTCCGACCCCCTGCTCCGCGTCGTCTTCTCCCTCGGCAACATGGACGAGCGGACCCTGCTGCGGGAGCGCTTCCGCGAGCAGGTCACCGCCCGGCTCGCCGGTCTCATCGACGGGCCCCGGCGTGAGCTGAGGGCGGAGCTGATCACCGGCCAGCTCCTCGGGCTCGGCGCGACCCTCAGCCTCCACCGCCCCGGCGCCGGCGAGCTCGCCACCGCCGAACAACTGGCGGATCTGTACGCCCCCGCACTCCAGCTGCTGATCACCGGACATCCCGGCCCCTCGGAGGCCGTCCGGCAGGCCGACGAGCCCGGTGGGGACGCCCGCTGAGCGGTCGCGGAACCTCGCGGCGCCTCGTACGGTACGTACCGACCCGTATTACCCACTTGCGGTCCATACGGGTGATGCGCACACAATTGACAGCAGAAGCCTCCGACCGCGACCGACCCGCCGTGCCCACGACTGGGAAGAGGGGCCCGTGAGTGCCGAACAGCCGCCCGGCCCTCCTCTTCACGAGCCCACGGACTCGTCCGGACTGGCGTGGCCTGCCGACCCGGGTCTCACACTCGCGTACAACCGCATGGGCAGCTTCGACATCGATCTGCACACCAGGGCGATGCATCTGGACCCGGGCGCGCTCGAGGTGTTCGACCTGCGCCCCGACGAGTACCAGGGCGACATGGCCGTCGCCAACCGGGTGCCGCCGGAGGAGCTGGAGCGGCTGGACACGCTGATCCGGCCGTCGGTCAAGGGCGGCAAGGACGTCTACGGGGCGTACTTCCAGATCCACTGCCGTGACGGGTCGCCGCGCTGGCTCCACACCCAGGGCCACCTCCTGCGCGACGCGGAAGGCGTCGCCTACCGGGTCATCGGCGTAGTGCGCGACGCGACCCGGGAGCTGGAGGACGCCGCCAAGCGCATCGAGCTGGTCGAGACCCGTCGCCGGCTCACCGGTATGGTCCGCCGGGTCACCGCCCTGCTGGCCCGCGCGACGACCGTGAACGATGTCACCGACGCGCTCAGGGACACCGAGGCGCTCAGCAATCTCGGCGCGGTGAGCGTGATGCTCGGGATCGTCGAGAAGGGGCGGGTCCATCTCGTCGGCGAGGGGAGCATCGGGCTGTACGTCCCGGAGCTGCGGTACACGCGGATCGACGGGCAGTTCCCGATGAGCGAGGTGGTGCGTACGCTGCGACCCCGTTACATCACCTCGCGAGAGGAATTCCGGCGCTGCTTCCCTCCGCTCTGGGAGCACATCGAACATCTCCCGGTCGCCTCGGGCGCGTATCTCCCCCTGATCGCCCAGGGCAGACCCATCGGCGTGCTCGGCATGCTCTACCCCCGGCACGGCGGCTTCACCGGTGAGGAGCGCAACCTCCTGATCACGCTCAGCAGCAGCATCGCCCAGAGCCTCCAGCGCGCGATGCTCTTCGAGCAGGAGCACGATCTCGCCGAGAGCCTGCAGCAGGCGATGCTGCCGCACCGTATCCCCGACGTCCCCGGCGCGGAGATCGCGGTCCGCTACCGGGCGGCCAAGGCCGGACGTGACGTAGGCGGCGACTGGTACGACGTGGTCCCGCTGCCCGGCGACCGGGTGGGGCTGATGATCGGTGACGTCCAGGGCCACGACACGGACGCCGCCGCCGTGATGGGACAGCTGAGGATGGTGCTGTGGGCGTATGTCTCCGAGGAGCACTCACCCGCCACGGCGATGGCGCGCGCCTCCACCTTCCTCCATGAGCTGGACACCGAGCGCTTCGCCACCTGTACGTATGCGGAAGTCGACCTGTCGACAGGGGCGCTCCAGATCGTCCGGGCGGGACACCTCGAACCGATGGTGCGCTGCGGCGACGGCACCTGCGTCACTCTCACCACCGAGGGCGGCCTGCCCCTGGGCATCGCGGACGGTGCGGGCGGACGCGGCGCCGTCGACTACCCGATGACCCGGGCGAACCTCGTTCCCGGCGAGACCCTTCTCATCTACACCGACGGTCTGGTGGAGCGGCCGGGAGCCTCGCTCGACGCGGGCCTCGACCGGCTGGCGCGGGCCGTACAGGACGGTCCGGACGACATCCAGGAACTGGCCGACGGTCTGGGCGACATGGTGGGGGAGCGCGGCGGCGGCGACGACATGGCCCTGCTGCTGATGCGCTGGGTCCCGCGACGCGCGGCGTACGACGGACCGGCCACGACGGGCGCCCCGTAGGTCCCGGCCGCCGACGACACGTGAGGCCACGGCGGCGTATCCGGGCATCACTCAAGCCCTTCTGGCGCATCATCAGTTCTTCGAGCAGATAGGTCCCCGGACCCCCGCGGGCAGTCCCACGTCACGTCCCCGGTGCCCCAAGTTCGCCCCGACGTGTCCGCGAACCCCTGGCGAACCAGGGCACACACGGCGATGCTGGGCGGCTGACAGCGCTTACCACCGGCGCCAACCGCCCGTACAACAGGAGAACTTGTGGGTCCAGGCACTGCCCGCCGATCCGTCGTGCTGCTCGCGGCGATCACCGCACTGACGACGGGAGCCATCACCCCGTCCGTCGCCGACTCCACCCCCGACCCCCGTCCCGGCAACGCCGCCGAGGTACTGCGACCCGTCACGCCACCACCGGCCAGCAGACCGGCGGGCGCACCCAGATCCGTCGTCGACGGCGACGGCATCGAGACCGCGCGCAGTTCCCGGCCCGTGGCGCCGGGCGTCAGCCTCACCTCGTACGACCGTCTCGAATCCGACAAGTGGCTGCGCGTCGACACGCTCTCGTTCGACCTCGACGACGGCGGCGTCCGGGCCGACTACCTCTCCTCGGGCAAGGTCGCCGACCGCCGCAGCGTCTCCGAGCTCGCCGCAGGTCACGACCCCGGCAAGGGCCGCCGTACCGTCGCGGCCATCAACGCCGACTTCTTCGACATCAACGAGACCGGCGCACCGCAGGGCCCCGGCATCAAGGACGGCGCGCTCACCCAGTCGCCCGCCGCCGGTGCCAACCGGGCCGTCGGCATCGGCCCCGAGAACGCGGGGCGCGTACTGGAGCTGTACTTCGACGGCACCCTGACGCTGCCGGCCGGACCGCACCCCCTCGCCGCGTACAACGCCGCGAACGTACCCGCCGGCGGCATCGGCGCGTACAACACCGCCTGGGGCCAGGCCAACCGCGCGCTCACCGTGGACACGGCGACACCGGTCGCCGAGGTCGCCGTACGTGACGGCAAGGTCGTCACCGTCACCGACAGGCCCGGCACCGGCCCGATCGAGCCCGGCACCACCGTCCTGGTCGGGCGGGAGGCCGGAGCCGTACAGCTCAACGCGCTGCGCCCCGGCGACCCGGTGACCGTCGAGTACAGCCCGCGCACCAACGGCGGGCCCCTGCCGCGTACCGCCGTCGGCGGACGTGAACTCCTCGTCGTCGACGGAGTGGCGCAGAACCACGAGGGCCAGGGCAACAACACCGCCGCGCCCCGCACGGCCGTCGGATTCTCCAAGGACGGCAGCGAGATGCGCGTGATCACCGTCGACGGCCGCCAGGCCGACAGCGGTGGTGTGACCCTCACCGAGCTCGCCGTGATGATGAAGGAGTCGGGCGCGTACAACGCGCTCAACCTCGACGGCGGAGGCTCCTCGACGCTCGTCGCCCGCGAACCCGGCAGTGACGCCCTCCAGGTGGAGAACGCCCCGTCGGACGGCAGCGAGCGCACCGTGCCCAACGGCCTCGCCCTCACCGCGCCCGACGGCAGCGGACGCCTCGACGGTTTCTGGGTCGAGACACGTACGCCCGCCGGAGCCGCACCCGGCGACGACCCCGTCAAGGGCGGCCACCCGGAACGTGTCTTCCCCGGACTGACCCGCGCTCTCATCGCGGCCGGTCACGACGAGACGTACGGCCCCGCCGAGGGCGACCCCCGCTGGCGGACCGAACGGTCCTCGGTCGGCCGGGTCGACGACGACGGGGTGTTCACCGCCCGCCACAGCGGCACCACCGAGGTCCACGCGGAACGCGGACGCGCCGACGGATCCATCGAGCTGACGGTCCTTGACGACCTCGCCCGGATCCAGCCGACCACCACGCGCGTCGGCCTCGCCGACGGCGAGGCGACCGGCACCTTCGGCATCGTCGGCCTCGACGCGCACGGTGCCTCCGCGCCCGTGGAGCCGCGCGACGTGGAACTCACCTACGACCGCGCCCTCTTCGCCATCGCCGACGACGGAAAGGGCTCCTTCACCGTCAGCTCCAGGACCGGCGGCGGCGCCGGACTCATCACGGCGAAGGTCGACGGCGTCACCACCGCACTCGCGGTCAGCGTCGGACTTGAGGAGCAGCGGGTCTCGCCCTTCGACGACGCCGCGGACTGGAAGTTCAGCCACGCCCGCGCCGCCGGTTCGGTCGCCGCGACCCCGGAGGGCCAGACCGGTACCGGTCTGACGCTGACGTACGACTTCGGACTCTCGACGGCGACCCGCGCCGCGTACGCGAGCCCGCCCCAGCAGATTCCCGTGCCCGGCCAGCCGCAGTCGTTCAAGCTGTGGATCAAGGGCGACGGCAAGGGCGCCTGGCCGACGCTGCACCTCAAGGACGCGGCCGGGTCCGACCAGCTGCTCCGCGGACCGTACGTCACCTGGACCGGCTGGCGGCAGGTCACCTTCGCGGTGCCGCAGGGGGCCGCGATGCCGCTGTCCGTGTTCCGCTTCTATCTCGCGGAGACCGCGGCCGACAAGCAGTACACCGGCGAGATCGTCATCGACGGGCTGACGGCCCAGGTGCCGCCCACCGTCGACGTGCCCGAACAGCGGCCCGCCGCCGACCCGTTGATCGATCCGGCCGCCGAGACCGAGGGCCGGGACTGGCAGTTCGCCGTGATGTCCGACGCGCAGTTCGTGGCGCGCGAGCCGGACAGCGCGATCGTCCAGCAGGCGCGGCGCACACTGCGCGAGATCAAGGCGGCGAAGCCCGACTTCCTGGTCGTCAACGGTGACCTGGTCGACGAGGGTTCACCCGCGGACCTCGCCTTCGCGCGGCGCGTGCTCACCGAGGAGCTGGGTGACGAACTGCCCTGGTACTACGTGCCGGGCAACCACGAGGTGATGGGCGGGAAGATCGACAACTTCGTCGGTGAATTCGGCCCCGCACAACGGGTGTTCGACCACGGCGGCACGCGCTTCGTCACCCTCGACACCTCCAGCCTCTCCCTGCGCGGCGGCGGCTACGCCCAGATCAAGGCCCTGCGCGCCCAGTTGGACGCGGCGGCCGACGACTCGCGGGTCAGCTCCGTGATGGTCATCGAGCATGTGCCGCCGCGCGACCCGACCGTGCAGAAGGGCAGCCAGCTCGGCGACCGCAAGGAGGCCGCGCTGCTGGAGAACTGGCTGGCCGACTTCCGCCGTACGACCGGCAAGGGCGCCGGCCTCATCGGCAGCCACGTCGGGGTCTTCCACGCCTCGCGTGTCGACGGCGTCCCGTATCTGATCAACGGCAACTCCGGGAAGAACCCGGCGGCCCCGGCCGACGAGGGCGGCTTCACCGGCTGGTCGCTCGTCGGCGTCGACAAGGTCTCCAGGAGCGAGCAGTCCGAGGCGCGGCGCGAGCCGTGGGAGGGCGGGCCCGACTGGGTCTCCGTACAGACACGTGCGCACACCGACGCGCTGACGCTCGACGCGCCGGACGCGCTGGCGCCCGGAGACGAGGCGGCGGTCGTGGCGACCGTCACCCAGGGGACCAGGAAGGTGCCGGTCGGCTTCCCGATGAGCGCGGACTGGTCGGGCTCGCCGAACGTCCACATCGGTGACCCGCACAAGGCCGGCCGCCGTGACGTGGCGGCGTTCGACCCGGCCACCGGGACGCTCACGGCGCTGCGCCGTGGCTCGGCCACGCTCGCGGTGACGGTCAACGGCGTCATGGAACGCGCCGAGATCCGGATCGCGGCAGGCAGCGCGGCGGCCCGCGACGCGGCGCTCGGCGGGACCGGGGCGGAGAGGCCCGCCGCATAGGACCCACGAGGCGGGGCCCGCATCCGGCGTCGGGTGCGGGCCCTTCCATGTGCCCGGGACCGCTTCTGAGCAGGCGACTCCCGTCAGGTGCGGAGCGCGCGGCTGCGCCCCCGGAACTCGGCCAGCACGTCGTCCCCGCGCGTGACCGTGACGTCGTAGACACCTCCGCGCCCGAGCCGGGTCCGCTCCCGCGCGGTCGCGGTCAGGACGTCACCCTCGTGGGCCGGACGTACGAAGTCGATGTCGGCGCCCGCCGCGACGGTCACCGGGCCATGGCTGTTGCAGGCGCACGCGAAGGCGCTGTCGGCGAGGAGGAAGAGATAACCGCCGTGCGCCGTGCCGTGTCCGTTCACCATGTCGGCGCGCACGCTCATCCGCAGTGTGGCCCAGCCGGGACCGGTGTCCACGAGGGCGATGCCCAGACTCCGCGCGGTCGGATCGGCGGCGAAGTACTCCCGGCCTGCTCCGGCGGCGGGGGCCGCGTCACGACCGGGGCGCTCACCTGCGATGTCCATGCGCCCGATCGTAGTGCCGGCCCGGATCGCCCCGCCGGGCCCGTCCCGGGGGGGGGCGGACCCGGCGAACAGTCAGGCGCTCCGCAGCGTCGCGCGCACCGGGCGCCCCGGCTGAAGCGTGAGGCCCGTCCTGGGCGGGATCTCACCCGGGTCCAGGTCCAGACGGAACCGCTGCGCGAGCGTGGCCAGCACCAGCACGGCCTCGACCGTCGCGAAGCGCGCCCCGAGACAGGCCCTGGCGCCGCCCCCGAAGGGGAACCAGGCGTGGTCCGGCACCGGCGTCGCCCCCTCGTCCCACCGCTCGGGCCGGAACGCGTCCGGCTCGGCGAACCACCGCTCGTCGCGCTGCGCGCTCCACTGACTCGCCCACAGCACCGTCCCCTCCGGGACCGGCCGCCCGCCCAGCGTCGAACCCTCCTTCGCGATGCCCGTCATCAACCACACGGGAGGGTAGAGCCGCAGCGTCTCCCTGATGATCTGTTCCGTCCAGCGCAGCTCCTTGAAGTCGTCGAAGCCGGGAGTGCGGCCGTCCAGCACGGCGGCCAGCTCCTCGGCGAGACGCCGCCGCGCCTCCGGACTGCGCGAGAGCAGATACCAGGCCCACGTCAGCGTCGTACCCGTCGTCTCATGGCCCCCGATGTACAGCGTGACGGCCTCGTCCCTGATCTCCTTGTCGGTCAGCCGGTCGCCCTGTTCGTCGCGGGCGGCGAGGAGCCTGCTCAGGAGGTCGTCGCGATCCGCGCCGCCCCGGTGCCGCTCCTCGGTCACCCGGTTCACCTCGCTGTCGATGACCGCGACGGCCTTCTTGAGCCGCCGGCGTCCCGGCGTCGGTACCCACGGCGGCAGAAAGAGCGTCAGCCCCCGGAACTCGTCGCCGATGGCCGCCTGCGCGATGTCCATGGCCGGCCCGATGACGCCTTCGCGGCCCGCGGTGTCCGTGCCGAAGAGGGTCCGTACGGCGATGCGCTGCGTCAGGCCCAGCATGTCCCGCCGTACGTCGATGTGGGCGCCCGGTTCCCAGGTGTCGGCCAGCGAGGACGCGCAGTCGACCATGGTCTCCGCGTAGGCCCGCACCTGGCGGGGCCGGACCACCGGCTGGACGAGCGCGCGCTTACGCCGCCACGCGGCGCCCTCGGAGGTGACGACACCCTCGCCGAGCACCAGCTTGAACGCCCAGCCGAGTTCGGGGTGGCGGTAGTTCGTCTCGACCCCGGCGAGCAGTTCCCCGATGTGCTCGGGCTGCGACAGGAACAGCGCGCGCTGCGGACCGAGCCGCCAGGAGACGACGTCCCCGTGGCCGCGCAGCCTGGCGAAGAAGCCGAGCGGGTCGCGCGAGAAGGCCGGCAGATTGCCGATCAGCGGCAGCTGTCCGGGGCCGGGCACGGGAGTGGCGGGCAGACCCGGTGCCGGCGTGTCGTGGCCGGTCGGGGAAGACGTACCGGTACTCATCTGAAGTCCTTGGCGCTGGGGGAAGGCGTACTGATGTCCGTACGGTCGACAGACAGCCAAGCCGCCACGCACGGCGGGCGCCAGACGACATTCGGCCCGTGAACCCCCGGCCACGGGCCGGAACGCGGGCGAGGGCAGCCGTTCCGCTCACCACCGCACGGCGGCGAGCGGAACGACTGCCCTCGGACAGTCCCGCCGGGCTCAGCTCACGGGCGTCGGCGACGACGGCTTGTCGCCGTCCGCCACCGCCTGCCGCGCCTCCTCCGCGAGCCGTTCCATACCGCTGGTCGTCTTCAGCGGCTTCTCCTTGATGAACACCACGACCACCAGCGCGAGCGCGGCGAACGGGGCGGCCACCAGGAACAGGTCCGCCGTCGCCAGACCGTACGCGTGCTCCACGATCTCCCGCATCGGTTCGGGAAGCTTCGTCACGTCCGGCACGGCCTCGCTCGATCCGCCGGACGCCGTTCCCTCCGTGCCCAGGCTCTTGGCCAGTTCCGAGGCCACCCGGTTGGCGAGAATCGCGCCCAGGACGCTGGTGCCGATCGTGCCGCCCATGCTGCGGAAGAACGACAGGACGGAGGTGGCGGCGCCCAACTCGGAGGCGGGGACGTCGTTCTGGGCCGCGAGGACCAGATTCTGCATCAGCAGACCGACGCCGATGCCGAGGACGGTCATGTAGAGGCTGAGCAGCCCGAAGCCGGTGTTGGCGTCGATGGTCGACAGCAGGGCCAGGCCGGCGGTCATGGTGATGCCGCCCGCGATCAGATACACCTTCCACTTGCCGGTGGCGCTGATGATCTGACCCGCGACGGTGGACGACACGAGCAGACCCAGGATCATCGGCAGACCCATCAGCCCCGCCACGGTGGGCGACTTGCCGAGGGCGATCTGGAAGTACTGCGACAGGAAGACGGTTCCGCCGAACATCGCGACACCGACGAGCAGGCTCGCGACCGTGGTCAGCGTGACGGTGCGGTTGCGGAAGATGGTGAGCGGGATGACCGGTTCCGGCACCCGCGCCTCCACATAGACCGCGGCGACGAGCAGCAGCACACCGCCACCGGTCAGCGCGGCCGTCTGCCAGGACGCCCAGTCGAACTGGTTGCCCGCCAGGGAGGTCCAGATGAGGATCGCCGAGACACCGGCGACGATCAGGAACGCGCCCAGGTAGTCGATCTTCACGTCCCTGCGGACGGTGGGCAGGTGCAGCGTGCGCTGGAGCAGCGCGATCGCCAGAAGCGCGAACGGCACGCCGATGAAGAAGCACCAGCGCCAGCCGAGCCACGAGGTGTCGACCATGACGCCACCGACCAGCGGTCCGGCGACGGTGCCGACGGCGAACACCGCGCCGAACATGCCGGCGTACTTGCCCAGCCGGCGCGGCGGGATCACGGCCGCCATCACGACCTGAGCGAGCGCGGTCAGACCACCGGCGCCGATGCCCTGCATCACCCGGCTGAAGATGAGCAGTTCGACGCCCTGCGAGAAGCCGGCCAGCAGGGAGCCGATGACGAACATGCCGAGCGAGAGCTGGAGCAGCAGCTTCTTGTTGTAGAGGTCGGAGAGCTTGCCCCACAGAGGCACCGTCGCGGTCATCGCGAGCAGCTCGGACGTGACGACCCAGGTGTACGCGGACTGGCTGGCGCCCAGGTCGGCGATGATGCGCGGCAGCGCGTTGGCCACCACGGTGCCCGCCAGGATGGCGACGAACATGCCGGCCATCAGCCCCGACATGGCCTGGAGGATCTGCCGGTTGGTCATGGAGGTGGGCGCCTGGTCGGGCGCCTCGATTGCGGTCAAGGTGTCCTTCTTACGATTCCGTGGAACGGCCGTCGGACGGACGGCCGTCGGTCTGTGCGGGCGGCTGGGGCAGCCCGGCGGACAGGTGCGTGAAGACGTCGCGGAAGATGTCGGGGAACGTCATCGGCGGGGAGTGGGCGTACCAGTGCTCGATGGCGACGCGTACGGCCGTGCCGGCGACGGCGGCGAGCAGCCGGGGGTACAGCTCGATGTCGGCGTCGTCACAGGGCTTGGCTCCGGCGTTCGCGTCCGCCTCGGTACCGGCCTCGGCGGCGTCCGTACCGGTGCGAGGGCCGAGCCGGTCGGCGATCGTCCGGGCGAGGTCGCGCTCCTCGGCCATGTGCAGGCCGAGGCCCCGGGCGAGCAGATGCGGGGACTTCTGCAGGACCTTGGCGCGCAGGCTCCACACCTCGTGCTGGCGCTCGACGTCGGCCAGTTCGCCGGCCATGGCCTCGCGTACCGCTTCGAGGGGAGGCAGCTCGGCGGGGGCGTCGCGGATCGCGCACCGGATCCGTTCCCCGACGTCGGGGTCGGCCATGACGAACGCGTCGTCGTGGCTGTCGAAGTAGTTGAAGAACGTCCGGGGGGAGACGCCCGCGGCGTTGCTGATGGTCTCGACGGTGACGTTCTCCGCCCCGTGCTCGGCGGCAAGGCGTACGGCTGCCTCGGCCAGCGCCGCGCGCGTGGCCTGCTTCTTGCGCTCCCGGAGACCTGCCGGGGCACCCTTGGTCGTCACACTTTGCATGGTATGCAAATGTGCAGGGTCTGCAAAATTATTAACCGCCGACTCGCGCGTGTGATTCGGCGCGGCCGTATCCGCGCAGTTCGGAAAGTGTTTGCGGTCACTTGTTCGTGCGGTGTAAGGAGCGCAATTCGCGCGCAGGCTACACTTACCCGCAGGAGGCCCCAGCCCCTGACTACCCGCTGCCCCATGAGTGTGGGCGCAGCACTGGTCCTCGGTGAGGATGTCAGCGGCATTCGCAGCGGCCATACCCAGTTGTCGCGTCGCCGGAGTGGTCCACTTCCGACCCCGCACACAGCCATCGGGCGGTGTGCCGCAGTTGCCCACCCGTCCACGACCGGCAGCGACGTCCCCCTGGGCTTGTGTTCCTCACCAGCCACCCTGCCTGCCGAGCCGTCATACACCGGCACACGGTCGTGACACATTCGAAAGGCGTGGCATGTCAGTCAACACCGTCAATACCGTGGAGGATTCCGCGGTACTGGAACCAGGCGCCGATTTCGCGGGTGAGGCCGCGGATCAGGCGTGCAGGGAGACCGGCAGCGATTTCGCCCGCCTCTCCAAGAAGATCACGGCGGCCGGTCTGATGCGACGCCGCCCCTGGTACTACACCGTGCGCATGGGCATCGTCACCGCCCTGTTCGCCGGTGGCTGGGTCGCCTTCGCGCTCGTCGGTGACAGCTGGTGGACGCTCGCCGTCGCCGCCTTCCTCGCCGTCGTCTTCGGCCAAGTCGCCCTCGTCGCCCACGATGTGGGTCACCGTCAGGTCTTCCGGCTGCGCAAGGCCAGCGTGCGCGCCGGCAAGATCGCCGGGAACCTGGCCATCGGCATGGGCTACGGCTGGTGGCAGGACAAGCACTCCAGGCACCACGCCAACCCCAACCACGAGGAGTTGGACCCGGACGTGGTCCCCGACATCCTCGTCTGGACACAGGGACAGGCCAGGAAGGCCAAGGGGCTTCCCCGCCTCATCGGCCGTTCGCAGGCCTTCCTGTTCTTCCCGCTCCTCACTCTTGAGGGCTTCAACCTGCATGTCGCCGGTGTGCGCGCGCTCGCCAACCGCTCGCTGAAGCAGCGGACTTCGGAGGGCATCCTGCTCTTCACGCACTTCGCGGTCTACCTCGGCGCGCTGTTCGTGGTGCTGCCGCCGGGCAAGGCGATCGCCTTCCTCGCTGTCCACCAGTGCCTGTTCGGTCTCTACCTGGGCTCGATCTTCGCGCCGAACCACAAGGGAATGCCCACCCTCTCCGGCGACGACCGCCCGGACTTCCTGCGGCGCCAGGTGCTCACCTCCCGCAATGTGCGCGGCGGCTGGTTCACCGACGTCGCGCTCGGCGGGCTCAACTACCAGATCGAGCACCACCTGTTCCCGAACATGCCGTCCCCGCAGCTGCGCCAGGCGCAGCCGATCGTCCGGCAGCACTGTGAGGAACTGGGCGTCAGCTATCTGGAGACCAGTCTGATCACCTCGTACAGCCAGGCCCTGCGCAGCCTGCACGACGCCGGCGCCCCGATCAGGGCGGCGTCGACCACCGAGGCCGGCCAGGAGTCGGACGCGAAGGAACCCGTCAAGGTCGACGCGTAGGCGTCGACGTCCGGGCCGTCGGGTCCGAACCCGTCCGGAGATGAACGACGTTGGACTGCTCGCCGTAGACGAAGGCGCGTACGCGGTACGACGCCCGCTTCTCCTCGGGCAGGGTGATCAGCCCGAACGCGTTGATGTCCGGATCCAGCAGTGGGACAGGCCGGTAGCCCTTGCTGCCGGCCTGCCCCACTTCCAGCAGATGGCCGTCCTCGTCGGCGGCGCGGTCCGTCCAGGTGAACTCGATGCCGGTCGCGTGCATGACGGTCGCCTTGAAGTCCGTTGGCGCGGCGGCCGCGTTCGCCTCGGCGGAGCGAGCGCCCCGGGCCGTCAGCGGCGCCGTCCTCACCTTCGGTCCTTCGACGGTACGGGGAGTCATCCACCCCTGGTTGTCGTTCAGTTCCTCCTCGGAGGGCTCACCCGGGGGCAGCGACACCTCCACCGGTGCGGACGCCGGGCCGAAGTAGGGGCGCAGCCGGTAGTAGAAGGGCGTCTCCGGCATCAGATCCGGATGGCGGTACGTCGTACGGCCCGGCGGCATGAACTCCAGCACCGTGTACGGCCCGGCCTTCTCCGTGGCGAACTCCACCGTCCGCCCCGCTACGGCGGGCTCGTCGTTCTTCCAGCGCAGAGTGATGTCGATGGGGGAGTCGAGCGTGGCCGCCAGTCGCGCGGTGGTCGCCGGCTGCCGCGGCTTCTCCTTCTCGTCCGGCGCGGAGGAGCAGCCCGCCAGAGTCAGGACGGTGAGTGCGGTGAGGGCGGCGGCGGTCGTGGCGCGGAGTCGAAGAGGCACGGCGTCCGTCCTTCCGGGGTGGGCCGGGCTGAGTGCGCGGGGGTCGTCGAGGGGTGTCCGGTGACCGCGTGAGGAGCCGGCGGTCACCGGACCGGGAGGTGCCTCAACTGCCTTACTTGCGCCAGAACTTGACGCCGCTCCACACCACGGTGGCCGGCCCGCTGCCGCTGTCCGTGCGGTAGGCGCCGAACTTGTCGTAGAAGCTGCCGCCAGGGCTGGCGTAGCTGTGCTTCAGCGAGCCGTTGATGTACGTACGGTGCTGGCTGCCGACCTGGTGGACGGTGTTCACCCGGACTGTGGCGCCGACCGTGCCCGCGTTGGACAGGGTGGTGCCGCCGTGGACCGCGTACAGGCGTCCGCCGCGCTCGCCGGCCAGCATGAAGAACGGCCCGGAGGCCGATTCGTTGAACGTCTGCTTGAGGCTGATGCGGGTACCGCCCATGCTCGCGATCCGGAAGTACCCCTCGAACTGCCGGGTGCCTCCGGTGTAGGTGGCGTACCTGCGCTCGGCGCGCTGGTCGCCGCTGCCGGTGGAGCAGGTGAGCGTGAAGGTCAGGTTGTCGACCTGGCCGCAGCCCCTCTCCTGGACGCTGAAGGAGGGCGAGGTCGAGGTCCACCCTCCGGGTTCGACTTCCGCGTACGCGTTCGGGGCCGTCAGCAACATCGCTGCGGCGGCCGAGAGAACAGTGACGGTGCGCTTCATTCCTGGCACGTCTCACTTCTCCGTTTCGGTGGGGGCGTGGCGCTGGAGTCGCATCAGAGTAGAAGTGTCCACGTCAAGCAACAAGAGATTCAGCGGAACTTCATAAGGTTCACATTCATGAAAGTACATGGGGGATTAATGGCGCATATGACAACGCCCCGCCGGTCATATGCGATCGACGGGGCTATGTATGTGAACGAATATGGTGAGTGCGGCCCGCCGTCAGGCGCTGTGGGGCGGATCCTGGACAGTCCGCATCAGGCTCTCGGGAAGAACCAGATTCCATGCCGTGATGACCGGATTGCCGTGTTCGGTACCGAGCCGGGACACCGTCCCGGTCTCCAGCCGGAACAGCGTGCCCTGGGCCGCGGTGAGGCCCAGATAGCGCGCGGTGAGCACCCGCAGGAAGTGCGAGTGGCCCACCAGGGCGACGTCCTCGTCCTCCGCGCGTTCGGCCGCTGCCCGGACTTCGGCCAGCACCCTGTCCGCCCGGTCGCTGACGTCGGAGGGGCTCTCGCCCGCTTGTCCGCCGGGGCCCTCCACGGTTCCGTCCGTCCAGAGATTCCAGCCCGGGCGGGTCCGGCGGATCTCCTCGGTGGTCACACCCTCGTAGCCGCCGTAGCTCCATTCGTGCAGGTCGGGGCAGATGCGGGTGGACCGCAGCCCGGCGAGTTCGGCGGTACGGCGGGCGCGCGCAAGCGGGCTGACCAATGTCACGCCGATCGGGCGGTCGGCCAGTACGGGGACCAGGGCGCGGGCCTGGCTCTCACCGTGGGCAGTCAGCGGGAGATCCGTGTGGCTGGTGTGCTGTCCGGACAGCGACCACTCGGTCTCGCCGTGTCTGATGAGGAGCAACTCGCCCATGGGTGCTATCCGTTCGTTCGTGCCGAGGCTCTGAGACGCGGGGCCGGCGGGCGGCCTCTCCGGCCGGTCCGCGCTCCACGATCCCATCACGCGGCGCTCCGTGCGTCCGGGGGCGCGCCCCGGTACCGGAATGACCGCCCGCGGCCGGGGGAGGCGTGTCCGTGGCGCGGCTCACAGCCCCTCACCTGCGCGGGGGGAACACCACACCGTGGTTGAGCGTTCATCTATACGTGGTCGCGGAGGGGAAAGTGACGACTCCGCGACCACACACAGCGGCCCCGGCTGGTCCATCCCCCGAACCAGCCGGGGCTCCCCAATTCCCCTCCGCCGAACGAGGGCGGCTCCTGTCCCGGCCGTGCCGTACGACTCGGCACCGCCCGGTCAGACGTCGTCGCCCGGGTCCCAGTCCAGCAGTCGTACCTTCGCCACCGTCCGTACATGGCGGCGCATCGCCGTCGCCGCCGCCTTCCCGCGCTGTGCCTCGATCGCTTCGAGGATCGCGCGGTGCTGGACGAGTGAGCGCTGCGGGCGGCCGGGCTGGCGCAGCGACTCGTTACGGCTCTCGGTGATCTGCTCGGCGATGGACCGCATGAAGTCGGCCAGCAGGCCGCTGTGCGCCGCCGCCGTCACGGCCGAATGGAAGAGCCGGTCGCCCTCGACACCGTGATCGCCCGCCTCGATCTCGGCGGCCATATGATCGAGCGCCTCCCGCATCGCGGTCAGATCCTCCGCCGTGCGCCGCTCGGCTGCCAGTTCGGCGAGCTTGGTCTCCAGCGCCTCACGCGCCTCCAGTACGTCGGGCAGCCGGCGCTTGCGTTCCACGAGCCGTTCGACCGGCTCGGCGTCGAGGCTGTCGCGGACGAGATAGGTGCCGCCGCCGTGCCGTACCTCGACCAGTCCCTGCACTTCGAGGACGACGATCGCCTGCTTCACGGACGCGCGGCTGACGCCGAGCCGCCCCGCGAGTTCACGCTCCGGCGGCAGTCGGTCGCCCGCCCGCAGATCGACGTCCGCGACATGGCGGCGGAGTCTGTCGAGGACCTGTTCGTACAGTCGCGGCCGGGTCATCGGCCGCAGTGCGTCGGACACACGAACCCCCCATACCTGGTCTTTCGCAGCCTAACACCGCGGCCAAGTGGCTGAGCCAATTCCTGTCGGATCCCTTGACGCCTCGGTGGACCGATGTTCAAAGTGGTCCAGCCACTTGGCCAATGCCGATTGGCCTGTAATCAACGGGACCCAGGGACGGGAGCCCCCGATGTCCGCCGAACTGATCTCGATCCTTGTACTCGTGGTCGTCTTCGTGATCGCCACGACCCGCTCGATCAACATGGGAGCGCTCGCGTTCGCCGCCGCCTTCGGAGTCGGCGAACTCGTCGCCGACCTGGACGCGGACGGTATCTTCGCCGGATTCCCCGGCGACCTGTTCGTGGTGCTCGTCGGTGTCACGTATCTCTTCGCCATCGCACGCGCCAACGGCACCACCGACTGGCTGGTGCACGCCTCGATCCGGCTCGTACGCGGCCGAATAGCACTCATCCCCTGGGTGATGTTCGCCCTCACCGGAGCGCTGACCGCGATCGGCGCCGTCAGCCCGGCGGCCGTCGCGATCGTCGCCCCCATCGCGCTGAGTTTCGCCGCGCGGTACGGGATCAGCCCGCTGCTGATGGGCGCGCTCGTCGTGCACGGTGCCCAGGCCGGCGGCTTCTCGCCGATCAGCATCTACGGCTCGATCGTCAACGGGGTGGTGGAGCGCGAGAACCTGCCCGGGAACGAACTCGTGCTGTTCCTCGCCTCACTCGTCGTCAACCTGATCATCGCGGCGATCGTCTTCGTCCTCTTCGGCGGACTGAAACTGAAGGGGCGTGACCTCGCCACCGGGAGTGCCGCCGAGAGCGACGGCAAGGACACGGACAAGGACAAGGGCAAGGACACGGACAACGGCGACGGCGCCCTCGCGGCCGACGCCTCGGGCCTCACTCCCGCCCGTATCGCCACGCTCACCGCCCTCGCCGCCCTCGTCGTCGCCGTCCTCGTGTTCGACCTCGACGCCGGGCTCTGCGCGATCACCCTCGCCGTCGTCCTGAGCGCCTTCTGGCCCGACACGAGCCGCAAGGCCGTCGGCGAGGTCGCCTGGCCGACCGTGCTGCTCATCTGCGGTGTCCTCACCTACGTCGGCGTCCTGGAGGAGATGGGCACCATCGACTACGCGGGCAACGCCGTCAGCGACATCGGAGTGCCGCTGCTCGCCGCCGTCCTGCTCTGCTACATAGCCGCCGTCATCTCCGCCTTCGCCTCCTCCGTCGGCATCATGGGCGCGCTCATCCCGCTCGCCGTGCCGTTCCTCGCCCAGGGCGAGATCGGGGCGGTGGGCATGATCGCCGCGCTCGCCGTCTCCGCGACCGTCGTCGACGTCAGTCCCTTCTCCACCAACGGCGCCCTGGTGCTGGCGGCGGCGCCCGATGTCGACCGGGAGCGTTTCTTCCGGCAGCTGATGGTGTACGGAGGCATCGTGGTGGCGGTGGTGCCCGCGGCCGTATGGCTCGTGCTCGTCGTGCCAGGCTTCGGATGACCCCGTCCCCATGACGACCGGTCAGACTCGTCGACAGCAAGGAGAACGACGCGTGTCCCCTCTCTTCCCGGCCCTCGCGGCGCGTTCCACCCGGCCCGCACTGGGCTTCGGCGACCAGGCACTGAGCCACGCCGAACTGGCCACCGCGGCCGGTGCCCTGGCCGCCAGGATCGTCGGCGCGCCACGGGTCGCCGTCTGGGCCACGCCCACCCTCGGTACGGCGGTGGGCGTGGTGGCCGCGCTCCTGGCGGGGGTGCCGGTCGTGCCGGTGAACCCCAAGACGGGCGAGCGGGAGCTGACGCACATCGTGACGGACAGTTCACCGGCCCTCGTCCTCGCCGAAAGCGGCGTCGAACTCCCCCCGATCCTTGCCGAGTTGCCGCGCGTCGGCACGGACCGCACCGAGGTCACGGACCCGGTGGACCGGGCGCTGCCCGACGAGCCGGCCCCGGAATCACCCGCGCTGATCGTCTACACCTCGGGCACCACAGGCCCTCCCAAGGGCGTCGTCCTGCCGCGCCGTGCCGTCGCCGCCACCCTGGACGCGCTGGAGGACGCCTGGCAGTGGACCGACGCCGACGTACTCGTCCACGCGCTGCCCCTCTTCCATGTCCACGGCCTGATCCTCGGCATCCTCGGCCCGTTGCGGCGTGGCGGCTCGGTACGTCATCTGGGCAGGTTCTCCACGGACGGGGTGGCCCGTGAGCTGTCCTCCGGGGCCACGATGCTCTTCGGCGTACCGACGATGTACCACCGCATCGCCGAGGCGCTCGCCGACGATCCGGAGCTCGCGAAGGCCCTCGCGGGCGCTCGCCTGCTGGTGTCGGGATCGGCCGCGCTGCCCGTGCACGACCACGAGCGCATCGGGGCGGCCACCGGACGCCGCGTCATCGAGCGCTACGGGATGACCGAGACCCTGATGAACACCAGCGTGCGCGCGGACGGCGAACCCCGCGCCGGCACCGTCGGCGTACCTCTGGCGGGAGTCGAACTGCGGCTGGTCGACGAGGCGGGCGCGGAGATCACCGCCTACGACGGCGACACCGTCGGAGAGATCCAGGTGCGCGGCCCGAACCTCTTCACCGAGTATCTGAACCGCCCGGACGCCACCGAGGCCGCCTTCGACGACGGCTGGTTCCGTACGGGGGACATGGCGATCCGCGACCCCGACGGCTACGTCCGTATCGTCGGCCGCAAGGCCACCGACCTGATCAAGAGCGGCGGCTACAAGATCGGGGCCGGTGAGATCGAGAACGTGCTGCTGGAGCATCCGGGGGTACGGGAGGCGGCCGTCACCGGGGAGCCCGACGAGGACCTGGGGGAGCGCATCGTCGCCTGGATCGTCCCCGTACAGGCCGATGCCCCGCCGTCGGCCGAGGAGTTGGCGGCGCACGTCGCGGCCCAGCTCGCCTCGCACAAGAGGCCGCGCACCGTGCGGTATCTCCAGGCACTGCCCCGCAACGACATGGGCAAGATCATGAAGCGGTCCCTCCATGGCTGAGCGCATGAGCGCCCGACAGGCGATCGCCTTCCTCACCGGGGCCACCGCGCGAGGCGGTCCGCCGGGGCCGGCCGCCTTCACCGAACTGCCCATGCCGAAGGACACCCTCCCCCCGGACGGACCCCTCGCCTGGCAGGGGTACGACGAGTCGCGAGCGCGCGCGGCGATGCGCACCGGTGAGGACGAGTCCGTCATCTGCGGCACCGGCCGCGTCGGCGGCACCGAAGCGGTCCTGATCTCCTTCGAGTTCGGCTACCTCGGCGGATCGCTGGGGGAGCGCACCGGGGACCGGCTGGAGGCCGCGTACACCCATGCCCGCGAACGGCGGCTGCCCGTCGTCTCGTTGATCGCGACCGGTGGCAGCCGCATGCAGGAAGGCATGCTCGCGCTCCTCCAACTCCAGCGGGTGGCAGGGCAGTCGGCGCTCACCAGGGCGGCCGGCCTGCCTCAGATCGCGGTGGTGCGCGACCCCACGACGGGCGGCGGCTGGGCCACCCTCGGCGCCGGCGCGGATGTGATCCTTGCCCTGCCGGGCGCCCAGATCGGGTTCGCGGGCTCGCGGGTCAGGCCCCCGGACGCCGACCCGTACGCGTACACCGCCGAATCGCAGCTGACGGGCGGTCATATCGACGCGGTGGTAAGGCCCGAGGACCTGCGGGACACCGTCCGCCGCTGGCTGGCGCTGCTGACGGGCGGCACCGCCGGGGCCGGCTCCGGCCCGGTGCGGGCGGCCGAGCCGCCCGCCGCGCTCGGGCACGCGGCCCCGCCCGCCACCGGCTGGGACGCGGTGAGTCTGGCCCGCGACCCGCGACGGCCCCGCGCCGAGGCGTACTTGGACGCGTACTTCACCACCCGCGAATCCGTCAACGGCGATCGCGCCGGGGGCACCGACCCCGGCACGCTGTGCGGGTTCGGCGAGCGCGACGGCCGTACGGTCGCGTACGCCGCCCAGTGCGGCACCGCGACCCTCCCGGCCGGCTACCGCACCGCCGCCAGGCTGGTCCGGCTCGCCGACCGGCTGGGGCTGCCCGTCCTCACGCTCATCGACACACCGGGCGCCGCGAACGACGCGCAGGCGGAACGCTCCGGGGCGGGGGCCGCGATCGCGGACCTGTTCGCCGCCGTGGCCACCGCCCGCGTGCCCGTCACCAGTCTGCTGATCGGCGAGGGCGGTTCGGGCGGGGCACTGGCGCTGGCGGCGCCGGGCAACACCTGGGCCACACCCGACAGTTACTTCTCCGTCATCGCACCCGAACTGGCGACGGCGATCCTCAAACGGCCCCCCGATCAGACCCGCGCCACCGCCGACCAGCTCAAGGTGCGTCCCCAGGACCTGGTGTCGCTGGGGGTGATCCGCGGGATCGTGCCACCGGCCGGGGCGTGAGGTCCGCCGATTTCTCATGGGCCTCTCACCAGCTTCGTCGGACCGTATGCCTATGGTGAGTGCGTGACGCAGACGACTCCGCCCGGCTGGTATCCGGACCCAGGACATGAAGGTGAAGGCCCGCTTCAGGAACGGTGGTGGGACGGATCCGCCTGGACCGACATGGTCCGGCCAGACTCGGCCGCGGCCTGGAGCGCGCCTTCCGAGCTGGGCTCGCCCGGCATCCCGCCCTACCCGGCGGCGCCGCCCCCGTCCGCCAACAGGCGGGGCCGGCGGATCGCCCTGGCCGCCACGGCGGCCGTGGTGGTACTGGCAGTCGTCGGCGGCTTCCTTCTCCTCGGCGACGACGGCGACAACTCGGTGGACAAGGCGAGCACGAACCCCTCCACCGGCCCCAGCAAGCCCGGCCAGGAGGACCGGCCCGGCCCGGGCGACTCACAGCCGCCCGGCGACCCCGGTGCGCCCGACGGCGGTGAGGGCGGGGAAGGCGGACCCCAGCAGGAGATACCGACCGAGGACGGCTACGCGACCGACATGGCCAGCGGCATCAGCATCCCGGTACCGGACGGCTGGACCGGCCAGTCGGGCCCGGTCGGCGCCGGAGTGAGCACGGGGGAGCACCCGTGCCCCGGAAACCCGGAGGAGTCCTGCGTACGCGGCGGGGTCAACTCCCTCCCGGCGGTGGCGCTGGAGATCAAGGCCACCACCGCGAGGGCGGCGGCCGAGAGCGACATCAAGAAGAACGCCGAGGAGTCCTACGGCGGCGAGAGCTACGGAAAGATCTCCTCACACACGGAGTTGAAGTCCGAGGCGGTGACCGTCGCCGGCAAGAAGGGCTATCTGGTGCGGTGGAAGGTCGTCACCGGCAAGGGGGACGACGGGTACGTCCAGTCCCTGGCCTTCCCCTCACCCGCCCCCGGCGCACAGGACATGCTGATCATCGTGCGCTCCGGATTCGACATCAACGACAAGGCACCCAAGCTGCCCGTGATGGACGAGATCACCGGCGGCATCAAAGTCGCGGCGGGCGGCGGCGGCACAGGCCGGAAGGTCTGAGGGCGGGCGGCCCGCCCACGGCGCGGCGGCCGGACACCACCGATGGAACGCCCACGGCCACCGGCCGTGGGCGTTCCCGCGTCTCCGGCCGCGCCCGCCGCAGGCGGTTTTCCCCCGGGACGACGGAGCCGGGACAGCCGTACGGGCCGTACACTGCACTCATGGGTAATACACACGCCGCGACGGAGGGCCTTCGACCGGCCTGGTTCGCCCTGTGCCACGCCCTGCACGGCCACGGCTAGCAACGCCGACCACGGCCGGCGACGTCGACACCGTTCCCGGCCTCCGACGCCCGGTGGGATTCCGCCCCGAGGCGTCCTCCTCTCGAACGCACTCTCGTGCAGAGCCGCCCGCTCCCCCCAGCCGCATCGCGCTCCCCAGCGACCAGCGACACCCGCACTCCGCACCCCGCACCCGCGCCCCACCCCCGTGACGCTCCGGCGTGCCGTCGGTACCCCCATGGTGACCGCCGCACGGTGGCCGAGCCGTACCTCCGAGAGGATCCCCTGTGAAGCTGAGCGAATTGCTCGCCGGACACGACCACGAGATTCTGCAGGGCGACCCCGATACGGCCATCACCGCCGGAGCCTGTTTCGACGCCGACCGGGTGTCACCCGGATCGCTGTTCATCGCGGTCCCCGGCCACCGCGAGGGCGGTTCCGAATCCGTCGGACCCGCGCTCGCACGCGGCGCCGTCGCCGTACTCGTCGAAGCCGCGACCGCCGAACTGCCCGTGGCCGCGTGGGCGTCCGACCCGGCCGTCTGCGTCGTACGCGTCCCGGACACCCGTACCGCCGCCGCCCTCGTCGCCTCCCGCTACCACGGAGACCCCGGCCTCGCGATGGACATGGTCGCCATCACCGGGACCAACGGCAAGACATCCGTGTCGTACATGGTCGAGTCCGTGCTGCGGATCGCCGAGCGGGCCGTGGTCGGTGTCATCGGCACGGCGGGCAGCCGCATCGGGGACGAACTGATCCCCATGCCACGGTCGGTGCTCACCACCCCGGAGTCGCCCGACTTCCAGTACCTGCTCGGTGTCATGCGCGACCGCGACGTGAGCACCGTCGTACTGGAGGCCACATCCATGGGGCTCCTGACCCACCGGGTCGACCACTCGTACATCGACGTCGGCATCTTCACCAACCTCACGCAGGACCACCTGGACGACCACGGCACCATGGCGAACTACCGGGACGCCAAACTCCGCCTGTTCCAAGGGCTCTGCCGACGGGCCGTGGTGAACGCCGACGACGCCGTGGGCGCCGGGATCGGCGCCCTCATGCCCGGCGCGGTGACCACTTACGCGCTGGACACCGACGCCGACTACCGGGCGACCGACCTCACGATGGACGCGTTCGGTACGCGCTTCACGCTGCACCACGCGGGCCGCAAGTACCCGGCGGCGATCCCCGTACCCGGCCGGTTCTCCGTCGCCAACGCGCTCGCGACCGTCGCTGCCTGCCATCTCCTGGGGCACGACCTGCGCGGACTGGTCACGGCTCTCGACCGGATGCCCCCGATCCCCGGGCGCTTCGAACGCTTCGAGACCCCGCGCGGCACATCGGTCATCGTGGACTACGCACACTCCCCGGACTCGCTCGACAAGGTGCTGAGCACCATCCGGGACTTCGCCACGGAGCGGGTCATCACCGTGTTCGGCTGCGGCGGCGACCGTGACACCACCAAGCGCGCGCGGATGGGCGAGATCGCGGGCACCCACTCCGACCTGTGCGTCCTCACCTCGGACAACCCCCGGCACGAGAACCCCGAGGCGATCCTCGACCAGATCACGCCCGGACTGGCGGGCACCGGCACCCGCTTCGAGCGGTACGCAGACCGCCGCGCGGCCATCGAGTTCGCCCTGTCGGCGGCGGGCAGGAACGACATCGTGCTGATCGCGGGGAAGGGCAGTGAGCCGTACCAGACCGTCGGCGACACGCTGATCCCCTTCAGCGACATGGCGACCGTGCGCGAACTGGCCGCCGTACAGGGCTGATCGCCCGCCCCGCACAGCAAGGTCGGGGCGGGCGCGAAGGAGCCGGGCAACTCGACCGCGCGCCCTGGACGCACGCTTATGCGCGTGAGCTTCTCGACCATGTCGGGCCGGCCCGCCCCGTACTTGACTTGAGCCATGACACAGAACACGGACAACACCGAGAACACGCCCGCAGCGGACGCGAGGACCACCCTGGTCACCGGCGGTACGGGCAAGACGGGGCGACGGGTGGCGGCGCTCCTCGCCGGGCGCGGGCTGCCGGTGCGCGTCGCCTCGCGGGGCGGCGAGATTCCCTTCGTCTGGGAGGAGCCCGGCACCTGGGACGCCGCGCTGGAGGGCGTCGGAGCCGTCTACCTCTCGTACTACCCGGACCTCGCTTTCCCGGGGGCGGCCGAGACCGTGGGCGCTTTCGCGGAGCGCGCCGTAGCCAGGGGCGCGCGCCGGCTGGTCCTGCTCTCCGGGCGGGGAGAGGAAGGCGCCCTGATCTCCGAGGGCAAGGTGAAGGACAGCGGCGGGGACGTGACCGTCGTCCGGGCGAGCTGGTTCAGCCAGAACTTCAACGAGGGCTTCTTCCTGGAGCCCGTGCTCATGGGAGAGCTGGCACTGCCGACCGGAGACGCGGTCGAGGCCTTCGTCGACGTGGACGACGTCGCGGACGTCGCCGTCGCGGCACTGACCGACGACCGCCACATCGGCAGGACGTACGAGCTCTCGGGACCCCGGCTGCTCGGCTTCGCCGAGATCGCGGCCGAACTGTCCAAGGCCACCGGCCGGGAGATCGTCTACGCGCCCGTGGAGCTTCAGGACTACCGCGACTTCCTCGTCTCGGTCGGCGCCCCGGAAGACTTCGCCGACCTGTTCGAGCTGATCACCGACGGGCGCAACGCGCATCTCGTGCACGGCGTCGAGGAGGCCCTGGGCCGTAAGCCCAAGGACTTCACCGAGTTCGCCGCGGACGTCGCGCGCACCGGGGTATGGACCCCTGACCCCGGCGTTCGGACCTCGGCATATAGCTGAATCGCCGCGCCCTGTGCCGTGGGGTGCGGCACGCTGGGGGGATGGACGCGAGCGCAGAAGAGGGATTCGACGACGCGGCGGCACGGCGGCTGCTGGAGGTCGGGAAGCGTGAGGAGGAGCTCCGCAAGGAGTTCCGGGTGGACGGTCCCGAGTGGGAGCGGATGTCCGTCTCCCACTACACGGCCTACTCCGCGATGGTCCACGAGGAGGGCGGCTGGCGGCAGTTGTTCCCGGCCGTGCCCTTCGAGGAGGAGGCGCGGCTCGATCTCGGCGCCGTCCTGCGCGCACGCGGCGCGCACGCCGGGGAGTTCGCCGGCCGCTTCGGCCGGGCGGCCGACGCGGTGGAACGCGGCGAGGACCAGGTGATCATCGCGGAGGACGTGTTCCGGATGGTACGGGTCGAGCAGACGGTCATCATGACGAGTCACGGCCCTCAGACACCCCGCGCCGGTGACCGGGAGTTCCCTGACGAGCTGGACGAGCGGCCCGGGGCCGGCGACTGACGTCCCGGTGGCCGGCGTGACGGACGGTGCGCGCCGTCCCGCCCTCCGAACGGGGGTGGGGCGGGGCGGGCGCACCCGATCCTGACGTACCGTCAAGAACCCTGGTGGTCGGCCGGTTCGGAGACCGTAGCCTTCAGGTAGGCACTCCAGACGCGCTCCGCGGGCTCGTCCCCGACGCCCGTGAGCGTGACCTGCTTCCCCGTCTTCGCGCTCTCCCCGAACAGCGCGATCGAGGTCACCTCGTCCCGCGTCGAACCGATGAACCACTCCGCCTTCCGGTCGTCGGTGTGGCCCGAGGCACCCGTGCGGCCGCTCACCCGGGCGGCATCCCCCAGCGGCGGGACGGACATCTCCGGCCATGTCGTCCCCGCCGGCCGTGCTCCACCGGAGACGGAAGCGTGCGCGAACGTGGCGGACGTGCTGCCGACCACCCGGTCGCCGGTCGCGTCCGGCAGATCGACGGTCCGGTCGCCGCGCCGCGCGGACTTCACGATCGACGGGGTGACCTTCTTGCCGTCGTTGGCCAGGGTGGCGTGGACCCCGGCCATCTCCAGGGGACTCGCGCCCATCAGCCCGAGGGACGTCGCCTGCGGCGCGGCGAATCCGGCCGGGTCCGCCGTCATTCCCAGCCTCTTCGCGGTCTGCCTGATCATGTCCTGGTCGGCCCTCGAACGGCCGTTCTCCTCGGCCTCGATCTTCGAGGCGAGAACCACCGGCGCGAACGTGGGACCCGCCTGGTAGTCGGCGCGTGTCGCGTTGTTCAGGTAGTGCTTGAAGTAGTCGTCGCCGCCGTACAGCGCCACGATCCGTCCGGTCTTCGGGTCCACGGACACCGCGCCCGCCTGCCGGTCCGGATCCCGCCGTGGTGCCCTCGGCTCCGGACCGCGGTCGGACGAGGTGAGCCCGAAGGTCACGGCCTCGCGCAGCGCCCGCTGTCTGTCCGGCTCGATGCTGAGAGTGATCCGCCAGCCGCCGCCCGCCAGTTCCTGCTCGCCGACGCCCGCTGCGATCAGCTCGCGCCGCGCGGTGTCCACGAGATAGCCGGCCTCTCCGGCCAGCTCCGCCGACGCCTTGGGCGCCACCGGCACCGGGAAACGCATCCGCCGCCGGTCGTCCTTGTCGAGCCACCCCTCACCGACCATGTTGTCCAGCACATAGCCCCAGCGCGCCTTCGCCTTCTTCTTGTCGGCGGGGGAGGCGACGGCCCAGTCGTACTGGCTGGGCGCCTGGAGCAGCGCCGCGAGATACGCGCCCTCCTCGACATCGAGGTCCTCGACCTCCTTGCCGTAGTAAGCACGCGCGGCCGCCTGCACGCCGTACGCGAGCCTGCCGTAGTAACTGCTGTTGAGATATCCCGCGAGGATGTCGTCCTTCGAGTTGTGCCGGTCCACCTTGAGGGAGATGAACAACTCCTTCACCTTGCGGGTGACCGTCTGCTCCTGGCTGAGGTAGTAGTTCTTCACATACTGCTGCGTGATGGTCGAGCCGCCCTGCTTGCCGCCGCCGGTCAGCGTGCTGAAGACGCCGCGCGCCGTGCCGGAGAGGGAGACACCGGAGTCGCTGTAGAAGTCCTTGTTCTCGGCGGCGACGAACGCCCGCCGCACATCCTCGGGCACCCGGTCGAGCGGCACGGACTCGCGGTTGACCTCGCCGGTACGGGCCAGTCTGCTCCCGTCGCCGAACAGGTAGACGTTGCTCTGCGCCTTCGCCTGCTCGTTGGGTCTCGGGATGTCGATGACCAGGTACAGCACGGTGAACGCCGCGAGGACCAGAAGGCACAGGGAGACGAAGGCGATCAGAGCCTTGCGCCAGGTGAGGAGACGACGGAGACGCATACGCATACGCATGGCGTCATCCTTCGCGCCGAAGATCTTCGTCAGGGCGAAGGAACGTGTCGGCTGCCGCGCGGAGATGTATCAGCCGTGTATCAGCGGTCCAACGGGCGCGCCTCGGCGGGCGGTTCGTCCTCGAACGCCGGACACGTCCGCTCGGGCAGCCGCAGTGTGGCGAGTGCGCCGCCGCCGGGCGCGTTGCCGAACTCCAGCGAGGCGCCGATGACTTGGGCCTGGCCGAGCGCGATCGTGAGGCCGAGCCCATGACCCGAACCGCGCTCGCGGGCGCCGGTACGGAAGCGCTGCGGGCCGTCGTCGAGGAGGGTCCTGGGGTAGCCGGGTCCGTGGTCGCGTACGGTCACGGTCCTGCCGTCGTCCGACACCGTGATCACGACGGGGGCCCGGCCGTGCCGGTGCGCGTTGACCACCAGATTGGTGAGGATGCGTTCGAGCCGCCGTGAGTCCGTCCGTACCGAGGCGGGCACCCCGTCCGACCCCCTCTCCTGAAGGACCTCCGACTCCAGCCCGGCACGCGCCACCACATCGCGCACCAGCGGTCCCACGGGACACGGCGACAGATCCGCGTGCTCGGCCCCCGCGTCCAGCCGGGATATCTCCAGCAACTCCTCGACCAGCGTGCTCAGCACCCGCACCCGGTCACGCACATACCCGGCCGCCTCACCCTCCGGCAGCAGCTCGGCCGCCGTCACCAGCCCCATCAGCGGCGTACGCAGCTCGTGCGCCACATCGGCGGTGAAGCGCTGCTCGCCGAGGAGCCGCTTCTGGAGCGCGCCGGCCATCGTGTCCACGGCCGTGGAGATGTCGGCGATCTCGTCCCGGGGCCGCGGCCCCGCCGCGATCCGCGCGTCCAGATCCCCGGCGGCGATACGGCGCGCGGTACCCGCCGCCGTACGCAGCCTGCGGCTCATCCGCGCGGCGGTCAGCACGCCCAGCGGCAGCACCACGGCCGTGGTGATCAGACCGGCCACGACGATGCTGGCGTCAAGGGCGCCGATGTCGCGCATCGTGCCGCTCATGTCGACACGTACGGACAGCACCCGGCTCCCGGCGGGACGGGCCGCCCACATCGCGGGCCCGTCGGACCCGGCCGTGAACTCCGTTCCCCGGCGCCCCTTCACGACCAGGCCCCTCAGACCGCCCGGCAGCCCCGGCGCGTCGAGGGCCGCGCCCGACCCCTGGACGTCGCCGGTACGGGCGTACGTCGCCGCGGCCCGGTCGAGAGTGACCCGGGCGGCCTCCCGCGCCTGCGACAGCTCACGGTCCCGGGAGAACTCGTGCACCAGCACGCCGACCGCCGCGGCGACCGCGCACGCGGCAGCCGCCACCAGTGCCGCGATCCGCCATCTCAGAGGCATGGTCAGCGCCGCAACTTGTAGCCGAAGCCGCGTACCGTCTCGATCCGGTCGGCGCCTATCTTCGCCCGCAGGCGCTGCACATGGAGGTCGACGACCCGGGTGTCACCGTGCCAGGCGTGATCCCACACCCGGCTGAGCAGGGTGCGGCGCTCCAGTACGACGCCGGGTGAACCGGCGAATTCGAGGAGCATCCGCAGCTCGGTCGGTGTCAGCGCGACGACCCGCCCGGCCCGCCGTACCTCCATGCCCCGGGTGTCGACCGTCAGATCGCCGAAAGCCAGCACGCCGGTGTCCGCCCGCCCACCGTCGCCCGCGCGGCCGCCCGCCCCGGCGGTCGCTCCCGCTCCGGCGGTCGCTCCCGCTCCGGCGGGCGCGAAGGAGACCCGGCGCAGCAGGGACCGGATCCGGGCGACGAGGACCGCGCTCTCGCAGGGTTTGACCACATAGTCGTCGGCGCCCGCCTCCAGCCCCGCGACGACATCGAGGGCGTCACCACGCGCCGACATCATCAGGATCGGTGCCAGGCTCAACTCCCTCACCCGGCGGCACAGTCCGATGCCGTCGAGATCGGGCAGCATGACGTCGAGCAGCAGCAGATCGGGTTCCGTCTCGCGGAACACCTCCAGCCCAGTGAGCCCGTCGCCCGCCGTGGACACGGTGAATCCGTACCGTTCGAGGAGCATCCGGACGGTGTTGCGGATCACCTCGTCGTCCTCGACCAGCAGCAGATGCGCCTCCGCCGCCGTGGCGGGCGGGGACGGACGTGCCGACCTCATCACGGTGCCGGCACCCCGCTGTCCGGACCGGCACCCGTGTCCGGGCCGGCCGGTGGCGCCTGCGGAACGGGCCTCTTCTCGCTCGGCGCGGCCGTCTCGGGAGCCAGCGGGTCGGGCGCCCCCGCGTCGTCCGAGGTGTTCCACGGATTCTCGACGGTCATCACGTCGCCGTTCCAGCGGTAGCGGGTGGTGACCCGGCCCTTCTGGCCGGCCGACATCAGGATCAGGTCCGTGCCGAAGGTCTCGCCGGTGAGACCGATCGGTCCCCAGCTGATCAGCACCGGCCGTACGGTGTCGCCCGACGCCCGGTAGACCTGGACGAGCGTCAGGCCGGAGGCCGGTTCGTCCAGCGCCACGACCAGTTCGTCCCGTCCGTCGGCGGTCAGGTCCTGGTAGACGGGGTCGCGCAGACCGCACGTGGCTCCCGGGCAGTTCCGGACCGCCGCCCGTACGAACTCCGGCACGTTGGGGTCGTTCGTCAGCAGCCGCCGCACCGGCAGTTTTCTGAGCCCTCCCGCCGGTACGGTGACGTTCTTCACCGGCAGATAGCGCTGGAGGGCGCGCTTGGCCGCGGCGTCCAAGTCCGTCGGCGGCACCGGCGGCGCGTAGTCGGGCCACAGCGGCGCCGAGCTGACCGGCGGCGAGAGGGTGGGCGCCGGCCCGCCGTCCCGGGCCCCGGTCTCGGCCGCGCAGCCCCCGGCGCCCGCGAGGGCCGTCACGACGGCCAGAGCTGCGAGGACGACGGTCCGGCCGCGCTGCGAAGGGTGGGTGTGGGGGAAGCGGCGCATAGAACGGTCAGCGTACCGGGGCCGGGTTCCTGAACATGCCGGGGGAGCTGCCCGTATCCCTCTGTGCACCTTCGCCCCTGTCATGTCGAGGAGACCGGCCCATGAACGACTTCAGCAATCTGCAAGCCCTCCCGGACGGCGAGGCCGAGCTCCGCCTCGTCGTCCGTCTCCAGTGGGAGGATGTCGCCGCGCTCGGTCAGGAGGCCGGGCGCCTGGCGCACCAGATGCAGCGTCCCGTGAGTCTCGACGAGGCGGTCAGCCACCGGCTGCGCAGCCGCTCGGCCTCGCACGCGAAGCCCCCGCAGGAACCGGGCCGGCCCGTCGGGGCGCCGCCACCGCCGGCCCCGGTGTCGGCGCTCGCGGGCCGCACTCCGGGTGAACACGCCAGGCAGGCCATAGAGAAGATCAACGGTTCCGAGTCGGCCTGAGAGATCCCGGCCGGCCGCACCGGCCCCGCTGCTCGGCGGGTCCCCGGGAACGCCACTAAGGGCAGTCGCTGGATGCGACTGCCCTTCGCGGCGTGAGCGAGTGTCAATCTCCGCGCCTGAGCGGGGGGTTGCATCAGGCGGCGAGCGACACCGCCTCGACGGCTGGGGTGCGCAGTGCGCGGTACGCGGTACCGACGCTCGTGATGACCGTGGCCGCGGCACCGATCCCGACGATGGCCAGCCAGATCCCCGGGCCCTGGCCGGGCAGGACCGCGTCGACCCGGACGAGGCTGAACGGGACGGCTCCGGCCGCGGCGGCGATGGTGCCGAAGAAGGCGCCGGTCACGGTCAGGACCAGGGACTCGATGGTGACCATACGGAGCACCTGGAACGGGGTGGCCCCGGCGAGACGCTGCTGGCCGAACTCCCGGGTGCGGTAAGTGGTCGCCGCGTACAGCGTGTTGATCAGCATGATGCAGGCGAAGACCACGATGATCCCGACCACCACGAAGTTGAGCGTTTCGAGGCTCTTGTCGTCGACGGACCGGGTGATGCCCGAGGTGTCCAGCTCGTCGTTCTGGACGGCCTGCATGTAGAGCGTGGCGGTGGCCATGCCGATGAAGAGGATCAGCGGCATGAGCACACCGGACAGCTGCGCGGCGCGTTGGCGCATGTTGTGCACGGTCAAGTAACCGCTCGCGCCGGTGAGCAGGGTGATCGGGCGTGCCAGCCTGCCGAGCAGGAACTTCAGCAGGACGGGTGAGAAGACCGCGAATCCCACGGAGACGAGGATCGCGCCGTAGGCGGGGGCGGCCATGAGCGCGTCGTCCGTCTTGTCGAAGGCGAAGGTGGAGGCGACGCTGCCGATGCCGAGGAGGAGGGCGGCGAAGCCGGCGACGTGACGTCCCCGGCCACGGGGCTCCCCGCCGCCCGCCGCCGCCTTCGTGGCCCGGCGGACCGCGAGGAACGAGGCGCCGATCGCGGCGATCAGACCGACGCCCGCCCCGGAGATCAGGGCGACCGGGCCGAAGACGAAGTCCACGCTCCCGGCGACCTGGTCGGTGTCCTTGAAGACGTTGAGCAGCTGCTCGCCGCCGATCCTCGCGGGCAGAATCGCCAGCAGCATGCTGACGACCGCGACGACGGCCGACTCGACGACGATCATCCGCTTGATCTGGGCCGGCGTCGCACCGGTCCTGCGCAGCAGCGAGATCTCCTCGCGGCGCTGGCGGACGTTGACGGTGAGGGTGGAGGCGATGGCGAAGAAGACGAGGAGGGTGCCGTAGCCGCCGACCACCGTCGCGGCGGTGGTGAGGGTCTCGGAGCTGCGGTCGTCGATGTCCGCGCCGCCGGCCGTGTCGTGCATCGAGTTGAACGACATGATGATGACGGAGCCGAGGAACGCGGAGAGCAGCGTCGCGATGAGGCGCCCGGGGCGCTGGACGATGGAGCGCATGGCCAGAGTGAACATCGCTCAGACCCCCACGGGCATCTGGTGGTGGTTGACGGTGTCGCCGAGGTGCGCGAGGCGCTCGGCGACGGCGTCGACGGTCGGCCTGTTGAGATGTCCGGCCAGGCGGCCGTCGGCGAGGAAGATCACGGAGTCGGCGAAGGAGGCGGCGACCGGGTCGTGGGTGACCATGACGACGGTGCGGCCGTGGATGCGTACGGTCTC